>NZ_JBXAND010000005.1:0-385011 GCF_058801345.1 Allobosea sp. GW822-FHT03F07
ATAGCCTTAAACCAAGATGAGCCAGAGCCTCCGTTCCTGAGAAACGAAAACGGTCTCAAATCATCTGACGACGGACAGCCCGCCGACGTCTACTTCGGCCGCGGGCAGGCCATCCTCACCGAACGCGAAAGGATCAAACGCCAGACTATCCAACAGAGACGCTTGCAGCATCAGCTGCAGGCCGCATAGCCTTAAACCAAGATGAGCCAGAGCCTCCGTTC
Source organism: Allobosea sp. GW822-FHT03F07 (assembly GCF_058801345.1). Taxonomy (NCBI): domain Bacteria; kingdom Pseudomonadati; phylum Pseudomonadota; class Alphaproteobacteria; order Hyphomicrobiales; family Alloboseaceae; genus Allobosea; species Allobosea sp. GW822-FHT03F07. The sequence goes on from NZ_JBXAND010000005.1 coordinate 222, forward strand.
CTGAGAAACGAAAACGGTCTCAAATCATCTGACGACGGACATATGGCTCCGCTCGGCGGTCTCTACCAAGCTGCACCCGCCCAGCTATTGATAATTATCTCCAATCATCAGATCGCGAACAATATATTGGACCAGCATTCTGACAGCGACTAGCCCTGTCCCTGCCTAAGGACTGGATGGGTTCAATACCAATGAGATTCAGAACACCCAAAGTTGCCAACAAGCCCGTGGAAAGTGTGGCGACAGATGCCAGGACTGGCGCAGGCGTGATCGACATTCTGAATACTGGAATGCTCACATGCGATTCGGGTGTCACGGAGTCGCCGCGGACAAATGCTGTAAGCAATAAGGCCACCCTACTCTCTCAAGGCTTCCCGATCATCTCGCAGCACGGCGGCCTTCTCACGAAGAGCGACGCTCCTTTCCGGACCCTGTTCAATATGGTCCCAACCATAATCTGGACTGCGGCTCCCGACGGAACAATCACCTTCGTTAACGAACAGTGGTACCGCTTCTGCGGCATCGCGACTGAACAGAATACCAGCAGTTGGCCCGAACGGACTGTTCATGCCGACGACCGGGGCCCCTGCATGGAAGCGTGGATCTCGGCGACGCGAAGCGGCGGCGATTACGAAACCGAGATTCGCATCCGTCGCCATGACGGTGAATATCGCTGGTTCCTTACCCGGGCCATTGCGGTTCGGAATGACGAAGGCACCATAACGGCTTGGTTTGGGACGACTACCGATATCCATGACCGCAAGCTCGCCGAAGAAGCCCTGCGTGCCAGCGAGGCGCGCTTCCGCACCATAGTCGAAACGGCTAACGAGGGCATCTGGCTGATTGGCGCGGATGCGCGGACGCAGTTCGTGAATGCACGGATGGCGGCCATGCTGGGGTGCACCCCGGCCGAGATGATCGGGCGTCCGGCGCTGGAGTTCACCTTCCCCGAAGACGAGCCGAACCACCGCGAGCGGGTCGGCCGCAATCTGGCCGGCGGGTTTGAGCAGTTCGAGATCCGCTTTCGGCATAGGGACGGCGCGGCTATTCCCGTCCTGGCCGCCACGAGCGCCCTGCGTGACGAGTTGGGACAGGTCTCGGGTGCGTTGGGCATGTTCTCCGACATGACAGAAAAGAAGCGGCTGGAGGAGCAGCAGGCCCTGCTCATGCGCGAACTCCAGCACCGGGTGAAGAACACCCTGAGCACGGTGCAAGCCTTGGTGAACTCCACAGCCCGCAACGCGACATCGCTTCAGAACTTCAGGAGTTCCTTGACCCATAGGATCATATCCCTTGCAAAGACCCACACACTCTTGTTGGACAACGAAATGGCGGGCGTGCAACTGCGGGATATTCTGCGCAGTGAACTCGAGCCTTACGACGATCAGACCGGCACACGCGTCATCCTGACGGGGCCGAACCTGGACGTGCCTTCCCACCTTACTCTGGCTGTCGGGATGGCAGTACATGAACTGACGACGAACGCGGCGAAATATGGTGCGCTATCCAGTCCGCGAGGATGCGTTCATGTCAAATGGAGCTTGCCTGCCGCGAACGTCGAGGAAAGTCGAATCCGGTTCGAATGGTTGGAACAAGGTGGCCCTCCCGTGACCGTGCCGGACCGCAAGGGCTTTGGAACAACGCTGCTGGAGCGCGTGCTGAGTCGGCAGCTTGGTGGTGACGTTGAGATGGTATTTGCGCCGAAGGGGCTCCGGGTGCGGGTTGAGACGGCCTTGGCGGGTGCGGCACGGTCGTGATCGCCTGCACTCCGGGGCAATCCTCCCGAAGTAGGCCCAGCTCGAGCACTTGCTCGGCGTGGCCTCAGCGTTCTCGGACATACAGGCCGGATGAAGCTCTTTGCTCCATCCAGCATCATGACGCAGGCATCACGGCTGAATCGATCGGCACTCTTCAGAAAGGTGATCTCGGCTTAGTCGTCGATACCTCGGCTAGCTTAGACCTAGATTCCAAGCATCTTTTTGCTTCCGGAAGTCTGTGGGCCCGCCCCGTGCGCGACGCAATCCCTCGGTCGGGCGTGCCGAAATCTCTGAGCAGAAACCCATTGATATGTTTCTGATATTATAGGTCTTCTAACAATATATTGGACCCTGGACAACGCGGCACCTATCTCTCCCCAAGATGATGCCCATGACCATCAGCCCACACTGGCCCGAAACAGGCCGTTGAACTGGCGGCGCAAGAAAGTCCGATTGGCCAGAGCCATCATCGACGCCTCCAAGCTTTACACGCAAGCCGGGATATTCACCTGCGACTTCGACTTCACTTCGACCTCCGCCCAAAAGGCTGATCCGATTATTGCGCCACGCGCCCGGCCAGCTTGCCGGGGCGCGATGATCTGACACTTGTCCGATGGGGTTGAGGCAATGCCAGCAGAAGGACCAAGCCATGCGTCAAGTGCAAAACATTTCCCCAGTCGGCCGGTACGCTGCGCTCGGCTGCGTCATCGGGACGGGCGCGCTCGCCTTCCTTCCCGCTCCGCAACTCGCCAGCTTGACCCCGATCCTGACCTTGGCCGCGGCCTTCGGTTTGGTGTCCGTGCTGGGCCTCTCCCAGTTGCTCCAGGCCAAGCGCGCCCTCCAGCCCTGCCGCTTTTCCTACAGGCGAGCGAGGTTGAACTGCGCAGAGACGTCCCCGCCTCGAACTCTTCAAGATGCGAGATTTCAAGCCCACTCGCAGCGGGAGATCGCCTGAGAAAGGCAAATGGCACTGGTGCCAAAGCGCCATCCAGATAAGGAAAATAGGAAGTACGCAATGATGCGAAGAATTCTACCAAGCTTGCTCATGAGCGCGCTCGGCGTTCTCGCGGGATCGGCCACGGTGCAAACCGCGCACGCCCAGCAACCGCCTCCATCGATCAGGCCGGCGCTCAGTCAGGACGTCGGGACCGCCCTCTCGGCCTTGAACAAGACGCTCTCGGCACCGGAGCTATCGTTTATGGCCCGAACCGCCCGAGTTTACTTGGACGAATCCGGACAACCGCTTCACATCTTCCATACCATGAACGTCGTCGTGCGCCGTCCGGACAAGCTCAAAATCCAGGTGACCGGCGATGACGGCTCCAATGATCTGTTCTACGACGGCAAGTCGGTTACCCTCTTCTCGCCTGATCGCAAGGTGTACTCGATGATGTACGCCCCGGGGGGCATCCCGGCAGCTCTGACCGAGGTGCTCGACAAGCTCAACATCGATTTTCCGCTGGTCAACTTCTTTGGCGTGTCGCCGGACCAATCGCTCCTGCGCAACCCTGTCGCTGGCTGGCAAGTCGGGACGGCCACAATCGACGGCATCGAGTGCCGGCATCTGTTCCTTCATCTGGGGGCAGGCACCGAACTGGAATTGTGGGTCGAGAATAATAAAGCGGCCATTCCGCGTCGTTTGATCGTCACCTACCGATTGCTCCCCGGTCAGCCGAGGTTCGTCGCCGAATTCACGAACTGGGACCGGCAGGTTCATTCCCCGGACGCCGTGTTCGACTTCCAGCCGCCCGCCGATGCGAAACCGATCGAGTTGACGCCGGCCTCTGCCCCGGGACAGCAAAGGAAGCAGTGATGAGGCATTTGATACGGATTTTCGCGGGCCTTCTCGCCGTCACCGCAGCAGCCTCGGATGGGGCCGTTGCCCAACCCGCTCTGCCCCACTTGCCGGGTCCGCCATCGGGTGCCTTCCCGCGCCCGCCATCGGGTGGTCCACCGATGATGGGTCGCCACCTTGGCCCACCGAGCGGCGGCGCAATCCACGGCCGTGTCGGATCGCGAAACGTGGTGGCGCCCGTTCGTGGCGGAAACGTCGCCGCGCACGGCCGTGTGGGCTCGGGGAACGTGGTCGGCTCCGGCAACGTCACGGTCAACCGCGGCGGCAATGCCTATGCCGGCGCGTTTTATGGCGGCCGATCCGGATCCTATGCTGGTCGGTACGGATCCTATGGGAGCGGATACTACAATCGTCACTGGGCCTATGCGGCGGGTGCCGCTACCGGCACCGCTGTCGGAGCGGCCGCAGCCTCCAGCGGGAACGGATATTACAGTAACGGAAGCGGATACTACAGCAGTGGAAACAGCTACTACAGCAACGATGGCGGGTATTCGAGTAGTGGCGGCCGATCCTCTGGTGGAAGCACCAGATCGGCCAACGCTCGTCAGCGCTCGTCGTCCGCGAGTGATAACTGTCGCTGAAGTATGGCAGGCGGCAGTACCCCGACCTGGTCGAGACCATCTGCTGCGTCCCGGCTTGTTGGCGATTTTGCTGCGCTGAGCGCGAACTCCTGTCAGCTTTGACTGGGACGGCGCTGTTAACCCCGAGGTTCGTGCCCTGCGTCCGCCAAGGCACGAACCGGTCTCCTCGACCGCCCCTCTCCCGAGACGTTGAATCAGGGCCGAGTAATTATGAACGATACGACCAAATCCCAGCCGCCGCTGTATCGGACCGATGCCCGGACGCGCAAGAATATCCCGCCGCTCCCCCATTCGGTCCAAGAGCATCTCGGCTGCGAACTTCGGGCGGAATACTTCCAGCGAGGAGACAGGCCCAAATACCTCGGCGACACGGCTCTGCCGCTCGAGTTCGATTTCCACCTCTACCGTCTGGAGGAGTCGGAGCGGGCCTCCAGGCTGGCTCGGATTCAAGAACAGGGCGTGCTCGCTGTGGCGAATGCCCTCTCAGACCTGATCCAACAGGGAATGTAGGTTGAGCGCCTGGAGCTGGCCTTGATCGGGAAGACGGCCTAGTGCGCGCTCAGAACCAAGAAAACCGGTTCGGGTTCGCCTTGCTCTCCCGCGCGAACCAGGCAGCCGCCTTTGACGGGATATCGCGCTCCTGGAGCAGGCGCTGGTTTTCACGGCGAAGGCGGATCAGCTCTTCGCGCTCGGCCGTCGCTGCGCCTGCCGGTATCGCGATCAGCCTGACGGACCCAGTTCGCGATGGATTGCGCGGTCGGCTCGACTTCCCGCGACAGCTCTTCAGGCGCTCGCCCCGATCGAACCAGCTCGACCATTTGCCGCCGGAACTCCGGCGGATAAGTGAGTGATGATGGGCAGGCGCAAGCTCCAGTCGGACGAATCGGCCGAAGTCGCAGATATGCGGAGGGCACAGCGTATTGGTCCCGCTCGCGGCTGCGGTTCGGCAAATGGCCTTGCCCCCCGCCGGCTAGGAGCGCCCGCTGGAAGAAGTCAGAGTCGCTGCCGACGTGATCGCAGGTGCCACATTGTGATTGAGCACCGAAGCGCGACCCCGTCTCCAATGTTGTCTAAACCATTCAAGCTACGAGGTTATCTTCCTCGCCAGAAGGGTCACAACCGGCGCCGATCGCGACCGCTGTGAGCACAAAAATTATTCATTCGAATCAATTAGTTAAAGGCATGGCTCGCGGGGTCAACGTTGGGCGCCTACTCACATTCTGGCTGCATTTCATCCGACCAGGCTGGGTCGTCGATAGCTTCGAGTTCGGCAGAGCCGGCTATCGCGATGACAAGTGCTATCGGTTATGCAGTTGGTGCAATCTTCGCAGTCATCTGGGCCAGCCTGCATCGCTAATCTCATTGACACGCTGCGTATCAAGCTGACCCCGCCTGAGCCGCCTTCACGCTGAAAGCCATCTGGTTGATCATCGGCTGGCTGAGAGCAGCCTTGCTGGGCTGCAAGTACGGCTTCATTTTAACGGCGAGCGTTGGTCGGCGCGGCATCCGCAGGAATTCCGAAGCCCAAGCCATGGAGTCAGGCTGAAGCTCGTCGCCGCGAGATCGCCGGTTGTCGAAGCACTCGATTGCGGCCACCTTGACCTTATCTCATGGCCGGGATCGCCACCGCGACACCGATGGAGTTCATGCGATGAGCTGACAGGCGCTTCTACGGACCTTGATCGCGACGAAGATGAGGATCGACGGACGGCTCGTCGCCGGCTCGGTTATGTTCGGAGTCGGTTGGGGCCTGGCAGGGTTCTGCCCCGGCCCGGCCGTCTCGGCACTGTCGCTGGGATCGGTGCCAGTCTTCCTTTTCGTCGTGGCGATGGCAACCGGGATGATCCTGCACGACCGTATCATCGCTCCGCGGCCGCCGGCCGGGCATTGAGGTCGGGATAAAAAGTGTCCTCAATTGCGCTTCTCGAAGAGGGTTCATGCCTGAGATCGCTATCCATCTGACCCTGCTCGCAGTCGCGTTCACTGGCACCATCGCGGGGCTCGTCGTCAGCTATCTCGATTGGACGGTGTCAGGAAATCTCATCTGGAGCGCGGCCACCATTCCCGTCGCCGCGGCGCTCACCATTTCGATCCTCCGTGACCTGTTGATCGGACGCGTCGGGGTGGACGCCATTGCGCTCGTGGCCATGGTCGCGTCCATCGCCATGGGGGAGCCCCTGGCGGGAACCGTGGTCGCCATGATGTATTCTGGCGGGAACCTGTTGGAGGATTACGCGCGGGGCAAGGCGGAGCGGGAACTCCGTTCGCTACGGGATCGCAGCCCGCGGATCGCCCATCGTCGGGAAGCGAATGGGCTTGTCGATATCGCCGCGGAGGAGGTCCGTCCCGGAGACGAGCTCCTGGTTCGCGCCGGCGAATTGCTGCCTGTCGATGGCGTACTGCTCGATGCACGGGCCAAGCTAGACGAGTCCGCCGTGACCGGCGAACCTCTGCCTGAAACCAGATCGAAGGGCGACCTGCTGCGCAGCGGCACCGTGAATGCGGGCGAAGCCGTTCGCTACCGCGCCGCCGCGGCCGCGAACGAGAGCACTTACGCCGGCATCGTCCGGATGGTTGAAGCGGCGCAAACCGCGAAAGCCCCCTTCATCCGCATGGCCGACCGCTTTGCCCTGCTCCTGCTGCCGGCAACCCTGCTCGTCGCCGGGCTGGCCTGGTGGCTGTCCGGGGATCCGATCCGAGCCCTCGCCGTCCTGGTAGTCGCCACCCCCTGCCCGCTCATCCTGGCAGCTCCGGTCGCCTTCATCGGTGGGGTCTCGCGAGCGGCGCGTTCAGGCATTCTGATCAAGGGCAGCTCCGCCATCGAAGCGCTCGGGCGCACCCGCACGGCGATCTTCGACAAGACGGGAACCTTGACCGAGGGCGGCGCGCGGCTGGTCGCGCTGCACACCGCTCCCGATGTCGAGGCGGACGAGATCCTGCGGCTCGTGGCTTCGCTTGAGCAAGCCTCCCATCATGTGCTGGCCGAGACGCTCGTCGGGCTTGCACACCGAAAGGGGCTTCCTCTCTCGCACCCTTCCGATGTCCGCGAATATCGGGGCTCGGGCCTTGATGGGACCGTGGACGGCCGTCGGCTCCGGGCTGGCTCTCGAAGCCTCGTGCTTGGAGAGGCTCCGCTTCCGGGCTGGATTCCATCACAGGAAGAATGGCACGAATCCCCCGGTGCTCTCAGAATTTTCGTGACCGTCGAGGGAAAGGCTGTCGCTCTGCTGACCATGGCGGATGCCATCCGTCCCGACGCTTCCCAGACACTGAGGCGTCTGCGCGATATCGGCGTCGACCGCGTTCTCATGGTAACGGGCGACGATGCCGAGACGGCCGCCGCGGTCGCGGCTCAGCTTTCCATCGACGAGGTTCGGGCGAATTGCAGCCCTGCCGAGAAGGTCACTGCCATCATGGCTGAAAGGGATCGGCAAGCCACGATGATGGTGGGCGACGGCCTCAATGACGCCCCTGCCCTCGCGGCGGCCGATATCGGCATGGCGATGGGCGCAAGAGGCGCGACGGCTTCGTCGGAGGCGGCAGATGTCGTGATCCTCGTCGACAAGGTCGAACGGGTGGCGGAAGCTGTCGCGATCGCGCAAAGGACCCACGAGATCGCCCGGCAGAGCATCGTCGTGGGCCTTGGCTTGTCCGGCATCGCCATGGTTTTCGCCGCCTTCGGTTTGATCCCTCCCGTGGCCGGGGCCCTTCTTCAGGAGGGCATCGATATCGCGGTCATTCTCAACGCGTTGCGAACGCTTGCAGGGCCGAAAGAATGGCGCTTCCGGCTCGCTTGGAAGCGGCGCCAGTTCGCCCATGATCGCAGGCCCTGAGCAGCTCGCTCTCCCATCATTTCGTTTTTGATTTCTCTCAAAGTAACCGACCGAGATCCGTGCTTGGTTCACGCCATCGGTCCGGTAGGCCGTGCGTCAGGTCCCGGGCTTCGATCGAGCGGCACGATCTTCGCGGCTCTACCGCACCGCTCGCCATCGTCTCACAGGAGGCCATCATGGCAGAAGCAGCAACCAAGCTTCCGATCAAGAGTGAAACCCGTGCGCCTTCGCCCCGCCGAACCGAGCCGGCGGGCCTGGAAGGTTTCTGGAGCGAGATGGAGAGGCTGTTCGACACTTTCGGCTTTCGCTCCGGCCGACGTCCGTTCGCGAGCACGCCTTCCTTCGACCTATCCCTGCCGCGCTTCGAGCGTTGGGGGAGCGTCCCTGCGGTCGACGTGTCCAAGACGGACAAGCTCTACGAGATCACGGCCGAGCTTCCGGGCATGGCCCTGGCTGACGTCCAGGTCAAACTATCCGAAGGCGTTCTGACGATCAGCGGCGAGAAGAAGAGCGAGAAGGAGCGCAAGGACGAGGACGCCTATGTCTCCGAGCGCCGCTACGGTTCCTTCGTCCGCTCGTTTCGCCTGCCTGACGACATCGCCGCCGACAAGATCGAAGCGAACTTCGCCAACGGCATCCTGACCATCAACGTGCCGAGACAGGCAAAGGCTCAGCCGGAGGAAGAGGTCATCCCCGTCAAGGCGGCCTGACGCCGTCGGCAGTGCGCGGCAAGCGATCGCATTCCCCACGTTGGGTCCCGGCGCTTGCCGCAATGAGGGGCAATCGGGGGAGCGGCTGCCTGATCAATCTAGAATGCCAATGATGTATGTCGTAACGCTCCATCTTGCGCGAACGCCCGTGGATCCGGACGGACACCCAGGCTGCGGATACGAGATTCACGCACCGCTGGACACGAAACTTCATCTTGATCCCAAAGCTTGGCTGCGAAACCGCGACAAGTGCCGTGTTCGACGCTTCTGGGTTGGTGAAGCCGATCGAAACGGCTTGCTGGTGCATCGGGCCGGCTGATCGGACGGTGCAACTTGGTGCATCGACTACGACGATGCCAGCACTGCCGACGACGAACCCGGGTTCCGGTTCGACGGCCGTCGCTTCGGAGCGGGCGACTATATTTCGATCAGAAATGCCGAGGATGGGGTTCTGTTGCCCTTCCGAGTTGCATCGATGAAGCTGAAATCAACCCGCCTGCGGGTGAAGCAGCGGAACTTTCGTTCCTCCTCCGCGCTGAACCGCCGTTCGGCGTGATCCTCGCACTCGAAGGCTCCGCGATGAGTTCGAACATTCGCAACTTCGCCAGCATCATGGTTTGCGTGGGACTGTCGAGCGGCGCCGAAAACCGTGTGGAGCTGGCTACCTCGCTCGCATCCCGTTTCGGCAGCCGCCTGATCGGCGTTGCCGCCGAGGAGGCAGCGATCCCCTATCTCGAAGACGGTTTGGGTACCGCGCGTCCGATCCTAGTCGAGAATGCCCGAAACGCCGCCATGGAAGACCTCGCGCAAGCAGAGACGAACTTCCGACGTGGTGCCGGCTCGCTGCCGGACATCGAGTGGCGCTGGAGTATTGAAGAGCCCAACTCGTTCATCGCCAGCCAGGCACGCGCCGCGGATCTCGTGGTCGTAGCAAGGTCGTCTTTGGGAACTTCCCAACGGCTCATGACGATCGATCCCGGCGACGCAGTCTTGCGATTGGGCCGCCCCGTGCTTGTCGTCCCGCACGACGGCCGGGAGATACTAGCCCGGAGTGTCACAGTAGCCTGGAAGGATACAAGGGAAGCGCGGCGCGCGGTGCTCGATGCGCTGCCATTTCTCCAACGCGCCGAAACCGTGACGGTGCTTTCCGTTGACGGGGAAGCAAGTACGGCGGGCACGGAGGATGTCTGCGCGCACCTGGAGCGCCACGGCATTGCCAGTCGGCCCCTGGCACGCGCATCGCTGTCGGGTTCCCGCGCCGATGCCATCGTGGATGCTGCGCTTGAGGAAGGTAGCGATCTGATCGTGTCGGGCGCCTACGGGCACAACCGGATGCGAGAATGGGTTTTCGGAGGCGTTACTGGCGATCTTCTCGCCCGTTCACCAATAGCCTGCTTAATGTCGCACTGAAACCTAAACAAATTCTAAGTTAATAAAACAATAATGGCTTTTCAAGCACCTAAAGATTGATAATCGCTAATTTGAAATTGCCTCTAAACGCTAGAATACAAACGTACCCAAACACAGGAGGTTGCCATGGGTGATTTGTCTCTTCGCGAAAACGTCCTGAACGAGCTTGAATTCGAGCCCAGCGTCAATGCGGCCCATATCCGGCGTCGCCGCCGAGAACGGTGTCGTGACCCTATCCGGCCATGTCGGCAGCTACGCCGAGAAGCTGATGGCCGAGCGCGTCGTCCAGCGCGTGAAAGGCGTCCGCGCGATCGCGCAGGAAATCGAGGTCCGCTGGCCTTCCGATCAGAAGACGAACGATGACGAGATCGCGCAGCGGGCGCTCAAGATCATCGAATGGGACACCACCATTCCCAAAGGCAAAGTCCAACTCAAGGTGCAGAAGGGCTGGGTCACCCTGACCGGCGAGGTCCCCTGGTACTTCCAGAGCAGCGCCGCAGAAACCGCCATTCGGAAGCTGTCGGGCGTAACCGGCATCACCAATAACATTACCATCAAGCCCGCCGTCCAGGCCGGCGACATCAAGCACCGGATCGAGGACGCTTTGAAGCGCAATGCGGAACTCGAGGCGAACCAGATCCGCGTGCTCGTATCGGGCGGCCGGGTGACCCTCGAGGGCAAGGTGAGCGCCTGGCACGAACGTGTGCTCGCCGAACGAGCGGCCTGGGCCGCTCCCGGGGTCGCGATTGTCGAGGACCGTCTAGCAGTGGCCTGAGAACTTCCCGAGAGAATCAGACCGGCCGCGATCCGCGTCTCGGTCGGTCCCTCCAGACAATCTCGAAGGCTGACTCATGTCGAGGATCGATTATGCTTGCGACACGACTGGCGAAGCCGGAAGAGCAGAGCATTCGAAGAACCCATTCCGCTCTGATCCCGGCATACCTCATGCGCGACGATGGAAGCGTGATCAGGATTTGGCCTAGCGGGCAGATCGAGCGGATCGGCGCGCAGCCCGGCAACTGTGATTGCCGCTTTCCCGAAAACGAGAAATCGGGCCTTGGCGATAAGAGATTGCCCGACTGAGTTGGAGTTCGGCGGCATCCACGGACGCAACTTCATCCCGCGTTCAAGGTCTTGATTCCGGCGCCGCGCTTCCATGTAGCGCTCCCCTGCCGATTTGAAACAGAGAAATCGTGTGGCGTGCGAGGTCAACAATGTCGAATATGGTCGACCCTCAATCCGATTGTGACCAATGCAACACCCTGCTTCTCAGCGCTTATTTCTGCGCCACGGGCAAATCAATGCTCGATAATCACTTACGAAAATCAATAGAACACGCGTTGACGACGCTGCTTAAGGCAAAGGATAAAAAAACCGCATCAAATATTATCCTTTTTTGTCGCAGATCTGCAAATAGGCAGATCACCGATCGATAGGACGAAGCGTTTCATCGAGTAGCCGTTTCTCGAGACGCTCGATGAGTTCTGCTTGCGTCGCCAGGATGCGCAACCGCGCCTCGGGAAGCGAGAACCAGGCCGCTCGGTCGATCTCGGGAAATCGGTGAATCCGTCCGCTGCCGCGCGGCCATTCCAGCTCAACCTCGCTGCCGCAACGAATCCGCTCCGTGTCCAGGTCGCCCTCGATGGCAAAGGCTTCGACGATCTTTCCGGACCTTTGTCGAATACATCCCAGCGGAGCGAGAGACCCCTCGAGCACGGTTCCCAGCTCTTCGGCGAACTCCCGCCGCGCCGCATCTTCGGCGGACTCCTCCGGACATGGCTCGCCCTTCGGGATGGACCAGGCGCCGAAATCCTTGCGCCGCCAGAACGGGCCACCCGGATGGACGAGGAGAACCTGGGTTCCTTCCTCCGCAACGCGATACATGAGAATCCCGGCACTGGACGCAGCCATCGAAAAGATTCCCGTCGCCTCCGGAATTTGCGTTGCATCAAAGACCGGAAGACGATCCCGGAGGAATCTTTCCATTGCCACCATTCAGGCGACCGAGACAATTCAGGAGGTTCACATGCCTACGACGAAGCCTGTCTCCAACTCTCTCGCTCCGGACCAGATCGGCCCCACCGCCATGGTCGACGAAGGCATGCAGATTGTCAAAGCGCAGCTCGCCACGGCAACCGTGCTGCCGCAGAAAATCTGGGAGACCCAGTTCGCGATCACCTCGGAAATCCTGGCCTTCATGGGCCGCCGCATGCAAGCCCAAGCGGAGTTCTGCGCCAAGCTCGGCCGCTGCAAGGAGATCGGCCAGGCGGTCGACGCCCAGCAGGATTTCGCCAAGGGCGTCGGCGGCGCCTATGCCGACGAGGCCGAGAAATTGTCGACGCTCGCGCGGAAGAATATGGATGCCTGGACCGGCGTCGGCGCACAATACGTGTCGGGCTGGACTGGCAACCACAAGGCTGCAGCTTAAGTCTCAATTCGGAAGCCTGTCTGAGTCGAGATTCAACCATTCGGCTCAGGCAGCTATCCTGTTGATCTTGCCACCGCCAATGCATCTTCGGCGATGCCAGCTTCCTCGTCGGTCGGGATCACTAAAGCCGCGACACGTGAATTGACCCGTTGATCCGGGTTGCGTTGGCCCCATTCGCGGCCTCGCCGAGCTCGAGATCCAACCATTTCAATCGCCTCGCCACGGCGGCGCGGATTGGCGGCTGATGCTCGCCGATTCCGGCCGTGAAGACGATCGCGTCGAGACCACCAAGCGTCGCCGCAAGCCGACCGACCTCCCCCGCCATGCGAAAGCAGAAAAGGTCGAGAGCCTCGTGTGCCTCGGGCCTTTCGAGGAGATTGCGGCTTCGGGGCTGATTCCGGAAACGCCGAGCAAGCCACTGCGGCGGTAGAGCAGATCTTCCAACCGACCGACATCGTAACCCTCGGCGAGCAGATGCAGCAGGACGCCGGGGTCGATCGCTCCGCACCGGGTTGCCATCGGAATGCCGTCGAGCGCCGAGAAGCCCATCGACGTATCGCGACTGATGCCGCCTTCCAGTCCGCAGAGGCTGGCGCCGCTGCCGAGATGCGCGACCACCACGCGGCCCTTCGCGATCACCGGCTCACTGCGCGCCAGCTCGCCGGCGATGAAGCGATAGGAGAGGCCGTGGAAGCCGTAGCGCTTGATGCCCTGATCGTGCATCGCGCGGGGAATGGCGAAGCGGCGCGCGACATCGGCATTGGTTCGGTGAAATGCCGTATCGAAGGATGCCGTCTGCGGCAGTTCCAACCGTAGCTTGCGGATCGCACGGATCAGCCCGAGCCTCTGCGGCTGATGGAGCGGCGCCAGAGGAACAAGCGCCTCAAGTGCCCTCATGACAGCGTCGTCGACGCGGACGGGACCGTCGAAGCTCTCGCCGCCATGGACGATGCGATGGCCCATCGCGACGACGTTGCCGAGGTCGAAATGCCAGGAAAGCCGCCGGAAGGCCTCGCTCAGAACGATGTCGAGCGCAGCGCCAGGGTTCGCTTCGAGAGCGATATCGAAGGTGTCGGGCCCTTCGATCAGCCGGAAGCGCAAGGGCGGTTCGCGGAAATCGATCACCCCCTTGCCGATCCGCTTCGGTCCAGCCTAGGTCAGCGCGAACAGCCCGATCTTCACCGTCGAGGAGCCGGCATTGAAGGTGACGAGAAGCCGCTCGCTCATGCCGGCACCGTAAGGGATTGGCGATGGGCGGCGACGAGCTTTGCCAGCGCCGCCGAGGCGATGCGGGTCTTCAGGGAATCAGCCCGACTCGTCAGGATGATCGGCACGCGCGCGCCAAGCACAAGTCCTGCCGCATCGGCATTGGCGAAATAGATCAGTTGCTTGGCCAGCATGTTGCCTGCCTCCAGATCCGGTACGAGAAGGATGTCGGCTTGGCCTGCGACCGGAGAGGCGATCCCCTTGGTCCGGGCCGCCTCCGGGCTGATCGCGTTGTCGAAGGCGAGCGGACCGTCGACCTTGGCTCCGGTGATCTGGCCGCGCGCCGCCATCACGGTGAGCGCGGCGGCATCGAGCGTCGAGGGCATCCGGTCGCTGACGGTCTCGACGGCGGCGAGCACCGCTACCAGCGGCTCTTCCAGGCCGAGCACATGCAGCATGTCGATCGCGTTCTGGCAGATGTCGCGCTTCTGCATCAGCGTCGGCTGGATGTTGACCGCGGCGTCCGTCACGATCAGCGGCTTGGGATAGGCCGGCAGGCTCATCGCATAGACATGGCTGATGCGCCGTTCGGTCGTGAGACCCGAGCCCGGGGCGACGACGGCGCCGAGCAGTTCGTCCGTGTGGAGACTGCCCTTCACGAGGGTCGCGACCCGGCCCGCCACGGCGAGCTCGACGGCACGTGCGGCGGCGGCATGGCTATGCGGAGCGGGCTCGATTGCGATCCCGTCGAGCGCGACACCTGCCTTCTCCGCGGCAACCTGGATCTTCGCCTCCGGGCCAACGAGAACCGGCTGCAACAGCCCCTCGTCACGGACTTCGATCGCGGCCAGGATGGCTTCCGGCGAGCAGGGATGGACGATCGCGGCGCTCAACGGCGGCAGGGCACGGGCTTGCGCCATGATGCTGTCGTAGCGATCGGAATGCTTCAGCGTGACCTCGGGAAGGCGCAGGCGCGGCCGGGTCACGCGTTGGCCGGGTGCCATCACCGTCGCCGTGCCGGACAAAACCGGTTCGCCGCGCTGGTTGGAGCAAGCCGTATCCAGCACGACGGCTCGCTTCGACGCCTCCTTGCTTCGGACCGTGACGGTCGCCGTAATGGTATCGCCGGGCGTGACCGGCTTCAGGAAGCGCAGATCCTGCCCGAGATAGATCGTACCCGGTCCGGGCAGCTTCGTGCCGAGCACCGCCGAGACCAGCGCCGCGGTCCACATGCCGTACGCCACGACATGCCCGATCGGATCACCCGCAGCGAAGGCTGCATCCAGATGGGCGGGGTTGGCATCCCCCGAGACGGCAGCGAACAGCTCGATGTCGTCAGGCCGGACGATGCGGACGGCGGACGCGCTTTCGCCGATCGCGATCTCGTCGAAGGTCCGGTTGGCGAGGAGCTCCTGATCCACGGCTCACCTTTGCAGCACATAGGTTCCCGGTGCATCGCAGAGCGGTTCTCGTCCGCTTCCAGCGTCACCGAACTCGGGTGGCACGACCTGCTCGGGTGACGATAAGCCCTCGAGCCATTCCGTCCAGGCCTCCCACCACGAGCCTTCGCGGGGTCGGGCAGCGGCGGACCATTCGTCGGGACCGAGACAGATGTCGCCATGCTTCTTCGCGAGCATCCGATACCGGCGCCCGGGATGACCGGGCTTGCTGACGATCCCCGCATTGTGCCCGCCGCTCGTCAGCACGAAGGTCAAGTCGGCATCGATCAGCAGGTGCAGCTTGTGGACTGAACGCCACGGCGCGACATGGTCGCGCTCGGTCGCGACCGCGAAGGTCGGCGTGCGGATATTCTGGAGCGCTGCCGGTCGGCCCTCCACCATGAAACGGCCGCTCGCCAGGTCGTTGTCGAGATAGAGGCCGCGCAGGTATTCCGCCTGCATGCGATAGGGCATGCGCGTGGAATCCGCATTCCAGGCCATCAGATCGAACATCGGGGAGCGTTCGCCCATCAGATAGTCGTGCACCAGTCGCGACCAGACCAGATCGTTCGAGCGCAGGAGCTGAAAGGCCGCGGCCATCTGGTCGGCCGACAGGTAGCCGCGGTTCCACATCATGCTGTCGAGGAAACGCAGCTCGCTCGTATCGATGAACAGCGCGAGCTCGCCCGGCTCGCTGAAATCGGTCTGGGCCGCGAGGAAGGTCAGCGAGGCCAGCCGCCCATCGTCGTCGCGCACCATCGCCGCGGCTGCGATCGCCAGCAGCGTCCCGCCTAGACAGTATCCGGCAGCGTGAACTTTCCGGCCGGGCATGATGGTCGTGATCGCGTCGAGCGCAGCCATCACGCCACTGCGGCGGTAATCATCGAGGGCGAGCTCCCGGTCGTCGGCATCGGGGTTTCGCCAGGAGATGCAGAAGACCGTGTAGCCTGCGCCAACGAGGTAGCGCACCAGCGAATTCTCCGGCGACAGGTCGAGGATGTAGTACTTCATGATCCAGGCGGGCACGATCAGGATCGGCTCGGCATGGACGGTCGTTGTCGACGGCGCGTATTGGATCAGCTCGATCAGGTGGTTGCGGAAGACGACCTTACCCGGCGTCGCCGCCACGTCCCGACCGACGACGAAGCGCTCCGCGCCAACGGGAGGCCGCCCGGCAAGCTGCCTTTGGATATCCTCGGCCCAGTTCTTCCAGCCCTCGATGAGATTCGCGCCTCCGGTCTGGCGGGTGCGTTCGATCACCTCCGGATTGGTCAGCGGGTTGTTGGACGGAGAGAAGACGTCGAGAACCTGCCGGGTGATGAAGGAAACCACCTCTTCATGGTGGCGCTCGAGGCCCGGCACCTCATGCGTGACATTGTGCCACCATTGCTGATTGAGCAGGAAGGCCTGCGCCATGAAGCTGAAGGGCCGCCTTCCCCATTCGGGGGCGGTGAAGCGATGATCGCCGGGCAACGGCCGAATGCAGGGATCGACATCGGTCTGGAAAAGACCCGATAGGGCGTGTCCTGCCAGACGAGCTCCCTTGCGCATCGCCTTGCTCGCGAGTTCGTATTGCTTGCCGGGCGCGGCTGTCAGGTGGATAGCCCAGTCGAGATAGGCCAGCGTCAAGGCCATCGGTGAGAAGCCGCCGGTGAATTTCGCCGTTGCAGCTTCGCGCATCCGATCGATCGCCGAGAACGCCTCTTCGCCGAGCGTCTCCTCCCTGCAAGGTTGCTGCCGCTTGGACTTCCGGGCCAAGCCGGTTCGGGACGAGGAATGCATGGCGTTCTTCCTTCGAAGCTCCCACCAAGATGCGCTGCGAATGCCGGGCGTTCCTTGAGCTTGGTCAAAGCCGATGCGCCCTCATCTCCGGTAGGTTCCTCAGCGCGCAGAGCGGGAGAATCCCATGAAGGCGATGGTTCTGAACGCCGCGGGCAGCCCGCTCATCGAGGAGACACGCCCCGATCCCGCACCTGCCCCGGGAGAGCTGCGGATCAGGGTCGAGGCCTGTGCGATCTGCCGCACGGATCTGCACGTCATCGATGGCGAACTACCTGATCTGCAATACCCGCGCGTTCCCGGCCACGAGGTCGTCGGTCGGGTCGACCTTATCGGAACGGATGTTGCGCCCGAACTGCTCGCCCGGCGCGTCGGCCTCGGCTGGCTGGGGCATACATGTGGGCATTGCCCCTACTGCCGCAGCCTGCGCGAGAACCTGTGCGATACTCCTGAATTCACCGGATATACGCGCGACGGCGGCTTCGCCACTCACGTGATTGCCGAAGCGGCCTATGTCTTCCCTCTCGACGAATTCCCCGATCCCGTCGCCGCCGCACCCTTGATGTGCGCAGGGTTGATCGGATGGCGCAGCCTGCGCAGCGCCTGCGCAGCGCGGCGGGTCGGCCTCTACGGCTTCGGCGCCGCCGCTCACATCCTCGCCCAGATCTGTCGCTGGCAGGGGCGCGAGGTCTATGCCTTTACCCGCCCGGGCGATGAGGCGGCCCAGGCCCATGCCCTATCGCTCGGTGCTTGCTGGGCGGGTAGTTCCGAGGAAAAGCCACCGGTGCCACTCGACGCCGCGCTGATCTTCGCCCCCTTCGGTACATTGATCCCGCTGGCCCTGAGCGCAGTCGCGAAGGGCGGGCGCGTCGTCTGCGGCGGCATCCATATGAGCGACATTCCCAGCTTCGGCTACGACCTGCTCTGGCACGAACGCGAATTGGTCTCGATCGCCAACCTCACGCGAGCCGACGGCCATGAATTCCTGTCCGTCGCCCGACAGGCGGGCATCGCGACGAAAACCACGGTCTATCGGCTGGAACAGGCAAACGAGGCACTGTCCGACCTGCGCGCCGGTCGGTTGCAGGGAGCGGCGGTCCTGGTCCCATGAAGCTTTCGCAACTCATAGCATCGATAGCGGAGCCCCCGCGCCAAGACACCGAGGGATTGATCCTCCCCTCCTCGTTCCTGCGCTTCATCCTCTGGTCGGGAGGCTGGCATCAAGCGGCCGTCTGCGTCCTGTCGGTTGCGGTCTTCCTACTCAATGCGTCTCCGATTGAAACGCAAAGGCGGATTATCGACACGGCCGTCCACGCCGGCTCGCTCACCACGATTCTGACGCTCGTCGCCGTTCAATTCGCCATCCTATTGGCATTCGGACTGGCGAAGCTGGTCATGAACGTCTATCGCGCCTGGCTGGGCGAATGCGCCACCCGGGATCTGCGTCTCGTGGTCACGAGGCGGCTCGAAGGATTGAGTGCCGAGGATAGCGCTCTCGGCAGCGGAACCGGACTGGCGATGATCCTCGCCGAGGCGGACGATATCGGCGCCTTCGTAGGTTCAAGCCTGAGCCTGCCGATCGTCGAAGTCGGCTTTCTGGTAAGCGTCTTCGTCTACCTCGCCGTACTCGACATCAAGATGATGTTCGTCAGCATTCTCATTTTGACACCGCAGTTCGTGTTCGTGCCGCACGGTATCGAGGCGACGGCAACCGTGCTCAATACGGAGACGTCGCCGACAGATGCCCTCCTCTCCGAGGCTAGGCGGATTTCGGCGGACCTGATCGTCATCGGAGCCTATGGCCATTCACGCTTCAGGGAATGGGTGCTCGGCGGCGTGACCGCGGATCTGATCGACAGCTCCCCCGTACCGCTTTTTCTCGCTCATTAGCGTCGCGAGGCGGTTGCCTCGGGCGAGTTCCCCAACGGGCCAACCGCCTTGCTCAACTACTGCCTTGCAGTCGGAGAGCCGTTCATGGTTGCGACCGAGCAAGAACAGGGTCCGGGAAAAAGTGAACTAGCCGTTCGCGTCCGAGATCTCGAAGTCGTCTTCGGCACCAAGGCGGTGTTGGATCACCTCGATCTAGACATCATGCGCGGCGAAATTCTCGGCGTCATCGGAGCTTCCGGCTCCGGCAAGTCCGTCCTGGCGCGAACGATCCTCGGCCTTCTCCCCAAGCGAAGCGGCGTCATCGAGATCTTCGGCAGAGATCTCGATGACCTTCGGCAAAATGAGCGCAGAGCCCTCGAACAGCGCTGCGGCGTGATGTTCCAGCAGGGCGCCCTGTTCTCGTCCTTGACGATCGCGGAGAACATCCAACTCCCGATGCGCGAGCTTCTGCATCTGTCGCCGAGCCTGCTGACCGAAATGACGCTGCTGAAGATCGAGATGGTCGGACTGCCGCTCGATGCGGCACAAAAATACCCGGCCGAACTGTCGGGCGGCATGACCAAGCGAGCCGCCTTGGCCCGGGCGTTAGCCCTCGATCCGGACATTCTGTTTCTCGACGAGCCGACATCGGGGCTCGATCCAATCGCTGCCGACGCCTTCGACCAGCTTCTGCTGACCCTCAAGGCTAGTCTGGGCTTGACGGTGATGATGATCACCCATGATCTGAGCAGCCTGCACGCGACCTGCGACAGGATCGCGGCCATCGCGCGAGGCAAGGTTGTCGCCGTCGGAACGCTGGCGGACCTGTTGGACCACCAAGACCCCTGGCTCAAGGAATACTTCGCAGGTGAGCGTGGTCGTACTATTTTTGCGGATCAGTTGATGGCTTAAATGCCCGATTGACGTCAGTGGCGGTCCGCTTCGACAGCTCGTCCGCTTCCGAGGCCCGTTTAAGTCTCTTCCTCGTCCACGACATGGCGAAGCAGTTTGTTGTGCTGAAACTTGCCGGAGGCAAGGCTTGCTCGGGCTCCCCTTAAGCTACCGCATTCGTCCAAGGGCCAGACTTGCCTCCACGCCGCAGCGCAAACGGATTCACGCGAAGATCACCTTTCGGAAGCGGGCAAGCGCGACAGCGAAATAGGCCGCGCCGATCGCGCCGATCTTGGCGATCTCGGGCCAGACCACGTCGATCCCGGCGCCACGATAGAGTACGCCTTGTGAAAAGGCGACGAAATGCGGCGTCGGCGAGAAGGTCCGCATGAGCCATTGCAGCCACATCGGCATGCTTTCCATCGGGGTCGTCGCGCCGGACAGCAATTGAGTGACTACGAAGACCGGGATGGCGAGCAGGCCGAACTGGCCCATCGTCGTTGCCAGCGTGCCGAGCAGGACGCCGAGCGCCGCCACCGCGAAGGCATAGACCGCCGTGCCCAGCACGAAGAGCAGGAGCGAGCCGGCGATCGGCACGCCGAGCGCCCATTCGACGACGAAGACGAGCGAGGCCACCGCCGCGGCCAGGATGACCAGCGCATTCGCCGTCATTTTGGCGAGCATGATCTCGACCGGCGTGACCGGCATCACCAGCAGGTGCTCGACAGTGCCCTGCTCGCGCTCGCGGATCAACGCCGCGCCGGTCAGGATGATGGTCAGCAGGGTGACGTTGTTCAGCACCTGCATCACCGAGCTGAACCAGCCGGAATCGAGATTGGGGTTGAAGCGCGCCCGCACCACCAGACTGATCGGCAAGGGCGTCGTGGTCTCGCGCCCGGCCTGCCGGTTGGCGATCTCCTGGGCGATGATCTGCTGGATATAGACCGCGCCGTTGCCGGCCTGGGTCATCGCCGTCGCATCGATATTGAGCTGCAAGGCCGTCTGCCGCCCGGCCAGCAGGTCCGCTTGGAACCGGGGCGGGACTTCCAGCACAAAGACGAGGCGGCCGGAATTCATCTCGGCGTCGATCTCGCCGGCCGCCATGCGCTTCGACAGCTTGAACAGGGGCGGGCCGAAGGCGCCGAGCAGGCTGCGCGAGAACTCCGACTGGTCCTCGTCGACGATGCCGATGGTGAGGTCGCGCGCCTCCAGCTTTACGCCGTTGGCGACCGTGTAAACCGCGACGGTGAAGGTGTAGGCGACCAGCACCAGCATGATCGGATCGGCCCGCAGGCTGCGCAGCTCCTTAACGACGAGGCGCAGGATGTTCTGGAGATGGATCAGGAGCGGGGCCATCTCAGGCTTCCTGCTTGCGCAGCGCCAGTTGCGCGACGACGAGGAAGAGCAGGAAGAACCCGGCCAGTGCCAGCAGATTGGGCCAGAGCTCGGCCGCGCCCAGCCCCTTGGTGAAGACGCCGACGCTAACGGGTTGGTACCAGGCGGGCGGCAGGCTCATGCCGATGATCCGGCCGCCCCCCGAGAGCGAGGCAACCGGCACCATCAAGCCGGAGAAATTCACCGCCGGGATGATCGACAGGATCGCCGTGGCGAAGACCGCGGCGACCTGCGTGCGCGTGAAGCTGGAGATAAGCTGGCCGAAGCCGGTCGTCGCCGAGACATAGAGCAGGGTCGCGAGCCCCAGCACCCAAGCCGAGCCCTTTATCGGCACCGCGAAGACGATCAGCGCGATCACGACCAGCATGACGAAGCTGCCCATGGCGATGGCGATATAGGGCAGTTGCTTGCCGAACAGGAATTCGAAGCGGCTGATCGGCGTCGAGCGGAAATTGGCGATCGAGCCGGTTTCCTTCTCGCGGACCACGCCGATCGCCGACATGATCGCCGGGATCAGGATCAGCATCAGCATGATCACGCTCGGCACCATCGCATTGGCGCTCTTGAAGTCCTGATTATAGCGGAAGCGGGTCTCGATCGTGACCAGAACCGGCGCATGGCTCGATGCTGCATGGGCAGCGGTGAAGTCCCGCGTATATTGCGCGGCCAAACCCGTGACGTAGCCGCGCGTCGTCTCCGCCCGGAATGGCATGGCGCCGTCGAGCCAGACGGAGAGTTCGGGTGTCCGCGCTGCCATCAGGTCGCGGCCGAAAGAGGGCGGGATCTCGATCGCGAGCTGGAGTTCGCCGCTGCGCAGACGCCGGTCGAGCTCCTCGGCCGATCGGATCGGGGCCCGCTCGGAGAAATAGCGCGAACTGGAGAAGGCCTCGACCAGTTGCCGGCTCTCCATCGAGTTGTCCTGGTCGAAGGCCGCGAATTTCAGGTTCTCGACGTCGAAGGAGATCCCGAAGCCGAAGGCCAGCATCAGCAGCACCGGCCCGAGAAAGGCGAAGCTCAGCCGGATCGGGTCGCGCAGCAGCTCCATCGTCTCCCGCCGGGCACAGGCCCAGAGTCGGCGCGGATCGAAAAGGAGCGCCGCCGGCGCGGGCCGGAGAGCGGCGGGGGGCACGGCGCCCTGCTCCACCGGTGCATCCTCGATACCGGCGGCCTCCTTGAGATAGGCGACGAAGGCCTCTTCCAGCGTGTCGGCGCCGCGTTGCTCCACCAGCTCCTGCGGCGTGCCGACCGCGAGCACCTTGCCGGCATGCATGAAGGAGATGCGGTCGCAGCGCTCCGCCTCGTTCATGAAATGGGTCGAGAGGAAGATCGTAACGCCGTCGTCGCGCGACAGGTCGATCAGCGTGCGCCAGAAGGCGTCCCGTGCGATCGGGTCGACGCCCGAGGTTGGCTCGTCCAGGATCAGCGTCGTCGGGCGGTGCAGCACCGCGACGGCGAGTTGCAGGCGTTGGCGGATGCCCAGTGGCAGGCCGTCGGGCCGCTCGTCGGCGACAGCCGCAAGATCGAAGCGGGTCAGCAGCTCGGCGATCCGGCCGGGAATCTCGGCCGGCTGCAGGTGGTAGAGCTCGGCATGCAGCACGAGGTTCTGGCGCACCGTCAGCTCGCTATAGAGCGAGAAGGCCTGCGACATATAGCCGACATGACGCCGCGTCTCCATGTCGTCGGCTGCGAGCGGCTGGCCGAAGAGTTTGGCCGTGCCTTCGCTCGCCGGCAGCAGGCCGGTCAGCATCTTCATCGTCGTCGACTTGCCGCAGCCATTGGAGCCGAGGAAGCCGAAGATCTCGCCACGGCCGATGCGGAAGCTGACATGGTCGACCGCGACGAAATTGCCGAAGCGCCGCGTCAGCCCCTGGGCCTCGATCGCAGGCGCGGCGTCGTCGCTGATCGTCCGCGGCCGCAGCACCACCTCCTGATGCTGCGCGCGCTTGGCTTCCGGCAGCAGCGCGACGAAGGCGGCTTCAAGCGTCGGTTGCCCGGCCTTGTGGCGCAGCTCGGCCGGCGTGCCGGTCGCGATCGCCTTGCCGTCGTCCATGGCGACGAGCCAGTCGAAACGCTCGGCCTCCTCCATATAGGCGGTGGCGACGATGACGCTCATGCCGGGGCGGCGGGTGCGGATCGTGTCGATCAGGTCCCAGAACTGGCCGCGCGAGAGCGGGTCGACGCCTGTGGTCGGCTCGTCGAGGATCAGTAAATCAGGATCGTGGATCAGCGCGCAGCAGAGCGAGAGTTTCTGCTTCATGCCACCGGAGAGCTTGGCGGCCGGCCGGCCCTCGAAGGGGTCGAGCCCCGTCGCCTTGAGAAGCTCGTCGATGCGGCTGCGGCGCTCGGCGGCATCCTGCCCGAACAGTCTCGCGTGGAAATCGATGTTCTCGAAGACCGAGAGCGTCGGATAGAGGTTCCGTCCCAGCCCCTGCGGCATATAGGCGATACGCCCGCGCCGGGCCGCGCGCTCGGTTGTATCGCTCAGATCGCCGCCGAGTGCATGGACGCTGCCCCGCTGGATCTTGCGCACGCCGGCGACGAGCGCGAGCAGGGTCGATTTGCCGACGCCGTCCGGCCCGATCACGCCGATCATCCGGCCGGAGGGGATGTCGAGCGTCAGCGCGTCGAGAGCGGTCACCCTGCCGTAGCGATGCGTCACGCCGGAGAGGCTGGCGGCCGGGCCGTTCTCCGTCATGGCAGCTTCACGGCGAGCGAGTCGGGCCATTTTGCGCTGGGCGAGGTCCGCACGAAGCCGAGCCCGCGCACGCCGGTCTTCACCTGCCGATGGTACTTCGCGAGCAGTTTCGGATCGACCTGAAGCTTGGCGCGGAAGACCAGCTTCTCGCGCTCTTCGGCGGTCTCGACGGCCTTGGGCGTGAACTGCGCGTCGGAGGCAACAAAGCTCACCGTTGCCGGAACCACATATTGCGGCACGGGATCGAGGATGATGCGCGCCTCGTCGCCGAGCGCGAGCTGCCCGGCCTGCGCCGCCGGCAGGTAGATCGTCATGTAGACATCCGACAGGTCGAGGATTGTGACGACGCGGGTGCCGGCCGCGACCACCTCGCCGGTTCGGGCAAGCTGGTATTGCACGCGCCCGCTGCGCGGCGCGAGCAGAACGAGATCGACCAAGATGGCCTTGATCTGCTCGGCGTCGGCCTCGGAGGCGTGGATCGCGAACTGGGCCTGGTCGCGCTGCGCCTCGGCGGCGCGCAGTGCAGCGTCGGCCGCGGCGGACTTGGCCGAGCGCTGGTCGTCTACCTGCTTGCTGAGGTAGCCCTTCGCGACCAACTCCTTGCCGCGCTCGGCATCGGTCCGGGCGAGAATCTGGTCACTCCTGCGCTGGGCGATCAGGGCCTCGGCTTCGGCCAGCGCCTGACGGGCTCGCAGCACCTGCGCCTGAGCGGCGCGTAGCTGCGCCTCGTATTCCGGCGAGGAGATCCGGGCGATGACCTGGCCGGCGGTGACCTCGTCGCCTTCCTTGACCGTCAGATCGGCCAGCCGGCCTGCATATTTCGACGAGACGTCGACCTGCGTCGCCTCGAGGCGGCCATTGGTCTTGACGATGCCCTCAGGCATCGTGTCGCCCCGCAGCCGCTCGATGAGTGCCCTGATGCGGGATTGGGCCTGCGCCACGGGCGTCGACAGGAGAAGTGCAGCGAAAAGAGCCGTTGTAGCAAAAACACAAGGACGCATCTCAACTCTCCGCTGCAGGCAGGCGATACAAGCTCACGGACCATCTCCTTAGCATGCGGCAACCGGCCACCCCGGCCTCGCCGGCCTCGCCGAAGGAAGCTGGTTTAAGAAACCATATACTGCGCAGGAGCTGGCCCCACACCTGCGCGTGCTGCTCGACTGAAGTTTCGACAAGGTACGACAGCCCCCTCATGTCTTCACGGCGCGCGTCCCTGACCGCGCGCATGCCGGACTGAGCCAACCGCCGCAGCGCCAGCCTGTAAGCTGATCGCCGCAAGAGCGGCCGCGGCGACAATGTCGATATTCTCCTGTGCCGAGATCCTCGTCCATTCGGTCGCAGCCCCATGCCGGGCAATCTGGGCCATCACGACACTGGGGGTGGCGTCGGAAGGATCACCGCGACGCTCCATTACCCGTCGCACGAGCGCATCTTTCGGCGCTTCAAGCCAAAGGCCGCAGAATGGCACGCCGGTGCGCCGAGCCACCTCCCCGATCCGCTCGCGTTCGATCCGGCGGTCGAACACGGCGTCGGCGACGGCGGCATGGCTCTGCGACAACGTCACTTCGGCAGCCTGCATCATGGCGGCATAGGTTCGGGTTGAGACATCCGCGCCATAAGCATCGAGCGGTAATCGGGTCTCCGCAGGAACACCATAAAGCTTCTTCCTGATCCGATCGGTCGCGGCTATGCGGGCGCCCGGGGGCGGGCCCAGCAGTGGTGCAAGCTTCGCCGCAAGCGTCGATTTCCCCGAACCCGAATAGCCGCCGATAGCGACCAGGACAGGAGGTTTGCACCTTAGGAGGCGGCGGCAAAGGTCGAGATAGCTTCTCGCCTCGGTCAAGCGGTCGGACACGGACCTCCCACTATCGACCGCAACGACATGAGCCCGAACTGCGGCTCTCACCGCCATGAAGAACGGAAGCAACCGGACTCCCCGCTCGTCGTCGACCGCGTCGAGGTAGCGGTTGAAGAGGAGGTTGGCGAGTACTTCAAGATTCCGGTGCCAGAGGTCCATGAGCACGAAGGCGAGATCATAGAGAACATCCACGGTCGCCAGGTCCTCATCGAACTCGAGGCAATCGAAGAGCAACGGATTGCCTTTGAACAGGCAGATGTTGCGCAGGTGCAGGTCGCCATGCCCGCGGCGGACCTTTCCCTCGCGGGCTCTCTGGTCGAGCAAGACCGTATGACGCCCGAGCGCTTCCCGACAGCCGGTGATGATGGGTTCGATTTCGCTGCGCGAGAGAATATCCGCATCCGCGAATGCTCGCTCATTGATCGCGAGCACGCGTGCCATCCGCTCGGCCCCCTCGCGATCCGACGAGACGGGGGCGGCGCGATGGAATCGAGCAATCGCACCGGCGAGCTCAGCGATGTCGGGCGCGGTCAAACGCTCCCGCTGCGCCATTCGATCGAACAGGAAGGTGTCGTCGAAGCGTTCCATTTCCAGGACGGCATCAACCAGTTCGCCCTGGCCGTTCAGAGCGAGCTCGCCATTTCGTTCCCGCGTAATTCGATGGACCGCGTGGTAGAGACCTGGAGCCGTCCGACGGTTCAGCATCAGCTCCCGCTCGCACATCGCCAACCGCCGTTCCGGCGTCGACAGATCGACATAGGCCAACTTGACGGCGCGTTTCAGCTTGAGGGCACGGGATCCGATCAGCAGCACGATCGAGATGTGGGTGGAGACCAATTCGACCCACTCGGCGCCACCGCCAAAAGCGTCGCATGAGCCGAGGAAGCAGATCGTTTCATTCTGGCTGTCCGTCGGCATGACGTGTCTCCGGTCGAAGAACCACTGTCGCCCCTCCCGGCGAAATCACCTTGATGCTCATCAAGCTCGGCGGCCAGGGTTCTCGAAATTGGAGCAGTACCGACGCTTCGCGAGGACTCGTCTCGGGAGCTGGGCGTCATCCTTGACGATAATCAAGGACAGCCGCTGGCGTTGCGATCAAGGAGCACGGCGTCTATTGAGTCAGGGTCGAAGGGAAATGCCCGGTAGTTCAATTCCTTTTCCGATTTTGACCCTTGGAACATGCCGCAATCGATGAGGATGTGAGCCTCGTCCGTCCGAAGCGAGAAGCAGGAACCGGTGACCGCGTGAGCCGCTCCGTGAAAACAGAGACGGATTCCGGTTTCCTGCCGACTTTCGACCTCCGTCATTGTCGATCTCCGAAAAGAGCAGCAGCCCTTGGGCCGAATGACGCCTTCGCAGCACAGTCCATCGAAGCACGCCTTGAGAACGATCAAATTCGCTGCTGATGCGTTCCTTTTGCGCTGGATCAAGGCGGGGTCGAGAACCGTCGCGATCCTCGTCAAAGACCAGACCCGACTTAGGGAGCGCAGCCATGGACCTCCGGATTCCGCACGATGCCTGGGTGATCGTATGCGATGCCCGCAAGGCGATGTTTCTGAGAAACGAGGGCAGCCCGACGCAGCCCAAGTTCGAAGTCGACGAGGTGATGGAAGCCTCCGCGAACCCGCCGAGCGGTCGACAAGGAACGGACCGGCCAGGCCGCATTCAAAACGCGGTCGGCCCCACGAGCGCGACCGAGGAAACGGATTGGCACGAACTGGCCGAGACGAAATTTGCGCGCGACACGGCTGCCGCCCTCAAGCGTCCCAATCAATCCGGACTGCCCCGGGACATCGTGCTGGTGGCGCCGCCACGTATCCTCGCAGGGCTTCGCCAACATCTCGATGGGGAAGCGCGTGCTCGCATCCTAGCGGAAGTCGACAAGGACCTGACCAAGCACCCCGTCCACGAAATTGAGCGGCTGCTGTCGAGCGCATAGGGATCGGCCTGATCTCGAGAGTCATCCGAGGCAAATGCAGGGTGCGCGCCCAAACCGCGCTCAAGGCAGCCTCGCTGGAGGAGTTCCATCATGCCCTATGCGAGCAATACGGATCTGCCGCCACCGGTGCGCGGTCATCTGCCGGAGCATGCGCAGGACATCTATCGCGCGGCTTTCAATCACGCCTTTTCTTCGCACGCCGCCGATGTCGATCAGGAGGAAATCGCTCACCGCATCGCCTGGGCGGCGGTCAAGCACTCTTATGTCAAGGATGGCGACCAATGGGTTCCCCGGAGAGACCATCGCGTTTCGGAGCAGCGGCCCTAACGACGGATTTTCATGCTGGGCGAATGGGCGGTTGAAGACGGAACGCTCGCTGCCGAGAACCTCATGCTGGCCGCTCATTCACTCGGACTCGGCTCATGCTGGATCGGTCTCGCGCAACGCTGGCTTGAAACGGAGGATGGCAGGCGCACCATCGAGCTCCCGGCTGGGTTCATGCCGATCGCACCGATCATCATAGGCTATCCGTCGGAAACAGCCGTTGCCGTTCCGAGAACACCCGCCCGCGCTCGTTGGATTGGAAGCAAGATCGAGCTTTGAAAGCTCCCAATGGAATTGGAACCAATCCGCCCGCTATGGCTTCATTCTTGTATGCTTTTAAGATAATCGACGATTGCTTTGATCCTCGCGGATTCCGGTGCTTCCGGATTGCCATTGGACAGTTCGCGCCCCCAAACCGGCATCTCGTAATTGCCGTGAGCCCGAAGCGACTTCCTGCCGTCGATCACGTTCACAAGAAAACGTTCGGGAAACACACCGCCGTTATTCCGCATCAGCCTGCGCAGGTCGGAAGGCTTGGTTCTCAAGGCGGGAGCGACCACGCCATCGCCGGCGCCGCCTCGCCCATGGCAGCTCGCGCATTTGCTGTCGAACTCAGCCTTGCCGCGATCCGCTTCGACCGCCCTGGCTTCGAACGACGGGAGAAGTCCCAGAATGAAGGGAATGCAGAACGTGGCTGCCGCTATTCCGAACCTGAGCTGTGTCATGATCGGTCCAACCTTGCGTGGGATGCCGCTCCCGGGGCGTGCAGCCGCCGAATGTCGGCCGCTCCGAGTTCATGTAACGCATGGATTGGTCGAATCCGTTTTGACGCTCGTCAATGAACTCGAAATTTCGACGTTGGCTAGCCCGCGGCGTCTCTCGGCGCGCTGGACATCACCCTATCTCCTTCGTGATGATAATCGGGACGAGGCAGGCTCGCGGCCGGTGCGCGTTTGACTGTGATTGAGCACCGAAGCGCGACCCCGTTTCCAATGTTGTCTAAACCATTCAAGCTACGAGGTTATCTTCCTCGCCAGAAGGGTCACAACCGGCGCCGATTGCGACCGCCGTGAAACGAAAATTATTCATTTGAATCAATTAGTTAAAGACATGGCTCGCGGGGTCAACGTTGGGCGCCTACTCGCACGCTTCGAGGGTGTTAGAATTGTCGCGGGGTACGGTCCGGATCGTGTATGAACGCCGACTGGATGAGCAGCGTATCGTTTCCCGCGGCGCGGTCGGCTCGTGGGCAGGCTGGTCGCCAAGATTAGGGTTACGCTGAAACCCATCTATGGCTTCCGCAATAGAATCATCTTCTCCTGCGTCATGTCGCGCATGGTGAAAGGGATACCTCCGGTGCCGTAACCCGACTCGCGCCGGCCGGCGAAGGGCATCCAGTCCGTCCGAAAAGTCGTGGGATCGTTGATCATCACGGCAGAAGCATCGAGTCGGTTGGCGGCGCGCAGGGCGATGTCGATGTCCTGTGCGAAGATACTGGCCTGAAAGGCGACAGGCAGCGCGTTAGCCTGTGAAATGGCGTCGTCCAGCTGGGCATAAGGGAAAATGCAAACCACCGGCCCGAAAATCTCCAACTGCGAGACCTTGGCGTTGGCCGGCGGTGACAGGAGAACCGTCGGCTCCAGCGTCGTCTCCGACAGGCGCCCGCCGCCGGTCGCCAAACCCGCCCCCGTTTTCACGGCCTCATCAACCCAGGATTCGATCCTGTCGGCTTCTTTCGGCAGGATCAGCGGACCGACCTCGGTGGCCTTCGAAACGGGATCGCCGACCCGCAGCGCCTGCACTCGCGTGACAAGCCGCTCCGTGAACTCATCAGCGATATCCTGGTGGACGAAGATGCGCTGCGTCGACACGCAGACCTGGCCGGCATGGTAGTAGCCGCCCTTGACGATCGGCTCGATAATCTTGTCGAGATCGGCGCTGCGATCGACGATCGCCGGGGCCGCTCCGCCATGTTCCAGCGCCGACCGCGCACCATGTGCGAGCTTGGAGTGCAGGTACCAGCCGACCTTGGCCGAACCAATGAAGCTGAGAAAGGCGATGCGCGGGTCGGTCGCAAGCTTTTCAGCAAGCTCGGTGGTCTGCGGGATGAAGCTCTGGCACCAGGCCTCCGGCAGGCCGGCCTCGTGCGCCAGGGCGACGAAGTCGAGGCAGGAGAGCGGCGTCGTGCCGGCCGGCTTGATGATGACGGGGCAGCCGACCGCGATCGCGGGCGCGACCTGATGGACGATCAGGTTTAGCGGATGGTTGAAGGCCGAAATCGCGCCGACGATGCCGATCGGTTCCCGGGTGGTAAAGCTCCAGCGGTCCACGGCGGCCGGGGACAGCCCCATCGGGATCTCGCGGCCGGCGAGGTTGCGTAATTCGTCCGCGGCGTTGTGAATGCCGTCGATGGCGCGAGTCACCTCGATGATGGCGTCGGGCAGCGGCTTGCCACCCTCACGCGCGATCTGCATGGCGAGATGATCGCGCTTGCCCTCCACCAATCCGGCGAGCCGGCGCAGGATCGCCATCCGCTGATGCGGTTTGAGCCAGCGGTCGCGGTCGCGGAAAGCCCGCTGCGCGGCCGTGAGCTTCGCTTCCAGCGCGGCTGCATCATCGGTCGCGATCTCGGCGATAATGGCGCGGTCAAAAGCTTGGACGACCTGCAGCATCGTAGATCTCCTCAGGCGAGCTGGATGTCGGGGCTGCGGTTGCGCAGCTCCTCGACGAGCACGCGGGTATTCTCCGAATAGTCGATGGGAATCTCGACGAGATTGACGCCGCCTCCCGCGAAGGCCGCCTCCAGTGTGGAGACAAGGTCGTCGGCAGCCGTGACGCGCGAGCCTTTGGCGCCATAGGCTTGTGCGTAGCGGACGAAGTCGGGATTGCCGAAGGTCATGCCGAAATCGGGGAAGTTGTCGACCGACTGCTTCCAGCGGATCATGCCATAGGCGTTGTCGTTCAGGATGACGACGACGAGGTTGAGGCCGAGCCGGACGGCGGTTTCCATCTCCTGCGAGTTCATCATGAACCCGCCATCGCCGCACACCGCCATGACGCGGCGCTCGGGGTAGAGCATCGCCGCCATCATCGCCGAGGGTAGCCCAGCGCCCATCGTCGCCAGCGCATTGTCGAGCAGGAGCGTGTTGGCGACATGGGTGCGGTAGTTCCGGGCGAACCAGATTTTATACATGCCGTTGTCGAGACAGACGATGCCGTCCTCCGGCATGACGGCACGTACATCGTGGACGATGCGCTGCGGCGTGATTGGGAAACGGTCCTCCTCCGAGCGATCGTTGATCTTGGCCAGGATCTTCTGGCGTAGCTCCAGCATCGAAGGCTCCGCCACTAGCTTGCCTTCTAGCCTGTCGGCGAGCCCGGTTACGGTCGCGCCGATATCGCCGATCACCTCCGCGTCGGGATGGTACACCTGTTCGACATTGGCCGATTGGTAGCCGATGTGGATGACCTTCGAACCGCCCGCGCTCTTCATCAGGAACGGCGGCTTCTCGATCGTGTCGTGGCCGATCGCGACGATCAGGTCGGCATGGTCGACGGCCTGGTGAACATAATCGCGCTCGGAAAGCGCAGCGGTACCCATATAGAGGTTCGAACCGCCGGTCACGGCGCCCTTGCCCATTTGCGTGTTGAAGAACGGCAATCGAGTGCGCCGAACGAAGGACGAGAGCTCGTCGACGAGACGGGGCCGGTTGCCGGCGGCGCCAATCATGACGAGCGGGCGCTTCGCAGCCAGGATCATCTCGGCAGCGCGGTCCAGCGCTACGCCTTGCGCGATCGGCCGCTCCAGCGGATGGATCGGAATCAGTGCGGCATCGTCAATTTCCTCGGCAGCGACGTCTTCGGGCAGTTCCAGATGGACCGGCCCCGGCCGCTCCTCCGTCGCTACGCGGAAGGCGTCGCGCACCACCGAAGCGATGCTGGCCGCACTGACGATCTGGCGCGTCATCTTGGTCAACGGTTTCATCGAGGCGACGACGTCGACGATTTGAAAGCGCGCCTGCTTGGCCGTCAGGATTGCCTTCTGGCCCGTGATCAGGATCATCGGCATCGCGCCCAGATGCGCATAGGCGGCACCGGTCGAAAAGTTGAGCGCGCCCGGCCCCAGCGTCGCTATGCAGACGCCGGGTTTGCCCGTGAGCCTTCCATGCGTAGCCGCCATGAAGGCCGCCGCCTGCTCGTGCCGCGTCAGGATCAGTCTAATGCTAGACGTGCGCAGGGATTCCAGGACGTCGAGGTTTTCCTCGCCGGGAACGCCGAAAATGCGATCCACCCCCTCGTTCTCCAGAGCGGCGACCAACATATCCGAACCCTTCAGCATGGCGGAATGTCCTTTCGTTCCAATGAGAGGTAACGACGGCGAGGAGAATTTGAGAGGGTACGCTGACGCAGTACCCCCACCTGGGGCAGGCCGGCTTGCGTCATCTGGCCCGAGAAACCTCCATAGCTTCATGCAACGCCGCTCGATGATCACATAGGACTTGCGCAATCTGTTCCGCTGGAGCCGCTGAAGAGTTTTAACGCGCAAGGCCTCGAGAAGACACCACAATGGTCAACTCTGGTGGGAATCTAGTGCCTCGATTTCACGCATGGATGCGTCCGAACTTTCGAGGAGACGCGCCCTCAGACGCGGTACCGTGAAGTCGAGGAAGGCGCGTAATTTCGCCGGCATGAAGCGGTTCGGCGCATACACGAAGCTGATGGGTTGTGGCGGGGGCTGGAACTCCTGCAGAAGCGGAACGAGTTCGCCGGATCTGACCGCATCGGCGACGTGATAGGTGAACGCCACGGTGACCCCGATACCGGCGCGCGCGGCGTCACAGGCCGATTCAAGATTGCTCGCGACGAAGCGCGACTTCACAGGCACCACATACTCGGTCTGATCCTTCTTGAATCGCCAGACATCTGGAGACTGTATCGGCGGATAGCTGATGCAGTCATGCGCGGAGAGATCGTGGGGCGATCTCGGAACTCCACGAGATTTCAGATAGCCCGGGCTCGCGAAGGCCGCGCGGCGGATCTCGCCGACACGGACGGCGATCAGACTGCTGTCGGCGAGATCCCCGATGCGAAGCGCGACATCGATGTGCTCCTCGAGAAGATTGATCGTCCGATCCTGCAAGCTGAGCCGCACGTCGACCTCCGGATAGGTCGCCAGGAATTCGACCAGGACCGGCTGCAGATAGACGCGGCCAAGTGCGACGACGGTCGACACGCTGAGCTCGCCCCGCGGCGTCGCGTACTCGCCAGCGGCCACACGCTCGGTCTCGGCGATATCGGCGAGGATCCGCCTCGCGGCTGCAATGTAGGAGCGCCCGACATCCGTCGGCACGAGCGCGCGGCTCGAGCGGTTGAACAGCTTGGTCTGCAGATGCGCCTCAAGCTCGGCCACTTTTCGGCTCACCGTCGCGAGGGGCGCCTTCTGCCGGCGCGCCGCAGCCGAGAGACTGCCGGCCTCCGCAACCGCGACCACCATCGACATGGCCTCGAGCCGATCCATCGACATTTCCAATCTGCGGAAGGATACATCTCGAATCTAGCAGATACACCGGATTTCCAGAAGGGCTTATCCACCCGGCAACGGACACAGACCACCCGGAGGATACCGAGATGCCCAAGCTTGAAACCAAGGGAACCGCTGCCATAACCGGAGCCTCCAGCGGCATCGGCGCGATCTATGCCGACCGGCTCGCCAGGCGCGGCCATGACCTCCTTCTCGTCGCCCGTAACGGCGAGCGGCTCGCCGCGCTGGCGCAGCGGATCACAAGCGAAACCGGCCGCTCCGTCGAGACGGTCAAGGCCGATCTCACCTCCCCGGCCGATCTGCGGCGCGTCGACGAGATCCTGCGGGGCAACGCCGACATCTCCATGCTGGTCAACAATGCCGGCGTCGGCGCAACGGCGCCGCTCGTCGCCTCCAACGTCGATGAGATGGAGGAGATGATCCGCCTGAACGTCACGGCGTTGACGCGCCTGACCTATGCGGCGGCGCCGGCGTTCCTCGCTCGCGGCAACGGCACGATCGTCAACGTGGCCTCGGCGGTCGCGGTCGCCCCGGAAATCCTGAACGGCGTCTACGGGGCGACGAAGGCCTTCGTGCTCGCGCTGACGCAGTCGCTCCTTCATGAACTCGCCGGCAAGGGCCTCCGCATCCAGGCGGTTTTGCCTGGCGCCACGGCGACCGAATTCTGGGATATCGCAGGCACGCCCGTTCACCAGCTTCCGGCGCAGATCGTGATGTCCGCCGACGATCTCGTCGACGCCGCGCTGGCGGGCCTCGACCTCGGAGAGACCATCACCATCCCGTCCCTGCCCAACCGGACGGACTGGGACCGCTACGAGGCGGCGCGCCGAGCGCTGGCCGAAGCGATCCCGAATGCCATCGCTGCTCCCCGCTACGGCCTGCACCAGGGCCGGCAGGCCAACGCCTGATCCGGACAAGCAAGGAGATCGTCATGAAAATCCTCAGCACGACCGCTGCCGTCGATCACGACCGGCGCCGGCTCCTGGGGCTGGCCGCTGCCGGACTGGCGGCCGGTGCCGTCAACCTCATCCCGTCGTCCCCTGCAGCAGCCCCTGCCGGCGACGCCATCCGCCCCTTCCGCGTCGATGTTCCGGACGCGCAGCTCCTCGATCTCCGCCGGCGCATCGCCGCCACACGCTGGCCGGACCGGGAAACGGTGAACGATCGTTCGCAGGGCAACCAACTCGACACCCTCGAGGCGATCCTTCGCCATTGGGGCACGGGTTACGACTGGCGGAAGGTCGAGGCGCGCCTCAACACGCTGCCCATGTTCATCACTGAAATCGACGGCGTCGACATCCACTTCATCCATGTCCGTTCGCGACATGAGGATGCCCTGCCGCTGATCGTGACGCATGGCTGGCCGGGCTCCGTCATCGAGCAACTCAAGATCATCGATCCGCTGACCGACCCCACGGCCCATGGAGGCACAGCCTCGGACGCCTTCCATCTCGTGATCCCGTCGATGCCGGGCAATGGCTTCTCCGGCAAGCCGAGGGACAAGGGCTGGAACCCCGATCGCATCGCCCGCGCCTGGGCGGAGCTGATGCGCCGTCTCGGCTATGCCCGCTATGTCGCCCAGGGCGGTGACTGGGGCTCGCCGGTTTCCAGCGCGATGGCGCGCCAGAATGTGCCTGGGCTGTTCGGCATTCACATCAACTTGCCGGCGACGGTGCCGACCGAGATCGCCGCAGCGCTCGCTGGCGGCGGGCCAGCGCCTGCGGGCCTCTCCGGCAAGGAGCGCGCGGCCTATGACGCGCTCGACCTGTTCTACAAGAAATATCGGGCCTATGGCGCAATCATGGGCACGCGTCCGCAGACCATCGGCTACGGCCTGTCGGACTCGCCGGCCGGGCTCGCGGCGTGGATCTTCGACTACAACAACGGCGAGCCTGAACGACGGCTCGATCGCGACGACGTCCTGGACAATATCACGCTGTATTGGCTGACGAATTCGGCGACCTCGGCCGCGCGCCTCTACTGGGAGACCGCCGGTCAGAGCGTCGTCCTGTCGGCCGCCCAGAAGACCGCCGAGATTTCGCTTCCCGTCGCGATCTCGGTGTTTCCGGAAGAGGTCTATCGTGCTCCAGACAGTTGGGCACGGCGCGCCTACCGCAACCTCGTCTACTTCAACGAGGTCGACAAGGGCGGCCACTTTGCCGCCTGGGAGCAGCCGCAGCTATTCGCGACGGAGATTCGCGCCGCCTTCAGATCGCTTCGGCCCGCACGCTGACGAGGCGCTCGGCCGGCTCGGCATGCGGCGTACTGACCGCGTGCCAAGTGTCAGGCAACCAGGTGGTTGCGTCCGGCCATGCCGCGAACACACACATCAAGGAGACCGACCATGAACACGCGGTTTCGAACGATCAACCTTCATCGCCGGCATCTCCTGGGCGCCGCCGTCGCCACGGTCGCCGGCGTCCAGATCGGGATACCCGCCGGTGCGGCGCCAGGGCAGGCTCAGAGCGTTTCCGATCAGGCGCGGAAAGCCGAGATCGGCTTCGTCGCGATCGATCCGGACATCACGCTCAGGAGGATGGTGCTGAGGCACCCGAGCCCGAAAGGCACGGTGCTGTTCCTGCACGGGTTTCCGGAAACCCTATATGCCTGGAAGGACATCGGCGAGAGCCTCGCCGACGACTACGAGATCCACGCCTTCGATTGGCCGGGCTATGGCCTCTCCTCGCGCCCGACGGTCGACAGGTTTTCGTTTTCGCCGAAAGACTATGCGCGCGTCCTGGACGGTTACATCGCGAAAGCCCGCATCGACAGCGCGAAGCTCACGATCTACGCGACCGATATCGGTGCTCTCCCGGTGCTCCTCCTGGCGCTGGAGAAGGCCGATATCGCAAGGACGATCATCGTCGGCGACTTCGCGCCGTTCGACAGGCCCGGCTACATGTATGAGAGCCTGCAGAGCCTGAAGGCCGACCCTACAAAGGAACAGGCTCGTGTCCAGCTGAATAGGAACCGCGAGGACATCCTCGAGAACGCCTTCAGGAGAGGCTTGCCGAAAGAGGCCCAGTTCGAGATCTCGCGAGCGCTCAAGGACGACATGGCGCATGGCTGGAGCCACGGCGCGATGACGACAGCTGACGCCTTCGCCCACTACTACGCTCATTTCACGCGCGACCAGAATGACTTCGAGTCGCGGCTGGGCGGGCTCAGGACCACGGTCAAGGTGATTTGGGGCGAGAAGGACCTCTACATCAGGAAGGAAATGGGGATCGAGTTCGCCGAACGAATCCGGGCCGAGCTCACGGTTCTTCCCGGCATAGGGCACTATCCTCACCTCCAGAGCCCAAGGCGGACCTCCGAGGAAGTGCGCGCCTCGTTCCGATGAACCGTCGCCACCTTTTGCAGAATTGATGACGAAGAGGCGCCGAGCTTCGGCGCGCATATCACACCGATCAGGAACCTCTGGAGAACAACCATGACCGCACGTCTCGATTACAATCAGGTCGCTCCTGGCGCCGTGAAGGCCCTTGGCGGCGTCTATGGCTATGTCATGCAGAGTGGCCTTGCCGCCGAACTCGTCGAACTCGTCTATCTGCGGATCTCGCAGATCAACAACTGTGCTTATTGCCTCGATATGCATAGCCGCGAGCTAATCAGAAGGGGCATGAAGGTCGAGAAGCTCGCCCTGGTCCAGGCTTGGGCGGAATCCGGCAACCTCTTCAGCGAGCGCGAGCGGGCGGCGCTCGCCTGGGCAGAAACCGTGACGCGCGTATCCGAGACCGGCGTGCCGAACGACGCTTTCACGGCCGCGCGCCGAACCTTCGAGGAGAAGGAACTGGTCGACCTCACAGTCGCGATCAGCCTGATGAACGCCTACAACCGCATGGCCATCAGCTTCCGGAACACGCCGAAAGCCGTGCTTGAGCATCCGACGCCGATAGCCGCCTGAGGACGCAGGTTGCTCCGGCGGCAGAGGGAGCAATGACCAGGAATGAGCCGGGAGGCGGACATCGCCCTTTGCCCGCCGGCCTGGCTCACTCCCGCGCGTGCTTGATCAGGTTGTCGCGGAGCTTGACGATCGACTTCTGAGTATTTGCGAACTCGTCAGGCTCCATGCCAGTCGCCTTGACCAGCGTCCTTTGCGCCCCCCGTTCGCGCAGGCTTCGCCCCTTCTCGGTCAAGCTGACGATGACCTGCCGCTCGTCGCTCGCGTCGCGGCGGCGGCGGAGATAGCCGAGTTCCTCGAGCTTCTTGAGGATCGGCGTCAGCGTATTCGATTCAAGGAAAAGCTTCTCGCCGAGAGCCTTGACCGTCTGATGATCCTGCTCCCACAGCGCGACGATCGCGATCCACTGCGTATAGGTCACGCCCAGCTCTTCCAGGATCGGCTTGTAGGCCCGGCCATAGGCTAGGTTGGCCGAATAGACGGCAAAGCACATGAAATCGGCGAGGTTCGCCGTCGCGAGGCGATCTGGCTTCGATGTGGTCATGGGCGCCGTCCTTTTCGCAGCGGGTCGAGGTGATCCATATAAATCGGATACGATTAAATCGGAAGGCCTTGACAACCGAGGCCGCGCCACCATATGACTCGTATCCGAATTAATCGGATACGATTGATCAAGAAAGGACGCACCGTGACGACCAAGATCATCTACACCGGCAAGACCCACACGACCGGCGGCCGCGACGGCGCCGCGCGCAGTTCGGACGGCCGCCTCGACGTCGCCCTCTCCTCACCGGGCTCGGCGGGTGCAGGCACCAATCCCGAGCAGCTCTTCGCCGCCGGCTGGTCCGCCTGTTTCATCGGCGCGCTCGGCTTCGCAGCCGGTGCCCGCAAGATCCGTCTCCCCGCCGACACTGCCGTCGACGCCGAGGTCGACCTCGCCAACACCGATGGCGGCTACCACCTGCGCGCGCGGCTCAATGTGAGCCTTCCGGGTCTGGAGCGCGAGGTCGCCGAGGCGCTTGTCGAGGCCGCGCATCAGACCTGCCCCTACTCCAAGGCCACACGGGGCAACATCGACGTGGTGACCAGCGTCGTCTGACGCCCCGCCGGACCGGCGGCCGCGCCCTGCCTCTGTGGCGCGGCCGCCTGATCGATCCCCAAGGCCTCCAATCGCTTTCAGCCAACCGGCTCAGAAGGATGGGCAGATGACCCTTTTCACCTTGGCCTATCTCGCAGGCGTGCTGACGATCATCTCGCCCTGCATCCTGCCGATCGTGCCCTTCCTCCTGGCGCGGGCGGACCGGCCCTTCGCGCGAAGCGGCCTTCCCATGTTGCTGGGATTGGCGGGCGCCTTCGCGGCGGTTGCGAGCCTGGCGGCATTCGCTGGCGGCTGGGCCGTCGATGCGCACCGCTTCGGCCGCGCGGCCGCGCTGGTCGTCATGGCCGTATTCGGCCTCGGACTGGCCGTTCCGTCGATCGCCGCCGGCCTTTCCGCTCCCCTGGTGGCTGCCGGATCTCGGATGAGCGCTTGGGCGCAGAACGGCCGCTCCCCGGTCGCCTCGTCGATCGCGCTCGGCGCGGCGACCGGGCTTCTCTGGACGCCTTGCGCCGGGCCAGTGCTCGGCCTGATCCTGTCCGGCGCGGCGCTGGGCGGCCCGAGCGCGCAGACCAGCGCGCTGCTGCTGGCCTACGGCCTGGGAGCCGCCACCTCGCTGGCGGCCGCCCTTCTGGTCGGGCGTCAGCTGACCGCGCGGCTGCGACCTTCTCTCAGCTGGATCGAACGCGCCCGCCGGGTCGCCGGGATCGCCGTCATTGCCAGCGTTGCGGCGGTCGGGCTCGGTTTCGACACGCGCCTGCTGCAGCCCTTGTCGGCAGATCTCACTGCCAATCTGGAGAACGAACTGGTGAAGCGGGTCAACGCTCCGGTGGGGTGGTTGAACACTCCCGCGGAAGCAGCGGCTCCTGTCACGCTATCCGGCCCGCTCACCTCCTTGCTCAACCAGCCGAGCTGGATCAACACGCCGCCTCTTCGCGCTGACGATCTTCGCGGCAAGGTCGTCGTCGTCAACTTCTGGACCTACTCCTGCATCAACTGCCTGCGCGCGCTGCCGCATGTGAAATCATGGGCGCAGACCTACAAGGATCAGGGTCTTGTCGTCATCGGCGTTCACACTCCGGAATTCGCCTTCGAGAAGCATCCGGCCAATGTGGCGCGCGGCAGCGCGGCGCTTGGCGTGGACTACCCGGTGGTGCTCGACAACGATTTCCGTATCTGGCGAGCCTTCGGCAACGCTGGCTGGCCCGGCATCCATATCCTCGGCGCTGATGGCCGGATCCGTCATCAGGCGACCGGCGAAGGCCGCTACGAGCAGTCGGAGCGGATGATTCAGCAGTTGTTGAGGGAAGCGAACGCCCGCGACGTCGGTGAAGCCGTTCGCCGGGTCGATGGCCAGGGAACCCAGAAAGAAGCCGACTGGGGCAATCTGGGCTCGCCCGAAACCTATCTGGGCCATGAAAAGGCCGAGCGCTTCGCCTCTCCCAGCGGCCTCACCCGGGACGCGCCGCGCGCGTACCGGCATCCCGCCGCGGTGCCGCTCAATTTCTGGAGCCTGTCCGGCACTTGGACCGTCGGCTCCGAATTCGCCACGCTGAACGAAGCTGGTGGCGGGCTACGCTACCGTGTCCAGGCCCGCGACCTGCACCTCGTACTGGTACCCGGCGTCCCCGATCGGCCGGTCCGGTTTCGCGTCACGATCGACGGCGCCGCGCCGGGCGCCAGCCACGGCTCCGACATCGACGAGCAGGGTTACGGCACCGTTCGCGACGGCAGGCTCTACCAACTCGTGCGCCAGGCCGGGCCGGTCGCGGCGCGGACCGTCGAAATCGAGTTCCTCGACCCGGGCGTGCGCGCCTACGCCTTCACCTTCGGTTGAAGCCGCCGATCCCGCCGCGCTTTCAGCCCTCAAGCCAAACCATGGAGAACGACCATGCCAGCTCCCAGCGCTCCCGAGCCCATCGACCGGAACCGCCGACGCCTGCTGACGACCGCGGCAGCGGCGCTCGCCGCCACGCATCTCGGCCCCGTCGACCAGGCGGCAGCCCAGCCAGCTGCGGCATCCGCCTCCGGCAGCTTCCCCACTCTCAAGCAGATTGACGCCGGGGTCCTCAATATCGGCTATGTCGATGCCGGCCCGGCCGATGGGCCGGTCGTGGTCCTGCTCCATGGCTGGCCGTACGACATCCACAGCTATGTCGATGTCGTACCGCTGCTGACCGCACGGGGCTATCGGGTGATCGTGCCGCATCTGCGCGGCTACGGCAGCACGCGTTTCCTGTCGGACGCGGCGCCACGCAATGGGCAGCAATCGGCGCTCGCGGTCGATGTGATCGCGCTCATGGATGAGCTCAAGGTCGAGAAGGCTGTGCTCGGCGGCTACGACTGGGGCGCACGCACGGCCAACATCGTCGCGGCGCTCTGGCCGCAGCGCGTCAAGGCCATGGTTTCGGTCAGCGGCTATCTGATCGGCAGCCAGAACCTGAACCGGATGCCGTTGCCGCCGAAGGCCGAGCAGGATTGGTGGTACCAATACTATTTCGCGACCGAGCGCGGCCGCGCCGGCTACGAGCAGCACACGCATGCTTTCGCGCGGCTGATCTGGCAGACCGCATCGCCGCGCTGGGCGTTCGACGACGCCACCTTCGCGCGCAGCGCCGCCTCTCTCGACAATCCAGATCACGTCGCCATCACGATCCACAACTACCGCTGGCGGCTTGGTCTGGCGGAGGGCGAGGCACGCTATGACGATCTGGAGCAGCGGCTTGCCCAGGCGCCGTCGATCGCCATGCCGACGATCACCATCGAGGGAGACGCCAACGGCGCACCACATCCTGATCCGGCAGCCTACGCCAAGAGGTTCACGGGCTGGTATCAGCACAGGACCCTGACCGGCGGCATCGGGCACAACCCGCCGCAAGAGGCGCCCGCCGCCTTCGCCGATGCGATTGTCGCGGTCGATCGCGCTTGAACGACGTCGGTGAATGACGGAATTTGGGCGCCTCGCGGGGCAAAGGGCGTGCATGGATCGCATCGATGCGATGAGGGGGTTCATCGCCACCCTCGATGAAGGCAGTCTCGCCGGGGCCGGCCGTCATCTCGGCCGCTCGCCGGCGGCGGTAAGCCGGGCGGTCGCATTCCTCGAGCAACAGGTCGGCGCCACCCTGCTGCACCGGACCACCCGCGCGATCAGACTGAGCGAAATCGGCGAGCGCTATGCCGCGGCCTGCCGCCGGGTCCTCGCCGAGTTGCAGGAGGCCGAGGCCGTCGGCGCTGGCGAGCGCGTCGCGCCCCGCGGCACCCTGACCATCACGGCGCCGCCGATCAGCGGCGAGGAGATCCTGCGCCCGATCGTTGACGCCTATATCGAGGCCTTCCCTGCGGTCTCGGTCAATCTCGTTCTGCTCGTGCGCGGCGCGAACCTGATCGAGGAAGGGATCGACATCGCCCTGCGCATCCTGGACTTGCCGGATTCCTCGATGACGGCCATCCGTATCGGAGGCGACGTGAAGCCGGTGATCGTCGCCGCGCCGCGGTATCTGAGCCAGCATCCCCGCATCGACGAGCCGGCAGACCTGACACGGCACAGTATCATCGCCTGTACGGATTTCGGACGTGACAGCTGGGTCTTTCCGCCTGCGAAAGGCGGTACCATCCCGCGCTCTGTACCGATCAAGCCACGGCTGACGGTCAATAGCGTTAGGGCGGCGTTGGGCGCGGCCGTCGGCGGGCTCGGCGTCACGCGCCTGCTCACCTACCATGTTGCCGAGCGGGTGCAGGATGGCACGCTGCAGCTCCTGCTGCGCGATGCAGAACCGCCGGCCCGCCCGGTCAATCTGCTGCTGCCGCAGGGGCGCTCCTCGGTCCCCAAAGTCCGTGCATTCCTGGACTTTGCTGTCCCGCGCCTGCGCGCCGACTTTGCCCGGCTCTCGGCGGTGTCGATTGCGATGACCAACTGACACGGCGAGGCAATTCTTCCATCTGAAGGAAGAATGCCTGCCGAACGACGGGCATTCAGTCGATCCGTGAAATCCTCAAAATGATCCTCACCAGGCCAGACGGGCCGGACAGCGGCCATTCCGCTCGCTGTCGAATAGACGAGGATCATCATGAGCAACGAACGGAAGGTGGCCATCATCACCGGAGCCTCTCAGGGCATCGGCGCGGCGCTGGTGAAGGGATTTCGTGACCGCAACTATCGCGTCGTGGCGACGTCGCGTTCGATCAAGCAGGGCAGCGACGCGGACATTCTCGCCGTTCCCGGCGACATCGCCGATCCGGCAACCGCCGAGGCGGTCGTCCGCGAGGCGCTCGCCCGTTTCGGGCGGATCGATACGCTGGTCAACAATGCCGGCGTCTTCATCGCCAAGCCCTTCATCGACTACACGATGCAGGATTTCGAGAACAAGATCGCGACCAACCTCTCCGGCTTCTTCCACATCACGCAGCAGGCCGCGGCCGCGATGCTGAAGCAGGGCTCCGGCCACATCGTCAGCATCACCACGAGCCTGACCGACCATGCGATCAGCGGCGTCCCGTCCGTTCTCGCCAACCTCACCAAGGGCGGCACCAACTCGGCGACAAAGGCGCTCGCCATCGAATATGCGGGCCAGGGCATCCGCGTGAACGCAGTCTCGCCCGGCGTGATCAAGACGCCGATGCATGCGCCGCAGACGCACGAGTTCTTGGCCAGCCTGCATCCGGTGAAGCGGCTGGGCGAGATCCGCGACATCGTCGACGCCGTGCTGTTCCTGGAGAGCGCCGGGTTCGTCACCGGCGAGATCCTGCATGTCGATGGCGGCCAGAGCGCCGGGCACTGAGGGAGGACACCATGCCGATCGTCACCATCCAGGTCACACGGGAGGGCTCCGGCCCCGGACGCACTTCGGTTACGCCCCGTGAAAAGGCGCAACTCATCGCCGGTGTCAGCCAGCTTCTGCTCGACGTGCTCAACAAGCCGCTCGACGCGACCTTCGTCGTGATCGAGGAGGTCGAGCTCGAAAACTGGGGCTGGGGCGGCCTCCCCGTCCCCGAATATCGCAGGCGGCGCGCGGCGAGCTAGTCTCGCCGACGCCCCGCCCCATGTCTCCGACACACAGCTGAAAGGAACCGCCATGACCACGGCAAGCCAGACGCGACTGCTCGACCTTCTCGGCGTCGAGCTTCCGATCATCCAGGCGCCGATGGCAGGCTCCTCGACGCCGGAGATGGCCGTCGCGGTCAGCGAGGCCGGCGGGCTCGGCTCCCTGCCGAGTGCTCAATATGAGGAAAGCGGACTACGGGCGGCGCTGGACCGGGTGCGGGCCGGCACGCGCCGCCCGATCAACCTCAACTTCTTCAGCCACAGTAGCCCGGCCGACGATCCGGAGCGCCAGTCCGCCTGGCTCAAGCGCCTCGCCGGCTACTATGTCGAGGCCGGGCTCGACCCCGACATGCCGAAGCCGGCCACGGGGCGCACACCCTTCGACGCGATGGCAGCAGGCGTGGTGGAGGACTATCGGCCGGAGGTCGTCAGCTTCCATTTCGGGCTGCCGGCGGCCGATCTGCTCGACCGCGTGAAGCGCACCGGAGCGAAGATTCTCTCCTCCGCGACCACGGTGGCCGAGGCGCGCTGGCTCGCCGAGCGCGGCGTCGACGCGGTCATCGCCATGGGCGCCGAGGCCGGCGGACATCGCGGCAGCTTCCTGACGGACAAGATGTCCGAGCAGATCGGCACCTTCGCGCTCATTCCGCAGGTTGTCGATGCCGTCTCCGTGCCGGTGATCGCGGCCGGGGGCATCTCAGACCGGCGCGGCGTTACCGCCGCCTTCGCACTGGGCGCCGCCGCCGTGCAGGTGGGTACGGCCTATCTGTTCACGCCCGAGGCAAACCTCTCGCCGATTTACCGCAAGGTGCTCGGCATGGGCGAGCGGCCGACGGCGCTCACCAACCTGTTTACGGGCCGGCCAGCACGCGGCATCGTCAACCGCGCCATGGACGAGCTCGGGCCGCTAAGCGAAATAGCGCCGCACTTCCCGACCGCCGGCACCGCGCTGGGGCCGCTGCGCAGCGCCGCGGAGGCCGAGGGCCGCGACGACTTCAGCCCGCTCTGGGCCGGGCAATCCTTCCCGCTTG
Organism: Allobosea sp. GW822-FHT03F07; assembly: GCF_058801345.1. NCBI lineage: Bacteria > Pseudomonadati > Pseudomonadota > Alphaproteobacteria > Hyphomicrobiales > Alloboseaceae > Allobosea > Allobosea sp. GW822-FHT03F07. The sequence continues at coordinate 44,805 of NZ_JBXAND010000005.1, forward strand.
CCCGGCAGATGCAGGCGGGAACATTGACCAGAATGCTGGCAGGCGCGGTGGTCTGAAAGCGCAGGGGCAGCAATCGTCTCCGTACCCCTCCCTCCTCGCGCGAGCCGCTCGCGCACGGATGATATTCGAGTTCACATTGAGCCTGAAAGGAGCGCCAGCGCCGCCCCTTTTCCATGAACGAGCGATAATCGTTCCCCGGCAAGATCCGGACGCAGCGGCCATCGACGAAGCACGCGAAGAACACGCGTTGCGGACGCGTCTCGCTCCAGAATGTGAAGCGGCACGCCGTTTGACCCTCGATAGACGCCCAAGACTCACCCCGGCAAATCGGGGTTAGGCGCTCGCAATCACTGCGAAAAAATCGAGGATGGTGGGGTCATGCACGATGCCGACCCTGAGGTCAAAGCGGAAGCCGATTCACAGATTGGCGAAATAGAGCGCCTAGTCAGCTGCTTCCACTGAGGCCCACGCCAAGCTGCTCACAGCCTTTGGCATGCGTTTCGCTGGCCGCCGCTGCACCGGAAAATGTGACGGAACCCTGAAGAAATCGCTTGAAGCTATAGCCACTATAGGAATTAGCCTCCTTTACGTCGATAGAGGAGAGGTTCGATGACGCTGCCAGCCGGAACGCTCAAGGGACCGGAATCGCAATCGAAATCTGTCTCCTGGAAGGTCGACGGTATGGATTGCGGCAGTTGCGCTGCGACCATCCGGACCGCGCTCGAAAAGCTGCCTGGCGTCTCCGACATCAGGATTTCGGTGACCAGGGAGACGTTGAGCCTGGCTCTCGCGGACGGGACGACGACTCTCGACGCGATCGAGATGCGCGTGAAGCGGCTGGGCTTCGCACCGACGCGGCAGGCAGCCGAAGCGACGCCGTCAGAGCGCCGCGGCCACGATCATGCCCATGCCGCCGTATCGACGAAAACCGCTACGGATGAGTGCGGCTGTGGCCATGACCATGCCGCGCCGGTTCAGAAGATGGCCCGTGCGCACGATCATTCAGCGTGCGGGCACGACCATGACCATGAGCACAGCCATCACCACGGCGATCATCGTCATGGCGATGCCCCTGCCCCGGCGAACCGGGCGAGCGAGCCTCTGCCCCCCGACGCGCTGAGCTGGAAGGTCGCAGGGATGGATTGCGGAAGCTGCGCGGCGACCATTCGCACGGCGCTCGAAAAGATACCGGGCGTCAGCGATCTGAAGATTTCGATCACCAACGAGACGCTGTCGCTGCGCCTCGCCTCGGGCCATGCGGGAACAGCGGCGATCGACACCCAACTCAGCCGCCTCGGCTACAAGCCGAGTCTGCTTTCCAAACCCGCCACGATAGGGGTAGCCGCGCCGGTTGCGGTAACTGAACCGCCGTTCCGCTGGTGGCAAACCGCGAAAGGCAAGGTCGCGATCGCGGCCGGCGCCCTGCTCGCCGCGGCTTATGCGGTTGGGCTCATCCTTCCGGCCGCTGCCTTCGCCGTCTTCACATTGGCGACTGTGATCGCGGTCGCTCCGATTGCGAAGCGGGCCGTGATGGCGGCGCTTGCGGGCGCGCCCTTTACCATCGAGATGCTGATGACGATCGCCGCCGCCGGCGCCCTCTTCATCGGGGCGATCGAGGAGGCGGCCGTCGTCGTCTTCCTCTTCGCGATCGGCGAGGTTCTGGAAGGCGTCGCCGCGAACAAGGCCCGCTCCGGCATTCGCGCGCTGGCTGCGCTCGTGCCAAAGACCGCATTGCTGGAGGAAGGCGGCAGCGTGCGCGAGATCGCGGCCGCCTCGCTGCGGATCGGGCAGATCGTGCTGGTGCGGCCGGGCGATCGTGTTCCCGCCGACGGCAGCGTCGTCGCGGGCTTTTCCAGCGTTGATGAATCGCCGATCACAGGCGAATCCGTTCCCAAGGGCAAGGAGCCGGGGGCGACGATTTTCGCGGGTTCGATCAACCAGGAGGCGGCGCTGCGCATCAGCGTCGAGCGCGCGCCGGAGGACAACACGATCGCGCGCATCGTCGCGCTGGTCGAGGAGGCGCAGGACGCCAAGGCGCCGACCGAGCGCTTCATCGATCGCTTCTCGCGCATCTACATGCCCGTGATCGTCGGGTTGTCGGTGCTCGTCGCAGTGCTGCCGCCTCTGATCGTCGGCGCGGAATGGTCAGTCTGGATCTATCGCGGCCTGACGCTGCTGCTGATCGGCTGCCCCTGCGCACTGGTCATCTCGGTACCGGCCGCGATTGCCTCGAGCCTGTCGATGGCGGCAAGGCGCGGCCTTCTCGTCAAGGGTGGCGCGGTGGTCGAGGCGCTCGCCCGCACCCAGATCATCGCCTTCGACAAGACCGGCACGCTGACCTGGGGCCGCCCGGTCGTGACCGATGTCGTACCCGGCGCGTCCGATCTCGGCCACCTGCTGGCGTTGGCTGGCGCGGTCGAGCGGGAATCGAGCCATCCCCTGGCTGAGGCCATCGTGGCACGGGCGCAGGACGATCGTGCCGCCAGGATCGCGGTCACCGCGACGCGCGCTATTCCCGGCAAGGGCATGGAAGCGCGCCTGGGCGAGATGATGATCTTCATCGGCGCGCCGCGCTTCGCGACTGAACGGACGACGATGCCGGCGGACATCGGCGAACGTATCGCGGCGCTGGAGGCGCAGGGCAAGACCGTCGTGGTCGTGCTCGAAGGCGAGAGCGTCGCCGGCCTGATCGCGCTGCGTGACGAGCCGCGCCCCGATGCCCGTTCCGCTATCGCAGAACTCAAGTCGCTTGGCGTGCGCGCGGTCATGTTGACCGGCGACAACCGCCGCACGGGTGAGGCCATTGGCGGTCAGCTCGGCATCGAGGTTCAGGCCGAGATGATGCCCGAGGCCAAGGTCGAGGCGGTGCGCGCCCTGAGGCAGGAAGGCCATGTCGTAATGGTTGGCGACGGCATCAATGACGCGCCGGCGCTGGCAGCGGCCGAGGCCGGCATCGCCATGGGCTCAGGCACCGATGTCGCCTTCGAGGCCGCGGACGCTGCCCTGCTCAAGAGCCGGGTCGGGGACGTCGTGCGGCTGATCCGGCTGTCGCGTGCGACGATGACAAATATCCGCCAGAACATCGTCATCGCGCTCGGACTGAAGCTGCTGTTCCTCGTCACGACGATCATCGGCGCGACCGGGCTTTGGATCGCCGTTCTCGCGGATACGGGTGCGACCGTCCTGGTCACTCTCAACGCCCTGAGATTGCTAGGCTTCTTCAGGGGCGAGGACGGCCCGGCTCCCAGTCCGAGTTTTTCGTCAAAACACGCTTGACCTTCCCATCAGGGAAAGCTGCAGCCTGATTCTACCATCAGCAGAAGCAGGAAGGAATCATCCGATGTGTTCATGCAGTCAACATGCGGCTCCGACGCAGATCGAAGCAGACAACATATCTGACAAGGCAGTCATCCTGCTGGTCGATGACATGACCTGTAGTCATTGCGCCGATACGATCAGGAGCGCGATCGAGCAGGCGCTGCCGGGCTCGTCCGTTACTGCGGATCCACGCTCGAAGCGTGTCACGATCATCGGCGAGGGCGATCGCGCCGCGATCCAAGCGATCGTGACCAAAGCCGGCTATACGCCGAGTCTCGCGGAAGTCGCTGCCTGAAATCTGTCTTCGGGCGCCTGAATCTCGTGATCCGGCAAGTAATTCCATATAATACGGGCCCCTATTGCGGGGGCCTCGAATGACCAGGGGCGGACCGTTTCGTGAGAAGCCGTCCGCCGTGGGCGAACAGGTAGCCCTAAGACTTGGGAGGTAGCCCTAAGACTTGGGAGATAGTGTCTACGACATAACCTCTAACATATCAGATCGGCTGCAGCAGCGATCCGGAGGCGCCGTCTTCACGGACGTTTCCTTACCGCGGGACAAGCCGGCGAGACGGGAACAGCGAACAACAACGGAGTCGCCACCATGATCATGCGAGCAGGGCTTGTTGTATCTTTTCTCTATACGCTAGCCATTCAAGACGCCGCTTTCGCGCAGGGCGGCGGCAAGCTCATCATCGCCGAGAACTTCCCGCCGCGCGTCGGCTTCGCGCTTGAGACCGACGACGCCAATGTGCTGTCCAAGGCCGGGTGCCTCGAGATGCTGGCGCGCATCGATTTCGACGGAAAACTGCAGCCATCGCTCGCGACATCCTGGAAGCAAGTCGCCCCTGATGCCTGGGAATTCACCCTTCGCAAGGGCGTCACTTTTCAGGACGGCCAGCCGATGACAGCCGCAAACGTCACCGCCTCCCTCAACGCGGTGCTCAAAGCTTCCACGCCGGCCCGCTCCTTCTCGCCCAAGCTGATCAAGGCGGTGGAAGCCGTCGGTGACGACGTGGTGCGTGTCACGACCCCGCTCGCCTCCATACTGACGCCGTTGCGGCTTGCCGGCGCCAACACCGGCATCTTGTCGCCGGCGGCCTACAAGGACGGCAAGATCGATCCTGTCGGCACCTGCACGGGTCCCTTCACCATCACGCGCGTCAACGGTCAGCAGGGCATGTCGCTGAAGCGCAACGACAAATATTGGGGCGGTACCGTCAAGCTGGCCGAGGTCGAGATCAAATACATCCCCGATGCCAATGTTCGTGCCACGCAGGTACGCACCGGCGAGGCGCATGTCGGGGCAGCGGTCCCGGCCTCGACGCTCGCGACGTTGAAATCGACCACCGGACTCAAGATCGAGAGCATCGCGACGCCACGCACCAGCACCCTGCTGATCAACACCAAGAAGGTGCCACTGGACAATCCCAAGGTTCGGCAGGCCCTACAGATGGCGCTCGACCTCAAGGGCATCGCGGCGAGCCTCTATGAGGGCTCGGTGCAGCCGGCTGTCGGCCCGTTTGCACCAAGCGAGCCCTGGGCTCCCAAGGACGCGAAGTCCGCGGCTTATGATCCCAAGAAGGCGCAGGCCCTATTGGCCGAAGCCGGTATCAAGCCCGGTTCGCTCACGCTCGATCTCTTCGCTTATGTCGAGAAGGTCGAATTCAAGGATCTCGCGGCGATCCTCCAGGACCAGTTCAGCGCGATCGGCGTCAAGGCCAATATCCGCGTCGCCGAATACAAGGCGCTGGAGCCGGACATCATGGCGGGTAAATACGACCTGGCGCTGCTCTCGCGCAGCCACCTGGTCGATGTCGCCGATCCGGCCGGATATCTGCAATCGGACTATGGCTGCGGTGGCGGCTTCAACCTGTCGCATTACTGCAATGCCAAGTTCGACGAGAAACTGGCGAAGGCTGCCAGCGAGGCCGACCCCGCCAAGCGCTACGCCGTCTACTCGGAACTGGCTCAGGATTTGCAAAACGAAGCCGTGAACATCTTCGTCATCCACGAAGCCGGCAACGACGCCTATAGCGCCAAGGTCCGCAATTATCGAATCCATCCGCTGTATCAGTACACGCTGACGCCCGATCTCGCCATCGAATGAGCGGGCCTAAGCCGCGCGTGATGCGCGGCTGCCTTTAACCGGAACGGAGGCGCCCGCGATCCGCCGGTGCCTCCGCTGCAGATTGCATCGCTGCGGAGAGGAACCTGTCATGTGGCTCTTCGTCACCCGCCGACTGGCCGTCCTGTTGCTGACGCTGCTAGCGGTCTCGATCTTCGCCTTCCTGATCCCCTATTTCAGCGACGGGGATCCAGCCCTGCTGGTCCTGCGCTCGCGCGTGGCGGATTTCCAGGTCGATCAGGCCGCAGTCGAGGCACTGCGCCAGCAACTCGGTCTCGACCGTCCGTTGCTCGCGCAATATCTCGGCTGGCTCAATGCGGCGCTGCATGGTGATTTCGGCTATTCCTACACCAGCCGAGCGCCGGTGATAGACAAGATCGGCAGCGCCCTCGTGGTCTCGATCACGCTAGCCATGTCCGCGCTCGGCCTTGCGATCGTCATCGCGGTGCCGCTCGGTACGCTGGCTGCGACCAAGCCGGGCGGCTCTGTCGACACCGCTGCGACCTTCCTGACACAGACGCTGGTCGCGATCCCGGAATACTGGATGGCGCCGATGGGCATCCTGGTGTTCGCGCTTCATCTGGGCTGGCTGCCGTCGGCCGGATGGGACGGCGCGTCCTCGCTGGTGCTCCCGGCGCTGGTCCTGTCGCTGCGGCCCCTGGCCTATTTTACGCGCGTGACGCGGGCGGCGATGATCGACGTGCTGCAAGCCCCCTACATCACCGCCGCGCTGAGCCGCGGGCTCGGCATGCGGCAGACGGTGATGCACCATGGCGTGCGTAACGGCGCCATTCCCGTCGTCACCCTGTTTGCGCTGTGGCTGGCCGGCCTGCTCGGTGGCTCCGTCGTGGTCGAGGTCATCTTCGCCATCCCAGGCATGGGGCGCCTGATCTACGAAGCGGTGGTCAACAAGGACATCCCGATCCTGCAGGCGAGCTTCGTCGCTATCGTCGCCATGTCGGTACTGATCAACACGCTCGCCGACATTCTCTACGCGGTTCTCAATCCGATGGTGAGGACCGCCCATGCACATGCCTGACGCTGCCGTGGCTGCTTCGCTCTTCGAGCCTGCGAAGCTGGTTGCATCACGTCCCGGGGCGCTGCGCCGCTTCGTCGCCTTCGCGCGCCAGAGGCACTGGGCCTTCTCTGCCGGCGTCGCGATCTTCGCGCTCGTGCTGATCCTGCTGTGCTCGGCGCATTGGCTCGCGCCTTACGACCCTGCAGCGCAGAGCCTGATGCGACGCTTGCAAGGCCCGAGCGACCGGCACTGGCTTGGCACCGATCATCTCGGCCGTGACCAGCTCAGCCGCCTGCTCGTCGGCGGCCATTTCGCCATCATCATCGCGGCGGTGACGTTGTCGCTTTCGGCGATCGTCGGCACCCTGATCGGAGTGGTCAGCGCCCGCCAGGGCGGCCTTTTCGACGAGGCCACGATGCGGCTCGTGGATCTGCTGATCTCCTTTCCTGACGTCGTCGTGGCGATCTTCCTGATCGCGCTGATGGGACCAGGCTACGGCACGCTGATCGTCGCGCTGACCGTCGTGGGCTGGACGCCGTTCGCGCGCCTGGCGCGCGGTCTTGCCATCGAGATCAACGCCAAACCCTATATCAGGGCGGCCGAGATACTCGGCTGCTCGCGCCGCTTCATTATCCTGCGTCACATCATCCCCAATGCGATCCGGCCGCTGGCCGCGATGGCGTTTCTGCGCTTCGGTCACAAGCTCATCACGGTCGGCGGCCTTTCCTTCATCGGGCTCGGCGTTCAGCCGCCCCATGCCGACTGGGCGGCGATGATGGCAAGCTCCCAGCCCTATCTGGAGCGTGCGCCGCTGCTCGTCATCTGCCCGGGCCTCGCGATCTTCCTGACCGCGCTGAGTGTCACGTGGATCGGCCAAGGCCTCGAGACGAAGCGCAAGGCTGGAGGCGGAACATGAACGCGCCGGCCATCATTCCACCGGATCGGGCGCGCACCACCAGCGTGGCGGCTCTCGACGCTGAGCCCTTGCTGTCGATCGAGAACCTGCAAGTCCGGATCGGGACAAGCAGCCGCCCGGTCATTGACGGTCTCGATCTCGAGGTCAGGCGTGGCGAGGTCGTTGCACTGGTCGGAGAATCCGGCTCGGGCAAGAGCCTGACCGCACTGTCTGCGATGCGGCTGCTGCCGCCCTCGGCCGCCATAACGGATGGCACCGTCCGCTTCGGCGGTGACGATGTCGCCGCGATGCGCCCGGTCGCTCTCAACGCGATGCGCGGCGGTCGCATCGGCATGATCTTCCAGCAGCCGCTGGCGATGCTCGACCCGACCTGCCGCGTCGGAGATCAGGTCGCAGAAGGCCTGCGCGTCCATCGCGGCCTCGGCCGCGAGGCCGCGATGGAGCGCGTCATCGCCTTGTTCAAGGAAGTCGGCATTCCCGCGCCGGAAACCCGGATCCGCTGCTATGCTCACGAGCTTTCGGGCGGAATGGCGCAGCGCGTGATGATCGCGGCTGCGCTCAGCGCCGATCCCGACCTGCTCATCGCCGACGAGCCGACAACGGCGCTCGACGTGACCGTGCAGGCCCAGATCCTGCGGCTGCTCGACGAGCAGCGCCGCAAGCGCGGCATGGCCGTGCTCCTCATAACGCACGATCTTTCCGTCGTGGCCGCGCTGTCGGAGCGCGTCGCGGTGATGTATGCTGGTCGGCTCGTCGAGGAGGGACCGACGCGGGAAGTCCTGAATTCGCCCCGCCATCCCTACACCAAGGCGCTGATCCGCTGCTCTCTGCTGCAGCGTGACGAGACCGGCTCGCTGATCTCGATTCCTGGCGCGTCGACATCGGCGCGCGACATCGCCGCCGGCTGTCGTTTCCAGCCGCGCTGCCCGGTCGCAGCGGGATCCGGACACGCTCACGCCTGCTGTAGCAACGAGCCGCGCCTGGAATGCTGCAGCGGCCGGCACAAGGCGCGCTGCTGGAGTGTCAATGTGGGTGCGCCGGCTCCGGCCATGGAGCGCGAGGCATGATCGGGGCATCCGTCGACCGTCTGGCACCGGAAGCCTTGGAGGCGCCCGCTGTGGGGCGGCAGCCCTTCGTCGTCATCAATGACCTCGTCAAGACCTATCCAGTTGCCGGTTGGGGGCCTGGCGGGCGCCGCGTCGTGAACTCGGTCGACCATGTCTCGCTGTCCATTGGCGAAGGCGAGGTGCTCGGACTCGTTGGTGAATCGGGCTGTGGCAAGAGCACGATCGCACGTCTGCTGGTCCGGATGACCGGTGCCGACAGCGGTGCGATCAGGATTGCCGGCAAGGATGTATCCCGCCTGCGGGGTCATGAGCTTCTAGACTTCAGGAAGCAGGCGCAGCTGGTCTTCCAGGATCCGTTCGGCGCGCTCGACCCGCGCATGCGGCTCGGCCACAGCCTCGACGCGCCGCTGAGCGCCCATGGCATGGGTGACCGGGGACAGCGCCGCGCGATCGTGCTGGAGATGTTGCGCGAGGTCGGGCTCGACGAGAGCTTTTATGACCGGATTCCCGGCGAATGTTCCGGTGGGCAGCTCCAGCGTGTCGTGATTGCGCGTGCGCTGATATTGAAGCCCCGCTTCCTGATCTGCGATGAACCCACCTCTGCGCTCGACGCCTCGATGCGCACGCAGATCCTGAACCTGCTGCTTGATCTGAGGAAGCGCTTCTCGCTGACACTGCTGATGATCTCGCACGACCTGCGCGTGGTGCGGCATCTCTGCGACCGGATCGCGGTGATGTATCTCGGCCAGATCGTCGAGCTGGCGACGCGTGAGGCGCTGTTCGAGCGGCCTCGGCACCCCTACACCAAAGCTCTGATTGCCGCCTCCCTCCTCGAGCAGAACGGGCTCTATGGCGCGGCAGCCCTGGCCGGCGAGCCGCCGAGCCCGCTGAACCCGCCCCCCGGCTGCCGCTTCCATGGCCGCTGCACCCAGGTGCAAGCGATCTGCCGGACGCAGCCGCCGGCGCCGACCCAGATGGGCGGCGGCTGGGTTCGCTGCCATTTCCCGCAGCGATAGATCCCGGCGCCGCCGCAGGTGCCGCTAGCCGGCCTTGGGTATTGCCATCGGAATGGCCTGCGCGGCGGGTACCTTATGGTGCTGCGCCTGCAGCCCCGCCCAACCGTGATAGCCGGTGTAAAGCCCGACGAGGACGATCAATGCGCTGGAGAAATAGGGCGCTCGGCCGGCGACGGTGGAGAGCCAGCTGACGCGCTTCGTCGCCTGCCGGACGCTGATCGCCGCCACCGCGCCGACCGCGACCAGCGTGATCGCAAGCCCGATCGAGAAGCAGAGCACCAGCACTGCGCCCAGCGTGAACTGCTTGATCTGCACGCAGAGCAGCAGGACTGTGATTGCGGCCGGACAGGGGATCAGGCCACCGGTGAGGCCGAACATGACGATCTGCCACGTCGTCACATCGCGGTTGGTGAAACGCTTGCGGATGTCGTTGGCGTGCGAGAGCGCGTGGGCGTCCATATAGCCGTCATTGGCGATGGCGAGCCCTCTCTCCTGGCGATGCAGCGGGTCGGCGCCGCCGGTGTCCTGAACGAAGGAGACGTCGTAGTCATGCTCGTGATCGCCGTGGTCGAGACTGAGACGGGCCATGAAATCGTAGGGTTCGGCAATCGCCTCGGCCGACTCCATGTAGCCGTCGCGGTCTAGAAAGCTGAAGGCCTGCTTGCTGCCGTCCGGCCGTTCGATGGTCAGCGCCACGTATTCGCCGCGCCACTGGTCGCCGCTGATCACGGTAAGGCGGAAATGGGTCGGCCTCTCCGGCGGGATCTCGAGCGCCATGAAGCCGTGGCCGGTGTCGACGCGATGCGAGAGCGAGCTCTTCGCCCTGTCCCGCTCATAGGCCTCGACCTCGCGGGCATGTTGCTTGGCGCGCTGCTGGTCTTGCCAGGTGCGCCAGAACATCCACGCGGCGATACCGATGATGATCACCGCCGAGGCGAGCTGGAAATAGGGCTCGGTCGTTTCCGGATCGAGGTTCTTGAACACGTACATGCCGCCGAGCGCCACGCCCCAGACGACCAGCGTGTGCGAGAAGGTGGCGGCGAGACCGAGCAGCACCGCCTGGAACACGGTTCCGCGCACCGCGACGATGAAGGCGGCCATCATCGTCTTGGAGTGGCCGGGTTCGAGACCGTGGAGCGCACCGAGCAGGATCGCGCTCGGGATGAACAGCCAGGCATTGCCGGCGCCTTGGGCCAGCAGTTCGGTGAATGACGGCACAGGAGTGCTCCTCAGATCCGGACAGGATGCCACGCCGCCGCACCGGCCGGTCTGTCCGGCTCTGGCCGAGGGTGCCTGCGTCCTGTCCTCGTCTTCCTGATCCCGGGGAGGCGCCTGGACTCATGCCGGCGCTTGCCCGATCAAGCTGGTGTGCTCGACAAACTTTTGTCGAAATGGGTGGAGGCGTCGACAGTGGCAATTTCGGCATAGCCGCGCGCCCGCCAGAAGCCGATCGTCGCCGGCGCATCGGCGCTGGCGTGCAGATAAAGGGTGGCAAAGCCGAGGCGTCTGGCCTCGGCCTCGGCAAACCCGTTGAGCCAGCGCCCGATCTGGCGGCCACGCTGGTCCTTGCGGATATAGACGCGAACGATTTGGGCAACCTGATCCGGCTGCGGGTAGCGCGCGGCAAAAGCCGCCACCAGCTTTGGCTTCCACGCCAGGCGATAGAGGCCGGCCGTCCCCACCAGAGAACCGTCGGGCGCACTCAGGGTCCAGAAGGCGCCGCGGTTCGGCGCGCTGTACCAGGATTCCGCCGGACCTTGCGTCAGCGCGTCGAGATCCGCGTGCCAGTCGGGGCGATAGTCGAAACCGTAGAACTCCTTGATGACGTCGAGGCAGAATCGGCGTGCGTCCTCATGCTGCTCGTCCGCCTCGTCGGAGAGCAGCGCGAGGGTCAGACCATGCGGAGCTTCGATCATCGAAATCGATCCATCTCAAGGCATACGGACCAAGAGTCCGCGTGTCGAACGGCTCGCGAGGGCTTGGATGCAGCTTTTCCTTGCCAGCTGTCGCATTTGGCTATAACCCCTCCAGGAGGATAGGATCAACATGAAAAACGAACCGCATGAGAAAATCCACCATCACCGCCATCCGGAGATCATCACCCGGCTGAAGAGGGCTGAGGGGCATCTGCGCTCGACGATCGAGATGGTGGTGAATGTGCGCTCTTGCCTGGAGATCGCGCAGCAACTGCAGGCGGTCGAGAACGCGATCGCCAACGCCCGCAAGATCCTGATCCAGGAGCATATCGATCACTGCCTGGAAGAAGCGGCGGGACATATCCCGGCCGAATCCCGCGAACTCCTGAAGGAGTTCAAGGCGGTCACGAAGTTCCTCTGACGCCCGGCGTCATGGCATCGCCGATGACGAACAGAAATTCCCGGGTGCGGAGCGACGGTGAAGCCGGTGGGGCGGGCCTGCCGGCGCAAATGAAACGGAGACACCGATCATGTCGCAGCCAGCATCGATCCATATGGGCCATGGCCAGATGGTAGACATCGTCGCGCGCGACGCCGGCCAATGGGAGATCGTCTTCAGCGAAGCCGGTGTGTCCGAATACAAGGCGCCGCCGCTGAACGAGGTCGAGGTCGATGCGATCGACATGCAGGGCCGGATCCATCCTCTTGCCATCTCGGCGAGCGGCAGCGCTTCTTCCATGCTGGCCAGCGGCCATGTCGAAGGCGCCTATCGCGTTCGCATGCGCGTTGTCCACGGCACTCATTTCCACACCCGCGAGTCGCTGCTGCCGGGCGCATCGCTGCTGCGGCCGAAGCTCAGCGCGCAAGGGGGCGCGCTGGTGGCGTTCGATGGCGGGCTCGAGGCCGAGATCAAGTGGCTGGACGAAACGCGCTGGGAGATCAGCTTCCGGAAGGATGGCGCCATCGTCGCGCCGCCCCCTGTCGAGAGCGTGATCGTGCAGGCGATCGGCCCGCGTGCCGAAGACTACCAGATCCGCAACCTGACGACGCAGGTGGGCGAAGCGCCCTCGACCCTGATCGCCAGCGGCAAGATCAAGGACGCGACCCATGCCCGCCTGACGCTCAAGAGCGAGGCTGGCGAGCAGGTACGTGGCTTCCCGATCGTGAGCGCCGCCTAAGGCGACCGCGCAGACGGTCTCGCTTCGAGGTAAAGTTCAAGATGCCCTCTTGACCTTACCATTATGGGAAACCCCATTCTCTCCGGTGACACGAGCTGGAGAGACGTCATGACGACCGGAGCAATCTCGAAACAGTCTGATGCGCAGCTTATGCAGCTCGACATTTCCGTCGGCGGCATGAGCTGCGCATCCTGTGTTGGGCGTGTCGAGCGTGCCGTCGCCGCCGTCGAGGGCGTCGAGGCTGTCGCGGTCAATCTCGCGACCGAACGGGCCCATATCAAGCTGTCCTCAGCGAAGGCCGATCCAGCGGCGATCGTCACGGCCATTCGCAAGGCCGGATACAAGCCTGCGGAGAGCACGATAGAGTTGAGCGTGTCCGGCATGACCTGTGCCTCCTGCGTCGGGCGTGTCGAGAAAGCGCTGAAGGCTGTGTCGGGCGTTCTCGATGCGACCGTCAATCTCGCGACAGAACGGGCGTCCGTCCGGGTTTTGGGCGGCGCGGATATCGCGTCCCGGCTTGTCGCAGCGGCGAGTGCGGCCGGTTATGCCGCCGAACTTGTCCCGCCCGGCACCGATGCCGCTGATCGCGAGCAGCAGGCGCGCGAGGTCGAACAGGCCAATTTGCGTCGCGCGGTCATTGTTGCGGCAATCGCGACGGTGCCGCTGCTCGTATTCGAGATGGGCATGCACCTCTCCGAAACGCTGCATCATTTTCTGGCAGGCAAGATCGGCGAGTTCAACATCAAGGTCGCGTCGTTCCTGCTGGCGAGCTTCGTTCAGTTTGGCCCAGGCCTGCGCTTCCAGCAGAAGGGCTGGCCCGCCCTACTGCGCGGCGCACCCGACATGAACTCACTGGTGATGCTCGGCACGAGCTCCGCCTACCTGTATTCGGTGGTCGCGACCTTCACGCCTAGCTTGCTGCCGGACGGCACGGACTACACCTATTTCGAGGCCGGGGCAGTGATCGTCGCACTGATCCTGACCGGCCGCTGGTTCGAGGCCCGCGCCAAGGGCCGGACCAGCGAGGCCATCCGGCGGCTGATGTCGCTGCAGGCGAAGTCGGCGCGAATCCTGCGCGATGGCAAAGAGATCGATGTCGCAATCGATGCCGTCATGCCGGGCGACACCGTGATCATGCGGCCCGGCGAGCGCATCCCCGTCGACGGTGAGGTCGTCGAGGGCGTCTCCTATGTCGACGAAGCAATGATCACCGGCGAGCCAGTCCCTGTGCGCAAGGAATTGGGCTCAGGCGTCACGGGCGGCACCGTCAACGGCGCAGGCGCATTCCGCTTCACGGCCCAAAAGGTCGGCGCCGACACGCTGCTTGCTCAGATCGTCCGAACCGTCGAGGCGGCGCAGGGGTCCAAATTGCCGATCCAAGCCTTGGTCGACAAGGTGACGATGTGGTTCGTACCCGTCGTGATCGCGTTGGCACTGCTGACCTTCGCAGCCTGGCTCGCCTTCGGCCCGAGCCCGTCTCTCTCCTATGCGCTCGTCAACGCCGTCGCTGTCCTTATCATCGCCTGCCCCTGCGCCATGGGCCTTGCGACGCCAACCTCCATCATGGTCGGCACAGGAAAGGGAGCGGAACTCGGCGTTCTTTTCCGTCAGGGCGAAGCGCTTCAGTCGCTGAAGGATGCGAAGGTCGTGGCATTGGACAAGACCGGCACCCTGACGAAGGGCAGGCCCGAATTGACTGACGTCACGGTCGCACCGGGCTTTGCCGAGGACGAAGTGTTGCGCCTGATTGCCTCTGTGGAGACACGGTCCGAGCATCCGATTGCCGAAGCTATCGTGGCCGCGGCGCGTCAGCGCGCCCTCGCCCTTGTCGAACCAGCCGATTTCGCCAGTGAGCCGGGCTTCGGTGTAGGTGCTACGGTCGAGGGCCGGAAGATCGAGATCGGCGCGGATCGGCTGATGCGCCGTCTGAGCCTTGATCTCGCACCCCTCAAGGATGTCGCCGCCCGTCTTGGCGATGCCGGCAAGACGCCGTTTTATGCCGCGATCGACGGCAAGCTCGCCGCCATCGTCGCCGTGACTGATCCGATCAAGGAAACGACGCCCGAGGCGATTGCCGCTTTGCACGGCCTCGGCCTGCGGATCGTGATGATCACCGGAGACAACCAGCGCACGGCGGGCGCCATCGCCAGGCGGCTCGGCATCGACGAAATCGTGGCCGAAGTGCTACCGACGGGGAAGGCCGCGGTGATCAAATCACTGCAGGCGGGCGGCGTGAAGGTCGCTTTCGTCGGCGACGGCATCAACGATGCGCCGGCATTGGCCCAGGCCGATATCGGCATCGCCATTGGCACCGGCACCGACATTGCCATCGAGAGCGCCGATGTCGTGTTGATGTCGGGAGACCTCAACGGTGTCGCCAAGGCCATCGCGCTTTCGCAGGCGACGATCGCGAACGTCCGTCAGAACCTCATCTGGGCCTTCGGCTACAATGTCGTTCTGATCCCGGTTGCCGCCGGCGCGCTCTACCCCGCATTCGGTATCCTGATGTCGCCGATGTTTGCGGGCCTGGCGATGGCGCTCTCCAGCGTCAGCGTGCTGGCCAATGCGTTGCGCTTAAAGCGCTTCGGCGGGGCGGCCGCCATGACGGTCATGCCACTCGCACGAGCGCGCCTCGCCGCGGCCGAATGAACCGAAGCTCCCACTACAAGGAGAAATCCCATGAACATCGGACAGGCCGCTAACGCCTCAGGCGTCACCGCCAAGATGATCCGCTACTACGAGAGCATCGGGTTGATCGGGGCGCCCATTCGTACCGAAGCCGGCTACCGCGTTTATTCAGGCGGCGAGATACACACGCTGCGGTTCATCAAACGGGCGCGAACACTGGGATTTTCGATCGAGGAAGCCCGTGAGCTGTTGGCTCTATGGCATGATAAGAGCCGCGCCAGTGCCGCCGTGAAGAGTTTGGCCATGAAACACGTCGGCAATCTCGAAACCAAGATCGCCGAGCTTCAGGCGATGTCAGGAACTCTGAGACACCTGGCCCAAACGTGCCATGGCGATGATCGTCCGGACTGCCCGATCCTCGCTGACCTGGCTGATCCTGTCGCGACGCTCGCCCCGACAGGCAGCAAATCGTCACACAAAAAGAAGCAGCAGCATGAGGATTGCGCCTGCCATGACGGGCCTGTCCCAGCAGATGCGCGGCGCCGAGCCAGGTCGACGCCGGCCACTCATCTCGCTCCGTCGAACGATCACTGACGGAGCAACTTTACACGGCGCGGACGACGTCGATCGCCTTATGCGACGAACCGAGGCAATTGGCCTGATAGACCACGAGCTTGCCGGCACTCAGCACGGTCTTGATAGGTGGGTTGATACAACCTCCGTCGAGCAACGCATGTTGCAAGTCGCCGTCAGCGGCACCCGCTGTCTGGAAACCCGACAGGATCACCAAGCCGACCACCAATGCCGCGCGACGACGGGCGGGCACCATGCACCCGTCCGCGAGTGATCCAATCACTTGGTCTTCTGCAGCTTCGTGACGGTGATCTGACCGTTGACGCGGTCGGCGTCGAACTTGATCTTGTCGCCCGATTTCAGGCCCTTGAGCATGGCGGGATCGCCCGCCTTGAACACCATCGACATCGCTTCCATGTCGAGGTTCTTGATCGGGCCGTGGTTGATGGTGAGCTTGCCCTGGGCTTCGTCGACCTTCGCGACGGTGCCGTTGACCGACTGGGCGGCGGCTGGCAGCGCGACGGCGATAAGCGCGATCGTGAAGAGTGATTTCAGCATCGGATGCTCCTGTAGCTGAGTGAGGCGCCTACTTGACGATGACCTTGCCGGTCATGCCGGCCTCGCGGTGACCGGGGATGAGGCAGGAAAAGTCGAACTCTCCGGCCTTGGTGAACTGCCAGACGATCTCGCCGGTCTTCTTCGGGGCGAGGCGCTTGGCGTTCGGATCGTCGTGCTCCATATCGGGGTTCTTCTGCATCTCGATCGCGTGCTTCAGGTTCTCCTCAAGCGTGGCGAGGACGAGCTCGTGATCGAGTTCGCCGTTGTTGCGCAGGGCAAATTTCACCTGCTCGCCGCGGCGGATCTCGATCCGATCCGGGATGAAGGCCATCTTGCCGTCCTTCTCAGCCATTACGATGGAGACGATCCGCGCGGGCTTCTTCGGGTCGCCGGGCTTGCCGTATGCGGTGTCTGCGCCATGGCTGTGACCAGCGCCGCCAGGCCCGGCAACGCCTGCGCCTGCCGAAAGCAGGAGGGCGAGAGCCGCAAGTTTGGGTTTCGACATTTTCATCGTCATCGATGCTCCTGAGGTCCGTGGATCAATGATTTGAGTGAGGATTTTTGGCGGCAGGCCGCGGCTTTCCGTCCGGGCCGAGCCTGGGCTTGCGTGGGTCCCTGGCGCGCCAATCGACCGACTCGACGCCGCTGTCGGGCCCCTTCGTGCGCGGCGCCTCGCTGAGCTTTTCGCCCTTGTATTCGAAGGCGACCGTCCCTTCGGGATTCTTGTAGGGGCCGGGATCCTTGTATTCGCCCTTGGCCAGCCCCTCGCGCACCTTCACCACCGAGAACATGCCGCCCATCTCGACCGGACCGAATTGGGCGAAGCCAGTCATCATCGGCAGTGTGTTGTCGGGCAGCGGCATCTCCATCGAGCCCATCTCGCCCATGCCGTTCGAGCCCATCGGCATGTAGCCTGGCGCGATCTTGGCGATCCGCTTGGCGATGTCCTTCTTGCCGACGCCGATATAGGTTTTCACCGAATGGCCCATGGCGTTCATGGTGTGATGCGACTTATGGCAATGGATCGCCCAGTCGCCCGGCTCATCGGCGACGAAATCGAAGGCGCGCATCTGACCGACGGCGCAGTCGATCGAAACCTCGTCCCATGCTGCCGCCGGATCGACCCAGCCGCCATCGGTGCAGGAGACCTTGAACTCGTAGCCATGCATGTGGATCGGGTGGTTGGTCATCGTCAGATTGCCGAAGCGGATCCTGACCTTGTCGTTCTTAGCCACCACGAACGGGTCGATGCCCGGGAAGACCCGGCTGTTCCAGCACCACAGGTTGAAATCGAGCATGGTGTTGACCTTCGGCACGTAGGAGCCGGGCTCGATGTCGAAGGCGTTGAGCAGGAAAACGAAGTCGCGGTCGACGCGACGGAAGGCCGGGTCCCTGGGGTGGACGACGAAGAAGCCCATCATGCCCATCGCCATCTGCACCATCTCGTCGGAATGGGGATGGTACATGTAGGTGCCGGAGCGCCGGAGCTGGAACTCGTAGACGAAGGTCTTGCCCGGGGGGATGTGCGGCTGCGTCAGGCCGCCGACACCGTCCATGCCGTTGGGCAGGCGCTGGCCATGCCAATGGATCGTGGTGTTCTCCGGCAGCTTGTTGGTGACATAGATGCGGACCTTGTCGCCCTCGACCGTCTCGATCGTCGGCCCCGGCGATTGGCCGTTATATCCCCAGAGATAGGCCTTCATTCCCGGTGCGAGCTCGCGCACGACAGGTTCCGCGACGAGATGGAACTCTTTCCAGTCACCGTTCATGCGCCAGGGCAGCGTCCAGCCGTTCAGCGTCGCGACCGGCTGGTAGTCGGGGCCGGTTGTCGGGACGAGCGGCGACTGGGTCGAGGCCTCTGTCATCGTCGGCGCCTCCGGCACGGAGGCGAAAGCAGTTCGGCCGGAGACGGCGGTGGCGCCCGCGAGCACCAGCCCCGACGATCCGATGAAGCCTCTGCGCGACAGCGTCGTCATCTCAGGGTCCTTCCGGTACTGGGTCAATGGGCTGCCCCTCCGCCGCCGCTCGCCGTCGCAACGACAGAGCTGCTGCTGCCTCCACCGGCGCCACCACCAATGAGGGCATGCTTGAAGTCGGCGTGGGCGATCCAGAAATCGCGTCTGGCGTTGATCGCCGCGACATTCGACAGGATGCGGCCGCGCGCATCGACGATGAGCTCCGTCACGTCGGTCAGCATGCCGTTGTACTGCAGCAGCGACTCGTCCTGGATGATCTTGCGCAGCGGCAGGACGTTGTTCTGGTACTGCTGGGCGATGTCGTAGCTGGCGCGGTAGCCGGTATAGGCCTCGCGCGCCTCGGAGCGGACATTCACCGCCTTTTCGGCCAGCCGATTGGCCGCCTGCATATAGGTCTGCTCGGCCAGAACGACCTTTGATTGACCGAAATCGTAGATCGGGATTTCGATCTCGAGTTCGAGCGTCCGGCTGCGGCTCGTCTCGCGCTCGACATGACCATCCTCCGACACGCTGCGTGCGCGATCGTAGGTGCGCCGACCGAGCAGATCGACGTCGTTCACGAAACGGGTCGCCTGGGTCAGACCAAGCGACTTGGCGAGCGCGTCAAGATCCCCTCGCGCGATCTGGACATCGATCCGCTTGCGCAGCGCCTCACCCTCGATAGATTTGACGGTCTGAATGCGCGGCAGCGGCGGCAGGGTGCCCGGCAGCTTGAACTTCAGGTCGTCGCCCCAGAGCCCGAGCTGCCTCACGAGCCGCTCGCGCTCCTGGCGCTGTTGCAAACGTGCCTGCGCCAACTGCGTGCCCAGTTCCGCGTCGAAAGCGAATTCGCGCGCCTGGTTCAGCTTGTTGATGCCGCCGGATTCGCCGAGCCGCTTGAACAACTCGGTTGCCGCGTCGGACGATGCTTTTGCTTGCTGGAAGAAGTCGACCTGCGCGTTGGCGGCGACCGCGCGATAGTACTGTCGGCGCGTGTCGGCGGCGAGCTTGAGCACGGCCTCGGCCGCTCGCAATTGCGCCGTACGAAAGCGATCGCCCGCGATTTCGGCACGGGCCGGCAATGTCGCAAGCGCAAAGAGGCTGCCCGCGATCTGTCGCTCGATCTCGATTTCGAACCGGCCCGAGAGCTTGGAGATGCCAAAGGTCGGGTTGGGCGGGAGGCTCGCCGCCACCATTTGCGCCTCGGCGATGCCGAGCTCGTTGAAGGCAGCCTGGAGACCGCGATTGTTCAGCAGAGCGATCTGGACGGCGGTATCCGCAGTCAGCGGCTTCCGGAGCAGCTGGCCGACACGGTTCTTGGCGCTGCCGGCCGTTGCATCGTCGCCGATCTTGACCACTTCCTTGTTGAGCTCGCTGTAGCTGATCGCCTGCACCGAACCGAGGCCGCCATCCGGCGAGAAACCGGCGCAGCCGCCGAGCAAGGCTGCCGCACCTGCAAGAAGGCTCAATCGGAAAGCGCGACGGGAGGTGGAGATCGCAGGAGCGGTCAAGACGTGCCTTTCTCGTGGGGCAGCGGATCGGTGCTCGGAATCGGTCGAACGGGTCATGGCGTCGGCCCGACCCGGCGATTGAGTTCACGCCAATCCCTGGGCTCGGCCGGACGCAGTGCTGCCGCGCCAGCGGTCACGCTGCGATAAGCAGTGACCGGAACCTTGATTGTGGGGTCGGCGGGCCTCGCGAGGTAGTCCGGAACGGGGGCAAGCGAGCAGGCGCCAAGCGCAACCCCAAGCGCAGCGATGATCGGCACCTTCACGAACGTCACGGTTCGACTCCCCCGATTTCCGTAAACCAGGGGTAGCAACCGGCCCGACGTGGCGTCCGTTACAAATTGTTTCAAAGCAGCGCGGGCGGGCGCGTCACCTGAGCGCTATTATCCTGGATATCCGCAGCGACGGGGGCCGCTATATTCGGCGGAAGCCCCCCCTGGAATGGATCAGACGCGCTTGAACCAAGCCTCCACTCCGATGTCCAACGACGATCACGGACACATCCTGGTCGTGGATGACGATCCGCAGCTCCGGCTGCTGGTGGCGCGCTTTTTCCAGCGCTACGGCTATCAGGTTACCGGAGCGCCTGACGGTCGCGTGATGATGGATGTGCTCGCGCATACGCCGATCGACCTGATCGTTCTGGATCTCATGCTGCCGGGTCGATCCGGAGCGGAACTCTGCCGTGACGTCCGGGTGACGTCGCATGTCCCCATCGTGATGCTGACGGCCAGGAACGAGGAGAACGTCCGCGTCATGGGCCTCGAGGGCGGAGCCGACGACTATGTCACCAAGCCGTTCAGCCCGCGCGAACTGCTCGCTCGAGTCCGCGCCGTTCTACGCCGCTCACGCGCAGCGCACGGTTCCGCGGAAGCGCGGGGAACCGAGCTCGTCACCTTCGACGGCTGGACGATGGATCTGCGTCGCCGCGAGCTTCAGTCGCCGTCGGGCACGCTGATCGACCTGTCGACGGGGGAATTCGACCTCCTTGTCGCCTTCGTCGAACACGCCAACCGGGTGCTGTCGCGCGAGGCCCTGCTGCAGTTCGCCAAGGCTCGTGCGAGCAACGATCCCTTCGACCGAACCATCGACGTCCAGATCAGCAGGCTGCGACGCAAGCTCGAGGCCGGGCAAAATGGCGGGCAACTGATCAAGACGATCCGGGGAGCGGGATATATGCTGGCCTCCAATGTCCGATCACGGGAGGGACAGTCCGCTTGAAGAAAGCTCTGAGCCGTCTCTTTCCCGATACCGTCGCGAGTCGGGCAATCTTGATCCTGGTCGCGGCGCTGCTCGCCTTCCATTTCCTCGGCTATTGGGCCTATCGTGTCGGCGTCGAAAGCCTGGCCACAGCGACGCGCGATCGCGGGCTGGCGGAGCGCGTCGTCTCAATCAAGCGCGCCATCGCCAGCCTTCCCGAAGCACCCGACCGCGACCGCGTCGCGCATGATCTCTCCAGCGCCAGCCTCGAGGTGCATTGGAGCAAGGTCAGCTTGGTGCTCGGCGCCGCGCCGACGACGGAACGGACGCAGGCGATGGAGGCGCGGCTCAAGGAACTCGTGCCGGATCTGGCCGCGGAATCCTTCAGGGTTGGCTTCGCGGACGATGGCGCACTCGGCGCCGGCGACGCCGATGCCTATCGGCACATGATGCTCGTCTCGGTGCGGCTGGACGACGGCTCCTGGGTCAACTTCTCTTCATCCGCCCTCGGAGCGACGCAGCATACCGACTGGAGCGTGCTGGCCACCGCGATCTGCTTCGCCGTCGCAATCGTCGTCGTCGCACTCCTGCTGCTTCGCTGGGCGACGCGGCCGCTGCGGGACCTGGCCGTCGCGGCCGAACGCTTCAGCCTCGACCAGACACCCCAGCCCCTCGCGGAAAGCGGGCCTTCCGAGGTCCGCCGCGCCGCGTGCGCCTTCAACACGATGCGCGAGCGCATCCAACGGTTGGTCACGGAGCGCATGCAGGCCCTTGCGGCCGTCTCGCATGACCTGCGGACCCCGATCACGCGACTGAGGCTCCGATCCGAGCTTCTCGATGACGATTCCGTTCGCGAACTGATGGATGCCGACCTGTGCGAGATGGAAGGCATGATCGACTCGACCCTGGAGTATCTCCGCGGTGGTGTTTCGAACGAACCCATTCGGCCGATCGACATCGTCTCAGTGATCGAGACCATCGTTGACGAGCAGATCGATCAGGGAAAGCGGATCTCGCTGAGCGGGATCGAGCGCGGGCGGGTGCTCGGCAGGGTTCTCGCCCTGAAGAGGGCCTTCTGGAATGTCATCGGCAATGCCGTGAAGTTCGGCGACGAGGTAACCGTCGAGATCAGCGAAACCCAGACCGAGCTGATCGTCGTCATCGAAGACGATGGCCCTGGCATTCCCGAGACCGACATGGAGCGAGTCTTCCAGCCTTTCACCCGGCTGGAGGAATCGCGCGGCCGTGAAACGGGCGGCTCAGGTCTGGGCCTGACGATCGCGCGCGCCGTCGTCCGCTTCCATGGTGGCGAAATCCTGCTGTCGAACCGCCCGGGAGGCGGGTTGACGGTACGAATATCGCTCTCGAAGCCGGATCCGAGTTCTCAGCGACCGCCGGGCTTGCCAGACGAGTGCGAACAGAAGGCCAAGGATGCAGTTGCGACGCTATCCACCTCGGCGAAGGCCGACCCATCCTTCGATCGCCGAACCGAAGGATCGCTCGGGGGGATCACCGAGGCAAGCTGCCGGACGGCAAACTCCTCAGAGAGCCCCCCGGACTCACCTGCTGCCGCTCTCCATTGACGTGAGTCCGGAATCCGAACCTGATGGTCAGGTGGCATCGGCCACATCGAAGGCAGAATAACAGGGCCCCTGCTGGTGCATGATCATCTTTTGGCACTGGGAAGCCGCCACCGAGCGGATATCGTGGAAGTCGGAGCAGGACGGCTGCCATAGGGCGGCCTCGCCGAACGCTCGAGCCCTCCTCGCCGGCGATCCCCTCGTCTCGACTGAGGCTGAACAGGCTCGGCTCAGCCAGGCGCTGGCATCGCTGAAACCGGGCAGCGGCGTCCTGACTGCGACGATCGTTGCGTGGCCGGAATGCCCCGAGTTAGAGGGCGCTCGTCTTGCCGGGTTCCGGAGCGGCGCCGTCGCGAGCGGCGTCGTGGACTGGAAGGACAGCTCCCCCACAGCGAGCCCGACCAAGCTGACCGCCGCTCTGATCGAGGGCATCGAAGCTCTGCCCGAAGCATTTGTCCTGTATGACGACCAGGACAGGATGATCATCTGCAACGAGCAGTACCGCCGCCTCTACCCGTTGGTCGCCGACATGATGAAGCCCGGCATGCGCTTCAGCGACGTCGTCCATGAGAGCATCGCGCGCGGCGTCTTCCAGATCGACGAGAACAGCAAGACCTGGGCGGAACGGCGCATCTCCTTCCACCAGGCCGGCATCGGCTTTTTCGAGCAGCATCTCTCGGACGGGCGCTGGATCCAGGTGAGCGAGCGGCGGACTGCCTCCGGCGGCACGACCAGCATCCGCGCGGACATCACCGTGCTGAAGGAGCGCGAGCGGGATCTGCGAGCGGCGCGCGCCAAGGCGGAATCCGAGGCCACGGCTCGAACCGCCTTCATCGCCAAGGTCGGGCATGAGCTGCGCAACCCACTCAACGTCATCCTTGGGATTGCCCAGATCCTTGCCGGCGAGGCCCTGCCGAGGCGGCAGCGCGCGATGATCGACAGCCTCGTCGGTGCCTCGCGGGCGATGCGCGACGTCCTCAACGACGTGCTGGACATCGCCAAGGTGCAGTCGGGGCAAGTCGATATCCGCTTGGAGACCGTCGAGACCAAGCCCTTCGTCCAGGAGATGGTCAACATCGCCCGGACCATGACGGCGCAGAAGGGCCTATGCATGCGCTCCCGTATGGAAACAAACCTCCCCGACCGCATCGTGACGGACCCACGGCGCCTGCGGCAAATCCTGTTCAACCTGCTCGGCAACGCCGTCAAATACACGCCCTCCGGCTCGATCACGCTGGGGTGCTCGCTGCGCTCGCCATCGGGCGAACGGGAGGTGCTCGAAATCTCGGTCACCGACTCAGGCCCCGGTATCTCGCCACGGCTGACGGGCCGGATGCTCCAGCCCTATGCCCGGCAGCGGGAGCATGTGACGGCCGGCGTCGAGGGACTGGGCCTCGGGCTGTCGATCAGCGAAGAGTTGGCCGCCGCGATCGGCGCCCGTCTCGGCATCGGACCGGGTCCGCGCGGTGGAACGCGCGCCAGCATCACTGTTCCGCTCGGGCCAGTGGACGAGCCGGGCCAGCCGCACGTCAAGCCGGCCGCGCGGCAGGAGCGCCAGCCGGGGCCGTCGCTCAACATCCTCGTCATCGACGACGAGCAGACCAATCTCATCGTGGCGGACGCCCTGCTGCAGCGGCTCGGGCACAGCGTGACGACGGCGAACGACGGACAGGAGGGCATGAGGGCGCTACGTGCAGGCAGCTACGACGCCGTGCTTCTCGACATCTCGATGCCAGAGATATCGGGCATAGAGATCGCGCGACGGATCGCGGCGGAAAAGCTGGGCGGGCCCGGCTTCGCGATCATCGCCATGACCGGCAATGTTATGCCCGAGGACATCAAGGCCTATCTCGCCGCGGGCTTCACCGGCTTCATCGAGAAGCCGGTCGAGTTCGACGATCTCGGCGAACTTCTCGCCTCGGTGCGGCGGGATCAGGCGGGGCATGGCGTGCTCGGGCCCGGGGAGCGTGTCCGATTTCCGCGCGCCGAAAGCACCCGTTCCTTCGACAGAACGCCGCTCGACCGCATGGTGGCCGACATCGGCCACGACAGCGTCGCCTCGATCGTGGCGACCGGCATTGCGACCTTCGGCCAGACCATCGACAAACTCGCTTCGGAAGATGGCGAGGCGCTGGGGCGGCTGCTGCACAAGGTCCGCGCCGTCGCCGGCCTCCTCGGGCTGGAGGAGCTGGCGAGCAACGCGCAGCGCGACGAACGGAACGTCTCTACGCTGACGCCAGAGCAACGCGGCGATCTAAAGGACATGCTCGCCAGGGCGATCGCGCAGATGGAACTCTACGCGCTGGACCTCGAGGTCACCGCCCCGCCGGAGTGAGCGGCCTGCGCGGCAGCGTCAGCTTGTAGCCGGCCCCGTGAACCGTCTTCAGCAGAGCAGCGTCGAGACCGATCGATTTCAGGCGGCGGCGCAGCCGCGACATCCTGATATCGACCGCGCGCTCGGATTCAGGCGGCTCACCTTCCGCAATGGCGTCGATGATCTGGGCGCGGGTGAGCACGCGATCCGGATTGCGGGCCAGAAACCTCAACAGCGCGAACTCGGTCGCGCCGAGATCGAGACATTGTCCCGAGGGCGCGACGAGCGCGTGCCCCGCCAGATCGAGCTCGCCGCCCGCGCAGGGCAGACGAGACCCCGACGGGCGCGCGCGCCTTTCGCCGCGACGCAGGATGTTGTTGAGCCGCAGCACCAGCTCGCGCGGCTCGAATGGCTTCGTGACGAAATCATCCGCGCCGAGTTCCAGCGCGGCCAGCCGATCCTCGCGGCCACTGCGGCCGGTCGAGACGATGATCGGGATCGACGAGCGGGCGCGCAGCATCCGCGTCAGCACGATGCCGTCCTCGTCCGGAAGCGTCAGGTCGACGATTGCGGCGTCCCAAACGCCGGAATCGAGCTTGCGCAGCCCCTCTTTCGCCGAGGCAGCGCGATCCGTCGCGTAGCCTGCCGTCCTGAAATAGGCCGCGAGCAACAGCGCGAAGGTGTCGTCGTCCTCGATCAGCAGAACCTTCTTGATCGCTCGCCTCCCGCGCGGAATGCCGGCCAATGCGTTCAAGCATGAAACTTTGATGAAACATTTTCAACACATCGCCGAAATGCCGATCGCCTAGTCTGCCGGCCGGGCCAAAGCAGCCCGCGCGACCGGCGCCCATCGCCGGCCAGCAAGCAGGGGAACAACCGTGACAGACCTGACAGCTTCTCCCCGCCGGCTCGACCGGCGTCGGTTCCTGGCGGCCAGCACGGCGCTGGGCGCGGCGGCGATATTGCCGCGCGGCGCGCAGGCCCAGGCCAGCGAGCTCGTCGTCTCCAACTGGGGCGGCGACTGGAACGACCGCATCGTCAAGGGCTTCGAGACGCCGGCCTTTGGCGGCTCGCCGCTTCGCATCGTCCACGATCTCGCCCCGGTCCCGGAGCGCAAGACCAAGCTTCTGGCCGAGCGGCGCCTGCCGCGCGGCAGCATCGACATCACCTGGCTCAGCGATGCCGACGCCTATGAGATGAACGCGCAGGGCGTGCTCGAAACGCTCGACATGTCTCGCCTTCCCAGCGGCAAGAACATCGTCGAGAAGCTGCGCCTGCCCTATCTGGTGCCGGCGATCTATGGCGGCGTCGTCGTGCTCTACAATCCGGCCAAGATCCCCGAGCCGCCGACGAGCTTCGCCGACCTCTGGAACCCGAAATATGCCGGCCGAGTCGGCGTCATGGACCAGCTCCACTTCAACTACATCTATGCGGCTTCGCTGAGCCATGGCGGCACGATGGGCGACGTCTCCAAGGCGTTCCCGGCGCTGCTGGACATGAAGAAGGCGGTCCAGCCGCGGCTCTACCCCTCGCATCAGGCGCTCGCGGCGGCTTTCCAATCCGAGGAAATCTGGATCTCGGCGAACTACAGCGCGCGTGCCGTGCAATGGGAGAAGGAAGGGCTGCCGATCCGCTGGGCCTATCCGAAGGAAGGGGCGATCTTCATCTCCTTCGGCGCCGGCATCCCGAAGAAGGCACGCAATGTCGAGGCGGCCTACAGCTATCTCGAGGCGATGCTGCAGCCCAAGCCGATGGGCGCGATCTCGCAGGCGACCTCCTATTCGGTTGTCACCGACAATGCCGAGCTTCCACCCGAGGAGCGCAAGCGCCTCGAGTTCACGCAGGACCAGATCGCGAGGCTCAACTTCGTCGACTACCCCTACGCGGCCAAAAGCGACCCGAAATGGGTCGAGTGGTGGAACAAGGAATTCAAGGCTTGACCGCCGTTCCCATGGTCGACGAGGGCGGGGCGGCCCGGGCGCCGCGTCGCCCCGTCCGACGCACGCCGCGAACTGATGCCGGCTGGCTGCTGGCGCCGAGCCTGGTGCTGGTGCTGGCGGGGCTGATCCTGCCGCTCGTGCTGATGGCGCGCTACAGCCTCGCGCATTTCGACCCGACGGCGACCGAGGTATCGGGCTTCGGGCTGGAAAACTATGCCCGCTTCTTCGGCGACCCCTTCTATCTCTGGATCCTGGCGCGAACGCTGACGGTGGCCCTTTCCTGCACGGCGATCTGCCTGCTGCTCGGCGTGCCGGCCGCCTATGTCATCAGCCGGGTGCCGAGCCGGAGGCTCAAGACCGCGCTGATCCTGGCGACCGTCATTCCACTGCTGATGGGCAATGCCGTTCGCGCCGCCGGCTGGATGGTCCTGCTGGCGGATAAGGGGCTGATCAACTCCGCGCTGCTGGTCACCGGCGTCATCTCCGAGCCCGTGCGCATTCTCTATACGGGGTCGGCCGTCGTCATCGGCCTGATCGCCGTGCTGCTGCCCTTCATGATCATCTCGCTGCAGAGCGTCTTCGAAGGGATCGGCGAAACCTATGAGGAGGCGGCCGCGACCATGGGTGCGCGCCCGTGGACGACCTTCTTCCGCGTGACGCTGCCGCTCGCCATGCCCGGCATCTTCTCTGGTTGCCTGCTCTGCTTCGTGCTGGCGGTGAACGCCTATGCCACGCCGGTGCTGATCGGCGGCCCATCCTTCCAGATGATGGCGCCGAAGGTCTACGAGCAGGCGATCAAGGTCTACAACTGGCCCTTCGCCGCGACGCTCGCCTTCATCCTCATGGGCGTGACGCTGACCCTGACCGTGCTGTCCAGCATCACCCTGCAGAAGCGCTACGGGGCGCTGTGACCATGCAACACTCGAGCATGTCCGCGACGCGTTCGTTCAGGCCGGCGATGATCGGCGGCTGCATCCTGGCCTTCGTCATGGTGCTCGCCCCGCTGGTCGCGATCATCTGGGTGAGCTTCTTCGAGAACAAGATCATCAGCTTCCCGCCGACCGGCTACACGCTGAACTGGTATGCCACCGCCTGGGAGATGCCGCGCTTCCGCGACGGCTTCGCGACCAGCCTCAAGCTCGGCGTGCTCGCGACGGCGATCAGCCTCGCGGTCGGCATCCCGGCATCGGTGGTCCTGGCGCGCGGGCGCTTTCCGGGGCGCGAGGCGATCCAGTCGCTGCTGCTGGCGCCGCTGATCGTGCCAGGTATCGTGGCGGGCGCAGCCTTCTACATGTTCCTGATCGAGGCCGAGATCGTGACCGGTGTCCAGGTCGCGACGACCTTCACGGGGCTGGCGATCGCGCACAGCCTGATCGCCCTGCCCTGGACGGTCAGGCTGGTGACCGCCTCGCTGCTCGGCGTCGATCCGCAATTGCGCGAAGCGGCGCTGACGATGGGCGCGCGTCCGTTCACGGCCTTCCGGCGGGTGACCTGGCCGGTGATCAGGCCCGGCGTCGTCGCGGGCGCGCTCTTCTCCTTCGTCGTCTCCTTCGTCGACCTCGAGAAGTCGCTCTTTCTGGTCGGTCCCGGCACGACCACGCTGCCGATCGTCATCGTCAACTATCTGGAATGGAGCGTCGATCCGACCATCGCCGCGGTCGCCACCGTCCAGATCACCCTGATCGCGACCGGCCTCATCATCACCGATCGCTATTTCAAACTGGCGCGAGCCTTCTGAGAGGCCCCCGATGTCGCAAATTTCTCTTCAAGACGTGACCAAGCGCTACGGCAACCTCACGACGGTCGAGCGTGTCTCGCTAGAGATCGGCCAGGGCGAGTTCGTCGCCTTCCTCGGCCCGTCGGGCTGCGGCAAGACCACGACCTTGCGCATGATCGCGGGGCTGACGCTGGCGAGCGAGGGGAGCATCCGCTTCGGCACGCGGGACGTGACCGACCTGCCGCCCTATCTGCGCAATGCCGGCCTCGTCTTCCAGGGCTATGCGCTCTTCCCGCATATGAGCGTCGCGGAGAACGTCGGGTTTGGGCTGGAGATGCGCGGGGTCGACCGCACGCAAGTACAGAGCCGGGTGCAGGAGGCGCTCGCCCTCGTCAAGCTCGACCATCTCGCCGACCGGCTGCCGAAGCAGCTTTCGGGTGGGCAGCAACAGCGCGTGGCGCTCGCCCGCGCCATCGTCTACGAACCGGATGTCCTGCTCCTCGACGAGCCGCTCTCGGCACTCGACGCCAAGCTGCGGCACGAGGTCCGGACCGACCTGCGGCGCCTGCAGTCGCGGCTCGGCCTGACGACGATCTTCGTCACGCATGATCAGGACGAGGCGCTCGCGGTCGCCGACCGGATCGTCGTGATGTCCGCCGGCAAGGTCGAACAGGTCGGCACGCCGCGCGAGATCTATCAGCGCCCTGCCAGCCGCTTCGTTGCGGAATTCATCGGTCTCACCAACATCTTCGCGGGCAACATCGACGCGACGGGCAGCTTCCTGACAGAGGGAGGCGAGCGCTTCGCGGTTTCTCCCGAGCGGGAGGCGGGCGCGGTCACCGCTTTCGCCGTCCGGCCGGAGCAGATCTCGCTGCACGACGACCTCAGCGAGAGCCAAGGCCTCGGCATCCTGCCCGCGACTGTCGAGGACGTCGTCTATCGCGGCTCGCTGACGGAGGTGATCGTCAGGACCAGCTCCGGGATGCCGATCGTCGTGCATTGCCAGAATGCGGATCTTCCGAGCCATAACGAGCTGCAGCCGGGCCAGCCCGTCGTCGCGTCCTGGCCGGCCGGCGCAGCGATGCTGTTCTGACCGAAGCGCCCGGCGCTCGGCGGACGGCGACAGATCACAAGGAACACAACGAGCCGCCGACAAGGCGGCTGGACTGCGCCTGCGCGGTCGACGGAGGCGCGCATCATGGTCGAGAGGCATCCGGGATATTGCACGCTGTGCCGCTCGCGCTGCGGCTCGATCACGCTCGTCGATGGCGATCGGATGGTCGGCGTCGAGCCACGCCCGGATCATCCCACCGGCGGGGCGCTCTGCGCCAAGGGTCGCGCTGCGCCCGAGATGGTCCACAGCCCGAAGCGCCTGCGCCGCCCCCTGCGCCGGCTGAGCGCGAAGGGCGAGACTCCGGTTCGCTGGGCGGAGATCGGCTGGGACGAGGCTCTCGACGAGATCGCGCGGCGCCTGCTCGCGATCCGTGCTGAGAGCGGTGCGGAGTCCGTTGCCTTTGCCATGACGACGCCGAGCGGGACGCCGATCATCGACAGCCACGAATGGGTGGAGCGCTTTATCCGGTGCTTCGGCAGCCCCAACCTGATCTACGCGATCGAGGTCTGCGGCTGGCACAAGGACTATGCCCATGCCCTGACATTCGGCCGTGGCCTGGGCGTGCCGGATTACGACAACGCCGAGCTCATCCTGCTCTGGGGCCATAATCCGGCGCGGACATGGCTTGCCCAGGCGAGCCGCGTCGCCGAAGCGCGCCGGCGCGGAGCCAAGGTCGTCGTCATCGACCCCAAGCCCGACGGATCGGGACAGCAGGCCGATCTCTGGCTGCGGATGCGCCCGGGCGCGGATGCCGCTCTCGCAATGGGGGCCATCAGGCATCTGATCGAGGCGCGCCGGTACGACGACGCCTTCGTACGCAACTGGACCAACGCGCCTCTCCTCATCGACGAGCAAACCGGCGCCTTCCTCAAGGCCGACGAAGTCGTCGCAGGCGCCGGCAGCGACGCCTTTCTCGTCCTCCGCGCCAATGGCCGCGTCGAGCCCTACGACACGCGCAGCAGCCTGTCCGATGCCGCATCTATGACGCTGGAAGCGCGCATTCCGCTGAGGACGCTGAACGGCCGGCGGATCGCCGCCGCCACGGCTTTCACGCTCCTGTCCGAGCGGGCGCAGCACTATTCGCCCGAGCGCGTCGCCGAACTCACCTGGCTCGAGCTGCCTGACATCGCCGCCTTCTACTCCTTGCTGGAGGGCGCCCCTCGCCTCGCCTACTACACCTGGACGGGCGTCGGGCAGCACACAAACGCCACCATGACCGAGCGGGCGATCGCTGCGCTCGCTGCCCTGGTCGGCTCCTGCGATCGCAAAGGCGGCAATATCTGGACGGTGCCGCCACCGGCAAACGCCGTCAACGACCTCTCGCTGCTGCCGCCCGGGCACCTCAAAAAGGCGCTGGGGCTGGCCGATCTGCCGCTCGGCCCGCCCGCCCATGGCTGGGTCACCGCGCGCGACTTCGCCTCGGCGGTGATCGAGAAGCGCCCCTATCCGGTCCGGGCGCTGATGAGCTTCGGGACCAATTTCGCCGTCTCGCAGATCGACACCAGCCGCAACCTCGCGGCACTGCATGCGCTCGAATTCCATGTCCATGCCGACATGTTCATGAACCCGACCGCCGAATGCGCCGATCTGGTCCTGCCCGTCAGCATGCCCTGGGAGCGTGACGCCCTGCGCATCGGCTTCGAGATCACGCAGGAAGCCGCGGAGACCATCCAGTTCCGCAAGAGCATGCTGCCGCGCTTCGCCGAGAGCCGCGCCGACTACGAGATCGTCATGTCCCTGGCGGCGCGCATGGGTTTCGGCGACCGCTTCTTCGGCGGGGATATCGTCGCCGGCTGGAACCATCAGCTCGCGCCGCTCGGCATCACCGTGGAGGATCTGCGCGATCGGCCGGATGGCATGCGGATCCCGCAGCCCTTCTCGCATCGGAAATTCGCCGACGCGGACGAGAACGGACGCGTGCGCGGCTTCAACACGCCAACGAGGCGCGTCGAACTCTACGCGCAGCGCCTGCACGAGCACGGCCATGATCCCTTGCCGGATTTCGTCGAGCCGGCGGACGGGCCAGCTTCCGGCGATGGCCTGCCTCTCGTGCTGACGACCGCCAAGAGCGGCTTCTTCGTCCATACCTCCCACCGCGCCATCGCGTCGCTGCGCCGCAAGGCTCCCGATCCATCGGTAGAGATCCATCCGGACCTCGCGGCGGCGCGGGGCGTCGCCGCCGGCGATTGGATCCGGCTGCGCACGCGGCACGGCGCGGCCCGGCTGCGCGTTCGCCTGAATGCGGCGCTCGACGCGCGCACGGTCGTTGCCGAGTTCGGTTGGTGGGAGGAATGCGAGCCGCTGGGGCAGGACGGAGGCGCCGTCCAGGGCGAAGACACCGTCAACGTCAACGCGATTCTCAGCGACCTCCAGCGAGACCCGATCAGCGGCTCCGTGCCGTTGCGCGCGATCACTTGCGACATCGAGGCCCTCCCCGAAGCAAATCGCGGCCGCTGGTCGGGCACGCGCCGGTTCCGCGTCACCCACATCCGACAGGAGGGGCCGTCCACCGCTGCCCTGTCGCTCGCTCCCTGCGACGGCGAAGGCCTGCCCGATTTCGTGCCCGGCCAGCATGTCCTCCTGCGGCTTCCGGGCCAACCGTTGGCGAGAGCCTACTCGCTGACGGGAAGCGCCCACTCTCCGGATGAATTGTCGCTTGCAGTGCGGTGGGACACCGCCGGCTCGAAGCAATCGGTCTCGCTGTCGCGCGAGGTCCAGTCGCTTCGTCCCGGCGACGAAGTGCTGCTCGAAGCGCCGGCCGGCGTCTTCACCATCCCTGTCCGCAGCGCGCGCCCGCTGATCCTGCTCGCCAACGGCATCGGCATCACGCCCTTCGCCGGGTACCTGGAAACGATCGCACGGCTCCGCCCGCAGCCGGCCCCCGCAATCCATCTGCTGCATGGCTGCCGGAGCGGTGCGGAACATCCGCTCGCCGCTCGCCTCGACGAACTCGCCAGCGCGATCCCCACGCTGAAGCGCGTCACCGCCTATTCCAGGCCAAACGATGGGGATCGTGATGCCGGGCGTTTCCAGCAGGAAGGCCGGCTGGATCTCGGCGCGATCGCAGAAGTGCTGGCGCAAAATCCGCTCGCCTATCTCTGCGGTTCGCCGGATTTCAACGATACGATGATCGCCGAACTCGTCAGACGCGGGATGCCGCGCTTCGACATCTTCGCGGAAGCCTTCTCCGCACCGAGGGAGATTCCGACGTCCCTGGCGCCACGACGCATCGCGATCGCCGGTACGGGAGAAGCTTTCGAATGGTCCCCCGATGCCGGCCCTGTTCTCGACGCGGCGCTGGCTGCCGGGCTGCCGTTTCCGAGCGGCTGCCGCGTCGGGCAATGCGAGAGCTGCGTGGTGAAGGTGCTGGAGGGCAGCTTCACCCATCTCGTCGCGTTCGACGGCGAGCCCAACCAATGCCTGACCTGCCAGGCCGTGCCGCTGTCGGATCTGGTTATTTCGCTCTACGGCCACTGACCGCGTCGATCCTGGAAAGCCAACAGACGCGACGCTGAGGTCAAACGCCGCCAGCGCGTTCGCCCGTCCAGCGTCGGAACAGCGCGCTGGCATTGACGCCACCGAAGCCAAAGCCGTTGGCGATCGCGTAATCCGTCGCCAGCGGCCGGGGTCCGTGTCTGACAAAGTCGATGCCCTCGCCGACGGGATCGGGCGTGTTGAGATTGAGCGTCGGCGGCGCAACCTGGTGCTTCAACGCCAGGATCGCGAAGATGGCGCCTAGCCCGCCAGCGGCCCCGAGCAGGTGTCCGGTCGCCGATTTTGTTGCACTGACAGCGATCCCGCCGTCGGAGCCGAACAGCGTCTTGATCGCGGCGATCTCGCCGAGGTCTCCAACCGGCGTCGAGGTGGCATGGGCATTGAGATGACCGATCTCGCGTTGGGAAATCCCCGCTTGCGCGATCGCGATCTCCATGGCCCGGCGGGCGCCGTTTCCGTCCTCGGGACCGGAAGTGACGTGGTGGGCATCTGCGGTCGTCCCGTAGCCGACGAACTCTGCGAGTGGTGTGGCGCCGCGCGCCAGCGCATGGTCCAGTGCCTCGATCACCAGCATGCCCGCGCCCTCGCCCATGACGAATCCATCGCGGGCCGTATCGAACGGACGCGAGGCCTCGGCCGGCCTGTCGTTGAACCCGGTGGACAGAGAGCGTGCGGCGGCAAAGCCGCCGAGACTGACGATGTTCATGCAGGCTTCAGCGCCGCCGCACACCGCGATGTCGGCTTCATCGGCGCGGATCAGGCGAGCCGCATCGCCGATCGCCTGGATGCCGGCTGCGCAGGCCGTCACCGGAGCGCCGAGCGGGCCTTTGAAGCCATGGCGGATCGAGACATGGCCTGCCGCCAGGTTCACCAGGAAGGACGGGATCGTGAACGGTGAGAGACGGCGAACGCCGCGCGTGTCGACCGTGCGCACCGCGTCAGTGATGGCCGGGAAGCCGCCGATGCCCGAAGCGATGATCGTGGCCGTGCGCGAGCGCTGAGCCTCGGAGCCAGGCTGCCATCGTGCCTGCAAGAGGGCTTCGTCCGCCGCCGCCAAGGCGAAGATAATAAAACGATCGACCTTGCGTTGGTCCTTCGGCGCCAGCACGGCATCGGGATCGAAGCCCGCTTCCGGGTCCTCGGCGATGGAGGGAACGACGCCGCCGACCTTGGCCGGCAGATCGCCCACGACATCCTCCGGTAGTGCGCGCAGGCCCGAACGGCCTGCCAGAAGGCGCGACCAGGAGGCGCCCACACCTGCTGCGAGTGGCGTGACCGCCCCGAGACCCGTGACAACAATCCGTCTCATCTATGCACCTGTCGATTTCGGCACGCCAACGGCGCTAGGTTCGCTGCTGCGGAGGCTGGCTGAGCGAGGCCAGATGAAGCCGCGATGCACGGCCCAAACACATACTGCCGCAGCGCCGACCTGGCTTGCCGCGACGATCATCGAGAGTTCCGTCAGATCGGCACGCCCGTGCGCGACCGCGAGCCAACCGATACCCGCAGCGATCACCAGCCGGACCGTTCCGGCGAATGTGGTCCATCCGGGCCGGCCCGACCCCTGAGATACGAAGCTCAAGACGAACGCCGCCGCCGTCGCGGGGTAGGAAAGGCCTGCCACCCGGAGATAGCTCGCACCCGCCTCGAGCACAGCGGCATCATGGCTGAAAATGCCGAGCCACAGCGTCGGACGCAGGATAACGATCAGGCCGACACATCCCGTGAAGAATGCGCCGATCATCGTGCCGATCCAGGCTACCCGCTTCGCGCGCGCGACGTCGCCTGCCCCGATACACGTTCCGATCATGGTCAGGACCGCGCTCCCCAGGCCGAACAAGATCGGGACGAACAGGTAGTCGAGCCGCGCGCTGATGCCGTAGCCACCAAGCGCTGCCTCGCCGAACCGGCCGACGATCGCCGTTACAAGGATCACAGCAAGGTTGATCTGGATCACCGCTACGGAGGAGATGACCCCGACGCTGAGAACATCCCGAAACAGGGGCCAGCGAAGCCGACGCAGGGTCAGCGTCAGCCCGGCGCGGGTTGTCCGTAGATAGCCGGCTATGATGAGGCTGGCGGCGCTGTAATAGAGCGTGACCGCCAGCCCGGCTCCGGCAATGCCCAATCCTGCGAAAGAACCCAAGCCGAAGATCAGGAGTGGAGACAGGGGAATGAGGGTGACGACGCCGGTAAGCGATAGGAGCGCGGGAGCCTTGACGTTTCCGGCGCCGCGCAGGGCCGCCGAACACAGGTTCACCACCCAGATCGGAACTGCGCTGAGCGACAGCCAGCGTGAATAGGAAATCGCCTGTATCAGTGCGCCGTCCCGCGCGCCGAGGCTTTCGAAGAGAGTGGGCCCCAGCAGCCAGATGCCCGCCATGAAGAGCAGGCCCATGAAGGCGCCGAGCGTGATCGCGTGCAGCACGAGGTCGTCAGCGTCGTCGATCCGGCCCGCACCGATCGCGCGCGCAACCGCAGAAGCGACGCCGCCGCCCAATCCGCCCGCCGACATCATCGTCATCAGCATCCAGACGGGGAAGACGACGGATGCGCCGACCAGCGCTTCCGTTCCTAGCAGTGAGACATAGTAGGTCTCCGCGATTCCGACCAGCGTCTGGGCGACGAGCACCGCTATCGTAGGGACAGCGAGCCTGAGAAGGATCGGCAGCACGGGGCCGCGCAGGATAGCGAGGCGAACGGCTGCCTTGCGATCGTCCCGGTCAGGCGCTTCACCGGTCAGCGGTCTTGGATGCGTCGCATGGTTCATTTGGCCACCGTCCCGTCCGAATTGCGTCGTCAGGACTTGAGACCGAAGGTAGACCTGATCCCCTTGTCGACCTGGCTGGCGGGGGCGAAGCGCCTGAGTATGCTCAACAGCTTCGCGCTTGCGTCCGCCGGTTGCCGCATCCGGTACTTGCCTCTGATGGCGGACAAGATCCGTGTCGCGACCGTCGCTGGCGCCGCTCCAGCGGCAACCTGCTTCTGCAACGTTGCGATCGTTTGCGAGAGCGCGTCCGCATAAGCGGCGATCTTGGCCTCTGTCTGGGCCGCATTGGTGTCGAGCTTGGTATTGGTGAAATTGGGCTCGACCAGAACGACGCGTACGCCAAACCCGCGAACCTCATGGTCGAGCGACTCCGACAGGCCTTCGAGCGCATGCTTGCTGCTGGCATACAGGCCCATGAACGGTGCCGGCAGGAAGCCGAGCACCGAACTGATGTTGATGATGAGCCCCGACTTCTGGGCGCGCATGGCGGGAAGCACGGCGCGGCTTATGCGCAAAGCGCCGAACAGGTTGGTGTCGAACAGCGACTGCGCCTCCGCGTCGCTAGTCGCCTCCACCGGCCCGATCAGCGACACGCCTGCGTTGTTGATGACGATGTCGATCCGGCCGACTTCCTCGAGGATGTGTTCGACGGCCTGGCGGACCTGTTGATCGTTGCGGACGTCGAGTTTGACCAGTTTGACACCCGCTATCGGATGTACGTTTGCGGGCGCGCGCGCGCCGCCAAAGACGCGGTATCCTGCTTGCGCCAGCGCGAGGGCGGTCGCCGCGCCGATGCCGGAGGAAACGCCCGTGATCAGGACGGTCTTTTGAATGGCCATCTCTGCCATCTCCAATTTGTGGTCTGTGAGTGAGGGTGAATATTGGGGTGGAGCGGTTCGCTGCGCCTTACGACTTCGCGGCTTGCGCACGGAGCTCTGAGACTTGCGCTTCGAGATTTCTGACCCGCCTCTCAAGGAAATCGAGTTCAGTGAACTCCATCGCTTCCTTGAATTGCCGCAGCCTCTCTAGCCAACGGCCCAGGGTCTCTTTCGAAAACAACCTCTTCATTTTCGAATGACTCATCTGAACTCCTCCGCTGGCGCATGCGCGTCTGGGCCGACAGCATCGTCATTGGCGGGGGCCTACCTGTGCGTTGTTCGCGGAGGCCTCAGCCACGACACTGTCGGTGGCGGCTTGCAGGAACCGTTTCGACATTTGCTCGTCGTTGACAGCGCGCGAAAGGAGTACCGCACCGACCATCGTCGAGAGGACGGCCATCGCCTTGCTTTTCGCGGCGGCGGCGTCCGCTACGCCGACCCAACCGCCCAACATTTCCAGGTGATCGTTGATCCCGGCCTCGAACGCAGCCTTCACGTCCGGGCCTTGCCTGGCGGCATCCGAACCCAGCGCGACGATCGGACAGCCATCCCCCTTCTCGCCGCAGTGACCCATGCTGAGATAAAAATCGACCACAGCCGCCAGCGGGGCGTCCGGATTGGACTGGGCGGCAGCCGACCACCGGTTCGAGGCACTCTCCAGCGCGCGCTTCGAGGCCTGCACCGCCAGGTCGTCCTTGGATTCGAACTGCTTGTAGAAGGCGCCCTGCGTCAGCCCGGCGCCGGCCATGAGATCTTTCAGGCCGATGCCGTCGAAGCCATGCTCCCGGAACAGTCGGCTGGCCACGTCGATGACCGTCTGGCGATTTTCCTCTGCCTGCTGGCGACTGACGCGCATCATGATCTCCAAATTTAGATTGCGTTCGTAATCCATATCACTTATAGATGTCGAATGCAATCTAATTGGTTTACAGCGATGAACAAGAACAGGAAGTCGGCGTTTGCCGCTGGGGGTGCCGTGCTCGCAGCGGCCGCGGTGGCAGCATTCGTCACCTTGTCGGCGAGGTCGCAGAACGCGTCTGCGGTCAGCGATCCCAGGCAGAATGCTCCGATCGTCCGGCTGGTGACGCCAACGCCGGTCGTGGATGCAGAGCGCCGTTTCACAGGCACCATCGCAGCCCGCGTTCAAAGCAATCTGGGCTTCCGCGTTGCCGGAAAAATCGTCGAGCGGCTAGTGAATGTCGGGCAGCCTGTGACGGCCGGCCAGGCGCTCATGCGGATCGATGAGACCGACTTGCGGCTTGCGCTCGCGGCGAAACGCAACGCCACCGCTGCCGCTCGCGCCGTCCTGGTTCAGGCCCGAGCGGACGAGAAGCGCTACGCCGTTCTGGTCAAGGATGGATTTGCGGCAAGCCCGCAGCGCTACGAGCAAGCGAAGGCGGCACTCGACACCGCGGCGGCCCAGCTGGCGGCCGCTGAAGCGGACGAGAAGGTTGCCGAAAACGGGTCGAGCTATTCCGTTCTTGTCGCCGATGCCGATGGAATC
Organism: Allobosea sp. GW822-FHT03F07; assembly: GCF_058801345.1. Classification (NCBI taxonomy): domain Bacteria; kingdom Pseudomonadati; phylum Pseudomonadota; class Alphaproteobacteria; order Hyphomicrobiales; family Alloboseaceae; genus Allobosea; species Allobosea sp. GW822-FHT03F07. Next base: position 83,093 of record NZ_JBXAND010000005.1, read on the forward strand.
GTCGTCGAGACCCTCGGCGAGCCGGGCCAGGTTGTCACGGCCGGGCAGACCGTCGTCAGGCTCGCCCAGGCCGGACCGCGCGAGGCGGTCGTCGCGCTCCCCGAGACGATCAGGCCGGCCATCGGCTCTCCGGCCGTGGCCAATCTCTATGGGGCGGAAGCCCGCCGCTATTCAGCCACCCTCCGCCAGCTCTCGGATTCCGCGGATCCGCAGACCCGCACCTACGAGGCTCGCTACGTCCTCGACGGCGAGGCCGCCGCTGCACCGCTTGGGGCGACCGTCACCATCCGACTGACCAATCAGGCGAGCCAGCCCGAGATGGAAGTGCCCCTCGGTGCGCTGCTGGACGATGGCCGGAAGACCGGGGTCTGGTTGCTGGATGACGCCACCTCGACGGTAAAGTTCCGCCCGATAACATTGATCCGCGTGACCAGCGAGACTGCGATCGTCTCCGGGTTGAGCGGGCCCGAGCCGGTGGTGTCGCTTGGGGCTCACCTGCTGCAAGAGGGGGCTCATGTCCGGCCGCTGTCCCAGAACAGGAGCAGCAAATGAGCCTCAATCTTTCAGCAATCGCTGTTCGCGAACGAGCCGTCACCCTTTTCTCGATCATCCTGCTGGTTGCTGCCGGCATCTATGCCTTCTTCATGCTCGGCCGAGCGGAAGATCCGAGCTTCACCATCAAGACGCTGACCGTCACCACCGTGTGGCCGGGTGCGACCGCGCGCGAGATGCAGGATCTGGTCGCGGAACCGCTGGAGAAGCGGATTCAGGAACTCACCTGGTACGACCGCGTCGAGACGACCACCCGCCCAGGCTACGCCTATATGACGGTCACGTTGAAGGACAGCACCCCGCCATCGGCCGTCGAGGAAGAGTTCTATCAGGCCCGCAAGAAGCTTGGAGACGAGGCCCGCAACCTGCCACCCGGCGTGCTCGGCCCCTTCGTCAACGACGAGTACTCGGATGTGAGTTTCGCCCTTTATGCCTTGAAGGCCAAGGGCATGCCGATGCGCGAGCTGGCGCGGCAGGCCGAGACCATCCGCCAGGACCTCCTGCACGTCCCCGGGGTCAAGAAGATCAACATTCTCGGCGAACGGCCCGAACAGATCTTCGTCGAGTTCTCCTACGCGAAGCTCGCCACGCTTAGCGTGTCGGCGCAGGACATCATCACTGCCCTGCAACGGCAAAACACGGTTACTCCGGCCGGCTCGATCGACACGAGTGGCCCGCAGATGTTCATTCGGGTCGATGGCGCCTATCAAGGCCTGAAGGCGATCGCCGACACCCCGATCGTCGCGGCAGGTCGCACCCTTAAGCTGTCCGACATCGCCGATGTGCGCCGCGGCTACCAGGATCCCCCGACCTACCTGATCCGGCGTCAGGGCGAGGCCACGATCCTGATTGCCGCCGTCATGCAATCGGGCTGGGACGGGCTCGCTCTCGGCAAGGCGCTGGAAAACAAGACTGCGGCGATCGCGCAGACGCTGCCGCTCGGCATGACGCTCGACAAGGTGACCGACCAGGCCGTCAACATCACCTCAGCGGTCGACGAGTTCATGATGAAGTTCGCGATGGCACTCGGCGTCGTGCTGCTCGTGAGCCTGCTCAGCCTCGGCTGGCGCGTGGGGATCGTCGTGGCCGCGGCCGTGCCGCTGACGCTCGCTGTCGTCTTCCTGATCATGCTGGAGACCGGACGGTTCTTCGACCGCATCACGCTCGGCGCCCTCATCCTGGCGCTCGGCCTCCTGGTCGACGACGCCATCATCGCCATCGAGGTCATGGTGGTGAAGATGGAAGAAGGCATGGACCGCATCAAAGCGGCTGCCTATGCCTGGAGCCACACGGCGGCACCCATGCTGTCGGGCACGCTGGTGACCATCGCGGGCTTTCTGCCTGTCGGCTTCGCACGTTCGACAGCAGGCGAATATGCCGGCAACATCTTCTGGGTCGTGGGCTTCGCCCTGATCGTCTCCTGGATCGTGGCGGTGGTCTTCACGCCCTATCTCGGCGTCAAGATGCTGCCCGACATCAAACCGATCCCGGGCGGCACGCATGCGGTCTACGACACGCCGAACTATCGGCGCCTGAGGCGGCTCATCACCTTCGCCGTGCGCCACAAGTTCATGACCTGCGGTGTGGTCGTCGTGGCCTTCGCTCTGGCAGGCATCGGAATGGGGGGCGTCAAACAGCAATTCTTCCCGACGTCGGATCGCCCGGAAGTGCTGGTCGAAGTCCGGTTGCCGGAAGGGACCAGCATCGAAACCACGACGGCAGCGGTCGAGAAGCTCGAACGCTGGCTGGGCGCCCAGCCCGAGGCCACCATCGTCACCAGCTATGTCGGCCAGGGCGCGCCGCGCTTCTTCTTCGCGATGGCGCCCGAACTGCCGGATCCCGCCTTCGCCAAGATCGTCGTCCTGACACCGGATTCAGGTGCGCGCGAGACATTGAAGCACAGGCTTCGCGATGCCGTGTCGGAAGGCCTCGTCCCGGAAGCCTTCGTGCGTGTCACCCAGCTCGTCTTTGGCCCTTATACGCCGTTCCCGGTCGAGTTCCGCGTGATGGGCCCCGATCCGGCGCAGCTCTATGCGATATCCGCACAGGTGCTCGAGGTGATGCGCAGCGTCGCGGACGTTCGCCAGGCCAATCGCGATTGGGGTAATCGCACGCCCGTGCTCCGCTTCGTACCCGACCAGGACCGTCTGAACCTCATCGGCCTGTCGCCAGCGGCGGTTGGTCAGCAACTTCAGTTCCTGCTGACCGGCGTCACCGTCACCCAGGTCCGCGAGGACATCCGCAACGTGCCGGTGGTGGCACGAAGCGCCGGCAGCGAGCGGCTCGACCCGGCGCGCCTCGCGGATTTCTCGCTGATGAGCCGCGACGGACGCCAGATCCCGCTCGATCAGATCGGCCATGCCGAAATGCGTCTGGAGGAGCCGATCCTGAAACGCCGCGACCGCACGCCCGTCATCACCATCCGCGCGGACATCAACGAGGCCACTCAGCCGCCAGAGGTTTCCAAGCAGATCCAGAAGGCTCTGCAGCCGCTGATCGCCTCGCTTCCGGCGGGCTATCGCATCGAGACCGGCGGTTCTATCGAAGAAGCGACCAAAGCCAACGCAGCCTTGGGGAAGGTCTTCCCTGTGATGATCGCCGCCACGCTGATCTTCGTCATGCTTCAGGTGCGGTCGTTTTCGATGATGGCGATGGTGCTGCTCACAGCGCCGCTTGGCGTGATCGGCGTCGTGCCGACATTGCTCCTCTTCAACCAGCCCTTCGGATTCAACGCGATCCTCGGCCTGATCGGACTCGCCGGCATCCTGATGCGCAACACCTTGATCCTGACCGAGCAGATCGAGGAAAACCGCGCGGCCGGGCTCGACGACTATCACGCAGTCATCGAAGCGACGGTGCAGCGGACGAGACCTGTGATCCTCACGGCGCTCGCGGCAGTGCTGGCATTCATTCCGCTCACACACTCCGTCTTCTGGGGATCGATGGCCTACACGCTGATCGGTGGCACGGCTGTCGGCACCGTGTTGATCTTACTGTTCCTGCCTGCGCTATACACCACATGGTTCCGCATCAAACCGACTGCTGATCAAATCCATGAGATTGCGACGTCGTCAGAGCTGCGATCAGCAAGGGCTGCCGCGTAGTTGCTGCCTTCTTCCCATGGCGGGGGATACCAAAGCACTGGGATTCGTGTCCGGGCGGCCGTTTGGCTGCCCGGAAGGCCTGAGGGGAACGAACCAAATCCGCAGGTTAGAATGCGGATGAAACAGGCCACAGCGCCAGGTCGGCGCGCCCTCAGCCGCTCGCGCGTAACCGTCCTTCGGCAAGATCGCGCGCTTGCGCCTCGCAATCGCGCTCCGCGACCGGACCGTAACCGCCGGCGCCTGGCGTGACGATCTCGACGATCTGGCCGGGTTCGAGCGCGCCGTCGCCGCGCACGAACGGCACGACTCCTTCGCTGAACGAGTAAGAGCCCCCCTGCCCTGGCTCGCCGCCAGCGATGCCCCAGGGTCGCGACTTCAGGCGCGAATTGTCGACGTTGAGCCGACAGGGCGCTTCGGCCCTGTAGACACGACGCAAACCCATGCCACCGCGCTGGCGCCCACGTCCGCCTGAGCCGTCGACCAGTTCGTAGCGCAACAGCGTGAGTGGATACTCGACCTCCAGCGCCTCGACCGGCAGATTCGAGGTGTTGGTCATGTGGACATGGACGCCGTCGAGCCCGTCCTTGGTCGCGCGCGCGCCCGATCCGCCACCGATCGTCTCAAGATAGACCCAGAGATCGCCGCTGCCGGGCATCGCCCCCATGAAGGTGGCGGCGGCGACCGCGCCCGAGCAGGCGGCGATGACGCGCTCCGGCACGGCCTGCGCGAGCGCGCCATGGATCAGGTCGACGACGCGCTGGCAGGGCGCGATCCGCCCGTTCACCGCTGCCGGATGCAGGCAATTCAGCACCGTCCCCTCCTTCGCCGTCACGGTCAGCGGACGGGCTAAGCCTGCATTGGGCGGGATCGTCGGGTCGGCCACGGTCTTGACCGCGTAATAGACCGTCGACAGCAGCGCGGTGTAGACCATGTTGAAGCCGGCGCGCGCCTGGGGCGGGGACTCGAACGCGAGCGTCATCTCCTCGCCCGCGACCGTGATCGCGACCGAGAACTTCATCGGCTCGTCGATCTCGGGATTGTCGAAATAATCCTCGAAGCGATAGACGCCGTCGGGGATCGACTTGATCCCGGCGCGCATCTTGCGCTCGGCATAGTCCTGCAGGGACTTACCTGCCGCGAGCACGGTGGCACGGCCATATTTGTCGCAGAGGGCGCGCACGCGCTCGCCGCCGAGCCGGTTCGCCGCCATCTGGGCGCGCAAGTCCGACAAGCGCTCACGAGGAACCTGGCAGTTCAGCAGGATCAGATCCTGCACGTCCTTCATCAGCACGCCGCCGTCATAGAGGCGGATCGGCGGGATTCGCAGGCCTTCCTGATAGATATGGGCGTGGCCGCGATCGGCGAAATCGGAATGGTGGGCCGTGTTGACGGCCCAGGCGACCATTTTTCCGTCATGAAAGATCGGCTCGGCCAGGACAATGTCGGGCAGATGCGTGCCGCCGCCCTCATAGGCATCGTTGCCGATGAAGACGTCGCGGGGCTTCATCTCGGAAATCGCGTGGCGCTTGAGGATATGCGGGATGATGCCGATGAAGGAGCCGAGATGCATCGGGATGTGCTCGGCCTGGCAGAGCGTGTTGCCCTCGATGTCGAAAAGCGCGGTCGAGCAGTCGCGGCGCTCCTTGATGTTGGTCGAGTAGCTGGCCTTGACCAGCGCCTCGCCCATTTCCTCGGTGATCGAGGCGAAAGCGCTGCCGATGACCTCGACGGTGATCGGATCGACGGTGACCGGTGCGGGCGCGTTCATCACAGCGTCTCCAGGATCAGGTTGAGATAGGGCTCGACGCGGGCGGTCATGCCGGGCAGCAGTACCGTGGTCGCGTCCATCTGCTCGATGATCGCCGGCCCGTCGATGAGGTTGCCGGATCTGAGCGTGTCGCGGTCATAGATCGGGCAATCGACGAAGCCGCCGGTTTCCGGGAACCAGACGTCGCGCCGGCCGATGATCGCAGGTGAGGCGTCCGGTCCGGCATCGGGCTCGGGCCGGAACTCGGCCTTGGGCACGAAGCCGATCGCCTCGACCCGATAGGTCACGAGCTGGACCGGTTCGCCCTCGGCCACGAAGCCGTAAAGGCGCCTGTGCGCCTCGGCGAACCCTTCCGCCAACGCCTTGGCGGTCTCAGCCGAGATCGGCCCGTCCGGCACCTCGATGGCGAGCTCGTAATTCTGGCCGTGATAGCGCAGGTCCGCCGTGCGCTTGAGCTCGCGGTCGGCGGGCGCGACCTTCTCTTCAGCGAACCAGTGCTCAGCCTGGGCTTCGAGACCAACAAAGATCTTGGCCATGTCGGGAGCCAGCCCTTCGCTGAGCGTCGCCAGACGCGTCGTAGCGAAATTGGCGCGCAGGTCGGTGAGCAGCAGACCGAGCGCGCAGCCGATGCCGGGATTGCGGGGGACGATGATGCGCTTCATCTCCAGCTCGCGCGCCAGCCGGGCGGCATGAAGCGGACCCGCACCGCCGAAAGCGACGAGAGCGTAGTCGCGCGGATCATGGCCGCGCTGGACGCTGATGACCCGGATGGCCTTGGCCATGTTGGCCGTGACGACCGAAATGATGCCCTGAGCCGTCGCCATCGGGTCGAGGCCGAGCTCATCGGCGATGCGGCCGATCGCCTGCTTCGACAGCGCTTGGTCGATCGGCATGCGCCCGCCGAGCAGATGCGTCGGGTTCAGGGTCTGCAACACGACATTGGCGTCGGTGACGGCAGGTTCGGTCGAGCCGCGGCCATAGCAGACCGGGCCGGGATCGGCGCCGGCGCTGCGCGGGCCGACCTTGAGCAGGCCGCCTGAATCGATCGCCGCGATCGAGCCGCCGCCGGCGCCCACTGTGTGGATGTCGAGCATCGGCGCCTTGATCGGATAGCCATGGACGGTCGCCTCGCTGGCGAGCTTGGCCTCGCCGCTACGCAGCAGCGCAACGTCCGAGGAGGTGCCGCCCATGTCGAAGGTGATCAGGTTCTCGATACCGGTCATGCGACCTATGGCCTGCGCCGCGACGACCCCCGTCGACGGGCCGGAGAGCACGGTGCGCACGGGCAGGCGCGCCGCCATGTCGAAGCCGATGACGCCGCCATTCGACTGCGTCAAATGCGGCGTCGTGACGACACCGAGCTCCTTCAGTCGCTCGGCGAGACGCTGGATGTAACCCTGCATCACCGGACCGAGATAGGCGTTCACCACCGCCGTCGAGATGCGTTCATACTCGCGGAACTCGGGCGCAACCTCGGACGAAGCGCAAATGAAGGCGTCGGGAAACTCCTCAGCCACGATGCGTCTTGCCGTCTCCTCATGCTCGGGCCGGACGAAGCCATAGAGGAATCCGATGGCAACGGCCCTGACGCCTGCCTTCCTCAGCGCACGCGCTGCCTGACGCACCCCCTCCTCGTCGAGCGGCATCTCGACCGAGCCGTCATGGCGCAGGCGCTCCGTGACACCGAAACGCAGATCGCGGGTGACGAGAGGCGGCGCCTTGTCGACCTGAAGGTCGTAGAGATCGGGACGCTTCTGGCGGCCGATCTCGATCAGGTCGCGGAAGCCGTCGGTGGTGATCAGTCCGGTCTTTACGCCCCGATGCTGGATCAGGGCGTTGGTGCCGACCGTCGTGCCATGGCCGAAATACACGACCTCGCCCGGCTTGGCACCGACGCGCTCGGTGCCTTCCTGTGTGCCGCGCGCGATGGCGCGGGAGGGATCGTCCGGCGTCGACGGCACCTTCCAGACCGCCACCTGACCGCTCGCATCGTCGAAGAGACAGATATCCGTGAAAGTCCCGCCGGAATCGATCCCGATACGCCAGGCCATGACTTCAAATCCTCCGGTTCAACCGAGCGCCGTCTCCACGGCCTCGGACCATGGCGCGCCATGGCCGAAGCCGCCCTGATACCCGCAAACCGCCGCGGCATTGGCTGCACCGGCGGCCAGCGCCTCCGGAATGCCCTTCTTCTCCAGCACGGCCAGAAGAAACGCGGCGATGAGGCCGTCACCGGCGCCGAGCGTATCGACGATGTGCGCCCGGGTGATCCCGTGGCGGTGGAATACCCCATCTGCCAGAGCCAATGAGCCGCGCTCGCCGCGCGTCACCACCACGAGCTCCGGCCCGGCCTCAGTGCAGCGGCGGGCCAAATCGCGGCACTCCGCATCGGAACCGGCGGGGAAGGACAGGAAGGCGATGTCGAGGAAGGGCAGCGTCGCCGCCAGATTCGCGTCGGTCCAGCGCTCGGAGAAGTCGTAGGAGAAGCGACGTACGGCATGGCGGAGTGTCGCGAGTTCGGCGTCGAGTTCGCTGTAGATGCTCGAATGCACCAGATCGAAGCCGGCGACATAGGCGAGATCCTCAGGCGAGAACCGGCCCCATTGGCCGCGTACACCGCGCTGCGAGCGCAGGAAGCGGCGGTCATGGCCGTCATGGCCGATGAAGGCGCGGGCATTGTCGCCGGCGAGCATGCGGCAGCGGCTCGTATCCACGCCCTCCCGGAGCAGGGCATCGACAATCAGCCTGCCAGCCTCGTCCGAACCGAGGCAGCCGAGATAGCCCGCCTCGGCGCCGAGCTTGCGGGCCAGGACCGCGACATTGACCGCGTTGCCGCCGGGGAATTGCAGACCCCGATCGACATAGGTGTCGACCGTGTTGTCGCCGAGTCCAAGCAGCCTGAGGGTCATGCGGCCTCTCCGCGCGAGGAATTCAGTACGCGACCTTCCACATATAGCGGCGGGTCGAGAGCGGCTGATTGTGGAGCACGGAGAGATGCGCCGCCATGCGCTTCAGCGCCGACTGGAGGATGTAGGGCGCGACGATCGGGCGAATCTCCGGCGCGATGCCCTTCATCGCGAAATCCCGGGAATCATATTTCATGACCCGCCCGGCATAGGTGTCGCAGAACGTCGAAACGCGCTCCATCAGCGGGCGGCTCGGGTCTTCGCCCGTGATCAGGATCAGCGGTGTGCTGCGGTCGATGATCTCGAAGGGGCCATGAAAGAACTCTGCCGCCTCGATCGGATAGCTGTGCAGCCAGAGCATCTCCATCAGGATGCAGACCCCGAAGACATAGGCTGTGGTGAAGCCCGGCCCCGAGGCGACGTGATAGAAATTGCGGTCCTTGGCATAAAGGCGCGCGTCGGCTGCAGCGCGCTCCTCGTTCTGCTCCGCCGCGTCGCAGACCGCGCCGGGCAGCGCATCGAGCGAGGCGACGAGCTTGTCGCCGAGCGACCAGCCGTCCTTCGCGCTCATGATGCCGCCGACCAGCGCCTGCATCAGCATGAACATGGCCAAGAAGGATTCGCTGGTGTCGCCCACCACGAAATGTTCGGGCACGGCCAGCGCAAGCGGCTTGTCGGCATATTGGCTGAAGGCGACGAGCTTGCAGGGCTTGTCCTTCAGGAACGCAGCAGCGGCGACCGTCTCCGGTGTCGTGCCGGATTTGGAGGCGAGCAGCACGAGCGTCCGGCCGTCGAGCCGCGGAGGATCGATCGCCATGAGTTCCGCCGGGAAATAGCGGCGGACTTCGATGCCGGGCGAATAGTGCTCGAGCCAGTATTTGATACCGAGCATGGCACGGTTCGCCGAGCCGCAGGCGACGAGATAGATCCGATCGATCTCCGGGGCGAGACGGCGGCCGAGCGCGTAGGCCCGGGGCACGGCGGCGCGGGTCTGCGCGAGCCCCTCATGCACGCGAGCGCGATCGAAGGCGATGGACATGGGAGGGCGTCACTTCCTGGCGGCGAAGAATTGGTATACACCAATCACCTATACCAATACCTGTCAACCATAGTCCAATTGGCCGATGGATCAGCTCGATTGCGCCGCGCTTCCACGTATATGCTCCCCGGGATGTGGAGCCGACGCAATCCCGCTATATGCGGAAACGGGAAGCATCCGAGAGACGCCAGCCATGCGCGAACCCGTGAAACGGGCCAAGCCGATCTATGTCGAGGTGCAGGACTACCTGCTCGACCTCATCAGCGGGCCGGATTACGGGCCCGGCGATCGCGTGCCGTCTGAACGCGCGCTTGCCGACACGCTCGGCATCAACCGCATGACCGTGCGCAAGGCGATCGACAAGCTCGTCGACCGCAACGTTCTGGAGCGCAACGGCACCAGCGGCACGCGCGTCCCGCTGGTCCAGGTGACACGTCCGATCGAGGTGCATTCGACCCTCGGCATCACCCGCCTCATCCGCAATGCCGGCGGCGAGCCCGGCAACAAGCTGCTGCATTTCGGCGAGGAGAAGGCGACTGAGAGCATCGCACGCCGGCTCGAGATCGCAGCTGGCGTCGATCTGATCATGTTCCGCCGGCTGCGCACGGTGAATGACGAGCCGTTCTGCATCGAGACGAGCTATCTGCCGGCAGCGCGTTTTGCCGGGCTCGTAGCGGAAGACCTCGTCGGCGGGCAGTCGCTCTATGAATTGCTGAGAGCCCGCTACCATGTCGAAGCCAGCGCGCGCGACCGCGAGATAGGCGTCGGTATCGCGACGGATATGGAGGCCCGCCTGCTCCTGCTCCAGCCCGCCGCGCCCACTCTGGTCCTGCGGCTGGTAGCGCGCGACGGCGACGGCACACCGATCGAATACATGAAATCGGTCAACCACCCGCATCACGTCGTCTTTCGCAACTCCACGCCGACCCCACAGGACTGATCATGTCGCGGCCTACCTTTCGCTTCCGGCCCGAGGCCGGGCTCTCGTCTCCGGCCCGGGAGCGCGTGTGATGGGCATCACCATCGAGACGATCGACCCCGACGCAAGCCTCCCGAAGCGGAGCGACGTCGTCGTCATCGGCGGCGGCATCATCGGCATCATGACCGCGCTCTTCCTGGCGAAGGACGGAATTTCGGTCACGGTGTGCGAGAAGGGCGAGGTTGGCCACGAGCAGTCGGGCCGGAACTGGGGCTGGGTCCGGATCATGGGGCGCGATCCAAGCGAAATTCCGCTCGGGCTGGAAAGCATGCGGCTCTGGTCCGAGATGGACAAGCTGGTCGGGGGCGATACCGGCTTCACCCGCTCCGGCATCGTCTATGTCGCGGACACACCCGCCGCACTCGCCCAGCACGAAGCCTGGCTCGACCATGCCAGCCAATACCAACTCGACTCCCGGCTGCTGAGCTCGCGCGAGATCGAGAGCGTGCTGCCCGGCTGCAAGCGCGCCTTCGCGGGTGCCCTGTTCACGCCGAGCGATGCGCGGGCAGAGCCGCAAAAGGCTGTGCCGGCGATGGCGCGCGCGCTGCGCCGGCACGGCGGCACGGTGCTGACGCGCTGCGCGGTGCGCGGCATCGAGACCAAGGCCGGCCGGGTCAGTGCCGTGGTAACGGAGCGCGGCACGATCGCCTGCTCACAGGTCGTGCTGGCAGGCGGCGCGTGGTCGCGGCTGTTCCTCGGCAATCTCGGCATCGACTTTCCGCAGCTCAAGGTGCTCGGCTCGGTCCTGCGCACCGAACCGCTCGACGGCCCGCCGCCCTATGCCGTCGGTGGCTCGGACTTCGCTTTCCGCAAGCGTCAGGACGGCGGCTACACCATCGCCCATCGCGGCGCGAGCACAGCCGAGATCGTGCCGGACTCGTTCCGCCTGTTCGGTGATTTCCTGCCATCGCTGGTGAAGCAACGGCACGAGCTCAGGTTGCGTCTCGGGGCGCGCTTCCTTGAGGAGGCGCGGACGCCGCGGCGCTGGGCACTCGACGAGGTGACGCCTTTCGAGCGCATGCGCGTGCTCGATCCGGCGCCAGTCAGTAAGATCCTGAACGAAGGGCAAGCCAATCTGATCAGGGCCTTTCCGGCTTTCGCCGGCCTGAAGATCGCGCAGGCCTGGGGCGGCTTCGTCGATGCGATGCCCGACGCGGTGCCCGTGATCGGCGAGGTGCCGCGCCTGCCGGGCTTCTTCATCGCCAGCGGCTTCTCGGGCCACGGCTTCGGCATCGGCCCCGGCGCCGGCAGGCTGATTGCCGACCTCGTAAGGGGAGCAACGCCGATGATCGACGCCAGGCCCTTCCGGCTCGAGCGCTTCGCCCGGCTGGAGCGCACGACGCGCGCGGAATGACCGCCCTCCCCCGACAGGTCAACCCAGCGAGGTTTCTTCCAGCGAATAGGCCGAGAAGAAATTCGTGCCGCCCGGTAGAGCCTTGAAGCCCGTCACGCCCTTGACCATGCCATAGCCCTGGGAGCGCCAGGCGAGGCCGACGAGCGTCGCCTGCTCCAGAGCAAGCTTCTCGAGCTCGGCATAGATGGCCTTGCGCTTGGCGATGTCGAATTCGGCGCGCCCCTTGGCGAAGAGCGTGTGGAGTTCCGGCGTCGGCAGACCAAAACTGCGCGAGATGTTCGGCGGCAACTCGCCGTCGAGCAGCGGTGCGAGCCCGTCCGGATCGTTGTTGTCGGCCGTCGTGCCCTGGACACAGAATTCGTAGCGCCCCTTGCCGCCGAGATCGACGCGCGAGGCCCAGTCCGGCAGGTTGAGCTTCACGTCGATGCCGATCTCGCCGAGATGGGCCTGCACCACCTCGGCGGTCGATTTGTGCATGCCGTATTGCGCGGTCGAGAGCAGCGTGCAGGAAAAGCCCTTCGCCACGCCGGCTTCCGCCATCAGCTTCCTGGCCCTGTCGGGATCAAAGCTCCAGAATTTGGCGCGCCCGGCATCGTAATAGGGGCTGGTATCGGGGATCGGGATGCCCTGGAGCGGCGTGCCGCGCCCGAAGAAGGCAGCCTGGACGATGTCCTCGCGCCGAATGGCGAAACCAACCGCCTGGCGCAGGCGCGGATCCTTGAACGGCCCGCTGGTGCCGTTGAAGTTCAGCCCCATGAATGGGCCGTTGGCGGCGTCGAGCTTGAGGCGCGGATCCCTCTCGATCGCAGCCATATGCTGCCAGGGCACGTATTCGATCAGATCGATATCGCCGGCCTGGAGCGCGGCGACACGCAGGTTCTCATCGGCATAGGCCGTGAGCTTGATGCCGGCGAGCCTGGGCAGGCCGGGCTTGTAGTATTTGTCGAAGGCCGCGACCTCGATCGAGACGCCCCGCTCCTGGTCCTTGACGGTGAAGGGGCCGGCGCCGATGCCGAGGCCGCGCCCCTCGATCGAGTCCTTGGCGATGATCGGCGCGTGCGGGCTGGCGAGCCAGATCGGCAGGGTCACGGTCGGCTGCTTCATGACGATACGGATCGTGCGGGCGTCAGGCGTCTCGATTTTTTCGATGCCGCCGAATTCGGCTTTCAGGAAGGCGGTGGAGTTCGGCGCGGCGATCTGCTCCAGCGTCCATTTCACGTCGTCGGCCGTCACCGGCTTGCCGTTGTGGAAGCTCGCCTGCCGCAGCTTGAAGACCCAGGCCGTCTCGCCGTCCTGCGCCCAGGATTCCGCAAGCTCGGGCCGAACCTCGCCCTTTTCGTCGAAGCCGGTCAGGCCACGGAAGATCAGGAGCTTCACGGTGAGTGCGGCGGTGCCGGTATGGACCCATGGCTGCAGACTCGGCGGAAAACTCGACAGGCCGAAGCGTAGGACCTTTCTCCCGGGTGTCTGGGAGAAGGCGGAGGCCGTAACCAGGGGAAAGCTGGCTCCGGCAGCGACAAGGGCACGGCGCGAAATCATCGTCATCGGAGATCCCCTTTTATCGGCCTGAGGCAGCATGGATTGGTGTATACCAAACGTCAATCGCGTCTTCATCTGAGAGGGGCCGCGTCTTCTTGGTCTCGAGGGGCGTGATGGGTCTTCTGCGATTTCTACACGTCCTTCCGCCGGCATCCTTGACAGCATTGATCGGCTTGAATGGTATATACCAATCTTGCTGACGCGAGTGTGCAAGCCGATCGCCGACGCGCAGCGAAAAACTGCCGTGCTCCGCCGACCATGCCTGAAGGAGATGCCCCGTGAGCGAGATCGTCAAAGTCAAATCCGGGAGCAAGTTCGAGGATCTGAACAGCTACTCGCGGCTGGTGGTCGCCGGAGACATGATCTTCGTCTCCAACACAGCCGGGCGAAACTACAAGACCCGCGCCATCGCCAGCGACGCCAGGGGCCAGGCCGAGCAGGCTTTCCGCAACATCGAGGGCTCGCTCGCCGCCGTCGACGCCTCGCTGAAGGACGTCGTCGCGATCAGGGTCTTCGTGCCGGACATCGCCGATATGGCGGCGGTCGGCGAGGTCGTCGGACGCAAGTTCCGGGGCATCGACCCCGCCAACACCACGACCTGCACGCCGCTCGGCCAGCCCGAGCTCAAGGTCGAGTTCGAGGTGACGGCCTATCGCCGGCGCAGGCCGGACGAGGCCGAAAAGCGTATCAGCGTCGACCTGTCCTGAGCCTGTCGACATGCCGGACGTCGTCATCGTCGGAGGCGGGATCAGCGGCGCGGCCGCAGCCTACGAGATCGCGCGCGCCGGGCATTCGGTGACATTGTTCGAGGCCCGCAGCCTGGCGGCGATGGCGTCCGGCTGGACCTTGGGCGGCGTCAGGCAATCCGGGCGCGACCCGGCGGAACTGCCACTGGCGAAGGCCGCGGTTGAACGCTGGGGCGGGCTCGACGATGAACTCGGTGCGGCGACCGGCTATCGCCGGCGCGGCAATCTGCGCCTCGCCCGGACGGAAATCGAGGTTGAGATCATCCGCCAGCTGGTTGTCCGGCAGCGAGAGCTCGGCCTCCCTATCGACTATCTGCCGGACAATGCGGCGATCAGGGCGATCGCGCCGGCCATCGGCCCGTCGATCCTCGCCGCCTCGTTCTGCCCGGGCGACGGCCATGCCGACCCTATCCCGACGGTGCGGGCCTTCGCCGCTGCTGCCACGCGCTATGGCGCGACCATTCGCAACGGCACGGGTGTGCGGGCGCTGACGCGAACCGGCGACACGGTCACCGGCATCGAGACATCAGACGGCGAGATCGTTTCCGCCGGGCGGGTCATCCTGGCGACAGGCATCCATGCGCCGGAACTGCTGCGGCCGCTGGGGCTCGATCTGCCGCTGCGGGTCAAGCTCGTCTGCGTCATGCAGAGCGTGCCGCTGCCGCCGCTGTTCGAGCAGGTCTTCGGCGTCGCCAATGCCGACGCCGCGGGCCGGCAGGAGGTCGATGGCCGCCTGCGCGTCACCACCGGCATCGGCGACTGGCCCCATGAAGCTGCTTCCTGGACACTGGACGCGCTGGCTCCGCGCGCGTCGGACATCGCCGCCTTGATCGAGCGGGTGACGCTGGTGCTGCCGGCTGCCGCCGATGCCGGGATCGCGCGCCTGTGGGGCGGGCTGATCGACCTCACGCCGGATGCGCTGCCGGCGATCGATGCCCATACCGGCCTCGAGGGCCTGATCGTCGCGGCCGGCTTCTCGGGCCATGGCTTCGGCATCGGTCCGGTTACCGGTGAAATCCTCGCCGATCTTGCGCTGTCAAAGCAGCCGCGCTTCGATCTCACCCCGTTCAGGCTGGACCGTTTCGCAGGCGAGCCCGCGACGGACGTCGCACTGACGCTGCACGGCTAGAGGATATCGCAGATGCCTGCCCCAATGGGATGCGTGATCCTGATCTCGGGCGCCAATCGCGGCATCGGCCGCGCGGTTGCCACGCTCCTCGCGCTGCCCAACAATGCCCCGGTCGCGGAATTGCTGGTCAATTGCAGGTTGGAGGATACGCTTTAGGCACAGATCCAGAGAAAACGGACGGGGTGGAATTCGCGATCCGGACAGGTCGCCGCCCTGCCCAAACGTCACCGGCGCAAAGCCGGGATCGTCGGCACCCAAGAAAAACGCAGGGGAACAGCAATGAAACGAACCGGATCAATCCTCGCAGCCATGCTGGCCGGCGCGCTGCTGGCGACGCCCGCGCTCGCGCAAAAGACAGTGCTGACCGTCGGCATGCAAAGTTCGGATGCGGGCGTGCTCGATCCGCATCTGAATTCCGGCACGCCTGGCAAGGCGCTGCTGAACTGGATGTTCAACGGACTCGTGCGGATCAAGCCGGGCGAGCTCTCGCCTGAATTCATCGAGCCCGATCTCGCCGAGAGCTGGGCCTCCTCGCCCGACGGCAAGGAATGGACCTTCAAGCTGCGCCAGGGCGCGCAGTGCCATCACGGCTATGGCGAGTTCACCTCGGAGGACGCCGTCTATTCGCTCAACCGCGCCGCGACCAAGGAGAGCTCGGCCTTTTCCTCGGACTACACCGCCTTCGACAAGGTCGAGGCGCCGGACAAGTACACCGTCAAGATCACGCTGAAACAGGCGATCCCTAGCCTGCTCGGCATCGTGATGAACTATCACGGCGGCAACATGGTCTGTAAGAAGGCCGCCGAGGAGCTGGGCAAGGATGGCTTCGCCAAGAAGCCTGTCGGCACCGGCCCGTTCATGTTCTCCGAATACGTGCCGCAGCAATATGCCAGGCTCGTCGCGAACCCGAACTACTTCCGCGGCAAGCCGAAGCTGACGGAGATCCTCTACCGCTTCATCCCGTCCGATTCCTCGCGCGACCTCGCCTTCCAGTCGGGCGAGCTCGACATGATGCTCGGTCGGCAGGAGCAGGCCTGGGTCGACCGCATGAACGCCTTGCCCGGTGTCAAGGTCGTGGCCATGGGGCCGGCCGAGATGTCGGTGCTGCATCTCAACATGAGCCAGCCGCCGCTCGACAATCTCAAGGTCCGACAGGCGATCGCGCATGCGATCGACCGCAACGCGATCTGGCAGTTCCGCGGCAAGAACATCTCGCGCCCGGCCGTCTCAGTGGTGCCGTCGGGCTATCTCGGCACGGACGAGAAGGCGCCTCTCCTGCCCTTCGATCTCGCCAAGGCCAAGGCGCTCTTGGCGGAAGCCGGCTTTCCCAACGGCGTGACGATCAAGACAATCAACACGACCCTGCCCTCGATGCTGAGCTTCACCGAAGCGACGCAGGCGCTGCTGAAGCGGGCGGGCATCACGCTGGAGATCCAGCCGGTGGAGCATGCGACGTTCCACCAGCAGATCCGGCAGGACCTGTCGCAGGTGGTGCATTTCCAGGCGGCGCGCTTCCCCGTCGCGGATGTCTATCTGACGCAGTTCTTCCACTCGCGCTCGATCGTGAAGACTCCGACCGCGGTCACCAACTTCTCGCATTGCAACGCCGCCGATGCCGAAATCGACCAGGCCCGCTCGGAAACCGACAAGGCCAAACAGATCGAGCTCTGGAAGACGGCGCAGCAGAAGATCATTGCGCAGGTCTGCGCGATTCCCGTGAACGAGATGATGCAGCTCTGGGCCTACAAGGACAGCCTCGACCTCGGCTACGAGCTGAAGGCCTCGCTGAATCTCGGCCCCCCGGTGCTGGAGACGACGCGCTTCACGAAGTGAGCGCGCCGTCCCGCTGACATACGCCGGCCCTCTCCGCGCGGAGGGCCGGGAGCTCCCTTCTCAAACTCAAGGGCACCATGGGCGCCTTCCTCGTCAAACGGCTCGGCTTTGCGGTCGTCACGCTGCTGGCTGTGCTCTCCCTCGTCTTCGTCGTCGTGCGGATCGTGCCGGGCGACCCCGCGCAGGTCATCCTCGGCGACCAAGCCGACGCCGCCGCGATCGCGGCGATGCGGACGCGGCTGGGGCTCGACGCACCGGTGGCCGAACAGTACTGGACCTTCCTCTCGGGTGCGATCCGGGGCGACTGGGGCGTCTCGCTGGTCACCGGCCGACCAGTGATTCAGGAAATCCTCGCGGTGCTGCCCTGGACGATCGAGCTCACGATCGTGTCGATGCTGATCGGCATCGTCATCGGCGTGCCGCTCGGCGTCTGGGCCGCGGTCAACCGCAACCGCATGCCGGACTACGTGACGCGCATCGCCTCGCTGCTGGGCCTGTCCTTCCCGCCTTTCGTCTCGGCGATCATCCTGCTGATCATCTTCGCGATCATGCTGCGCTGGTTCCCTGTGATCAGCGCCGGCAGCGGCTCACTCTCGGCCTGGTTCCAGGCGATGGCGCTGCCCGCTCTCAACCTCGGGCTGATCATGGCGGCCTACATCACCCGCGTCGCCCGCTCGGCCATGCTGGAGGTGATGCAGGAGGACTATGTCCGCAGCGCCCGCGCCAAGGGTGTGCCCTGGCGCGTCGTCGTCTGGCGGCATGCGATGCGCAACGCGCTGATCCCGGTCATCACCATCGTCGGGCTCTACCTCGGCATCCTGATCGGCAATTCGGTCCTGACCGAGATCGTCTTCAACCGGCCGGGTCTCGGCAAGCTCATCGTCGGCGCGCTGAACCAGCGCGACTACACCATGCTTCAGGGCATGATGGTGATCTACACGCTGATCGTCGTGCTGGTGAACATCGCAACCGACCTCACCTATGCCCTCGCCGACCCAAGAGTGAAGCTGTCATGAGAGTGAAGCTGTCATGAGCACCTCGGTCCATGATGCCGGCCAGGCTCCGCCCCCGCGGTTGCGCTGGCTGAAGGCGACGATCAGCGCCTTCAACGCCAACAAGACCTCCTGGGTCGGGCTTGTCATCGTCGTGCTCGTCATTTTGGCAGCTGTCCTGGCGCCGGTCATAGCGCCGCACGACCCGCTCGAGCAGAACATCCTGTCGCGGCTGCAGCCACCGCATGAGAATTACTATCTCGGCACCGATTATTTCGGCCGCGACATCCTCTCGCGCCTGCTCTACGGCGCGCGGATCTCGCTCGTCATCGGTGTCGCCTCGACCATCATCGCCATGGTGCTCGGCTCGCTGATCGGCATCCTCGCCGGCTGGTATGGCGGGCGCTTCGACGTGGTGGTCATGCAGGCGATGGACATCCTGCTCGCCTTCCCCTCGCTCATCCTCGGGCTGATCCTGGTCGCGATGCTCGGTCCCTCGATGGAGAACATCACCATCGCGATCGCGCTGACCTCCATCCCCTCCTTCGCCCGCATCGCCCGTGCGCCGACCATCTCCGTCAAGGAACGGGACTTTATCGAGGCCGGTCGGGCGCTCGCCTTCTCGGACGCCAGGATCATGGCCGGGCACATCCTGCCCAATATCTTCCCCGAAATCCTGGTCATGGCTTCGCTCTGGCTCGCCGCCGCGATCCGCACCGAGGCTTCGCTCGCCTTCATCGGGCTCGGCGTGAAACCACCGATCGCGACCTGGGGCGGCATGATCCGCGAGGGCTTCGAGAACATTCTCGACAGCTACTGGCTGGTCCTGACGCCGAGCCTCGCCATCCTGATCATCGTCTTCGCGCTCAACATCCTCGGCGACGGCCTGCGCGACGCCATCGACCCCAAGCTGAAGGGCGAGCGATGAGCGCCCCCGTCCTCTCCGTCCAGAACCTGCAGACGGCTTTCCGCGTCGGTGGCCAATGGCGCTGGGCCGTGGAAAACCTCAGCTTCGACGTCGCGCCGGGAGAGACGGTCGCGATCGTCGGCGAATCCGGCTCGGGCAAGAGCGTCACCGCGCTCTCGATCATGCGGCTGGTCTCGGCCACCAATGGCCGGATCGACGGCCGCATCGCACTCGAAGGCCGCGACCTGCTGGCCCTCTCCGAGGAGGAGATGCGCAAGGTCCGCGGCAACGATGTCGCGATGATCTTCCAGGAACCGATGACGAGCCTCAATCCTGTGCTCACCGTCGGCTACCAGATCTGCGAGGCGCTACGCTATCATCAGGGGCTCGACAAGGCCGCAGCCGAGGCCGAGGCCCTGCGCATGCTGGAGAAGGTCCGCATTCCCTCGGCGAGGGCGCGTTTCGGCAATTATCCGCACCAGCTCTCCGGCGGCATGCGCCAGCGCGTGATGATCGCGACCGCACTCGCCTGCAAGCCGAAGCTCCTGATCGCCGACGAGCCGACGACCGCGCTCGACGTGACGATCCAGGCCCAGATCCTCGAGCTGATCAAGACGCTGCAGGACGAGGAAGGCATGTCCGTCCTCTTCATCACCCATGACATGGGCGTCGTCGCCGAGATCGCCGACCGCGTCGTGGTGATGTGGAAGGGCCGCAAGCTCGAGGACGCGCCCTCGGAGCAGGTCTTCAACCGTCCGGTCTATGGCTACACCAAGGCATTGCTCGCCGCTGTGCCAAAACTCGGCGACATGGAGGGCCACGGCCGGCCGCTGCGCTTCCCGGCGATCGACGCCGCCAATGGCCAGGTGCAGGGCGTGCCGACCGAGGCCGCCGATACGGTCAAGGCGGATGAAGCGCCGCTGCTGGAGGTCTCAGGGCTGACGACGCGTTTCGGCATTCGCGGCGGCATCCTTGGACGGCTGCGCGGCCGGGTGCATGCGGTCGAGAACGTCTCCTTCACGCTCCAGCGCGGCGAGACGCTGGCGCTGGTCGGCGAGTCCGGCTGCGGCAAGTCGACGACCGGGCGTTCGATCCTGCGGCTGGTCGAGCCCTCGTCCGGCACGGTGCGGTTCGAGGGCCGCGAAGTCACCAGTCTCGGCAAGGGCGACCTGCTCGATGTCCGTCGCAGCATGCAGATGATCTTCCAGGACCCCTTCGCCAGCCTGAACCCGCGCAAGAGCGTCGGTGCCGCCATTGCCGAGCCGATCCTCGTCCATGGCATCGCCAAGGGAGCGGAAGCCAAGGAGCGCGTCGCCGAGCTGCTGCGCAAGGTCGGTCTCTCCCCCGAGATGGGCGTGCGCTTCCCGCACGAGTTCTCCGGCGGCCAGCGTCAGCGGCTCGCGATCGCCCGCGCTCTGGCGCTTTCGCCAAAACTCGTGGTCGCCGACGAGGCGGTCTCGGCGCTCGACGTCTCGGTCAAGGCGCAGGTGTTGAACCTGATGCTGGACCTGCAGGCCGAACTCGGGCTGGCCTATCTCTTCATCTCCCACGATATGGCCGTGGTCGAGCGTGTCAGCCATCGCGTCGCGGTGATGTATCTCGGCGAGATCGTCGAACTCGGCCCGCGCGAAGCCGTCTTCGCCAATCCCAAGCATCCCTACACGCGCAAGCTGCTCTCGGCCGTACCGGTGCCCGACCCGGCGCGGCGCGGCCTGCGCCGCGAACTGGCGGTTGACGAGATTCCGAGCCCGATTCGCGCGCTCGACTGGCAGGCCCCAGCGCAGGCGCTGATCGAGGTCGCACCCGGCCATTTCGTCAGACAGGCCAGGTAAAGCGCGCCGCAACGGCAATTGTTGTGCGATGGATCGAAGATGATGGACCCAGAACGCACGATGAGACGGCCTTGTTGCCACCATCAGGTCGAATGACCGGCATCGAGGTTGGTGTTTAGGTGTTCAGTCTCGGCATATGAAGGATCGGATGGAGCTTGAGCTTTTCGGGATGCTGCTCGAGTTGGTAGAATCTGGCCCATAGCGCACCCCTCGATTCCTGCGCCGAGATTGCACCGTCATACATATGCCAGGATCGAACAGCTGGATCTGGAAATCAGAGGGCCTCACCAGCGACGGCGGGCCTGACAGACTTCGAGGCCGAGCTGGCCTGGCTCGTCTCGCCATAGCCGCGTCCGTAGTGGGCCTCCAGCCTGACCTGCACGAGGTTCCACAGCGTCGTCAGCGCGAGATAATAGACTGCGGCGACCAGATAGAGTTCCAACACCTCGAACTTCTGCTGCATCAGCATCTGGCTGCGCCGCATCAGTTCCTCCATCGAGATGATCGAGGCCAGCGACGTCGCCTTGAGCAGCCCGTTCAGCGAGTTGCCCAGCGGCGGAATGATCAGGCGCAGCACCTGCGGCAGCAGGACGAGGCGCAATATGTGCCAACGCGACAGGCCGAGCGCCTTGGCCGCCTCCCTTTGCCCCTTGGCGATCCCGTTGAAGCCGCCGCGGATCGTTTCCGACAGATAAGCCGCCTCATTGAGGCTGAGCGAGAGCAGGGCCGACATCAGGACACCGAAACGGATGCCGACCTGCGGCAGCGCCGTGTAGATGATGACGAGTTGCACCAGCAGTGGCGTGCCCCGGAAGACCCAGACATAGAATGCCGCCGGCGCCGAGAAGATGCGGCGCGGCGACATGCGCGCCAGCGCGATCACGAGGCCGAGGATCAGCCCGACGATCATGGTAGTGACGGTCAGGCCGATCGTCACCAGAACGCCTTCGAGCAGATAGGCGTTGGTGAGGTAGGACAGGAAAGCGTGGACGTCGAACATCTTCCCGCCCCTCCCCGGTTCAGTTGGTGGGGCCGTCGCCGCGGATGGCGAAGCTCGTGGCGGCAAGCTTGGTCATGCCGAACTTCTCGAACAGCTTGTCGTAGGCGCCCTCCGTGCGGATCGCAGTGAGCGCCTCAGCCACCGCCTGCGCCACCTTCTTGTCGCGGAAGGCAAAGGTGATGTCGGTGCCGGCGACGTCCTTCAGCCAGATCTTGGCGATGCCACGTTGCACGAGGGCGTTGGCGGTCTCGTTGATGTTGATCGCAGCCTCGAGCTGGCCGGCGCGGAGCGCGGCCGAGGTCTCGGTGACGGTCGAGAAGGTCCGGAAATCGATCGGCTTCAGGCCCTTGGCCACCATCTCGGCATTGAACTCGCGCGACTTGCGCTCCTGATAGGTCGCCGTCTCGACGCCGACGACGCGCCCGGCGAGATCCTCGAATTTCTCGAGCTTCAGGCTTGATTTGGGGTCGGTGTAGATGCTGAGCGCCTGCTGGGCGTAAGGCACCAGGAACAGGATCTTCGAGCGCTCCTCGGTCCAGAACAGGCCGGTGTTGATCGTATCGAAGCGGCTGGCGCGCAGGCCCGGGATCATCGGCGGGAAGTCCATCCGGATGAAGACCGGCTCCAGGCAGATGCGCTTGGCGATCTCCTTGGCGAGTTCGACGTTCAGGCCCTGCAGTTCGCCCTTCTCGTCGACGAATTGCTGCGGCGGCAAGGTCGGGTTGATCGACATCTGCCATTTGCCGGCCTCGATCAGGCTGGAGGCCGGAACTTTCGACGTGCAGGTCTGGGCGTGAGCCGCCCCCGTGAGGCCGATCAGCACGGCCAGGGCGTAGAAGGTCTTGAAAAGGCGCATCGCGTGGTCTCCCGTGCAGAAGGATGAATGGCGGGGCAGGCGTTTCCTCGGTCGCTTCTTCGTTCCGTTATCGTTGGCCTGCGTCGGCGGATCAGCCATCCGCTTGCCGCGTCAGGATCAGCGAGACGTGACGGGCTTCCGTCACGACCTCGTCGCGCTGGTTGATCAGGTCGAGCTCCTCGACGACGATGCCGCGATCGGGATTACGCGTCGGGCGCTTCTCGACGAAGCGGAAGCGCACGCGCAGGCTGTCGCCGGCGACGACCGGCGCTTTGAAGCGGACCGCGTCCCAGCCGAGCGAGGCGACAGAGGTTGCCTCGTAGAGCTTCAGCTCCGACTTCAGACCCTCCATCAGCGACAGGCCGTAGAGCCCATGCGCGATCACGGCCGGGAAGCCGCGCGAGAGGGCATAGCCCTCGTCCAGATGCAACGGATGATGGTCGCGCGTAACGTCGGCGAAGGCGGCGATGTCGGCGGCCGTGACGCTATGCCCCTCACTCTCGAACTGGGCGCCGAGCTCGATGTCCTCGTAGCGGAGATTGATCGCTGCGGTGCCGCTCATCGCATCCTCCCTCAGGCGACCTTGCGCGTGCGAGCAGGCAGTTCGACGAAGCTGCGGCCAATCCCCATCGGGCCGGGCCGGAAAATGCGAGCGTCCATTTCGCGAAGATCCGGGCTGATGCGGGGCCGGAAGCCCATATGCGCCAGCACGTCCTCCTCGAGCCGGACGCCGGGGGCGATCTCGGTCAGCGTCACCGCGCCCTGTTCGAGCTGGAACACTGCCCGCTCGGTGACGTAGGAGACCTGCTGCCCGCGCTCGGCGGCGAGCGCCGCGCTGAAGCTGATCTGCCCGACCTGCGGCACGAATTTGCGGAAGGCGCCGTCGCGGCGGATCGAAAGGCGGCCGTTCTCGACGCCGATGTCGAGCTTTCCGCCGGTCATGGTGCCGTTGAAGATCAGCCGCTTGGCGTTCTGGGTGATGTCGATGAAGCCGCCGGAGCCGTCGCGGCGCTCGCCGAAGCGGGTGACGTTGACGTTGCCGGCCTCGTCCACCTCCGCGAAGGAGAGGAAGGCGCAAGTCAGCCCGCCGCCGTCGTAGAAGTCGAACTGATAGGCCTGATCGAGGATCGCGCGCGGATTGATGGCCGTGCCGAACTCGCGCGCATGGCCCGGCACGCCGCCGACGACGCCCGATTCCACCGTCAGCGTGATCAGGTCCTCGATGCCTTCTTCGGCCGCGACGTTCGGGATCATCGCCGAGATGCCGACGCCGAGATTGACCACGTCGCGCGGGTGCAGCTCGAAGGCGGCGCGGCGGGCGATGACGCGCCGCTCGGTCAGTGGATCGGGTGCGATCATGGCGACCGGCACACGCGTCTCGCCGCAGCGGGCGGGATCGTGAACCGTGCCGTAGGTTTGCATCTGCTCGGGTTCGATCACGACGTGATCGACGAGGAAGCCTGGAATCTTGACCATCTGCGGATGCAGCGTGCCGCGCTTCACGATGCGCTTGACCTGGCAGATCACCGTGCCGCCGGCATTGTGCACGGCCTGCGCGATCGACAGGTCCTCGCGCGTGGTGCCCTCGTGCTCCATGCTGATGTAGCCGTCTTCATCCGCCGAGGTGCCGCGGATGAAGGCGATGTCCGGCGGGCCGGGCGGCCGGTAGAGCAGCCACTCCTGCCCGTGCAGTTCGATCAGGTCGACGAGCGGCAGGGTCGTGCGCGCATTCATGCGCCCGCCGTCCTGGCGCGGGTCCATGTACGTCTTGAGGCCGACATGAGTCAGGACGCCGGGGTGCTTCGCCGCCATGGCGCGGCAGAGCTGGCTCATCACCCCCTGAGGGAAGTTGTAGGCGTCGATCAGTTCGTCGCGCACCAAGCGCATGAACGGCACCTGCAGCCCGAAATTGCCGCCGATGACGCGCGCGATCATGCCCTCATGCGCGAGATGGCAGAGCCCCTTCTCCGTCACCGCGCCGACGCCGGTGATGTTGATCAGCGTCAGCCGATGCGGCCCGGCGCCCCCGAGGAAGCGCGCCTCGAGTGCTGCGAGGATCGCCTCCGCCGCCCCGGTGCCGCCATTGCCGCCGACGATCAGCGTGTCGGCGTCGCGCACCAGCCCCGCCGCCTGTTCGGCCGTGATGATGCTCAGCGTCATGCGGCCTCCTTCTCGACCTGGCGGGCGATGATGAGGCGCTGGATCTGGTTGGTGCCCTCGTAGATCTGGGCGAGACGGACGTCGCGGAACAGCCGCTCGATGCGGTATTCGCGAGAGTAGCCGTTGCCGCCGTGAATCTGGAGCGCGTTCGAGACGTGCTTCATCGCCATGTCGGTGGTGAAGAGCTTGGCCTGCGCCGCCTCCTTGGCGATCGGTTGACCGGCATCGTGCAGCCGGGCGGCGTGGTGGATCAGCAGGCGTGCCGCAGCAATGTCGGTCGCCATATCGGCGAGCATGAACTGCACCGCCTGGAAGCCGATGATCGCCTGGCCGAACTGTCGGCGAGCCTTGGCATAGGCCGTGGCGTCCTCGAAGGCGGCCTGCGCCATGCCGAGCGCCATCGAGGCCATCATCAGCCGGCTGAAGTTGAAGTTGCTCATCGCCATCTTGAAGGCCTGGTTCTCCGGCCCCATCAGGCTGTCGGCCGGCAGGCGCACATCGGAGAAGGCGATCTGGCAGTCTTCCAGGCCGTGCATGCCCAGAAGCTCCTCGTTCTTGCCGCGCGCGATGCCCGGCAGCATGCCGTCGACGAGCAGGCAGGAGATCGCCTTGTGCCCAGCCTCGGAGCCAGTGCGGGCGAAGACCATGATGCGGTCGGCGATCCCGCCCAGCGTCACCCAGGCCTTGGTGCCGTTGAGCAGCCAGCCATTGCCGTCGCGGGTGGCGGTCGTCTTGATGCCAGCGACATCGGAGCCGTGGTCGGGCTCGGTGACGGCGGTGGCCGGGATGATCTCGCCGCTGAGGATCTGCGGGATCAGCGCCTTGTGCGCGTCCGTGCCATGTTGGTCGAAGAACAGCACCGCCTCGACCGGGATCGCGAAGGCGTTCGCGACCGCGCCGGAACAGCGCGCCAGCTCCTCCATGGCGATGCAGGCCGCGACGGAGTCCAGACCCGCCCCGCCCGCACCCTCGCGCAGGCAGATGCCGAACAGACCGAGATCGGCCATGCCCTTGTAGAGCGTGCGATCGAAGCTGTCGTCGCGGTCGATCGTGGCTGCCCGCGGCAGAATCTCGGCTTCCGCGAAGCGACGCGCCGTCTCGCGCAGGGCCTTCTGGTCGTCCGTGTAGAAGCGGTCCATCGCTAGGCGTCCTTCAGTCGCTGGCGAGCCTGGAATCGTGGGCGACCTCGTCCTTCTCGCGGTCGAGGAAGTAGACGGCGACATCGGCGCCCGGCACGCCATAGGCGGCGCAGACACCCTGCGTCAGCGCCTCGGCCGCCGTGCGGCGTTGCGCTTCACTGCGTCGGAAGGCGTGGACCTTGAGCAGGATGCGCTGGCTGGTCTGCGCCGAACCCATCTCGCCGGCATGGGCATAGTCACCGGGGGCGACCGGCAGGAAGAAGAGCGTGATCGTCTCAGGCCCGACGCCGAAGGCCGAGATCAGGCCGTCGGTGACCGATTTCGCCAGCGCGGCCTTGCCGGCGGGCGATACGGGCGGGGCGAGGACTTCGACATAGGGCATCGGTCAGGCCTCGCTGGCGTGAGGGTCGAACGGGCGGCAGGAATCGCGCTTCACCAGCCGGGCGCCGACGCGGTATTCGCGCCCGCCCTCCCCGCCATGGCCATTCCGGGTCTCGATGCGATGCAGCAGCCGGTCGACCGCGAGGTTGGCGAGGTCGCGCGCGCCATTGTCGACGACGCTGATCGCGGGACGGTGCCATTCGAACCAGGGCGCATCCTCGTAGCACAGCAGCGACAGGTCGTCGGGAATCGAGAGGCGGCGCTCGGCCGTCACACGCAGCACGCCCAGCGCCGATTCATGGTTTGCGACGAACAAGGCGGTCGGCGGCGCGGCGAGATCGAGCAACTTGCGACAGGCGATCGCCCCGGTCTCCGGCTCATAGCGCCCGGCATGAATCAGGGCTTCGTCCACGGCGATATCGGCTTCGCGCAGCGCTCTGATGTAGCCTGACAGGCGCTCGCGGCCCGAGGTCGTGTCCTGCCGGCCGACGACGAGGCCGATGCGCCGGTGCCCGAGCCCGATCAGATAGCGCGTGCCGGCATAGGCCCCTTGCGGATCATCCGCCAGCACGGTTTCCAGTTCCGCCTCATCGTCGCGGCGCACCACGCAGACGATCGGGATATCGCCTCGTTCCAGCGCGGCGAGTCGGGCACCATTGCAGCCGGTCGGCACCACGATCAGCCCGTCGACGCGATGGTCGGCGAGCGTTCCCAGCATATCGCTCTCCTGCTGCGGATCGTCACCGGCGATGCAGAGCAGCATCTGGTAGCCGAGCGCCTTCAGCCGCGCCTGCACCACCTCCGCCATCACCTGGAACGAGGCGTTGGCGAGATTGTGGATCAGCAGCCCGACGAGACGCGACTGCCCGGTTTTCAGGCCGCGCGCGATCGTGTTCGGCCGGTAGCCGAGCTCCCCCGCAATGCGCAGCAGGCGCTGCTGTGTGCGCTCGCTCGCAAGCCCGCCACCGCCCAGGGCCCGCGATGCGGTACTGACCGAAACGCGTGCCGCTTCTGCCACATCTTTGAGCGTGACGCTCATGAACCCTGCCGCTAAATTGGAAACGATTGCAAAACGCTATTTCTACAATATGCGCTTCGCAAGCTCAAATAATGGATTGATGGTGCCTATTGCGGCATCATGGTCCGCAAACGTTTCCAATTTCCCTGCGAGAGGAGCGCACCGCATGGACCTCAAAGGCATCGGGGGCATCTGGCCCGCTTCCTTGACGCCATTCGACAGGGCCGGCGCGATCGATGACGCCGCCCTGCATGCCCATGTCGCCGAACTGGCCGGCACGAATGGCGTCCGCGCCGTCGTGGTCAACGGCCATGCCGGCGAAACCGCCTCGCTGACGCGCGCCGAACGGTATCATGTCATCGGCGCAGCGAAGGCGGCGGCCGGCGGCAAGGCCGGAATCGTCGCCGGCATCGTCGCCGATGATACGCGAGGCGCCGTTGCGCTGGCCCGCGACGCGGCACAAGCGGGCGCCGACGCGCTGCTGCTGTTTCCGCCTGCCCTGTTCGCCCAAGGCGCCAATGCCCGCCCGGAGATGGCCTCGTACTTCGTGGCGGAGGTCGCTCAAGCGTCTGGGCTGCCGATCGTGCTGTTCCAGCTTTCGCTGGCGTCGGGCCTCGGATTCTCGCATGAGGTGCTGCTGCGCCTCTGCCGCGAGAACCAAAGCATCATCGCGATCAAGGAAGGCAGCGACACGCCCCAGGCCTATGAGGACAATCTGGCGGCGCTGCGCGGGCTCGACCGCCCGGTCACGGTGCTGACGACCAACAACAGTTGGCTGATGGCCTCGCTGGCCTATGGCGGCGACGGCATCCTCTCGGGCATCGGCAGCGTCGCCTCGCCGATCCTCGCCGAGATCCTCGAGGCGATGACACGCGGCGATCTCGATGCGGCGCGTATCGCCAATGCCCGCCTGCGGCCGCTCTGCCGCGTCTTTTACCGCGCACCCCATCTCGACGCCCACAACCGGATGAAGACTGCGCTGCACCTGCTCCGCAAGCTGCCTAACCCCGATCCGCGCGCCCCGCTCCTGCCGATTGAGGCGGAGGAGCGCACTGTGATCGCCCAGGCGCTCGCCAGCGCCGGCCTCATGCCCGGCCGCGCAGCCGCCGCCTGAACCAGACTCGTCAAATCGAAGGCCTCTCCATGAAAACCTTTCGCGGCACCTACACCGTCATGATCACGCCCTTCACGCCCGCCGGCGAAGTCGATGTCGAGGCCTTGCGTGCCTTCGTCGACTGGCAGATCGAGCAGGGCATCCACGGGTTGATCCCGCTCGGCTCGACGGGAGAATTCCTCTCGCTCGACGACGACGAGAAGGTGCTGGTGGCGCAGACGGTAATCGCACAGGCGGCCGGGCGGGTTCCGGTCCTGATCGGGACCGGCGCCGAGGACACCCGTGAGGTCGTGCGGCTCAGCCGCCGTGCTGAGAAAATGGGCGCTGACGGCGTGATGATCATCCCGCCCTTCTATTCGACGCCGACCGACGACGAACTCGTCCATCACTACAAGACCGTGGGAGACGCGATCGCGCTGCCGATCATGGTCTACAACAACCCCGCCACGGCCAATGTCGATCTCAAGCCCGCGCTTGTCGCCCGCATCGCCGAGGTCGATAACTGCCTCTACATCAAGGAATCGACCCTGGAGGTGACGCGCGTGCGCGACATCGTCCGGCTCTGTGGCGAGCGGATGACCGTGTTCGGCGGAATCCTCGGCTTCGAATCCTTCGTCGAGGGCGCGCAGGGGTGGGTCGCCGTGGCTTCGAATGTCGCGCCCGCGGCGATGGCACGGCTCTTCGAACTGGTGGCCGACGAGGACGACGTCAGGGCGGCCCGCGCGCTCTATCTCGAGCAGTTGCCGCTGATCGAGTTCGTCGGCGGCCAAGCCTATGTCGCGGGCACCAAGGCGCTGCTCAGCCATATGGGCTTTGCGGCCGGCGCGCCACGCCCGCCGCGCCTGCCCTTGCCGGCGGCTCAGGATGCGGCCGCGCGCGACCTCGTCGCGCGCTTCGGCCTCGCCTTTCGCCGTGAGGCACAGCGACGGGCGGGCTGACAGGGCCCTTGGCGACCCGCCGGCGTATTGTGCGTCGATCAGGTGACGGTCGCTCCGGGCCGTTCCGTCAGCCTGATCGCCGACGGTATCGAGTACGGTCGCGAGCGCGCGCAACTCGTCCGTCGTCGCCGGTGGCTGCAGCGGGCGCGACACATCGCCCGGGAGGCGTCCGGGCAGCTTCAGGCAGGCCTTGAAGCGCTTGGTCGCGCCTCCGCTCAGCGCATCTCGATCGTTCGGAAGTACGCGGAATACCTTGGAAACGCTGGCATCACGTTCTGAACTGATGGGGTGGGTGCCCCTCCGGCCGGCGGGCCGCATGGCCGGCCATCTCTCGCGCAGCGACCTCGTCCTTCTCGGCGAACTCGGCCATCCCCCCTTCGCCCCGTCCGGGGGACAGTTGCTCGTCCACCTGGTCGGCCGGCTCTACAAGCAGAGTTCCGTCATCGACACCACGAATCCCGCCTCCGGCGAGTGGCCCTCCATCTTCAGCGACGACAAGATAACCACCGCGCGCCTCGATCAACTCACCCATCACAGCGACATCGTCGAAAAGCCGGAGTTCTTCGTTCGTCAGCGAAGCCATGACATCCCGGGACTAAACACCTAGCCAAACAGGCGCAATGACAATCCGGCGCAACAACACAGAATTCTGGCATCAGGGCACTTCACAACGGATAGATACTGACGGCCGTTTCCGCGAGCGGCTTGCTCGTCGATGCAGACAACTCGCGAGAATTGTTGTTTGCCGGCCGCAGCAACAACGCGTTATTCATCCCCCAGATTGCGGCCTGCGTGCGATTCTGAACGCGTATCTTGCGCAAGATCGCTTTGACGTGAGCCTTTACCGTCGCTTCGGCGATTCCGATCTTTCGTGCGATACTTTTGTTGGAATCCCCATCGACCAGGCAGCACAGGATTCCGGTTTCCCGCGGCGAAAGCAGCGATGTGGCTGCGCTCTGCGGGGCAGCCGGAAGCGCCTTTTCGTCCTCGCTCGGGATGGGTATGGCTTTGGAGCGGCGTGACCTTTTGGCAACCGGCGCCAAAGACTGGAACGCTGGCGGGAAAAACGTTTCGCCCAGCATCACCAATTCAATCGACTTGACGAAGGCATCACAGGAATTGGCGTTGACGAGATAACCGGTCGCGCCAGCCTTGAACGCGGAGGCCGGCTCGCTCGGCCCGTAGTGATCAGCGACGACTGCGATATGTGCATCGGGATATTGATCCCTCACATGCCCAATTTCGCCGACGACGACATCAAACTCGTCGTTGGTGTAGACAATGAGAAATAAGTTCTTCTGGGATCGAAGCCTGCCTCCCAGTTGGTCAACGCCTGAAACGGACGCCAGGACTCGAAAATTCTGCTCTTGCAGTACTCGATAAATTCCTTCTCTCATCAATGAGTATTTACCGATAATAACGACCCCGAAAGCCCTATTCTCCTTCATTGGAATCTCCCGTCTAGCAGGAACGTGGAAATCGATTTTCAAATATTGACGTGTAATAAATTCAGTTTAGAAATTTTTCTAAATAATCGTGAGCCCGAGAAATTTCTCGAGCGAAATACTTGCTAATTTTTATTGATACATTTCTTTGCCATGCGTTCTAAATGAACATAAAATACAATCAAAATCGGATAGAAAAATAAAAATTATCTCAAGATATGCATTATATAGGCATAATGAATAAAATACAAAACCAATCTACATAATTGGATATTTAGTAAGGCGTCAAAATGCAACACTAATAATGCAAGACAATTAATTCATGCATATTTCAGTCAAAAACTTCAATCAATCATTGCTGCCGACCGAGACAGCTCAATGCTCGGATCGGCGTCAAATCGAGCTGCCGGCACCTACCTGAGCCAGCATAAGCCAAAATTCGTCCCCTCGGCAAGTCAATTAGCAACTCATTAACCAAAACGCCGGCATTTCGCACTTGCAACATCTTGTGCCATAACACGATCGCCAAGCAGTCGGTCGACTTATCGAACAAACGGAGCTTCAAATGCGTTCCGGCCGAAGGGCGCGTCAGCGATATCAGCCCTTCGATGGCGAACGCGCGCCTCTGAACATGTAATGCAAGCGAATTCGCTTACTTAGAATCCGGGCCGATTCCTTCGGATTCAACAGAAGATCGATCGTCTTTTTTGCAATTCCCATAGAAAATTTTCGCCCGTCGAACCGATATCCGAGTTCGCGCAGTCGCCCGGAATGATAATCCCAGAACTTGCCGTCCTTGAATTTGAATGCACAGGCGGATAGGTAGGCATAATACTGATCCAGCAGTTGATCGATGCGCGCTTCGCGCTCCTGCTTGGTCAGATACCAATCGCCGTATTCCTGACAATCGCTGATTTCCGCCGACACATACGCATTGTTTTCAAGCGAAGCGGTGGTCGCTCTCTCGTAGTGAATGCGTTCATGCGCCAGGATTTGGTGCACGAAACCAAAATCTGCATAGCGCAAATGCTTCAGGCATGCGCTGATATCGGCTTCCTGAGTTGAATTCGGAAAGAACCCGTCCGTATTCCGTATCAGATCCGACCGATAAAGAACCGAGGTCGGATTTCCCAGAACCCTCAACCCACCAAGCAGGTGAGCCCGGCAAATATCGTGCCCTGAAACAACGGTTTGCGAATATGGCAGCCCGACATTCCGCACATACCAGATATCGCCGCCGCCGCTCAGTTGATAAGAACCGACGATACCGACAGAAGGATTCTCCTCGGCAAGATCAACGAGCTTTTCAACGCACTCCGGGTAAATCCAGTCATCGGCCGAAACGACTTTGCAGTATTTGCTGTCTTCCGAAAGAAGGCGGAAGGCTCGATTATGGCTCGCGATGATCGGAAGCAGCGTCTCGTTGCTGAACACGCGGATTCGGCGGTCACGCCGGCGATACTCTTCAGCAATGTCCAATGTCCCATCCGTACTGGCATTATTGACGATAATGTATTCCCAATTCTGATAGGTCTGCGACAATACGCTCTCGATGCACTCCCTGAGGAACTCACCTCCATTGTATACGGGCGTGACGATGCTAACTAATGGTTGATTTTGCGCGTTCATATCAAGGCCTCTCTTGAATGTATGTTGCGCCCTCGGTAACGAATTCATCGTTCTCGATGAATACCGCGTCGAATTGCAGGCCGACCTGCGACTGAAATTGTGCGACGCGTCTTTCGATACGATCCTTGACATCCTCCATATTGGCGATCAGGTCATCGGCTCTCGCTGTCAGGTCATCTGCATTGCAACGCGAAATGTCGACGCAGTAATCCGATAAACCCAAGCTCTCCATCAAGGTAGAAACCTTGGGATGCGGCGCCAATGCAAGGCTTGGGACATTCAACAACGATGCGAATACAACGCCGTGGAAACGGCATGTCACGTAGAAATCGACCAGCGAGAGCGCTGCAAAGATATCGTCTGTACTTTCGACGATGTCTTGCGTGACACGATCTGAGGCCAAAGCAGGAAATTTGTCCCGAATGGCTGCATCGAGATCGGCAATCGCTTGGGAATCGAACCAGATATCGCTGCTGAAGAGCTTGATCCGGCATCCGCGCTCGAGCATCTGGCCACAGAATTCAGCCAGGTTGTCGATCAGATGCCGATAGCCGTGATCGTCGTCGACCCAATGCCGGGACGAATCACCATAAGCCATCGGCGCAATGCCGATGACGAGGCCTGCGTCAGGTTCGACCGGCTTCTTCGTCAGTTCTTCCGGGAGTCGAAGGCCCCATACATTGTCGGCAACGACCTTCATCTTGCCGCGGTATCCGATCTCCCGGAGCAATTCGCCGGACGCGTGATCTCGCAGGGACACGTCATCGGCCATGTTGAGCGTCTGCTTGACGAACCAACGGCTGAGAGAGCCATCCAACGGGCCTGCGCCACTATTCAGGACAACGCATTTGACGTTAGCGCATTTGGCGAGGAGCATCCATTTGAACAGCGTGTAGGGAAACGCCCATGGCCCGCCCCAGTCGATAAGCTGCCCTCCTCCGCATATGACGAGCATGTCGAGCTCGTACACCAGAGGCAGCGAACGCAGCAGAAACATCGCTTCGCGAAAGATCTGGACCGGTCGAACGAACAGAGCGTGCCTCAGCGCATTGGCCATGCGAAACAGCGGGCCGGTCTTCTTGATCGCTGCCTTCAGGCGGCCCCTCAGCGTGCTCTCGTCAGCAGGAGACGAGGCGTACGCCCACTCCTGCTTGAATGGGAAAACGCTTTGGCGCATCGCGACACAGGGAATTCCGTGCCGGCGCGACGTGTCTTCCGGATCCATCGTCAGCCCCACGACGGATGCGCCCGGCGATCTGCGCGTAATGTTGTCGAGCGCTGCGGCGATCGAGGCTTCATCACCCAGATTGCCCGTGCCGCAATGCGACATGAGCCCGATCCGGTTGGGCTTGGGGAGCGCGGCGTTCATTCGGTCTCCCCCTGGATGCGCTCTTGCCGGCGTCGGTGAGCCGCACCGAAACCAGCCACTCCAGTTCCAGGTACGACGTTGTTCGGCATGGCTGAGCGTTCCCTGTGTTGTCGCGTCGTTGCGCGGTCACCCTTCGGCCATTGGGATCAGAGGCGCCGGAGCGGCCGCTTTCGGCTGCGCTCCCGCCCCGTTCCGCTCGGCATGATCCTGGAGGAGATATTCGTAGCGCTCGATCTGCCGGCGCGTGAGGGATTGGAGATCCTTCCCTGCCTGGAACGCATGGTACCATTCGACGATCCAGGCGAGGCTCTGGTCGAGTTGCAGGACCGGATGCCAGTCGAGGCCGGTCCTCGCCTTGGACGTGTCGAGGCGCAGCAACTGCGCCTCGGCGGGATGCGCCGCCCCGTCCCGCGTCCAGGACGCGCCCTCGCCCCAAAGCGCCACGAGCTTGTCGGCGATCCATGACACCGGCCTGGCATCGGTCTCCGCCGGTCCGAAATTCCAGCCCGACGCGAAACGAGCACCGTCCTCGGCAAGCCTTTCGCACAGCAGCAGGTAGCCGTGGAGCGGCATCAGGACGAACTGCCAGGGCCTGATCGCCGAAGGACTGCGGATGCGGCAGGGGCGCCGGCCCAGGAAAGCACGGACCAAATCCGGAATGAGCTGATTGGCCGTCCAGTCCCCACCTCCGATGGCGTTGCCCGCGCGCACGCTCGCCAGCGCGACGCCGTGCCGGGACAGCCCATCTGGCGAGAAGTAGGAATCGCGATAGGCGTTGGTGACCAGTTCCGCGCATCCCTTGGAATTGGAATACGGGTCGTGCCCCCCCATCGGATCGTTCTCGCGATAGCCCCAGACCCACTCCTGGTTCTCGTAGCACTTGTCGCTCGTGACATTGACCACGACGCAGGGCCGCCCGAGCTGGCGTACCGCCTCCAGCAGATGAACCGTTCCCATGACGTTCGTCGCATAGGTTTCGACGGGCTCGTCGTAGCTGTAGCGGACCACCGACTGCGCAGCCATGTGGATGACGACGTCGGGATTGCATTCAGCGATCGCGGACTTCAGATGCGCGAAATCGCGCACGTCACCTCGGATCGAGCGGATACATTCGCCGACCCTCGCCTGCTCGAACAGATTGGGCTGGGACGGCGGGTCAAGCGCATAGCCCGTGACGTCGGCCCCCAGCGCCTCCAGCCACAACGCGAGCCAACTGCCCTTGAAGCCGGTGTGGCCGGTTACGAAGACCTTGCGGTTTTGCCAGAAAGAGCGATTCAACATGGCCGACCTAGCCCCGCGTCGATGAAATTACCCGGCTATCTCTGGAGTCCATTCCGCTGCACGAACCTGTCCGTGCAGCGGCTCGTCATGTCATGAGGCCGCCTCGGCGAGGACCGGCCGTCGCACGGCCTCCGCTTCGTGCATCGGCCACCGCTGCTGCTGTTCGCGCCAGAGCACATCCGCCAGGCGTCCGGCCGGCAGCGTGACGTCGTCGAACGAGACGACATCGTCCTTCTGCACGTCGCGCCGCAGAACGCAGTTCTCGGAAAGGCCGATCGGCAACGCGTCGGCAGAGCGCGCGTCGACGGCGTTCTCGATCAGGCCGTAGGCGCAGAACCCGCCGATGCCGTCGAGGCGCTCGCCCGCCTTGAGATCGCGCTTCGCCACCGTGACGACCTCGCACACCGGCCCCGCCAGCGGCGCAACGGTCGGATCGTGATCGATGACAGCACGTCCGATGGTCGCGGCGATCTGCAGATGGGGCAGATGAAACGGCGTATAGAAGACGTAGAACGGGCCGTCGCCCAGCTTGTAATAGGCGAGTTGCGCCTGCTTCAACGGCGCTTCTTCGTGGATCACGACGAAGGCGCCGGTATGGGGGGCCGCGCCCAATGCATAGTCCACCAGCCCGGTTTCCAGCATCGCCTCCGCAGGCAGGCGCTGCGCGATCTCCCGGACATCCTTGCAGGCCGGCCCGAACATTCCGCGACGCCCCGCACGAAAACCCGTCGCATTGGCGAGCACGGTCGTTTCCATCGACAGCTTCGTGGCGTCGGCGAAGGACGTCACCTTGCGGGCATCCTGATCGTTCTTCTCGGCGAAGGCACGCTGCGTGTCGGGGTTGCGGTAGTAGTCGACCATGCCCTTGATGTTGCCGGCGGCGACGGGCTTGAGGCCCAGTGTCCGCAGATAGCGCAGCAGCGTCATGGCAACGCCGGGCTCGTCGCCATCGGTGTTGGTCAGGACCACGCCGGCCTGGCGAGCGCGCTCGTTCAGGATAGGGCCGATCAGCGAGTCGAGTTCGGCATTGACCATCACCACATGCTTGCGATGCGCGATCGCGTCGAGAACGACCGCCGCACCGGCCTCGACCGTCCCGGTGACCTCGACGATGATGTCGATGGCCTCGCAGGCTGTCAGCACGGCAGGATCAGCGGTCAGAACGGGTGTCCCGCGCAGGATGGCCTGCTCGGCCTCGCGGGCGGACGAGACGTGGCACCAGCCATGGATGTTCGCTTCGCGAAAGGCGCGTTCTGCCGTAGCCACGGTTCGGTTGGCGATGGCGACGAGCCGCATTCCCGGCACGGGCGTCCCGAGTTGGAGAGCGATCGCACGGCCGGTGGCGCCCGCTCCGACCATTCCCACGCGGATCGGGCGCCCTGCAGCTTCGCGCTCCCGCAACACGGTATCGACAGCCATGACGTCCCCCTTCCGATAAGGCCTGAAAAAGCAGTCACGCGGTCAAACATGGATCTGAGGCGACAGGGCTGGGCACAGGCGTGCTCGGCGGCCAGTTGCGATCCTGCTCGGAGATTTCGGTCACGGCCAAAGGCCACACGATGCCGAATGCCGGATCGTCGAAGCGCACGCCCCTGACCGCCGACGGCGTGTAGAAAGCCGAGGTCATGTAGTGCATCTCCGTATCCGTCTCGAGCGTCTGGTACCCGTGCGCACACCCCTCGGGGAGGTAGAGCATGCGGCCGTTGTCGCCGCTCAGCTCGACGCCTTGCCACATGCCGTAGCTCGGCGATTCCGGCCGCAGATCCAGCACCACGTCGAACATCGCTCCGCGCGTGCAGCGCACCAGCTTGGCCTCGCTGGCCGGCGCCACCTGGAAGTGCATGCCCCGGACCGTGCCGCGCTTCGTGCTGAAGCCGAGATTGGCCTGGACAGGCTCGAACGCAATGCCCTGATCGGCGAATTCCTTGAGGCACCAGGCTCGCATGAAACGCCCGCGCGTATCGGCATGCTGAACCGGGTCGATGATTATCGCGCCTTCAATGCTGGTCTTCGCGAAGTACATCCGCGACCTCCGGAAATCATGGCCTTCACATAGATAATGCCGAGCGCATTGCCCTGTTCCGGCGCATAACCTGCGTCATGTCGTGGGTTTGCTTTGTCGGTCAGGCCGATTTCGCGACAGCGTCAGTCGTATGCGCCGTTCTCGCGGTACGAAGGAGATCGAGATACAGCGCCTTCTCGCCCGCGATGAGCAGCAGGGCCCCGACATAGGCGGCGCCGAACGAACCGACATCCAGTGCCAGCCGCAGCAGCGGCGACAGCGCCGACGCAGTCAGGGCATGCACCCCGAATGCGATCGCCGCTGCGACCACGCTCGCGGCCAGCGGGCTCGCCAGCGCCGCCAAGACCTCGCGAAGTCGAACCCCTGTACCGCGTAGCGCCAGAACCGCCACCGGGATCACCTTGATCGCCATCACGCTCGAATAGGCGATCGCAACGCCGCGCGGCCCGTAAGGAAGCCCGATCAGGATACCCGTGATCATCAGAGAGGCGGCGAACAACCCGATATACACGCTGCGCTTGACCAGGCCGAGCGCACTCAGCAGCCAACCGAACGGAGTGGAAATCGCAAACACCAGGATTGTCGGCGCGAGAATCCTGAAGATCTCGACGGCACTCACCCATTTCGGCCCCAGGACCACGAGGATCAGGTCGTCGGCGAAAAGCGCGCATACGACCGTCAGCGGCAGGGTGAGCGTCACCACCAGCGCATAGGCTTTGAGGAAGTAGCGCCGGAAGCGTTCGGGCTCGTTCTTCGTCCGAGACAAGGCGGCAAACGCAATCTCGCCGATGGTGTTGTTGAGATTCTCCGTCGGGAAATTGATCAGGTAGAAGCTCCGGCTGTACAGGCCTGTCGCTTCCGTGCCCCAGAAGCGACCGAGCAGAAGCTTGTCGATGTTGACGGTGATGTAGGACAGGAAGCCGGTCAGCGTCGTCCCGCCCCCGAACTGCAGCATGGACAACAGCCCGGTAGCGATCCGCGGCCGCCCTGGGATCCAGCCAGTGGACAGCCATAGGCCGATGGTATTGGCCAGCGGCAGCGTGATGGTCATCGACGCGATAGACCAGTAGTCATAGCCATTCATGGCCATACCGATGGACACGGCCGTCGCGATCAGCAGCGCCACGATCTCGATCTTCGCCAAGGTTCCGAACGACATTCGCCGCTGAAGCAGCACGCCGTGCTGAACGCCCGCGGCCGTGATGATGAAGGTGAAGGCCATCACCTCCATGATCGCGAGCAGACGCGGCTCGCCATAGAAGGCGCTGACCATGGGCCCGGCGAGTATGGCCGTCAGCGTGAGCAACGCGCCGAACGTCACGTTCAGCCAGAACAGCGACGACGATTCTGCTTCACTCAGCTCGTCACGCTGGATGGCGGCCTGGAACAGACCGAAGCAGCCGAACATGTTCAGCACGCCGGTGAAGGCCGTCACCATCGCGACGAGCCCGTAGTCTTCGGGCGTCAGAAGTCGAGCCATGACCATGACAGACGCGATCCGGACCAGAAGGCCAAACGCGCGCGCCCCGACATTGATGATGCCGGCGCGAACGGTTCTGCGCTTCAAGTCATGCATGTCTGTCTCGATTGCCGGTTCAGAGCATCAGCTTGCGGGCATAGAATGCCTCGGCATATCCGCTGGGTGCGTTGCATTCCATGCCGCGCAACCGCATCAGCGCCATGAAGGTCGAACGATCGAACCATGGCTTGTTGCCTTGCGACTTGAAGGTGTCGAGGATCAGATCGACCTTCTTCTCGCAGATGTCGTCCGAGAGCGCATTGAAGACGCTGGGCTGCCCGAGATCGCCGTCATATTTCGGGATCTCGTACTCCAGGATCAGGTGGCTGCGGAACGTGTTCCAGGTCAGCTCGGCGATCAGCCGGTGGTCCTGATGGGAATCGTGACGATTATGCGTGAAGATGATGTCCGGCGAAATCTCGCGCTTGAGTTCTTCGAACACGTTCTTGATGTCGGCTCCGGCGAAAGGCATGTAGCCATCCTGAAAGTCCTTCACGATGACCCGCTTCATGCGCGTCGGGGCGACGAACTGCTGCGCCCCGCTTTGCGCTTCCGATATGCGCACGCCTTTCGCGCTGAAGACCACCCAGTGAAACACGGCGTCGGGGTGGTCTGCCGCGATCTGCAGCACGGTTCCGCCGCAGCCGATTTCGATGTCGTCGGAATGGCATCCCAGACACAGGATCTGCAGCGGCGACCGGCGATCGCCATCCGGTTTGAGGCGGAGCATGGCTAGGCCACCTGCGTCATCGTGGGAGCCACCTTCGCCATCGCATGATGCGGGATGGCCGGACAGTCCTTCCAGACCTTCCATGGTGGGTTGGTATCGTTCAGCTCCTCGAGACGCTGCTTGTCCTTAAACGTGTCCATGCACTGCCAGAAGCCCGTGCACTTGTGCGCCAGCAGGGCCTGTTGCCGGATCAGCCGGGCGAAGGGTTCGCGCACCAGTTCGTCGCCGGGATTGATGTAGTCGAAGATCTCGTTCCGGAAAACGAAGAAGCCGCCATTGATCCAGATGTCGGTCTGGCTCAGCGGTTCGACTTCGGCGATCTTGCCCTCGGGCGTCGTCCTGACGATGTCGAAACTCGCCGTCGGCTGCACCAGGAGCAGCGAGCCGACCGCGTCGCTCTGCTGCAACTCGCCGATCATCGTCGGCAGATGCAGGTCGCTGAGACCGTCGCCGTAATTGGCGAGGAAATACTCCTCGCCCTGCAGATAGGGCTCGACCGCCTTGAGGCGCTCGCCGATCGTCGCATGCATCCCGGTTTCGACGAAGGTGATCGTCCAGTCGTCGCTGTCACGACTGACGAAGTCGATCTTCCGCCCACCCTGGGACCACACGAAATCGTTCGAGATCGACTCGTCGTACTTCAAAAAGTAGTCCTTGATGGCGCCGCCCTTGTGGCCGAGGCAGAGGATGAATTCCCTGTGACCGAAATGGGCATAGTACTTCATCAGGTGCCACAGAATGGGGCGCGAGCCGATCGGGACCATCGGCTTCGGGACGTCATCCACATAGCCCCGCAGCCGCATTCCCTGGCCGCCGCAAAAGAGTACGACCTTCATGATACTCTCCTTCCGTAGATGCCGCGGCCCATGGCCGAGATCGGTTTGCCTCAGGATGCTGTCCGAACCTTCGTCTCCGCAGAGCTGTCATATCCATAACGCTTCATCGTCGCTTCATCGGCCCGGTTGAGCACCGTGCCGACAAATTTATGCCGGGCCTGGCCCGTGGATTGGAAAGCCTGCTGGACGAGCTCGGATTTGGTCACACCCCATTTCACGACGAGCAGGACGCCATCCAGCGATTGAGCGGCGGCGCGCACCTGGGGGCCTGCCGCGAGCGATGGCAGGTCGACGACCACCAGGTCGTAGGACGTCTCCGCGGCATTCAGAATCTCGTCCACCCAACCGCGGCGCATCAGGCGCGCCCCGTCCGCCGACGGCTCGGCAAGCGGCAGGACATGCAACCCGTCCTGCACCTCGACGATGTCATCGAAGGCGTCCGAATCCGGATGGGCCCCCAGCGGGTGCCGGACGCAAGACATGCCCGCGACCCAGCGCGAGATTGAAGGATCTTCCGGCACGGCATCGATCAGCAGGGCCCGCTTTCCCGATGCCGTCGCCGCCAACGCCAGGCCGATGGCGAGCGTCGTTGCCCCCTCGCCCGGCAAGACCGACGTCACGCCGATCGTCCGCGGTCCGCCGGACGCGCCGTCCTGGATCATGGCTGCAACGCGTCGCAACACCGGACTCTTCGATGCGAGCAGACGCCGTGCGGCGGTATCCTCGCCCGCGGCGCCAAGGCCACGGAAGCGCGGCACGACGCCCAGGCACTCCACACCAAGGACATATTCCATCTGGTGCGCGCTGCGGATCGTGTCGTTGAACACGTCGAGCAGAATGGCGACCGCAGCAGCGGCGCTCAGGCCGAACAAGGCCGCAGCAAGAAGGATCAATGCCGCCGGCGGTCCATCGGCCTTGATCGGCGGTTCGGCTTCCGAAACGATCTGGGCGCTCGGACCAAGACTTTGATGAATCTCGCGCAGCGTGGGCGCCTTGGACGAAGCTGCGTCGGATGCACGCCCGCGCTCCTGCAGATAGGTTCGGATCACGCTGTTGACGACCCGGGCGGCCTTTTCAGGGTTCGAAGCCTTGAAACTCACCGTGACTATGTGGCTCGTTCCGACCTGGCGAATGCTGAGCTTGCTGGTCAGCGTCCCCAGCGCAGCGCGGTACGCGGAACTCGCCGCCTTTGCGTCAGTGGCAGGCTGTGCCGGATCGTCCGTCTTCGGCCCGGACGGAGATCTGAGACTGTCGTTGAATTCAGGATCCTGGGTCAGTTGCAGGGCTTCGACGACCTTGGCCAGCACGTTGCCGGAGCGAAGGAGTTCGATCTGGTTCTGGACCATCGAAACGTCGGCCCGCCCCTGCAGGATCGCCTGATCGGGCCCCGACAGGATCTGCTTGATGTATATCAGCAACTGGCTGGACGCGGTGTATATCGTCGGACGCCGGACGACATAGAGCGCGGCGATTGCCAGACAGACCATGGTGCCAAGAGCCAGGAGCCATTTGCGATTGCGGAGGCTTCCCAGGCCGAAAGAGGGCTGCGGCCGCACATTGATCCGGCCATCGAACCTCTCGCTGGGGGCAAC
This sequence comes from Allobosea sp. GW822-FHT03F07, assembly GCF_058801345.1. Taxonomy (NCBI): domain Bacteria; kingdom Pseudomonadati; phylum Pseudomonadota; class Alphaproteobacteria; order Hyphomicrobiales; family Alloboseaceae; genus Allobosea; species Allobosea sp. GW822-FHT03F07. The sequence continues at coordinate 124,803 of NZ_JBXAND010000005.1, forward strand.
CTGCAGATGGTTTATCGTGTCCAGCATGTCTCTCGATCAAAAATGGGCCCCGTCTCCGGCGCCCGGTTCGACTTGACGGATTTGCGAATGAGGAGGGGCACGTGGCCGGGGGCTTCTCCTCCACCCGGCGCGCTCCGCCAGCAGTGAGTGGTATTCACAGAGCAAACGCCGGGTGAACCGTCCCCGTTCCTGCGGCACATGCGGAAAGCCGGCTTCGAAATCACCGACGGTGGACGGGAGAATCCGAGCGAGCACCGCCTCGCCGGTGATGTGAGGATCGGCAGCCCTCTACCGTCGATGCGCCATAGCTCCGGGGTGGATCTGGCGAGGAAATTTCAATTCGCCGCTACGCTGTCCCGCGACCTCTTTCACCGCGCACGGGCTGGGTCTCGTCCAGACGGATCCACGCATAGATCGTGCCCATGACGAACCAGAAGTACCAGTTGAAAGACAAGTAGAAGTGCATGTTGTCCGAATAGGATTCGAGCACATAGGTCATCAGGATGCACAGGATGACCAGGAGCCCGGGCGGATCACGCCGCAGCCCGCTCGCGAAGCGATAGGCGAGCCAACCGAGCAACCAGGCGAGCGCGAGAGCGCCGAGGAGCCCCATCTCGAAGCTGGTCTGCAGATAGAAGTTGTGACCATCGATGCCCTGGGGGCCGATCAGCGGAAAGAAGCTCGAGGTCGACGGCTTGAACGACTCGAGGCCATGGCCCAGCAAGGGTCGCTCCAGCACCTGTGGAATGGCGGACTCCCACAGGGCCTGCCGCCAGACATAGGAGTTCAGCCGCGTGCTTTCGTTGAGCTGCGAGAAGCTGTCGACTTCCGTAGCCGCCGTTACGTCCGTCAAGCGCTCCACCAGGCTTGGATTGGCAATGAACAGCACCGGCACGAGCAGCAGGCCGGCCAGGAACCGGCGGTCGATCTTGAGCGCATAGATCAGGAACATGAGCCCGCATGCGCCCCAGGCGCTGCGCGTCTTGGTCAGCAGCAGAAAGAAGGTCAGGACCGGGATGTAGAGCGTCACCAGCATGTGAAGTCGCGGCGTCACGTGCATGGCGCGCGATGCTCGGACGTAAAGCGCCAGGCCGAGCACCAGCACGAGATAGAACGCATAGATGTTCGGATGGGAGAACGTGCTCTGCAGGCGGAACTCGCCCCAATCGGAAAGCCCCCGCGCAATGTCCACAAAGGCATAAAGCGTCGGCGGAATGGACGATCCGATCACGACGAGGACCAACCGGGAAAGGTCCGGCGAAGAACGCAGGATGAAGAACGGCATCGCGAAGAAGGCCCAATAGGTCAACATGACGAAGGCAAGCCGCGCCGCGGCCCGGAAGTCCGGCGCATAGAGCGTCGAGCCGAAAGCGATCAGCAGAAACGGCCCCCAGATCGCAATGACCGGAAATGGCGCCCGCAACGGCGCCTGCACGAGAAAGGCCAACGCGAGCGCGATGGCGAGCAGGTTGAAAAGCGCACCCACGCCCATCGAGGAGCCCTCGCCACCTCCAAGCAGGTTGAAAATGGGGTCGGACGAAGCCCGGATCAGCAGGACGCCGAACACGGTGGCGCGCAGCAGATTCCAGATCGCCTCGGTGTTGGCCGCTCGCACGGAGGTCGTCCGCCAGTTGCGATCGGCGCCGCGCTGAAGCGCATCGCCCGGGAGCGTATGGATGGAATGAGGCGTCAACGTCATGCCTCCAGCTCCCTGGCAGCGGTCCAGGCCCGGCTGCGCCGCACATCGGTCTGGTTCGCCTCGCGGATCGGCCGCAGCCAGGTCTCAGACTCCTGGCGCCAGGCCGCAGGGACCGCGGCGGACGCGCGGGCCTGGCCGATCCGGTCCGTCATCTGCGGCGCGATCAGTGCAGCGGCCACGCGCGGCAGTTCGCGCCAGCGATGGTGCCTGAAGGCGAGCGCGCCGAAGATCGAGGCGGCCCGCCAACGCGCGCCTGCCCGCAGAAGCTGCTTGGCGAGATAGCGCTCGTGCCCCGCCTCGTCCGACTCGACACCATGCGCCGCCGCCAGCGCCGCGTAGCGCCCGGCGATCACCAGACGGCCCGCACGCATGGGGTTGATGTTCATGGACAGGGATTGCCTGCCCAGCCGATAGGCGATCAGCGGCCGGTCGACTGCGGCGAGCGCCGAATGCCGGGCCAGCTTGATCCAGAGATCCCAATCCTCGGATCCGCGCAGCGCGAGATCGAAACCACCGACCTCCTGGACGAGCCCGCGCTCGACAATCACTGACGACCCGGTCGGAATTCCGTTGCTCTGCAGCAGGCCAGCCAGCACTTCGCCGCCTTTGACATGGTAATGGCCGACGACCTGAAGGTCTTCGTCGACGACCGCGACGCCGGTACAGCCCCATTGCGCCGAACTGGTGCGCAAGGCGGCAAGCTGCGTGGCCAGCTTGTCCGGCGCCCAGAGATCGTCGTCATCGCAGAAGGCGACCCAGCGCCCTGTGGCGCAGGCGATCCCGGCATTCCGCGCGCCCGATATGAACCGCGGCTGTACGTGATGCACCACCTTCACCCTGGGATCGGTCGCGGCAAGCCGATCAAGCCAGGGACCCGTCTCGTCGGTCGAGCCATCATTGACCACGACGAGTTCGATCGAGACGCCGTGCTGGCGCAGGATCGAATGGACCGCCTGCGGCAGGATCTGCCGGCGGTTATGCGTCGGGACGATGACGGTGACATCAACCACTCAGGCGCTCCCCATCCATCTCGCGGCAGGGCCCCGCATGCTCATCGCTTCGACCGGCCCGGATGCCCGGATCGAAGCCTGATCATCTCGCCCGGCCTCTTCCCACGACTACCGGCAAACGCCACTTCGTAGGCGCCAACGGGCTCCTCGATCTGCTCGACGCCACCGACGGATGCCGGCTCCTGATGTGACGCGGCTTTGAACAAAGCGGCCAGTTTCCGGCATTCCCGCACGATGTCATGCTGCTCCAGCACACGTTTTCGCCCTGACGCCCCCATGGTCTGGATGAGAGTGTCGGGCGCAGCCAGGGATTGCCTGATGGCATCGGCGAGTTGATCGACGCTTCCGGCCGGAACCAGCCAGCCACAGACCTGGTCCGTGATCAGTTCCGGAACGCCGGCGACATAGGTCGCGATGACCGGACGCCCGCCCGCCAGGGCCTCCATCAGGACGACGGGCAACCCCTCGGCGAAACTCGGGAGGACCAATGTCCTGGCCTCGAGTATCGCGGCGCGCACCTGTTCATTGCTCAACCAGCCTGCCAGTTCGACCTGCTGTTCAAGCCCCAGTTCCCGGATGCTTCGCTCCAGTTGCGGCCGCAGCGGACCGTCGCCAACAACAGTCAGCTTGAACGGCACGCCCTCGCGAGCGAGGACGGCAAGGGCCTGGAACAAGACCAGTTGCCCCTTCTGCTCGTTGAACCGACCAATGGTCACGAGCTGAGATTTCGGAAGAATTCTGGATGGCTGTGCTTTCAGGAAATCAGCGCCCAGCCCACACCGCACCAGCTTGATTTTCGGCCACTGTTCCGGGGAGACCCAGCGGCAGAGCTGGCTTCCGGTGAACGAACTCACGACGCAGACGAACGCAGCATGCCTCACCTTGGCGCACAGGCCCAGATATTCCGGCCTGTCGAACTCGTCCGGGCCGTGCACCGTGAAGCTGTAGGGGACGCCGGTCAGCATATGGCACAGCATGGCGACTTCCGCGCCATTTGTTCCGAAATGCGTATGGATGTGCTGAATGTTCTGCTCCGTCACCCACCGCGCGAGGACGAGTGCTTCCGCAAGATAGACAAGGTGAATCGGCGCCGGGCGACTCGAGCGCCGCATCATCCTGATCGCGGCGAGAGTGGCTTTCGCCAGAGCCTTGGGCTTTTGCACCACGGCGCCGGCAAGGGCCGCGGCGAACTTGGCAATGCTGCCGTCGAGGATGTACCGCGTGCGGGCCTTCTCGCTGATATCCTCCGGATCCACCAGCTTGCGATCATTGCCCCGGAGCGAAACACGGAGCACGGAAAATCCATTCCGCTCGAGCTCGACGATCTCGCGTCGAATAAACGTATGCGAAACGGCAGGATATTCGGGCACAAAATAGCAGAGTCGCATAAAAGCTTCCCTTCTCGCTCAATAGGCGCCGCTATAGGCGCGCTTCGATATGACGGTCATGATCATGATCTTCAGGTCGAAGAAGAACGACCAGTTGTCGACGTAATAGAGATCGTGCTCGATCCGCTTCTGCATCTTCTCGAATGTATCCGTTTCGCCCCGAAGGCCGTTGACCTGGGCCCAGCCGGTCATTCCCGGTTTGACGTTGTGCCGCCGGAACATCCGGCGGATCTGGTCGGCAAACATCTGATTATGAGCAACGGCATGGGGCCGTGGCCCCACGAGCGACATCTCGCCCCTCAGGACATTCAACAACTGGGGTAGTTCGTCGATATTGGTCCGCCGGAGGATCCGCCCGAGGCGGGTTACGCGCGGGTCGTTACGGACGGCTTGACGAAATTCGTCACGCGCATCGTCGAAGGTCGTCATGCTGCGGAATTTCAGGATCTGGATGGGCTCGTTGTTGAAACCCAGGCGCGTCTGCCGAAAGAAAACCGGGCCGCGCGAGTCGATCTTGATGAAGGCGGCAACGACGAGAAACAGCGGCCACAAGCTCGCCAGAAGCGATGCGGAGACGACGAGGTCGAAGGTCCGCTTCAGGAAACGATCGCGCAGCGAGCACGGCCCGCAAAACAATTCGAGCACCCGCAGATGACCGTAGTTCCCGATGCGGCTGCTCCGCATGAGTTCGCTCAGCTCAACCGGCAGGAGCTGAATTCTGACCGGGAGTTCCGACAATGCCTCCACGGTCTTCGAGACGACTTCCATGTTGTCCGAGCCGAACAGAACGAGCACGGCATCGATCGGCAGCGCCCGGCATTCGTGACGGATGGCTGAAAGTTGTACCTCCAAAGAGGCACTCCCATCAGCCCTATCGGCCTCCGACGGGAAGTCATACCAACGCAGGATATGCCCGTGCCGCGTCCCCAGCCGCCCGAGGACATCGGCGGCCCCCCGCGCACCGGGCATGGTCAAGACGACCATGCTCTCCCGGCGCCACTGCCCGCGCGAGCGAACACGGTCGATGAGCTGCCACAAAACGGCCCGGATGGCGATTTGCCCCAGCAGCGTGGCGGCCAGCTGCGCGAGAAACGTGCCGCGGGAATAGCCGCCGAGGTTGTTGGTCACGTAGCCGAGCGTCAGCAGCAGGATGCACGAAAGAGCGATCGCGGCGCTGCCGCGCGAACGGCTATGCTCGTTCCATTCCGGCCCGAGCAGATCGTACTGATTGTCGGCGATGCACAAGGCGACATACAGCGCGCCGGTCGCGACGGACGCCAAGACATATTCGATCCGAAAGAAGATCACGCCGTAGACGATCGCCGAATACGTGACAAATGCGCCATAGGCGCAAGCGACGATCACGATCATCTCAAGAGCGGCGACCACCACGGTCCAGAACACCTGTGTCCCATGATCCGGCACAGTTGCGGAGAGATGTCGAACCCGATGATGAATAGCATTCGTTGACATGATCTTGCCAAACCGTTCGACACCTGCACAGGCTTAATGCAGTTGGCAAGTCCAAGTTCTTCGTGTTCAGATCGGCCGTATTTTCGTGAAAGCGCGCGATCGTTTCATCTTGAAAACGCAACCTGTTGCGCTTTTGAATACCGCATCGCAGCATTTCTGCAGATTCCGCCCTCTCATCTAATTCATAGAGTCTGAGCGTCTCTTTCGACGACAGCAGAAATCGATATCTCTCGAACAAATCGATTACTTCGTCAGTTAGTTCTCCAGGCGGCGTGCAGACAGAAGCGCGGCGACCTTTCGCCGCGCGGTCTTCGCGGGCCGGCATTTCATGTCGGCGCGAGGACTTTTGCCTGGGGGATTTCCTATGCCATCAGACGCAGATACAGCTCTGCTTCAATTGCCTGAAGCAACACGCTCCGCCCAAATCCAGATCCTGAACGGCCGTTTCGACAGGCTCTCGGCGGATCAGACCGTGGAAGAGCTCATTCGAGCCATCCGGGCAGGAGAGCGCGGTGTCCTGTCGACGGTGAATGTCGCGATCCTGATGATGATGCGGTCCAACCCGCGGCTGCAGCGCTTCGTCGATGCATCGCGGTGGACCGTCGCCGACGGTCAACCGCTCGTCTGGGCGTCGCATCTGCGCCAGCAGCCCTTGCCGGAACGCGTCACCGGTATCGATCTGATCGATCAGCTCTGCGCCCGCGCCTGCCGGGAGGGCATCGGGGTGTATTTTCTCGGAGCCGAGAGCGAGACGGTGCGCGCGGCGGTCGCTGCGCTGCAGAGCCGGCATCGCGGCCTCGATGTCCGCGGCTGCGCCGACGGCTATTTCGGGCCCGACCAGGCGCGGGCACGCGCACGAGCCGTAGCGGACAGCGGGGCCAAGCTTCTCTTCGTCGCGATGGGCGTGCCGCGACAGGAACATTTCATCGAGGAGCAGTGGGAGAATCTCGGCGCACAGGTCGTGATCGGGGTCGGCGGCAGCCTTGACGTCATTGCGGGGCGACGAAAGCGAGCTCCCGCCGTCGTCCAGCGCGCCGGGCTCGAATGGGCCTATCGCCTCGCTCAGGAACCGCGCCGGCTGTTCAGGCGCTATCTGGTCACGAACTCCCAGTTTCTCGGCCTGATTTCCTGGAGTGCGATCGCCCAGGTCGCCCTTGGCCGACATCACGCTCCACGATCCTGAACGAGGGCACAGAATGGCTCCCCGCAAACGAATTCTCGTCGTGATGGGCACACGGCCCGAGGCCATCAAACTCGCCCCGCTCATTCTGGGAGCGCAAGCCGATGACGAACGCTTCGAGATTCTCGCCGTGCGCACCAGCCAGCACCGCGAAATGCTCGACCAGGTCGTCACCTATTTCGATCTGCCGATCCTGGCGGACCTCAACATCATGCGCAAGGATCAGGATCTCGCGCATGTCACGATGGCTGCGCTCGAAGGACTGCAGCGCGTGATCGCGCAGACCCGGCCCGACGTGGTCGTCGTGCAGGGCGACACGACGACGAGTTTCGTCGGCGCGCTGGCCGCATTCTACGAGAATGTTCCGGTCGCTCATGTCGAAGCCGGTCTACGGACCTATGACAAGCGAGCCCCCTTTCCGGAGGAGGTCTATCGCCGCCTGACGAGCGTCATCGCGGACTATCATTTCGCTCCGACGGAAACGGCACGTTACAACCTGCTGAAGGAGAACGTGCCGGTCGAGTCGATCTGGGTCACCGGCAACACCGCGATCGATGCGCTGTTTCTGACGCTGGCGAAGGCGCGTCCTGCGAAGGCGCGCCGCGCCGCCTTTCCCACCCTGCTCCTGACCACGCATCGCCGCGAAAACCACGGCGAACCGATGCAGCGCATCTGCGAGGCGGTTCTGATCCTGCTCAAGGGTTTCCCGAACCTGCGCGTGGTCTGCCCCGTCCATCTCAGCCCCCGCGTGCGGCAGGTCGTCGGCCCGATGCTGGGCTCGCACCCGCGCGTGTCGCTGATCGAGCCCCTCGGCTACGAGCAATTCGTGCTGGCGATGAACAGCGCCCACATCATCCTGTCCGATTCCGGCGGCGTTCAGGAGGAGGCGCCCGCCCTCGGGAAGCCGGTGCTCGTCCTGCGCGATACCACCGAGCGCCCGGAAGCGGTCGAGGCCGGAACGGCGCGCCTCGTCGGAACGGAAGTGGACGCGATCGTTTCCGCCTGCAAGGAGCTGCTGACGGATCCCGAAGCCTATCGCGCCATGGCGCAGGCCAGAAACCCGTTCGGCGACGGCCACGCCTCCGAACGAATTCTCGACGTCCTCGCCAGATCGCTCGACAGCACCGAGCGCCGCGAGAAAGGCGACTTCGCCGACACGCCCGGGCACCCTCCCCTGCCCGACCGGCTGCCGGTCGAAGCTGCGCTCCAGGCGGCGATCGCTGCGGACGCCACCGCGCGGCTCGCGACAGGTGCTCAAGGCCTGGGCTCATCGTGACGGTCATGATCGGCACGGTCACCATCATCTTGCTGGTGCTCGGCCTCGTGGCGGCGATCCCGGTTGCCTTTCTCGCGGTCCAGATCGGCGCAGCGCTTTTTCACACGAAGCGATCCGCTTCGACAGTCGCTACGGCCTGTCCGCGCTTCACGGTGATCATGCCCGCCCATGATGAAGAAGCGGTCATCTCCCGCAGCATCGCCTCGATCATGTCGCAACTGCCACCGACCGGGCGTCTGCTCGTGGTCGCCGACAATTGCTCCGACGACACCGCGCAGATCGCGGCGAGCGCCGGCGCGGACGTGACCATCCGCCACGACATGACACGCATCGGAAAGGGCTATGCGCTGGACCATGGCGTCCGGTCTCTCGGTTCCGATCCGCCGCAGGTCATCATCATCATCGATGCCGATTGTGAGGTAATGCCCGATACGCTCGAGATCCTGGCGAAGCAGTGCGCCGCGACGGGGCACCCCGCCCAGGCGCGATACTCGATGCTGGCGCCCCCGTCGCCGAGCCCGGCCGACAAGGTCTCGCGGCTGGCATGGACGATCAAGACCTTCGTGCGCCCCCTGGGTTCAGCAAATCTCCAATGGCCATGCCAGTTGATGGGTTCGGGAATGGCGCTGCCCATCGGGCTCCTTAGCCGGCTCGATCTCGCGACAGGCCATATCGCGGAGGATCAGAAATTCGGCGCCGAGCTCGCGCTCGCGGGCCGGTCGCCCTTCTTCTGCCCGGACGCGCAGGTCGTCAGCCAACTTCCACAGGGCGAAACCGGAAAGCTCCAGCAACGCACACGATGGGAGCATGGCCACCTTGCGATCATAGGAGAGTTCTTTCTTCCGCTGATCGGCCGTTCGATCTCGAGACGCAGCCTGCACCTCCTCGCCTTCACGCTCGACCTGTGCATCCCGCCGCTGACGCTCCTGGCAATGTCGCTGCTGTTGCTCGAGGGCTTGAGCCTCTCCTGGTTCGCCGCGACAGGCACCGCCGCCCCACTCGTCGTCTCCTCGAGCGTGCTGGCCTGCTTTGCATGGGCTATCGGCAATGCGTGGTGGCGTTTCGGCCGGGAGATTATTTCGGGGCGCGAGCTGGCGGCGGCGCCCGGCTATTGTCTGCTCAAAATCCCTTCATTCATCCGCTTCTTCGTCCACCGCCAGGTCGCCTGGGTCCGGACGGAGCGATGACGGCAAGATGCGGCCAGGCACGGGCCGGTGCCTTCGGGAGAAGCGACCGGATGAGATCACAATACGCGCAGTCGGTCCTTCATCCTCTCCGTGCCCAGACTCTGGTGCGGTTCGCTCTTCTGCTGACGATCGCCATCGCTATGGGATCATTGTCACCCGTCTCGGCGAATGACGTGCGCACCATCGCCGAGCGGACACCGCGCGGCCAGTTCACTCTGGGCGAGCGACCGTTCGCCGCGACCTCGAGCTGGAACACACCGATCCCGCCGAACGCCACGTTTGAAAGGATCGGCTGGCCGCCCGGCGCCCTCTTCGGTGTCGCCTGGAGCAGCTACTCTCCCGCGATCCATATAGCATCGGATTCAGACCCGCTCGTATCCGTCCAACATCCCGCAAGCTGGGGGCGCCCGGCCGGAATGCTCAAGATCAGGATCCCCGCCGAGGTCGATGGTGCGCTGGGGACCGACGGCGAGTTACTGGTGATCGACGGCGACATCGTCCACAACTTCTGGCAGTTCAGGCGGCTGAGCGCCGACATGGCGACGGCCAAATCCTATGCCGCGACGAACGTCGTAACGGGCAGCGGTTGGGGGCGCGCATGGCCGTTTCTCGGCGCGGGCATCGTGGCGACCGGCTCGAGCCAACTCGCCGGCCTGCTGGTTCAGGCGGAGACGGACCGCGGTGAGATTGCCCACGCCTTGCAGATCGCAGTCGACGCAACCTACGCGAAGCCGGGCCGCACCGGCGAGGCGATCAATGGCGATGGCACGAATCCCGACGGCCTGGTCCAGGAGGGCGAGCGCCTCGCCATTCCCGCTACGGTGGCGATGCCGGCACGGCTCTCGCCTCTCGGACAGAAGGTCTTTCGCGCCTACCAGACCTACGGGGCCTTCGTGATCGACATCGCCGGGGGCGTCACCAATCTGCGCGCCCAGGCCAATGCCTACGATCAAGCGACGATTACGGCGTTATACCAAGACCTGGCCCGGATCTCGCCGCTGCTTCAGCGCGTCACATGGTCAGCGAACGGGCGCCCCTGATAGGGTCCCGGAGATACAGGCCCTCGCGAAGGAACCGATCGGAAGCCGGGGCAAGCCGCCCGCTCGGCGTCCGTAGAACGAGGCGATGAGCGCATCGCGAGCCAGACGCGCCGGGCCGGCAGTCTGGAATGCCTTAATTTTCGCCTAAACTTTTCCCCGTTCGGATCACATTCTAAACACGATACGCCGCCACGGTCTTTCGTGGATGCGATTCGAGTTGCTGTTCGAGATGACGATCTCAGGTCATCCGATCGTAAATCTCGCGTAGAACGTGCGTTACCGCAACGTTTTCTCATAATACAGCAGCGCACATCCGGCCTATGGCTTCCTGCTACCGCCTATTCCCGTATAAAAATAAGGAAAACAGGAACGATGGTTTCCCTTGAAAATCGGCCATTTGCCGACTCATCGAGCTGGAATACACCAGTATCCGACACCGCAACCTTCACAAAACTCAACTGGCCGAGTTCAACTGGCTATAATTACAGCGTTTCGTGGGACAGTTATTCCCCATCAGTTTACGTCGCCTCGGCTTCCGATCCGATCGTTCAAGTCACGTATCCCGCGACCTGGGGATACCCCGGCGGCACCGTCAACATTCGCATGCCGGCAGCGGCCACTGGCGCCGCGGGCACGGATGGCGAGTTGATCATCATCGACGGCGATGTCGCCTACAATTTCTGGCAGTTCAAACGAACCAGTGCCACGACCGCGACGGCCGTTTCGTTCGGAGCCGAAAACGCCGTCACCGGCGACGGTTGGGGCAGCAAATCGCCGTTTCTCGGCGCGGGCATCACGGCTGTCGGTGCAAGCCAACTCGGCGGCCTGCTGGTCCAGGATGAAGTGAAGGATGGCGACATCGATCACGCCCTGCAGCTCGTGGTCGACCGCAAGCTCGTCCAGCCCGGTGCAGTCGGCCAGGCGATCTCCAGCGACGGCGGCAGCTCGTCAGGCATCGTCAAGGAAGGACAACTCCTGGCGATCCCGCCCGGCACGCCGATGCCCGCCGGGCTTTCAGAGCTCGGCCAGGACGTTTTCAGGGCCATGCAGACATACGGCGCCTATGTCGTCGACGTGTCCGATGGCGCCACCAATATCCGCGCGCAGGCCAACGCCTTCGACGATGCGACGATGACGGCGCTCTGGCACGACATGGAAAAGATCACGACCTTGCTGCAGGGCGTGAGCAACTCCGGCACGGGTAGCTCGCCGACCACGCCGACGAACCCCACCACCCCGACGAATCCCGCCACGCCGACAACCCCGACCACCGATACGACTGCACCGACCTTGCAGTGGGTTGCGGCCAATGGGCCGGGTGTCACGAATGGCAACGGCACCGTCGAGGCCGGCGACACCGTCAGCCTGGCGCTCAAGTTCAGTGAGGTGGTGAGCGTCAGCGGCACGCCGACCCTCGCGCTGAACAGCAATGGTACCGCAAAATATGTCAGCGGCGCCGGGACCGACACCCTGGTGTTCCAGTACCAGGTGGGCGCCGGCCAGAACGCGGCCGATCTCGCGATCACGGGCTTCAGCCTGTCCGGCGTGAAGGATCAGGCGGGCAATGCCGCCAATCTCTCGGGCGCTCCGCGCCAACCGGCCGGAACGCTTGTCGTCGACACCAGCGCCCCGGCCGAAACGCCGGTTGCACCGCCGACCGACACCACGGCGCCGAAGGTGCAATGGATTGCTGCCACGGGAAGCGGCATCAGCAACGGGAATGGCGCGGTCGGCGCCGGCGGCACCGTCCGGCTGTCGGTCAACTTCAACGAGGTGATGACCGTCAACGGCACGCCGACCCTGTCGCTTAATAGCAATGGCACCGCCAAATACGTAAGCGGCGCCGGCACCAACACCTTGCTGTTCGAGTACAAGGTGGGCGCTGGCGAAAAGGCGTCCGATCTCGCCGTCACCGGCTACAATCTGGGCGGCGTCAGCGATCAGGCGGGCAATGCCGTCAATCTTTCGGGGGCTCCGCTTCAGCCTGCCGGAACGCTGGCCATCAACGCCGCTGCGCCAGTCGCTCCGACGACGCCGGTCGATGCTACGAAGCCCAAGGTCCAATGGATCGCTGCGAACGGCTCCGGCATCAGGAACGGGACCGGCATCGTTCGCGCCGGCGACACCGTGAAGCTGGCGGTCAACTTCAGCGAGGTGATGACGGTCAACGGCACGCCGACCCTGTCGCTCAACAGCAATGGCACCGCCAAATATGTGAGCGGCGCCGGCACCAACACCTTGCTGTTCGAGTACAAGGTGGGCGCGGGCGAGAGGGCATCGGATCTTTCGGTCCGCGGCTACAATCTCGCCGGCGTCACGGATCAGGCGGGCAACGCCGTCAGCCTGTCAGGCGCGCCGCGCCAGCCTGCCGGAACGCTTGCCGTCCGCGGCACGTCATCAAGCCGATGGACGGCGACGTCCACCTCGTCGGAGAGCGCTCTTGCGGCTCCTGCGACGGTGGCATCCGCTACGGATGCCGCGCCCGCGGCATCGCAAACCGACTGGAGCAACTGGTTCGGCAGCAGCAGGACGCTCGGCTTCTCCGGCGCCCAGGATCAGGGCACCGGCTCCACGGCATCCGATGCTTCGGTGTCGCCACGGCTCGCCTTGCTGAATCAGTACTCGGCATCGAGCTTCGCCACGCCCGCGGCGACGTCCACCGGGGCTCAGACCCAGGGCTGGGGCGATAGTTCCACCCTGACGCTGACGAAGCCACAGGCCTGAAGCATAAGCCGACCAGGGCGCTTTCACCCTGATCGGCGCCGGTTCCCGGGCATCGGAGCGAAGGCGGAAGCCGCCGTTCGGGCATGCTGCGACGAGCCGGCAACGAGAAAGATCGCCATGCGCCCGGAAGGGCCCATGGCGATCCGATTAAGTAAGCGCAATGAAATCCGGCGTCTTCGTATCAGCGGTATTCGAGCGTTCGACGCTTGTCGTGAGTGCGCGTGGGCCAATCCCGCGCGCGCATCGAACGACATATCTGCGGGACTGCAGCGATTGAAAAAACCTGACAACGATACCCGTCCACTGCCTGATGGCGGTCTGGCCGCGCTCATGTTCATCCTGGCCAACCAGGGGGTGAGCGTGACCCCGGAGCAGATTCAGCATCAGTTTCCCGGTCGCCCGATCGGCGTCATGGAGATGCTCCGCTGCGCCAAGGGCCTGGGTCTGAAGGCGCGTTCCGTCACGACGAACTGGGAGCGGCTGGCCAAGACGCCGCTACCGGCGATAGCCGCGATGCGCGACGGAAGCTTCCTGCTCCTGGGACGCTGCGGCGAAGACAGCATCCTCGTCCTGGTGCCGAACGCACCACGGCCGAGCATGATGACGCGCGCCGAGTTCGAAGCGGCCTGGGATGGCCGCCTCGTGCTGATGACGAAGCGGGCGGCCCTGACCGATCTCGCGCGCCGCTTCGACATCACCTGGTTCATGGGCGCCATCCATAAATATCGCTTCCTCCTGGGCGAAGTTCTGATGGCGTCGTTCTTCCTCCAGCTCTTCGGCCTGATCTCGCCGCTCTTCTTCCAGGTCGTCATCGACAAGGTGCTCGTGCATCGCAGCTTGAGCACGCTGGACGTGCTGGCGATCGGGCTCGTGGCGATCGCCCTGTTTGAGGTCGTGCTCGGCGCCCTGCGAACCCATCTGTTCTCGCACACCACGAACCGGATCGACGTCGAGTTGGGCGCACGCCTGTTCCGTCACTTGCTGGCGTTGCCGATCGGCTACTTCCAGGCGAGGCGGGTCGGTGATTCCGTCGCCCGGGTGCGCGAGCTCGAGAACATCCGCAACTTTCTCACCAGCTCGGGCCTGACGCTCGTCATCGACCTGTTCTTCACGCTCGTCTTCGTCGCCGCGCTGTTCTTCTATTCACCGCTGCTGACCTGGATCGTCCTCGCGTCGCTACCCGTCTATGTCGTGATATCCGTCGGCGTGACGCCGCTCTTTCGCAGGCATCTCGACGACAAATTCGCCCGCGGCGCTGAAAATCAGGCCTTTCTGGTCGAGAGCGTCACCGCGGTCGAAACCCTCAAGGCCATGGCGATCGAGCCTCAGATGCAACAGCGCTGGGAGGAGCAGCTGGCCGCCTATGTCGCGGCGAGCTTCCGGGTGCTGAACCTGGGCAACGTCGCCAGCCAGGCCGTTCAGTTCGTCAGCAAGCTGGTGACCGCTGCGATCCTTTATGTGGGCGCGAAGCTCGTCATCGCGGGCGACCTTTCGGTCGGCGAACTCGTCGCCTTCAATCTGCTGGCGGGCCGCGTCAGCGGCCCTGTCCTGCGACTGGCGCAGATCTGGCAGGATTTCCATCAGGCACGGCTTTCGGTCGCCCGCCTCGGCGACATTCTCAACACCGCGCCCGAGCCTGCCTTCAGCCCCAGCCGGACGGCCCTCCCGTCGATCCGTGGCGACATCACTTTCCAGAACGTCACGTTCCGCTACCGGATCGACGGCCCGGAAATCCTCCGCGACATCAGCCTGGATATTCCGGCCGGCCAGATGATCGGCATCGTGGGTCCATCCGGGTCCGGGAAGAGCACACTGGCCAAGCTCGCGCAGCGGCTCTACGTGCCGGAAAGCGGCCGCGTCCTGGTCGACGGAGTTGATGTCGCCCAAATCGACCCATCCTGGTTGCGTCGTCAGATCGGCGTCGTCCTCCAGGACAACATCCTGTTCAACCGCTCGGTCCGCGACAACATCGCACTGGCCGATCCTGCCCTTCCGGCGGAGCGCGTGATCGAAGCCGCCAAACTCGCGGGAGCGCATGAGTTCATCCTCAAGCTGCCCGAGGGCTACGACACGATCGTCGGCGAGCGTGGTGGCAGCCTGTCGGGCGGACAGCGGCAACGCATCGCCATCGCCCGCGCCCTGGTCGCCGACCCCCGCATCCTGATCTTCGACGAGGCCACGAGCGCGCTCGACTACGAAAGCGAACACATCATCCAGCAAAACATGACGCAGATCGCGCGCTCCCGAACCGTGCTCATCATCGCACACCGCCTCTCCACGCTCAGGATGGCCGATCGTATCGTCACCATCGAGGGCGGACGCCTGATCGAGGACGGCACGCATGAGCAACTGATCCGGTCAGGCGGCCGATATGCCACGCTGCATCGGCTCCAGTCCGGTTTGCCTGAGGTCGGCGGCACGCAAACCACAGCGAGCCAGGCCGCACGGGCGCCGTCATCGCACTTGAGCCACGAGCGTCACCGGGAGATCGCCGGATGAGCGCTCTTTCCATCGCACCGAGAGCCAACGCGCCGAGTTCGTCGCCCGAGGGGGGCAGCCACGTCGAACCCGACACCATGAACACGGCTACGAACGATCAGTCGGGGCTTTTTGCCCTCGAGATGTTGTTGCGCCTGCGCGGAGCCAGCGTCACGAAGGAAGACCTGCGCCCTCACATCGGTGACGGCGCCGTCGGCGTCGTCGAGATCCTGCGCGGAGCGCAGGCCTATGGCTTCGTCGGCCAGATCCTGTCCGCGACCTGGGACAAGCTGGCCGATCTTTCCCTGCCCTGCATTGCGGCGCTTCACGACGGCGGCTTCCTCCTGCTCGGAAAGGTCAATGACGAGAAGGCTATCGTCATGGCGGCCAACGTCATGCAGCCGACCGTGATGACGCGGACCGCGTTCGAAGCCCAATGGAGCGGGCGTCTGGTGTTGCTGGCGCGAGCCGAGGCGGCAGCCGAGCCCATGCCGCGTCACGACAAGGCCGTGGTGGTGCGAGCGCGTCAGGCTCTGGCGACGACGACGCAATGGGGCGCGCGCAACACCCGCGCCGCCATGACGAGCCTCGCCACGCGCTCGCAAGCGCTCCAGCAGGCCATCATCGCGCGCTCCACCGATGACAAGCGCCGGCGGTCCGAGGAACTCGCATTCCTGCCGGCCGCGCTCGAGATCGTGGAAACGCCACCTTCGCCATTGGGACGCACCATCGGCCTGAGCATCATCGCGATCTTCGCCGCCGCCTTGATCTGGTCCTGCATCGGCACGGTCGACATCGTCGCCATTGCTCCCGGCAAGATCGTTCCGAGCGGCCGCACCAAGATGATCCAGCCTTTCGAGACCGGAGTGGTCCGCGCGATTCAGGTTCGCGACGGCCAGAGCGTCAAGGCGGGCGACGTGCTGATCGACCTCGATACGACGACCGTCGATGCGGAACTCGGGCACCTGCAGAGCGATCTGATGGCCGCACGCCTGGACATCGCGAGACTTCAGGCGGCGATCTCCGACAAGGGGAATCCGGTTTCGGCCTTCGCTCCCCCGAGCGACGCCCCCGCCGATCTGGTGCAGATCTATCGCGGCTTCCTGATAAGCCAAAGCAGCGAACAGAAGGCCAAGCTGGCGGCCATCGATGGCCAGCTCGCACAGAAGGATGCGGAGCGGGCCACGATTCAGGCCTCCGTCGACAAGCTGAAATCGACCATCGTGCCGCTCCAGCAACGGGTCGAGATCCGCGAGCATCTGTTTCAGAAGGAACTCGGCTCCAAGGTCACCTATCTGACCGAATTGCAGGATCTCGTCGGGCAGCGCCAGGACATCCTCGTCCAGGAGAAGCGCAGCACGGAAACGCATGCTGCGCTTGCCGCGCTGACGGAAACCCGGACGAAAACCGAAGCCGAGTACGAGCGCGCCCTGTTCGACGACCTGACCAAGGCCCAGCAGAAGGCTGCCGGCCTCAGGCGGGACATCGTCAAGGCAGAGCAACGCAAGAGCCTGCAAAGGCTGACGGCGCCTGTCGACGGAATGGTTCAGCAGCTCGCCGTTCACACGATCGGCGGCGTCGTCACTCCCGCGCAGACGCTGATGTTCGTCGTTCCGGCGGAGAGCCGCCTGGAGATCGAAGCGATGGTCTCGAACCGCGATATCGGCTTCGTCAGCGCTGGGCAGGAAGCCGCCATCAAGATCGATACCTTCAATTTCACGCGCTACGGCCTGCTTCATGGCAACATCCTGAGCGTTTCCCAGGATGCGATCACGCGTGACAAGGCCCCCGGCAGCGGCGAGAAGACCTCCGGTGCGGCAAACGACAGCAGCGAACCTCGCGGCCAGGAACTGCTCTATTCCGCGCGTATCGCGCTCGATCGCACGCAGTTGGCGATAGAGGACAAGCAGGTCAGCCTGTCGCCCGGCATGGCCGTGACGGCGGAAATCAAGACCGGCCGCCGACGGATCATCAGCTATCTGCTCTCCCCGCTCGCTCGCTATCGGCACGACAGCCTGCGGGAACGCTAGAAACTGACTCGGGGACCTCAGGGCAGCAGCATTTCAACGGCACCGGGCTTGAAGTCGCACTCAGCCCGATGCCACCGGCGGTCAAACGAGCCGCCGCGTTGCATCGCCCGTCCGATTGACGACCATGACCGCACGGACCCGGTCGTCGAAACCGATCTGGCTGGTGCTCTCGATCCCGAGCAGCGCAGCGAGCCGGGAGCGGGCCCGGTTGATCCGGCTCTTGATCGTTCCGGTGGTGGTTCGGCAAAGCGTGGCCGTGTCTTCGTAGGACATTCCTGCCGCACCGACGAGCATGAGCGCCTCGCGCTGATCGAACGGGATTTCCTTCAGAGCCGCGCAGAACTCCTTGTATTCCAGCAGACCTTCCTGCTCCGGCGCCACGCGCAACGCCTCGGAATAGCAGCCGTCCACATCCTCCACCTCATGGCGGCGTCTGCGGAGATCGGAGAGGTAGCAATTTCGCAAGATCGTCGTCAGCCAGGCCCCGAGTTTCGTGCCGGCCTGGAAAGTATCGATCTTGCTGATCGCGCGGAGCATCGTCTCCTGTACGAGATCGTCGGACCTGTCCGCGCTTCGGCTGATGGACATGGCGTAGGCGCGCAGTTGAGGCGCGAATGCCAGCATCTGCTGCTGCAGGGAGAGCACCTCGGCTTTCGTCTTTCTGCCGGAACCGTCTTCTCCGAAGCTCATCGTCGATCTCCCACTCACATCAACGGGACGAAACAAACCATCACTCGCAGGCGAAACGGGGCTTTCGGCTTCCGGCGGCGAAGAGCGCGCCGCCGGGCCGCTATTGTTCAATCTTGGCAGGCGACATGACATTGACCCGTTGGCGCGGGACGGGACCCGGCGCCCCCGGAAGGATCGCTCTCTGTACCCTGAGGACATCCCCAGGCAGGAGTTCCATGTGTTCCTCTGCGTCGATCGTCTGCGACTTGCCGTTCTGCACGCGGACAACCGCCAGGCTGCGGGTTTCAACCGTGCCGTCGGAACTCCCGACCAGCGTTGGCATCGTCACCTGGGCCTCGACCAGGAGGCTCTGGTTGGTGTCGAACTTGACGCCGATTTCGTCGAGATCCATCCGGATCTTCTGTATCTCGGCGGTCAGGGTCGCGTTCCGCTCGCTCTTCAGGTCGAAGATCCTCTGATCGGCCTGCGTAATGCTTTGATGCGAGCGCAGGATCAGCATCTGGAAGCCCTGCTCGTTCGACTCGAGCTGCGCCTGCATACGTTCGAGGTTCGCCAGGCGGCTGAGGGTCGTCAGGCCGCGCTTGACCAGGCTCCGGACCTCGACCAGTTCCCGTTCGACGCTCGCCGTTTGCGCCTTGTTGGCCTGAATCTGGCGCTTGATTGCTTCGATCTCGCGCTCATACAGGCTTCGGTTCTGCCCCACGCTGTCGATCTGCGTCCTCAGCGCATCGACGCGAATGTTCAGGAGCGAGCGCTCTTCGTCGAGCAATTGTCTCAGGCTCGCGTCGTTCTGTGCCTTCATGGTCAGATCGGGCGGAAACTGGATATCGCTCTTCATCACCAGTTCAGCGTTCAGGCGAGCGCGGCGCGCGGTCAGCTGATAATGCCGCTTGACGAGATTCTGCATGTCGCCGGTGATCGTGATGCTGTCGCGATCAAGCCGCATCAGGCCGGGGTCGTTGAACCGAAGCCACCCCCCTGCCAGACTGATGACCTGCAGAACGGTCATCCCCGGACGAAACTGATACTCGCCGGGCTTCTGGACATCGCCGAGCACATAGACCGGCCTCGTTTCGAGAACCTCGACCGACGTGCCGGGCTTGTCGGAAATGCCAGCGCTGACGAAGCGCTCGGATATCTGGTTCGCGATCTCCTTGGCCGAAAGACCGTGAACCGGGATATCCCCGACGGGCGCGATCGAAATCGTTCCGTTCGCACGGACCTTATAGTCGCCGCTCAGCTCGGGATATTGAAAGATCTTGATCTTGAGCTTGTCATCAGCGCGAACGATGTAATCGGTCATCCCGTGAACGGCATGACTGCTGGTCAAGTACAGAACCAGCGCAATTGATCCGGCGAGATATGGCCATGAACGGTTCTGCTTCATTGTAGCACCTTTCCCCTTCATGACTATCCGGCAACGGGCGCCGCTGGTATTGCAGGCCCAGGCAGGCGTCGGACAGCCATGAATGCTTCCGCCTCCCAGAATTTGTCGCCGAACCGTCCAATCATCCGGTCGTCGACCATGTTCAATACCGCTCCGATGAAGTCCGACGGCGCAGCACCCGATACGGCGAAGGCGCGCTCGATCCGCTCCATGTCCGCGCCACCCCACTTCATCACCAGCAGGATTCCGTCGATGTCCCGCGCGGCCACTCGAAACTCGGGGCCCCGTTCCAGAGGCGGCAGGCCGACGACGATCAGGTCGTAGGCGGCCAGGAGCTTCCGATCGCAATGCACCCACCAGTTCGCGGCGTCGTCACGATCATTCGCGGCCTCCACCGCAAGCACATCGGGACCGTCGCCATTACCGCTCCGAAGGTTGCCGCCGAATGGCCCCGACCGCGTGCCGGAGAATGCCTTCGGCCCACAAGACGCCTCTCCAAGGGACACCTCCCCGACGACAGGCCGCGGCGCTTCGCTTCGGTCGTGCTCCACGAGCAATACTTTCCTTCCGCTGCGGGCGGCCGTGCAGGCGAGATTCCTTGCCACGGTCGTCGCGCCTTCTCCGGCGGTCGGCGAAGCGACACCCACAATGCGCGCCTCCGCCGCCTCGATCGCCACCGCGGCCCGCAGCAGCGTCTGTTTCAGCATGGGGTTGGATGCAGCCTCGCCGTCCCCGGCATGCCCTTGCCTGGGCCGCGCCCGGTTCGACGCCCTTGCCCTTCTGCTCTTGAGCATGGGGATCGGCCCGATGCATTCCAGGCCGAACTGCTCGACTTGCTGGGCGGTGCGGATCGCCTTGTCCTTGAAGTCCAGCAGTAGCGCCAACGCCGCCCCGATCATGGACCCGGCAGCCACCGCTGCCAGGATGAGGAGAATCTTCCGCGGCCCGTTCGGCCTCTCCGGCACCAGGGCCGGCGTCATCACATAGGCGCTGGGCCCCAAACCACGTAACCTCTCCCGCAGCAACGGCGACTTGTCGCCGTCCTGCGCCGCGCTGATACGCCCCTGAACCATGATTTGGCCGACGCCATTTGCAATGCGCGCAGATTTCTCCGGATCGGAGGTCGTGACGTTGATGAGGATGGTGTGGCTCGTTCCGACCCGCTTGACCGCGAGGTGCTTTGCAAGTGTTTCAACGGCGATTTCCGACCCGCTGCGGCTCTCGTCGGCCGTCGCCCGCGGCTCGCCGACAAGCCCGGAAAGCGATTGCGCGATCCCCCAGAGCGGTGTCGCGGCGGGAGCGAATTCCGGATCCTCCGTCAAATTCAGGGCTCGCACGACTTTGGCCAACATGCCGCGCGAGCGGACAATCTCACTCTCGTTCTCGACCTGGGTCAGATCGGCGCGCCCAATCGAAATGACGGGATCCGGGCCGGGCAGGACCTCCTTCACATAAATCAGGAGCTGGGTGGAGGCCGTGTAACTTGTCGGCTTGAGCGCTACCGCGAGCATGCCCGCCGCCGCTGACACCGCGATGGACGCGCCAATCAATTTCCAACGACGGCGAAGACTGAGAAAGCCGAAGGTCGTTAAGGGCTGACGCTCGTTAATATAGACCGACATTGGAGTTCCGATCTTTATCAACCTACCGTTAGATCGGCCGCGCGAGCGTCGCCTTTCGAAAAAGCAGACCTCCCACGCCACTCGAACCGGATCGGAAGATAATTAATATTAAATAGTATATAAAATACCTATTGAAATTTAGAAGATGCTAATTCAGCTGATTGAGTAGCTGTCGAATTCGATTTATTTAAATCAACATGCTCCGATTCAACTATATGGGCAGACTTCATCCAAACAAAAGCCTTATTCCAAATCTCCCAATCTATGCACTCCATAATAATTCTATAATCTTCCGAACTGAGTCGGCGAAGAATCAATTCAGCCACCATGCGTGCCTGGTCCCCGCCCGAGTTGCTTCGCCCCCCCTGGGTGGCGCCGTGAACCTCGCGCCCGGCGAAGAACGACGAGGAGAATCCGTCCCGCAGCGGGCCCCCATCCGCTTCCGCTTTTGCCTTCCTCCTTGTGCCCGAAGCCTGAGAATACAGTTGGCTGCGCGACACGTGCTCGCCATTCTCGAGTTGCTTCAGCACAGTGCTGCGAACCGCAGGGGAGATCGTCTTCGACAGGTAGACACGCAGTGTCGATGGAACCATCAGCGCGACGAGCTTCGTGTTTGCATCGGAATTCGCCTCGCGAGCGAGCTTCATCAAGTCTTGTGCAGTCCTGATTTTGAACTCGCACGCCTTCTCGACCCATTTAACAAAGACGCCGTGCGGCAATCTTTCTTTTACCTCAAGAAGCTCGCGCCCGATTTCAACGGCATGCTCTGTCGCAGCTCGACGCAGTGCCTTGATCCTCTGCGCAACATCATGCAGCTCCGTCGCGGAGATTTTCGTTGCTGAGATCTGTGCGTTCGGAACCACGACCAACCCCTCACTCAACCTACATCTGCGATTGAGCTTACGCTTGGTGCACTGCACGGTGAAGCGAGCAAAGGGATTACGGTCGAGGGTGCAAAGGGTTTCCCGCGAGCACGAAGGGGGTAGCCCTTTCAGGTTACCTCGGAATTCGTGTCGACGATGATGAAGCGCCGGCAATGGACCGACGGCGTTCCAACCGCGATCGAGGCGATGGCTTGCCAGAGCCGGCGTGCGCGGCATCAATAGCGCTGAACCGGGCCGGGGCCGGGAGGCAACGGCTGATTTTCATGGCGTCATAACCCATCCGAAAGAGGCAGGCCGGGAGCGTGCGATCAAAGTCGCATGCCGCCATCGACGGCGATCTCTGCGCCATTGATATAGCTTCCCTCCGGCGAGCACAGCAGGAGCGCGATGCCCGCGCAATCCTGGGGCGTGCCGATCCGGCCGAGCGGGATATGCGAAAGCACCAGTTCCTCCCGGCCGGGCTCCGCCAGGACCACGCGGTTGCGGCCGGTGCGGATGGCGCCGGGCTGGATCACGTTGAAGGTGAGATCGCCGGCTCGGACGGTGCGGGCGAGCGTCAGGACCATGTGCGTCTGCGCCGCCTTCGTGGCCGCATAATAGAGACAATCGGCATTGCCCCGCGCCTCCTGCACCGAGCCGATCGCGATCACGCGGCCGAAACCGCGCGCCGTCATGCCGGGCACGAAAGCCTTCAGCAGCCGGGCCGTCGCATGCAGGTTGACTTCGCTCTGCAAGGCCATGGCATCGTCGGTCACCGCCTCGAGCGTCTGCCGGATCTCGGCCGAGGCGCAGAGCACGAGGATGTCGGGCGAGAGCCGGGCTTCGTCCAGTGACGCTTGCACCCGCCCCGTTGCATCGGCCTCGGAGAGATCCACGATGATCGCGCTCGCATGAACGCCATCCCCCTCGTCCTGAAGCCTGCGCGCCACCGCCTTGGCCTCGGCGTCACGATCATGGATCACGACATGCGCCCCTGCCTGCGCGAGAGCCGATGTGATCGCAAGCCCGATGCCACGCGCCCCGCCCGTAACCAGCGCGACGCGGCCGCAAAGGATGCCCGCCATCAGCCGAGCAACGGCTTCGCGCGCACCACCGCGTCGTCCATCGCCTGCTGGGGCGGCTTGCGGCCGAGGACGGCGGCATGCGTCTCCTCGATGAAGATATCATGAGCGCGGGCCTGCTCGTCGAAGGCCGGCAAATGGATGCGCGAGGCCTTCAGCGCCGCGGCCTCATCGGCAGCATAGGGCATCGCGGCGACCAGCTTCTCGTCGGCATAGGTCGAAATCCGGGTCGGGCCGTTGCCGTTCAGTGCCATCGCCATCGTTCCGGCCTTCGACGACAGTGCCCGGATGAATTCCCAGCTCAGTTGCTTCTGCTTCGCGTTCCGCGGGATCATCAGCGACCAGAACTCGACGGTCGGCGCATAGGCCGTCTTGCCGGCGAGATCGGCCGCCATCGGCGGCAGCAGCGACTTGAAGCGGCCGCCGAACTTGCCCTTGGCCGGGTCATTGTAGGTAACGAGCCGGGCGAAGGGATTGATCGTCATCGCCGCCCTGCCCTGCTGCATCCAGGTGGTGATCTCCTCATTGTTCACCGTCGCGAAATTCCGCGGCAGGACACCGGCCTTGTAGAGATCCGCCAACACGGTCAGCGCCTTGACCATCGGCGGCTCGTTGGCGACGAGCTTGCCGTCGGGCGTCATGTAGTCGCCGCCGAGGCAGCGCGCGAGCGTCAGGAAATTCGAGGCGAAGACCGCAGTAAAGGCGAGGCCATGAACCTGCGTGCCGTCATCGCGCTTGAA
The DNA here is from genome assembly GCF_058801345.1 of Allobosea sp. GW822-FHT03F07. Lineage (NCBI taxonomy): Bacteria > Pseudomonadati > Pseudomonadota > Alphaproteobacteria > Hyphomicrobiales > Alloboseaceae > Allobosea > Allobosea sp. GW822-FHT03F07. Next base: position 148,672 of record NZ_JBXAND010000005.1, read on the forward strand.
GGTCAGCTTGCGGGCGAGTTCGACCAGTTCCTCGAAGCTCTTCGGCAGCGCCGTGACGCCGCGCTCCTCCAGGATCGCCTCGTTGTAGATCAGCGCATTGGTGGCGTGGCGCACGGGTATGCCGTGCAGCGCGCCGTCGACCCTGAGCGGCGCGATCAGCCCCGGCGCGAAATCGTCGAAGGCCTCGATCGGCGCGTCCTTCATGAATGCATCGAGTGGCTCGAACAGCTTGAGATTGCGCGGCACGGCGCGGCCATTGACGAGATAGGCGACGTCGATCGTCGTCTCCACGAGCGAGGCCTCGCGCAGCAGCCGCTCATGCACCGCGTTGACGTCGCCGAAGGTGACCCAGTTCAGGCTGGCGCCACTCGCCTTGCGAAAGGCTTCGGTGGCGTCGCCGCCCGGCCCGGTCGTCGCCGCGGTCTGGTGGACGCGATGGCCGAGCGCGGTCACCGTCCTGGACTGGGCGAAGGCGCCCGTCGGCAACCCACCGGCGAGGGCGGCCGCTCCCGCGAGTCGCCCGAAATGCCGGCGCGAGATCGAATGGGACATGATGATCCTCCGCATGGTTCGTTGGCGCTGTCACCGCGCCTTTTCGCGAGGGCAGGAACGCTCAGGCCGGCAGCAGCGGCTGGACGCGCTGGACCAGTGAGGTCATCGCCTCCTCCGGCGTCTTCAGGCCGAGGACGGCGGCCTCCGCCTCCTCCTTGAAGAGATCGCCGGCCCGCGCCGCCTCGTCGAAGGCCGGCATCGGCACGCGGGCGACCTTGAGCACCTTCAGCTCCTCGGCCGCATAGGGCACGGTGCCGGCGAAGCCCGCATCGGCATAGGTCGAGGCGCGGACCGGGCCGTTGCCGTTGAGGGCGGCCTTCAGCGTCGCGTCCTTCGAGACCATCGCCTTGATGAAGCTCCAGGCCAGGTCCTTGCGCCTGGCGTTCTTCGGGATGACCATGCCCCAGAACTCGACCTTGGCCGGCGCGGCGTCGTACTTGCCCGCGAGCGTCTTCGAGGCCGGCACCGCGACCGTCTTGATCTTGCCGGGGAATTTCGACTTCTGCGGGTCGTTGTAGATGCGGTTGCGGCCCATGCTCTGCAGGCTCATCGCGGCGCGGCCCGTCTGCATCCAGACGTTGACGTCCTCCGGCGAGAGCGTTGCGAAGGTGCGCGGGAAGGCTCCGGCCTCGAACAGGGCGCGCAGCAGCTTGATCGCGTTCAGCATCGGCGGCTGGTCGGCGACGCATTTGAAGGCGGGCGTGATGAAGTCGCCGTCCCAGGCGCGGGCGATGTCGATCACGTTGGGATATGTGACGCCGGGCATGCAGAGTCCGGTCACCGCCGTGCCGTCGGCCCGGCGATAGGTGCAGGCGCGGGCGATCTCGACCATCTCCTCGATCGTCGCGGGCGGCTTCGAGAAGCCCTTCTCGGCCAGCAGTTCCTCATTATAGTGCAGGCCCGACGAGGCATGGCGGAAGGGAATGGCGACCTGCTGCCCGCCGACCTTCATCCCCTGCATCAGGCCGGGGAAGATGTCGGCGCCATCCTCGATAGGATCGCGCTTGAGATAGTCGTCGAGCGGCTCGAACAGGGTGGCGGCGCGCGGGATCGCCTGTGTGTTCAGGAGGAAACCGACATCGACCGAGGTCTCGCCGAGGCTCGCCTCGCGGAACAGCCGCTCCTGCAGCGGGCCGGTGTCGAAGGTCGTCCACTGGATCGTGGTGCCGTTCTTCTGCGCCCAGTCCTTGGTGATGTCGCCGCCCTGCGCGCCGGTCGAGACCGTCTGCATGACGCGATGCGCGAAGACGTTGAGCGGGCCGGCCTGCGCGAACACGGCGGAGGTCTCGAGCCCGGCGAGGCTTACACCAGCGATGCCGGCGACGAACTGTCTACGGTCGAGCCCTTGTCCTGTTGTCATGGTCGTCCTCCCGTGATGTCGCGATTTCCGCGATGGCGGCTTCAGCCGCTTCGAAATGCTTGTTCATGGCGGTCCGCGCCGCATTGGCGTCGCCCGCGCGGATCGCCCCGATCACGCGCACATGCCGCTCATAGGTCTTGCGCCAGTCCGCTTGGGTGCGGGCTTCGCGCGAATTGAAGATCTCCATCACCTGCCGGATCACGGGCCTCAGCCCGCGGATCTGAAAGTCGAGCAGGCGATTGCCCGAGGAGGCAGCGATCGCCTCATGGAAATCGAGATCGGCCTCGATCCAGCGCGGCACGTCGCCGAGCGCCGCCTCCATGCGCGCCATGATCGCATCCAGCCGCGCGAGGTCAGTCTCGCTGCGCCGCTCCGCGCTATGCGCCGCGATCGGGGGTTCGAGGATGCGGCGCAGTTCCACCGCCTCGATCAGCCCGGCCCTGCTGCCGCCGACGGCGAAACGGAAGAACCGGTCGAGCGGCGCGGCGTTCAGCGCCTGCACCCGTGTCACCTTGCCCTGCTGGATATGGACGACGCCCATCGCCGCAAGCTGGCGGACCGCCTCGCGGGCGATCGGCTTGCTGACGCCGAAGGACGCCGCGATCCGCGATTCCGACGGCAACGCATCGCCCGGCTTCAACCGGCCGTCCTGGATCGCCTGCGTGATGCGCTGGATAACCGCATCACCCAGCCGCATCGGCACGACATCGGCCCCGCCGAACGGGTCGTCGCTGAAGCTGTCGATCGCTGCGCCCACCATTCTCGTCTCCGTGGAAATGATGATTGACAGACGATCGACATCTTTGCAACTGATGAACTTATCAAATAAGTTTGCTTGTCCTGGGGAGGACAGCGCCACATGACGGCAGACCAGATCGAGAAGGTCGTGGCGTATCCGCTGCGCGCGACCCTGCCCAAGGTCCAGCGCACCTCGCAGGGCGACTATCCCGCGATCGAGCTTCTCGTCATCGAGGTCGTGACCGCCGATGGCGTCACGGGCTTCGGCGAAGGTCTGTGCCGCCGCGGCGCCGCCGGATATGCCCGGCTTGTCGACGAAGTTCTGGCTCCGCGCCTGATCGGCAAGGATGCCGCCGACCGCCGTGCCTTGTGGAAGGCGATGCGCGCCGCGCTATCAGGCCGCCCGGGCGGACAACTGGTCGAGGCGATCTCGGCGATCGACATCGCCCTCTGGGACATCGCGGGAAAACGCGCCGGCCTGCCCGCCCACAAGCTGCTCGGCGGCATCGGGCGCACCGAGGTCGCGGCCTACGCCTCCTCGATCAACTGGCTCGACGACGCGACCGTTGAGGCGGAGGTCGCCGCCGCCGTGAAGGCCGGCTTCCGCGAGATCAAGGTCAAGCTCGGCCACCCGCTGAAGGATGCGATCGCCCGGGCCAGGCTGGTGCGCAAGCTCGCGGGCGACGACGTCGCCCTCTATGTCGACGCCAACTGGGCCTATGACGTCGACGACGCCATGATCGTCGGCCGCGCCCTCGCCGATCTCGGCTACGGCTTCTTCGAGGAGCCGATCGCGCCGCATGATCGGGAAGGCTACCGCCGCCTCGCCCAGCACCTGCCGATCCGCCTTGCCGCCGGTGAAAGCGATTATGTCGCCTCGGAGGCGCTGACCATGCTGCAGGACCGCTCGCTCGGGCTGATCCAGCCGGATGTGACACGCTCGGGCGGCATCACCGAAACCTGGCGCATCGCCGAACTGGCGGCCGCCTTCAACACGGCCTATGCGCCGCATGTCGGCTGGTCTGGGGCGATCTGCGTCGCCGCCAGCCTCCAGCTCGCCGCCGCCGCCGAGAGCTTCCGCACCTTCGAGTGCATGGTCTACGAAAATCCCTTGCGCGACGCCTTCACCCATCAAATCGTCGGCGAGGGCTCGCAGCTCGTCGCCGGCAAGCTCGCCGTGCCGCAGGGGCCGGGGCTGGGCATCGAGATCGACCGCGACGCGCTCGCGCGCTTCCGGATCGCCTGATGAGCGCGCGCACGCCATTGTCGGCCATAGCGCTGGTCGGGCCGGTGCAGCTCATGGTCGGCGGCATCATCTTCCTGCCGGCCATCTATGTCTTCTGGCTCAGCCTCAACCAGTCCTCCTTCGGCCAGGCGGCGACGTTCGTCGGGTTGGCCAACTACGCCAAGGTGCTGGGCGATGCCTATTTCTGGCGGGCGCTGCTCAACACGATCATCGTCGTCGCGGTCGTCGTGCATGTCGAGCTGTTGCTCGGCTTGGCTGTGGCGCTGTTCTTCGCCTCGGGCGTGCCGTTCCGACCGATCCTGCTCGCCATCGTGCTGGCGCCGTATGCGGTCTCGGAAGTCTCCGCGGTGGTGATGTGGCGCTATCTGTTCGAGCCCGATGTCGGGATGATGAGCCAGATGCTCTCGTTCTTCGGCCTGCCGCCGATCGAATGGGCGGTGAAGCCGAGCCATGGCCTATTCATGGTCTCGCTGCTGTCGATCTGGCTGCACCTGCCCTTCAGCTTCATCATCATCTACGCCGCAAGGCTCTCGATCCCCAGCGATCTCTACGAGGCCGGAGCAATCGATGGCGCGACGGGCTGGGCCGCGTTCCGGCGCATCACCCTGCCCTTGCTGATGCCGGCGCTGCTGATCGCGGCGCTCTTCCGCTACATCTTCGCCTTCCGCCTCTTCTCCGAGGTCTGGCTGATGACCGGCGGCGGACCGGCGCGCACGACCGAGGTGCTGGCGGTTTATCTCTATCTCGAGGCCTTCCGCTACAACGCCTTCGGCTCGGCCGCCGCCACCGGCTGGCTGCTCGTGCTCGCCTCGCTCCTGCTGGCCCTGTTCTATCTGCGCCGGCTCTACAGGGAGATGTTCGGCAAGCATGCCTAAGCTCCCTGCCCTCCTGCGCACGCTGCTCAAGCTCCTCGGCATCCTCGTGATCGTCGCATGGTCGCTGCTGCCGATCGCGCTGATCGCGATGTCGTCCTTCAAGGCCGACCGCGACATCTTCTCTACCGGCCAGCGCTTCGTGTTCGCACCGACATTGGCGAATTACGAATTGCTCTGGAGCCGCTGGGGCGACTTCTTCTTCGGGCTCTGGAACAGTTTCCTGGTGACGGTCGGCGCCACGGTGCTGGCGGTGGGCGTCTCGCTGCTGGCGGGCTTCGCCTATTCGCGTTTCGCCTCCAGGGGCCTGCAGGCCTCGGCCTTCTTCCTGATCTTCATCCGGCTGATCCCGCCGATCGTGATCACCCTGCCGCTGTTCCCCGTCGTGAACTGGCTCGGGCTCAACGACACCCATCTCATCCTGATCCTGCTCTACGCGACCTTCTTCGTCTCGCTCGGCACGATCGTCATGCGCACCTTCATCGACCAGATCCCGCGCGAGCTGGACGAGGCGGCGATGATGGACGGCGCCTCGCAGATGCAGATCGTCTGGCGTGTCATCCTGCCCATGGCGGCGCAGGGCATGTTGGCGGTCTCGGTCTTCGTCATCGTCTATGCCTGGAACGAGTTCCTCTTTGCCTTCATTTTCACGACCACAAAGGCCAAGACCGCGCCGCTGGTGATCTCCGAGATGATCGGCGCCGTCGAGGGCGTCGAATGGGGCGTGCTCTTCGCGGCCTCCACCGTCCAGCTCGTGCCCGTGCTCGCCTTCGTCATCTTCATGCAGAAGCATCTCGTCGCGGGCCTGACCGCCGGCGCGGTGAAGGGGTAGGATCATGACTCAGCTCGACGACCTGCGCCGCGCCATTCGCGAGGCCGATCCGCAACTCAGCCGCTTCGACCCGCTGCCGCGCATCATCTGCCTCGACGATTTCGACCGCGGCATGTGCGGCTGGACCCAGCTCGTCGGCAATTACGAGGATACGCTCGACGCGATGCTGCCCGGCTACGCCCAGCACAGCCACGCAATGCTCTCGACGCTGCCGAACTGGGATTTCGGCTCGCATGGCGGCGTCGACGGCTCCTACGCGCTGAAGATCGCGACACGGCCGAAGAAGGGGGCGCAGAACGTCGCGATCAAGCGCCTGACCTTCCGCAAGCCCGGCCCGATCCGGATCGAGGCCTATTTCACCTTCAAGCCGGAGGCGAGCGAACTGGCGCTGTCGGAGACCGACATCCGCTCCTTCGGCTTCCTCTACGATCTCCAGGTCACCGACCAGCATGGCGCGGGCGGCAATCGCGTGATGCCGCATCTGCGCTTTCTCAACGCGCTCGATGGCAAGCATGTTCAGAAATGGCAGTTCAAGCGGAAGACCACGCCGATCCAGCCGATCGGTACGGCCGGCAAGACGATCACGCATTATCACCTGGCGGAATCGGACTGGGAGGACCTGCCGGGCGGCGAGCAGCGGCTCTGCTACAACGAGATCCCGACCAAGGTGAACTGGCACTATTTCCGTTTCGACTTCGACCTCGCGACGATGCAGGCGACTGGCTTTCAGGTGAACGACCGGGTCTTCGACATCGGCGGGTTCGAACCGATCCGCATCCCCGCGATGAAGAATCTCTGGTGCATGCTGAACCTCGCCTTCTTCGCCGAGACTGACACCGACAAGCGCGCCTTCGCCTATCTCGATTCCGTCTGCCTGTCGGGAGACTTCTGATGCTGCCCGAGAACCTGACCGCCGTCGTCGCACGCAACGAGAGCTGGACTGGAGAAAGCGCGACCGAGCCTTACGAGGCCGGCTGGGCCCGGGAGGCGATCGTCTTCGTCCGCGCCCTGAAGCAGCCGAAAGGCCTTCTGCCGAAGGCTCGCATCGAGATTTCCGCTGACGGCATGCACTGGTGCGCGGAGGGCTCGGAATTCGTTCTGCCGGCGGAGAAGGATGCCGTCAGCTTTCAGCGGCTCAGGCACTTTGGCAACTTCGTCCGCGTCGCGGCATCGCTGCCCTCGGGCGCCGAGATCGTGGTGCTGGTAACGCTGCATCTCAAGGCCTGAGCGACGCCGACGCAGCCCGCATTGAGGAAGCCGGGCCGGCAACGGCCCGCATGCACCGGATGCAGCCCCGCCAGCCGAAAACCGGCCTCGACGCTGGCCGAACATTCCCGGAAGACAGGTGCAACGCTGCAGAGCCGAGTCAACTGTCGTCCCACCGCGGAGCAGGACATCTAGCGGCGACGGGATGGAGACGCGCCGTTGAAGCTCCCTGTGTGGGCGAGCGCCTTGTGCGCCACCCTCCTCGTTCAAGTCGTCAGCTCGTTCGCGGCGGCGGCCATGCCACTCCTCGGGCCGATCCTGACACAGCGCTGGGGCCTGCCGCCCGAAAGCATCGGCTATGTCTCGGCCGTCGTTTCGATCGGCATCTGTTGGTGCCTGGCCTGCGGTGGCCCGATGCTGGATCACTACGGCCCCATTCGCACCCTGCAGTTCAGCTTGGCATTTGTCGCCACCGGGATCGCGCTGCTGGCGCAACCCCATGCCCTCTCGGGCCTCGTCGGGGCGCTGGCCATCGGCCTCGGCCTGGCTCCGAACAATCCGGCGGGCAGCAAGGTGCTGATGCGCACGGCGCCGGCCGGGCACCGGACCCTGATCTTCTCGATCAAGCAGGCGGGCGTTCCCCTGGGCGGGGCGATCGCGGGCCTGACCGTGGCCCCGGCCGTGCTCGGGCTGGGCTTCGCCAACGCGATCTGGATGATCGTCGCGATCGTGGCCATCAGCGCGCTGGTGGTGCAGCCGTTCCAGGAACGGCTGGATGCGGAGAAAGGCCCGCTCAATCGGGCCTGGGCGCGCCTCTTCCTGTCGCCCTCTGCCCTGCTGCGCTCGGCGAGCGTGATCCGTTCCCACCCGGCCTTGCCCTTGCTCACGGGAATGGGCGTCGCCTTTTTCGATCGCCCAGGCCAGCGTCACCGCCTTCACCGCGACCTATTTGGTAACGCAGCAGGGCAAGTCTCTGGCCGAAGCAGGCTCCTTCGTCGCCGTGCTGCTCGCGGCGAGCACGCTTTCGCGCATCCTGCTCGGCTGGCTGGCGGATCGCCTCGGGCGCGGCCTGCTGCTGCTCTACCTTCTTTCGCTCGGGACGAGCGCCGCGATCATGCTCCTCGTCTGGTCCGCGGCCGCGCCCGCCGCCTGGATCTATGTCTGCGTCGCCCTGGTTGGCGCGACCTCCATGGGCTGGAACGGCGTCTACATGGCCGAACTCGCCAGGCTGGCGCCGCCGACGCTGATCGGCGATGTCACCTCCGCTGCGAACCTCTTCGGCTTCGTCGGCTCGGTCTGCGGCCCCATAGGCCTTCGCGTTGATCGCGAGCCGGACCGCCAGCTTCGACTGGTCGTTTGTCCTCATGGGAGCCCAGGTGGGCGTTTTCGGCGTCTTCGCGATCTGGCGCCACGGCCGGAGCGGAATAGCGAGCGGCTGAACCGGGCAGCCGGGCTTCAATCGCCTCAGTTCAGGCCGATCTTGCGTGCGCCATCGCGAAATAGCTGCGCCCCTTCGGGCGAGAAATGCATCGCGGTGAGGAAGTCCTCGATGCCGTAGCGTGGCAGCGCCCGGCGGATCGCTGCGAGATGGACCCGCGCCTCGTCGAGCCGCCCGGCGAGCCCGAGCGACAGCGCGGCGATCGCCAGGATCTGCGCATGTGCGTTCGGGCGGGCCGCGGCCCTGATCGCCCAGTCGGCCGCCTCGTCGAACCGCCCCAAGCGGACCAGCGCCATGGCACGGGCGCCGAGCATGCCGAACAGCATGGGGTCGAACGGGCTGAGCTGGCGCGAATGGTCCGAAGAGGCGATCGCGGCGGCCGCATCGCCGGCCTGCGAATGGACGAAGGCCAGCGCATAATGCCCCTGGGCGAAATTGGGACTGAGTTCGATCGCCTGCTCCAGTTCCGTGACCGACTGGTCGTGCCGGCCGCGCAGCCAGAGCGCCCGGCCCATCGCCCAATGCGCCGCAGGATCGCGGTCATCGACCATGAGGCTCTGCCCGGCCGCCTCGAAGGCGAGATCGATCTGCGGCGCGCGTGCCGTCCAGCCCTGGAAGGCGTTCTGGAAATGGGTGAAGGATAGCCCGGCATAGGCGCGTGCGAAGGTCGGATCGAGTCGGATCGCCCGCTGGAAGAGGTCGCGCGCCGTGTCGTTGTCGGCCTGGTTGAAGCGGTACATATGCCACAGGCCGCGATGATGCGCCTCCCAGGCGTCGAGGCCGTTGGGCGGCTTCAGGATCGCCCGGTTGCGCTCGGCCGCCTCGACCTCACTGGCGACGCTGGCGACGATGCGGTCGCCGATCTCGTCGAGAACTGCGAAGATGTCGTTCGTCGCCCGGTTGAAGATCTCCGCCCAGACGACTCTGCCGCCTTCAGTTTCGGCAAGCTCGACGGTGATCGTCAGGCGGCCGCCCTGGCGCCGCAGCGAGCCGCTGACGACATAGGCGACCTTGAGCATCCGGCCGGCCTGCCGCGCGCCGATATGCCGTTCGTGCAGCCTGAAGACGGAGCCCTGCGCGATGACGAAGAGGCAGCGCAGCTTCGCCAGACGGGTGATGACGTCACGCACGAGCGCAGCCCCCGCCCCGCCATCCTCGCCGGCCGCCGGGGACTGGTCGGTGAACGGCATCACCGCGATCGAAGCTCGCCGCGCCGAGGTGCCGACAACCCCGCCATCCTCAGCCGCACCGGCGTCAGAAGCGCTGGCGGGCACCACGACGACGGCCTGCGGGGGGTCGGAGCCGCGCATCCGGGCCGCAGCCCAGGCCTGGCGCAGCGGCGCAGCGTCGAAGCCTTCCGCTTCAAACAGGCGGCTCGCCGCCGCCAGATGCGCGTCGCCGTCGCGAAGCTGGCCATGACGCACCAGCCTCCCGAACAGGAAGCCATGCGCGTTCAGATCGAAGGGCGCCAGCTCCAGCCAGCGCTCCAGATGGCCGTCGCCAGGGTCGTCGTCGCCCGCGACCAGCCTTTCGAGCAGGGCGATGTGAGCGCAATGGAAGCGCCGCCGTTGCGCGACGAGCCAGTTGTCGAAAGCTGGGCAGCGCTCGATCTCGAGCCCGTCGAGGAACTCGCTCTCGAAGAGCCCCGCAAGGGCTTTCGCCTGCGCGAGGCCGAGCGACCCGATCCCCGCCTGGCTCGCATGCGCGATGTCGCGCGCATCGACGCTGCAATCCGACAGGTCAAACTGCACCGTGTCGGCCTGCGTGCGGAGCCTTACCCGGCCGGGTTCGTCGACGAGGTGCCTGATCTTGCTCAGGCACCAGCGCAACTCCCCGCGCGGGTCGTTTGGTACGTCCCAGAGCAATTCGCACAGCCTGGCCCGCGGGATCGCCTGCTGCGCCAGCGCGAGATAGCCGAGGAGGGCGCGAACCTTGCGAGACGCCGGAAGCGCCAGCGGCGTCCCGTTGCGCCGGATGGCCAGCGGCCCGAGCAACCGGACCTGCAGGGCCGGGCCTCCTCCGGGAATGGTGGCGAGGTCGGATTCCACGGCCATTTCCACTCCGGCTCCCACGCTCGTTTCCACGAGTGGCCAGTAGTCTTCGCGGCATCGTCGCAAGGCTTCGCGGCGACAGGCCTGTCCCTGCCGTCGCAGGCATGGGCCGCATCATGGCCGCACGGCCCCTCTCTCAGGGAGAACGAACGATGTCAGCCACTGCCACGATCCAGAGCCAACCCGCACCGACCATCGACTTCGCCGCGATCAAGGCCCGCCAGCACGGCGCCTGGTCGTCAGGCGATTATGCCGTCGTCGGCACCACCCTGCAAATCGTCGGAGAGAACCTTTGCGAGGCCCTCGACCTGCGTGCGGGGCAGACGGTGCTCGACGTCGCCGCCGGCAACGGCAATGCGAGCCTGGCAGCCGCGCGGCGCTGGTGCAAGGTGACGAGCACGGACTATGTCGGCGCCCTGCTCGACCGCGCCCGCGAGCGGGCCGGCGCGGAGCGCCTGGAGATGGTCTTTCGCGAGGCTGATGCGGAAGCCCTGCCCTTTCCGGACGCCAGCTTCGATGCCGTCCTCTCGACCTTCGGCGTGATGTTCACACCCGACCAGGAACGCGCCGCCGGCGAAATGCTGCGTGTCTGCCGGCCCGGCGGCAAGATCGGAATGGCCAACTGGACTCCCGAAGGCTTCATCGGCCAGCTCTTCAAGACGATCGGGCAGCATGTCGCGCCGCCGCCCGGCGCACGCTCGCCGGCGCTTTGGGGCACTCGGGCGCGGCTGGCCGAGCTCTTCCCCGCTCGCGGGGCGACGGTCGAGGCGACGGAACGCCATTTCGTCTTCCGCTATCGCTCGCCGGAGCATTGGCTCGAAGTATTCAGGGGCTACTACGGCCCCGTGCTCAAGACGTTCGCCGCCCTGGCGCCGCCGGCGCAGCTCGCACTGGAGCAGGACCTCAAGGCTCTGATCGCCCGCTTCAACCGCTCCGGCGACGCAACGGTGGTCGTGCCGAGCGCCTATCTCGAAGTCGTTGTCACGCGGCGCTGACGGCGTCCTGTATCCGACTATACCGCGACCGAGCGCATAGGATAAGATTGTACGTTTCACGCTGACAGGCGATGTTGGTTGGAAGGAGAGACGGCCTTGCGCTTCGTGCCCTCCGCCTCGGCCGCGACAGCCGCTCGAATGAGGCGGCGCGATCTCATCGCACTCCTCGGCGGAGCGGTGGCGTCGTGGACTTGCCCGGCCCATGCGCAGCGCCCCCCGATGCCGGTGATCGGCTATCTCGGCTCCGAAACGCCGGATCGTTACGCCAGCCGTCTTGCGGCCTTCCGGGCCGGGCTGGCCGAAACCGGGTATATCGAGGGGCGCAACGTCGCGATCGATTATCTCTGGGCGGAAGGCCAATATCGCCGCTTGCCGACGCTGGCGAAGGATCTGGCCGACCGTCAGGTCAGCGTGATCGTCGCGCCCGGCGGCGCCGAAGTCGCGCTGGCGGCCAAATCGGCGACCTCCGTCATTCCGGTCGTGTTCGAGATGGGGGGCGACCCAATCGCGCTCGGCGTGGTGGACAGCCTCTCCCGGCCGGCAGGCAATCTGACGGGCGTGTCCAGCCTGAGCGTCGAGGTCTCGCGCAAGCGTCTGGAGTTCATGAGCGAACTGCGCCCGGACATCAAGCTGTTCGCGGTCGCCGTCAATCCGGCGAGCCCGACGGCGAAGTCGCAGCTGGCCAACCTCCGGGCCGCTGCGGGCAGCCTCGGTCTGGAGCTGCGCGTCCTCGAGGCCAGCGCCGAACAGGAGTTCGATAATCTGTTCGGCGCCGCAGTCGAGATGCGCGCCGGCGGCCTCGTCTTCACCTCCGACCCCTACTTCGCCTATCGCAGCCCGCAACTCGCGGCGCTGGCGGTCGCCCGGGCTGTGCCGGCTATCATGCAATCGCGCGACTTCCCGCTTTCCGGCGGCCTGATGAGCTATGGCGGCGATTTCGACCAGTCCCACCGGCACACGGGCATCTATGCCGGCCGCATCCTCAAGGGCATGAGACCGTCGGAACTCCCGGTCCAGCGCGTCACCAAAGTCGAGATGTGCATCAATCTGAAGGCCGCGAGGACCCTGGACCTTACCTTTCCGCCTTCGCTTCTGAGCAGCGCCGACCTCGTCATCGAATGACCCTCTGACCGCATGATCCGACCGGCGCGCCGCCCGGGAGCCAAGACCGTGTCCGATCCCCGCGCCGCACCGCGAATGTCGCTGTTCAGCAAATATTTCCTCGTCTTGTTCGCGGCAGTGGTCGTACCGCTCCTGATCGCGGGCGGGAGCCAGGCCTGGTTCGGCTATCGCGACCGGCGGGCCGATCTGAACGCCCTGCTCGACACCGAAGCACGCGCGGCTGCGGCGAGGATTCAGGATTTCATGGAAGGCATCCGCGACCAGCTCGGATGGACCGTGCAACTGCCCTGGTCGGAGATTGCCAATCAGAGACGCCGGCTCGACGCTTTGCTCCTCCTGCGCCAGGTCCCGGCGGTCCTTAGCCTCGCTCTGTTCGATGCCGCCGGCAAGGAGCGCCTGTTCGTGTCCCGCCTCGGCCTCAACCGGATCGAGGGCGGCGACGACCATTCCACCGATCCGGCCGTGACCGGCGCCCGCGAGGACCGTGCCTGGTTCGGGCCGGTCACGTTCCAGCGCGGCTCGGAACCCTTCATGACGGTTGCGGTCGCGGGTAATCGCGCGGCTGCCGGCGTCGCCGTCGCAGAGGTCAACCTCAAATTCATCTGGGACGTGGTTTCGGCGATAAGGGTCGGGCGCACCGGGGAGGCCTTCGTGCTCGATCGGCAAGGCCGCCTGATAGCTCATCCCGACATCAGCCTGGTGCTGCGCGCCGACGAGACCGCGACCCAGCCGCTTCGGGACCTGCTGGCAGCCGTTCTCGATCGTCCCGGCGAGGCGATCGCCGGCCGGGACATGGCCGGGAGCACGGTGCTGGCGGCGATGGCGCCGATCTCCGCGACCGGGTGGAGCGTGGTCGTCAGCCAGCCTCTCGCCGAGGCGTTCGGGCCGATCTATGCCGCCTTATGGCGCACGCTGGGCCTGCTCGTCGCCGGCGCGGCACTGGCGGCGGCACTGGCCTACTGGCTGACCCAGCGCATGACCCGGCCGATCCTGCTTCTGGAAGATGGGGCCGCCCGGATCGGCGCAGGGCAGTTCGACCACCGGATCAGCATCGTAACAGGCGACGAACTCGAGCGGCTCGCAGCCCGCTTCAACGAGATGGCGGGCGAACTGGCGGTATCGCAGGAGCGCTCGGAACGCATCAGCCGGCTCAAGCGCTTTCTCGCGCCGCAGGTGGCCGAGCTGGTCGACCGCAGCGGTGACGACCATGTGCTCGACGGCCGGCGCGTGGAGGTGGTCGTGGTCTTCTGCGACTTGCGTGGCTTCACCGCCTTCTCGGCGCGCGCCGAGCCCGAGACCGTGATCCATCTGCTGGGCGAGTATTACGACGCCCTCGAAAGAGTGGTCGGGAGGCATGGCGCGACGCTGACCAACTTCTCCGGTGACGGCGCGATGGTGCTCGTCAACGCGCCGGTGCCCTGCCCCGATCCCGCCCTGCGCGCCGTGGAAATGGCCCGCGACATGCAGGCGGACGTGCAGAACCTCCTGGCCCGCCGCCAGGTGCTCGATCACCACCTCGGCTTCGGCGTCGGTCTGGCCATGGGGCCGGCGACCGTCGGCCGGATCGGCTCCGAAGGCCGGCTCGACTACACCGCGATCGGGAATGTGGTGAACCTCGCGGCGCGGCTGTGCTCCGGCGCCTATGACCGCGAGATCCTGGTCGATCGCGTCGCAGCCGAGGCGGTCGGCAGGCGCCTGCCCCTGGTCGAGCTCGCGCCGCGCGCGCTGAAGGGGTTCGACCGGCCCGTCTCCGTTTTTGCCGCCGCAGTGCTTTCTCCGCATGCAGCGCAGCCGCCGGGATAGGCGCTGACGGCTGTTGGGCGCGGCAACCTCGCCCGTCAGATCGCCCCGGTCTTCTCAAATCGCCCCGGTCTTGGCCAGCCGCCTCAACTGGTCGAGATCATGGATCATAAGCCGCCCGCGTCCCAGGGAAAGGACGCCGTTGCGCTTCCAACCCTGTAGCTGGCGGTTCACGGTCTCGCGCGTCACACCCGCGAGCGAGGCCAGTTCTTCCTGCGAGGCATGCACTTCCGTGCCGTAATCGGTGGCGAGCACCAGAATCCGGCGCGCGAGCCGCGTCTCGGCGGGCAGGAACGTCGTCTCCTCCATCCGCTCGATGATGTCGCGCAGTCGCGCGCACAGAAGCTCGATCAACTGCAGCGCGATCGAAGGCTCGCTTCTGAGCAGGTTCAGGAGGTCGCGCCGTGGCAGGAAGAACATCTCGGTGTCCTCCATCGCCACCGCGTCCGCCGTGCGCGAGCGACCGTCCAGCAACGCGATCTCTCCGAAGACGTCGCCGCCTCCAAGCACGTTCATCGTCATCTGCTGCCCGAGCTCATCCGTGGTTCCGATGCGGATCAACCCGCGCCGGATCGCATAGAGCCCATCGCTCGGGTCTCCCTTGAGGAACAGCACCTCGCGCGCGGCGAGATGGTGCGGCTTGCAGATGTTCGCGATCCTGTCGAGCGTGTCCTGGACCAGGCCGGAGAAGAACGGGTTCGCCGACAGGAGGCTCGCAATGCGCTGATGTCCCTCGTTCATTCCGCGCCCCCGACGACCGGCTGCGCCGAGCAACCGGAGCTTGTGTGACCCAGCGCACAGAACGCGAAGCGGGAAAGTCCCAAAACCCATCACCGATCAGCCGCCGTGATCGCCAGCCGCGATCGGGTGGAAAGCCGATCAGGAGGGGAGTTTCATCGTGTTCAGTGCCACAAACCGTCATCAAACGCCCTTGAACCTAGCAGACCTTGAGCCGCTGCGCGACATCGCGCCGGCTGCCCGCGCCGGTGAATGCCCGTTCCTGGCCCGGTTGTCGCGGCAAGCTGGACATCTCCGTCGCTGGCTGTTCCGGACGGGCGACGATCGGCGTACCGGCTTCGACGTGGAGCCTCTCGACGATCATACCCTGAGCGACATCGGAATACCCCGCATCGAGGCCTTGTATTGGGATCCGAAGTGACGCGAGCAGATGGCTGATTTGTCACGACAATTGCAATCGGCCGTCATGCTCGTCAGCAGGCCGTCGCGGCCGCCCGCCGGCCGCGACGCACGCAAATGTGTTCAACCACGGTCGCTCTCTGCGCCCCATGCCTCGAAGCCGCTCAGCATAGCGGTGGACCACGCACGTCTCTCATGCCAGCATCCGCAGAAGCTTGAACCTGCACTGGCCGTCTCGACCGGCGCCTTCCGGTCTGGATGCGAGAGCTTCGTAGCGAAGATGCAGCGCCATCTGACCGCCATTCTCTCCGCCGACGTCGTCGGATATATGCGCCTCAGCGAGGCGGCGGAGGAAGCGACTCATAATCGCCTGATGCGCCTGCGCTCCAGCCTGATCGACCCTTGCGTCCAGAAGCATGGGGGACGGATCGTCAAGAACACCGGCGACGGGTTTCTGGCGACCTTCGACAGTGCGCCGGCGGCGACCCGTTGCGCGCTCTCCCTGCAGCGCGCGCTCGCCGTCGCGACCGCCGACCAGCCGCTCGCTCTGCGCATCGCGTTCCGGATGGGCATCCATCTCGCCGACGTCATTCTGGAGAACGACGATATCTTCGGCGACGGCGTCAATGTCGCCGCCCGGCTGCAATCCTATGCCGAGCAAGGCGGCGTCATCATATCGAAGGCCGTCTTCGAGCGGGCCGACGAGGAATCCAGATCGCTCGCCTTTGACATGGGCGAAATCTACCTGCGCAATCACAAGCGCCCGGTGCGCGTTTTCGCCCTTCGCTCGGAGGCCGGGGCGGGGCCGACCCGCAAGATCGGCGAGAGCCATGCCGATGCCGATGCGCGGGCCTCCATAGCAGTCCTCCCCTTCCGTATGAATGGATCGAGCCCCAACAAGGCCTTCGTCGCCGACGGCGTCGTCGACTCGATCATCCAATCGCTGTCCGGCCTCAAGGACCTGTTCGTCATCTCGCGCGGGTCGACGCTGGAATACGGCCGGCGGCGGATCGATCCGGTCGCGATCGGCCGCAAGCTCGGCGTTCGCTACGTCATGGACGGCACCGTCGCCCTCTCTGACGGCCGGGTCAGGATCAGCACCGAGCTGATCGCCAACGAGAACGGCGCCGTGGTCAGCGCCGATCACTATGACGGCAAGATGGCCGAATTGTTCGAGCTGCAGGATCGCATCTCGCTGAAGCTCGTCAGGACCATCGCTCCCCATGTCCGTGAGCGCGAGCTGCGCCGGGCCCTGCGCCAGCATCCCCAGAACATGACCGCCTACGACCTGCTGCTGCAAGCGCTCGATCTGCTCTACAAGATGGACCCCGACAGCTTCGCCCGTGCGCGCGGGCTGCTGCAGCAGGCCATGGCGCTGGATCCGTCCTACGCGCCGCCCTTCACCTATGCGGCCCTCTGGCATGTCTTCCGCGTCGGCGAACTCGGATCGCCAGATCCTGACGGCGACGCCAGGGAGGCGGTCGACCGGGCACTCGCAGCGATCGAGCGCGACGGCAACGACCCGCTCGCGCTCGCGATCTACGGCCATGTCCAGGCCTTCCTGCTGCGCGATTTCGTGACCGCGCAGCGTTTCCTCGATCGCGCGATCGAGGCTGGGCCGAGCGTCGCGATGGCCTGGACGATGAGCAGCGCGACCCGTGGCTTCGTCGGCAACGGCCCGCTGGCTGTGCTGCACGGCGAGAACGGCCAGCGCCTGGCGCCGGCCGATCCCTACCGCTTCTGGCACGAAGGCATGCTCGCCCAGGCGCATTACATCAACGGCGACTACGATCAGGCGGTTGGCTGGGCGCGCAGCGCGGTGGCTCACAATCCCTCAATCCGCTTTACATTGCGCACGCTTGCGGCCAGCTTGGTCGCCGCTGGCCGCCTGGCGGAGGCCGCGAGCGCGGCCGACCGCCTGATGCTGGTCCAGCCTGATTTTCGCCTGACCTCCTACGCCCCGCGCTGCCCGTTCGTGCCATCCGTTCTGGAGCCATGGATCGGACATCTGCGCGAGGCGGGACTGCCTGACTGAGCCGAAGCCTAACGAGTTGCAATCGCGGCAATCGTGCGGGGGCGCCATGACCGGCAATACGGGAAACACCGGGAATACCGGAAACACCGGGAATACGGGAAATGCCGGCATCAGCGGCGACATGGGAGGCGGCTGGTTCCTTCCCGACAGAGCCGATTTCCCCTTCGTGATGGAAACCTATCCCGCCGGGCCAGGCGCGGTCGGGCGCCTCGCCGAGCTTTGCCGCACGGTGCATATCCGCGACGAGTCCAACGGTACGAGGCGAAGGGTCCGCTTCCGCAGCGCCGATGCCGACGACGCCCCCTCGGTCGAGTTCGACGACAACAACTGGGGCGCTCGCTGGTACGCCTTCAAGGTTCTCGCGCGCTTCGCCGACAATTGGTCGCCGGGCGCGATCCACGACGACCTCGTCGACATCCTGCTCGACCTCAACGGATACGCCGACCCGACCGACGCGACATCGCCGACGAAGCAGGCCGTCGAAATCGACATCCTTCGTACCATGGCCCGCGACGAGCGGGCCTCGGCGCTGGGAGAGATCCTGGCCCAGGACATCGAGTTCATCACGGCCTTCATGGGCCTGCTGGCGATGACGCCCGGCTCGCATCCGCGCACATTCCGCGTGCTGCACGTCGCGAGCCTGATCGGCTCCTTCACCGCGCTCCACTTCAAGCACGAGTTCAACCGGCCCCGCCCCTCCTGGGAATGCCCGGCGCTCCTGCCGCCGGTGCCGGTGCCCGGCCACTCCTCCTATCCGAGCGGCCACGCGACGCAGGCCCATCTGATCGCGCTCTGCATGCAGCACGTGCTGGAACAGGTCGATCCGCCCCTGCCCCCGGACGACGTCACGGCCCTGACGGAGGCGTTGCTCGCGCTGGCGCGCCGCGTCGCGCGCAACCGCGAGATCGCCGGCTTGCACTATCCGAGCGATTCCGCTGCCGGACAGGCGCTCGCCAGGGCGGCCTTCGACGTCCTGACGGAGCCCGACACGCAGGATCCGGCCGGCTACGCGATCCGGCCTTTCGGGCGCGCCGTGATCGCCGCCGCGAGGCGCGAATGGACGCCGGATAGGAGCTTTCCGTGACGGCCGGGCGTGGCGGGCGTGGCGGGCGCGGTGGACGCGAAGCGGACCTGCCGCGGCGCGCCCGGATCGAAACCTTCGGCGTGCCGCCCGACGACTTCGTACCGTCGCGCGCGTCCGACAGCGCGCTGCTCCGCCTGGGCTTGCCGACGCTCAACGCGATGCCGACCAACCCGAATGCGACGGCGTTCCGCCGCGCCTTTCTGAAGGGCGCGGTCGATGGTCGCCCTCACAACTACATGGCGGCGCTGGCCATGACCGATCTGGCGCCGGATGGCGCCGTCGTCCCCCTCGCGGCCCCCACCGCGCAGCCGGCGCAGAAGAGCGTCAACTGGTCGGGCGGCTACATCACGCCCCGCGACGGCCACAGCTTCGCTTCGGTCATGGCCGACTGGACGGTCCCAGCCGTGTCCGTCCCGCCCGGCGGCACCGAACCGGAATACCGCAGCTCGACCTGGATCGGCCTCGACGGCCAGAGAGCCTATCTCGACTCCTCGCTGCCGCAGATCGGCACGAAGCAGCGCTGCACGAGCGGAACGACGGGGCGTGCCGAATACGGCGCCTGGTTCCAGTGGTGGGCGCGCGGCCAAGTGACGGACGAGGAGCCTCTCGCCCTGCCCGTCGACCCCGGCGACGTGATCAGCGCCAGCATCAGGGTGTTCGACGCGACCTCGGTGATCTGCAATATCAGGAACGTCACCAGGGACATCACGCTCGAGGCCTTCAAGGCCTTTGCGCCCGGCCCTTGCCGCATCAGCGGCGCCACCGCCGAATGGATCATGGAACGTCCGAGCCCGCCGGAAACGGATGGCTGGGAGGCCTATGAGTTGCCGATCTACACGCCCTTCGCTTTCACCGGCTGCATCGCCGAGACGCGCCCGCCCCGCAGCGCTGTCCTGCACGACCGCGACCTGGAGGGGTCGCGGCTGATCCGCATGTACGCCATCGACGCGGCTCCGCCCCGGATTCGCACGGTCTCGACGGCCCGTCGCGTCCTCGCGCCGGCGCAGAAGCTGGCCATGAGCTACGTCGCTCCATAGGACACCGGCCCGGAAGCGTGAATCCGCTCATTGGAGAAGCCGATGCACGGCCAGGGGGCCACGCCACGTCACCGCCCCGGCCCGCCGTCGCGCCGCTCGGATGAGCTCGGCGAGGCATTGTCCCGCAGACGTCTGACCATCAGCCGCGTCACCGACAGCGCCATCTTCGGGAACTCGGCGAGCAGCGCCAGGAAGACGTCCTTGCGCAGCTTCAATGCGTCGACGGCAGAGGTCGCAACCACGGTAGCCGAGCGGGGGTCGTCCGTGACGAGCCCCATCTCGCCGACGATCGCGTTCTGGGCGAGGCTCGAAACGCGGACCGGGCCGCCATCTCCGGCCGCGATCACGACATCTGCTGTGCCCGAGAGCAGGACATAGGCCGCATCCGATTCATCGCCCTGCCGGAACAGCACATCGCCTGCAGCAAAGGCGACGCGTTCGCCGGTGAAGGCGAGCAGCTTGAGACGCGCCGTGTCGAGGTCGCCGAAGATCGGCACCGCCCGCAGGACGCGGATCTCCTCGGTGTCGATCCGCGCGGCCCTGTCGGCTTCGGCCTCGATCGGCTCCGGCCATTCCGCGGCCAGCGCCGCCCCGGCACCGCTCTGAACGGTCGACAGCCTGGCGCCCTCGAAGGCGATGTGCAGGTCATAGCCCTGGTCGGAGGCCAGATCGCGCCCGGCGACGATCACCGTCCGCCCAGCCATCGCCGCCCGGACGCGCTTGAGGATCTGCCGCGCATCGCTCTGGCCGAAGGCTCCGAAAGCGTTGTTGAGAATGAGCAGCTGCGGCTGCTTGATTAGGCAGCGCGCCAGCGCGATCTGCACCTTCATCGCCGGAAACAGCAGCCGCCCCGCATAGCCGGCCGGCTGTTCTAGCCCGCGGCGATAGATCTCCGCATCCAGCCCGAGCTCCGCCAGCGTGTCGCGGATGACCTCGTCGGCCACGGCCGCGTCATGCGCCACCGCGCCGAACAGGACGTTGTCGCGCACGGGTGCGGCCGTGCAGTAGCTCTGGGGATCGTAAAAGGCGATCGAATGGACGGAATCGGCCGGCGCCCGTTCGTGAAAGGCCGAACGCGCCGCCAGGATACGTCCCTCGACGCCTGCGTCCAGCAAGCCGAGACGGTGCCGCGGCTCGATATAGAGAAGGGCTAGCCCGATGAGCCGCGTGCGGTCCGCCTCGCTCGCCACGCCGCTCGCCATGCGGCCGAGCGTCTCCCGGTACTCCTGGAAATCGTCGGCGGCGATGAAGGAATATTGCTCGAACAGCATATGGCCAGGGGCGAGATCGCGAAAGATCTCCAGCATCGTCGCAGCGATGCGCCGCCCGATCCCCAGGAGCGTGTCGGTCAGGCCGAGATCGGCCAGCACGCGGCGCGTCGGGGCATGGCTGGCGAGACGCGCTCCGACCAGCGCCGGATCGACCGGCACGCCGAAGAGGATGTTCTCGCCGATCGTCGCATTGCGCGTGTAGCGACCCGGATCATAGGGCTCGATCGCGGCGTCCATCCCCCGCTCCGCCAGCCTGGCGCGGATGCGGGGGCGGATATCGGAGATGCGGGGCACGACCTCGGATGGGGTGTCGCGGTCGAGCTTGCAGGCGAGCCCGAACCGGAACACCGCATCGGCGAGCCCGACGACCCTCAGCACCTCGATCAGCATCTGGTCGAGTTCGGCCTCGTCGGCGGCGTTGGCCCGGCCGGGATCGACGGACCACCCTGCCGGGCCGGCCTCGTCCGGCACGACCCGGCGCAGGCCATAGAGGATGTTGTCCCGCAGGCTCCCTTCGAGGATCACGGGCTCGGGGCCGAGATAGGCGATCGCGCGACCGCGCGCCTCGGGCGACAGCAGCGACAGGGGCGTGCCGGCGATGGTCAGGGAACCGTCGCTGACGCTCAGGCCGCCGCCCAGCAGTTGTGCCAGGACGCCTGCTCCTTCGCTCGCGCCACCCGACAGGGCGATATGCCCCGGCAGCGGCAGCGACAGCGAGACCCGGTCGAGCACATGATCGCCGGCCGGATTCACGACCGTCAGCCCGCGAGCGATGATCGCGCCTGGACCGGCGAGGCAGGCAGCCCCGTCGCCTCCGCCGGCCGTGCTTTCGTCCGGTGCATCGCCGTTCAGGGAAAAGTGCTCGACCACCTGCTGGAACTTGGCTTCGACATCGAGCCGCTGCTGGTCCCAGTCGATCAGCTCCTTCACCGGAGACGGCAGATCGCGATAGGCCGCGATGACGGCGACGAGCTGGCCGAGATCGAGGCGGCCCGCCAGGGCGAAATAGCCGCCGACCGCGTAGAACAGGAACGGCGTGATCTGCGCCAGCAGGTTGTTCAGCGTCTTGACCGCAAATTTGCGACCGTAGAGACGGTAGCGAATGCCGAACAGCGTCTCCAGCCGCTGCGCCACCTGGCTCTTCTCGACGGCGGAGGTGCCGTGGTTGGTGACCTCCGCCATGGTCTCGACCACTTCGCCGATCTTGCCGGCGAAGGCCCGCGACGCGATCTGCCGCTGCCTGCCGAGCCGGATCTGCTCGCGCCGCAGGCGGGGGATGACCGCGCCCTGGATCAGGATCATGCCCGCGGCGATCAGGCCGAGCGCGACGTTCTGCGCGAGGATGAAGGCGAGCGCCGTCAGGGCCTGCCCCGCCAGGAAGACCGGCTGCACGAAGGCGTCCCCGACGAAGCCGCCGATCGGCTCGACCTCGTCCTTGATGATCGTCGCCGCCTCGGAGGGCTTGATGCGCTGCAGCGCCTCGGGCTTGAAGCGCAGCACCGCCGAGAACAGGTCGAGACGCAGGCGCTGCAGCAGGCGCTCGCCCAAGGCGCCCTTGCGCATGTTGATGACGTATTTGAACCCGCCATTGATCAGCACGAGCAGCAGGAAAAGCCCCGACAGCGCGAACAGATAGGACAGCCTGTCGAGCCAGACCCCGTCGAAGATGGTCCGCGGCCCGCCCAGCCAGTCCGGCAGGCTCAAGGCGACGTGAAACAGCCGCGCGCTCTCCCGCCCGTCCGCGAAGGCGCGACCCTGCAGGGCGTCGGAGATGATGTACCGGGGAACGTCGAGGGAGAAGTAATAGAACGGCAGCGACAGGACGACGATGCAGATGATCCTGATCTGCTCACGGCGGCTGTTGCGCCAGATGTAATCGAAAAAGCCGACCATCGCAGCCGCCGCTTTTTGAGTACCGTGGATATCTTGGCCGTAGCGTCGGCCCGTCCTGACCGCCCTCTCGATGTCCCATGCGTCGCGGTTGCGCGGGCCCAGGCCACGCAACCGATCATGTCGCCATCAGCTCGGATCGGAAAGGCCCCTCGCGACCGTTTCCGCTTCCGTTTCAAGCCCGAGCACGGCGCCGTTCGCCTATCGTGACAGGCTCGCGGCGCTGGCCGGTATTGTCGCGGGGCCCAGGCCCCGCCCTTCACCGCGGCTGCGGCAGCACGCGCAGATAAGGCTTCAGCGTCGTCCAGCCCTGGGGGAACTGCTTCTTGGCGTCGTCATCGGAAACCGAAGCGAGGATGATGACGTCGTCGCCGTTCTGCCAGTTCACCGGCGTCGCGACCTTGTGCTTGGCGGTGAGTTGCATCGAGTCGATCACGCGCAGGATCTCGTCGAAGTTGCGGCCTGTGCTCATCGGATAGACCAGCATCAGCTTGATGCGCTTGTCCGGTCCGATGACGAAGACCGTACGGACGGTCGCATTGTCGGCGGCGGTGCGGCCCTCGGAGGTGCCTTCGATTTCGGCCGGCAGCATGTTGTAGAGCTTGGAGACCGCGAGATCGGTGTCGCCGATCATCGGATAGTTCGGCGCGAAGCCTTGGGTCTCGGCGATGTCCTGGGCCCAGCTCGCATGCCGGTCGACCGGATCGACGCTGAGCCCGATGATCTTGACGCCGCGCCGGTCGAACTCCGGCTTGAGCTTGGCCATCTTGCCGAGTTCCGTCGTGCAGACGGGCGTGAAGTCCTTGGGATGGGAAAAGAGCACGCACCAGCCCTCCCCGATCCAGTCGTGGAACCGGATCTTGCCTTCGGTCGTCTGCGCCTCGAAATCAGGAGCGATGCTGTTGATTTGGAGTGTCATGACCTGTCCTCCCGCTTCCGGCGTCCCCTGAAACGCCAAGGGACACGCGGACCGGACCATGGCGCGCAGGACATGGCGTGGCAACAAGGCATCGCATCGCGAGGCCGGTGGTGACGTCGCCGGGCTAGAGTTCAGCGCCGCTTGCCTTTCGGCCCCCTCGCCTCCGGCGTCTTGGCCTTGTTCTCGAGATCGAGCTTGCGCCAGCGCGCCAGCCTTTCGGGGTCGATGATGCCCTGCTTGACCGCCTCCTGTACCGCGCAGCCGGGCTCGTGCTCGTGGCTGCAATCGCGGAAGCGGCAGAGATGCGTGCGCTCGCTGATCTCGGCGAACAGCGTCTCGAGGCCCGACGCCGCATCGCTGACATGGAGGGTGCGCATGCCCGGGGTATCGATGACCCAGCCCCCACCGGCGATCGCATGCAGCGAGCGCGAGGTCGTGGTGTGGCGGCCCTTGTCGTCGCGGGCGCGGATGCCGCCGGTCTGCTGCTGTTCGCTCTCGCCAGTGCCGGCGAGCGCGTTGACCAGCGTCGACTTGCCGACGCCGGACGAGCCTACGAGCGCGACCGTCCGCCCCTCCTTGCACCAGGGCGCGAGCACGGCAGCCGCATCCGCCCCACGCGGGTTCACGCTCGCGACGACCAGCCCGCGCTGCAGCGCCGCCGCCTGCGCGCGATAGGTTTCGACGTCGTCGACGAGATCGGCCTTGGTCAGCAGGATGACGGGCTCGGCGCCGCTTTCATTGGCGAGCGCCAGATAACGCTCCAGCCTTGCGACGTTGAAATCAGCATTGCAGGAGGTGACGATGAACAGCGTGTCGATATTGGCGCCCGCCAGTTGCGGCGTCTTGCTGCCCTCGACGCGCCGCGCGAGCACGCTCCTGCGCTCCAGCAGGCGCCTCAACCGATGCGTGCCGGGTTCGACCAGCACCCAGTCGCCGACCGTGTAGTCGCCGGTGTTGGTGTGAACCGGCAGTTCCAGCCTGATCGGGCCGTCCGGCGTGATCGCGCTCATCCGGGCGCGATGGACGGTGGCGATACGCGCCGGCACCAGCCCGGCCTCGTCGGGCTCGCATTGCCCGGCGAAGAAATCCGACCAGCCCAGCGCGGCGAGCGTCAACGGGCTTTCATCGTGGTCGGGGCCGGTCACGAGCAGCGCCCGTCATGCAGCGTCATCGTCATGTGCAACGCTAGAGCGGGGATCGGGCCGGCTGGCAAGCCTCCGATGCGGGCGAGCTGCATATAAGCGGCGCAAATACCTCGCGCGAACAAATCATAGCCCTGCGCCAGCCGCGGCTCGCCGCTGGCCGGAGGTTTGCTATGGTCGCGCCGCGCCAGCACCAATGGCCCGCCGAACTCGCTTTGCCCATCAGGAGAACGCCATGACCACCGAACCCTATGATCTGGTCATTCGCGGCGGTACCGTCGGCACGGTCTCGGGCAGCTTCACTGCCGATGTCGCGATCAGTGGCGGCACCATCGCGGCGATCGGCTTAGGCCTCGGCAAGGGCAAGCGCGAGATCGACGCGACCGGCAAATTCGTCCTGCCCGGCGGCATCGACACCCATGCCCATGTCGAGCAGGTCTCGGCCGGCGGCCTGCTCAATGCCGACACCTTCGAGAGCGCCACGACCTCGGCGGCCTTCGGCGGCAACACCACGCTGGTCTCCTTCGCCGCCCAGCATCGCGGCCTCGACCTGCGCAAGGTCGTCGACGACTACGCGGCGCTGGCGAAGCGCGGCGCACTGATCGACTACGCCTTCCACATGATCGTCGCCAATCCGGACAAAAAGACGATCCAGGAGGACCTGCCGGCCCTGATCAAGGAAGGCCACGCCTCAATCAAGGTCTTCATGACCTACGACCTGATCAAGGTCGACGACGAGCCGCTGCTGGACCTGATGCTGACCGCGCGCGAGAACCGCGCCCTGATCTGCGTCCATGCCGAGAACCACGGCATGATCTCCTGGATGGGCAAGAAGCTCGTCGAGCGCGGCTACACCGCGCCGAAGTTCCATTCCATCAGCCACCCGCGCGGCTCGGAATCGGAGGCCTTCACCCGCCTGATCACGCAGGCCGCGCTGATCGACCAGCCGATCATGATCTTCCACGTCTCGACGGCGGAAGGCTGCGCCGTGATCCGCCAGGCGCGCGGACAGGGGCTCAAGGTCTTCGCCGAGACCTGCCCGCAATATCTCTTCCTGACCAAGGCCGATCTCGACAAGCCGGGCATCGAGGGCGCGAAATGGATGTGCTCGCCGCCGCCGCGCGAAGCCGCCGACCAGGATGCGCTCTGGCAGGCGCTGGCGCTCGGCGACCTTCAGACGGTCTCCTCCGACCACGCCCCTTACCGCTTCGACGAGACCGGCAAGCTCTCTGCCGGGCCGAATCCGAACTTCAAGCAGATCGCCAACGGCCTCCCCGGTCTGGAGACCCGCCTGCCCCTGCTCTTCGACGCGCTGGTCTCGAAGGGCCGGCCGGAATTCGCCGGTCGCGGGCTGGAGGCTTTCGTCGATCTGACCGCCACGGCGCCCGCAAAGATCTACAACCTGCCCGGCAAGGGCGCGATCCAGCCGGGCTACGATGCCGACATCGCGATTTGGGATCCCAGGCGCGAGGTCACGATCACGGATGGGGCGATGCACGACCTCACCGGCTTCACACCCTTCGCTGGCCGCAGCGTGACAGGCTGGCCGGAGACCGTGATCCGGCGCGGCGAGGAGATCGTTTCGGGCGGCACGCTCAGGGCCGAGCCCGGCTCCGGCCGCTGGCTCTCACGCACCGGCGGCCCGGCCTGCGAGCCGACCGGTAGGCTCGCTTTGGAAATGGACCCGGCCCGCAATTTCGGTGCGAAGATCCTCTGAGCGGCTGTCGCCTGTCCCCGTAAACACCGCGTCATCCCGGACAAGCGGCGCAACCGCGCTGCTCCGGGATCAATCGTAGAGTGCGAGCCCTCCAATGGATTCCGGGTCAAGCCCGGAATGACAGCGTGAATCCGAGGCAAGGCAAGCCGCCCCTCAAACCTCGGGCGTCCACGGCACCATCCGCAGGATGTTGCCGCCGAGCTGCGCGAAGGCGCGCTGACGGCAGGAGAAGACGATGATCTGCTGGTTGCTGGCTTGCCGATGGAGCGCGTCGAACATCCGCTCGATCCGGTCGTCGTCGGAATAGACCAGCGCGTCGTCGAGGATGACCGGCGCCGGCTGGCCGTCCTTCGCGAGAAGCCGCGCGAAGGCGAGCCGCGTCAGCACGGCGAGCTGCTCGCGCATGCCGCCGCTGAGCACGCCGACGGGCTCCTCCAGCCCGTTGCGGCTGACCGTCCGGGGCAGCAGCGTCTCCTCGTCGAAGGTCACCGTCGCATCCTCGAAGAGCAGCCCGAGCAGCGGCCGCAGCTCTCTCATCACCGGCGCGAAATAATGGTCGCGCGCCTCGGCTCTCGCCGCCTCCAGCGCGTCGCGCAGCCGGGTCAGCAAGGCGACCTCGCGCTCCAGCCCGGCAAGCCGCTTCTGCGCCGCCGCCAGCTTGTCGCCGGCCTCCTGCCAGGCCTCTTCCACAGCCGTATCGGCCTGAGCGCGGATCTGCCCGTTCAGCCCGGCCGTCTCCTCGCGCAGCTTGGCGATCTCGGCCGCCGTCCCATCGACGACGGAGCGCATCCGCCGGAATTTGGCTTCGGCGCCGGCCACGTCGGTCGCGCCCTTGCGGAGCTCGTCTAGCTGAACCAGCACCGCGGCGCAGACCCGCTCGGCCTCGGCCAGCTCTGTCGCGAACGTCGTCTCCTGCGCCATACGACCCGCCTCCGGCCCCAACACCGCCGCCAGACCGGCCAGTTCGGAGGCAACGCTCGCCAATGCCCGCTCGGCTTCGACGACAGCGGCATGGGCCGCATCGCGCTGCGACTGCGCCGCACGGACCGCGCTGCGCGAGGCCGTCACCCGCGCCTCGGCCGTTGCCAGCGCGCTACGCACCGCCTCGGGATCGCCCTTGGCTTCGCCCGCGCCGGCACTCTGGCTCTCCAGCCGCGCGATCTGCTCCTGCAGTGCCGGCAAACCGTCCGGCGCCAGCAATGCGAGGCGCTGCCGGGCGAGGCCGAGCTTTGCGGTCAGATCACCGATCGCGGTCTCGCGCCGGCGCGCTTCGATCAGGCTCTCGACGCCGAGCGTCGCCAGCAGGCTTGCTCGCCGGGTTTCAGCGCGCGCGATGTCGTCATGGGCGCCGCCTTGCGACAATGTCAGCGCCAGGCGGCCGACGCCCTCGATCTCCAGCGTGGCATTGCGCGTCAGGGCGCGCTCCTCGCCATCAGCCAGCGGGGCGCCGTCGATCGCCACCCCTCCGCTCGCCGCCGTGCGATAGTCCATGCGCAGCAGCGGAGCCTGTGCGGCGATCGCGGCCCGCAATCCGACGAGCTCGGTCTCCAGGGCTTCGAGCTGCTTGACCGCGCCGGCCGGCAGCGCCAAGGCCTTCAGCTCGGCCTGGATCGTCTCGACCTCCGCGCGGCCGGCCTCGGCATGGGCCTGCGCCTGCCTCAGCCCCACGAGACGCTCGGTCGCATCGCGCGCCCGCAGGGCCTTTTCGAGGCGGCTCAGCAGTTCGCGCGCCTCGCGTTCCTCGCGCTCCGCCGCTTCGACCGCCTCCGTCGCGGCCTGCCCGGCCAGGCCGGATGCGCGCTGCCGCTCCAGCGCCTCGTCGCGCCTGCGGCTGCCCTCGGCCTCGCGCTCGCGCAGCACGGCAAAGCGCGCCAGATTCTGCCGGTAGCCGTCGAGCCGCTGCCGGGCGGCATCGCGACGGCCGCACGCCAGCGCCGTCTCGACCTCGGCGGTCTTCAGCGCCTCGCCCTGCGCCCTGGCCGTCGCGAAGGCGGCCTCTGCCTGGGCCACCTCGCGCAGGCGCGCCGCCTGCTGCTCGGGGTCCTCCAGCTCGGCCAGCCGGGCCCGCAGGGTGCGACGCCGGTCCAGCGCCTCGCGCAACGCCTTCACCTCGGCAGCCAACCGCCGCTCGGTCTCGACGAGCCGGTCGCGCTCCTCGAGCGCCTGCGCATAAGGGCCGCCGGCCTTTGGCCGTCCCGTCGCCGTCACCAGCCGCGACAGCTCCTCCTCGCAGGCGGCCACCGCCTGCGCCATGCGCCGGCCGCCGGTCAGCGACTCGACCTCACCCTGCACCGAGGTCAGCACGGATTCGCGCGCCCGCTTCTCGCTCTCTTCGTCGCTCTTGGCGCGCCGCTCGATCCCGGTGATGCCCTGTCGCACCCAGAGCAGGCCAGCCGGACCGGCGGTACCGCCCTCCACGAGGTTCGCGATGAAGCGCTCGGCCTCGTCGGCCTGCGCGACGAGGCGCCCCGAGCCGATCTCCCTGATCATCGCCCGGCGCCCGCCATAGAACTGCTTGGTCAGGCGGAACGGACCGTCGCCCGTCAGGATGTCGGCCTCGACCAGCGGATTGCCGCCGCTATAGGGCCGCAGACCCTGGACCGCGCCGGGCGTGCCGGTGTGGGGCTGGAAGAACAGCGCGTGCAGCGCATCGAAACAGGTCGACTTACCGAATTCGTTGACCGCGCAGAGCACGTTTACGCCGTCGCCGATGCCCTCGACGGCGATGCCGCGCCCGGCGAAGCGCCGAACATTATGGAGGCGCAGCGCCGTCAGCTTCATGACGGCAATCTCATGATGACATCGCCTCGCAATAGGAGAACAGCCTGACCAGCGCATCGCGTGCGGCCTGACGTTCGCTGGCCGGGCGGCTCTCGTCGAGGCTCTCGGCCAGCAGCAGGTCGGCCGCATGGCGCAACGCGCCGGCGCGGTCGATCGCGTCGAGGTCCTCGCTGTCGCAATCGGTCGCCAGCGCCTCGGTGTCGATCGAGAGATGCGCGAATTCCGGGGCGGCCGCCGCGATGGCCGCGTCGAGCCCGGCGCGCGCCTGCGGCCGCAGCCTGCCCGATGCGACAAGGCGCAACAGGATCTGCCGGCGGATGCTGCCCGCGGGCAGTCGCTCGCCCAGCGCCGCCGCGGCATCGTCGCCGGAGAGCAGTTCCAGCGGCAGCACACGCCAGTCGAAGCTGCCGGTCTCGACCGGAGCGACCTCGGGCATGGCAGCGGCCCCGGCGAGCGAGACCAGCAAGGCCCGCCCGGGTCCGTCATGCTTGAAGCGGTCCTGCTCCGGCGCGCCGCTATACCAGCTGCGCGGATTGACCTGCATCTGGCCGTGCCAGTCGCCGAGCGCGAGATAATCAAGCCCGGAGCGCTGGGCGCGATCGGGCGCGATCACGTCGAGCCCGGTGCCATCCTCGGAAAAGCTCTGGATCGCCCCATGGGCGAGGCCGATCCGCAGCGCACCCTCGGGCGTGACCGCCCGATCCATCCACTCGGTCAGGTCGCGGCCGGGCCGCCGCGTCGTGCAGGGTGCGGGCAGGATCGCGACGCCGGGCTCCAGTTCGATCGGCTCGGGCTGGATTGCCAGGACGACGTTCGCCGGCAAGGCCGCGCGCGCGGCCGCCCATAATTCGTCCGCCAGCAGGGAATCATGGTTCCCCGGCAGCACGACCCAGCGCAGGGAGGCATGGCCGGCCATGGCCGCGAGTGCCTGCCGCAGCATGGCAGGGCTCGGCGTCTCCGTGTCGAAGCAGTCGCCCGCCAGCAGGATCGTGCCCGCCCCACCGGCGCGCGCCTGCGCGGCCAGCCGGTCGAGCACGGTGTGGCGCGCATCGCGAAGCCGGCCGCGCAGCTCCTCCGGCATCGTGCCGAAGCGCTTGCCGATATGCAGGTCCGAGCTGTGGACGAAACGGAACATCGGGTCTCGCGAAGCCGCGGACGACGAATCCGCCCTGCCTTTGTCGGGACAGAGCGGGCATTTGTCGAGACGCTGGCGCAGCCGGAGCTGGCCGGCTGCACCATGCGGCTGCCGCGGCTATGTCGCGGCGCGCCATTTCCGCCAGGCCGGTGTCAGCAGGATCGCCGCGCTGAGCAGCGCGAGCGTGATCGCGATCGGCGTCGAGACGAGCGCGACCGTCCGTCCACCGGAGATCGTTAGGGCGAGCCGCAACTGGCTCTCGATCATCGGGCCGAGCAGCAAGCCGAGCACGATCGGCGCGCTCGGATAATCGAGCCGCTCCAGCACATAGCCGACCACGCCGACGCCCAGCAGCACCCAGAGGTCGAAGACAGCGTTGTTGACCGAATAGACGCCGATGGTGACGAAGAGCAGGATCACCGGCGCGAGCACGATGCGCGGCAGCCGCAGTACCTGTCCGAAGACGCGCGTCGCCGCAAGGCCCCCGAGAACGGCGAGCAGCAGCGAGGTCACCAGGAACTGCAGCATGAAGCCGTAGACGATGTCGGGATGCTCGCGGAAGAGCTGCGGGCCCGGCCGCAGGCCATGCACGAGCAGGCCGCCGAGGATCACCGCGGCAACGCCCGAACCGGGGATGCCCAGCGCCAGCGCCGGGATCAGCGAGGCCGCATTGTCGGCGCCGTTGCCGCATTCCGAGGCCGCGACGCCCTCGGGATTGCCGTGCCCGAAGGTCTCCGGCTCGCGCGCCACCCGCTTCGCCTCGTTATAGGCAAGGAAGGAGGACATGCTGCCTCCAGCGCCGGGCAGGATGCCGATGATGATGCCGATCACCGAGGAGCGCAGCCAGACCGGCATGAAGTAGCGCCACTGTCGCAGGGCAGAGCCCTGCGCATGCAGCTTGAGCTTGTCGCCGCTCATGCCGGTCTTCACGGCCTCCTCGACCATCTGCAGCACCGGCGGCACCGCGAACAGGCCGGTGAGCAGTACGATGGCGCTGAAGCCATCGAGCAATTCGAGCTGGCCGAAGGTGAAGCGCTCGGTGCCGTTGGAGATGTCCTGTCCGACCGCACCGATCAACAGCCCGATACCGCACGCGATCAGGCCCTTGGGCAGGTCGTCGCCGAGCAGCGAGGAGACGGTGGCCAGCCCGAGGATGCCGAGCCAGAAATACTCGATCGGCCCGAATAGCAGGCTGAACGAGACCAGCGGTGGTGAGAGCACGATCAGCGCGATGGAGGAGAGGACACTGCCGATCACGCCCGAGAGCAGCGCGACCTGGAGCGCATAGGCCGCCTGGCCCTTCTGGGTCATCTTGTAGCCGTCGAGCACGGTGGCGACGGAGGCCGGCGTGCCCGGCACGCGCATCAGGATCGCGGGGATCGCGCCGCCATAGGAGCCGCCATTGTACATGCCGGCCATCATGCCGAGCGCGAACAGCGGATCGAGCCCGAAGGTCAGCGGGATCAGGACGGCGAGCCCGGTGACGACGGTCAGCCCCGGCAGGCAACCGACGACGAGGCCGGCGACCACGCCGATGACCATCGCCAGGATGTTCATCGGCGCGAAGACGAGCGGCACGGCATGCAGCAGCGCGTCGATCATCGGAACAGCCTCCCGAGCGGCGAGAGGACGTCGGGTGGGATCGGACGCTCCAGAGCGAGCACGAAGATCAGCAGGATCGCGACGACCGAGATCACGGCGACGCCGAAGGATAGACCCCAGCGTCGAAACCCGACACTTGCCGGAAGCAGGACCCCAAGCGCGACGCTCGGCAGGATGAAACCGATCTGGCTGACCGCGAGAAAATAGAGAATGAGCGCGGCCAGACCGATCGCCAGCCGCGGGCCATGTTCGGCGAAGCTGCCCGCCATGGCGCGCCCTTGCCGGCGGCGCAACACCTCACGCAGCAGAATCCAGCAGCCGAGCCCGGCGAGCGCGACCCCGATAACGAGAGGATAGGTCGCACTATCGCCGGGATAGGCCGAGGCCGTGAGGATGACGGCGATCGCTCCCGCCACCAGGACGGCGGCGAATCCGATCTCGGCGAGGCTGCGCGAGCCCGGCGCAGGCGCGCCGCCTCCCTCCTGCGTCGGGGCTGACGCGCTGCTCACTTCCACGGCGTCGCCTTC
Source organism: Allobosea sp. GW822-FHT03F07 (assembly GCF_058801345.1). Lineage (NCBI taxonomy): Bacteria > Pseudomonadati > Pseudomonadota > Alphaproteobacteria > Hyphomicrobiales > Alloboseaceae > Allobosea > Allobosea sp. GW822-FHT03F07. The sequence goes on from NZ_JBXAND010000005.1 coordinate 181,161, forward strand.
CAGGTCGCTTCCAGATCGCGCGTCGCGCCGTCGAGGAAGGCCTTGTAGTCGGTAGAGGCGAGGTATTGCAGCGGAATCTCGGCGCGCTTGGCCGCGTCGAGATATTCCGGATCCTTGAGCGCCTGATCGACGGCCTTCTCCAGCTTCGCAATGATCTCGGCCGGGATGCCCTTCGGCGCGGCGATGCCGCGCGTGGCGCCCGCCACGACGTCATAGCCGCCCTCGCGGAACGTCGGCGCATCCGGCAGATAGGGCGAACGCTCGGCGCTCATGACGCCGATCACCCTGATCTGGCCCTCACGCGCGATCTGCAGCGCTTCGCTCAGATTCATCGTCGCGGCGGGGATGTGCCCACCCAGCACGGCCTGCCGAACCGGCGCGGTGCCGCCGAAGAAGGCCGGCGTGAATTTGGTATCGGCGAGGCGCTGGAAGTTCAGCAGCGCGATATGCTCGGAGGAGCCGCTGACGCCGGAGGTGCCGATAACGACGGCACCGGCCCCCTTCTTCGCGGCATCGACGATGTCCTTCAGCGAGGTATAGGCGCTGTTTTTCGGCACGACGAGGACACCGGGGTCGTAGACGAGGTTGGCGACCGGCTGGAAGTCGCTCATCTTGAACTTGGCCTTGCCCTCGATGACCAGCGCGTTGATCGCAGGCGCGTTGATGAAGCCGATCGTGTAGCCGTCCGGCTTGGCCTGTGCGACCGCCGTCCAGCCGATCTCACCGCCGGCTCCGGGCTTGTTGATCACACCGATGCGGGCATTCCCGCCGAGATATTTCTCCATGTAGCGGGCGATCGAGCGCGCCGCGACGTCGGTGCCGCCGCCGGGCGCGAAGGCGACGATCATCTCGATCGGCCTTTCGGGATAGGCCTGCGCGAGGGCCGGCGCCGGGCCGGCGAGGATCGCGGCGAGACCGCCAATTAACGTCAGCGTCTTCATGATCGGCTCCTTCGTTGGGTCGGTCGTGATGGCAGTCTCGGGCAAGGGCGATGGGTGCAGTCGTCGCTGTCAGGCAGGTGCGTGATCGCGCGGTTCGGCGACCAATGCGTCGGCATCGACCCATTCGTCGCCGAGAAGCTCCGGCGTGGCGAAGGCGACGAGCGCTTCGTAGTGCGTCTTGCGGTCGGCGACGAAGAGCGCGCGGGCGATGCCGCGCGCCAGCCGCTGCGCGCCCTCGCTGACCGCCGGAATGTCGCCCGACAACTTCCCATGCGAGAGCATCGCCGGGTAGTTGAAGCAGTGGATCTGCGTGAGCGCCGGGCAGATCCCGGGCTCGCGCTCCTGGAATTCGAAGCTCGGACCGAGATCGGGGGCACTCGCCAGCTCGGCGTTGTCGATGCCGGCCGGCGGCGCGTAGCGGTCCTTCCAGAAGCGGATGAAGGGCGCGACGGCGGCAAGTTCGCCGCGCAGGCCGAGATCGACCGAGAAACCCGTCGCCATGATCAGGAAATCGAGCGGATACGCGCCCTTCCCCGTCGTCAGGACGAGATGGCCGTCGCGCTCGACGAGGCTCTCGATCGGGCTGCCGAGATGGAAGCGCGCCTGTGGGTGACGCGACACGCGCAGCGTCGAGTCGCGCGGAGGCGGCGTCTGCGCCTTCATGGCGTAGTCGAGGAAGCGCCATTTCCAGTCGTCGGGCAGACCTGCGAAGCCGTGGACGACACCCTGGCTGCCGATGCCGGTGAACTTGTTGATCCGCGGCAGGTCCTTGCGGCGAACGAACAGATCCAGGCTCGCCGCGCCACGCTCCAGTGCCTCCGCGGCATTGTCCATAGCCGAGGCGCCGGCGCCGACGACGCCGACGCGCTTGCCCGCGAGCGCGGCGAAGTCGATCTCGTCGGCGCTATGGGCCCAGAGATTGCGGTCGATACCGGAGACGATCGGCGGCGCCCAGGAGCCGCCGAGCCCGTCGCGGCCCGTCGCCAGCACGAGATGGCGGGCATGGATCACGCGCTCGGCGCCGGCTTCGCTCAGGCGCAGCGTCAGCAGGTCATCGGGGCCGGGCGCGACCGCGACGAGTTCGACCTCGTTGCGGACCGGAAGCTCCAGCACCTTGCGGTACCAGACCAGGTACTCCATCCACTGCCGGCGTGGGATCTTGCCGAGCGCCTCCCAGGCCTCGACCCCGAACTGCGCCTCATACCAGGCCCGGAAGGTCAGCGCCGGCAGCCCCAGCGCCGGTCCGGTCAGTTGCTTGGGCGAGCGCAGGGTCTCCATGCGGGCGAACGTCACCCACGGCCCCTCGCGGCCGGCCGGCGCCTTGTCGAGCACCAGCAGGCTGGCGATGCCCAGCCCCTTGATCGCGGCAGCCGCCGCCAGGCCGCACATGCCCGCCCCGACCACGACGACGTCGGTCACCGGCTGCCCGGCGATCTCGCGCGGCGGTACCCAGCTCTTGGCCGGCCATTCCAGCCAGGACAGGTCCTGCTGCAAACGGAGCTCGAGCTGGCGCAACCCAAACGGCTGCTGCGGAACGGCGTTCATGGCGTCATGTCTCGTAGGGACGGCGCGGCGGGCTGTCCGAAGGCATCAGCCATCAGCCGGTCGCGCGCCGCTGCAGGGTGCTTGACGAAACCGGGAATGGTTTCGCGGGAAATTGCGTCGAGCCGGTCGATCAGGCCCGAGATCAGCGCCGTCGAGGGACGCCCATAGGGCGTGATCACCGCCCAGAAGAAAGAGATCGGCACGTCGATCGGCCGGATCGCGACACCATCCACCGGCATGCCGCAGGCGATGACCGGCTCGACAATGGCGATGCCGAGGCCGGCGCGTGCCGACATGATTGCGGTGTTCGAGGTGTTGGTGTCGAGCACAGAGGCCGGGACGACGCCCCGCTCGCGCAAGGCGAGATCGACCCGCCGGCGCCAGCGGAAGGGATTGGCCATGGTGATCAGCCGCCGGCCGGCCAGAGCCGCGAGCGGAATGCGCTCTGCCTGCGCCAGCGGATCGCCCGCCGCGACGGCCGCGACGCAGGGCGCCTCCCCGATCCAGTGGATCTCCAGCGCCGGATGATCCACGGGCAGGCTGGTGATGCCGATCTCCGAGACCTGCGTCGCCACCGCCTGGACCACCTGTTCGGCCAGCGCCGTGCGGATATGGATCTGTTCCGGCAGGCTGGCTTCACCCAGGCGCTGCAGCGCCGTCGGCAGCATTCCGACCGAGAACGAGGCGATCGATGCGACCGACAGCGAGCGCGGCCGGTCGAGCGCGATCGCATCGGCCCGCTCGCGCAACTGCCGGAGCCAGGCCATCACCGGCTCGACCTCCTGATGGAAGCGCAACCCCTGCTCGGTCGGGGTGACGCGCGGGCCGGCGCGGTGGAGCAGCCCGAAGCCGAGCGAGGTTTCGAGATCCTGGATCAGGCGGGTAAGCGCCGGCTGCGAGCGGCCGAGCAGACGGGCGGCCCCGGTGATGCTGCCGGCGGACATGACCGCTGCGAAGGCCTCAAGCTGCTTCAGGTCCATCCGTCTCACCATTCACATTCCGAATGATATGGACATCATGATGCGGGTCAAGCATCATTCTTGCATGCCCCTTTTTCAGGCTGCCCCATCCTGCGCGGAAAGGACGAGATGACGTTGATTGAAGAGCTCGCCGGCGTGCAGGCCGGCACCCCGCTGGCCGATGCGCTCGCGCAACGGGCCGAGATCATGGGGCTGAGCCAGGCCAGCCACGATGCCGTGCTGTTGCCGCGCGACCCCGGCGGGCTCAGCCATGCCGAGCGCGCCGCCCTCGCGGCCCGGATGGCCGGCGCGAACGCCGATCCGGCGCTGGTCGCGCACTACCGGACGTTGCTGACGCAGCGCGGCGAGACTTCTGCCCTGGCCGCCGTAGCAGTCGGCGAAAGCCCAATGGTCGATCCGCGCTTCGCCGCCATCATCCGCCACGCCGACCTGCTGACGCGGCGGACCCGCGAGGCGCGCAAGGACGACATCGCAGCCCTCGTCGCCGCGGGCGTCAGCGAGCCGGATATCGTCCGCCTCGCTGAACTCGCGGCCTTCGTCAACTATCAGGCCCGGGTGATCGCGGGCCTGCGCCTTCTGGGAGCGGCGGCATGAGCAAGGTCGTCCATGAATTCACCGCGACCGTCCCGCGCTGGTCGCCCTATGTCACGCCGGTTGAGCTCGACAAGGCGACGCAGGAGCAGCGCGACGCCATGCAGATCACGCCGTCGAGCAAGGGCATCTCGCCCTATGTTTTGACGCTGGCGCATGATCCGGAATCGCTGAAGGTGCGCTCGCCGCTGTTCAACACGATCATGTACGGCAAGGGCGGCCTGTCCTCGGCCGAGCGCGAGCTCGGCGCGGTCGCGGCATCGATCGTCAATTCCTGCGTCTACTGCGTCGCGGTCCACGCCTCGCGCTTCAACCAGCTCACCAAGCGCCCCGAGGTGATGGAGACGATCTTCGCAGGCGGCGTCGAGGCGGAACTCGAAGACCATCATCAGGCGATCTTCGATTTCGCCGTGAAGCTCTCGCAATCGCCGCCGGCCGCCGGGCCGGCCGAGATCGCGGCGCTGCGCGACATCGGCCTGTCGGAGATCGAGATCCTCGATTTGATCCTGTCGGCCTCGATCTTCGGCTGGGCCAACCGCCTGATGCACACGCTGGGTGAGCCGGTCAGGGATTGATCGGCTTCACTCGCCGCGCAATTGGCGGTGCAATTCCCCGCGGTCGAGTGTCGCGAGGTTCAGCGCCGGCAGCAGATCGTTCTCGGCCCTGAAGTCACGAGCGCAGATCGCATCGAACAGGGCGATGCCGGCCTGGTGCAGCGGCAGGGGGACACCGGCGATCCGCCCCAGCACCTCCAGCGGCGCGAGCCCGAAGGGCACATCCTCGGTAATGAAGCGGGTGTCCAGCGTCTTCGGGCCCAGCAGCTCCGGCCGGTTCTTGTAGACGGCTGCCGCCATCTCGCCGACCGGACCGGGCGTCACGCCGAATGAGTGAACATAATGGTCCTGCACGCTGCGCACGGAGAGGCCGAAGGCCCGTGCCAGCGCCAGCCGCTCGACATCCATCGCATCGACGATGCGGCCGACGCCCTGCGTGATCGAACCGTAATTCGGCCAGTCCTCGCCGCGTTCGGCCCGCGTCAGGTTGCCGAGCATGTTGGCGACATGCGCCGGCGGGTTGAGATTGCTGAGCATGATCGCCAGTACGTCGTCGCGCGCCTCGAAACGGTCGCCGAACAGGGCGCGGCAGGTAGCGAGCCCAGTCTGCGCACGGCGTACCGGCAGCGTCGCGACGTCGAGCTTGGCGCGGATGCCGGAAATGTGGACGCTGCGCGGCCCGCTCTTGCGGGCGGTCAGCGCCGTCGTCGCCCAGCAGGCGATCGGCAGGTCGAGGCCGCGCTGCATCAGCAGGCGATGCAGGTAGAGCGCCGCGAAGGAGCAATGCGCGCTGATGATGACGCTCTGCCCGGCGACGAGATGCGGCGCCATCGCCTCGATCACGGCCCTGAAGCCATTGGCCTGCACGGCGACGATGACCGCTTCCGCCCCCGCCAGGGCCTCGCCACAGCCGGCCGCGACCGCAAGCGGCAGCGACGCCTCGATCTTGCCGGTCGCCGTCAGCGCCGCACTGCCGGCGAAATCGGTCAGTGCCGCACCGCTGGGGGACCAGAGGATGGGCTCGTGGCCCCGCGTGGTCAGGTAGGCGGCGTAGCCGCGTCCGATCCCGCCGGAGCCGATGATGGCGACGCGCATGGAAGTTCCTTCGAAGGGTGGTCAGACGACCTCGAGGCCACCCAGCACATGCTGGTGGACGATGAGCTCGAGCCCGGGCCGGTCTTTCTGCCGCAGACGCTCGACGATGTCGTAGTGCTCCTGAACGGTGCGGGCGAGCAGCGTCGCGGTATTCTTTTCGCGGGTCAGCGTCACCGGCACGCGACTGCGCAGGTCGAAGATCATCGAGACCAGATCGCCGTTCGGGCAGAATTCGAGCATGGCAGCGTGGAAGGCGTAATTCGCCTCCTCCTGCGCGACGACCGTGCCCGCCGCCACGGCCTCGGCAAATACATCCGCCTGCCGATCGAGCCGGGCGAGCCCGGCCTCGTCGATATGCTTCAGCACCTCCACGGCGGCCGCGACCTCGAGGATCGCTCGGATCGTCACCACATTGCGAAAGCGTTGCTTGTCGAAGGTCTCGACCCGGTAGCCGCGATTGGCCTCCAGCTTGACGAAGCCCTTCTCCTCGAGCCGGTCGAGCGCCTGGCGGATATCGAGGCGCGAAGCGCCGTATTGTGCCTCCAGATCGACCTGCTTCAGCCAGGAGCCGGCGCTGAGCCGGCCGGTGCTGATGTCCTTCTCGATCAGCTTGGCGAGTTCGCGCGCCCGCACGGCGCTGCCACCCGCAGTCCGCTTGTCCTGGCTTTCGGCGCGCGTTGCACCGTTCTGCTGCGTGACCAGAGCCATTTGTCCTGCATTCCCGAGACGATTCAGGTCGACTGCTTCCATGAACGTTTTGCTTCGGATGTCCCGCCTCTGGCAACCGCCGCCGCTGCCGGCGACGCTTGCCGAAAGATTGAGCCGCCCTGCGAACAAAACGGCGATTGACAGATGCCAATCGTGAACTCACGATTGGCGCCAATATCGAACACGAGGGGATCGTCAATGTCCAGCACTTCGCTTCTCCCATTTCGTTCAAGCCTCTCCGGAGCGCGTCTCCTGGCGCTGACCGTGGGCGCCGCCGTCCTCGCCGGGCCGGCCACGGCGCGGGACCTGACGATCGCACTGTCGAGCAACGTCAACACGCTCGACCCGTTCAAATCGACCACCGTCGGCACCGACCTCAGCGTCGCCGCGCATATCTATACGCCGCTGGTCGACCGCGGCCCCGATATGAAGCTGCGTCCCGGCCTGGCGACGAAATGGGAGGCTGTCGGCGACACCGCCTGGCGCTTCACCCTGCGCGAGGGCGTGACCTTCTCCAACGGCGAGAAGCTCGACGCCGAGGCGGTGAAATGGAATGTCGAACGCGTGCTCGACCCGAAGACGGCTGCGCGCAACAAGCCCTGGTTCGCATCGATCGCCGAGGTGAAGGTGATCTCGCCCAGCGTCGTCGAGTTCGTGACGAAGGGCGCCTATCCCGATCTGCCCGAGCAGATGTCGATGTTCCTGCTGATGCCGCCGAAATGGACCGCCGAAAACAACCCTTCGGTCGCGGCGCTCGGCAGTGGTCCTTATGAGCTCGTGCGCTTCGCCAGCGGCGACCGCGTCGTGCTCAAGGCCCGCAAGGACTATTGGGGCGAGAAGCCCGCCTTCGACAACGTCACCTTCCGCATCATCCCCGAGGATTCCTCGCGCATCGCCGCCCTCGTGGCGGGCGACGTCGATCTGGTCACCGGCTTTCCGACCTCCGAGATCGCCCGCATCAAGGCGAGCGGCAAGGTCGACGCGGCCTCGGTACCGGGCACGCGCGGCATGTTCATCAAGCTCAACGGGCTGCGGGCGCCCTTCAAGGACACTCCCAAGATCTGGCGCGCGCTCAACCTCGCCATCGATCGCAAGGCGATCAATGACGGGCTGCTCGACGGCCTCGGCGAGATCAGCGCCTGCCAGCCGCTGTCGCCGACCTATTTCGGCTTCAACCCCGATCTCAAGCCGATCGCCTACGATCCTGCCCAGGCAAAGAAACTCCTGGCCGAGGCTGGCGTCGCCAACAGCCTGACCATGGAGCTCGAGGTCCCGACCGGCCGTTACATCCAGGCCTCGGATATCGCCCAGGTCGTCGCCTCGCAGCTTGCCGAGGTCGGCGTCACCGTGAAGCTGCGCGAGATGGAATTCGGCGCCTTCATGAACAAGTACATCGTCGGCAAGAACCTCGGCGACTCCGCTTATTTCGGGCTGGGCTGGCCGACGCTCGACGCCGGCGGCCTGCTGAACTTCTGGGAAACAGAGAACCCGCAGTCTTACTGGGGCAACGCGGCCTTCACCGACGCGGCCAAGGCCGCCCGCTCGACCAACGATCCGGCCAAGCGCCTGGCCCTCTACAAGACGCTGACCAAGCAGCTCTGCGAGGATTCCCCCTCGATCTTCCTGTTCTTCACCCCGATCACCTACGGCCAGTCCAAGGCCATCGCCTGGCAGGCGCGCGGCGACGATTGGGTGCGCGCGATGGACGTCAAGACGCGCTGAATAGGCCTCCGCCGACCATCCTGGCGGCGGGCAGCCTGGCCCGCCGCACGGGCTTTGCCTGATTTCCGATCAACCGGACCGCAACCTCGTCATGACCGTTCAAGACCAAATCGCCCCGAAGCTGCGCGTCGGCGTCGATTCCGGCGGCACCTTCACCGATGTCTGCATGTTCGACGAGACGCGCGGTGAAATCCATGTCTGGAAGGTGTCGAGCACGCCGCAGGATCCGTCGCTCGGCATCGCCGGCGGCATCGAGCAGGGCGTGGCCGAAGTCGCCAAGGCGACAGGCCAGGCGGTCGAGGTGGTCTATTTCGGCCATGGCACGACGGTGGCGACCAATGCCCTGATTGTCGGGCGCGGCGCGGAGACAGGGCTGATCACCACCAAGGGCTTCCGCGACGTGCTCGAACTGCGCCGGCAGAAGCGCGATTCCCTCTACGACATTCAGACCCAGAAGCCGCGCATACTGGTCACTCGCGACAAGCGCCTCGAGGTCAGCGAGCGCGTGCTCTTCGACGGCAGCATCCTAACGCCGCTGGACGAGAACGAGGTCCGCACTGCGGCCCGCAAGCTCAAGGCGGACGGCATCACCACCGTCGCGGTCTGCTTCCTGTTCTCCTTCGTCGAGCCGGTGCATGAGAAGCGCGTCAAGGAGATCCTCGCCGAGGAGATGCCGGGCGCCTTCGTCTCGATCTCGCACGAGGTCGCGCCGGAATTCCGCGAATACGAGCGGCTCTCGACCACGGTCGTGAACGCCTATCTCGGCCCGATCATGAAGTCCTATCTCTCGAAGCTGCAGCCGCGCCTCGCCGAGATCGGCATCGACGCCCATCCGCACCTGACGCAGTCCAATGGCGGCGTGATCTCCTCGGAGGTGGCGCAGAACTTCCCGGCGCGCACCGTGCTGTCCGGACCTGCCGCCGGCGTCATCGCGGCGCTTTCGGTCGGCAGGCTGGCCGGCTTCGACAACGTCATCACCTTCGACATGGGCGGGACCTCGACCGACGTCTCGCTGATCGACCGCGGCCGGCCTCAGATGGCGAACGACGCCAATGTTCACGGCTATCCGCTGAAGCTGCCCATGCTCGACATCCACACGGTCGGCGCCGGCGGCGGCTCGATCGCCCATATCGACGCGGGCGGGCTGCTCAAGGTCGGCCCACGCTCGGCGGCAGCCGATCCCGGCCCGGTCTGCTACGGCCGCGGCAATGAGGAGCCGACCGTCACCGACGCCAATGTCGTGCTGCAGGTGCTCAACCCGACGCATCTGCTCAACGGCCGCATGAAGATCGATCAGGCCGCCGCCAAGGCCGCGATCGGCAAGCTCGCCGACCAGCTCGGCCTCGGCGTGATGGAGACCGCGCAGGGCATCATCAGCGTCGTCATCGCCAACATGGCCAAGGCCATCCGCGTGATCTCGGTCGAGCGCGGCTATGATCCGCGCGACTACGTCATGCTCGGCTTCGGCGGTGCCGGCCCGATCCATGCCTCGAGGCTCGCCCGCGAGCTCGATATCCCCCGCCTCGTCATCCCGAAATATCCGGGCATCATGTGTGCGCTCGGCCTGCTGCTCACCGATCTGCGCACCAATCTCTCGCTGACGCGCCTGCTGCCGTTGAGCGAGGACGGCGCGCCGAAGATCGAGAGCGGTTTCGCGGGCTTGGAAGAACGCGGACGCGAGTGGTTCGCGCAGGAGGCGATCCCGCAGGAGCGTCGTTCGCTGATCCGTTCGATCGACATGCGCTATGGCGGCCAGGGCTATGAGCTGACAGTCCCCTGCCCGGCCGGTCCGATCGATGCGGCCGCCCTGGTGAAGCTGCGCGAGGCGTTCGAGCGCATCCACCATCAGGTCTATGGCTACATCGCCGCCGAGGAGCCGGTGCAGGTCACGACCCTGCGCATCGAGGCCGTCGGACTGGTGCCGAAGGCCGATCTCAAGGCTTATCCGCCGGCGAGTGGCACGAGCGATGCCGCCATCACCAGCTGGCGCGAGGTCTGGCTGCCCGAGACCGGCGGCTTCACCCGCTGCCCGATCTACGACCGCGCCTTGCTCGGCCCCGGCCACAAAGTGGCGGGGCCGGCCATCATCGACCAGATGGATTCGACCACCCTCGTCCTGCCCGGACAGACGGCGACGGTCGATGCCTGTCTCAACCTGATCCTGGAGGGCTGACCATGCTGGACAACGTCAGGACGGAACTCGATCCGATCACCGTCGAGGTCATCGGCAGCGCGCTCACCACCATCGTCGAGGAGATGGGCAAGGCGATCATCCGCGCCGCCTATTCGACCAACATCAAGGAGCGGCAGGACTGCTCGACCGCGCTCTTCGATGCTGAAGGACGCACCATCGCCCAGGCCGAGCACATTCCGGTGCATCTCGGCTCGCTGCTCGGCATCGCCGAGCACGTCTTCAAGAGCCATGACCTCTCGACGGTGAAGCCCGGCGACGTCTTCGTCGGCAACGACGCCTATACCGGCGGCGGCACCCATCTCAACGACATCGTCTTCCTGGAACCGATCTTCCATGGCGGCGAACTGGTCGCCTGGGTGACGAACCTCGCCCACCACTCCGACTTCGTCGATCGCGGCCACGCCCACATCTTCCAGGAAGGCCTGCGCATCCCGCCGGTCAGGCTCTATCGCGAGGGCGTGCTGCAGGAAGACCTGATGTCGCTGATCCTGCTGAACTGCCAGGTTCCGCGCGAGCGCATCAACGATTTCCGCGCCCAGATGGCGGCAAACCGGCTCGGCGTGCAGCGCTATCAGGCGCTTTGCGACAAATACGGCCGGGAAACCGTGACGGCGGCGGGCGCCCAGGTGCTCGATTACACCGAGCGCCGCACGCGCGCCGGCATCGCGACCATTCCCGACGGCACCTACCGCTTCCGCCACGACTTCGACAGCAACCTCGTCGACGGCGTGATGGACCTCCAGGTCGTTATCGAGGTCAAGGGCGACGAGATCTCGATCGACTTCCCCGATGCACCGCCCCAGGTCCGCGCTCCCATCAACATGGTCTACACGGCGCTGCTGGCGACGGTCTATTTCGCGATCAAGGCGGTGGTCGATCCCGATTTGCCGGCCAATGCCGGCTTCCACCGGCCGATCCATGTCTCGGCGCCGCTCGGCTCGGTGCTGAATTCGGTCGCCCCGGCGGCCGTCTACAGCCGCACCGATATCGGCCAGCGCCTCGTCGACATGATCTTCGCCGCACTTGCCGAGGTCGTTCCGGAGCGCATCGCCGCCGCCTCGACCGGCGGCACCCTGCTGACGACCAGCGGCATGCACCCGCGCACCGGTCGCTTCTACGTCTATAACGAGATGCATGGCGGCGGCATGGGCGCACGCGCCGACAAGGACGGGCTCGACGGCGTGCAGGTCAACACCACCAACACCGCCAACCTGCCGATCGAGGCGCTCGAAACCGAGCACCCGGTCATGGTCGAATGCTATGAGCTGGTGCAGGACTCCGGTGGCGCGGGCGAATATCGCGGCGGCATGACGCTGCGCCGCCGCGTCAGGATGCTCGACCATATGGCCCGCATCTCGGCCGGCGGCACCAACTCGATCGTGCCGCCCTTCGGTCTCGCCGGCGGTGAACCGGGCTCGACGGCCCGCGTCGAGCTGTCGCCGGGCGCAAAGCCGCTCGACCGCCGCACCGGCATCCTCCAGCCCGGCGAATGGGTCGGCATGGTCGCGGCGGGCGGTGGCGGCTTCGGCGATCCGAAGAAGCGCGATCGCGCTCTGGTCGAGCGCGATCTGCGCGAGGAACGGATCTCGCGGCAGGCCGCCGTCGAGATTTACGGGCTGAAGCTCTGAGGATCGTGGGCGCGATGGAGGCGAGCACGATGAAGGCCTGCTCGATGAAGGCCCGTCCGATGAAGGCTTGCAGATGCCGCGCCATCTGACCTCCCGCCTCGGCGAGGGCCTGATCGCGATCTGGGGCGTCGTGACGGTCGTCTTCGTGGTCTCGCGCCTGCTCGGCGACCCGGCCGTGCTGCTGCTGCCGATCGGCGCGACCGAAGAGCAGATGCGCGAGCTGCGAACCCAGCTCGGGCTCGACCTGCCGCTGCTGCAGCAATATCTGAGCTTCCTCCTCAACGCCGCGAAAGGCGACTTCGGCCAGTCCTTTCAGTTCGGCCGCCCCGCCCTGACCGTGGTTATGGAGCGCTTGCCGGCGACGGCCCTGCTGGCGGGAAGCGCGCTCGCGATCGGGATCCTGATCGGCGGCATGGCGGGCGCGCTCGCCGCGATCTATCGAGGCTCTGCCATCGAGGCGCTGGTCCTGCTCGTCGCCCTGCTCGGCCAGGCGACGCCCTCCTTCTGGCTCGGCATCATGCTGATCCTGTTCTTCGCCGTGCAGCTCGGCTGGCTCCCGACGGGCGGCTACGGGACCTGGCAGAACCTCATCCTGCCGGCGACTACGCTCGCCTGCTTCACCACGGCGAGCATCGCGCGCCTGCTGCGCTCCTCCATGCTCGACGTGATGCGCGACGACTATGTCCGTACCGCCTATGCCAAGGGCCTGCCGCCGCGGCGCGTCTTCACCTGGCATGTCGGGCGCAACTCGCTGATCCCGGTCGTCACCATGACCGGCATCCTCGCCGGCGAATTGCTGGGCGGCGCGGCGGTCACCGAAACCGTCTTCTCCTGGCCCGGCGTCGGCCGGCTGATCGTGCAGGCGATCGAGACCAAGGATTTCCCCGTCGTGCAGGCAGGCGTCGCGGTGGTCGCGACGATCTTCGTCGGCGTCAATCTTCTGGTCGACCTGCTCTACACCCTGATCGATCCGCGCATCCGGCAAGCGTCATGAGGCTGCTCTCCTTCCTGCGCAGCCAGCGTTCCAACTGGCTCGGCCTCTTCGGCGCCGCCCTGTTGCTTTTGCTGCTGACCCTGGCGATCGCCGGCCCCTGGCTCGGCCTGCCCGACCCCACGCGCGGCGATCTGCGCGCCCGCATGCTGGCCCCGACGATCTCCTGGACAGGGCTCGGCAGCCATCCTTTCGGAACCGATCAGCTCGGCCGCGACATTCTCAGCCGGATCGTCGCCGGCAGCCGCGTGACGCTGACGATCGCCGGCTCGGCGGTCATTCTCGGCGGCATCGTCGGGATTTTTCTGGGCCTGATAGCCGGATATTTCGGCGGCTGGAGCGACCGCCTGCTGATGCGGCTGGTCGACATCCAGCTCGCCTTCCCGCTGATGCTGCTGGCGCTGCTTGTCGTCGCGGCGCTGGGGCCGAGCCTCCACAACCTGATCGCCGTACTCGCTTTGACGAGCTGGGTCCGCTACGCCCGCATCGTGCGCGGACAGGTGCTGACGGTGCGCGAGCGAGAATTCGTCCAGGCCGTGCGAGCGATGGGGGCCGGCCACCTGCGCATTCTCGGCCGCCACATCCTGCCGAACGTGCTGACGCCCGCCCTCGTCGTGGCGACACTCGAACTCGCCCGCACCATCGTTCTGGAGGCGGGACTGAGCTTCCTCGGGCTCGGCATCCAGCCGCCCTCCCCGAGCTGGGGCCGCATGCTCGCGGACGGTCGCACCTATATCGCCAGCGCCTGGTGGATCATCACCCTTCCGGGCCTCGCGCTGATGCTGACCGTGCTCAGCGTCAACCTGCTCGGCGACTGGTTGCGCGACTGGCTCGACCCGCACAGCGAGCGCGGCTGACGCCATGCGTCGGGCACAGCGCCCCGATCGCAGCGAGACTATCGACCACGGGGAGCGCTGCCGCTAAGCCTCGATACCGCAGGTATCGAGGCGGCTCGCCGGAGGAAAGCGGATGAATCAGGCGGACATGGCGAACGATACCCGCGAGGACGGCTTCCTCCCCCACACCTCGCATTGGGGCGTCTTCTCGGCCCGGATGAAGGATGGCGCGCTCGAGGTGAAGCCGCATCCGGGCGATCCGGATCCGAACGGCATCATCGACAATTTCCCCGCCGCGCTGCGTCACCGCGCCCGCATCGCCCAGCCGATGGTGCGTCGCGGCTGGCTGGAGAACGGCCCCGGCGCCGACGCGCGGCGCGGCCGCGACGAATTCGTCGCTGTATCCTGGGACAAGGCGCTCGACCTGCTCGGCGGCGAGCTCAAGCGGATCAGGGACGGCGCCGGGCCGGGCGCGATCTTCGGCGGCTCCTATGGCTGGGCCAGCGCCGGGCGCTTCCACCACGCCCAGAGCCAGATCCACCGCTTCCTCAACACCGCCTGCGGCGGCTATGTGAAATCGGTCAACAGCTATTCCTCCGGCTCCTCGCAGGTGCTGGTGCCGCATATCATCGGCGAGTACGAGGATCTGACCAAGCGCAACGTCTCCTGGGAGCAGATCGCCGAGCACAGCGAGATCGTGCTCGCCTTCGGCGGCATGGCTCTGAAGAACTCGATGGTCGCCGGCGGCAGCGTCAGCAAGCATGTCGAGCGCGGCGCGATGCGCCGGGCCGCAGAGCGGGGCTGCGAGTTCGTGCTGGTCGGCCCGCTGCGCTCGGACCTGCCCGAGGAGGCGAAGGCCGAATGGCTCTCCTGCATTCCCGGCAGCGACACCGCACTGATGATGGGCATCGTCCACACCCTCGTCGTCGAGGGCAAGCATGACCGCGACTTCCTCGATCGCTGCACCGTCGGCTGGCCGGTGTTCGAGCGCTATCTGCTGGGCGAGACCGATGGGCAACCGAAGGATGCCGCCTGGGCTGCCGATGTCACAGGCGTTTCCGCCGACGAGATCGTCGCGTTGGCGCATCGCCTCCATGGCAAGCGCGCGCTGATCGTCGTGGCGCATGCGCTGCAGCGCGCCGAACATGGCGAACAGCCGGTCTGGATGGGCATGGTGCTGGCCGCGACGCTGGGCCAGATCGGCCTGCCCGGCGGCGGCTATGGCTATGCGCTCGGCGCGATCGCCTATTACGGCCGCCGCTTCAACGCCGTGCCGGTGCCGACCTTCTCGCAGGGCAAGAATGGCGTCACGGATTACATCCCCGTCGCCCGCATCTCCGACATGCTGCTGAACCCGGGCGAGACCTATCGCTATAACGGTCAGACCCGGACCTACCCCGAGATCAAGCTGGTCTACTGGGCCGGCGGCAATCCATTTCACCACCACCAGGACCTGAACCGCCTGCGGCAGGCCTTCGCCCGGCTCGACACGCTGGTTGTCCACGAACTCGCCTGGACGGCGACGGCTCGTCATGCCGATATCGTCCTTCCATGCACCATGACGCTGGAACGCGAGGATATCGGGGGCAGCTCGAACGACCCGCTGCTGGTGCCGATGCACCCGGTCGTGCCTGCCTATGGCGAGGCCCGCGACGATTACGCCATCTTCGCCGACCTCGCCGAGCGCCTCGGCGCGCGTGAAGCCTTCACCGAAGGCCGCAGCGTGCGCGAATGGCTCGAATATCTCTGGGAGCCGACCCGCGAGGGTCTCGCCGCCAAGGGCCTGCCGGCGCCGAGCTTCGCCGAGTTCTGGCGCAGCGAGGGCTACATCGTGCCGCAGCTGCCCGACGATGGCGGCCGGCTGCGCGCCTTCCGCGACGATCCGGAGGGCAAGCCGCTGCCGACGCCCAGCGGCAAGCTCGAGATCTTCAGCGAGACGATCGCGAGCTTCGGCGAGGCCGACTGCCCCGGCCACCCGACCTGGCTCGGCCCGACCAATATCCCCGATCCGGCGACGCCCTACGTGCTGGTCGCCAACCAGCCGCGCACCCGCCTGCACAGCCAGTTCGACTTCGGCGGCCATAGCGGCGGCGCCAAGCATCGCGGCCGCGAGGTCGCGCGGATGCATCCCGATGACGCCGCCGCTCGCGGCATCTCCGATGGCGACATCATCCGGCTCTACAATGAGCGCGGCGCCTGCCTCGCCGGAGTCGTGCTAACCGACGGCATCCGGCCCGGCGTCATTCAGCTCCCGACCGGCGCCTGGTACGACCCCGTCGATCCCAGCGAGGACAAGCCGCTCTGCGTGCACGGGAATCCGAACGTGCTGACGCGCGATATCGGCACCTCGGCGCTGGCCCAGGGCTGCACCGGCCAGCTCACGACGGTGCAGGTCGAACGCTTCGACGGCAATCTGCCGCCGATCAACGCCTTCGAGCCGCCAGCCGCCAGCTGAGCGGCGGGCGACACATGGATCCGATCAACCAAGGAGGAAACATCATGGCCAAAGCCTATTGGGTCGGCACCTATCGTTCCGTCAGCGATCCGGACGCGCTGGCGGCCTATGCGAAAATCGGCGGCCCGGCGATCGTCGCGGGCGGTGGCCGCTTCCTCGCACGCGGCCTGCCCGCGCTCGTCTACGAAGCCGGCCTTCAGCAGCGCACAGTCGTCATCGAGTTCGACAGCGTCGAGCAGGCCAAGGCCACCCATGACAGCCCAGCCTATCAGGAAGCGCTCGCCTTGCTCGGCAACGGAGCCGAGCGCGACATCCGCATTGTCGAGGGTGTGTAGGGCGAACCCGGCACGGCGTCGCGGCCGGCCTCACCCTCCGGTAGCGTCGATCACCGCATCGACATCGGTCACAACGGCCACGTTCTGCAGCGCGTAGTTGATGGACGCCGTGTGCCATTCGGCGTTCATCGTCGAGCAGGCGTCCTCGGGCACGATCATGAAATAGCCCTTGTCGGCACCGGTTCGCGCCGTGTGCTCGATCGACATGTTGGTCCAGGCGCCGGTGACGATGACGATGTCGCGGCCGAGCGCCTTGAGCACGGTCTCCAGCCGTGTGCCCTCCCATGCGCTCATGCGCTGCTTCTCGACGACATGGTCGCCACCCTGCGCCTCCAGCCCCGGCACGGGCGCCGCGCCCCATGTGCCGCGCACCAGAGCATTGGCGTCGGCTAGCCCCTCGAAGAGCGGAGCGTTCATCGTCACGCCCGGCGCGCCCTTCTCGACGATAAACCAGACATGGATCACGGGAATGCCGCGCGCCCGCGCGGCTTCAGCCAGCCGGGCCGCATTGCCGATCGCGTTCTGCTCCTTGCAATGCGCCGGCGAGCCCGAGGCGGCGAAGGCGCCGCCCTCCATCACCACGTCGTTCTGCATGTCCTGGATCAGCAATGCGCAGCGTGAGGCCTCCAGCCGGTAACCGGGAGCGGCCTTGTTCGCGCCATTGCGCGCGACCGCGGCGGCCGGCTGCGCATTGACGCTGCCGCGCATGCTCGCAGCCCCGCGTGCCGTCATGAAGGGCTCGCGCCGTGGTCCCACCTTGGTTTCGACGGCATAGAGCGAATGGCTCGCGGTCAGGAAGAGCGTGCGCCAGTCCGGCCCGCCCCAGGCGAGATTGCCGACCAGTTCCGGCACGCGCAACTTGCCGATCAGCTCGCCCTTGATCGTATAGACCCAGACGCCACCGGGGCCGCAGACCCAGACATTGCCCTGTGCATCGCATTTCATCCCATCCGGGACGCCGGGCTCGGCCCCGACGATGCCGGAGGCGAAGAGCCGCGGAGCGCCCAGCCGCCCATCGGGCAGGATGTCGAAGACGCGGATATTGCACTGGACCGTGTCGTTGACGAAGAGCCGGTCCTCCGTCGGGCAGAAGCAGAGTCCGTTCGGCTGGTCGAAGAGATAGCGGTCGACCAGGAGCTGTGGTTCCCCGCCCCCCGGCGGGATACGGTAGACTCCCTGGAAACCCAGCTGGCGCGGCCGCTCGACGCCAAAGACCGGCATGCGGCCGTACCAGGGGTCGGAGAAATAGATCGACCCGTCCGACTTCACGACCACGTCGTTGGGGCTGTTGAGCTCCACGCCCTCGAAATGCGACGCCAGAACCTCGCGCCGGCCGTCCGGATGCTCGCGGACGAGGCTCGATGTGGCATGCTCGCAGACGATGAGGTTCAGCTCGGCATCATAGGTCATGCCGTTGCACTTGTTCGCCGGGCGCCTCACCTCGCGCACACCGCTGCGGTCCCAACGCCGGCGCACATCGCCCGGCATGTCCGAGAACAGCAGATACTGCTCATGCGGGTGCCAGACCGGCCCCTCGCAGAATTCGAAACCGCTTCCGAGCTGCCGAACCGGCGCCCAGAGGTCGACCAGCTCGGCGAATTGCGGTTGGACGGCGGTGTGGGTGGTCATGGCGCCGGCTCCGCTCAGGCCGCGAACCAGTTGCGCGCCGGCAGCGACTGCACCACCGGGCCGGGCACCGCCATGTCCATGCGGCCGATGACCTGGCCATGGGCAATCTTAGCCGGCTTGTCATGCACGGGGAGCAGGAATGTCCCATTCGCCAGCAGCTTCTTGATCGCAGCCTTCTCCTCGCGCTTCGAGACGCCGTGATTGCCGGTGGTGCGCGGCTCGTTGGCGTGCAGCTCGTGGAAGGGCGTCACGATCTGGTCGTTGAAGTCGTAGATCACGTCGCCGCAGATGATCGCCCGGCCCTCAGCCGTATCGACATGGACGTTCATCGAGCCCTCGGTATGGGCGCCGGCCGCCTCCAGGTAGCAGCCGGGGAAGAGCTCGATCATCCCCGACAGCTCCAGATCCTCGAAGCGCAGCGCGTCGCGCGTGTGCAGCCGGTCGATCAGGTGCTTGATGTCGGGCGCCGGATATTGCGGGTGCATCAGCCCCGAAACCGAATATTCCAGCTCGCGGCGGTTGACGATCACGGTGGTGTTCATCGGAAAGAGCTCGTCCTTCCCGGCATGGTCGATATGGAGATGGGTGTGCATGACATAGCGCACGTCGCCCATCCTCACGCCGTGCCGGGCAAGCTGGTTCTCGATCATGTTCTCGTGGAACTGGAGGCCGCGCATGCCCAAGCTCTCCATGATCTGGTTGTGGCGGTAGCCGGTATCGACCACCACCGGCCAGGGACCGCCGAGGATCAGGAAGCCATAGGTCGGCACGCGCCGCGTCCGTCCGCAATCGCGCCCGAGCACGAGGAAGCTCGCCTCCAGCTCGATATCGCCATAGTCGAGGATCTTGATTTCGAGCGGCATGCGTCTCTCCCTCAGCCTTGCTGCAGGCGGTAGACCCGCCGCGCGGTTTCGTTGAACACGGCCTGATGAGCCTCTTCCGGCACGGCCGCGAGATGCGCCGCGATCAGCTCCGGATAGGTCGTCCAGAGCTTCTCGATCGGGAAATTCGAACCGAACAGGCAGCGCTCGGCGCCGAACAGCGCCAGCGTCTGCACGGCGACGAGGCGGATATGCGAGTCGTCGTTGCGGTGCAGGAAGGTGCCGAGGCCGGAAAGCTTGCTGACGATGTTGGGCTGGCTCGCGAGCAGCGTCATGCCGGCGCGCCAGGTCGCGAGGCCGCCGGGGCTCAGATCCTCCAGCATGCCGGCGTGCTGCAGGACAAAGGTCACGCCCGGGCAGGCGGCTGCGAGATCGGCAGCCCCCGCCATCTGGCCGGCGAAGACCTGGAGATCGAAGCTGAAGCCGTAATCGGCGAGCCGGCCGACATTGGCGACGAGGCGCGGGTCACGCGCCAGCTCCGGCCCGCTGGCGAAGCGATAGAGCGCGTTCTCGTGCCAATGGAGCTGCATCCGGACGCCGCGGACGCGCGGATTGCGCGCGAGCGCGTCGAACTGGGGCCTGGCGTCGTCGGCCAGCATGTCGACATAGGCGACGATCGCGATCGGGAAGCCGGCCTCGTCCGAGGCGCGCGAGACATAGTCGACCTCGTCGAGAAAGCGTACCGGCGCCCAGTTGGCCTGAACATAGACGGCCTCGGTGACGCCGGACGGTCGGCAGTCGCCGAGATATTCCGCGACGGGATAATCGCGGCGGATCGGCTCATAAGGACCGAATATCCGCGGCTGCATGGGACCGACGAGCCAGGGCAGATCCTGCTGCCGCCAGATGTGGAAATGGGAATCGACGAGACCGGTCATGCCGCTGCTAAGCCTCCGAGCGAGAGAATATGCCGGCAGATGCGGGCGGTGCTGGCGCCGTTGCCGAGGCTGGCGAGATGCGGTGCGATCAGCCGCAGCGCCTCGGTCTCCGGCCGGAAAGCCGGGTCGGCGGCGAGCGGGGTCAGCCAGTCGATGCGATGCGCGCGCTGGCCGAGCCTCGCAATGGCCGCGACGAGTGCCGAAGGATCGCCTCGTTCCAGCCCATCCGAGATCACGACGACGACCGCGCCGCGCGCATAGGACGCAAAGCGCGGCACGGCGAGAAACGCCTGCAGCGCATCGCCGATGCGCGTGCCGCCGTCCCAGTCGGCCACGAGTCCGGCGGCCTCCGCCAGCGCCTGTTCGCGGCGCTTGCGCCTGAGCGCCTTGGTGACGCGCGTCAATCTCGTCCCGAAGGTGAAGACCTCCGAATAAGGTGCTGACTGCACGATGGTATGGGTGAGCGCGAGATTGGCGTCGCTGCGCTGCTTCATCGAACCGGAGACGTCGATCAGCAGCAGGATCGGCCGCGGCCGCGTCACGCGGCGCAGCTTCTTCAGGCTCATCACCTCGCCATCATGGCGGATGGCGTCGCGCATGCTGCCCGCGAGATCGACCGTCGCGCCGCGTCGCGCCGGGCGGTGGCGATAGCCGCGCCGGCGCGGCAGCGCCTCGGGCAGCGCCCGGCCGAAGCGGCGCAGGGTATCGTTCTCGTCGAGCGGCTTCAACATGCGGACGGACAGTGCCTCCGCGCCGGTCGCCGCCTGCCCGGTCTCGTTGATCTCCTCGCCCAGCAGCACCTCGCGGGAGCCGCTGTCCTCCTGCACCGACATCTCGTCGTCGGGGGCGAAATCCTCGTCGCCCGGCTCGAAGAGCGCGCCGAGGAAATGCGCGTCGAACAACGCGTCGAACAGCTCTCGCTGCTCCGGATGGGGCGCGAGCGTCGCGACCGCCGCCTTGCGGACCTGCTCGAGGCTGCGCGGCCCGAGCAGTTCGATCGCGGCGAGGAAGGAGACGGTCTGCTCAGGCGCAACCGCCAGCCCATGCTCGCGCAGCAGCGCCGGAAACGAGACGAACAAGCGTGCGGCAGGAGGAAGGGGCGCGATCATGCCGCCAGCCCCGGGATGAACAGCGGCAGGCGCGGGCGCAAGTGGGCGAGGTCCTCCTCGTCCTTGATCGCGGTGCCGAGCGAGCGACGGAAGGCCTCGGGCCAGGGCGCGCCGCTCTGCGCCAGCGCGGTCGCAGCCTCCGCCCAGTCGACCGCCTCGGCCACGCCCGGCGGCTTGGCCAGCGGCTCCTGGCGCAGCAACCCGACGGCGTGGACGACCGCGCGCGCCGTGCCTTCCGCGACAGCCGAGGAGCGCAGCATGATGATCTGCGCCTCCCGCTCGGCTTCCGGATAGGCGATGTAGTGGTAGACGCAGCGCCTTCTCAGCGCCTCATGCAGCTCGCGGGTGCGGTTCGAGGTCAGCACCACGACGGGCCGCTCGGGCGCCCGAAGTGTGCCGCGCTCGGGGATGGAGATCGAGAAATCGGAGAGGAATTCGAGCAGGAAGGCCTCGAATTCATGGTCCGAGCGGTCGATTTCGTCGATCAGCAGTACGGTCGATTCCGGACGCCGCAGCGCCGTCAGCATTGGCCGCTCGATCAGGAAATCGTCGCGGTAGATGTCGAGATGCTCGCCCTCGCGCGCCTGCCTGATGGCGAGCATCTGGCGGGGATAGTTCCACTCGTAGAGCGCGGCCGAGGCGTCGATGCCCTCGAAGCATTGCAGGCGGATCAGCTGCCGGCCGAGGATACCGGCGAGCGCCTTGGCGGCTTCCGTCTTGCCGACGCCCGGCGCGCCCTCCAGCAGCAGCGGTTTGCCGAGCGCGAGCGATAGGTAGCCGGCCGTCGCGATGCCGTCATCGGCCAGATACATCGCCGCCGTCAGGGCCTGGGCGAGGTCCTCGGGGCTCGATATGCCGGCGACGGTGGTGCGCAAAGCCATGGCGTCAGCGCCAGTTCACCGGGCCGCCGCGACGCGGCCCCGGCTTGACGCCGCCATTCGCCTTGATCCCGCGCAGGATCTTCTCCGGCGTGATCGGCAATTCGTCGACGCGCACGCCAACTGCGTTGTAGACCGCGTTGGCGACCGCCGGCAGCACCGGATTGGCGCACATCTCGCCCGGTCCCTTGCCGCCATAGGGCCCGTCCGGTGCCGGCCGCTCCAGCACGGTGACGTGATAGGGCGCGATCTCCCCCGGCCCCGGCATCAGATACTCGTTGAAGTCGCGCGGGCCGTGCTCGATGCTGGGATAATAGGGCTCCGGCGTCTCGTAGAGCGCGTGGCTCATCCCCATCCAGGCGCCGCCGACGAGCTGCTGCTCGACCATGCGCGGATTGATGACGCGGCCGAGCTCATAGGCGCTGGTCATGGCGAGCACCTCGACCTCGCCGGTCTCGTCATCGACCGCGACATCGGCGACGAGGCAGGCATGGGCGAAGGCGGTGTTCGGGTTCATCTCGCCGGTCTCGGCATCGACCGCCGAGAGCGGGATCAGGAAGATGCCGCGCCCGGCGATGGTCTTGCCCTGCTTGAACTGCGCCGCCTGCGCCGTCGCCTTGACCGTGATTGTCTTGGACGGTGCGCCGCGGACATGGATGTTGCCGCGCCCGTCGGTGACGAGGTCGGCGGCATTGACCTCCAGCTCCTCGGCCGCCGCCTCCAGCAGCACGCCGCGCGCCTCGCGCGCCGCGACGATGATGGCGTTGCCCATGCGATGCGTGCCGCGCGAGGCGAAGGAGCCCATGTCGTGAGGGCCGGTGTCGCTGTCGGCGGTGTCGACGAAGACGTCCTCGATCGGCACGCCCAGCGTCTCCGCCGCGATCTGCCGCGAGACCTGCTTCATGCCCTGGCCGAGATCGATCGCCGAGAGCGCGACGGTGAACTTGCCCTCCGGATTGGAGTGGATCAGCGCCTGGCTCGGATCGCCGCCGAGATTCATGCCGATCGGATAATTGACCGAGGCCATGCCCCGGCCTTCGTGACGGGCCATGTCAGCGCCTCCTCGTTCCGAAGACGGATGAAAACCGCACCGCGCCATGCTGCGTCTGTGCTGGAGCGGCCGGTGGTTGAGCCGGCGGAACGTTCGGAACCGGCGCCGGCGCGTAGGTGGGAGCAGCGGCCGCAGGGCTGCTGATCGGCTGATACGGCGACGGCGCATAGGCTGGCGCCGCAGCAGGTGACACAGCCGGCGGCGGCATGCCTGGCCGCGCCGGCTCGTAACGCGGCACCTGCGTCGGTGCGGCGCGTCCGTCCCGCGCCCCCTCCATCACCGGCTGCTTGCTGAGCGGGATGCGCATCGTGCCGGCCGGCAGCGTCTGGGTCGGCGTGCCCGCCCGCGTCTCCGGGCGGCCGATCTGGCCTTTCGTGTCGATCACCGTCGCCGGAATCTGGCCGCGCTCGCCGGCGCCTCCCGTATGCGAGGTCTGCCGCTTCGCCTGTTCGGAGAGCGGCCAGTTCGCCTTCTCGGCAGCAACCTGCACGCATTCGACCAGCGCCGTGTTCTTGGCGGCGCGCCTGTGCGGCTTCATGTCCCCGTCGCGATAGGCGTTGAGGATGCGGAACTCCATCGGGTCCAGGTTTGCCGCCTCGGCGAGGCGGTCCATCTGGACCTCGAGCGCGAAATCGACCGCCGTAACGCCGAAGCCGCGCATCGCGGTCGAGGGGCAGCGATTGGTGTAGGCGACATGGACGTCGGAGGCGACGTTCGGGATCCAGTACGGCCCCGGCAGATGGGCCGTGCACTTGATCGCCGCGTAGCTGGAAAGCCGCGTATAGGCCCCGGCGTCGAAATAGCTGCGGATGTATCGGGCAACGATGCGCCCGTCCCGCATCAGCCCGTCCTTGATGTAGATGCGCTCGGCGCCGCGCGGCGAGCCGTAGAGCATCTCCTCCTCGCGATCGAGCACGAAGCGCACCGGCTTTCCGGTGAGCATCGCGCCCAGCACGGCGAGAGGTTCGGTCAGCGAGTCGACCTTGCCGCCGAAGCCGCCACCGACCGTGCCGCCGACGAAATGCAGCCTGTTCGAGGGCACGCCGACGATCTTCGCGGTGGTGTCGAGCGAGAAAAACAGGCCCTGCGCGCAGGAATGGACGAGATAGCGCCCGTTCTGGTCCGGCGCGGCGATGGTGCCGTTGGTCTCGGTCGGCGCATGCTCGATCGGCGACATCTGGTAGCGATGCTCCATCACGATGTCGGCCGAGGCGAAGCCGCGCTCGACATCGCCGAAGCGCAGCTTCTGATGGTCGAAGCGCTCGTGATATTCGAAGTAGTTGCCCGGATAGGTCTCGTTGACGGTCGGTGCGCCCGGCTTCAGCGCCTCCTCGACGTCGAAGACGGCCGGCAGCGGCTCGTAGTCGATCCGCACCAGTTTCTTCGCCGCCAGCGCCTCCGCCTCGCTGTCGGCGAGGATCGCGACCACCGGCTCGCCCTTGTAGCGGACCTTGTAGACCGCGAGCGAAGGCTCGTCGTCCTTGCCGAAATTGATCAGGCTGAGCAGCGTGTTCTTGTTCACCGGCACGTCTGCGCCGCGCAACACGCGCTTGACGCCCGGCGCCCGCTCGGCGGCGGAAACGTCGATCGAGCGGATGCGGGCATGGGCATGGGGGCTGCGCACGACCTTGAGATGAAGCAGCCCGTCGAACGCGTGGTCGTCGAAATAGCGCGTCCGCCCGGTGACGTGGCCGGGCATGTCCTGGCGCTGCAGCCCCTTGCCGATCACGTTGAGATCATCGTCGCGCTCGTCGGCGAAGATATCCTTGCGCATCTCCATCGTGGCCATGGCGACCTCCTTCAGGCTCGGCGCGCGCCGGGCGAACCGGCAGCGGAAAGAATGGCCGCGACGATCGGCTCGTAGCCGGTGCAGCGGCAGATGTTGCCGCTGATCGCCTCGATCACCTCGTCGCGGCTGGGATTCGGGTTCTTCTCGAGCAGCGCCCGCGCCGCGGTCAGCATGCCCGGCGTGCAGAAGCCGCACTGCGCCGCGAAATGCTCCATGAAGGCCGCCTGCAGCGGGTGCAGGTTCGGCCCATCCGCCATGCCAGCCGCCGTCTCGACATGGCGGCCCTCGCAGGCGATCGCGAGCGTCAGGCAGGAGAGCTGCGGCTCACCGTCGATCAACACGGTGCAGACGCCGCAGGTGCCCTGCCCGCAGCCATATTTCGGCGAGAAGTCGCCGAGCCCGCGCCGGAGCGTGTTGAGCAGCGTCTCCGGCGCATCGACGAAGGCGGCGCGGTCGGAGCCGTTCAGGCGGAACTGGACCGGGATCTTGGCCATGGCGCGCCTCCTCAGCGGGGTTCGCCGGCGAGCAGCCGGCCGAGATGGATGGGCAGCACCTCGCGGCGATACCACTCGCTCGCGATCGCATCGGTGGCGGGCTGGCAGCCTTCGAGCGCCGCCTGCTTCGCGGCCTGGATCGCGGCGGCATCGAGCGCCGTTCCATTGAGGGACTTGCCCTCCAGCGCCCTCTCCACGCCCCGCGCCCGGATCGGCGCCGGCGCCATCGCGCCATAGGCGATGCGCGGCTGCATGATCCGCCCGGCCTGCGCCGGCAGATGGGCGGCGATCGAGAGCACGGAGATACCCTTGGGCTTCACCCGGCTGATCTTGCGGAAAAGGAACTCGCCCGCATTGGCCGGCCGCGAGAACTGGACGCCGGCGATGAGCCCCGGCGCCGTGGCGCGGTCGCGCCCGGCGAGGAATTCGTCGAGCGGCACAGCCCGGCCTGCGCCGTAGCCGGCCTGCAGCACGACCTGCGCGTCGAGCGCAAGCAGCGCCACGGTGAAGTCGCCATAGGGACAGGGCGCGAAGAGGTTGCCGCCGACGCTCGCCATGTTGCGGATCGCCGGCCCGCCGATGGCGCGCGCGGCCGGATGCAGGAAGGCGAGTTCCCGGCTCACCAGGATCTGCGCCATGGTGACGCCGGCGCCGAGTTCGATACGCCCGCCACCTGCTTTCACCTGCCGGAAGGCGGGATCGGTGACGCGCACCAGGGTGCCCTCGGTCAGTCGTCCCTCATTGACGTCACGCATCACCAGCGTGCCACCGCCGATCAGCACGCAGTGGCGATCCCCTGAGAGGATTCCGGCGGCCTCGGCCATCGTCGCGCAGCTTCTCACAGCCAGCATGTCAGACGCCCTCCCCGGCCAGTTCCGGCAGGCGGCGCACCGCCTCGATGCCGTTGGTGTAGACCTCGTCGCCGACGATGCGGGCGAGTTCCTCCTCGCGGCCGGGCGGCGTGGTGAAGCGGCTCTCCCAGTGCCAGAAGGCGCGATTGCCGTCCGTGACAGGCAGCAGCCGGACATGGGCGACGTAGTTGAAGAGCGGGATCGGCGTGTCGAGCAGGCAGTAGCTGAAGGTCATTTCGAGGTCCGACAGGGTGAGAAGCTGCTCGCGCAGCTCGCTGCCGTCCTGCAGCCAGAAGCGCCGCACGCAGCCGATCCGGTCGGAAGGATGTCCGCGCTCGATCTCGCTTCGCGCCACGATCGGGTGCCAGCGATCATGGCCGTTGAAATCGCGCAGGATCGACCAGAGCCGGTCCACGGGCGCATCGATGATGGTGCTGCGGACGACGTGAGGCATGGCCTCATCCCCCGAATGCGCGCTTCAGCGCGTCGAACCCGCCCTGGAAGACATTCGTGCCGATCCCCTCGACCAGCTCGGCCTCGCGCTCAGGCGCGCAGTCGAAATCGGCCGACCATTCGATGAAGGTTCGCTCCTGATCGGTGATCGGCGTCAGCCGGAGCGTCGCGACATAGTTCGTCAGCGGCATCGGCGAATCCAAGATCGAATAGGTGCAGAACATGTCGTAATCCGACAGGCCGAGGAGCTGCTCACGCAGCCTGTCGCCGCTGCGCAGGCTGAAGGCGCGGATGCAGCCGACCTTGTCGGCCGGATCGCCGTTCTCGATGCGGCTCTCGGCGATGCGCGGATGCCAGTTCGGCAGGCCGTTGAAATCGCGCACGCGGGCCCAGACCTTGGCGGCGGGAGCGGCGATGACGCTGGAAACATAGACGCGGGCCATGATGTGTTGTCCTCAAGCCTTCGTCTCGGGCGTGCCGTCGCCGCCAGGCTTGCCGCCGCTGTCGCCCTTGGGCTTGGCCGGCTGCGCCTCCTTGGCGACGCGTTGCATGTCGGAGGCCTCGCGCATCAGCCCGCCCATCTTGGCGAGGTTGCCGCCCTCGATGCCGATCTCCTTCAGCACCTGGTCGATCATCGGCGCCTGCACGCGGTAGCGCAGCGCGGATTCGATCACCTCGTCGGTGGGCGAGCGCGCCGCGCCGCCCGCCCCGCTGGCACTGCCGCCTCCGCCTGCCAGGCCATCGACATGGAGGATGCGGATGCCCTCGATCTTCTCCATCGGCTTGACGCTCTCGCGCACGATGCCCTCGATCCGGTCGAGCAGCCGCCGCCGGAACAGCCCGTAGCGGGCGCCGTCGCTGAGCACGTTCTCGGCCTCGTAGAGCAGCTTCTGCGCCTCGGCATCGACCGCCTTGCGGATCTTGTCGGCCTCGGCGGCGATGCGCGATTCCTCCGCCGCCTTCTCGGCAAGCAGGACCTCGACGGTCTTGCGCCGCCGCGCTCCCTCACTCTCGCGGATGGTCTTGACCTGCTCCTCGGCCTCGACCGCCTTGCCGCGGGCGATTTCGGCATTGGCCTGTGCCGCGGATTCCTCCAGCGACTTGGCGTAGAGCGCGATCGCCTTGTCCATCGCGGCGCTCTCGACCTCGCGCTCGCGCTCGATTTCGAGCTTGCGCAATTCGCGCTGCCGGCCGACACGAGCCTCGTCGAGCCCGCGATCGGAGGAGATTCGCGCCCGCTCGACCTCCTCATTAGAGGCGATCTGCGCCTCCTGCAGCGATTGGTTGCGCGCTATTTCCAACTGCTCCAGCGCCCGCCGCCGCTCGATCCGCACCGCTTCGAGCGCCTGCTCGCGGCCGATATCGACCGTCTCGACCTGTTGGCGCGCCGTGATCTCGGCCTGACGCAGCGCCTTGTCGGCATCCGTCCGCTCGACCTTCTTCGCGGCGATCGCGATCGCCCGCTCCTCCTCCGCGACCTCGACCTCCCGCTTCTGGGCGATCTGCTGCATCTCGCGGGTCTTGCTGGAGTCGATGCGCTCGATCTCCAGGCCAAGTTCGGTCGTGATGCGCTGGCGCTCGACGCTGTCGCGGCGCTTCAGCTCCGCGGCATCGAGATCGGCGGCTCGCTTGATCTCGAGTTCCTTCGTCGCGAGGTCGGCCGCGATGCGCTCGGCGGCCAGCGCCTTCTCCTGTGCGATGCGGGCAGCCTCCGTCGCCTCGCGGGCGGAGATCTCCGCGGTATCGATCGCCTGGTTGCGGATGATCTCGAGATTGCGGATCTCCTCGTCGCGGCGGATGCGCTCGCTGGAGACGACACGCTCCTGTGCGATGCGCGCCTTCTCGACGCTCTCGCGCGCCGCGATCTCCGCTGCTTCGACCGCTTCCGTGCGCCCGATCTCGAGCAGGCTCTTGCGCTGGTCGAGGGCGATGCGGTCGGCGATGATCGCCTTCTCCTGGGCGATGCGCGCCTTTTCGATCGCCTCGCGGGCGGCGATTTCGGCCTCGTCGAGCGCCCGGTTGCGGGCGATGCCGAGCGCGCGGACCCGTTCGTCCTGGGCGATCCGGGCAGTCTCGACGGCCTCGCGCGCCGCGATGTCTTCCTGGTCGAGCGTGCGCGTGCGCTCGATCTCGCGGTTGCGCACCTCCTGCTCGCGGGCGATGCGCTCGGCGCTGACCGCCGTCTCCTGCAGGATGCGCGCCTTCTCGGTCGCCTCGCGGGCGGCGATCTCGGCGGCTTCCAGCACCTTGGCGCGCTCGATCTCCTTCTGGCGGATCTCGCGCTCGGAGGCGATCCGGGCCGCGTTGATCGCCTGCTCATTGGCGATGCGCGCCTTCTCGACGGTCTCGTGCGCCGCGATCTCGGCCTCCTCGACGGCCTGGGTCCGCGCGATCTCCTGCTGGCGGATGTCGCGTTCGGAGGCGATGCGCGCTTCGCTGATCGCGCGCTCATTGGCGATGCGCGACTTCTCGATCTCCTCGCGCGAGAGGATCAGCGCCTGCTCGGCCTCGGTGTCGCGGGCCGCCCGCTCGCGCGCCACCTCGGCGCGCTGCACGGCGCGCTTGATCTCGATCTCGCGCTGCTGCTCGAGCCGTGCCGCCTCGCTGTCGCGCTCGATGTCGAGCGCCTGTCGCTCGGCTTCGAGATTGCGGGTGCGGATGCGGATCATCGCCTCCTGCTCGATGTCGTTGCGCAGCTTCCGCTTGTCCTCGATCTCCTCGATGATCCGCGTCAGACCCGCCGCATCGAAACGGTTGGACGGGTTGAAGAATTGCAGGTCGGTCTGGTCGAGATCGGTCAGCGCGACGGATTCCAGCACGAGGCCGTTCTGGTCGAGCGCCTCGGCGGCGGCGTCCTTGACACGCTGGACATAAGTCCCACGCTGCTCGTGCATTTCCTCCATCGTCATCTCGGAGGCGACGGTGCGCAGGGCCGAGATGAACTTGCCGGAGAGCAGCGCATTGAGTTGATCCGGCTGGAGCGTGCGCCGGCCGAGCGTCGCGGCGGCGACCGAGACAGATTCCCGCTGCGGCCGGACCCGGACATAGAACTCGGCGTCGATGTCGACGCGCATGCGGTCGCGGGTGATCAGCGCATCGTTATTGGCGCGCGTCACCGCGAGCTGCAGCACGTTCATGTTGACCGGCGTGACGTCGTGGATGATCGGCAGCACGAAGGCGCCGCCATTGATCACGACCCTTTCGCCGAAGAGCCCGGTGCGGACGAAGGAGACTTCCTTCGACGAGCGGCGATAGAGCCAGTTCACCAGATAGACGACGATGGCGATGACGATCACCGCCACGATCAGCCAGAGGATCAGCGATCCGATCAGTTGACCTGTCATGTCCTCATCCTCCCACCCGTCCTTCGGGTCACTTCGCCTTGCCGGTCTTGGCCGCCGGCTTCGTCGTCTTGGTCTTGCTCGTTGCGGCCGCTCGCCCGATCCGCTTGAAGGCGCGCGTCTGGTCGCGGATCGCGACCTCGACCGGCAGCCGCTCCATCGAGGACGCCCCGTAGAAGCCGTGGCAATGCTTCGTGTTCTTCATGATGAAATCGGCATCGGCCGGCTCGGCGACCGGCCCGCCATGGACGAGGATGATCGCGTCCTTCTTGACCTCGAGCGCGGCGGCCGCCCAGGCGTCGACCAGCGCCGGGCAGTCGGCGAGCTTCAGCGCCGTCTCGGCGCCGATCGAGCCGCCGGTCGTCAGGCCGAGATGACAGACGGTGATGTCGGCGCCGGCCTTGGCCATGGCCCGCGCATCCTCCTCGCAGAAGACGTAAGGCGTCGTCAGCAGGCCCTTGGCGTTGGCCAGCGCAACCATCTCGACCTCGAGTCCGTAACCCATGCCGGTCTCTTCGAGGTTCTTGCGAAAGACGCCGTCGATCAGCCCGACCGTCGGGAAGTTCTGGATGCCGGCGAAACCGGTCCGCTTCACCTCGTCGAGGAAGACGTCCATGCGCCGGAACGGGTCGGTGCCGCAGACGCCCGCGATCACCGGCGTCGCCTTCACCACCGGCAGCACCTCGGCCGCCATCTCCATGACGATGGCGTTGGCGTCGCCATAGGGCATCAGTCCGGAAAGCGAGCCGCGCCCCGCCATGCGATAGCGCCCGGAATTGTAGATCACGATGAGGTCGATCCCGCCGGCCTCCTCGCATTTGGCGGAAAGCCCCGTCCCCGCCCCGCCACCGACGATCGGCTCGCCCGCAGCGATCATCGCCCTGAAACGCTCGAGCAAGCTCTTCTTGTCGAACGCGGTCATGGCCTGCCTCCCCCGGCTCGCTCGCGCCGGCGCCCGGCATGCAGCGAGCGGAAATGCTGCACCAACGCGGCGGCGAAGGCGGGGTCATTGATGTGGAGCGGCAGGCGGATCAGCTGCCGGTTTGGGCTCGTCCGCACCGTCTGCTCCAGCGCCTGGAAGAGCGCCGCATCGGCGGCTGGATCGTGGAAGGCCTGGCCGGACGCATCGAGTGCAGAAACGCCGAGCTCCGGGACGAGGAACCGCACCTGACCCTCCATCTGGTTCAGCCGCTCGCCGATCCAGCGACCCATCCGCGCATTCTCCTCCGGCGTGGTCCGCATCAGCGTGATCTGCGGGTTGTGCGGATAGAGCTTGCGATTGCGGTAGCGCTCCGGAACCGTCTCGGGCGCGAAGAAATTGACCATGTCGAGCGCGCCGACCGAGCCGACATAGGGAATGCGCCTGCGGATGACCGCGCCGAAGCGGTCCTCCGTCGCCGGCAGGAAACCGCCCATCATCATGTCGCAGATCTCGGTCGTGGAGACGTCGATCACCGCGCCAATGAGGCCGGAATCGACCAGCTTCTCCATCGACTGCCCGCCGGTCCCGGTCGCGTGGAAGACGAGCGGCTCCCACTCCGCCTCCAGCAGCTTGGCGACCTGCTGCACGCAAGGGGTCGTGACGCCGAACATGGTCAGCCCGACCAGCGGCTTCTCGGGCTCGCCCCGGCGCGGGCCGCTCTCGCGCCTGAGTTCCGCCAGCCGCGCCTTGGCCATCGCGGCGATCGCACGCGCGCCATTGCCGAGCACGAGGCGCGAGACGCGGTTCAGCCCCTGCACGTCCGTCACGGCATGCATCATCGTGATGTCGCTCGCGCCGACATAGGCGCGGACATTGCCGGAGGCCATGGTCGAGATCATCAGCTTCGGCAGTCCTACCGGCAAAGCCTGCATCGCCGGCGTGACCATCGCGGTCGCGCCCGAGCCGCCGGCGGAGATGATGCCGAGCACGCCCTCCTGCCGCGGCAGCCAGGCGGCGAAGGCTTCCGTCATCGCCGCGACCGCCGTGCTGCGATCGCCCGAGGCGATACCGGTCGAGCCCCGGGCCGAAGCGAGCGCGACCTGCTGGGGCGACACGTCGCCACCGGCACTTCGCCCGGAGGTCGAGAGATCGACCAGCCGTGTCCGCAGCCCTTCGGCCCGGATCAGGTCGCGGATATAGCGCAGCTCCTCGCCCTTGGTGTCGAGCGTCCCCGCGATCACGACATAGGGCTCACCGGCGGTCGCAGCAGCGAGCGGGCGGATCGCGCCCACGGGCTCGCCATTGCGCGTCGCCAGCGTCGGGCGAGAGACCGTGCGGGCCTGCGCCTCGATCCGCGCCGCCGGGATGGGTTGCGACCAGCGTGTCGGGATGACCGGGTTGGCGTTGTAGATCCGCGTCGGGCCGACAGGAGCCACCGGCACGGGCCGTGCGGCAACGCCCTCGCCGCTCGCAAGCCCCTGCGCGGCATCGGTCTCGTCATGGCCGTGGCGGCCGACGCCGAGCAGGCGCTGCTGCAATTCGCGGTCGCCCGCCAGCGTCGCCGAGGCAATGATGCGGTTGACCCGGCCATTGACCATGATCGCGACCGGATCGGACATCTGCGTGGCGACGCCGATGTTCTGCTCGATCACCAGGATCGCGACATCGCCCTGCTCGGCGAGCCGGACCAGCATCTCCTCGACATGCGCGACGATGACGGGCGCCAGCCCCTCGGTCGGCTCGTCCATGACCAGCAGGCGCGGATTCAGCAGAAGCGCGCGGCCGATCGCGAGCATCTGCTGCTCACCGCCGGAAAGCTGCGCGCCGCCATTGTTGCGCCGTTCGGCGAGGCGCGGAAAGGCCTCGTAGACGCGTTCAGGCGTCCAGGCGCCGCGTTTGCCGCGCTGCATCAGCCTTAAGTGCTCGTCCACCGTCAGCGAGCGCCAGAGCCGGCGGCCCTGCGGAACATAGCCGATGCCGAGCCTTGCGACCTCGGCCGGCGAGCGACCCGCGATCTCCTCGCCGAAGAAGCGGATCGAGCCCGAGCTGATCGGCACCAGCCCCATGATCGCCTTGCACATGGTCGTCTTGCCCATGCCGTTGCGGCCGACGACGGAGAGGACGCCGCTATGCAGCGTGAGATCGACGCCCTGCAGCGCATGCGAGCGTCCGTAGAACACGTTGAGGCCGGCGATCTGCAGGATCGGCATGCCGGCCGCCGGTGGCGCTTTCAGGCGCTCAGCCATGAGCGCCTCCGAGATAGAGTTCCTGAACCTCGGGATCGGACTCGATCTCGTCCGGACGCCCTTCCTTGAAGATGCGGCCGTTGTGCATCATCGTCACGCTCTCGACGACGCGCAGCGCGACATCCATGTCGTGCTCGATGACGATGTAGCCGATATGGCCCGGCAGCGAGGTCAGGATATGGACGAGGTCGCGCCGCTCCGTCGGCGAGAGGCCCGCGGCCGGCTCGTCGAACAGGATGAAGCGCGGCGCGCCGGAGAGCGCGAGCGCGATCTCAAGCTGGCGCTGCTGGCCATAGGCGAGTTCGCCGACCAGCCGCTCCTTGACGCCCGTGAGATGCACGGCCTCGACCAGCCCCTCGGCCGCATGGACGAGCGCATCGTCCTGGCGCGGCCGCAGCAGCGAGAAGCGGTTCCGCGAGACGCCCCGGCAGGCGAGATAGACATTGTCGAGGACCGAGAGGCCCGTGAACAGCGAGGAGATCTGGTAGGTGCGGCGCAGGCCCCGCCTGATCCGCTCCTGCGGCGGAAAGGCCGTGACGTCCTCGCCGAAGAAGCGGATGATGCCGGTGCTCGGCGCGAAATCCCCGGTGATGCAGTTGAACAGGGTCGTCTTGCCGGCGCCGTTCGAGCCCAGCACTGCGCGCCGCTCGCCCGGCCGCACCGAAAGCGTGATGTCGGAGAGCGCAGCCAGCGCGCCGAACAGCCGCGAGACGCCGCGCAGTTCCAGCGCGTTCGCCGAGCCGGCCGACGCCAGCCCCTCTCGTGCCGCGATCGCGCTCATGGCACACCTCCGCCGACGCGCATGCCGGCGTCGCGGGCGTCGCTGCCCCGGCGATAGCGCTCGCGCAGCCGCTGCCAGATGCCGATCAGCCCGTCCGGCGAGAACAGCACGATGACGAGAAATCCGAGGCCGATCAGCAACTGGTAGCGCTTGCCGTCGAGGCCGACGCCTTCGAGCATGTCGAGCGAGAAGGTCCGCAGCAGCACATAGACCAGCGCGCCGATGAAGGGCCCGATCGGGCGGCTGAGCCCGCCGACGACGGCGATGATCAGCACGTCGACGACGGGCCCGACGCCCGCCGTGCCGGGCGAGATCTGGCGCTGATACCAGACCAGCAGCACCCCCGCGCAGGCCGCTATGAAGGACGCGAAGCTATAGGCTGCGATGCGGTGCGCGACCACATCGAAGCCCAGCGCCGCCATCCGGCGCGGATTGTCGCGCACGCCCTGCAGAGCGAGGCCGAAAGGCGCCCGCGAGACATAGATCACGGCGCCATAGGCCAGGGCCGAACAGGCCAGGGTCAGATAGTAGAAGGGCAGGTTCTGGCCCCAGTCGACGCCGAGGAAGACCGGCGGCTTGACCCCGTTGAAGCCGCTGAAGCCGTTGAAGACCGTGTAGTTCTGCAGCGTCAGGTAGTAGAAGGCCGAGGCGATCGCGAGCGTGATCATGATCGTGTAGATGCCCTCGGTACGGACCGAGAGCGCCCCGCTCAGCGTGCCGAACAGGGTCGCGACCAGGATCGCGATCGGCGCGACCATCCACCACGGCCAATGCAGGCTGATCTGCGAGATCGCGCTGTCGCCGAGGATCGCGACGAGGTAACCGGCGAAGCCCGCCACCGTCATCTGCACCAGGCTGACGATGCCGCCATAGCCGGCGAGGAACATCAGGCTCAGGGCCACGAGGCCGAGGATCATCGAATAGGCGATGATCTGGACGAGCCAGAACGGGCTCGCGATCGCCGGCATCGCCAGGAGCAGGACGCCTACGACCCAGAAGGCCGTGCCGCGCCGCCCCAGCCAGGCACCGAAGCCCTCCGGGCTGCGGGCGCGCTGCTCGAGGTTGAGATCGGCGATCGCCATCGTCAGCGCCTCGCCGCCAGGCCCTGAGGCCGCACCGCCAGCACCGCGACCATGATGACGAAGGTCAGCATCACCGCATAGGTCGGCATGTAGACCGAGCCGAACTGCTCGGCGAGGCCGACGATCAGCGCGCCGATCGCGGCGCCCGGGATCGAGCCCATGCCGCCGACGATGACGACCACGAGCGAGGACAGCAGGATCTTGGTGTCCTCGCCCGGCTGCAGCGACTGG
Source organism: Allobosea sp. GW822-FHT03F07 (assembly GCF_058801345.1). Lineage (NCBI taxonomy): Bacteria > Pseudomonadati > Pseudomonadota > Alphaproteobacteria > Hyphomicrobiales > Alloboseaceae > Allobosea > Allobosea sp. GW822-FHT03F07. The sequence goes on from NZ_JBXAND010000005.1 coordinate 216,352, forward strand.
AAGGTGCCGCCGACGACGCCGGCCAGCCCCGCAAGCCCGGCACCGAAGGCGAAGATCATGACGAAGACGAGCTGAACGCGCACGCCCGTCGCCGAGAGCATGTCGCGATCATCGACGCCGGCGCGCACCAGCATGCCGACCCGCGTCCGGTTGAGCGCGAGCCACATCAGGATACCGACGATGATCGCGCCGATCAGGATGGCGATGCGCACGAAGGGATAGGTCATCATCACCGGATCGCCATTGCTGCGCAGCGCGACGACGAAGGGCAGCTGCACGGGGCCGGAAAGCCAGTCCGGCGTCGTGACCTGGAAGGTGTCGCCGCCATAGTTCCAGAGCAGCAGGTCGGCGAAGATGATCGACAGGCCGATGGTGACGAGCGTCTGGCGCAAATCCTGCCCTTCCATCCAGCGGAAGAGAAGCACCTGCATCAGCACGCCGACGATGCCGACCACGATGAAGGCCGCCAGCAGCGCCAGCAGCCAGGAGCCGGTGAACTGGCCGGCGCTGTAGCCGAGATAGCCGCCGAACAGATAAAGCGAGCCATGCGCCAGATTGACGTTGCGCATCAGTCCGAAGATCAGCGTGAAGCCGCTCGCGACCAGGAAGTAGAGCGCACCCAGCGTGATGCCGTTGAACAGCGCGCTGAGGAAGACGCGCTTGCGACCGAACATGGCTTCCATCCCCGGCGTCCAGACCGAGAAGACCAGCCAGACCAGGAGGCCGACCGCGAGGATGATCACGAGCGACCAGACCGGGCGGCGGGCGATGAAATCAGACATGGGCTGCCTGCATGGGCGCGGCCCCGACCGTGCGCAGCACGCGGCGATAGTCGCGCGGTGCCATGCCCATATGGGCGGTGAAGAAGCGCGTGAAGACGCTCTGGCAGGAAAAGCCGAGGCTGTTTCCTATCCGCGTCACCGGGTCCCGGGAAAAGACCAGCCGGTCGAGCGCGGCGTCGAGGCGAACCGTATTGGCGAACACCGTTGGCGTGACGCCGACCTGCTGCCGGAACAGCTTGAAAAAATGGGCGCGCGACAGCCCGGCCTCGCGCGCGACCCGTTCGAGCGCGCCCTCATAGCTCGGATGGTCCTCGAGCAGGCGGCAGGCGCGCAGCACGCGCCGGTCGAGCGCGCCCTCCGGCGCGAGATGGGCGAAGGACGAGGCCAGCTCCGGCTCGATCGGCTCGCTGGATGCTTGCGCCAGCGCCATCAGCACCGGCCCGAGATTGAGGTCGCGCCGCGGCGACAGCAGCATCTCGACGATCTTGTCGCGCCAGGCGGCGAGCTCGCGGGTAACGACCAGTTCCGACGACGGAAACACGATCCCCCCCGGCGGGCTCATCGCCTGGGCGGCAAGCCATTCGGGCCTGAGATAGACGACGAGGAAGAGGCCGAACCGGCCGGCGCTTTCCGGCTGGAAATTATGCGGTTCCCACGGATTGATCGCGACGCCCATGAAGCGGTCGACGAGCGTGCAGCGGCCGCCGACCGTCACGAGCCCCCGCGATCCCTCCAGGAAGAAGATCAGATGGGCCTCGCGATGGGCATGCAGCACCAATGGCCGGTCGAGATCGTAGATCGAAACCCGGCCGAAGGGACCGTGGCAGACCGCGACTGCGCGACTCATGGTTCCTCTCGAAGGCAGGTCCGGCGGCACGGCTCGGGCCTCATCGGGCAAGCCGCCATCCATGCGCCCCCGCCGCGAAGCGGGGGCGCCGGCACCGGGACGTCACGGGGCGAAGGGGTGCGCATCTCGCGTTGCTCCCCTGCGGCAGTCTTCAGGCGCCTATTTCTTGCATTCCGGATTGGTCCGGGACGGCAGCCCCACCGCCTTGAACGCCTCGAGCGAGAGGCCGAGCGTCTGGGTGACGTCGGGAACAGCGCGGACGAACTTGTTGGTCAGGTCGCCATTCGGCAGTTCCGCGACCTCGGTGATGAAGGTCGTGGCGATCGCCTGCCGGTTGTCGTCGAGCTTGATCTTGCCGTTGGGCGCATCCAATTCGACCTTGGCGAGTTCGGCCCGTAGCTTGGCCCCGCCATCGGAGATGTCGCCCTTGACCTTGTCCATCGCGATCGCAAGCGCCTTGACCGCATTGTAGTAGTTGGTCGCGAAGAGCGAAGGGCTGGCGAAGCGCTTATCGGCCGGGAAGGCCTCCTGATACGTCTTGACCCAGGCTTTCCAACGCGGATCGTCCCAGGCGTCGGCGACGCCGCCGGACGAGGGCGTGCCCACCAGCAGGCGCTTGGCGGCGCCCTTCGACGACAGCACCGTCTGGTCGACCATGATCGAGCCGCCGATGAACTTGGCCTTGCCGCCGGTCTGGCTGTACTGGTTCAGGAAGTTGACGGCATCGCCGCCGCCGAGGCCCAGAAAGACCGCGTCGACATCGTCGGGGATGTTGGCGATCACCGAGCCGAAATCCTTGGTGCCGAGCGGCACCCACTGGCGCTGGACGATGTCGCCGCCGGCGCGGCAATAGCCGAGCGCGAAGCCGAAGACCTGCGTATAGGGGAACGAATAATCCTCGGCGATGACCGCGATCTTCTTGAAGCCCTTGTCCTTCAGCACGTATTCGCCGAGGCCGGCCATCCACATCGCGCCGTCGCTGTTGAACCGGAAGAAATTCGGCGAGGGATTGACGAAGGTGGTCTCGAGCGCCCCGGACGAGCCGTTGACCATGACGAGGTTGGGCACGGTCTTGCTGTAGTCGCGCATGGCGATGCCCTCGGAGCCGGAAAGCGGCCCGATGATGAGCTGCACCTTGTCCTGCTCGACGAGCTTGCGCGCGGCGCGCAGCGCCGAATCCGGGCTGGCGTCGGTTGCGGTGATGATCAGTTCGAAGTCGCGGCCGGCGAGCTTGTTGCCGAGTTCCTTGGCCGCGATCTGGACGCCGCGCACGCCGTCCTCGCCACCGGACGTCAACGCGCCCGACAGCGTCGCCATCACCCCGATCTTGAGTTTTTCCTGAGCGCCGGCAACCGACGCGGCAGCCATGAGACTACAGACCGCGACAGCGGTCATGAGCACCTTTCGCATCGTATTTCCTCCCTACGTGGCCGGCCACGCCGAAGGTTTCAACGGCGAGGCCGATGGCGGCTTTTTGATCCGCTCTAAGGGAAAGGTAACACACGCCACCTTGCTGCCAAGGTCGCGGACATTGCGCTGGGTCTGCTTTTTGGCCTTGGGAGGAGGGTTGCTGGGCGGCGTTCCTTCCGAGACTTGGGCCGGCCCCCTTGCGGGCGGCCGACCCTTTGCTCTTTATGCCGCGCCGTAGGAATTGCTTCGCCTGCTGGCGACGAAAGCCGCAACGTCAGGGGCCAGTATGCCGCGACGCTCCGCCCACGAAGCGAAGATCCCCCGAGCTGTTTCAGTCTCTATGTCCCCCCGCACGGCTGCCAGGCAGCCCTTCAGCGCCAGTGCGTGCGCCGCGTCGCGCTGGGAGACCGGCCAGTCTGTCAGGAACATATATGCCTCCATCGCCGATGAGACCGCAGTCGCCACACCGAAGCGGCTCAGGATAACGACGGGGCGCTCGAAATGATCGGAAGGGGGTGCCAAAGCCATATCCTCCTAGAAGCAACATGGGTTCAGGCCACCGACCAGCTAGTCAGCGGTGACGGATATTTTGGAATGGGGCTTTCTGTCGTCAAGACCGGCTCGATGCCGAGGCCGCTCTCGCTTGCGGTCGCTGCCGCGACGTCTCCGCGACGCCCCTTTCCGACCTCCTCGGAGTTCCGCAGGCGGCGAGAAGGACCCGACGCCGCCGTTCGAACTCACTCCGGGGGGCGGCCCGCGCGAGTGAAGAACCGGCCGAGATGTGGGGATGACCAACCTGCATATCGCCCCTGGCAATACGCATGAGAGAGACAGCGTTGCCGATCAAGCCGGCGGGAGCTTCTCGTCTTCAGGAGATGCTGGCAGAGTTCCCTTGCCCGGTGAGGGCTAAGCGCACGGGCAAGGCGGGCGAACGCCAAGTCATGGCAGAGCATGTCGCCGTGGGCCTTCAGGTTGCGCCGCGCAAGACCGTACGGGCCCAAGCAGTCCGGTGACATCCTTGCTTGTCGAGCCACGGAAAAGTGGCTGGGGGACTAGGATTCGAACCTAGACAACCAGAGTCAGAGTCTGGGGTCCTACCGTTAGACGATCCCCCAACAGGGCGTGGCGCCGATGGCTGCGCTCGCGTTGGTGAGGCGGGGTCTAATCAAAGCTTTGCCGAATGGCAAGCCCCAGATTGCAGTCCCTCATGCAATCGCAGCGGAGCCGCCTGAACAGGCGTGCCGGCGCGCGCGGCCGCCCGTCGCCCGCCAGGTCTTGCCGCCCTTCCGCCGTCCGCGCACCGGGAATCAGGCGCCGCTCAGCGTCCGGCGCACGCTGTCGCGCCAGCCGTCGATCTTGCGGACACGCTCGCTCGCCGCCATGGCGGGCGTGAAGCGCCGCTCCAGCCGCCAGAGATCGGCGAAGCGGTCCGGCTCGGGCAGGAGGCCTGCGTCGAGCCCGGCGAGATAGGCTGCGCCCAGCGCCGTCGTCTCGCGCAAGCTCGGGCGGTCGACGGGCCGGTCGAGCAGGTCGGCCAGGCGCTGCATCGTCCAGTCGGAGGCGACCATGCCGCCATCGACCCGCAGGACCTCGCGGGTCCCCTGCCCGCTTTGCGGCCAGTCGGCATGCATCGCCTCGATCAGGTCGATCGTCTGGTAGCAGACGCTCTCCAGCGCCGCCCTGGCGAATTCGCGCGGCCCCGTGCCGCGCGTCAGCCCGAAGATCGCGCCGCGCGCCTGCGCATCCCAATGCGGCGCACCCAGGCCCACGAAGGCCGGCACCAGATAGACGTCCTGCGCCGGGTCGGCGGCCTGGGCCAGCGGCCCGGTCTCGCTGGCATCGTTGATGATGCCGAGCCCGTCGCGCAGCCATTGCACGGCCGCACCTGCGATGAAGATCGAGCCTTCCAGCGCGTAGGTCCGCTTACCGCCGAGCTGATAGGCGATCGTCGAGAGCAGCCGGTGCTGGGAGGTGACCGGCGTATCGCCGGTGTTGAGCAGGGCAAAGCAGCCGGTGCCATAGGTCGACTTCACCATGCCCGGCGAGAAGCAGGCCTGGCCGATCGTCGCCGCCTGCTGGTCGCCGGCGATGCCGCGCACCGGGATGGCGGCCCCGAACAGCTCCGGCGCGGTCTCGCCGAAGAGCGTCGCGCAATCCTTCACCTCCGGCAGCAGCGCCGCGGGAATGTCGAACAGCGCCAGCAACTCCTCGTCCCAGACGCCGCGATTGATGTCGAAGAGCATGCTGCGCGAGGCGTTGGTCGCATCCGTCGCGTGCACCGCCCCGCCGGTCAGGCGCCAGAGCAGGAAGGAATCGACCGTCCCGAAGGCGAGTTCGCCGGCCTCCGCCCGCCGCCGCGCGCCGGGAACATTGTCGAGCAGCCAGGCGATCTTGGTGGCCGAGAAATAGGGATCGATGCGCAGGCCCGTGCGGCCCGCGACCATCTCCTCATGGCCGGCCGCGACCAGCTCGGCGCAACGCGACGCGGTGCGCCGATCCTGCCAGACGATGGCGCGGTGGATGGTGCGGCCCGTCTGGCGGTCCCAGACCATCGTCGTCTCGCGCTGGTTGGTGATCCCGATCGCGGCGATGACGCTCGCATCGAGCCCGGCCTTCGCGATCGCCTCGCGGCAGGTCGCGAGCACGCTCTCCCAGATGTCCTCCGGTTCGTGCTCGACCCAGCCCGAGGCCGGGAAATGCTGCGCGAACTCGCGTTGGGCGCTGGCAACGAGGTTGAGTTCGGCGTCGAAGATCAATGCGCGCGAGGAGGTCGTGCCCTGGTCGATCGCGAGGATATGGCGTGCGGCGGCCATGCGGCGGTCCTTCCCTGAAGCGGCGGCCGAGTCGGGGCCGTCTCGCGCGGAGACTGGCCGAAGCCCGCCCGCGAGGGCAAGGGCGGGAGCCGCAGAAAAGGGCCAGGCGACAACGAGGCCTCCCCTGCCAATCTCCCGCCGGCGGAAGGTTCCGCTTGGCACCTTAGTCCCGCTGTTGTTACGCTCGTTCCAAAGAGGCAGCCGGGCTCGTCGCCCGGCTCAGCCGCAACGCCCTTAAGGCCGATGCGCGGGGCAGATGCGGCAGGCCAGAGGAACGGGCGAAAGTGGCGGTCGAGGACCGGCAGGAGCGGGATGTCGCAGCGGTAGCGCTTCCGCAATTTCACGGTGCGAGCCCCGATCCGGGCGGCGCGACGCACGCAACTGTGCCGAAAATGGCCTCCCCGGGCATTGAGGCATTGCGGATCCAGCCGCAACGCGCACCCCCGACAACCTATGCCGCGCTGGATCTCGGTACCAACAATTGCAGGCTGCTGATCGCGCGGCCGGCCCAGCACGGCTTTCGCGTGGTCGATGCCTTCTCGCGAATCGTCCGGCTGGGCGAAGGGCTGGCGGCGAGCAGCCGGCTCTGCGACGCCGCGATGGACCGCGCGGTCGACGCGCTCAAGGTCTGCCGTGGCAAGATGCTCCACCGCAACGTCACGCGCGCCCGGCTGGTGACGACGGAAGCCTGCCGCGCGGCCGTCAACGGCTCCGATTTCGTCCGCCGCGTCGCCGACGAGGCCGAGCTCGAACTGGAGATCATCGACCAGCGCACGGAGGCCGCGCTCGCGGTCTCCGGCTGCGCCGCGCTGGCCGATCCCGTGGCCGAGGGCGTCATCGTGTTCGATATCGGCGGCGGCTCGACCGAGATCGTCTGGATGGGCGGTCGCAACGAGGCGCGCGATCCCGCCGCCCGCATCCGCGAATGGGCCTCGCTGCCGATCGGCGTCGTGACGGTCGCCGAGCGCTATGGCGGCGTCGACGTCAGCCGGGCGCTGTTCGAGACGATGGTCGAGGACTGCACCAGGGAACTCGCCCCCTTCGCGAAGAAGGCTGCCGCAGCGCGCGGCGCCAGGGCGTTCCACCTGCTCGGCACCTCGGGGACGGTGACGACGGTCGCCGGCATCCATCTCGGGCTGGCCCGCTATGACCGCCGCGAGGTCGACGGCTTGTGGATGCGCCAGGAGGACATCCTCGCCGTCATCGACCGGCTGGTCGAAATGGACTATGCAGCGCGGGCGGCCAATGCCTGCATCGGCCGCGAGCGCGCCGATCTCGTGCTGGCCGGCTGCGCCATCTTCGAGGCGATCCGCCGCGCCTTTCCGAGCGAGCGGGTCCGCATCGCCGATCGCGGCCTGCGCGAGGGCATCCTGCTTAGGATGATGCATGAGGACCGCGCCTGGTGGCGCCGGAGATGAGATGACGCCTTCGAGGACACGGGCCGGCAGCATGGCGACGCCGCCGGGAGCGCGGTGATGAGCACCATCAAGTCGGGCGGAAAATCGGCGGGCAAGTCGGGCGGCAAGTCGACGGGCAAGGCGGTCGGCGTCGCCGGCAAGTCGGGCGGCGCGCGCGACATGCGCGTCAAGGTCAAGAAGGCCGGCAAGCTCAAGCATTCCTCGCAGCTCTGGCTCGAGCGCCAGCTCAACGATCCCTATGTGAAGCGGGCCCGCGAGATGGGCTATCGCTCGCGCGCCGCCTTCAAGCTCGAGGAAATGGACGATCGCTTCAAGTTCCTGAAATCGGGGCAGAAGCTGGTCGATCTCGGCTGCGCGCCCGGCGGCTGGTGCCAGATCGCGGCGGCGCGGATCGGGCTGGAGAAGGGCAAGGGCCGCATCGTCGGCATCGACCTGCTCCCCGTCGATCCGATTCCGGGCGTAGACCTGATCCAGTTGGATTTCATGGCCGACGAGGCCCCTGCCCTGCTGACGCAGCGCCTCGGCGGGCGCGCCGACGGCGTGATGTCCGACATGGCCGCCAACACGACCGGCCACAAGAAGACCGACCACCTCAAGATCATCGCGCTGGCCGAAGCCGCGCTGGAATTCGCCTACACGATACTCGCCCCCGGCGGCTTCTATCTGGCGAAGCTGTTCCAGGGTGGCGAGAGCGCCGAATTGCTGGCCCAGCTCAAGCGCGACTTCACCACCGTGCGCAACGTCAAGCCGTCGGCCAGCCGGGCAGATTCGTCCGAGCTCTATGTGCTGGCGACGGGGTATCGGCGGAAGGCGGAGGAGCCCGCGCCTGGCACTGAAGCCGAGGCATGACGCGCACGGACCTGCCCTCGATAAAGCGCGTTTGTCTGGCGATGGCGCTGGGCCCGCTCGTGGCGAGCGCTGTGTATACCGTTTACGCGTTCGGCATCGACGGCCGATTTCTCTGGGCATTAATGACCGTCTTAACGGTAGGTGCCTACCCGGCAACGCTGTTCTTGGCGATCCCGATTTACGTCGTCGTTCGCGATCACGGGCGCCTCAGTGTTGCTTTCGTTTGCGCAACGGCAGGCCTAATTGCAATCGTTCCTTGGCTGCTTCTTGAGCTTCTGCCGTCGTCAAAGGGCTTCAGCGCGAAGGTCGACAATGTCTGGCTGGTGCAGGACGGGGTTTTGACTGCGGCCGGCAGGCTCCACAAAATCCGATCTTACGCGGAAAAGTTCCTGGCAGGCGCGCTCGGCGGCGGTGTTTTCTGGCTGATCGCCATTCGCCCTCTACCCAAGCGCGCACGACAGAATATCAGCACATCTCGGAAGACGTACGCGGACATCTCGATCCGCGAAGGGAACAAGGTTTTGTCCGGTCAGAACCTGTATCGAGATGTTGCCGCGCTCAACGAGGCAGACGCCGCCGCTGATCTCAAGGCGTTTCATGAACAGATCGATCGCAACATGCCGGGAGGGCCCGGTTAGCCGAAGCCCCGTTCAATTTCTGGGACGGGTCGAAGCCGGTCCGTTCGTTCCCGGCGACAGCCCCTCACCTCTGCGGCGGCCATTGCCTCGCCGCATGCAGGACACGCAGCACGCGCACCCGATCGCCGACAAGGTCATAGACCACGACATAATTGCCGTGAACGACCAGTTCCCGCGTGCCGGCGACGCGGCCTGGACGGCCGAGCGCCGGATGGTCGACCAACCGCGCCGCCTTCTCGGAGAACAATTCGTCGAGCGCCAGAGCGGCCACCGGATTGTCGGCCTCGATATAGTCGTAGATCTCTTCGCGGTCCCGTATCGCCTCGCGGGTCCAGAACAAGCGCGTCATTCAGGCGCCTGGAGCCGGCGCCGCGTCGCGGCGCGCCGGCCCGCGAACCGGGCTTCGACCTCGTCGGCGGCAACCAGCTCGCCGGCATCGGCCGAACGCGCTCCGATCTGGACCTGCTCGCGGAACCAAGCGTCATGGCCTGCCGCTTCCTGCTGCTGGCGCACGAAATCACGCATGAAATCGCGCAGCAATTGAGCGCCGGAACGATCACGCGCCTTGGCGGCGGACGCGAATTCGCTTTTCAGGGCTTCATCGACCCTGAAGGTGAAGGTCGCTTCGCTCATAGCGCCGCTCCGTGTGTTACATATGAATTACACGTTAGCACACAGGGCGGTGGGTTCAAACGGGAGCGTTTGCGAGCGAACGTCTGCGCAAAGCCTGACTGCCGCCGTCACTCCAGCGGCTTCTGGTCGGCGATCGCCTCCGCCGTCGCTTTGCGGGCGCTGAACGGCGGATCGCTCAGGTTATGACCGGAGACCTCGGCGCCGGCATCGGGCGCGAGTTGCGCCATCATGAAGACGGATGAAGCCGAGATCAGCCCGACCAGCATGAAGGCCGGCCAGAAATCGCCGGCGCCGAGGGCAGCACCGCCATGGAATGCATGTGCCGTCTCCAGCGCGAAGGCGCCGATGGTGACGCCGAGGCTCAGCGACAATTGCTGCGCCACGCTCGACAGGCTGGTCGCGCTCGACATCTCCTTGTTGGAGACGTCGGCATAGCTCAGCGCGTTGATGCCGGTGAATTGCAGCGAGCGGAAGCAGCCGCCGATCAGCAATACCGACAGCATCAGCCAATGCGGCGTCAGCGGCGTGAACAGGCCCGATGCCGCGAGAAACGCCGCGCCGACCACGGCGTTGACGGTCAGCACCCGCTGGAAGCCGAAGCGCGCCAGGATGGTCTTCGCCGCCGTCTTCATCAGCAGGGCACCGGCGGCAGAGACGAAGGTGATCAGCCCTGATTGCAGCGCGTCGAGCCCGAAGCCGAGTTGCAGCATCAGCGGCAGCAGGAAGGGGATCGCGCCGATGCCGGTGCGAAAGATCGAGCCGCCGATCACGCCGATCCGATAGGTCGGAATCTTCAGCAGCGACAGGTTCAGGACGGGGTGGGCGACGCGGCGCGAATGGAACCAGTAAGCGACGAGCGCCGCGACGCCGGCCGCGACGCAGGCATAGGACACCGCCTCGGGAACCAGGTGCCGCCCGCCGGTGGCGAGCCCTAGCATCAGGCTGGCGAAGCCGAAGGCCGACAGCATGAAGCCCTTGATGTCGAGCGGCGCGACGTCCTCCTCGCGCACATCCTCAAAGAACAGGCTCGCCAGCAGGATGCCGACAATCCCGATCGGAATGTTGATGAAGAAGATCCAGCGCCAGTCGAAATAGGTCGTGATGAAGCCGCCGAGCGGCGGACCGACGACGGGGCCGACCAGCGCCGGCACGGTCAGATAGGCGAGCGCGCCGACCAGCTCGGATTTGCTGACGCTGCGCAGGATGACGAGCCGCCCGACCGGCACCATCATCGCCCCGCCCATGCCCTGGATGAAGCGCGCGCCGACGAAGGCCCCGAGCGAATTCGACAGCGCGCAGAGGATCGAGCCGAGCATGAACACGCCGAGCGCGGCGCGGAAGATCGTGCGGGCGCCATAGCGGTCCGCCATCCAGCCCGAGATCGGGATGAACACGGCGAGGCTGACGAGATAGGAGGTCAGCGCCAGCTTGAGCGCGATCGGATCCTCGCCGAGCGACTGCGCGATCACCGGCAGCGAGGTCGCGATCACCGTCGAGTCGGTGTTTTCCATGAACAGCGCGCAGGCGACGATCAGGGGCAGGAGTTTGGCGCGCTGCAAGATGGTCGGGCCTCGCGTGAACGACGCTCTGCCTTAGCCGCACGAATCGGACGTGACGAGGACAAGTCGGGCCCGCAGCCCTCGCCTCGCGCATCACCGCCATGCGCTGAGCGTCTCGACTACCGCAAAAGACAGCCCCGTCATGCGCCAAGCACAGTGCCGATGGCGGCCACCATCTCCCATCTGATGAGATGTCCGTCATGGCCCGGACATCGAAGGGGCGCTTGTTTTTGCCAACGATCTGGAGACGTCCGATGCTCGACCGACCTCACCTCCCTGCCTTTCACAGCGGCTGGCGCGCAGCTGCCCTCGCCCTTTGCGCCGGCGCAGCCATGTTGGCCGCGCCCTCTCCCGCAAGAGCGATGGATACCGACTGGCATCAGACCTGCACCTTCAAGACCTCTCCTCAGGGCTATGGCGAGATGGCGCGAGAGCGCGCCTGCATCCGCCAGAATGACTGCACCGCCATGGCCGACGCACGCGGCGGCATGATGATGGGCATGGGCTGTATCGGTGTTGCGCCCGACACTCCGGCGGCCGCGACCAGAGCGGCGCAGCCGAAGCAGCGCCGCTAGCTCCGCCAGGCTCGCCGCCGCGCATCGCCGCATTGCAAAATATTCGCTGCGGCGCTCTAGCGGCGGCGGCGGGCGCATGCTAACGGGCCTCGTCAACCCGGTCGCGGGCGCCCTCCGCGAGACCGCAACAGAGCCGGCCCGAGCCGGTGTCGGAGTTGACGATGACGCTTTCCCTCGACGGTCTCATTCGCGACGGTTTCACCTTCGACGACGTGCTCCTCGAGCCCGGCCCGTCCGAGGTCATGCCGGCCGATGTCGACATCAGCACCCAGCTCACCAAGACGATCTCGCTCAACCTGCCGATCATCGCCTCGGCGATGGACACGGTGACCGAAGCGAAGATGGCGATCGCCATGGCGCAGGCCGGCGGCCTCGGTGTCGTCCATCGCAATCTCGAGGCCGACCAGCAGGCGGCGCAGGTCCGCCTCGTCAAGAAGTTCGAATCGGGCATGGTCGCCAACCCGATCACGATCTTCCCCGACGAGACGCTGGGCGAAGCGCTGGCGATCATGAAGCACAACTCGATCTCCGGCATCCCGGTGGTCGAGCGCGGCCCGCAAGGGCACAAGGGCAAGCTCGTCGGCATCCTCACCAACCGCGACGTCCGCTTCGCCGCCAACCCGGAGCAGCCCGTCTCGGAGATCATGACCAAGGACCGGCTGATCACGGTGCGCGAGGGCGTCACCCAGGATGAGGCGCGCCGGCTGCTGCACCAGTTCCGCATCGAGAAGCTGCTCGTCGTCGACGATCACTACCGCTGCATCGGCCTGATCACCGTCAAGGACATGGAAAAGCAGGTCGCCCATCCCAGCGCCGCCAAGGACGCCAAGGGCCGCCTGCTGGTGGCGGCCGCGACCACGACCGGCGATCTCGGCTATGAGCGCTCGGAGATGCTGGTCGATGCCGGCGTCGACCTGATTGTCGTCGACACCGCGCACGGCCATTCCTCCAAGGTGCTCGAGGCCGTTGCCCGGGTGAAGAAGCTCTCCAACGCCGTCCAGATCATCGCCGGCAATGTCGCGACCGCCGGCGGCGCCCAGGCGCTGATCGACGCCGGCGCGGACGCCATCAAGGTCGGCATCGGCCCGGGCTCGATCTGCACCACCCGCATCGTCGCAGGCGTCGGCGTGCCCCAGCTCACCGCCGTGATGGACGCCGCCAACGCTGCAGCCAAGGCCGGCATCCCGGTCATCGCCGATGGCGGAATCAAATACTCCGGCGATCTCGCCAAGGCATTGGCGGCAGGCGCTTCCTGCGCCATGGTCGGTTCGCTTCTGGCCGGCACCGACGAGACCCCGGGCGAGACCTTCCTCTACCAGGGCCGCTCCTACAAATCCTATCGCGGCATGGGCTCGGTCGGAGCGATGGCGCGCGGTTCCGCCGATCGCTACTTCCAGCAGGACATCAAGGACGCGCTCAAGCTCGTGCCGGAAGGCATCGAGGGCCAGGTCGCCTATAAGGGCCCGGTTTCCGGCGTCCTGCACCAGCTCGCCGGCGGGCTTCGCGCCGCCATGGGCTATGTCGGCGGCAAGGATTTGAAGGACTACCAGGCCAAGGCGCGCTTCATCCGCATCACCAGCGCCGGCCTGCGCGAGAGCCATGTCCACGACGTGACCATCGTGCGCGAGAGCCCGAACTACCCGACCCGCTCCTGAAACGGGCTGTTCTGATCCTGCATCGACTTTTCCGAAAGCCGCAGTCCACTTTTCGGGTCGATGCCTTATCCACTGTCATCTTCGGCGGGGCGGGTCCATTCGGGCCCGCCCCGCTTGCATTTGACGGGCTTGTTGGCTTCGCTCCCGATCACGCAGCGCCGGCCTGACGCCACGCTGCGCGACGATCGGGGACGCTGATGTCGCTCAAGCTGGTTTATCCCTCGCTGGCCCTGGTCCTCTGGATCTTCATCGTCCTCGTCATCATGTTCCTGCGGCGCAAGACGGCCTTCGCTACCAAGCAGGTCAACATGGCCGATGTCGCGGTCTCGGCTGCAGCCTATCCCGAGCCCGCCAGGCTCGCGGCGGCGAATTTCTCGAACCAGTTCGAGACACCGCTGATCTTCTTCGCGCTGATCATGCTGGCGATGGAGGTCGGGGCGACCAATTACATCATGGCGGCCCTCGCCTGGGCCTATGTCGCGACCCGCGTCGTGCATACGCTGGTGCATGTCGGCTCCAACGACCTGCGGGTCCGCTCGACGGTCTTCGCCGTCGGCGTCGCCATCCTCTTCTGCATGTGGGCCGGCGTCGTTCTCGCCGTCATCTGAGCGGCAAGCCCCTGAGCGGCAAGCCCCGCGCAAGCTTTGCCATGCACCATGGCAGACTAGGACCGAAGCGGAACGGACGGCTTGGCGCGTTAAGCATTGCACCCTGTTTTGCCGGCTGCGGCCCGGGCCGGCGTTGAACCTTAACGGAAAGTAAACTACACCCTTCAAGCGGCGGACGGGTAAGCAGGCGTAGGGTGGAGTCGACGCGATGTTGCGTGTCCGTGAAGTTCCGGCGCGGGTTTCGGCCTGCGACGAAAAAGGTGTCGTCCCAAGCCTTTGCACCGAAATTCTGCCGCGTGCCGGCAAGCCGGCGCGCCTCGGCGCCATGGCGGCGCTGGGTCTGGCGCTCGGCGCCGGTGGCGCCGTCTTCACCGTCTCTCTGGTGCAGGCCGAGGACGATGCCGGCATCCGCGCCTTCCATCGCCAGGAATACGCCAACCGCCAGGCGCTCCAGCAGGGCAGCCAGCCCCGCGCCTCGGCCTATGCGCCCGCCCGTTCCGGCTGGCAGATCCCGCTGTTGCGGATGGAGCCCGATGGCCGGATCGCGCATCCGCCGGTCGAACTCAACCCCTTCCGGCAGCGCGCGGTGGCGGATGCTTCCAAGCGCCAGGCCAGGGATGCCGGCGCCAGGCGCACCACTCAGGCCCGGCTCGACACCGTCTCCGGCGCGGCCGATGTCCCGCGCACCATCTGCGTGCGCCTCTGCGACGGCTTCCACGCCCCGATCGGCCATCTCCGCGCCGCCTCCGACATGAAGGCGCATGAGGCGCTCTGCCAGGCGATGAACCCGGGCATCCCGGTGAAGGTGTTCCGCGTCGCTGCCGGCTCCGCCAATATCGGCGACGCCCAGGCCGCCGACGGCAAGCGCTACGATGCGCTGCCCATGGCCTGGAGCCATGAGACCACGAAGGACGCGGCGGCCTGCCGCCCCGCCATCGTGCAGGCGGGCGAGCGCCGGGTCTCGCTGCTGCGCGACTTCACGCTCCGTCCCGGCGACAGCGTCGTGCTCGACGGCAAGGTCAGGACCTTCGTCGGCGGCTCGAACTGGCCCTACAGCGCGCGCGACTTCCGCGATTTCCGCAGCGCCTCGGAACTGAGCAACGGCCAGCGCAAGCAGATCGACGAGCGTGTCGGCATCTCGCGAATGGAAGCGGAAGCTCGCGGCCTGCGCCGGCAGATGCGCCTGCGCGAGGCGAGCCTCCATGACGACGCCACCGCCAGCGATGCCGTCATCGGCCTGCGCGGCTCGCTCGATCCGGCGCGGCGCGGCTCGGTCCGGATGATTTCGCTCGTCACCGAAGAGACGCGGCGCTGATCGGAGGGGCGCGTTGCTCTCGGCAATATGCCTCTCCCCGGAAATCAAAGCCGGCTTCTCACCCTTCCCCACTCAGCCAAATCCCGGTCTCGATCGGCCGTGAGCGCGTCGTGGCACAGCTACGCGCCACCAATACTTGCGGCGGAAGACAGGCTTGATAATGGAGCCCGCACGGGCAGGGGCGTCGCCCCCAGATGCACTGCGCCCAATCGGACTGCTCGCCGAGTCTGGAAATCAGCCCGGCGACCAGTCCGAGAGCTGCACGGCTGAAGAGTGTCCAGAGCGCCGGCTTAGGCGGCAAGCTTGCCCGCTTTGCCCGCCTCGCCCACAACCTCCGTCGCGACGGCGGTTACGGTCTCCAGCTCCTTGCTCACGATCGTCGCTATTTGACCAAACTCGCTGGAATAGTCGCTCGTGACGCGCTCGCTGAACCTGCGGTGCGCCGCGACGGCCTCTGCGACTTCGCGGCATTGGCTGAGTTCGCTACACAATTCCGCCTGCGCCTTCATGCGCCGCCCGATGAAGCCGAACAGTTCGGAGCCCATAGTCAGGTTGGCTTCCAGCATGGCCTGGGGCACGGCGATGGCGGCCGCGAATTGCACCTGCATCGTCTTGGTGATGCCTTCCAACGAACCGAAGGCCATAGCGCTCTGGCCGTCCGCGCTGCCATTGCGATCCTGTTGCGGATTTCTCGATGTCGACATGTCTCGCCTCCTTTGACGGTGGCCCACCATACCCCCGAAGCAATCGGTATGACCGTGCGGTAACAACCAGATGACCGGCCCCTCGCGGCAAACTCCAACGCGATCGCAATCCCTGCGGTCTTTCTCATCCCACCCGCAGAAATCGGCGCCATCGCTGATACGCGTGTCCGGCGAAATCAACTCGACGAGCTTTTCGCTCTTGGAGCCTCGGTGCTTTTCCTGATCCCGATCAGACCGACATCTGCGCTTGACGTTCGTGACCTCCTCGCTTGCCCGCCATCCGGCCGCATCGACGCCTCATCGTTCGATCAGGCGGTCGCTGCTCCCGGATCCCGCTCGGCCTCTTGGTTCGTCAGCATAGCCCAGATGGCGAGGGCCATCTTGTTCGGCGATGTCATGCCAACCAGCATGAGGGGCTTTGGTTCGATCATGCGCTGTAGCCACGACTTCTTGCTCTTGTGGAGCGCAGTCGAGGGCGCCCCAGTGCTCTTGAAGTGATGGAGGTCGGCTCCTCGCCGGAGCGGCTTCCGGGCGAAGGCGCATGACGGCCCCGCCGACGGCGCCGTCATCGCATCCCCAGGAGCCATCATATAGACGGCACAATTAGAATTCTACCAACATAGGCCTACATTAGAATTGATTTAAGCTGCTGATCGAAAAGGGCTTTTCTGTTGACGCCCGCCCGGCCGGGTTCTACCGCTCCGCCCTGCAACGCGAAGAACCGGGCCTTGAACCCGAAGGAGCGAACCATGATCCACGCGACTCGCCTCTCCACTTTTGCGCTGGTCGCCAGCCTGCTCGCCACGCCCGCCCTGGCCCAGAGCGTCAATCTCTACACGACGCGCGAGCCCGCTCTGCTGAACCCCGTGCTCGAGGCCTTCACCAAGGACACCGGCATCAAGGTCAACGCCGTGTTCCTCAAGGACGGCCTGCAGGAGCGCATCAGGGCCGAGGGCGCCAACAGCCCCGCCGACGTGATGCTGGTGGTGGATGTCGGCGAGATCAACGCGGCGGTCGACGCGGGCATCACCCAGCCGATCAAGTCGGCGGTCGTCGACAAGACCGTCCCGGCGCAGCTCCGAGGGCCCGACGACAGCTGGGTCACGCTGACCAAGCGCGCCCGCATCGTCGTCGTCTCGAAGGACCGCGTGAGCCAGGACGCGATCACCTATGAGGACCTCGCCGACCCGAAGTGGAAGGGCAAGTTCTGCATCCGCGCCGGCCAGCACCCCTACAACAACGCCTTCTTCGCGGCTTATCTCGCCCGCAACGGGGCCGAGAAGACTGAAAGCTATCTCAAGGCGCTGAAGGCAAACGTCGCGCGCAAGCCCGGCGGCGGCGACCGCGACGTCGCCCGCGACATCCTCTCCGGCCAGTGCGACATCGCCATCATCAACACCTATTATATCGGGCTGATGAGCAAGGCGACGAATGAGCAGAAGGGCTGGTACGACGCGATCAAGCCGCTCAAGACGACCTTCGCCAATGGCGGCACGCATGTGAACGTCTCGGCAGCCGCGATCGCCAAGAACGCGCCGAACAGGGAGAACGCCGTCAAGCTGCTCGAATACATGCTCGGCGAGAAGGCGCAGACCCTCTATGCGGACGGCAACTTCGAGTTCCCGGTCAATCCCGACGTCAAGGAAAGCGCCGCCGTGAAGCTGCTCGGCGTCGTGACGCCGGACACCACCCCCCTCGGCGACGTCGCCAAGAACCGCAAGGCGGCCGCTGACCTCGTCGACAAGGTCGGCTTCGACAATTGAGCCTGAGCGCTCCCCTCGCCAACATCCGACGGTCGCCACTCGCGTGGCGGCCGTCGACGCGTTTCATCTGGGCATCGCTGCTCGGCGCGGGCCTCGTCGCCCTGCCGATCCTGTCTCTCACGCTGACCGCTCTGTCCTCGCAGGCGGCGTCGATCTGGCCGCATCTGGCGGCGAACGTCATTCCGGCCGCCCTCGCCGATACCGGCATGCTCCTCCTCGGCGTCGGCCTGCTCTGCGGCGTCATCGGCGTCGGCACCGCCTGGCTGGTGACGCAGTTCGACTTTCCAGGCCGGTCGACCCTCGAATGGCTGCTGGTGCTGCCTCTGGCGCTGCCGACCTACATCACGGCTTACGTCTATGTGGAGCTTCTCGGCTTCCAGGGACCGCTGCAGGGCGCGTTGCGGGCGGTGACCGGCTGGCGCTCGCTGCGCGACTACTGGTTTCCCGATCCGCGCAGCCTCGCCGGCGCTATCTGCATCATGACGATCGTGCTCTACCCTTACGTCTATCTCAGCGTGCGGGCACTCTTCAGCCTGCAGGCGGCGACGATCGTCGAGGCCGCGCGTACGCTGGGAGCTTCTCGCGCGCGTCTGTTCTGGCGCATCGGCCTGCCGATGGCCCGCCCCGCGCTCGCCGCCGGCATGACGCTGGCGTTGCTGGAGACACTCAACGACATCGGCGCCAGCGAATATCTCGGCGTGCGCTCGCTGACGCTGTCGATCTACACGACCTGGGTCAATCGCAGCTCGCTCGCAGGCGCCACCCAGATTGCCTGCGTCATGCTGCTGCTCGTGGTGATGCTGATCGTGATCGAGGGAAGGCTGCGCGGTCAGCGCCGCTTCGCCTTGCCGGTCCGGCAGCCGCGCGCGCTCAGCCGCGTCCCGCTGGCCGGTCGCCGCGCCGTCGCAGCCAGCCTCGCCTGCGGCCTGCCGGTCCTGCTCGGGGCCGTGCTGCCGGTCGGCTTCCTGGTGGCGGAAGTGCTCAGGCGCGACCTCTGGCAACAGGCCGATGCCGCCCTGCTGCGCAGCCTCGCCAACGCCATCGCCCTGTCGGGGCTCGCTGCCGGCATCGTCGTGGCCCTCGGCATCGGCATCGGGGCCGCCCGCCGCCAAGGGCGCGAGCCCTGGTTGCCGGCGCTCTCGCGCCTCGCCTCGCTGGGCTATGCGGTGCCGGGCACCGTGCTGGCGCTAGGGCTGCTCGTCCCGCTGGCCGGCTTCGACAATATCCTCGCCGGCGCAGCGGCGCGCTGGTTCGGCTTCAACCCCGGCCTGCTGCTGATGGGCTCCGGCGCAGCCCTCGTCCTCGCCTATGTCGTGCGCTTCCTGGCGATCGCCGTCTCCGGGGTCGAGAGCGGCCTGTCGCGGGTATCGCCCCGCATCGACGACGCCGCACGCACGCTGGGCGCCAGCGCCCCGGAGGTGCTGCGCAGGATGCATTGGCCGCTCGCCCGCCCGGCCATCGCCGCCGCCGCCCTGCTCGTCTTCGTCGATTGCCTGAAGGAGTTGCCCGCCACGCTGCTGCTGCGTCCGCTGAACGTCGACACGCTCGCCACCACCGTCTACGGCCACGCCTCGCGCGGCTCGTTCGAGGACGGCGCTCTGGCGGGACTCCTGATCGTGCTGGCGGGGCTCTATCCGGCCATCAGGCTGGCGCGCGCCGGTGGACGGCCGGGCTAGCCGGCTCGACAAATCGTGGGCATCGGCCTAAACCGGCAACGCTAAGGACATGATGCTGCAAGGTGGGCGCCGTATTTCGGGCTGCTTCATGTCCCCTCCTTGTTGGGTAAGCGGCGGGTATCCGCTCTGGACTGCATCGCGTCGCGATACCGTCCGGAGGCATTCGATCTCCGCGGGTCGGCGCAGGCCGGCCCGGCAGTCCGTGACGTCCTGAAGGTCCAGACACTCCGAAGGTTTATGACGCGACGCGCCTCGATTCTCGCCTACAGCCTCGTCCTCGTGCTCGGATTGCTCGGCCTGCAATCCTGGAGCATCGCGGTCGCGCGCGTGGAGAAGCGCGTCATCGCCGCCATCGAGGCGCGCACGGGGCTGGTGGTGAACGAGCTCGAACGCGCCGAGATCGCGCTGTTGCCGCTGCCGCGCATCAGCCTGTCCCAGGTCGCCTTCGCCCGGCGTGACGGCCAGGTCTCGGGCCGCGCCCTGCGCATCAAGGCGCGTGCGAGGCTCCTGCCCCTGTTCGCGGGGCGCATCGATTTCGACAGGGTCGATCTCGTCGCCCCGGAGATCGACGTTGCCGTCGCCACCGAAAGCAACGGCCTCTCCGACTGGCTCGCGGCGCCGCTCGACTCTCTCCAGGGCCTGCGCGGCCAGAGCCGCATCGTCATCACCGCCGGCTCGGTCTTCATGCGGGCGCAGGGCGCGATCCGGAGCATCCTGCGCGACGTCAACCTGATCCTCGACGAGCGCGAGGCGCAGGCTTCGCTCACCGTTGCAGGCTCCCTGAACTGGCGCGGCGTTCCAACCGAGGTCAACCTGCTCTGGCCGCTCGCCGGCGGACTTGGCCGGACGGCGCTCAGCGTCAACGCACCGCTCCTGAAGCTGCAGTTCGAGGGCACCAGAAGCAGTTCCCCGGAGCCCACCACAAACGGACAGTTGACCCTGAGCACGCCATCGCTGCCGGAACTGCTCGGCTGGTTCGGCGAAGCGCCGCGGCTGGCCTCCGCGATCGGCGCGCTCAGCCTCAGCGCCAACGCCCGGATCAGGCCGCACGACACCGCCTTGAGCAATGTCGTCGCAAGGCTCGACGGCGACCGGCTGGACGGCGCGCTGAACCTCGCCATGGCAGCCGGACGCCCGTCGGTATCGGGGACGCTGGCGGGCGCCGAGCTCGATCTCGGGCGCCTGATCGCGCGCCTGGACGCCGCCATGCCTGATGTCGCCGGCGCTTCCGCCTTGCCCTTCGACGCCTGGACGAGCGAGGACATCGACCTGCGGATATCCGCCGATGCCGTGCGGCTCAACGGCGCGAAACTGAACGATGTCGCCACCTATCTTCTGGTCAAGAAGGGACGCTTCGAGACCGGCATCCTACGCGGCAATGCCTATGGCGGCAGCGCCAAGGGCCGTTTCCTCGCCGTGACGACGCCGGGCGGCATCGACGTCAAGCTCGTCGCCGGGCTGGACAAGATCAATTTCGGCCAAGCCGGCGCCGACCTGCCCCAGCTCGCCCGTCTCAGCGGCACCGGCAATCTCCAGCTCAGCCTCGACGGACTCGGGCGCTCGATGCCGGAGGTTCTGGGCTCCCTCAGCGGCAAGGCGACACTCGCCTTGCGCCAGGGCGAGCTCGCCGGCTTCGCTTTCGGTGATCTGATGCGCAGGTCCGAGCGCAATCCAGGACTCGCGCTGCGCGACTGGCGTCAGGGCCGGACGGCGTTCGAGACCGTCAGCGCCAACGCCACCATCGCAAACGGCATCCTGACCCTGAGCGACACACAGATGGCGGGCGCCGGCTATCGGCTGACGCTGGTCGGCACCGCCTCGCTGCCGGAGCGCGAACTGGACATGGCCGCCCTGCTCCAGCCCGCGGCCGGCGCGCTGCGGCTGCCCTTCAGCCTCCGCGGCCCGATCGAGGCGCCGACGCTCGAACTCGAGGCGGAATCGATGCTGCGCCCGACGGGAGCGATCGGCGGCGTGCCGCTGCCCCTGCGCTGAACCCCGCTTTCCCGCTTCCTCTGCCCGCAGAAATCCGCTTGGATGCGCGCAAGGCCGCTTGACGGCCGTTCGGGGTCAGGAAACCGACAGAAGGGGGAACCAGCGCATGAAGCATTGGATCGCGGCCACGGCCGGCGTCGTGGGATGGATGGCGATGACGATGATCGAGGCGCAGCCTGCCGCTGCCCAAGGACTGCCGACCCAGGAGCTGATCGTCGAGAAGAAGGTCTTCACCCTGCCGAGCTACACGACGCAGGGCGGCCGCACGCTCAAGGACGTCAAGGTCGGCTGGGAGAGCTACGGCACGCTCAACGCCGACAAGTCCAACGCCGTGCTGATCTGCCACTTCTTCTCCGGCAATTCGCACGCCGCCGGCAAATACGCGGCCGCGGACGCCGCCCCCGGCTACTGGGACGCGATCATCGGGCCGGGCAAGGCGATCGATACGAACAAGTACTTCGTCCTGTCCTCGGACACGCTGGTGAATTTGAACACAGGCGATCCGAAGACCACCACGACCGGCCCGGCCTCGATCAATCCCGACACCGGCAAGCCCTACGCGCTCGACTTTCCGGTCGTGACTGTCGGAGACTTCGTCAATGTGCAGAAGGCACTGGTCGAAAGCCTCGGCATCAGCAGGCTGGCACTGGTCGCCGGCCCTTCGATGGGCTCGCTCCAGACGCTGGAATGGGCGGCGAGCCATCCGCAGATGGTGGCGAAGGCGATGCCGGTCATCGGCGCCGGCGAGGCCGATGCCCAGCTCATCGCCTGGCTCGACGTCTGGGCGGCGCCGATCCTGGTCGATCCGAACTGGAACAAGGGCGACTACTACGGCAAGACCCCGCCCCATGCCGGCCTCGCCAAGGCGCTGACGGCGGTGACGCTGCAGGCCAACCATCAGGACTGGGCCAACGCCACCTTCGGCCGCCGCCCGGCCAAGGAGGGCGAACCACCGGCCGCCGCCCTCGCCAACCGTTTCCAGGTCCAGAGCGTGCTCGACAATGCCGGCGAGGCCCGCGCCAAGGTCTCGGACGCCAACCACTTCCTCTACCTGGTCAAGGCGAACCAGCTCTTCGCCGCCGGCGGCACCTCGCTCGCCGACGCCGCGACGAAGATCAAGGCGCCGGTGCTGCTGATCACCCAGCCCAAGGACCTCGTCTTCACCGCCGACACCGTCGACCACACCGCCGAAACCCTGAGGAAAGGCGGTGTCGACGTGACGCATGCCTTCATCAAGGGCGCGCGCGGCCATCTCGACGGCGTCATCTCGATGAAGCAGGCGGAAGGAACGATCAGGACCTTCCTGGAGAAATAGCCGCCGGCCTCGCCTATCCGGCAAAACGCTCGCGATAAGCTTGCGGGCTCGCCCCGAGCCGGCGCAGGAAGGCGCGGCGCAACGTCTCCTCCGAGCCGAAGCCGCAGCGGCGGACTGTCTGGGCGACGGAGAGGCCCTGTTCGAGCAGACGGCGCGCCGTCTCGATCCTGATCTCCTCGACCGCCCGCGCCGGCGTGCGGCCCGTCGCCTGGCGGTAGTGCCGGGCGAAGCTGCGCAGGCTCATCCGGGCCTGCGCAGCCAGCGTTTCCAGCGACAGGTCGCCACGCAGGTTCTCGATGATCCAGCCATGCAGGCGGTCGAAGCGCTCGTCCTTCTGCTGCAGCGTCAGCGCCGCGCTGAACTGCGCCTGGCCGCCGGGGCGCTTGAGGAAGACGACGAGCTGGCGGGCGATGGCGAGCGCCGTATCGCGGCCGAGATCGGCCTCGACCAGCGCCAGCGACAGGTCGATCCCCGCGGTGACGCCGGCCGAACTCCAGACATCGCCGTCGCAGATGTAGATCCGGTCCGGCTCCAGCCGCACCGCCGGGAACATCGCCCGGAATTCGGCGCAGCGCCCCCAATGCGTCACGGCGCGCTTGCCGTCGAGCAGGCCGGCCGCAGCGAGCAGGAAGGCGCCGCTGCAGACCGAGGCGACGCGCTGCGCCGCCGCGGCGCGCTCGCGGATCCAGCCGACCAGCTCCGCATCGCCACAGGCAGCGTTGACGCCATAGCCCCCGGCGACGACCAGCGTGTGCAGCGGCGCAGCCCCGGGCGGCAGCGGGCATGTGACGAGTTCGAGACAGGCGCTGGTCATCACCCGTTCGCCGGCGGCGACGACGACCGGCTCGTAGGGCGACATACGGCCCGCGATCCCGGCGAGATCGTTGGCGGTGGCGAAGACCTGCAGCGGCCCGGCGACATCGAGAAGCTGGGCTTTCGGAAAGGCCAGGATTTCGATGCGACGCTGATTTGGCATGAAGCGAGGGGTCCCTGGCATTTCAGCCAGAGCTTTGCCCGTTAGGCTGGAAGCGTCAATCAGGAGTCCGCCCCATGTCCCTCAGCTTCGGCATCCTCGTCTTCCCGCAAGTCCAGCAGCTCGACCTGACCGGCCCCTACGAGGTCTTCGCCTCGGCTCGGGGCGCCGAGGTGCATCTGATCTGGAAGGACACCGCACCGGTCACCGCCGCGACCGGGCTGACGCTGAAGCCGACCACGACCTTCGCCGAATGTCCGCCGCTCGACGTGCTCTGCGTTCCGGGCGGCGCGGGGGTCAACGCGCTGCTCCAGGACGAGACCGTCCTTGCCTTCCTGCGCGAGCGGGCCGGGCAGGTGCGCTATCTCACCTCGGTCTGCACCGGCTCCCTGGTGCTCGGCATGGCCGGGCTGCTCGAGGGCAAGCGGGCGACCAGCCACTGGAACGCGCATGACTTCCTCGGCCCGCTCGGCGCGATCCCGACGCAAGGCCGCGTCGTCCGCGACGGCAACCTGATCACCGCCGGCGGCGTCACCTCCGGCATCGATTTCGGGCTGACGGTGATCGCCGAGCTGCTCGGCGAAGAGGAGGCGCAACTGATCCAGCTTTCGCTCGAATATGCGCCCGAACCGCCGTTCCGGGCCGGCACGCCGCAGGAGGCGCCGGACGCCATCCTGGCTGAGGCGCGGCAGCGCCTTGCCGGCTCGCGTGCGGCGCGCGAAAAGCTGCTGACGGCCCGGTAGCCGCAAGGCACGAGGTCGCCGACGACAGGCGGATCGGCGTCCGACTGGCCTTTGGCAAGCAGGCCTTCGCCTACGTCAAAGCGTACGAGCGCTGCGATAGTCCTGCGGATGGACAGCTCCCGCCCCCTTCGCTATCGACGAAGCGGGGGAGCGGTCCTTGAGCGCAGCCAAGTCCATCAGTGCAAGATCCTGCCGTGCAAGATACTGGGTCGCGGTCATCGCGGCCTATGTTCTCGTGCTTCAGGGTCTGTTCGGCGCGGTCCTGTCCGGTCAGAGCCTCGCGCCGGCCCTGCTCGACCGAGCCGCCCATCTGACGCTCTGTGCGCCGGGCGCGGAGAGCGTACCGCTGCCGGGCGATCCGTCACAGCAACATCTTCCCGCTTGCTGCCAGGCCGGCTGCAGCACGCTCGGCCTGGCCTATGCGCCGCCGCCTATCCGGGTCGTCTTGCTCAGCCCGCCGGTCCCGCTCGGCGCAGCCTACGCCTTCGACGCCCCCACGCCTGCCCGCCTGCCGGGCCACGACCGGCTCGCGAGCCGCCCACGCGGGCCGCCCTCCCTCGCCTGACGCCGTCGGCGGCTGCCGCAGCCGCCTGCCTTGCCGTGTCGAGCGCCATCGTCGCCAGAAGTGCGCATGGATTCGACCGGCTCTGTCCAGACCCGTCGATCGAGGATCATCCATGACCGCTCATGCGGATTTCGAGGCGCGCGCCCAAGCTGGCCGCGCCATCGGACTATCGTCCGAATTCAAGGCGTTCGTCGCCAGGCTTCACTTCTATGCCGGGCTGTTCGTCGGCCCATTTATCCTGGTCGCGGCGCTCACCGGCACGCTCTACGTGCTGACGCCGCAACTGGAAGCGCTACTCTACCGCGAGCAGTTGACCGCCACGAGCGTCGGCGAGCCCGCCGCACTCACGGCCCAGATCGCCGCCGCGCGGAGCCACATCGGGGAGAACCCTCGTCTCTTCGCCGTCCGGCCGGCGCCGGGCCCGGGCCAGACCACGCGCGTGATGTTCGCCCAGCCCGGCCTCGGCGATTCGGAAAGCCGCGCCATCTTCATCGACCCTGTCTCACTGGCGGTCAGGGGCGATCTCGTCGTCTACGGCACGAGCGGCATCCTGCCCTTCCGCACGACGCTCGACTACCTCCACCGCAATCTCCTGCTCGGCGAATTCGGCCGCAACTACAGCGAACTCGCCGCCTCCTGGCTCTGGGCGGTGGCGCTGGGCGGCGTGCTGCTCTGGTTCTGGCGCCGCCATCCGCAGGCGGCGCAGCGCGCCCGCGCCAACCCCGTGCTGCGGCTGCGGCGCTGGCACGGCCTGGTGGGCTTGAGCCTCTCGCTCGGCCTTGTCTTCGTTTCCATCACCGGCCTGACCTGGTCGAAATATGCCGGCGACCGGATCGACGCGTTGCGCGCCACGCTCGGCTGGGTCACACCCTCCGTCACGCTCAAGCTCGGCGCGGCGCCGGCGACGGGCGAACATGCCCATCATGGCGCTGCCGCCTCGGGCGTCCCTTCCGCACCGCCGGGCAGCCTTGCGCAGTTCGACGCCGTCCTCGCGGCGGCCCGGACGGCCGGCATCGACTCGCCCCATCTCGAGATCAGGCCGCCGCGCGCCGAGGGCCAGGCCTGGCTCGTCAGGGAATATGATCGCGGCTGGCCGACCCAGGTCGACACCATCGCGCTCGATCCCCGCGACCTCGCCGTGGTCAGCCGGGCCGATTTCGAGACCTTCCCGCTGATCGCCAAGCTGATCCGCTGGGGCATCGACCTGCATATGGGCATCCTGTTCGGCTGGCCGAACCAGCTCGCCATGGCCGGGCTCGGCATCGCCCTGATGGTGATGACCGCGCTGGGCTACCGGATCTGGTGGCGGCAGCGCCCGCCGGCCGGCGCCCTGCCGCGCACGCTCATGCAGGCCTGGCTGCGGCTTGGCTGGCCGGCACGGGCGGGCGCGTTGCTAGTCGCGGCCGCGCTCGGCTGGGCTCTGCCGCTCGTCGGCGCCAGCCTCGTGCTGTTCCTGTGCGCGGACATGCTGCGCTGGCGGCTGGCGCGGGCCGCCTGACCGGCAGCGACGCCTTCATGCCGGATGGTGCCAAGCCGTGCTGCCGTCATGGTCGGGCTCGTCTCGACCATGACGGAGAGGGCCCGCACCAACCGCAAGTCACCGCCGGCGGATCGGCGGCACTGCCTGAGATTTGCCCCGCCGACGCCGGTTATCGCGCGACGCGCGATCACTTGCGGAGCCGGAGCGCCCCGTGGATCCCGTCGCCGGTAAGGCTCAGTTCGGTCTTGTCGAACAGGCCGATGTAGCGGCGGCGATCGACCTCGAACACCACCATCCGGCCAGAAATGTTGCGGATGATCAGCGGGTCGCGCTGGAAGGCTCGCTCGGGATCGATATTGGCCTGCATGCGCTCCGTGTCGATGACGAAGACATGGCCGTCGCCCCGCCAGATGCCCTGCATGAGCCTGAGCACGGGATCGGCAACCGCCGCCCCCGCGCTGAACGCGACGATAAAGAAAGCGCACGCCACCCGGAACATGGCCGTACCTTACGTCAGATCAACGATGGGCGCCACGAGCTCCAATGCTGAGGTTGACCTTCCGCAGTGCGTCTGGAATGCAAGCCACGATCGGATCGGCTCACCTACCCCGCCCGCACAGAGGCCCACACGCCGTCGATCACGAACTGCACTGCCAGCGCCGCCAGGACGACGCCGAGCAGCCGCGTCAGCACGACATTGCCGGTGACGCCGAGCAGCCGCGCCATCGGCACCGCGAGCCAGAACACCACGAGGCAGGACAGGATCACCAGCCCGCAGATCAGCGCGAGCGCAGCGAGCCGCACGGGATCGCCCTCCGCCCGGCCCGCCAGCAGGATGATCGCCGTCAGCGCGCCCGGCCCCGCCATCAGCGGGATCGCCAGCGGGAAGGCCGCGACATTGCGGATATGGTCCTGCGTGATCGCGGTCTCGGCCGTCTGCGCCTTGCGCTCGTTGCGGCGCTCGAACACCATCTCGAAGGCGATCCAGAACAGCAGCAGCCCGCCCGCGATGCGGAAGGCCGGCAGCGAGACGCCGAGCGCCTTCAGCACGACGTCGCCGGCCACGCCGAAGAAGGCCAGGATGCCGAAGGCGATGATGCAGGCGCGGATCGCGACCTGCCGGCGCTCGCCCGCCGACATGCCCTGCGTCAGCGACAGGAAGATCGGCGCGAGCCCCGGCGGGTCGAGCGTGACGAGCAGGGTGACGAGCGCGGAGGTGACGAAATCGAGGTGCATGGACGCAGTTAAGACACGCCGCGCGCCGCACCGGAAGAGCAACGGCTTTGAGGCGCGGTCGCCCGCGCTCAGCCCTCATCCTGAGGAGCTGCGCAGCAGCGTCTCGCAGGATGCTCTAGGAGGCTCTGGAGCGAGCCGGAGCATCCTTCGAGACAGTCGCTAAAGTGACCTCCTCAGGATGAGGGCTGGAGAGTTGGCTAGCGCGCCAACGTGGCGGCTCAGCCCATTTTCGCCTATGGCGACGCTCAATCAAGGCGGGAATGTGGAGGGGATCGGAAGGCGTTTCCGAAATGACATCCAAGCAATTGATTTGATTGAGTTTATTTTCCACTAAAAAGCCAGCCGCGTCGCTGGCCTAAACCACTGGAATCGGGTAGCCAGAAGCCTGAAAACAAGCAGGAATCGGGACCCAATCCCTTGAGCGACGACACAGACGACAAGCGGCCGGACGAGCCGCATTTCGGCGGCGACATCAAGCCGATCGGCATCACCGACGAGATGAAGAAGAGCTATCTCGATTACGCCATGAGCGTGATCGTGAGCCGCGCTCTTCCCGACGTCCGCGACGGCCTGAAGCCCGTGCACCGGCGCATCCTGTTCTCGATGCACGAGAACAAGAACCTGCCCGACCGGCCCTACACCAAATGCGCCCGCATCGTCGGCGACACGATGGGTAAATACCATCCGCACGGCAATCTCGCGGTCTATGACGCGCTGGTGCGCATGGCGCAGGACTTCTCGCTTCGCCTGCCGCTGATCGACGGCCAGGGCAATTTCGGCTCGATGGACGGCGATTCACCCGCGGCCGATCGCTACACCGAGGCCCGGCTCGACAAGGCGGCGATGCCGCTGCTCGAGGATCTCGACCTCGACACGGTCAACTTCCAGCCGAACTATGACGGCAAGGAACTGGAGCCGACGGTCCTGCCGGCGCGCTACCCGAACCTGCTCGTCAACGGCGCCGGCGGCATCGCGGTCGGCATGGCCACCAACATCCCGCCGCACAATCTCGGCGAGGTCATCGACGCCTGCGTCGCGCTGATCGACAATCCTGAGATCACGATCGACGAGCTGATCGAGATCGTGCCCGGCCCGGACTTCCCGACCGGCGCCTCGATCATGGGCCGCAGCGGCATCCACGCCGCCTATCACACCGGCCGCGGCTCGGTGGTGATGCGCGCCAAGACGCATATCGAGGAAATGCGCAAGGAGCGCGAGGCGATCATCGTCACCGAGGTTCCATACCAGGTGAACAAGGCCTCGATGGTCGAGAAGATCGCCGACATGGTGCGCGAGAAGCGCATCGAGGGCATCTCGGACCTGCGCGACGAATCCAGCCGCGAGGGCGTGCGCGTCGTCATCGAGATCAAGCGCGACGCGCTGGCCGATGTCGTCTTGAATCAGCTCTACCGCTTCACGCAGCTGCAGACCTCCTTCGGCTGCAATTTCGTCGCGCTGAACGGCGGCCGCCCGGAAGTCCTGAACCTGCGCGACTTCATCGTCGCCTTCGTCGAATTCCGCGAGGAGGTCGTCTCCCGCCGGACCCGCTTCCTGCTGAACAAGGCCCGCGAGCGCGCCCATGTGCTCTGCGGCCTGGCGACGGCGGTGGCCAATATCGACGAGGTCATCCGCCTCATCCGCACCGCGCCGACTCCGTCGGCCGCGCATGAATCGCTGATGGCGCGCGACTGGCCGGCCGACGACATCGCCCCGCTGATCGCGCTGGTCGACGATCCGCGCCACCCGATCAACGCCGACGGCACCTATCGCCTCTCCGACGCGCAGGCCAAGGCGATCCTGGAACTCCGCCTCGCCCGCCTCACCGCTCTGGGCCGCGACGAGATCGGCGACGAGCTGCAGAAGCTCGCGACCGAGATCGCCGATTATCTCGACATCCTGCGTTCGCGCGCCCGCATCCAGGCGATCATCAAGGAAGAGCTGGCCGAGGTGAAGGCCGCCTTCGCCACGCCGCGCCGCACCGAGATCCAGGATTGGGGCTCCGACCTCGACGACGAGGACCTGATCGCGCGCGAGGACATGGTGGTGACCGTGTCTCATGCCGGCTACATCAAGCGCGTGCCGCTCTCGACCTATCGCGCCCAGAAGCGCGGCGGCAAGGGCCGCTCAGGCATGGCGACCAAGGACGAGGATTTCGTCTCGCGGCTCTTCGTCGCCAACACCCATACGCCCGTGCTGTTCTTCTCCTCGGAAGGACAGGTCTACAAGGAGAAGGTCTGGCGGCTGCCGCTGGCCGCGCCGAACGCCAAGGGCAAGGCGCTGGTCAACATGCTCCCGCTCGAAAAGGGCGAGCGCATCACCACGATCATGCCGCTGCCGGAGGACGAGGCGAGCTGGGAGACGCTCGACGTCATGTTCGCCACGGCGTCCGGCGGCGTCCGGCGCAACAAGCTGTCGGACTTCGTCAACGTCAACCGCGCCGGCAAGATCGCGATGAAGCTCGACGAGGGCGACCACATCGTCGACGTGCAGATCTGCACGGAGAACGACGACGTCCTGCTGACGACGGCGGACGGCCAGTGCATCCGCTTCGCCGTTCCGGAGGTGCGCGTCTTCAAGGGCCGCGACTCGACCGGCGTGCGCGGCATCAACCTGGCGAAGGGTGACGAGGTCATCTCACTGGCGATCCTGACGCATCTGGACGCCACGCCCGACGAGCGGGCCGCCTATCTCAAGCGTGCCGCCGCCAATCGCCGCGCCCTGACGGGCGAGGCCGAAGAAGGCGCGGAGACGGCAGCCCCCGTCGAGGCCGACAGCGAGGAGAGCGCAGGCGACGGCAATATCGAGCTCGGGCTGGAGAAATACACCGCCATGGGCGCTGCCGAGCAGTTCATCCTGACCGTCTCGGAAAAGGGTTACGGCAAGCGCACCTCGTCCTTCGAGTACCGGGTCACCGGACGCGGCGGCAAGGGCATCGTCGCGATGGTGGTCAACGAACGCAACGGCAAGCTCGTCGCCTCCTTCCCGGCGGTGGACAGCGACCAGCTCATGCTGGTCACCGATGGCGGACAGGTCATTCGCGTGCCGGTCGATGCCGGCCCGGGCAACCGCATCCGCATCGCCGGCCGCTCGACACAAGGCGTGACGGTCTTCAACACCGACGCCAGCGAGAAGGTCGTCTCGGTCGAGCGCATCGGCGACGAGGGTGACGGCGACGAGGGTGAAGCCGAGGCCGAGGCCGGCCCGGCGCCTGAGGAAAACGGCGGGGAGTGATCTCCTCGCCGGCGGCCCGCCACTTCCCCGTGAGCACGAGAACCACGACAGAGAACCCTCTCCCATAGGGGAGAGGGCAGGGTGAGGGGTCGGCCCCTCGACCAGCTATCCTGAAGATGGCCGCCGTCAGCTCACAGCCACGGTGTCCAGGGGGGGGCCTACACCTCACCCCTGCCCCTCTCCTTACAGGAGAGGGGTTCCCCGCGCGTTTCCGGATAAGCGAAACCGGCTCAAACCGTCTCCAGCAAGCCCTTGATCAGCGCCCGCCGCGGCGCGATCGAGGAGATCAGCGCGTATTCGCTCAGCGTATGCGCGCCGTCGCCGTCGATGCCGAGCCCGTCCAGGGTCGGCACGCCGAGCGCCGCTGTGAAGTTCCCGTCCGAGCCACCACCCGTCATCGGGCAATCCTGCAACTCGAAGCCGATGCCGGCTGCGACCTTGCGCGCCGTCTCGAACAGCGCCGCACCCGCCGCAGATTTCTCGTAAGGCGGGCGGTTCATGCCGCCGCTGATCCTGATCTTCACATCCGGGTCATGCGGCTTCAGGCCGAGGATGCGATCTTCCATCGCCAAGCCGTCGGCCGCGCTGGTGACGCGCAGGTCGACGCTGAACCAGGCATGCTGCGGGATGACGTTCGCCGCGGTGCCGCCGCCCATCAGGGCGACCGAGGTGGTGATGCCGCGCGCATAGTCGGTCATGCCCTCGACAGCGAGGATCTGGTGGGCCGCCTCGCGGATCGCGCTGCGTCCGTCCGCATGACGCGAGCCGGAATGTGCCGGCCGCCCTTCCAGCTTGACCTCGAAGCGCCCGACGCCCTTGCGCGCTGTCACGATCTTACCGCCCTCGCGGGCCGGCTCCGTGACGAGAACGGCGGCGGAAGCCCGGCCGATCTCCTCGATCAGGCCGCGCGTCGTCGGCGAGCCGATCTCCTCATCCGGCGTGAACAGGAAGACCATTGGCCGCTTCGCCGTCCCGGCGCGGGCGACGTCCTTGAACGCTTGCAGTGCGAGCCAGGCACCGCCCTTCATGTCGTAGACGCCCGGGCCGTAGAGCCGGTCGCCTTCGACCCGCACGGTCAGGTCGCGGGCGCTCGTCCCGACCGGGTGGACTGTGTCAAGATGCGACATGACCGCAACCGCCGGCTCGCCATTGTCGAGGCCGGCCCGCAGGATCAGGCTGTCGCCGAGGCCGTCGCGCCCGGCGATGCGCTCGACCGCGATCGGCAGGCCTTCGACCTCGCTCGCGACGAGGTCCATCATGCCGTTGACGCCGGGCACGTGGCTGGTGGGGCTTTCCAGCGCGAGCCAGACGGACAGGGCGGAAACGTTGGGATCGATGCTGCTCATGATGGCCGGACCATCGCCGGGAAGCGCGGCGCGAACAAGGATGCCGGCTGGCAGGGGCGCCCTGCCCTGATGGCATGGCGCAGCGAGGCGCCCCTGCCCCGGCTTGACAAGCGATCCCTGATACTAAACCATTAGGTTAATCAATGAACGACAGCGGCTCGATCCGGGATCGAACGCCAGGGAGAACGCCATGGCCAGGCTGCAGAAGATCACCCCGTTCCTGTGGTTCGACAAGCAGGCGGAGGAGGCCGCAGAGTTCTACGTCTCGGTCTTCAGGAACAGCCGCAAGGGCGCGATCATGCGCAATCCGGGCGATGTGTCGGGCCTGGCCGCGGGAGACGCGCTGACCGTCTCCTTCACGCTCGAAGGCGTGGATTTCACCGCCATGAACGGCGGGCCGGGCCACGACTTCACGGACGCCGTTTCCTTCGTCGTGCTTTGCGACACGCAGGACGAGGTCGACCATTATTGGGACAGGCTCACCGCCGATGGCGGCAAGCCGATCGCCTGCGGCTGGCTGAAGGACAAATTCGGCGTATCCTGGCAGATCACGCCGGGCCGCCTGATCGAATTGCTGACGCATTCCGACACCGCGACGGCGAGCCGCGTCATGCAGGCGATGATGCAGATGATCAAGCTCGACATCGCCGCGCTGGAACGCGCAGCGGCGGGGTGAGCAAGCGCCTGGATATCCCCCCTCTCCGTCATTCCGGACAAGCGGCGTCAGCGGCGCCGATCCGGAATCCATCGTGGAGTGCGTTGCCCTCCGATGGATTCCGGGCCTCCGCTTCGCTGCGTCCGGAATGACGGCACGGGTTGATCAGGCGCCCGCCTCAAACCCGCCTGACGTTCCAGAAGGTCGGGAAGCTCGGCAGTACTCCCGTCAGCGTCTTGCGATAGGCCGTCGGCTGGAAATACTGGCCGAGCGGCGCATAGGGCACGTCCTCGAAGACTTGGCGTTGGATGTCGGCCGCGATGCGCTGCTGGGCGGCGAGATCGGGCGCCTCGATCCAGGCGTCGCGCAGCGCCTCGATCTTCGGCGCCACCGGCCAGCCCGGCCAGGCATTGGCGCCATTGCCGCGCAGCGAGAGATGGCCGACGGGGTCGAACATGTCGAGCCCATTCCAGCCGGTGAAGAAGCAGTTCCAGCCGCCCTGCGACGGCGGCTCCTTCTTGGCGCGCCGCGCGACCACCGTGCCCCAATCCATGCTCTGATAGTCGACATTCATGCCGATGCGCTTCAGCATCTCGCCGGCGACCTCGCATTCGGCCTTGAGATTGGCGAGATCGGTGACGCCGAGCAGCACGACCTTCTCGCCGTTGTAGCCGGCCGCCGCCAGAGCCTGCTTGACGCGCCCGACATCGCGCGGGCTGTTCAGCACCTCCATGCCGGCATCGCTCGCCATCGGCGTGCCCGGCGGGAAGACGCCGACGCCGGTGCGCCAGAGGGTCTTGTCGGGCCCGCCGACCGCTTCCATGAATTCGGCCTGGTCGATCGCCAGCAGCATGGCGCGGCGGATCGCCGGATTGTCGAAGGGCGGATGCAGATGGTTCATCCGCATGATGGCCACCGCGCCCGTCGTCTCCTTGACGGCGACCTCGATCGCCGGATTGCGCGCCAGCACCGGCACCAAATCCGGCAAGGGCTGCTCGACCCAGTCGATCTCGCCGCTCTGCAGCGCAGCGGCCGCGGTCGAAGGGTCGGGCAGCGTGTGCCATTCGACCCGGTCGAAATGGACGAGCTTGGGCCCCGCGGTGCGGCCCGGCTGGCCGTCGCTGCGCGGAACATAGCCCGCGAATTTCTCGTAGATGGCGCGGCTGCCGGATTGGCGTTCGGCCGCGACGAAGCGGAACGGCCCGCTGCCGACGACCTCGGTGACCTGGGTGAAGGCGTCGGTCGCTGCCAGGCGCTCGGGCATGATCACCGGCATGAAGGCCGTCATCTTGGCGAGCGCATCGGGCAGCAGCGGGAAGGGCTTCTTCAGGCGAAAACGCAGCGTCCTGTCGTCGACGGCTGAAAGCTCGTCGGTCAGCGCGAACAAGGTCTGGCCGAAGGAATCGCGCTTGCCCCAGCGCGTCAGGCTGGCGACACAGTCGCGCGCCAGGACGGGCGCGCCGTCATGGAATTTCAGCCCCTCGCGCAGCTTGATCGTCCAGGCCTTGCCGTCGGCATCGGCGACCGCGCCCTCCGCCATCTGCGGCTGCGCCTTGTAGGCCGCGTCCTGCCCGAACAGCGTGTCGTAGACCATGAAGGCGTGGTTGCGCGTGACCGTCGCCGTCGTCCAGATCGGATCGACGACCGCGAGATCGGCCTGCGGTACGAACTTCAAGACCTTCGCGTCGGCCGCCTCCGCGAGCCGCGGGGCCGAAAGCGTCAGCGCCGCCGCGCCGCCCGCCAGAAATCCGCGCCGTGTCGTCATCTTGGCCTCCCTGTGACCGGAGGCCTTGGCTGAGGCAGGCCCCACAATGACGCAGGGTATCGCAAGCCGTGTGCCAGCCCAAACCGTCTGGGAACCCGGTTCACACATGCGAACCGCGCCGCACCGGTGAAGCCGGCACGACGCCGTACAACTTTACGGGCGGCCCATGAGGGCACTTCGCGCGACCGCGCCGAAGGCGCAGCTCCCTTCCGACAACTGCGCGGGTCATCCCGGACGCAGCGAAGCGGAGATCCGGGATCCATGCCTGAAGCCCGATCGGAAGCGTTCCGGAGTGGATCCCGGGGCAAGCCCGGGATGGCCGCGCGGGTTCCGCGCAAAAACCAGCAGAACCTGCTGTACAGGCGCTAGAACGGGATGTCGTCGTCGAGATGGCTCGAGGACGAGCGCCCGCCCCCGCCACCCGCCATCGCCGGCTGGCGCGAGCCGCCGCCCTGCGGGCCGGAGCGTCCAAAGGAGGAACCCGAGGAGCGGTCCTCCATCATGCCGCCGCCCTCGCCATATTCGTCCGAGCCGCCCTGCCCGCGGCTGTCGAGGATGGTCAGCTCGCCGCGGAAGCGCTGTAGCACGATTTCGGTCGTGTACTTCTCGACGCCCGACTGGTCCTGCCATTTGCGGGTCTGGAGCTGGCCCTCGATGTAAACCTTCGAGCCCTTCTTCAGATACTGCTCGGCGACCTTGGCGAGGTTCTCGTTGAAGATCACGACCGAGTGCCACTCGGTGCGCTCCTTCTTCTCGCCCGACTGCTTGTCGCGCCAGGTTTCGGAGGTCGCGATGCGCAGATTTACGACCGGCTCGCCCGAGCCGAGCCGCCGGACCTCGGGATCGCGACCGAGATTGCCGACCAGAATGACCTTGTTGACGCTACCAGCCATGAGAGGCTCCATTTCCTGCGCACATCGAAACCGGCTTTCCGACCGGAGCCGGACCCTACCGGCCTGTAGGCGCACTATCAATGATGTTCTCGTTTTGTTCAAGAGCATTCGGGGCGTTGTCCCCGGAATTCGTCTCGGCACGCCGGAGTCGGCTCCCGCGCCGGTCGCAGGCTCAGGGCCGGTCTTCATCCTCGCCCCAGATCGTGGCTTCCGTCAGGCCGAGCGCCGCGAACTCCTCGGCTCTCAGCGGCGCCTCGCCGGCGGAGAAAAACTCGTCGAGCTGCGGCGGCGCGACCGGCGTCCCGCTGAGCATGGCGTGCGCCTGGCCGCGATGATGCACCTGATGCTGGAACAGGTGCAGCAGCAAGCGGTCGAGCCGCTCGCGCTGCACCCTCACCCGCCGATGCACCTCGACGATGCGCTCGAGATCCCCCGCCTCGACGACCGCGATCAGGCGCCGGTCCACCTGCTCCTGCGCGGCCTTGAGGGCTGGCAACGTAGAGCAGGGCTCCTGGTCGGCCCAGGCCGCCGGCCCGAGCGTGCCGCCTTCCATGGCGTCGACATAGAAATGGTCGATGATCAGGATGTGGTTGAGCGTCGCGCGCAGGCTCGGGAAGAAGCCAGTGCGCGGCGCGATGAAATCCTCCTGCGACAGCCCGGCGCAGGCGCTCAGCAACCGGTGATTGGCCCAGAGATTATTATAGGCCATCGCCCGGAAGGGGCGCAGTTCATCCATCGCCGTCACCTCCTCGACGCGCGCATGGTATCACGGCCGGGCGGGACGGATCGCGGCAGGAGCGGCGCTGCGCTCGCTATCGTCTACCCGTGCCGCTCCTCGCTGATCTTCGGCAGGAACCAGGCGAGCAGCCCGATCGCCGGCAAGAATGAGCAGATGCTGTAGACCGCCCCGATGCCAATCCGGTCGGCGAGTTCGCCCAGCATCGCCGCCGCGACGCCGCCGAGCCCGAAGGAGAGCCCATAGAACAGCCCGCCGACCAGCCCGATCCGGCCGGGCATCAGCTCCATCGCGTAGATCAGGATCGCGGCGAAGGCGCTCGACATGATCAGGTTGATCACGATCGTCAGCACGCCGGTCCAGAACAGGTCGGCGAAGGGCAGCGCGAGCGTGAAGGGCAGCGCGCCGAGGATCGAGAACCAGATGATCTTGTTGCGGCCGATCCGGTCGCCGAGCATGCCGCCGAACAATGCGCCTGCCGCCGACGAGGCCAGGAACAGGAACAGCATCACCTGCGAGAGCTGCA
Organism: Allobosea sp. GW822-FHT03F07; assembly: GCF_058801345.1. Lineage (NCBI taxonomy): Bacteria > Pseudomonadati > Pseudomonadota > Alphaproteobacteria > Hyphomicrobiales > Alloboseaceae > Allobosea > Allobosea sp. GW822-FHT03F07. The sequence continues at coordinate 253,053 of NZ_JBXAND010000005.1, forward strand.
CCGAGACGCCGAACTTGCCGATCAGGTAGAAGGTGTAGAACGAGCTGAAGCTCTGCGAATAGGCATTCTTCGAGAACAGCAGGATCACCAGGATCGTCACGGCGAAGCCGACGGCAGCGGCCGAACGCGCCGGAACCGCCGCGGCGGCCACGCCCGTCTTCGCCGCGGGAGCCGAGGCGTGCAGCCGCTGCAGCTCGGCGAAGCGCCCGGCGGTCCACATCATCACCATCATCGCGACCAGCGCCGCGGCCGAGAACCAGGCGAGGCTCTGCTGTCCGCGCGGCACGATGATGAAGGCGGCGAGCAGCGGCCCGAGCGCCCCGCCGGTCTGGCCGCCAACCTGGAAGATGCCCTGCGCCAGCCCGTGCCGGCCGCCTGAGGCAGCTCGCGCCATGCGCGTCGCTTCCGGGTGAAAGATCGAGGAGCCGAGCCCGACGCAGCCAGCCGAGAGCAGCAGCAGCGGATAGCTGCCGGCATAGGCCAGCCCGATCAGGCCGGCCAGCGTGAAGCCCATGCCCGCCACCATCGAATAGGGCATCGGGTTCTTGTCGGTATAGGCGCCGACCAGCGGCTGGAACAGCGAGGCGGTGATCTGGAAGGTCAGCGTGATCAGCCCGATCTGCCCGAAATCCAGCCCATAGGCCGTCTTGATGATCGGATAGATCGCCGGGATCAGCGACTGCATCATGTCGTTGAGGAGGTGCGTGGCGCTGAGCGCGATCAGGACCGGCATCGCGGCGCTGCGGGCAAGGGGGGTGGAGGAGCTGGCGGCTGTGCTGATCGTCATGTCCGGCGCTTCGTCTGGCTTCTTGCTTGGCTGGCAAACGGATTGGACCCGGACGAAGCGCGACGCCAGCCGAAATCATGCAGGGACGTCATGCATTGGCGAAAGGCATGCACTTCTCAAAGAATTGTCATGGCCGGAAGGCGCCCGAACCCTTGCCTGCCGGCCCGCTCTGTCGCTAAGGCCTCGGATCAGCCCCGCCGGCTATGACCGAGCGGTCCAACGAGGATTCCTGTTCCATGAGCTTCGCCAACGGCCGGCCGATCCTGGCCATGCCAGGGCCGACCAATATTCCCGACCGCGTGCTGCAGGCGATGATGCGCCCGGCCGAGGAGCTCAGCGCGCCATCGATCGTCGGGCTGACCGAGTCGATCCTGGCCGATCTCAAGCGCATCTTCCGCACGGAAGGCGAGACCTTCGTCTACGCCGCCAACGGCCATGGCGGCTGGGAGGCCGCGCTGAGCAATGTCCTGTCCCGCGGCGACAAGGTCCTCGTACTGGCGAGCGGGCGCTTCGCCATCGGCTGGGGCGAGATGGCCCGCTTCATGGGCGCCGACACCGAGGTCCTGGCCGGAAGCTGGCGCGCCGCCGTCGATCCGGCCGCGGTCGAGGCGCGCTTGCGTGCCGATACGACCCATTCGATCAAGGCCGTGATGGTCGTGCAGGTCGACACCGCCTCGGGCGTGGTCAACGACATCCCCGCGATCCGCCGCGCGATCGATGCCGCCGGCCACCCTGCCCTGTTCATGGTCGACGGCGTCGCCTCGGTCGGCTGCATGCCTTTCGAGATGGATGCGTGGGGCATCGACGTCGCCATGTCCGCCTCGCAGAAGGGGCTGATGTCCTCGCCCGGTCTCGCCGTCGTCGCGGCCAATCCGAGGGCGCTGGCTGCCCACACCCACGCCAATATGCGCACCGGCTACTGGGACTGGTCCGGCCGGATGAACACGCTGGCCTATATGAAGCATTGCGGCACGGCGCCCGAGCATCTGCTCTTCGGCCTGCGCGCCGCCTTCGACATGATCTTCGAGGAGGGCCTGGAGGCGGTCTGGCAGCGCCATGCCGGGCTCGCCCGCGCGACCCACGCCGCCGTCGAGACCTGGTCGACCGGGCAGGCGCTGCAATTCAGCGTGCCGGAGCCGGAGCAGCGCTCGCCTTCGGTCACGACGATCCTGGTCGAGGGCTTCGAGACCGCGACGATCACCGATTTCGCCCGCGACGTCTGCGGCGTCTCGCTCGGCCTCGGCATCGGCGATTATACCGGCAAGGCCTTCCGCATCGCCCATATGGGCCATTTCAGCGCAGCGACCCTGCTGGCGACGCTGGGCTCGGTCGAGATGGCGCTTCAGGCCAAGAGCATTCCGCATGGCGCGGGCGGCGTCGCGGCGGCGATCGCCTGCCTGAGCGAGGCGGTTTGAGTTCGGAAAGCACGCTTCTGCAGCGAAACATGCCTTCATTCCGGAGCAGTCCAAAGGTCCGAGCCCGAAAGCCATCAACACAGGCCGTGACGGGAAGGCCCGCCCTCTCCAGAGATTCAGGGATGGATTGTCGTGTTGATGGGTTCCGGGCTCATGCTTCGCACGCCCAGGAGTGTCGGCACGATCCCATTGCCGTGAATGCTCACGAGGCTGGGTCGGTGTGCGCCTCGCCATCCTATCGAGCAAAATCGCTAGCAGTGCGCCCGCGCATTTACGCGGCCCAGTCGAGCTCCGGTAACGGGCGCCCGACAACGGCCATGCACTGATCTGTCCAGCCGGTTACGGCAAGCTCGACAGCTGACCCACCATCGCAATGAAGGAGCACTTTGTCAGAGAACTCGCTTGGATCGATCCGCGCCACATCGAGGATCAAGTACCCGACCCAAAGATGGTCCGGATGACTGCCAAACTCGTATTTGACAGGCAATCTCCGACCACTGCGTAGAATTATTGAGCCAATGCCGACAAGCATGGCGTTTCTTTCCTGATGGCAACGTAGAAGGGCTCTGGCCGTCTGAAAACTCTATTGCGCGACAGCCAACGGACGTCCTCTCCGGCGCGGCAATCGACGTTTCGGCCGGGATATGAGTTGGCCGAGGCTTGTGACGAACACGACATGACGTTCGGAGTGGGTGACGACATGCGCAGCGAACGCGCGGCCATTGTCCAAGGCAATTCGGATGGGCTCGAGGAAGCAGCTCCAATCGACCGATCGAATTTGGCCTATGAGAATGCCGCGACATCCGTTGGTAGATTCAGAACGTAGAAGGGAATATCCGATCGGAATGTCTGTACCGTCGCGCAGAATTAACCTGCCGTGGCCAGATTTCATGATGATCTCAATTTTGATTGCCGGCCGAAAACCGCTCGGACGGGAGGGCAGCACGCAAAAGTAGCGTCGCATAAGGCGCCCTATTCGCACGAATAGCAAGGAGCGTATGCGTCAGACCTGGCGGACAAATCATCGACCCAGGCTGCAACACCCTGCCAAGTGTCGTTCGCCGATCAAAGAATCCAATGGACAGTCGCCGATATAAGGCGCGTACTCCAAACCTTGCCGACACCCCTATCTGGGCGGTTAGCTCCCTCCGTTTTCGCGTTTCGCGCGTATGGTCGGCTTTAGAATGAGCCCCGAACCTAAAGCGTACACGGCCGCCATCCCATGTTACGAACGCGACGGTTTCGCAAAGCTCGCAGCGCTGGCTGACGACCGTGGAGAGGGCTTAGCCGATTACGACACCTGGCACGCGAATGCGTCGGCTGTAGCCGAACGGTGCTTGGCCGAGGGAAATGCCCTCACATTCATCTGGATCGACCCGGAAGATGCCTTGGCGTGGCTGTTCCAACATCAGCTACCCAACAACTTTCGTACGAGGCTTCGATATGTCGAGATGCTTGCATTTGGTGCAGTTGGCCATACCCGCTTCAATAGGTACCTCGGATGGTGACCATGCGCTTTTCCAACCAGCTGAACCAAGACAAGACGACTCTCGAGAGAGCCTACGAGTTGGCGCGCTCAGGGGGCTGCGAGGACGTCCGGGAGATACGGAAGCGGCTTCACGGCGAGGGATATGATTGCAATCAGCTGACGGGCCGCCTGCTGATCAAACAGCTCGGCGAGCTGGCGAAAAGCGCCTGCCGAGCCGAGGCGGTCTGAGCGGAAGGCAGACTTCTTCGACGGGATACGGCCTCGATCCGGGACTTCGGCAGTGAAGGGCCCGGAATGACAGGGCGGTTGCTTCGATCGCCTCAAACCTCAATGCCTCGTCAGCACGCTCCTCGCCATCCGGTCGAGCAGGATCGCAAGCAGCACGATCGTCAACCCACCAACGAAACGGCGCCGGCACCCTGGCGCTGTGCCTGAAGCGCCTTGAGCGTCCGCTTCCGCCCCTTTAGCGGACGACCGGACCGACCGCTTTGCGGTTCAGAACCTGACCGCCAGCACGCCCTTGAAGGCGTGGTCCTGCGCGTCTTGGGCGAGCTGGCCGGTATAGGACAGGCCGAGTGAGGCGGTTTGGCTGATGGCGACATCGAGCCCGGCCTCGACGAGCGCCGCATCGCCGGCGATCGGCAGGCCCGCGACCGTGAAGGCGCTGGAGCCGGCGAAGGCGAGCGTCGCCTTCGGATCGACATCGCCGAAGGCATGGCGCCAGGCCAGCCCGCCGCGCAGCGTCAGATCCATGCCCTGCCACGCCAGGCTGGTCGAGGCGCGCAGGCCCAGCGTCGAATAGCCGATGCCGGTATCGTCACCGCGGCCGGTCAATGCCGTCGCGCTGCCAGTCTCGGTGAAGCCGTCAGTGTGAAGATTGACGTAGGCCAAGCCGGCGAAGGGTTCGAGCGCGACGCGGCCGAGGTCGATCCGGTAGCCGAGTTCGCCGAAGATCTGGGCCGTGCCGGCGTCGTAGTCGGCGCGCGGGTTGCTGCCGAGGAAAGCAGAGGTCACGGCGCGGCGGGTCTCAAGGTCGTGCCAGGTATAGCTCGCGCCGGTGCGCAGGCTCAGCGCACCCCACTGGCCGCCGCCATAGAGGCCGAGATGATAATTGTCACTCTCGCCCGAGGAGCTCCGGCTGTTCACGTCGAACTCGCTGCGGCTGTAGCCGGTGATGATGCCGAAGCGCAGGTTATCGAAGACGGCCGCATCGGCGCCGAGCAGAAGGCCGCCGGTGGAGCGCGTCAGCTTGCTGGCGTTGCCGTCGCTGCCCGTCCTGCCCCATGAGCCATAGCCCTGGCCCCAGACCGCGAAGCGGTCGGTTCGCGGCGTTGGCATTGGCCCCTTCACGCTCGGGGCAAGGTCGGCCGTGAAGCCATAGTTCAGGGTCGCCATCGGCGCGGCACCGACACTGCCGAAGGCGGAGCGCAGCCGGTCATTGACGGCGGCGCGTAAGAGCCAGCTCTCGTCGATCAGCGCCGTCCTGGCCGAGGCGTGGAATTCACCCGAAAGCTGATTCAGCGCCCCCCGGGCCGCATCGATGCTCGCCTGATTGAGCACGCCGCTCTGAACCGGATTGCTGGTGGGCAGGCTGTCCACGCCCTTGCCGGTTTCCGTCTCGTTCGGCGTGGTGCCGATGCTGCCCGCGGTCCTGGTCTGGATCACCGTCAGATAGGCATTGGTCGCGTCATAGGCGTCGCGCAGATTGAGGAATGGCGTCAGGACCTGGTCGCCGAGGCCATAGCTCCCGGTCAGCCCGGTCGAGGTCAGGATGGTGAAGCGCTGGCCGGCGACGTAGGGCGCGCCCGTGTAGTTGATCACGGAAAGCCCGGCGCCGCTCGCCAGCGTGGCCGTGCCGTTCACCCGGATGAGGTCGGAGGTCGTCGTCGCGGGGTCCAGCTCGACCTGATAGATGGTTCCCGCCGCCTGCACATAGGCGCCGTTGATGGTGAGCGTGCCGATCGAGTTGCCGGGCGCGATCCGGCTTCCGGTCAGGAGCGTGGTCGCCCCCACCGTGCCGCTGCCGCCGAGCGTCGCACCGGACTGGACCGTCACTGCCGAGCCCGACAGCGAGCCGTTCACCACCAGCGTGCCCTGCGCGACGGTGGTCGAGCCGGAGAAATCGCCGCTGCCGGTGATCGTCCAGGTGCTCGAGCCCGTCTTCTCGAGCTTGTCGAAATCGCGGTATTGCGAGCTGCTGCCGATGCCGCCGTCGAGCGACCAGTTGTCGCTGCCGCCGAGGCGCAGCGTGTCGTCGCTGCCGGCCTGGTTGGCGATGACATTGCCTCCGATCACCGAGCCGGCCTGCAGCTCCAAGGTGAGCGAAGCGGTCGTCGGCGTGATGCCGGATGTCCAGCCGATCGCTTCGGTCGCCCCCGCGCCGGCGCGGATCGTGCCGCTATTGACGATCTCGATCGCGAGCGTCGCGGAATTGCTCATGATCGCGGCCGCTCCGCTGGCGCCTTCGATCGTGCCGGTATTGACGATCTGCCCGGCGCCATTGCGCAGGAACACGCCCGCGCCCGAGCTCAGGGCGCCACTGCCATTGCCCGCGCCGGAGCCGCCACGGATCGTCCCGTGATTGGTCAAGGTGGCGAGAGTGCCGGGCCCCCCGAGGTCGATGCCGACGCCGCCGCCGAAGCCGCCGGTGTTGTCGCCGCCCTGGATGGTGCCGTAATTGGTCAATGACGAACCGCGCCTGACCTGGGCGCCCGTGCCGCCGCCGGAGCCCGCGGCGCTGCTCGTTCCGCCCGCAATCGTCCCGTAATTGGTGAAGGTGGTCAGCCCCGCCAGGCTGAGGCCAGTACCGCCGCTATTTCCCGTGCTGGTCCCGCCCGTGATCGTGCCGTTATTGGTGATCGTGCTCGCGGTCACCGCGCTGGTCTGGTTGAACCCCGTGCCGCCGACGCCCGCATTATCGGCGCCGCGGAAATCGCCTGAAAGGGTCAGCAGGTTGCCGTTGGTGTGCAGGACGCCGAAGCTGACCAAGCCGCCGGTGATGGTGAAGCCCTGCGTATCGAGCGTGATCGGCTTGGTGGGGGTCGGCAACTGGCCGGAGATCGCGAAGCTCTGGGTCACGATGATCGTCGCGCTCGCATCCGCGCCCGCATTCGCGGCGTTGACGGCGTTGACCAGCTCCGCCGCGCTGCTGACATAGTAGGTTGCGGCTATCGCCGGCGCCGACAACACGCTGACCATGGCGAGCGCAGCGCAGGATGAGCCTGCAAGAAGCCTCGCTTTTCTGGTATATCTTATGGCCTCAATGCCCCAACCTGCGTGTGCTGTCATCGGGGTTTCTCCTCGGAGAAGCAGGCCAGTCTGAGTGGTTGATTGTGCGGGATTCGCCTGGCCGTCTCAAGGGCCGATTCGCAGTAGAGCCAACGAAACGTTACGGAAGGATGTAACGTTGCGGAATGATATATTACAGTCTTGTGACAGTCGCAGCTTGCCATGGCGAGAGCGGCGCAGCTGACGCCCGCCAGCAGCTCGCAGACCATGGCCGGCGCACACAAGCCGAGACCGAGCGCCAGCATGCCCGCCTCGTTCGCACTCCGGCCCCGTCGGCGCCCTCGCCGCTCCTGCCATCCCCTGTCAGCACGCGCGGCACGAAGGCCTCATGATCGCGACGCTGCGTGGTAGTCATGGCTGCCGCGAAGGCTCTGGGCTGGTATGGTCCGGCTTTTGCCCTATCTGTACCGCTTCACCACAACCGGACCGCCCCATGGCTCGCAAGCCCTCAAGCGTCGCTAAGACCTCGCTCGCCGATCAGGCCGCCTCGCTGGAGGCGATGTTCGACGAGGCCCGCAAGACGGATTCGCGCGTCATTTCCGTGCGCGGCGCGCGCGAGCACAATCTCAAGAACGTCGATCTCGCCATCCCGCGCGACAAGCTGGTGGTGTTCACGGGCCTTTCGGGCTCGGGCAAGTCCTCGCTGGCCTTCGACACGATCTATGCCGAGGGCCAGCGCCGCTATGTCGAGAGCCTCTCGGCCTATGCCCGCCAGTTCCTCGAGATGATGCAGAAGCCCGATGTCGACCAGATCGACGGGCTCTCGCCGGCGATCTCGATCGAGCAGAAGACGACCTCGAAGAACCCGCGCTCGACCGTCGGCACCGTCACCGAGATCCACGACTATATGCGCCTGCTCTGGGCGCGCGCCGGCATCCCCTATTCGCCCGCGACCGGCTTGCCGATCGAGAGCCAGACCGTGCAGCAGATGGTCGACCGGCTCACCGAGTTGCCCGAGAAGACACGCGGCTATTTGCTCGCGCCGGTCGTGCGCGGCCGCAAGGGCGAGTTCCGCAAGGAGATGGCCGACTGGCTCAAGCGCGGCTTCCAGCGCGTCAAGGTCAATGGCGAGTTCGTCGAGATTCCGGACGCCCCGACGCTCGACAAGAAGTTCAAGCATGACATCGACGTCGTCGTCGATCGCATTGTGATCAGGCCCGATCTCGGCGCCCGCCTGTCGGACTCGCTGGAGCAGGCGCTGGAGCTGACCGACGGCATCGCCGTCTTCGAATATGCCGACGAGAAGCAGGAGAACGGCGAGGCCAGGCGCATCACCTTCTCCTCGAAATTCGCCTGCCCGGTCTCAGGCTTCACCATCCCCGAGATCGAGCCCCGGCTGTTCTCGTTCAACAACCCCTTCGGCGCCTGCCCGGCCTGCGACGGCCTCGGCCACGAGATGCGGATCGACCCGGACATGATCGTGCCGGACGGCTCGCTGACGCTGAAGAAGGGCGCGATCGCCCCCTGGGCCAAGTCGACCTCGCCCTATTACGGCCAGACGCTGGAATCGCTGGCGAAGCATTTCGGCTTCTCGATGACCAAGCCCTGGTCCGAACTGCCCGAGACGGCGCGCAAGGCGATCCTGTTCGGTACGGGCACGGAAGCTGTCCGCATGGCCTACAATGACGGCCTGCGCGCCTATGAGGTGCGGAAGCCCTTCGAGGGCGTCATCACCAATATGGAGCGGCGCTGGAAGGAGACGGAGTCGGACTGGGCCCGCGAGGAGATCGGCCGCTTCATGTCCGAGACGCCCTGCGCCGCCTGCTCGGGCTATCGCCTCAAGCCCGAGGCGCTGGCGGTGAAGATCGACGGCCGCCATATCGGCGAGATCTCCCGGCTCTCGGTCAAGGACGCGCTGGAATGGGTCTCCGCCCTGCCCGCCCGCCTGTCGAAGAAGCAGAACGAGATCGCCCCGCGCATCCTCAAGGAGATCCGCGACCGGCTGACCTTCCTGCTCGATGTCGGCCTCGAATACCTGACGCTGGCCCGCGCCTCCGGCACTTTGTCCGGCGGCGAGAGCCAGCGCATCCGGCTAGCCAGCCAGATCGGCTCCGGCCTCACCGGCGTGCTCTATGTGCTGGACGAGCCCTCGATCGGCCTGCACCAGCGCGACAATGAGCGCCTGCTCGGCACGCTTCGACGCCTGCGCGACCTCGGCAACACCGTCATCGTCGTCGAGCATGACGAGGACGCGATCCTCACCGCCGACTATGTCGTCGATGTCGGCCCCGGCGCCGGCATCCATGGCGGCGAGATCGTCGCCCAGGGCACGCCGCAGCAGATCCTCGACAACCCGGCTTCGCTGACCGGCAAATACCTCACCGGCGAGCTGTCGGTCGCGGTGCCCTCGAAGCGCCGCAAGGCGCAGAAGGGCCGCTCGCTCAAGATCGTCGGCGCACGCGGCAACAACCTCAAATCCGTCGATGTCGAGATCCCCTTGGGGATGTTCACCTGCATCACCGGCGTCTCCGGCGGCGGCAAGTCGACCCTCGTCATCGACACGCTCTACAAGGCCGTCGCCCGCAAGCTCAACGGCTCGATCGAGCACCCTGCCCCGCATGACCGTGTCGAGGGCATGGAGCTGCTCGACAAGGTCATCGACATCGACCAGTCGCCGATCGGCCGCACGCCGCGCTCGAACCCGGCGACCTATACCGGCGCCTTCACGCCGATCCGCGAATGGTTCGCCGGCCTGCCCGAGGCCAAGGCGCGCGGCTATGGCCCGGGCCGCTTCAGCTTCAACGTCAAGGGCGGCCGCTGCGAGGCCTGCCAGGGCGACGGTTTGCTCAAGATCGAGATGCACTTCCTGCCGGATGTCTACGTCACCTGCGACGTCTGCAAGGGCAAGCGCTACGACCGCGAGACTCTTGAAGTGAAATACCGCGACAAGTCGATCGCCGACGTGCTCGACATGTCCGTCGAGGAGGCCAAGATCCTGTTCAAGGCCGTGCCCTCGATCCGCGACAAGATGGAGACGCTGCATCGCGTCGGGCTCGACTACGTCAAGGTCGGCCAGCAGGCGACGACGCTGTCGGGCGGCGAGGCCCAGCGCGTCAAGCTCTCCAAGGAGCTCTCCAAGCGCGCCACCGGCCGCACCCTCTACATCCTCGACGAGCCGACCACCGGCCTGCATTTCCACGACGTCGCCAAGCTGATGGAGGTGCTGCACGAGCTGGTCGACCAGGGCAATTCGGTGGTGGTGATCGAGCACAATCTCGAGGTGGTGAAGACCGCCGACTGGGTGATCGACATGGGCCCCGAAGGCGGCGACGGCGGCGGCGAGGTGGTGGCGCAGGGCACGCCGGAGGACATCGTGCGCATCGGCAAGGGGCATACCGCACGGTTCCTCAAGGAGGTGCTGGAGCGGCGGCCGATCAAGAAGGGGAAGGTGCAGCAGGCGGCGGAGTAGCGCATAGGCGCGATTTCGAATGCGGAGAAGCGGCCAGAGATAATCTCCGCGACTTTCCGCTAGTGCCTCGACATAATGCACACCTTGATTCATAAAGGAAGCTGAGCACAATCGCGCCAATCGAAGATTAAAATCGTCTAGCGGGCAGAAAATGAATAGTCGAAAAAATTTCACTACTGACGATGTAGAATCTTGGTTTGCGGAAGAAGAAAATAGCGACCCCGGGGACGCTCTTCAAAACATTATCGATCCGGCTGAAAAATATGCAAAAAGCCAACTGAGAGTCGTTAGAGAAACCAAGGATTATCAACTTGATTATCTTCAGCACGCTCTCAGACCTGACAAAGAACTTATTGATACGGATCCCGGCTACCAAAGGCGTCTTCGCTGGAGCACAAAAAAGAGATCCCTACTAATTGAGTCCCTTCTTCTCAATATACCGATTCCGTCTGTTTTTCTTTTTGAGACAGACTACAATCGCTATGAGGTAATAGATGGCCGTCAAAGACTCGAAACAATTAATGCATTTTTGTCAAATAATTTTTCGCTTGTCGGACTTGAATATTGGCCAGAATTAAATAGGAAGAGATTCAATGACTTACCTATGGTCCTGCAACGAGGACTACTGCGGCGCAGCATTTCAGCTGTGGTCCTGCTAGCTGAAACAAAGGCCATTGACGACGATGGACTTGATGTTCGTCGAGCTCTTTTCGATCGCCTAAACACCGGCGGTATACGGCTAAATCCGCAGGAATTGCGGAATGCGCTGTACCCTGGCCCATTGAACGCACTCCTTATCAGGCTTGCCAGAACCGATGCATTTACGAAGGTTTGGGATATTCCCGCCTTCAAACCAAATGAAGACGCGGAGCCGTCCGAAGCCCTTTTGAAGAATCCCCTTTACGCGTCTCTAGCAGATGCCGAATTGGTGCTTCGCTTCTTCGCACTGAGAGACGCAGTTCAAAATCATAGAACAGGATCTCTACGTCGTATCCTAGATCGGTTCATGCGAACATACAGCCAGCTAGACAATTCTACTCTTCAAGAGATGGAATTCGAATTTGTTTCCTTGCTGACACGCCTCTCTGATGTGTTTGATGGCCAGCCGTTCAGGCTCCCAAAAACGAAACGCGCCAGTAGGCCGCTGTACGACGCAATGATGATCGCGCTCAGCCTGAATCCAGATTTAGATATTGAGGGTGACCGAGAAAGCATAAAGTCCAAGCTGGAAGGTTACCTTCTGAATCGAGATACTTATGAAATCCTTATTGGCCGCGGGAACACGATGGAATCCGTTCGTGATCGCGTGCGAGCTGCAACAGATATTCTGACGGTATAATTGCGATGCCGCACGCCTTGGATACCGTTTTAGGTGACTTCAGAAGTGACGTAGAAAGAGTAGAAAACCTCCTTACGCTCACTAAAACTTTCCGTGATTTTGGCGCTAGCTCTGCGCCCATAACGGAAGGTAGTGAAACGGCGTGGAGAGAAGCTCAGAGCCTTCACGTTGAATCGAAAGCTCGCCGAACTGATTTGCCAATCCTGTCCGGCTCTCTCTTACTATACCTCGCTGGACGATTTGAGTTTTGTGTCAGACAAATTGTTCAAGCAGTAGCCGACGACATTGCCAGCAAGACAGATAAATATCAAAATTTGCCAACCCAAATCCAAAGATCTTTGAAACAAAAAACTTTGGAAATTGCGCAGAATCCTAAGAAGTATGGCCATGATGAAATAACTTCTGAGGCATTATTAGATCAACTTGTAATAAATATTAAAAACAATAGCCAATCTGTAACGATAAATTCGACCGTTTTATCGATCACTGAATCGAATATGCGGCCATCCGTTCTAGCAGATCTGCTCAAAACAGTCGGGTTGTCTGATTTCTGGAAAGAAATTGGCAAGCAAGCTAATGTTAAATTTGCACTAGACAAGGGAAGCGATCAAGAAACATCGGCGGAAGCGCAAGCTATTTTGAATAATATCATGGAAGAAAGGAATCAGATTGCTCATCCGACCTCCACAACAACGTTCCCGGACGCCGATCAAGTTCTGAAGTTCGCAGAGTTTTTGAAGACACTATCGGCCAACGCGGTCGATATAGCCAAAGTATATCTATCAAATTATGCGAGGGAGCGAAATGGAGGCGGCGCGGATTGATGCTCGTATACTCTGAGCGCAACGCCGCCACTCGGCGGGCCCTCATCCGGCGCTCCGCGCCACCTTCTCCCATCCGGGAGAAGGAAAGAGGCGTCGCGGTTCCCTCGCCTCCCGCGAGATTTCGGGACACCGCCCTCGCAGGATCAAGCGCGGGGAACCCCTCTCCCGGATGGGAGAGGGGCAGGGGTGAGGGACCGCCGCTGATTACTGAGGCGAAACGGCGCCGCTTGAGCCCTCTATTGCAACGGCAGGCCCTCATCCGGCGCTCCGCGCCACCTTCTCCCATCCGGGAGAAGGGAAGAGGCGTCGCGCTCTATGCCAAAGCTTGACGGATCGCTGCCACGACCGCATCGCGGTCATCCAGCACCTGCGCATTGCTGAAGCGCAGCACCGTGAAACCGAACCGCTCGATCTCCTCTGTCCGCACGGCGTCGTATTCCCGCTCGTGAGCATGCTGCCGGCCATCGATCTCGACGATCAGCCTGCGATCGACGCAGAGAAAGTCGACCGTATAGGCCAGCAGCGGCACCTGCCTGCGGAACCTGAGGCCATCGAGACGTCGATTGCGCAGCAGTTCCCAGACAATGTCCTCGGGCGCGGTGGCCTGTCGGCGAAGGCGTCGGGCGAAGCTGCGCTGCTCGGTGGTCATGGGTGAGGATGCTGCAACGACTTTGCGTCACCGTGCAATGGCGGGCCCTCACCCCTGCCCCTCTCCCATCCGGGAGAGGGGTTCCCCGCGCCCTTGTGAATACTTATCCCCGCCCCTCGCGCCTCCCCTATCCTGCCCTCGCCCATCACCCGAACGGGGCGGCCATCCGGAGGCAAGCTGGAAGCTGGGTGAAGGGTCGGCGCCTGCGGCTGGCCTTGCTCGCCAGACTCGGGAGGCTTCGGGGCACCGCCCTGGGGGTACTACGGCCCCTGTGCGAGGAGCTCGCTGGAACGGTCGGCGGCGACAACGCCGGTGCCGGGTTCGACGCGACAAGGCGATGAGCCGAACTGGCGTCACATGAGCCCAAGGGTGCCGTCGGCCAACGACCCGATAAGCGCGGCCCGGAGTCCGAAATCGCCGAAGGCGGAGCGCCACGGGGCGTGCGACGGGTGGCTCAATCCCGCCGCGCCGCGTCCTGGCTCAACGGATGCGGATCTCTCTCGCGCCTCGCGGCGCTCCGCCAGCCCCTACCCATCCCCGCCGCGCGCCAGCGTGGGCGGATATCCCTACGCGCAGAGGAACCGCCATGGCCAAGCCTGACAAATCGCCCTTCCCAGCCGAACACATGGCCGAGTTCCATCGCATCCAGGCGCTGCGGCCCGTCATCCTGCACCGCGTCGGCGATCTGCTAGAGGTCTGGCGCGGCTGCGAGAACGCGGCTTGCGTCCGGGCGCGGAGCTGCCGGCGCAGCGACGGCACCTGCCTCGCCGCCTTCATGCAGGCCATGCCGGACCAGGAGCGTCGGCTGTTCCGCTATGCGCTGGAGAACCGCCGCGACGGGCTCGACCCCGACGCCGCGATCGAACGGGCGCAGGCGCGCATTGAAGACGAGATCCTGCGCTTCGGGGAATGAGCCGCGGGCCGGCTGCGCCCCGGCGTCGCAGAGGCGCGTCATGGTCACGCCGCGTTAACCCTTTCTTTCCACCCTGCCCGCTTCGGACGAAAGGAGACGACATGATCCATCTCGCGCCCCGCGCCGCCTGCGCCCTGCTCGCTTTGCTGGCCACGACGCCCGCGCTCGCGGCACCGGCGACGCCGCTCGGCAGTTTCGGCAGCTGGAACGCGGCCGCCTATGGCGCCGGCGCGGACCGCCGCTGCTACATTCTGGCGACGCCCGCCACCGCCGAACCTTCGACGCTGCGCCATGGCGACGTGCATTTCTTCGTGCAGTCGAGCGCCGGCAAGCCCGGCACGGAATCGAGCCTGCAGGCCGGCTACGACTTCGCCAGCGGCTCGGAGATCACGCTGACGATCGGCGATGAGAGCTTTCGCATGGTGAAGCAGGGCAGCAATGCCTGGCTGCGCCGGATCGAGCGCGAGCCGGAGCTGCTCGCGGCGATGCGCGCCGGGCGCGAGATGGAGCTGGAGGCGCGCTCGGCCCGCGGCAACCAGACCAGCTACACCTTCTCGCTCGACGGCGTCACCGCCGCCTCGAAGCTGCTCGCAAGCTGCGACTGAGGCATCGGCCCAAAAAGTGGCATCCGGTTTTTGGAAAGAGCCGATGCCAGACCAAAGCGCGCCAGCCTCAGCGGCCGTTGCCGCGGCAGCGGCCGCCGGGGCCGACATGGTAGCCGCGCGGGCAGGCATGGGCGGACGGATTCGCCCAGTTGCGCAGGCAGCCGCCATTGGGCCCGCGATGAAAGCCGCGCCCGCAGCCGCCGGCGGCCTGTTCGACGAGGTCCGGCACGGTGCCGGCCGGCATGAGCGGCATGGCAGAGGCCGGCGCGGCAAAGGCGGCGCCGGCAAGCAGCATGGCGGCGACAAGGATCGTCTTCATGATTGGCATCCCCCCTGGGGCGCCGTGCCGGGACGCTCCCGACGCCAAGCGCCCGCGACGCATAACCTTACGTTAACGCCATTCGGATGTCTCCCGCTGCGCCGGGTTGCGCACCGTTTCGACACCATTCCAGGCCTTGGCGGCGCCGATGGCCGCCTGGGCACGCCAAAAAGCCCAACAGAAGGGCAACCCAGCTTCGCTTCTCGCAGCTGCGAGATGATTTGCCCAATCACAAGGCAGATTTCAGGCGAATCTTACCGATCCGTTAACCGCTCAGCGCGGGTGATCGGGCGAAAATGAAGGATTTGAGAATTGTTCATGCGTCAATCGCATAACGGAACTGACAAATGGCCTCTGTTTGGGCAAGGCTGGCTCACTTATATGCAGCGCACAACGAATTCATCGCTGTGGGCACCGACCCGCTCCGGAAACCTAATAGGACCACTACCATGTTCGTCACCATGATCGCCGCCAAGATCCGCTCTTACCTGCGCTATCGCGAGACCGTTCGCGAGCTCTCCCGCCTGACCGACCGCGAGCTCGACGATCTCGGCCTGTCGCGCTCGGAGATCGCCTTCGTCGCGCGCACCCACGCCGCCGTCTGAAGGCGTCGCGGCCCCGCAGGCGGGGCCCGGCCACAAGTAGTATCTCCTGGACTCGCGATCCCCTCCCTCGCGAAGACCGGTTGTAGAGCGAATGCCCGCCCCCCGGCGGGCATTTTGCGTTTCAGGCCCCGCTTTCCCTTGACGTGCCCGGCCGCTGCGGACACATGCCGGGCATGGAACCCATTCACATCATCGGCGGCGGGCTCGCCGGCTCCGAAGCCGCCTGGCAGATCGCCCGGGCCGGCGTCCCCGTCGTGCTTCACGAGATGCGCCCCGTGCGTGGCACCGACGCGCACAGGACCGAGGACCTCGCCGAACTCGTCTGCTCGAACTCCTTCCGCTCGGACGATTCGCTCGGCAACGCCGTCGGCCAGCTCCATTGGGAGATGCGCCGGCTCGATTCGCTGATCATGGCCAAGGGCGACGCGCATCAGGTCCCGGCCGGCGGCGCGCTGGCGGTCGACCGTGACGGCTTCTCGCAGGCCGTCACCACCGCGCTCGAAGCCCATCCCCTGGTCACGATCGACCGCGCCGAGATCGCGGGCCTGCCGCCGGCGGACTGGACCAACGTCATCATCGCGACCGGCCCTCTCACCTCACCAGCGCTGGCGCAGGGCATCCAGTCGCTGACATCAGAGGATTCGCTCGCCTTCTTCGACGCCATCGCCCCAATCGTGCATTTCGACTCGATCGACTTGGGAGTGGCCTGGTTCCAGTCGCGCTACGACAAGGCAGGCCCGGGCGGCACCGGCGCCGACTACATCAACTGTCCGCTCGACCGCGACCAGTACGAGGCCTTCATCGACGCGCTGCTCGCCGCCGAGAAGACCGAGTTCAAGGAATGGGAGGGCACGCCCTATTTCGACGGCTGCCTCCCGATCGAGGTCATGGCCGAGCGCGGCCGCGAGACCCTGCGCTGGGGGCCGATGAAGCCGGTCGGCCTGACCAACAAGCACAACCCGACCGTGAAGGCCTATGCCGTGGTCCAGCTCCGGCAGGATAATGCGCTCGGCACCCTGTTCAACATGACGGGCTTCCAGACCAAGCTGAAATATGGCGAGCAGGCCGCGATCTTCCGGATGATCCCCGGCCTGCAGAATGCCGAATTCGCCCGCCTCGGCGGCATCCACCGCAACACTTATCTCAACTCGCCGAAGCTGCTCGACGGGCGCCTGCGGCTCAAAGCCGATCCGCGCCTGCGCTTCGCCGGTCAGATCACCGGCTGCGAGGGCTATGTCGAGAGCGCCGCGACCGGCCTGCTGGCCGGCCGCATGGCCGCCGCAGAGCGCCTCGGCCGCGAACTCGATCTGCCGCCGGCGACCACCGCGCTGGGCGCGCTCGTCAACCACATCACCGGCGGCCACATCGTCACCATCGACGAGGGGCCGCGATCTTTCCAGCCGATGAACATCAATTTCGGCCTGTTCCCGCATATCGAGGGCCAGGCCACGCATGGTCCCGACGGCAAGAAGCTGAAGGGCCCGGCCAAGAGCGTCGCGCGCAAACATGCGCTGACGGCGCGCGCCAAGGCGGACATGGAGGCTTGGGCCGGTGGTGCGAAGGTGCAAGCCGCCGAATAGGAACCACGTCATGCTCGGGCTCGACCCGAGCATCTCCAGTAAGGGATTCTCGGGTCTGCGCTACGCTCCGCCCGAGAATGACGGATCCGTCACCCCGCCCGGCGCGCCGCCCGCCAGATCACCCATTGCCGCCGCCAGGACGGCAGTGTGATGATCGTGCGGTAGGGATCGTAGCCGCCGCGTTCCATCCGCTTGAGATAAGGCTCGACCAGCGCCGCCGGCAGGAAAGCGGGCATGACCGCACTCGGTATCGTGCTGCGCAGGTCATGCAGCTTCTTGAGATGCGAACGCGCGATCTCGCGCAGTTCCTTCAGCGAATAGAGTACGCCCGGCCCGCCGCGGCCGCGCACGATGTCGTCGCGGGTGACGCCGTTGCGCGAGAGGATGTCGGCCGGCAGATAGACCTGCCCCTCGGCCGCATGCCAGGGGAAGGCGCGCATCAACCCGGTCAGCGCATAGGCGACGCCGGCATAGCCGGCCGCCGCCGCCCCGCCCGGATCGCGGCCATTGGCGAGGATGATCGAAGCCAGCCGGATCAGCGCGCTCGAGGTCTCGCCGGCATAGCCTTCAAGGTCGCGAAGCGATGGCATCGGATCGTCATAGAGATCGAAGACCCGCGCCTCGATCAGCCCGGTCAGCGGCGCGATCGGCAGACGGTAACGCGCGATCGTGTCGAGCAACGCAGCGGCCACCGGATGCGCCTGCACCTCGCCGCCCGCCTCGCCTTCGAGCAGGTCGCGCCACCATTGCAGCCGAACCTCGCCCGGCAGCGGCTCGCTGACCAGGGCCCGCACGCGGGCGATCTCATGGCTGAAGGCATAGAGCGCGAACAGGGCCGGCCGCTGCGATTCAGGCGCGTAAAGGCATGCAATGTAGCGATCGTGGTCGACCTCGCGCACCAGCGTCGCGCAATGCTCGTAGGCCTGCGGCAGGGCCGATGGCGTGGTTTCGCTGCGACGGTCGGTGTCGGTTGCCTGCGGCATCATCCTGCCTCGATCCGGAGCCTTTAGCTCGGCCCCGATCGCCCCAGTGTAGGACGAGCCGGCGGCCGATGGCTACGCCTGTCGCACATGGCGGGAGCGACTTCGTTGCTGCAGACGCTAATCCACCGCGATCAGAGCAGCCGCGACGCGGCGCTCCTCCGCCACCAGCACGTTGTAGGTCCGGGCCGCGGCCCCCGTCGCCATGCCCTCGACCGTGATGCCGCTCGCCTTGAGCAGTTCGCGCCATTCATGCGGGATGAAGGCGATGTCGGCGCCGGTGCCGATCAGCAGGAAATCGATCCCCTCTGCCTCGTCCAGCACCGGCTGAAAGGCCTCCGGCGTGATCTCGGCAAAGCGCGTCACCGGCCAGATTCGGATGCCGGCGGGCGTCGCCAGCAGCGAGCCGCGATGGCTCATCCCGGCGAATCGGAAGCCGCCCGCGCCGAAGGCGTCGAACGGGTGCCGGCCGGGCACGAAACCGTCGAAGCGGGTCATGCCGCGGCCCTTATGTTGCGCCGGATCAGGAGACCTTGGCCTTGCCGGCGACAGCTGCCCGCTCCTGCGCCTCTTCGCGCTGGGCGGTGCTGCGAACGTCCATATAGAGCAGCACCGGCGTCGAGATGAACATCGCCGAATAGGTGCAGACCACGACGCCGAACAGCATCACCAGCGCGAAGCCCTCGATCGCCGAGCCGCCGAACAGCACGAGCGCGATGAGCGCGAGCACGGTCGTGGTCGAGGTGATCGCGGTACGCGACAGGGTCGAGTTCACCGAGAGGTCGAGCAGGTCGGCGACCGGCATGGTCTTGTAGCGCCGCAGCAATTCGCGCGTGCGGTCGAACACCACGACCGTCTCGTTCAGCGAATAGCCGACGATGGTCAGGATCGCCGCGATCGAGGTCAGGTTGAATTCGAGCTGCGTGATCAGGAAGAAGCCCATCGTCAGCACGATGTCGTGCAGCGTGCCGAGGATCGCGCCGATGGCGAGCGGCATCTCGAAGCGGAACCAGAGATAGATCAGCACGCCGACGATCGCGAGCACGACGCCGAGCGTGCCGGCCTGGACCAGCTCGCCGGACACGCGCGGGCCGACGGTCTCGACCCGGCGGAAATCGAAGGTCTGCGAGAATGCCTCGCGCGCCTTGACCACGACCTGCTGCTGGGCGGCCTCGCCGCCGGGCTGCAGGGCGAAGCGCATCGAGACGTCGCCGGCCTGCCCGAACTCCTGCACCTCGGCCTCGCCGAAACCGAGCCCGTTCGCGGTCTGGCGGATCTGGGCGATCTCGGTCTTGCCGGACTTCGCCTGCATCTCGATCAGCGTACCGCCGCGGAAGTCGATGCCGAAATTCAAGCCCACGGTCAGGAAAAGCGCGATCACCAGCAGCGAATAGGCGGCCGAGAACGGGTAGCTGAAACGCCGGAAGCGGACGATCTTGAACGTCGTATTGTCGGGAACGATGCGAACCAGACGCATGCGCTGATCTCCTTGAGCAGTTGGCTTGCGTCAGAACGGAAGGGTCTTGGGGCGGGCCCAGCGATACCACAGCGCAATCAGCATCCGCGTCAGCGTGACCGCCGTGATGACGGTGGTCAGGATGCCCAGGATGAAGACGACGGCGAAGCCCCGCACCGGGCCGGAGCCGAGTGAGAACAGCGCCACCGCCGCGATCAGCATGGTGACGTTGGAGTCGATGATCGTGGCGAAGGCGCGCTGGAAGCCCGCCTCCAGCGCCGAGACGAGGCTTCGGCCCTGATGCGCTTCCTCACGCATGCGCTCATAGATCAGCACGTTGGAGTCCACCGCCGTGCCGATCGTCAGCACGATGCCGGCGATGCCCGGCAGCGTCATCGTCGCCCCCAGCACCGACATCAGCCCGAAGATCAGGCAGACATGGACGAGCAGCGCGATCGAGGCGATCAAACCGAACACGCCATAGGTCGCGATCATGTAGAGGATCACGAGGATGGTCGCGATCAGCGTCGCCATCTTGCCGGCGTGGATCGAGTCGGCGCCGAGGCCGGGGCCGACGGTGCGCTCCTCGACGATCGTCATCTTGGCCGGCAGCGCGCCGGCGCGCAGCAGGATGGCGAGGTTGTTGACCGATTCAACGGTGAAATTGCCGGAGATCTGGCCGGAGCCGCCGGTGATCGGCGACTGGATGACCGGCGACGAGATCACCTTGTTGTCGAGCACGATGGCGAGCGGCCGGCCGAGATTTTCCGTCGTCGCCTGGCCGAAGCGCTGGGCGCCGCGGATGTTGAAGCGGAAGTTCACGATCGGCTGCGAAGTCCGCGAATCGAAGGCAGGCTGCGCATCGACGAGATCTTCGCCCTCGACGATGACGCGCCGCTCAACCGGCACCAGCGAGCCGCCGGAGTCCTGCGAAGGCAGCATGTCGACATCGCCGGCCTGGCTGTCGGCGACCATGCGGAACTGGAGCTTCGCGGTCTGGCCGAGGATGTCCTTCAGGCGCTGCGGGTCCTGCAGGCCCGGCACCTGCACCAGGATGCGGTCGAGGCCCTGGCGCTGGATGTTCGGCTCGGTCGTGCCGAGCGCGTCGACGCGCCGGCGCAGAACCTCCATCGCCTGCTCGACGGCGCGGCGCACGCGCTCATTGGCGCCGGCCTCGGTCACCGAGAGCTGGATCAGCCCGTCCGGTTGCTCGACGATGTCGATCGTCTGGTTGCCCGACGGCCCGAAGGCGCCGAGCGTACCGACCGGCTGGGCCAGTTCGCGCAGCTTCGGCAGGAGCTTCGCGCGATCGGCCGCCTCGGGCACGCGCACGCTCACCCCGCGCGCCGTCATGCCGATGCCGCCCTGGAAACCGATGCGCTCGTCACGCAGGATGCGGCGGACGTCGTCGCGCAATTGCGTCACCTGGCTGCGCACCAGATCGGCGCGGTCGATCTCGAGCAGCACATGCGAGCCACCCTGCAGGTCGAGCCCGAGCACGACCGCATGGATGGGCAGCAGGATGCGCGGAATCCAGGACGGAGCGCCCTGCTCGATCGCCTTGCGCGTCTCGGGCGAGAACAGGTTCGGCAGCGCGAAGCCGCAGCCGAAGAGCAGCACGAGCAGGACGACGATGACCTTGCGGGTCTGGAAACGGAGCATCTGCGTGAACAGCCTTGTTGTCGCGGGCCGGCCCCTGGCGGGGCCGGCGAGTCCTTAGCTCTTGACCGGCTCGCCCTTGGCCCGGACGTCGGTAATCATGCCCTTGATCAGGCGAACGCGGACGCCCTCGGCGATCTCGACCTCGATCTCAGCGTCATCCACTACCTTGGAGACCTTGCCGACGATGCCGCCCGAGGTGATCACGGTATCGCCACGCCGCACGTTCTTGAGCAGCTCCTGATGCGCCTTCACCCGCTTCTGCTGCGGACGGATGATCAGGAACCACATGATCACGAAGATCAGCACGAAGGGCACCAGCGACATCAGCATGTCGGTGGAGCCACCGGCGCCGGCGGCTTGGGCGAAAGCAGGGGTGATCACGAAAGGGCTCCTTCATCGCGGCGGCGCGGGGCGCCACCGGCCGCGGGGCGCGGCAATTTTCGTCGCAGGCTCAAAAAGCGCGCGGACTATAGCCAGCGACGCCGGTAAATCAATCGGATGCGCCCGCTCGCGCGGACGCGTCCCTCACCTATGGGCTTGCCGCTGTTCGCGCAATGGCCTTGCGCTTTGCCGCGGCACGCAGTTTAGGTTCCATCGGCCGTACCGCCCGTTACGGTTGCTGCGGATCACTCGTTCGAAGGCCTGACATGACCTCCGCTATCAAAGCCGACACCGACCAGACGCTCGCCACGCTGCTGCGCATCGCCGATGCGCTGGAGCGGATTGCACCGCCCGCCCGCAAGCCCGCCGACCTGACGCTCGCCGACGCCTTCGTCTGGCACCCGGCCGGCTCGGAGCTTGCGCCGGTCGCGCGCGTCAACCGCGTCGCGCTCTCGCTGCTGCGCGGGGTCGACCGCGTCCGCGACACGCTGGCCGAGAACACCGAGCGCTTCGCGCGCGGCCTGCCGGCCAACAATGTGCTGCTCTGGGGCGCGCGCGGCATGGGCAAGTCCTCCCTGGTCAAGTCCATCCACGCCGACACCAACCAGCGCCTGAAGGGCGATGCGCTGCCGCTCAAGCTGATCGAGATCCACCGCGAGGACATCGAGAGCCTGCCCGTCCTGATGGCGCTGCTCCGCCCCGACGCGCACCGCGCCATCGTCTTCTGCGACGACCTCTCCTTCGACGGCGGCGACACCTCCTACAAGTCGCTGAAGGCGGCGCTCGACGGCGGCGTCGAGGGGCGGCCGGACAATGTCGTCTTCTACGCCACTTCGAACCGCCGCCACCTGCTGCCGCGCGATATGATGGAGAACGAGCGCTCAACCTCGATCAATCCCGGCGAGGCGATCGAGGAGAAGGTCTCGCTGTCGGACCGCTTCGGCCTCTGGCTCGGCTTCCACAAATGCAGCCAGGACGAGTATCTCGAAATGATCGACGGCTATGTCGGCCATTTCGGGCTGAAGATCGACAGCGAAGCGCTTCGCCACGAGGCCCTGGAATGGGCGACGACGCGCGGCTCGCGCTCAGGCCGCACCGCCTGGCAGTACATTCAGGATCTGGCCGGACGGCTGGGCACGCGCCTCGAAGGCTAGGACCGGAACGTGTCGTCATGCCGGACTCGCACCATGAGCCCGGCAACGCCGAGCTCCGCGGCGGCCGCTCAGAGCTTGCGCAGGGCCTCGGACAGGCGGTTCTGATCCACGCCTCGCCCGTCCCGGAAGTTGAGCCGCCCGCCCGGACCAAAATAGGGCTTGAGCACCGAGACGCCGAAAAAGCAGGGCGCCGCCTTGCCGGAGCAGTTGACCGCGCGACCATGCGTTACGGCCACCTTGACGGGCGTCGCCAGCCCGGGAACCGATACCGAAATGTCGGCGACATTGTCGTCCTTCACCCCGCCGACGGAGAGCGCCGCCCTGTCGGCCCGCACGATGCTTCTGACAATGACGTAGTATTTGCCGCGCTGCCTCGCGACCTCCCTGACATACCAGCGCCCCAGCATGTCCTCGCCCGCGGCGGAGCCGGCAGTATAGGCTTCGCCCAACGCGGTGTAGATCTTGGCGTAGTCGTCGCGGATGGCGTTCTCGGCGACGAAGCTCACCTTGGTGCCGACTGCGGCAGCGACTTCGCTCTTCACCAGCTCGGACGGGAAGGTTCCGGTCAGCGCGATGCCGTCGATGCGCGTCGACGTCAGCGTCGTCGGCACTTGGCTACCAGCGTTCCGCTGCAGCTGGATGTCGTCGGACAAGCGCGTCAGCGTCGCCGCGTTCTGGTCGTAGAGATAGAGCGTTCCAGGGTTGAACAGCCCGGCATTGCGGTAGCCGAGCCCGGCACTCCGCGAAAAGCTCAGATCGGCGCCGAAATCACTATGGTGGCAACCGGCACAAAGTGCCGCCAGCGCCAGCCCGAACAATACCCGCATATGCAGCCCCCCAAAGACACATGCAACCTATGCATGTAATTTAGGAAACTGACAAGCATTGCTTGTGAGCCCTGGCTCAGGCCAGCAAAATGGCGGGGCGGCCTTTCCTGGGACCGCCCCGCCTTGTTCCGACCGGTGGGGTCTCGCGGAGACCGGTCGAAGGGTGAACTCAGGAGCATCGGCCCGAAAAGTGGGACGCGGTTTTCGGAAAAGCCGATGCGAAATAAGCGTCTGGATCAGTTGTTCAGATAGGGCGTCGGATCGACGGGCGAGGAGCCCTTGCGCAGTTCGAAGTGGAGTTGCGGCGAGGAGACGTTGCCGGTCTGGCCCGAATTGGCGACGACCTGGCCGCGCTTCACCGTGTCGCCACGCTTCACCTTGAGCTCGCCGTTATGGGCATAGGCCGAGACGTAGCCGTTTGGGTGGCGGATCAGGACGAGGTTGCCATAGCCCTTCAGCTCGCTGCCGGCATAGGCCACGGTGCCCCCCTCCGCCGCTTTCACCGGGGTCCCCTCCGGCACGGCGATGTTGATGCCCTCGTTGCCGCCCCGGCCGCTGAAGCCGGCAATGACGCGGCCGCGAGCCGGCCAGCGGAAATCGGCCTTCTCGCCGGCGTCTTCCTGCTTCGGCAGGCTCGCGGTGGTGGCGGGCTCCGGCTCGGCCTTCGGGATCGCAGTCGCCTTGGGCTCGACGGCAGGCGCGCTGGCGACGACGACCGGTTTGACCTTCTCGGGCGCCGGCTTGGCAGCAGCAAGGGCGGCAGGCTTCTCGGCAACCGGCTTGGCAGCGGCAACGGGCTTCGTGGCGACGGGAGCAGCCGCCGTCGGAGCCGACGCCTTGGCAGCAGCCTTCGCCTTCGCCTCGGCTGCGAAACGGGCCCGCGATTCGCGCATCGCCAGCGCATCGGCCTCAGCCTTCGCCTTGGCTTCGGCGGCAGCGGCCGCCTTCGATTGGGCGGCGGCAGCCTTCGCATCAGCGGCGGCGCGAGCGTCCGCCTGTGCCTTTGCACGCGCATCCTGAACCGGAGCGACCGGACGAACCGGCGCGACCGAAGCTGCCGGCGCTGGACCGGTGACGAAGCGCGACGCATCGGAACGTGTTTCGGGCTGGGCCTGGGCCATTTGCTGACGCGGAGCCGGCGCCGCACCCGCTGAAGCGTTGTAGACGGGAATCGTAAGGCGCGAGCCCGGCGCGACATTCGGGCTGGACAGCCCGTTGGCCGAGATCAGCGCCGCGCGCGGCACCCCGTAGCGGGACGAGATCATGTCGAGCGTCTCGCCCTGGGCGACGACGATCGGAGTGCCGCCCTGGGCGCTCCAACCCGTGGCGTTGCCGGCAACGGGCTGCGGCGCGGCGCTGCGGAGCGCGACGGCAGATTGCGGCGGAGGCAGCGGCTGCGAACGCACCGTGGCCATGGCCGGCGCCGGCGTCGAATAGACCGGCGTGTTGGCCGAGCGACCGATCGACCCGGTGGTGGCCGGATCGCGCGCCGGGGCCGGAGCCTGGGCTGTCTTGAAGGGATTCGCGAAGGGGGTTTCCGTGAACCGCATCGTCTCGGACGAGCAAGCACTGACGCCGAGGGCGAGCAGGCAGGCCGTCGACGCACGGAGGACGATACGAAACTGAACCGATCCGGCTTGGCTACGCATGGATGGGGCACTCGCGAACAACGCAACTCGATGACGGGCATTAAAGCCCCGTTCAGGTTACGAAAGCGTTTCGCGCCGGGTCATCGCGTTTGCTTTTTCGCAGGCGGCAGCGAACTGCCTACAGCGCTCGCGCCAACCCCGGCACCAGCGGCGGCAGGCGCACGGCCGGGCCCATCGCATGATCGAAGCCGCCATCCGCCAGCCGCGTAACCACGACGCGGCGGGCCGCACCCTCGACCCGCAGCGCCCCGACCAACCGCCCTCCCTGCGCCAGCCGCATCAGCAGCGATTCGGGGATGGCATGGGTCACGCCGTTGACGAGAATGCGGTCGAAGCGCCCGAGCGTCCGGTCGGGCTGGAAGCCGTCGGCATGGCGCAGTTCGACGGAAGCGCCATAGCCGCTGCCCGCGACGCGCTCATGCGCCGCCAGCGCCAGCGTGCGGTAGCGTTCGAGCGAAACCACCTCCGCCCCCATCGCCGCCATCAATGCGGCGACATAGCCCGAGCCGGTGCCGACCTCGAGCACACGGGCGGAAGCCTGTAGGTCGAGCGCGGTAAGAAGGGCTGCGACCGTGTGCGGCGCCGTCATCGTCTGGCCGCAGGGCAGCGGCACCGAGACGTCCTGCCGGGCGAGATCGGCGAAACGCGCCGGCGCGAAGCGCTCCCGCGCGACCCGTTCCATGGCGCGCAGCACGGCGAGGTCGCGCACGCCTTGCGCCCTGAGCGACAGCAGGAAGGCAACGGTGCGTTCGCCCTCGCTCGCCGGCGTCTCCTCGCCTATCCCGCCGCCCTCGCCCTCGGTCATGGTTCAGTTGGCGACAATCGGAGAGAGGGACCAGCCGTCATGCTCGGCCTTGTGCCGAGCATCCACGTCTTGAACACCGCCTTCGCCCAGCGAAAACGTGGATGGTCGGGACAGGCCCGACCATGACGCGGACCGGCCTTCGATCACGCGAACACCCGCGCGAAGCGGGTCAGAGTCGGCTCATGCGTCAGGTCGAGTTCGAGGGGCGTCACCGAGATCTTCTTCTCGGCCAGCGCGCGCAGGTCGGTGCCGTTGGCCGGCTCAGTCTTGCCGCGCGCGAAGGCAATCCAGAAATACGGGTTGCCGCGGCCGTCCTGGCGCGGCTGCAACTGCAGCAGTTCCTGATCACGCCGGCCCTGCACGGTCACCGCGATGCCCTCGACCTCGCCGGGTGCGACGTTCGGGAAGTTCAGGTTGAACAGCACGTCGGAGGGAATGCCCTCCGCCAGCAGCCGGCGGATGATTCCGGGCGCATGCTGCTCGGCGCAATCCCAGCGGATGTTCTCGCGCCCGCCCGGCCCATAGGCCTGGCTGACGGCGATCGAGGGAATGCCGAGCAGCGTGCCCTCCATGGCGGCCGCGATCGTGCCCGAATAGGTCACGTCCTCGGCGACGTTCTGGCCGCGATTGACGCCGGAGAGCACGAGGTCGGGCCGGTTCTCGATCATGATCGAGCGCGCCGCCATGATGACGCAGTCGGTCGGCGTGCCGGTCACGGCGAAGCGTTTCTCCGAAATCTGGCGCAGCCGCAGCGGGTTCGACAGCGACAGCGAATGCGCGACGCCCGACTGGTCGGTCTCGGGCGCCACGACCCAGACGTCGTCCGAGAGCTGCCCCGCGATCCGCTCCAGCACGGCGAGCCCCTCGGCGTGGATGCCGTCGTCATTGGTGACCAGGATGCGCATGGATCAGGCTTTCAGTTAGGCGACGGCAGTGAGCGAAGACCGCGGGGAACCCCTCTCCTGTAAGGAGAGGGGCAGGGGTGAGGTGTCGGCCGTTTGACGCTGTGGCCGTGAGCCAACGGCGGCCCCCTCGCAGGTGACTGGTCGAGGGGCCATCCCCTCACCCTGCCCTCTCCCTATGGGAGAGGGTTCCGCGCGCCTTATTTTCCGAACGAGGCGCACTTACGCCTTCTCGATGCGCGTCACGCCGCGCATATAGGGCACCAGCACGTCGGGCACCGTGATCGAGCCATCGGCGTTCTGGTAGTTCTCCATCACCGCGATCAGCGCCCGGCCGACCGCCGTGCCCGAGCCGTTCAGCGTGTGGACGAAGAACGGCCCCTTGCCGTCCTTGGTCCTGTAGCGGGCGTTCATCCGCCGCGCCTGGAAATCGCCGCAGACCGAGCAGGACGAAATCTCGCGATAGGTCCTCTGGCCGGGCAGCCAGACCTCGATGTCGTAGGTCTTCTGCGAGGCGAAGCCCATATCGCCGGTGCACAAGGTCATCACGCGATAGTGCAGGTCGAGCTTCTTCAGCACGGCCTCGGCGCAAGCGAGCATGCGCTCATGCTCCTCGCGCGACTTCTCCGGCGTCGTGATCGAGACCAGCTCGACCTTTTCGAACTGGTGCTGCCGCAGCATGCCGCGCGTATCGCGCCCGGCCGAGCCGGCCTCGGCCCGGAAGCAGGGCGTGAGCGCGGTGTAGCGGCGCGGAAGCTCCTCCTCGGATAGGATCGATTCGCGCACGAGGTTGGTGAGCGGGACTTCGGCGGTGGGGATGAGCCAAAGGCGATCAAGATCGATCTGTGAAAGCAGATACTTATCTAAATCTTGCCCTCCTGCCGCCGCGCGCATCGCTGCTTCGCCCAGCGCAAACAGCCCCTTCAACTTCGGAGCACTGCGGCTCGTCGCGAACTGGTCATCCTCGAACTTCGGCAGTTGCGCGGTGCCGAACATGACCTCGTCGCGCACCATCAGCGGCGGCATCACCTCGGTATAGCCATGCTCCTCCGTATGCGTATCGAGCATGAACTGCCCGATCGCGCGGCTCAGGCGCGCGATCTGCCGCTCCAGCACGACGAAGCGCGAGCCCGACAGCTTCGCCGCCGTCTCGAAATCCATCTGGCCGAGCGCTTCGCCGAGCTCGAAATGCTCCTTGGGCTGGTTGACGCCGACGAGGCGCTTGCCCGTCTCCTCCGGCCTCACGCCATGGACCGACTTCACGACATTGCCATGCTCGTCCGCGCCTTCCGGCACATCGTCGTTCGGCTTGTTCGGGATCGCGGCGAGCTGTTCGTCCAGCGCGTCCTTGGCCGCCTTCTCCTCGGCTTCGAGCGCCGGTTGCAACTCCTTCAGGCTCGCGACCTCGGCCTTGAGCTTCTCGGCGAGCGCGACGTCCTTGGCGCCCATCGCCTTGCCGATTTCCTTGGAGAGGGCGTTGCGGCGCTCCTGCGAGCTTTGAGCCTTGGCGATGGCCGTGCGGCGGGCATCATCCAGCGCGAGCAGCGAGGCCGACAGCGGCTCGAGCCCCCGCCGCTTCAAGCCGGTGTCGAACGCCTCGGCGTTCTCGCGAATCCATTTGATGTCATACATCGTCGTCAGGCCACGCCATCACGTTCGGGAACAGCGTGATGCTCTAGACCGGGATGAGTGTCTAGGGAACAGGGAAGGTGTCGGAACGAGCCCTCCCCGTCATGGTCGGGCTTGTCCCGACCATCCACGTCTTCGCTGGGCGGGACCTGAGTTCAAGACGTGGATGCTCGGCACAAGGCCGAGCATGACGCGGATGGACAGTGAAACTTACTCGCTCGCCGCGTCCGCAGCGTCGTCCGCCGCCTGCTTGGCCGCGCGCTGCTTCTCGACATAGCGCACCGAGAACACCGAGAGCTCGTAGAGCAGCAGCATCGGCACGGCGAGCATGAGTTGCGAGATCACGTCCGGCGGGGTCAGCACGGCGGCGACCACGAAGACGAAGACGATCGCGTAGCGCCGCTTTTCCTTCAGGAAGGTCGAATCGATGATGCCCGCCTGCCCGAGCAGGGTCAGGATCACCGGCAGCTGGAAGGAGATACCAAAGGCGAAGATCAGCGTCATGATCAGCGAGAGATACTCGCTGACCTTCGGCAGCAGCGCGATGCCCGCCTGCCCGTCGCTCGCCGCCTGCTGCATGCCGATGGAGAACTTCATCAGCACCGGCATGGCGAAGAAGAACACCATCGCCGCACCGGCGACGAAGAAGATCGGCGTCGCCGCGAGATAGGGCGCAAAGGCCTGACGCTCGTTCTTGTAGAGCCCCGGCGCTACGAATTTGTAGATCTGCGTCGCGATCACCGGAAAGGCGAAGAAGCCCGCTCCGAAGGCCGCGATCTTGATCTGGGTGAAGAGATATTCCAGCGGCGCCGTGTAGATGAGCTGGACGTTGGCGCCCGGCCCCGCCGCCCAGACATAGGGCTGCACGAGGATGTTGTAGATCTGCGTCGCGAAGGCAAAGCAGATGAAGAACATCACCAGGAAGGCGATCAGCGACTTGATCAGCCGCGAGCGCAATTCGATGAGATGGTCGATCAGCGGTGCGCGGGAGGCCTCGATCTCGTCTTCGCCCTCGCGCGGATTGGCGACGCTCATGCAGCGCTCCCTTCGCCCGGCTCGGCCGCGGCGGTCTTGCGCTTGCGCGGCGCCTTGGCGGGCGCGGGTTCGGCCGTGGCTTCAGCCGCCGTCTCCACGGGTGCGGCCTTGCGGCGGCGCTTCGGCTTCTCCTCCTCGGCGACCGCAGGCGCGGCCTCGGCGGGAGCGACCTCTGCCGGCGTGATCTCGACCGGCGGCAACGGATCGGGCGCGGGGAGCGCGGCGAGCTTGGCCTCGGCTTCCTTGATCGCCGCATCGTCGAGCCCGGTCGAGGCGGGCATCTCGATCGGCTTGAAATCAGTGTTCAGCGAACTGGACACGGAGCCGCCGACATCCTCGACCTGCTTCTTCAGGTCATGGAGCTCGGCCTCGCGCATCGCGTCGTTGAACTGCCCCTGGAACTCGGCAGCCATGCGGCGGATCTTGCCGATAGCCTGGCCGGCCGTGCGCATCGCCTTCGGCAGGTCCTTGGGGCCGATCACGACGAGCGCGACCGCCCCGATCAGCATGAATTCGCTCCAGGCGATGTCGAACATCGACGGCTCGTCCTCTCAGCCTCCCGCACGTGGCGGGCGGCTCGGCCTCAGGCCTTGGTCTCGGCCTTGGCCGCAGCGGGATTGGTCGCAGCCGGGTTGGTTGCCTGCGCGTCGATGATCTTCGGATCGGCCGGGGTCGCGGCGCTCGGCGGCGGCGGGGGCGTCTCGTCCTCTGCCATGCCCTTCTTGAACGACTTGATGCCCTTGGCCACGTCGCCCATCAGTTCGGAAACCTTGCCGCGTCCGAACAGCAGCATCACGATGACGCCGACGACGATCCAGTGCCAGATGCTCACGCCACCCATGGCGGACTCCCCTTCAAATTAATGTGCGACCGGGGAAATCCGGCCCCGGCCGGTCGCTTGTGGCGGAACCTATGTGTCCCCCGCAGGGAACACAAGAACTTCATCGGACGGAATGTCGAGGCCGACATCCTCGCCCTCGGCGATCGCGCCCGCCAGCGTGGCTCGGACGGACAAGAGCCGCTCGAAGCCATCGACCGCGATCTGCAGATGGTCGACCTCGCCGAGGAAGCGCCGCGTCACGACTCTTCCGGGCAGGCAGAAGCCCTTGGGCACGATCCGCACCGCATGGGGCCGGATGCAGGCCACTGCCTCGGCTCCCTCGACCAGTCCCTTCGCCGGAAAGCGCCCGAACGGCGTATCGACGGCACCGCGCGAGACACGTCCGGCGACCTCGGTAAAATCGCAGAAAAATCGGGCGGCAAAGAGACTGCCGGGCTTGCGGTAGAGCTCCTCGCCAGTGCCGATCTGGACGATCTCGCCCGCTCGCATCAGCACGATCCGGTCGGCGATGCGCATCGCATCCTCGGGATCATGCGTGACGATGATCGAGGTCGCACCGGTTTCCTGCAGCAGGGCCGCCGTCTCGTCGCGAACGACGTCGCGCAGGCGCCGGTCGAGATTCGAGAAGGGCTCGTCCATCAGGAGCACGCCGGGGCGCGGGGCGACGGCGCGCGCCAGCGCGACCCGCTGCTGTTCGCCGCCCGAGAGCATGTGCGGATAGGAATCCGCGAGATCGGCCAGGCCGACGCGGGCAATGGCCCGCAGCGCGGTCGCATCGATGGATGCTTCGCTCTCGCCGCGCACGCCGAGGCCGAAGCGGACATTCTCGCGCACGGTGAGATGGGGAAACAGCGCATAGTCCTGGAAGACCAGGCCGACCCCGCGCTGCTCCGGCTCGACGAAGCGGTCGGGCGACGAGACGTCCCGGCCCTCCAGCAGCACGCGACCCGCGCTCGGCCGCTCGACCCCGGCAGCCAGCCGCAGCAGCGTCGTCTTGCCGCAGCCCGACTGGCCGAGCAGGGCGACGATCTCGCCAGGCGCGATCGACAGCGAGACATCGTTCAGCGCCGTGACGTCGCCGAAACGCTGGGTCACGGAATCGAAGCCGAGCGCCATCGGGATGGCGGCCCCCGCCGTGCCGCGCCGTCCCCAGCTCAGCCAGCGCGATTTGGTGTCGTTGACGGCCAAAAGATACTCCGAACTTCCAAAATCACGCGCGTCATTCCGGACAAGCCGCGTCAGCGGCGCCGCTCCGGAATCCGTCCTAGAGCAAAGTCCGGCAAGGATCGGGCTCTACGATGGATTCTGGGTCTCCGCCGCGCTGCGCCCGGAATGACGGCGCGGGTGGACCAAACGACCCGCCCTACCCGCCCGCCCCATGCGGCCCGCCATCGCTCTCGTCAAGCGGCGTGAACAGATCGCCGAGCGGGTCCTCGTCGGCGCGCAGGTCCGGATCGTCGTCGGGCACGGGCACGGTCAGGTCGCGCGTCAGCCGTCCCTCGATGAAGCCGGAGCCCTTCAATTCCTCGAGGCCCGGCAAATCGTCGATGCGGTCGAGGCCGAAATGATCGAGGAAGCCCGGCGTCGTGCCGAAAGTCACCGGCCGCCCCGGCGAGCGGCGTCGGCCGCGCAGGCGCACCCAGCCGGCCTCCAGCAGGATGTCGAGCGTGCCCTTGGCGGTGGCGACGCCGCGGATCTCCTCGATCTCGGCCCGCGTCACCGGCTGGTGATAGGCGATGATCGCCAGCACTTCGAGCGCGGCCCGCGACAATTTGCGTGGCGGTTCGGCTTCCGCCGCCAGCAGATAGCTCAAGTCGGGCGCCGTCCGGAAGGCGAAGCCGCCGGCGACCTGGCGCAGATTCACCCCACGCGGCTCGTAGAGTTCGGTCAGCCGCACCAGAACCTGCCCGATGTCGATGCCGGATGGCACCGAGCGCGCCAGTTCCTCGGCCTGAAGAGGGACGGCGGAGGCAAAGAGCAGCGCCTCGACCACGCGCGTCGCCTGCGCGAAGGCTTCCGCGCCGCCGTCTTCCCCGTCATCCTCGAAGGGCTCCACCATCGCCATCGTCATGGCGCATCCCGGTTGACCAGCGGCAGGGCCGGCGGACGCGCTGAGCGGCGGCGCAGATAGAGCGGTGCGAAGGCCTCGTCCTGCCGGAGGTCGAGCACGCCTTCCTTGACCATCTCCAGCATGGCCGAAAGCGCCGACGCCCGCACCGTCGCCGCCATCTCACGCGCGGGGAGGCCGTGCGACGACATGTAGCGGGTGAGATAAGGGTCGATCTGCGTCCAGTCGCCAGCTTCGCCGACCAGCCGCTGCAACGCCTCGCGCGCCTCGACCAGCGACCAGACGACGCGCTGCCCGACCGAGATATGCCCCTGCACGCGCTTCATCCGCTGCTGGGCATAGGCCGAGAGGAGGTCGTAGAGTTCCGCCTCCCACACCGGCCGGGCGCCCGCGACGATCGCCTCAGGCGCGCCGCGCGCGAACACGTCCTGCCCCAGCCGCTCGCGCGAGGCGAGCTTGCGGGCCGCCGCGCGGATCGCCTCCAATCGGCGCAGCCGCAGCGCCAGCGCGGTCGCGAGGTCGGCCGCGCTCGGTTCCTCGCCCTTGGGCGGCTCCGGCAGCAAAAGCCTCGATTTGAGATAGGCCAGCCAGGCC
Organism: Allobosea sp. GW822-FHT03F07; assembly: GCF_058801345.1. NCBI lineage: Bacteria > Pseudomonadati > Pseudomonadota > Alphaproteobacteria > Hyphomicrobiales > Alloboseaceae > Allobosea > Allobosea sp. GW822-FHT03F07. Next base: position 286,258 of record NZ_JBXAND010000005.1, read on the forward strand.
GCCATCACCAGATAATCGGCCGCCAGCTCAAGCCTGAGCGCCCGCGCCTGCTCGACGAAGACGAGATACTGCTCGGCCAGCGCCAGGATCGAGATGCGTTGCAGGTCGACCTTCTGCCTCCGGGCGAGGTCGAGCAAGAGGTCGAGCGGCCCCTCATAGCCGTCGACATCGACAAGCAGGGCCGGCTCGTCGTCGCGACGCGGGCCATCATCCTCGAATGGCAGTTGCGCCGCCATGGCTGGCCGCCCCTTTCTCGCTCACGCGAAAGACGCGTGACCACCGCAGGTTCGACGGTTCAAGCGTTCAAGGCAAGCGCACTCGCTACCTGCGCACGCGCGCTGTCCACATCGAGCGGCTCGGGCTCGTGCCGGATGCGCGCCAGCGCCATCGCGGCGCGGCGCGCGCGGTCGCCCTTCATCTCCGGCACGGCACCGGCGATCGCGACCATCTCCTCCATGATGCCGTGGCAATGCAGCACCACGTCGACGCCCGCCCGGATCGCGGCGCGCGCCTTCTGCGCGAAGCTGCCGGACAGAGCCTTCATCGAGATGTCGTCGGTCATGATCAGCCCGTCATAGCCGAGCTCGCCGCGCATGATCTCGCGCACCACCTCGCGCGAGACGGTCGCCGGGTGCCGCGGATCGAGCGCGGTGAAGACGACATGCGCCGTCATCGCCAGCGGCATGTCGGCGAGGTGCCGGAAGGGCCGGAAATCATGCGCCCGGAGTTCATCCAGCGGGGCATCGACAACGGGCAGGTCGTGATGGCTGTCGGCGCGCGCCCGGCCATGACCGGGCATGTGCTTGACCACCGGCAGGACGCCGCCGGCCAGCAGCCCCTCGGCCGCCGCCCGCCCGAGCCGCGCCACCATCTCCGGCTCATGGGCATAGGCGCGGTCGCCGATTACGTCATGGCTGCCGGCGACGGGCACGTCGAGAACCGGCAGGCAATCGACATCGATGCCGACGCTTTTCAGATCGTGCGCCATAAGACGGGCCGAAAGCCTGACGATCTCGCGCTGCATCACCGGATCGTTGATCGCGAGGAAGGCGCGCGCCGGCGGGTATTTCGGCCAGTTCGGCGGCGCCATGCGCTGGACCCGGCCGCCCTCCTGGTCGATCAGGACCGGCGCGTGCCAACCGACGGTCTCGCGCATCTCGGCGGTCAGGGCCGCGACCTGCGCCGGATCCTGCGTATTGCGCCGGAACAGGATGAAGCCCCAGGGCCGCGCATCCCTGAAGAAGGCGCGCTCGTCAGGGGTCAGGCTCGTGCCGAGGCAACCGGCGATGAAGGCGCGTGAGGTCATGGTGATGGGGTAGGAAGGCTGAAAGGCCGGGTCAACCCTCGCCGTCATCCCGGCCATAGCGAAGCGGAGCGCCGGGATCCATCGGAGGGCTCCAGAGCTCTACGATGGATCCCGGAGCGGCGCGGCTTCGCCGCTGGTCCGGGATGACGGCCGCAGGTGTTGGAGCGGCCATCATCGACCATCCGGCTTCATCGCCCTCAGCGCATCTGCTGCGCCATCTGGGCGTTGAACGCGTCGAAGGGCAGCTCGGCGACGCGGAACCAGAGGTTTTCCTTCTTCCAGTACGGCAGGAAGGAATCGTAGAACGTCTTGAACTCGGCGTTCTTGGCGGCGAGTTCGCCATACATCGCGAAGGCCTCCTTGAACGCCGCCAGCATCACCTCCTGCGGGAAGGGGCGCAGTTCGGCGCCGGTGCCCGCGAGACGGATCAGCGCGTCGGGATTGCCGTGATCGTATTTGGCGACGCAGAGCGCGTTCGCCTCTGCGCAGGCGGCCTCGACGATCGCCTTGTAGGCGGCCGGCAGCCCGTTCCACTTCTCGAGGTTCACCAGGAAGGAGACGTTGGCGTTACCTTCCCAGAAGCCGGGATAATAGTAGTACTTCGCAACCTTCTGGAAGCCGAGCTTCTCGTCATCGAGTGGGCCGGAGAACTCGACCGCGTCGAGCGTGCCGCGCTCCAGCGCAGGGTAGATGTCGCCGCCGGCGATCTGCTGCGGCACGACGCCGAGCTTGGACATGATCTGCCCGCCCATGCCGGCGATGCGCATCTTCAGGCCCTTCAGATCATCCAGCGACTTGATCTCCTTGCGGAACCAGCCGCCCATCTGCGCGCCGGTATTGCCCGACGGGATCGTGTAGAGGCCCTGCTTCTTCATGAAAGCGCGGCACAGCTCGAGCCCGCCGCCGGCATAGAGCCAGGCGTTCTGCTGGCGGGTGTTGAAGCCGAAGGGCAGCGAGGTCTCGAAGGCGAAGGCCGGGTCCTTGCCGATATAGAAGCTCGACAGGGTGTGGCTGCACTCGACCGTGCCGTTCTGCACGGCGTCGAGCGCCTGCAGGCCGGGCACGATCTCGCCGGGCGCGAAGACCTGGATCTGGAAATTGCCGTCGGTCGCCTCGGCGACGCGCTTGGCGACCTGCGTCGAAAGCCCGAACAGCGTGTCGAGGCTCTTGGGGTAGCTCGACGTCAGCCGCCAGGCGATCTTGGGCTGCGACTGGGCGATGGCGGGAGCGGCGATCGCGGCGCTGCCGGCGGCACCGGCGGCGGCTGTCTTCACGAATTTGCGGCGGTCCATGGTATCCTCCAGGGTGTTCTTATGGTCTTCGGTCGCCGTGCCCCGCGGGTTTTCGAAATGTCCTGCGAGCTTTGTAAGGCGACACTGCCGCGCGCCTCATCGCACGAAACCGAAAGCCGGACCACTGGCCAAACCGCCAAGGCGGGTTGCGCCGGACGCGAACGAAAAAACCGGCGGCGCAAGGCGCCACCGGTTCGAAATCTTCCCTGACGATCAGAGCGTGATCGTCAGTTCTTGTCCAATCAGTTCTTGGCGATGAAGCACTGGCCGCCCGCGGCCTGGAGAGCGGTACACATCGTCGTGGCGTCGTCGCGGGAATAGGGGCCGACACGCAGCCGGTACACCGTCTTGCCGCCGGCGAGTTCGGTCTTGCGCACGATTGGCGCCTGGCCGCCGAGTTGGCCCGGATATTTGCGCTGGAGCGCGGCGAAGGTCGCACGCGCCTCCGACTCGCTGCCGGGGGCACCGAGCTGGACCACGAAATCGCCGGTTCCGCTGCGGATCGCGGCCGTGGCTGGCGTCGGGGCCGGTACGGCGGGAGCCTGCGCCGCAGGCGGAACGCTGGCGACCCGCATCGGCGCCGAAGGCGTCGTCGCCGCGGCGCGCTCCTGCACCTTGGCGGCTTCGGGAGCCTTGGGAGCTTCCTGAGTCGGCGTCGTCGCCGGGCGGGGCCGTGGCTGGGCGGTGGCGGTCGTCGTCACCGGATCGGCGGGAGCGATCGCGCCCGGCCTGACCGGTGGCGCCGAACCCGTGGCCATCGGAAGGTTGCCGTTGGTATAGCTCGTGGGGCTGTTGGCGGCGGGCGCGGGCGTCCCATCGGGCCGGATCGAGACCGTGCGGACCCGGCGCGGTTCGCCCAGGCCCGGAACCGGCGGCACCGGCGTCAGCGCCGGCTCGACCGGCGCCGGATCGCGCGCGATCACGGCAGGAGCCTGGGTCAGCGCATTCGCGGCTGGCGTCGTGGCCGTACCGGTGCTCGGCCCCGGCAGCACGACGCGCGCCGGCAGCGAACGCGCCGCCTGCTGCACGTCGACCGGCTGCTCCTCACGGCTGACGACCTTGGTCTGCCCTGCGGGCGTTTCGCCCGGGCGCTCATAGATCTGCTTGTTCTGGTTCGGAATCTCGGCGCCGCCTGGATTGGCGGGCTGGACCTTCGTCGGCCCGGTATCGGCGGCGATGGTCGGCGGCTGACCGTCCGAACGGATCGTCGTGCCGCGCAGCGACATCGCGACGCCGACACCGGCGACGCCGACCACGATCAGCGCAGCGGCCGCATAGAGGCCTTTGCGCGAACGGCGCGGCTCGAGATCGGGCATCTCGTCATCGGCCGGCAGCGCGGCATGAACCGGCTGCGCGTCATGATGCTGCTGCTCGTAATAGGGATAGGGCTCGCGCGCCTCGTCGAGATCGCGCGGCGCCGGGGCGACGCCGTGTCCGGCGGCGGCGCGCTGATAGGCCTTCGGCTCGGGCAGGTCGAAGCTCTCGTCCTGAACTGGAAAACGCGGCTCGGCGCGCGCCGGCGCAGCAGTGGCGGCAACAGGAGCCGGCGGAACGGGGGCCGGACGGCCTCCATCCGTGCGCCGCAGCAGCGCCTCGAACTCGTCGAGCGCGCCGCGCAGCTCGGCCGGGGGCGGCGACTGCTCGACAGCCGCCTGCAGCTCCTGGACGGGATTGAACGACGGCTCCTGCCGCGGCTGCACCTGGCTTTGGGCCTGCCATGGCGCCTGCACTCGCTGAGGCGCCGCGGCCTGGCCGCGATGCCCGAAGATGTCCTTCAGCGGATCGCCCTGATCGACGATGCGCGTCAGCTCGGCCAGCGGATCGACGGGCTGGCCGGCCTTCGGCGCCTGCCCCGCGCTGCGAAGCTGGCGCTCGAGATCTTCGAGATCGAGCGCGAAACGGTTTCTAGCTGGCTCACTCATGGCATGATCCATCCCAGCGCAGGCCGACAGCACGCATGGGATGCCCAAAGCGTTTTGCGGTCAACCTGACCTTGTGCGCACCGAGGGCCAAGCGGCCGTCAGCGCATCTCTTCCGGCGCCGCAACTCCGGCGACAGCCAGACCGGAAGCAAGGACGCTGCGCACCGCGTGCACAAACGCCAACCTCGCCAAGGTCGACTCTCGATCAGTTTGATTAACGAACCGTAATTGCGGCGAGTCTTTGCCCTTGTTCCACAAGGAGTGGAAAGCGCTCGCCAGCTCATGCACAAAAAAGGCCACGCGATGTGGCTCGTGCGCGGCCGCCGCGCCTTCGATGATTCGCGGATAGGCCGCGATCAACTTGACGATACCGACTTCCGCCTCGTCGGTCAGGCGGGCGAGGTCCGCCTGCGCCAGCGCCGCCGGGGCGAGGTCGAGATCCGGAAAGGCCTCGCGCGCCTGCCGGAAGATCGAGGCGCAGCGCGCATGCGCATACTGGACGTAGAAGACCGGATTGTCCTTGGATTGCTCGACCACCTTGGCAAGATCGAAGTCCAAGGTCGCGTCGTTCTTGCGGAAGATCATCATGAAGCGGACCGCATCGCGGCCGACTTCGTCGATGACTTCGCGCAAGGTGACGAAATCGCCCGAGCGCTTCGACATCTTCACCGGCTCGCCATTGCGCAGCAGCTTGACGAGCTGGCAGAGCTTGACGTCGAGCTCGCCCTCCCCATGCGTCACCGCCTTCACCGCCGCCTGCATGCGCTTGACATAGCCGCCATGGTCGGCGCCCCAGACGTCGATCATCTGGGGATAACCGCGCGTGAACTTCGAGCGGTGATAGGCGATGTCGTTGGCGAAATAAGTGTAGCTGCCGTCCGACTTCAGCAGCGGCCGGTCGACATCGTCGCCGAAGCGGGTGGCGCGGAAGAGCGTCTGCTCGCGATCCTCCCAATCCTCGTCCTTCTGTCCCTTGGGCGGAGGCAGCCGGCCCTCGTAGATCAGGTCGCGGGCGCGCAGATCCTCGATCGTCTCCTTGACCGCATCCTTGTTGCCGTCGACCTTCTGCAGCGAACGCTCGGAGAAGAATACGTCGTGGACGACGCCGAGAGCGGCGAGATCGTCGCGGATCATCGCCATCATGCCGTCGATGGCGGCGGCGCGCACCAGCGGCAGCCACTCCGATTCGGGCTTGCCGAGCAGCGCATCGCCATGGGCCTTGGCCAGGGTCTCGCCGACAGAGACGAGATAGTCGCCCGGATAGAGCCCCTCGGGGATGGTGATCGTCTCGCCCAGCGCCTCGCGATAACGCAGGAAGGCGGAGCGCGCGAGCACATCGACCTGCGCGCCGGCGTCGTTGATGTAGTATTCGCGCGTCACGGCATGGCCGGCGAAGGCGAGGATGTTGGCGAGCGAATCGCCGAACACCGCGCCGCGGCCATGGCCGACATGCATCGGCCCGGTCGGATTGGCCGAGACATACTCGACATTGACCTTCGGCTCGGGCTTGAGCTGGCCGCGCCCATAGTCGAGACCGCGCTCGACCGCATCCTTCAGGATCGCGGTGAAAACGGCCGGCTGCAGCGTCAGGTTGATGAAGCCCGGCCCCGCGATCTCGCACCGGACAATCTCGGCATCCTTCGTGAGCTCTTCGACCAGCAGCACCGCCAGCGCGCGCGGATTGGTGCCGGCCTCCTTGGCGAGCACCATCGCGGCATTGGTCGCGAGATCGCCATGGGCCGGATCCTTGGTCGGCTCGACCACGACACGCCCGAGATCGAGCCCGGCAGGCAGGGCGCCTCGCTCGGCCAGAGCCGAAAGCGCGGCGGCAACACGGGCGGAATAGGTCTCGAACAGGTTCATGGCGGCCAATATCTGCTGCGAACGGGCAAGCTATGCGGATTTGGGAACGCCCGGCCCTATCGCAGCGAGGGGGTCGCGTCAAACAGGCGGCGGTGCTCGTCGAGCGCGTACCAGTCGGTCATCCCAGCGATATAGTCGGCGATCCGCCGAGCTCGGCGATGCGCATCGAGCGCCTCGCAGCCCGAAGCCCAGTCGGCCGGCATCAAAGCCGGATCGGCGCTGAAGCGGCAGAACAGGTCGCGCACCACCTGGGCCGCATCGGCGCGGATCGGCGCGATCCGGGCATGGCGATACATGTTGGGATAGAGGAAGGCCTTGATCTCGCGGTCGGCGGTCTCGATCGCCGCCGGGAAGGCGATCACGGGCGCCCCCGCCCGCCTGATCGCATCGGCATCGGCCGGCGCCAGCTTCGCCAGCCGCGCCTGCGACTCGGTGATCACGCCTTCGACGAAGCGCGTGATCACCCGCCGCACCAACTCGTTGGTGGTGCGGGCCATCTCGAGCCCGGGATGCAGCACCTCGATCTCGTGGAGGAGTTCGGCGAGGAAAGGCACCGCCCCGAGCTCGGCATGGCCGAACAGCCCGGCCCGCAAGCCGTCATCGATGTCATGGGCGTTATAGGCGATGTCGTCGGCGAGCGCCGCGGCCTGCGCCTCGGCCGAGGCGTAGGAATCCAGCCAGAGGTCCTGCTTCGCCTGGTATTCGACGATCGCGGCGGGAATGCCCGTCGCCGCATAACGCTCGGTCGGCGCCCCGTCCGCCAGCAGCAACGGGCCGTTGTGCTTGACCAGCCCCTCCAGCGTTTCCCAGGTCAGGTTGAGCCCGTCGAAACCGGCATAGCGCCGCTCCAGCCGGGTCACGATCCGCAGCGTCTGGGCGTTGTGGTCGAAACCGCCGAACGCCGCCATGCATTCCGCCAGCGCATCCTCGCCGGTGTGGCCGAAGGGCGTGTGGCCGAGGTCATGCGCTAGCGCCAGCGCCTCGGCCAGGTCCTCGTCGAGCCCGAGCGCCCGCGCCAAGGCGCGCGCGATCTGCGCGACCTCGATCGTATGCGTCAACCGCGTGCGGAAATGGTCGCCCTCATGCGAGACGAAGACCTGGGTCTTGTGCTTGAGGCGGCGGAAGGCGGTCGAATGGATGATGCGGTCGCGGTCGCGCTGGAACGGATTGCGCGTCGGCGAGGCCGGCTCGGCGATCAGCCGGCCCCGGCTGGTCGCGCTGCGGCAGGCATAGGGAGCGCGCCAGCGATCCCCGGGCTCGAAATCGGGCCCGGCCGCGAAAGGAAAGCTCTGTGGATGCGGCATGGCAGACCCGTCGCCGCCTCCGGCTTGTAGAGGCGCTGCGGCGCAATTACCTTTGCAGGCAACGAAGGTGCAAGGAGCATCTGCTGATGACGACCGATATGCAGGTCAATCCGCGCGGCATCGCCGTCACGGACAAGGCCGCGACCCGCATTCTTTCCGTGATGGAAAAGGAGCCGCCGGGCTCGATGTTGCGCGTCAGCGTCGCCGGTGGCGGCTGCTCGGGCTTCCAGTACATCTTCGACGTCGACCGCGAGAAAGCCCCCGGCGACCTTGTGATCGAGCGCGACGGCGCGACCGTCCTGATCGACGAGACCTCGCTCGACCTGCTCGAAGGCTGCACGATCGACTTCGTCGACGACCTCGTCGGGCAATCGTTCAGGATCACCAACCCGAACGCCACGAGTTCCTGCGGCTGCGGGACGTCGTTTGCGTTGTAGCGATAGGTGACCAGCTACTTTGGCAGAATCGGCAATAGCCGTCGAAGTTCCGCGCTAGGAAGGCTTGGCCTCACTGGAGGCGAGTCTATGCCGAGGCGTTGCTCACACCCAACGACAGAGTCGCGGTACTCTGACCAGGTGCGGTCTGCCCATTGGGCCTTATGAGCGGGCGAATTCTCTTCAGACTTATTGAGCTCAGGCGAAATGATCGATGCGTGAAACAGCACGGTAACAGATAGCTGCGTGTACGCCTTCCAGCATGCACTTATGGAACGCAACCGTTGCGCGGCATCGTCGTCGGCAACGTCCGCCATTATTTCGTTGTGAATGTCGAGCAATTCGCGGCTTGATCGCGATGCAAATGCCCCAATCGCCATTCGCTCAAGCGAGATTAGTTTGCGATAGAGCGGATCGGAATTCGGGGTTTGCGCAGCCGCAATCCCAATGAAGATAGAAATAAAAGCAAGGCCAAGGAAAACACGGGCAAGCATCATCGATCCTGCCCTTTCTTGAACTCAGTGCGAACTCGCCACCCCGCCCTGCTCCAGGCGGATCTCGGCCGCCATCAGGCCCTTGGGGCCGGGTCCGTACCGCACCAGCACCGTCTGGCCCGGAACGAGCTCGACCAGCCCGTAGCGCCGCATCGTCTCCATATGGACGAAGATGTCGGGGGCGCTCTCGCCGGCCGAGACGAAGCCGAAGCCGCGCAGGCGGTTGAACCACTTCACCGTCATGCGCTCGAGCCCGCTCGTCGGCGTGACCTGGACGTTCGTACGCGCCAGCGGCATCTCGGCGGGATGGCGCGCCGCGCTGGTGTCGATCGACAGCACGCGGATGGCCTGGCGGCCGCGCGGCTTCTCCACCGCTTCAAGGACGATGTGAGCGCCTTCGGCGATGGCGTTGAAACCGTCGCGCTTCAGGATGGTGACATGGACGAGGACGTCGGCACCGCCATCCTCGGGCACGACGAAGCCGTAGCCCTTGCTGACGTCGAACCATTTGACATGGCCGCTGAGCTCGACGCTGGCCTCATGGCCGAGTTCCGGTCCGTCGAGCCGCATCACGCGGTTGAGTGACTGGATCGGTCCCATCGGTCGCCGCCCGCTCTCACCGAACTCGTCGGACATTTGCCACCCACCCCCGCCCGAAATGGCTTGATTCGCGGTCTCAGGATAACATCGCTGGGGAGTCGCGATACAGCCGGCTTTGCGTCATCCACATCCTCGCAGGCGGAAATGCTGCAGCCATCGCTTTTCGTCGGCGGGCATGGCAGCGCGGACACACCGGCCGCTGGAGGATGCGATGCGTCCTCTTCCGGCGCTGGCGCCGTGCACTGCCGCAGGTGAATTGAGGCGGCCGTCGCCCTGCAGCGATCAGCTCTGCTCCTTGGCATTCTCATCGCCCTCGAGCCGCCTTCGCAGCGTCACCAGGACACGATGAGCCGTGTCGATGTCCTCGACAGCGAGCCCGTCCGCGAGCGCGTTCACTCTGGGATCGTACAGGCGAATGGCGGCCTCAAACGTCCGCAGCCCCTTGTCAGTAAGAACAACGAGCTGCGCGCGCCGGTGATGCGGATTGGGCTCGAAGGTGACCAGCCCCTCCTCCTGCAGATCATTGACGATGCGCTGGACGTTCTGGCGGTTGGCGCCGAGATCGCGCGCCAACCACGCAACCGGCTGCGGCCGATCCGCTGCGACAATGGTGCCCAGGATCTGCCAGCGTGCGCTCGTCAATCCCAACGGAGCGACGAGCCGGTCGCCCCAGGTCAATGTCAGGTTGTTGGCCCTGAACAGGGCGAGGATGAGCTGGGTCAGAGCGGCCCCGCCCGCAGTTCGCTGCGCGTCATTCATTTGAAATCAAAATGCCGTATTGACATCATTATGTCAAACCTCTATTTGCCCCTCGCATCACACCAAAATGACATCATAATGTCATTCTGAAGGGCAGAACGCCATGACCAAGATCATCCATCCGGTAACGGGCGCGCTGGCGTTCCTCACGATCACAGCATTCTGGTTCTCGACTGCGCTCAGCGAACTGTTCGCCTCACAGGCGACCGTCGTCGCCGTCAAAACGACCATTCCCTGGGGCTTTCTCATACTGATCCCCGCGATAGCGGCGGCGGGAGGATCGGGATTTGCGCGGGCCACGGGGCGGCGAGCCGGGCTGATCGGCGCAAAGATCAAGCGTATGCCGCTGATCGCCGCAAACGGCATTCTGGTTCTTATCCCCGCCGCGCTGTTCCTTGCCAGTAAGGCCCGGGTCGCGGAGTTCGATACCGTCTTCTACGCGGTGCAGGCGCTTGAGCTCGTCGCGGGAGCGGCGAACATCACGCTGCTCGGCCTCAACATGCGCGACGGATTGCGAATGACAGGCCGGCTCCGCCGCCAATCTGCGCCATCACTCTAGCAGTGCGCGACGAAGGACGGCTCGGACCGAGTCCTTCCCCTACCCCGCCAGCCGCCCCAGCACCGCGCCGATCTCGGCCCGCACCACGAGATCGGCAATCTCGTCCAGCTCCGTCGGCTCGCGATTGACGATGACCAGTTCGGCGCCCTGCTTCTTGGCGATGATCGGCAGCGTCGCGGCGGGATAGACCACCAGCGACGAGCCGACGACCAGGAAAAGCTCGCTCTCCAGGGCCAGTTGCTGCGCGAAGCTCATCTTCTCCTGCGGCATCGCCTGACCGAAGGAGATCGTCGCCGATTTCACCGGGCCGGCACACATCACGCAGGCCGGCGGCTCGCCCGTTGCCTCGAACACGGTGCGGATCGCCGCGAGTTCATGGCGCCAGCCGCAGGCGAGGCAGGTCGCATAGGTGCCGTTGCCATGGAGTTCGATCACCTGGTCCTCGGGTACGCCCGAGGCCTGGTGCAAACCGTCGATGTTCTGGGTGATGATGGCAGGCGAGCGGCCCTGCTCGACCAGCCGCGCCAGCGCGCGGTGGCCGCGATTGGGGGCCGCGCCGGCATAATGGTCGTCCATCGCGAATTTCCGGCGCCAGACCTCGATCCGCGCCTCGCGGCTCTTCACGAAGGCCTCGAACGGGATCGGCTTGTTGACCATCCAGGGCGAGCCCGGCGAGCGGAAATCAGGCACGCCGGATTCCGTCGAAATGCCGGCGCCGGTGAAGGCGAGGATGGAAGCCGCGCGGTCGAGCATCTCGTGCAGCGCGTCGATCGCGTCGTTCGTCTCGTCCTGCATGCGCGCTCCGCTCCTGCGACCTTCGAACCGATATAGGAAGCAGGAGCGGGAGCGGCACCCGTTGCCTTGAGGTTTTCGCGCCTTCATCCCAAGGGGGCAGACGCACACCGCCTCACCATGAAACGCGTGTCATCCCGGACGCAGCGAAGCGGAGATCCGGGATCCATGCCGGAGCACTTACCGGAGAGGTTGCGGAATGGACCCCGGGTCTCCCTTCGGTCACCCGGGATCCGCGGGCGAACCAATCGGTCGCTGCTACCCGATTGACGCCGGCGCTGCCGCGTCCCAAAGCTGCGGACCATGCTCGCCACGACGCCCGCCGCCCTCAATCCCGACCTCCTCGACACCGGAACCCCGCCGATCCCGCAGGCTCAGGGCTGGGCACGCGCCTATGACGGGCGCTCGGGACCGCTGGTCGACCTGTCGCAGGCGGTGCCGGGCTCCCCGCCCCCGGCCGAATTGCTGGAGCGGCTTGCGGCAGCGGCCCGTTCGCCCGACGCAACGCGCTACGGCGCGATCACCGGCGACACGGCTCTGCGCGAGGCCTATGCGGCCGAGATCAGCCAAGTCTATGGCGCGGGCTTCAGGCCGGCGGAGGTAGCGATCACCTCCGGCTGCAACCAGGCCTTCGTCATGACGATAATGGCGGTGGCCAAGGCCGGCCAGAGCGTGCTGCTGCCGGCGCCCTGGTACTTCAATCACGAGATGACGTTGCGCATGCTCGGCATCGAGGCGCGAGCCCTGCCCTGCGACCCCACTGCGGGCTTCGTTCCCGATGTCGCCACCGCCGAGGCCCTGATCGATGCCGGCACCCGCGCCATCGTGCTGGTGACGCCCAACAACCCGACAGGCGCGATCTATCCGCCCGCCACCATCGCGGCGTTTGCCGAACTCTGCGCCCGGCGCGGACTGTGGCTGGTGCTGGACGAGACCTATCGCGATTTCCTGCCCGCGGGCATTGCCGCACCGCATGAAGTCTTCGCCGCAACAAGCTGGCAGGATTCGGTGATCGGCCTCTACAGCTTCTCGAAAGCCTATGCCGTTCCGGGCTGGCGCCTGGGCGCGATCACGGCCGGCGAGGCCGTCATGGCCGAGATCGCCAAGGTGCTCGACTGCGTCCAGATCAGCCCGGTGCGCGCCGGCCAGGCCGCGATCACCTGGGGCATCGAGGGCATCCGCCCCTGGCGCGAGGCCAACCGCGCCGAGATCAACGCCCGCGCCGCGCTCTTCCGCGCGGCGATGGCACCGCATAATGGCTGGCAGGTGCTCGCGGCCGGCGCCTATTTCGCCTATGTCGCGCATCCCTTTGCCGGCGTGCCCGCAGCCGATGTGGTGCGCAGCCTCGTGCAGGAACGCGGCGTGCTGGCCCTGCCCGGCCCCTATTTCGGCCCCGGGCAGGAGCAGCATCTGCGCATCGCGATCGCCAATGTCGCGGCCGACCGGATCGGCGAACTGAGTGATCGGCTACGCGGGTTTTCGGTTTGAACGTCGACGCATTCCGCTCGAAAAACCGCCGTCCTTCCGGGCGCAGCGAAGCGAAGTCCCGGAATCCATCGTAGGGCAAGGCGGTGCCTTACGATGGATTCCGGAGCGGCGCCGCTTCGCGGCTTGTCCGGAATGACGGCATTGTTTCCGTGGAAGACCTGTAGCGATCAGCGCAGCAACGCCGCGTAGCGGTCCCGATATGCCCAGACCAAAAGCCCGCCGAGCACGACGAGGATCACCGCCACGGGAAGGCCCTGCGGATTGAGCACCAGATGGAACAGCACGATCGCCGCCATGACTGGCGTGATCAGGGCGAGCCCCAGTGCCGGTGCGATATTGGTCAGCAGGCTGAGTGCTCCGACCAGGTTGACGCTCTTCAGCAGCGGCCAGAAGAAGCCGGAATTCTGCAGCGCGACCTCGAAGGCGACGCCGCGCTCGCTTGTCGGCGGATGGATCAGATGGCTGCCGGTCGCCAGCCACCAGAAGCCGTCGACGGCGGAAACGAGGAAAAGCAGCCCGAGCAGCACGCGCGGGACGGTGACGAGAAAGATGGTCTTCATGATGGCCCCAGCCAATGGACGAAAACGCCGGCGCGCCTGATGACGTCGCCGGTCCGCTTCTTGGTCGCGACAAGGGCCCAGCCGGTTCACCGGGTTGTCACGCACGCGCTTGTGAGATGCGCCGCGCCCGATTTCATGGCCTTCAGGACGGACCCGCAAGCGCTTGTCGAGCCCGTCGCCAGATGCACTCCTCCCTCACCCGCCGCACGCTGCTGCAACTCGCCGGAGCCTCCTCGCTCGCCGCAGCCGTGACGGGCGCCGTCCGGGCCGAGGGCGGCCCCGTCGCAGCCCCGCCGGCCGGGCCGGGCTTTGCCAACACCACCCCGCTGCGTATCGGCCAGGCCGCGTTGCGCGTGCGCGACATCGAGCGCATCAGCGCCTTCTACCGCGATGTCCTCGGACTCTCGGTGCTGGCGCGCGGCGACGCTGGCGTGACGCTCGGCACCGCCGACGGTGCCCTGCTGATGCTGGAGGCGCGTCCCGCCGCCTCCCTGGAACCACCGACGCAGGCCGGCCTGTTCCACACCGCCTTCCTGATGCCGACACGCAAGGACCTCGCGCGCTGGCTCGTGCATGTCGCCCGAAACCGGACGCCGCTGACGGGATTCGCCGACCACAGCGTCAGCGAGGCGGTCTATCTCAACGATCCCGAAGGCAACGGCATCGAGGTCTATTCCGACCGCCCGGCCGAACGCTGGCAATGGGACGCGGGCCGCGTCGTCATGGGGACGCATCGCCTCGACGTCGACGACATCCTCTCCCTGACCGACACCCGCGCCAGCGACTACGCCAGGGCGCCGGACGGCCTGCGCATCGGCCATGTCCATCTGCGTGTCGGCGATGTCGAGGCCGGGGATCGCTTCTACCGCGACCTGCTCGGCCTCGAACCGACCTCGCGCCGGGACTCCGCGAGCTTCCTCTCGTCAGGCCGCTATCATCACCATCTCGCGTTCAACACCTGGAACAGCGCCGGTGCAGGGATGCGCGACGCCGCCAGCACCGGGCTCGCTTGGTTCTCGCTGGTGACGGGACAGGGCGAACTTCTGGCGAAGACGCATGAGCGGCTCGCCGGCGCCGGTCAGGCGCCGCGACCGATCTCCGGCGGGTTCGAGAGCAGCGATCCCTGGGGCACGGGCGTGCGGCTGCTGCAGGGCTGAGCCAGCTCCCGACGGGCAGATGAATGAGACATTTGCTCGATGCCCCATTACCTCAGGATTGCCCGTGGAGCCAGAACGTCATCCCGGGCTTGCCCCGGGATCCATCGGAGGCCTCCGGAGCTTTACGATGGATTCCGGAGCGGCGCGGCTTAGCCGCTTGTCCGGAATGACGAAGGATGCCGATGGAGTACAGCCCCCGCCGACCGCAGCCTCACATCGTCGCGCCGATCTGCCAGGGCACGAACTCGGCGTCGCCATAGCCCATTTCCTCGGACTTGGAGTGCTCGCCCGAGGCGATGCGCAGGAGATAATCGAAGATCTCCTTGCCTTTCTCTTCCAGCGTCACGCCGTCGAGGACGTCGCCGCAATTGATGTCCATGTCGTCGGTCTGCTTCAGATACATCGGTGTGTTGGTGGCCAGCTTGACCGAAGGCGTCGGCTTGCAGCCATAGGCCGAGCCGCGCCCCGTGGTGAAGGCGAGGATATTGGCCCCGCCCGCCACCTGCCCCGTCGCCGAAACCGGGTCGTAGCCCGGCGTATCCATGTAGACGAAGCCCTTGGACGTCACCGGCTCGGCATAATGGTAGACTGCGGCCAGCGTCTTGGTGCCACCCTTGGCCGCCGCGCCGAGCGACTTCTCCAGGATGGTCGTGAGCCCGCCCGCCTTATTGCCGGGCGAGGGGTTGTTGTTCATGTCCATCCGGGCGCGGGCCGTATAATCCTCCCACCACTTGATGATGCCGACGAGCTTCTCGCCGACCTCGCGGGTCGCGGCGCGCCGCGTCAGCAGATGCTCGGCGCCGTAGATCTCCGGCGTCTCGGAGAGGATCGCGGTGCCGCCATGCTCGACGAGGAGGTCGGCGGCCTTGCCCAGCGCCGGATTGGCGGTGATGCCGGAATAACCGTCCGAGCCGCCGCATTGCAGCGCCAGCATCAGTTCGGACGCCGGCACCGTCTCGCGCGTCGCGCGGTTGGCGATCGGCAGCATGACCTTGAGCGCCTCGATCCCGGCCGCGACCGCCTTCTTGGTGCCGCCGGTCTCCTGGATCGTCAGCGTGCGGAAGACGTCGCTTTCCTCGACGCCATAGGCGTCCTTCATGCGCTTGATCTGGAAGCCCTCGCAGCCCAGCCCGACGACGAGCACGGCGGCCATATTCGGGTTGCAGGCATAGCCCCAGGTCGTGCGCTTCAAGACCTCGAAGCTCTCGCCATTGTAGTCGATGCCGCAGCCGGTGCCGTGGGTCAGCGCAATGACGCCGTCCACGTTCGGATAATCGGCGAGCAGGCCGGAGCGCTTGACCTCCTCGGCCATGAAGCGCGCGGCGGAGGCCGAGCAATTCACCGAGGTCAGGATGCCGACATAGTTGCGCGTGCCGGCCTTGCCATTGGCGCGGCGGAAGCCCTGGAACGTCGCCTGCTGTTCGACAGGCAGGACGAATTCGGGCTTCGCCTCGGCGCAGAAGGCATAGTCGCGCTCGAAGGAATGGAAGCCGGTATTGTGCTCATGCACCCACTCGCCGGGCGGAATGTCGACCGTGGCGAAGCCGATGATCTGGCCGAACTTGCGGATCGGCTCAGCCTTCGCGATCGGAGCCAGCGCCAGCTTGTGCCCGCGCGGAATGCGCTGCAGCGCCGTGACGCCGGCAGCGGTCACGCCGACATCGATCGGATCGACGGCGACCGCGACATTGTCGGCAGCGTTGAGCTTGAGGGTACGCGGCGGGATCGCTTTGTCGAGCATCGGAAGGACCACTGGCTTGCAGGCCGCGGCCGACCGCGGCGACGCGCCAAGACATGCGCCTCCTCGCGACAGTTTTCAATCGTTTGAAGAAGATGATGATTGCGCGGAGCAGCGCGAGCGAGCCCAACGCCCGCGATCCCGGGCGGAAACCGGCAGCAAGCCGACCTTATCGGCTCGCAGTCATCATCTCCAGCTCCGGGAACGGCGCCGAGGCAGTGCAGTAGCCCGGCCGCACGCGGGCCGTCAGAATCGAGCCGCTGCGATAGACCGTCACGAACGCGCTCTTGGGCTGCGGAATTCCGGCCACGATCATCGTCGCCGAAACGCAGTGTTCCGCACCATCGCTACCAAACAGCATCGATCCAGCACTACGCCCCGGCGAAAGTCCAGCATCGGCAAAACGGGGCCTGCCGATGACGCTCCACCCGCCGAAATGGGGGGCGCCGGCGACGTTCAACGCGATCATGCGGCGAATATCGGCCTCGCTCGCGGACGCACCGACGACAAGGCCCGAACGGCTCGACGCCGTACAAGCGCCGAGCGCCAGCGCCAGGGCTGGAACGATCAATATCCTCATTGGCAGAATCTCCGGCACGCGATCGCGTAAGCGCCGCAGCAAATGCACCTCCAGGCGCTAACGAAGGCATATCGGAACGGGGCACCGCCGGGGAACGCGGCAAATTCAGCGCGCTACCGTTAGCGGCGACTTGATGAAATCGATGAAGGCCCGCAGCGGAGCCGGGACAAGGCGGCGGCCCGGATAATACAGGAACGGCCCGCTGAATTGCGGCCACCAGGATTCGAGCACCGGCTCGAGCAGCCCGGCATCGAGATGCGGACGCAGCCAGCCCTCGAAGAGATTGATGATGCCGCTGCCGGCGATCGCGGCCTCGACGGCAAGATCGATCGCGCCTCCCGCGCTGACGATGAGCGGGCCGGCAGGATCGACCCGCACGGTCTCGCCATCCCGCTCGAACTCCCATGGCGTCGTCAATGCCCCGCTCGCGAACCTTCCGAGCAGGCAGGCATGACCGAGCAGGTCGCGGGGATGAGCCGGCCGGCCCGCGCGATCGAGATAGGAGGGAGCCGCCGCAGCGGCGAAGCGCTGGATGCGAGGGCCGATCGGCACCGCGATCATGTCCTGTTCCAGACGCTCGTCATAGCGGATGCCGGCATCGCAGCCCGCGGCGAGCACATCGACGAAGCTCTCCTCGGCGACGACCTCCAGCCGGATCTCCGGATAGGCGGCAAGGAATGGCGGTACGATCGCGGGCAGGACGAGCCGCGACGCACTGACCGGCACATTGAGGCGCAACGTTCCCGCCGGCCTGTCGCGAAAGCTGTTCACGACGTCCAGCGCCGCTTCCATTTCGGTCAGCGCCGGCCCGAGTCGATCGAGCAGACGCTGGCCCGCCTCGGTCACTGCCACGCTGCGTGTGGTGCGGTTGAGCAGCCTGACACCAAGTTGCGCCTCGAGCCGGCGGACGGCTTCGCTCAATCCCGACGCGCTGACGCCGCCGGCCCTCGCGCCATCGCGAAAGCCCCTGGCGCGGGCCACCGCCACGAAGGCGTTGAGATCGCCGAGATCGACTTTCATTGTTCGCAATACCGCACAAGCCGTACGGATTATGTCCGATTTTCGCTCGCCACGGCAAGACCTAGCTCTGGCTCTTTCAGAGGAGACCACCCATGTCGATCATCGAAAAATCCGGCACATTCGTCCTCGGCGACCGCCCGGTGAAGCGCCTCGGCTACGGCGCCATGCAACTCGCCGGCCCCGGCGTCTTCGGCCCGCCCAAGGATCGGGAGGCCGCGCTCGCCGTGCTGCGCGAGGCCGTGGCAAGTGGCGTGAACCACATCGACACGTCGGACTTCTATGGCCCCCACGTCACCAACCAGATCATCCGCGAAGCCCTGCATCCCTATCGCGACGATCTCGTGATCGTCACGAAGGTCGGCGCCCGGCGCGGCGAGGATGCATCCTGGCTGCCCGCCTTTTCACGCGAAGAACTGACGCAGGCGGTCCACGACAACCTCCGCAATCTCGCTCTCGATGTTTTGGACGTCGTCAATCTGCGCGCCATGTTCGACGTCCACGGCCCGGCGGAAGGATCGCTGGAGGCGCCGCTCGCCACGCTGGCCGAACTGCGGGGCAAGGGCCTCATCCGCCATATCGGGCTGAGCAACGTCACGCCAACGCAGATCGCCGATGCTCGCAGAATGGTCCCGATCGTCTGCGTCCAGAACCAGTACAATCTGGCACACCGGGCCGACGACGCGCTGATCGACGGTCTCGCCCGTGACGGCCTCGCCTATGTGCCGTTCTTCCCGCTCGGCGGCTTCAACCCGCTGCAATCCTCTGTTCTGTCCGACGTCGCCCGGCGGCTCAGCGCCACGCCGATGCAGGTCGCGCTCGCCTGGCTGCTTCGCAGGGCGCCCAACCTCCTCCTGATCCCGGGAACTTCATCCGTCGCGCATCTGCGGGACAATCTCGCCGCTGCCGACCTCGCCCTGACGGACGATGCGTTGGCAGCCCTGGAGGGCATCGCGGCACCGGCGCGCCACGGCTGAAGCGCGGTACACCGCAACGAAAAAGCCCGGCCTCACGGCCGGGCTTCATATCGTGTCAGCGAGCCTGCGCCGCCGTCGGCGGCGTGGCGTCAGCTCACTTGGCGGCCGGAGCGACCTTGGCGACGATGCCTTCGAACGGCTTGTAGGCGTCCTTGGCCAGCGAGGTGTAGAGCTCGCCCATCTTGGTCGCCTGAGCGACGGCGCCCTCGAAGGCGGTCTTGATGTAGTCGGCTTGGATCTCGAGCGCCTTGTCGAGGGTCTTGACGGCGGCGAGCTTCTCGAGCGTCGCGGTACCGGCCTCGAACGACTTCTTGGCATAGTCGGTCGCCTCGACGGCGATGGTCTGGACGCTCTTGGAGGTGGCGCCGAAAGCCTTCAGGGCGGCATCGACGTTCTCTTTGGAGGCCTTCTGGATCGTCTCGAACTGCTGGATCATGTTTCTTCCCTCGGCACGCATGCCGCCTCTTGCTGACGAGCCTGATGGCCCGGGTTCTCGCCCCAAGGTCAGATGAAAAGCGATCACCACCGGGACTGCCCTCATATTGTGCACCGCAACATGAATGTCAAGGACATGCTGCGATGCATCAGATTTGAATTATCTGGTCCGCACATCGCGGCCGAGATCGTTAGCCTTTTAACGGCTCCGTAACCGCATCGTCCTAACCTCCCTAACTGTGTCCCATATGCCACGTCGCCAGACGCGGGCTTGGGATCGGGACGTGAGTTCTGGTTGAGGCGGGTTCATGGTTTTCAGTTGCGTTGGGTCCCGGCGCGTGCGTTTTCGCGCGCTCGTCGGAATGATCGGCATCGTCGCGGTTGCGGTCGCAGCCGCCGCGTCTCCCGCCGAAGCGGCGCGCAAGAAGCGGCGCCATGTCGGCGGCGGTTACGCCCCGCCCTATGCCGCGATGGTCGTGGACGTGAAGTCCGGCCGCACCCTGCATGCCGTCAACGAGGATGCCCCGCGCATCCCCGCCTCGATCACCAAGGTCATGACGCTCTACCTGCTGTTCGAGCAGCTCGAGCGCGGCAAGTTCAACATGAATTCCGAGCTGACGGTCTCCGCCTACGCAGCGCGTCAGGCCCCGTCGAAGATCGGCTTCGCGCCGGGCGAGACGATCGAGGTCCGCGACGCCATCCTGGCGCTCATCACCAAATCGGCCAATGACGTCGCCGTCGCCATCGCCGAGAACGTCGCCGGCTCCGAGGACGAGTTCGCCCGCATGATGACCGCTCGGGCGCGCTCGCTCGGCATGCGCAGCTCGACCTTCTACAATCCCCACGGCCTGCCCCACAGCCCGCCGAACATCACCACCGCGCGGGATCTGACCATCCTCGCCCGCGCCATCCAGGAGCGCTTCCCGCGCTACTACCCGATGTTCTCGACGCGGGTGTTCAACTATGCCGGCGGCGCCTACCGCAACCACAACAAGCTGCTCGGCCGGATCGAGGGCGTGGACGGCATCAAGACCGGCTACACCAATCTCTCCGGCTTCAACCTGATGACCTCGGCCAAGGCCGATGGCCGTCATGTCGTCTCGGTCGTGCTCGGCGGGCGCTCCGGCGCCTCCCGCGACAAGATCATGGCCGACCTCGTCGTCGCCAACCTGCCCAAGGCCGCCACCTCGGGCCGCGCCTCGACCATGGTCGCCGAAGCGCCCGAGCCGGAAGAGCGGCCGCAGGAGCGCGTTCATGAGCGCCAGCGCCCGGCCGCACCGGTCGTGACCGCCGCGGCTGCCGAGCCCGCGCCGCTGCCGGTGCCGCGTCCGCGCATCGAGGCCGAGACCCCGCTCCCGGCCGCCGCCCGCGCCTATGCGCCGGTCGCGACCACGACGCCGATCGCCCCGCCGCGCCCGCTGAGCGCCAGCGCCCAGCAGCTCCAGATCTCCGGCATGCGCCCCGTCGCCGCGACGACCACCCCCTCGGCCATGCGCTGGTCGATCGGCGCTCCCGCAGCCGACGGCAAGATCATGCGTCCGCCGGCCAATGTCGACGTCACCTCCTCGATCGCCAGGGTCGCCGAGCCCGAGGAGAAGGCCGTCGTCAAGGTCGCCGAGCACAAGCCCGCCCCGGCTCCCGCCGCCGCTCCGATCCCTGCCCCTGCCGAAAAGGTGCGCGACGCCGGCACGACGACGATCGCGAAACTCGTCGAGAAGGCTCCCGAGCCGGTCAAGGCCAGCGAAAGCCGCCCGGCCGCCGCCGCCGGCAAATGGATCATCCAGCTGGGCGCGACGGACGATGAGGCCAAGGCCAAGGACATCCTGGCCCGTGCCCGCTCCAAGGCGGCCGGCCCGCTCGCCGACGCCTCGGGCTTCACGGAGAAGGTCGAGAAGGGCGGCTCGACGCTGTTCCGCGCCCGCTTCGCCGGCTTCGAGGACCCCAAGGACGCCCAGAACGCCTGCGCCAAGCTCAAGCGCGACGGCTTCGCCTGCTTCGCCACCCGCGGCTGACGGACAAGGACAAGGAACGCCGACATGACGTCTCAGACCTCCTCCCTGTTCCCGGCCGGCACCTCACTTCAGAAGGACGTCCTTGGCCTGGTTGACGCGAGCGGCAAGGCCGCTGGTGCCCCCGGCGTCCGGGTGGATGCGCTTCATCAGGGCGCGATGGGCCTCGCGGATCGCCTCCTCGCCCGCCCCCGGCTGAAGCCCCAGGATCTCGTAGGCCTCCTGATGCGTCATCGCGCCCGTGCCCGGCGCGCGGCCCTGCCCCGCGTCGCGGTGACGATCAGCGTCTTCACGCCAGCCGGGCGACCGGCGGTCGAGATATGCCTCTAGCAGCCGGGTCCCTTCCGGATCCTGCGCCAGGCATTCGCGCATCAGCACGCCGATCTCGGCGAGCGACAGATCGTCGAGATTGCGTCCGGCGAAGCTGCCGCCGCTGACCGTTCCGGTCATCGCGCCGCTGTCATGGTCGAGTTCCATCGAAAGCAGCGCGGACGTCACCTTGGACCGCGCGCCCGGCGTCGCCCCGGCATCCTGCCCCCAGGGAAAGCGGATGCCGCCCGGCCCCGTCGCGCTCCATCCCAGGAGCCATGCGCCGATACCGCCCATGAACAGCGCCATGTCCATGCGACCGCGCATCATCAGCAGCCCGGCGACCCCGAGCGACAGCACGCCACCGCCACTCTTCACCACCCTGGCCAGAATCTTGGGATTGGCTCCGGCGAAGAGCTTCGACACCCACCAGAACAGCAGCACGGCTAGGATGCCGTAGAGCAGCGTCACCGACGGCCTCCATCCATCGCACCGAGCAGCCCGCGCACGGCGGGGCTCGTGCCGGCGAGTTTCAGCATCGCCTCGCGCCCCCCGGCGGCATAGGCCGCGGCGCCCCGCAACAGCTCGAGCAGCGAATGCGGCGCATTGACGTCGAAACGCGCATGCGCCCCGCCGGTCAGCCGCGCGATCGATGCGAAGGCAGCGCTCGCGGCTGGATCGTCGCCCTCCTGGAACAGGAAGCCGCGGATACCGCGCAGGCCGAGTTCGCCGGCGAGCGCGGCCAGCGTGTCGGCGCTCTCCTCCATCGCATCCCCGACGAGCACGAAGGCGCGGATCGGCACGGAGCGCGCTTCGTCGCGGACATGTTTCAGAACTCGCGCGATCTGGGTCTGGCCGCCCTGGCATGCGATTCCCGCCATCAGCCCGTTCAGGCGACGCGGCTCGCCGACCCAGCCCGAGGCCCGGCATTCGCCCAGGCCACGGAAATAGACGAGCTGCACGGCAAGCCCGCCGCTGGTCGCAGCCACCTCGAACATCCGCCCCTGCAGCGAACAAGCGAGATCCCAGGTTGGCTGGCGGCTCATCGTCGCGTCGAGCGCGAAGACGAGGCGGCCGGCCCGCCCCGTCGCCAGCGGCGCGAGTTGCTTGGCCGCGCCGAGGAAGCGGTCGATCTCGCCCGGCGCCGAGCGGCTGGTTGAGACGCCCGCGCGTGCTGCCTTGCCGATGGCCCTGTCGGTCTTGTCAGTCATCAGCATGATATTGGCGGTTCTGCGAGCATTTGCTACCCGTCAGCCGTGAGGATGCGCCCCGCTTCACAGCACTCTTCGGCAGGAGCGCCGGCGAGGCGACGGGCACACGAGAGAAGGTGACGCCCATGACCGGGATCGCGGTGTTCGAGACGGTGGCCGCGATGCGCGGCGCGGTGGCTGGCTGGCACGCAGCCGGCGAGAAGGTCGGCCTCGTGCCGACGATGGGCGCGCTGCATGAGGGCCATATCGCGCTCGTGAAGGAGGCGCAGCGCCATGCCCGGCGCGTGATCACCACGATCTTCGTCAACCCGACGCAGTTCGCCCCACATGAGGATTTCAAGAAATACCCCCGCACTTTCGACGACGACTGCGCCAGGCTGGTCGAGGCTGGCGCGGACGCGGTCTTCTTTCCCTCGGTCGAGGAGATGTACCCGGCGGGCTTCGCGACCCGCGTCCTGCTGCTCGGGCCGGCGGCCGTCGGCCTCGACGACCGCTTCCGTCCGACGCACTTCGAAGGCGTGGCGACCATTTGCTGCAAGCTCTTCACGCAGAGCCGCGCCGATCTCGCCGTCTTCGGCGAGAAGGACTATCAGCAGATGAAGGTGGTGACGCGCATGGTCGCCGATCTCGATCTCGGCATCGAGATCGTGCCGCTGCCGACCATCAGAGAGCCCGACGGCCTCGCCATGTCCTCGCGCAACCGCTACCTCTCGCCCGGGCATCGCGCGCTCGCGCCGCTGCTGCACCAGGTCATGCAGGCGCTCGCTGTCCGCATCCGCAACGAGGACCCGCTCTTCCAGGCCGTGAGCGAGGCGCAGACCGAGATCATCACCGCCGGCTTCGAACTCGACTACCTGGAAGCGCGCCATGCCCAGACGCTGGCGCCGGTGACCTCGCTGGCCGATGGCCCCATCCGCCTGCTGGTCGCGGCGCGTATCGGCGGCACGCGTCTGATCGACAATATCGCGGTGTGAGGCAGATGCTTGATACCACCCTGGCCGTCATTCCGGACAAGCCGCGAAGCGGCGACGCTCCGGAATCCATCGTAGAGTTCGGTGCCCTCCGATAGATTCCGGGTCTGCGCCGCACTTGCCCGGAATGACGCGGCGGTTGGAAGACCGAGCTATAGCAGCCCCAACCCCGCCAGTTCCCGCCGCAGCGCCTCCGGCATCTCGCCGAGATCGCCACTGCGGCCGTCGATGTCGCGCGGCGCGTCCTGGGCCTGCAGATAGCGCCAGCCCTGGAAGGGCCGAAACGGCCGCGGCTCGACCGGCACGACCACCGGCTCCATCACGAGATGACAGCGGCCGATGCCCTCGCCATCGGTGAAGGGGCGGATATCGGTCAGGCGCTGGCGCGCTGAAATCTGGCCCTTTATCACCCAGTAGAGCGAGCCGCCGTCGAGGATCTCCTCGATCTTCTTCGGCACCATCCGAGTGGTGTGCGTCTGCTCCTCCGGCCGCCCCAGCCGGCGCTCGAGCGCCATCCGCTCATCGATCCATTCCTCGAGATCGCTGATCGATTCCGCGCCGACGCAAAGCTTGAGCAGGTGAAGAGGCATGGCGGGCAACCTAATGCCGAGAGGGCAGCCCCACCAGCGCCTGCGGCGTTTCTCCACAGTTGCGCTGGGCGGGAAACAACCGCCGTCGTCATCCCGGACGCAGCGAAGCGGAGCTCCGGGATCCATCGTAGGGGACTGCACTCTACGATGGATCCCGGATCGGTGCGGCTTTGCCGCTTGTCCGGGATGACGGTCGCGGCACGATGGCTTAGTTCAAGGGCAACGAACGGGAGATTCACTCCATGCGCGGACTTGCAGGCAAGGCCATCCTCGTTACCGGCTCCTCGAACGGCATCGGCCTAGCAATGGCGACGCGCCTCGTCGCGGAGGGCGCGAAGGTCCTGATCCATGGCCGCGACCCCGCCGAGGTCGACGGCGCCTGCCGCGAACTCGGCGCCGCCACGCAAGGCGCGACCGGCGACCTCGCCGATCCCGCCACGGCCCAGGCCATCGTCGATGCGACCGTGCAGGCCTTCGGGCGCATCGACGGCCTGGTCAACAATGCCGGCATCTATCCGCGCGGCGTCATCGGTGAGACCACCGCGGAATTCTTCGACCACATGTTCGCCGTGAACACCCGCGCCCCGCTGCTCTGCGCCGAGGCCGCGATCCGCGCCTTCCGCAAGCAGGCATCCGGCGGTTCAATCGTCACCGTCGGCTCGCTCAACGCCTGGTGCGGCTTACGTAACCTCACCGTCTATTCCATGTCGAAGGGCGCGCTGATGACGATGACGCGCAACCTCGCCGACGCGCTCGGTCCCGAGTTGATCCGCGTCAACCAGCTCAATGTCGGCTGGACCTTCACCGCCAACGAGGACGTGACGCAGCAGCGCGAGGGGCGCAAGCCTGGGTGGCAGAACGAGGTCCCGCTCCGGCAGGCGCCGAGCGGCAAGATCATGCAGCCCGACGAGATCGCCGCCCACGCCGCCTTCTGGCTCTCGGAGGAAAGCGGCCCGGTCTCGGGGCAGGTCTACGAGGTCGAGCAGTTCCCGGTGATCGGGCGGCTGTGAAGTGCGGCCATTCCCTTCTGCCCTCACCGGAGAACGGAAGATTTGCGCCCTCCCCGTCATGCTCGGGCTTGTCCCGAGCATCCACGCCGTGATCACCGAACTCGCCAAAGGGAGACGTGGATGCTCGGGACAAGCCCGACCATGACGCAAGGGCCGAAACCTTAATCGCCCTGGGAAGAAGCGCCCACAACCGACTCCACCGCTTCGATTATTCCCCCAGCACCACCACCTTCGCACCTTCCGCGACCTGCACCCCCGGCGCGCCCGCGACCTCGCTGACGATGCCGTCGCGCGGGGCGGTCAGCACATGCTCCATCTTCATCGCCTCGACGATGGCCAGCCTCTGACCCTTCACCACGGCGTCCCCGGCCGAAACGAAGAGCGCGATCAGCTTGCCGTGCATCGGCGCCTTGACGATGCCGCCGGAGCCGGCCGCGGCATCGAGATCGACGCCGAAGGGATCGAACAGCGACACGGATGTCTGCCGGCCGCGATGCAGCGCGAACCGGATGCCGGCCTCGCCCTGAGCCAGCGCGATCTCGTGCTCGCCCTCGTCGATCTCATGGCCGGGCAGGCTGACGCGCCCGCCTGCCTCATGCCATTCGATCCGCGCCTCGACACGCTCCCCATCGACCGAAAGCGGCAGCCCCAGCGGCGGGCGCGGCATCAGGGAGAAAGCGTCGGCGTCGAACCAGGGCGAGCGATGCTCGCCATCGACGCGCTCGGTCGCGAGCATCAGCCCGGCGAGCTGGCGCTCTTCCTCGAGCTGCAGCGCCGCCGCCGCGACCGCCGCCGCGTCGAGCGGCTGCGGCTCGGCTCCGAGCGCCTCGATGTTGCGCTCGATGAAGCCGGTGTCGAAGGGGCCTTCGCGGAAGCCCTTGGCTTCGGTAAGCGCCTTCAGGAAGGCGAGATTGGTGCGCGGCCCGGCGACCACCGTCTCCGCCAGCGCCGCGCCGAGGCGGTCCAGCGCCTCAGTCCGCGTCGCGCCATGGGCGATCACCTTGGCGATCATCGGATCGTAGAACGGCGTCACGGTATCGCCGGCCTCGACGCCGGTATCGATGCGGATGCCCTCGCCCTCGGGGAACTGCAGCGCCCAGAGCTTGCCGGTCGAGGGCAGGAAACCCTTCTCCGGATCCTCGGCATAAAGCCTGGCCTCGACGGCATGACCGGTCGCGGTGACATCCGCCTGCGTAAAGCCCAGCGGCTCGCCGGCCGCGACCTTCAATTGCAGCTCGACCAGATCGAGTCCGGTGATCGCCTCCGTCACCGGATGCTCGACCTGCAGCCGCGTGTTCATCTCCATGAAGTAGAAGCGGTCGCTTTTGAGCCCCTCGCGCCCGTCGGCGATGAACTCGACCGTGCCCGCGCCGACATAGCCGACCGCCTTCGCGGCCTCGGTCGCGGCCTTGCCCATCGCGGCGCGGACCTCCGGCGTCATGCCCGGTGCCGGCGCTTCCTCGATCACCTTCTGGTGGCGGCGCTGTAGCGAGCAGTCGCGCTCGTAGAGATGCACGACATTGCCGTGGCTGTCGCCGAAGACCTGGATTTCGACATGGCGCGGCGAGAGCACATATTTCTCGACCAGCACGCGCGCATCGCCGAAGGCGTTCTGGCCCTCGCGCTGGGCACTTGTCAGCGCATCCGCGAAATCCTCGGCGCGGTCGACCTTCTTCATGCCCTTGCCGCCGCCGCCCGCGACCGCCTTGATCAGCACGGGATAGCCGATGCGCTCGGCCTCACGGCCAAGGAATTCGACGCCCTGCTCGGCCCCGTGATAGCCCGGCACCACCGGCACATTCGCCTTTTCGACCAAGCCCTTGGCGGCATCCTTCAAGCCCATCGCGCGGATCGCCGAGGCGGGGGGGCCGACGAAGACAATCCCGGCCGACGCGCAAGCCTCGGCGAAGTCGGCGTTCTCGGAGAGGAAGCCATAGCCCGGATGGATGCAGGCGGCGCCGGCCTCCTTCGCCACGGCGAGGATCTTGTCGGCGTCGAGATAGCTTTCGCGTGCCGGGGCGGGGCCGATCAGATAGGCCTCGTCCGCCATCTGCACGAACAGCGCGTCCGCATCGGCCTCGGAATAGACCGCGATGGTGCGCAGGCCCAGCCGGCTGGCGGTGCGGATGACGCGGCAGGCGATCTCGCCGCGATTGGCGATCAGGATGGAGGGCAGTTTCTCGACGATCGACATGGGTGGCTTTCCTTGGAAGGCGTGCCGCCTTTATAGCCCGGCCACCTGCCCTGTCGCGGCCTTGTTCTGCACAGGCGGATCGGCAGGCTTCCCGCGCAGCGAGCGCCAGATCGCCCATGTCGCCTGGAAGCAGAGGCAGGCGACGAAGACGTCGAAGAGATATTCCGGCCAGCGCACCGGCGCGACGCGCGCGGCAAGCCCGAGCAGGGCGAAGCCGGTCGTCGAGATCACGTCGTTGCGCGAGGAGAGCCAGGTCGCCTTGATGACGGGATTGTCCTCGGCTCTGAAGCGCCAGAGCACGCCGACGATCACGATCGCGATGACCACCGCGCTGCCGGCCGAGAAGCCCAGCGCCCAGACCTCGATCGGCCGCGGCGCGATGATCTTGGCGGCGAGATCGTAGAGCGTGTGCAGCCCCGCCACGGCCATGACCGCACCGATCGCCATCGCCGCCAGCCGCTCGGCCCGGTCGTCGCGTCCGAAGACCAGCGCCGCGATGCCGTAGAGCGCGACGTCATAGACCCAGTCGACGCCGTCCTTGAACAATTGCGCATTCCCGACTGCCAGCGCCCAGACGACGACGCCGATCGCGAAGACGAGGATGCCGAGCGCGATGCCCCAGATGGTGAGGGTGTAGGCGCGGGCGACGGACGCGCTTACGCCAACGCCGCCGTCCCCTGACTCAAGCATCGATCATCCCCACGCCGTCATCCCGGACAAGCCGCGAAGCGGCGCCGATCCGGGATCCATGCCGGAACATAGCCGATCCAGCTTCAGGCATGGATCCCGGGTCTGCGCTTCGCTCCGCCCGGGATGACAAGCAGGTCGGTTTCACCCCCGGCCAACAAACGGCGCGTTCGTCGCCATCACCGTGACGAACAGCACGTTCGCCTCCGGCGGCAGGCTCGCCATGTGCAGCACCGTCGTCGCGACGTTGTCGACATCCATCACCGCCTCGACCTTGATCGAACCGTCCGCCTGCGGCACGCCGGTCGTCATCTTGCGGGCCATTTCGGTCAGCGCATTGCCGATATCGACCTGGCCGACCGCGATGCCGTATTTGCGCCCGTCCAGCGAGGCGGTCTTGGTCAGGCCGGTGATGGCGTGCTTGGTCGCGGTATAGGCCACCGAGTTCGGCCGCGGCGCATGGGCCGAGATCGAGCCGTTGTTGATGATGCGCCCGCCCTGCGGCTGCTGGTCCCGCATCGCCTTGAAGGCCTCCTGCGTGCACATGAACGGCCCGGTCAGGTTGGTGTCGACGACCTTCTGCCAATCCTCCAGCGAGAGGTCCTCCAGCATGATGCCGCCCGGCGCATTGACTCCGGCATTGTTGAACAGCACGTCGACCCGGCCGAAGGCTTCCTTCGTCTTGGCGAAGAGGTTCGCGACCGAGGCCTTGTCGGTGACGTCGGTGGAGACGGCGAGCGCCTGCGCGGCCGGCACGCCCGACAGCGCGATCGTCTCCTCCAGCGCGTCCGCGCGGCGCCCTGCCAGCACGGTGCGGTAGCCGTCCTTCAGGAAGGCGAGCGCCACGGCCCGCCCGACGCCCGATCCGGCTCCGGTGATGATGGCGACCTTGTTGTGCGCAGGCATGGCGTATCCTCGGGGTTTCTTGTCGGTTCAACCGTTTCAATCGGCGGGTCACGACCATAGCAGCGCGCCGCGCCCACGGAACAGGCTTTCGTGCAGCCACTCCCCGATTTCCCCGCGCTGCCGCCGCGCGCGGCCCAGGCCGGGTCCGTGATCTGCCAGATCCGTGATTTGCCAAGCCGCCGCGCGCCCATAGTCTCGGCCGCAAAGGGAGGAAGGACATGACCGAGCTCACCCGCCGCAGCGTGCTCGCCACCGCGGGCGCCGCCCTCGCCGCGCCCGCTCTCGCCCAGCAGCCCGGCCACGAGCACCATGGCGGCCACTACGAGCGCCTGAACCAGCCCGGCCGCATCCCCAAGCCCGAACTCGCGGCGAGCCAGAACGTCTTCGATTCACCCGCCCCGAAGGCGGCCAATCCCGGCCGCTGGAGCGCAAAGGCGCTCTTGCCCATGCCGCGCTCGGAGATGGCCTGGGCGACCGCCTATGAGGACCGCATGCACATCGTCGGCGGCTATGCCGAGCAGCGCGTCGACCGGCCCTATCACCATGTCTACGATCCGAAGGCGGACCGCTGGACCGATGCCGCCCCGCTGCCGCTCGGCGCCAACCATGTCGGCGTCGCCTTTCTCGACGGCAGGCTCTGCGCCATCGGCGGCTTCACCGAGCAGAACCGCAAGCCGCATCCGCGCTGCTTCACCTGGGACCCGAAGGCGGATCGCTGGAGCGAGATCGCCGCCCTGCCCCGCCCGGTCGGCTCGGCCGCCGTGGTCAGCCTGAACAGCGTGCTGCATGTCATCGGCGGCGCGATCGGCGAGACCACCGAGACCAAGCGCTCGGTCGACTGGCACCTCGTCTACGATCCGAAGACCGACAGATGGGGCGAGCGCACGCCGATGCCGACCGCGCGCGACCACACCGGCACGCTGCCGATCGGCAACCTGATCCATGTCATCGGCGGCCGCGTCGACTCATTCCACACCAACTCGAACCTGCACCACGCCTATGATCCGGCGACCGACAAATGGGCGCCGCGCAACCCGCTGCCGACCGCCCGCTCCGGCCATGGCGCGGTGCTCTATCGCGGCAAGGTCTTCGTCATGGGCGGCGAAGGCACCAACCGCGTCTTCGGCCAGATGGAAGCCTATGACCCCGCCAGCGACGGCTGGGAGCAATACGCCCCGATGCTGACGCCTCGTCACGGGCTGGGCGCGGCACTGGTCGGCGACGCCATCCATGTCGCCGGCGGCGGCCCGATCATGGGCGGCGGCGTGCAGAGCGCCGTGCATGAGGCGTTTGCGTTGGGGTAGTGGGCGGCACTCCGCCTCCCCTCCGGAACCACCGCGTCATCCCGGACAAGCCGCGCAGCGGCGCCGATCCGGGATCCATCGGAAGGCGCTGAGCCGACAATCGAGAACGGCCTGATCATTGTCAGCCGACAAAGAGCACGAGCTTACGAATCAGATTTCGTGTATTGACGGTGCGGGGGCTCAATTCTCGCCTTTGGCCGGAGTGTCGAGACGGAGAGAAAGATGCCCATTTTTCTTGATCGGCATGACCTGAAAGGTCTCACCGCAGCCGATATCGCCGAGGCCCATCGCCAGGACTTGGAGGTGCAGGAGCGTTACGGCGTACGGTTTCTGACTTATTGGTTCGACGAATCGAGGGGCACAGGCTTTTGCCTCATAGACGCGCCTGACATCCACGCGGCAATGCGGGTGCATGACGAGGCCCACGGAGATGTGGCCAAAGATGTCATCGAGGTCGATATTTCCGCAGTCGAAGCCTTTCTCGGTCGCGTCTCGGATCCGGCTCCAAAAGGCGACAGCCCTCATGCAACGTTCGATCCGGCCCTTCGCACGGTCATGTTCACCGACATCGTCGACTCGACCGGCATGACCGCGAGGTTAGGCGATCTCAGGGCAGTTGAGATGACCAGAGCCCATGATTCCCTGGTACGCCGCGCCCTCAACGACAAGGGGGGACGCGAGGTCAAGCACACCGGGGATGGGATCATGGCCTCCTTCCATGAAGTCGCTGCAGCGGTGGGTTGTGCCCGAGCAATTCAGCAGTCCTTTGACGCCTTCAACCTCGCGAGCAAGGAGAAGCTGCGGGTGCGGATCGGGTTGGATGCAGGCGAACCTGTTGCAGACAGCAACGACCTGTTCGGAACGACAGTTCAGAAGGCGGCCCGCCTGTGCCACGCGGCGGAGCCCGACACCATCGTCGTGTCGGAAGCCGTATCAGAGTTGGTGTTGAACCAGTTCCCGCTCGTTTATCTCGGCCATAAGGCCTTGAAGGGCTTCGCGAATCCCGTAGCGGCGTTCGCGGTAAACTGGCGCTGAGGCGGGCAGGTCTCAAACTGCCAAGCCGTATAAGCGCGGCCCGAAATTGTAAAATCGCCGGAGCATGCAGCCAAATGTTCGCAGGCTGCTTAGACTTGCCTGCTTGGCGCCACGGCGCGCGCGACGTGCGCGGCCCTTCTCCCCCACAGGGGGAGAAGGGGAGCGCCTCACATCCTGAACACGCCGAACTTCGTCTCCGGCACCTCGGCGTTGAGGCAGGCCGAGAAGGCCAGCGCCAGCACGCGGCGCGTCTCGGAGGGCAGGATGATGCCGTCGTCCCAGAGCCGGGCGGTGGCGTAGTAGGGCGAGCCCTCCTGCTCGTAGCGCTCGCGGATCGGCGCCTTGAAGGCCTCTTCCTCCTCGCCCGACCAGCTCTTGCCGTCCGCCTCGATATTGTCGCGGCGGACGGTGGCGAGCACGCTCGACGCCTGCTCGCCGCCCATCACCGAGATGCGGGAGTTCGGCCAGGTGAACAGGAAGCGCGGTGAATAGGCCCGCCCGCACATGCCGTAATTGCCGGCGCCGAAGGAGCCGCCGACGAGCACGGTGATCTTCGGCACGCGGGCCGAGGCGACGGCGGTGACGAGCTTCGCCCCGTCCTTGGCGATGCCGCGGGTCTCGAAATCGCGCCCGACCATGAAGCCGGTGATGTTCTGCAGGAACAGCAGCGGGATGCGGCGCTGGCAGCAGAGTTCGATGAAATGCGCGCCCTTCAGCGCGCTTTCGGAAAACAGGATGCCGTTATTGGCGATGACGCCGACGGGAATGCCGTGGATGCGGGCAAAGCCCGTGATCAGCGTCGTGCCGTAGAGCTTCTTGAACTCGTCGAACTCGGAGCCGTCGACCAGCCGGGCGATGACCTCGCGGATGTCGTACTGCTTCTTCAGGTCGGTCGGCACGACCGCCTCGAGTTCGGCCGGGTCGTAGAGCGGTTCGACGGCCTCGGCGATGTCTATGTCCGGCCGCTTGACGCTGTTGAGATTGGCGGCGATGCGGCGCGCGATCGCCAGCGCATGGGTGTCGTCGCCGGCATAGTGGTCGGCGACGCCGGAAAGCCGCGCATGGACGTCGGCGCCGCCGAGATCCTCGGCCGAGACGACCTCGCCGGTCGCGGCCTTCACCAGCGGCGGGCCGCCGAGGAAGATCGTGCCCTGCTTCCTGACGATCACCGTCTCGTCCGACATCGCCGGCACATAGGCGCCGCCGGCCGTGCAGGAGCCCATCACGACGGCGATCTGCGGGATGCCTTCCGCGGAGAGCGTCGCCTGGTTGTAGAAAATCCGGCCGAAATGCTCGCGATCGGGGAAGACCTCGGTCTGGTGCGGCAGGTTCGCGCCGCCGGAATCGACGAGATAGACGCAAGGCAGGCGGTTCTCGCGCGCGATCTCCTGCGCCCGCAGATGCTTCTTCACCGTCATCGGGTAATAGGTGCCGCCCTTGATGGTGGCGTCGTTGCAGACGACCATCACCTCGCGCCCGGCGACGCGGCCGATGCCCGCGATCATGCCGGCGCCATGGACGTCGCCCTCATACATGCCGAAAGCGGCGAGCGAGCCGATCTCGAGGAATGCCGAGCCCGGATCGAGCAGGCGCAGCACGCGCTCGCGCGGCAGCAATTTGCCGCGCGCCGTGTGGCGCTCGCGCGATTTCGCGTTGCCGCCGAGCGCCGCGGCCGCACGCCGCTCCTGCAATTCCGAACGCAACTCGGCCCAGGCCGCGGCGTTGGCACGCGTCTCGGCCGAATTCAGATCGACCTTGCTCTCGATGATCGGCACGGCGCGCTCCCAGGCGGTGTTTTCTTCACCGGGTTATGGCGCGCCGCGCGGCAAACGCCAACCGGCGCGGATGCTCAGAGCCGAGAGCGGAAATCCCCCATGCCGTCGCCGCGTGTTACAGCCGCGCGCTATTCCTGCACCTTGCTGACCGAGCCGGTCACGGTCGGTCCGGCCACCGCCCCGATCGCGCCGCCGGCGACCGCACCGATCGGTCCGAGCACGATCGCCCCTGCCCCCGCCCCGGCCGCCGCACCGGCGATCCGCGTCTCGGTGTTGGTGCAGGCCGCAAGACACGCCGTGATCACGGCCGCGAGCATGAATTTCGTCATGTCGTCCCTTTCCTCTCCGTCTGTCCGGACGGGAGGATGGGCGAGCTTGGTCAACGAGAGGTAAACCGGCCGATCACGGTGCCATGGCTCCATGCTCGCGCCTATCCGGCCCCCAACGCATCGCAATCTATGAGATTGACATACAAGAACATCAACCTATAGTTGCAATTGCGCCGTGGCGTGCAGAGGCGCCTGCCGCGCGGCATAGGGGACTGCCATGGGAATGTTCAGCAGCAAGCTGGTCGCGAAGACCGAAGCGGAATTCGCTGCCTTCGGGGGGATGGCCGAGCACGTTTCGCCGCTGAAGGAACGCATCGGCGTCTATTGGGATTTCCTCAAGCGCCCGGACCTCGACGGCAGCGACCATGAGGTGCCGTGGTCGGCGGCTTTCGTGTCCTACATGGTCAACCTGGCCGGCGCGAACACGACCTTCCCCTACAGCACACAGCATTCGGTCTATTTCTACCGGACGATCAACGACAAAGCGATCAAGAAGCCGTCCGCCTTCTGGGGCTATCGCGTCTCGGATGTAACGATCGAACCTGGCGACATCGTCGGCATGAACCGCGCCGGCAAGCCACCGATCGATTATGACTGGGCGATGACTCACGCGGACTACTTCAGCCACGCTGACATCGTCGTTGCGGTCGACAAGAAATCAATCGACACGATCGGCGGCAATGTCGGCACCGCACCGGGCGAAATCGATCGGAAGGCGTTCACTTTCTCGGGCGGGAAACTCTTGAACAAGTCGAAGACGCAGGAGGTCTTCGTGGTGATCAAGAACTTCCTGCCCTAGGATGGACCGTGCCCATGTGCCGACGTCAAATCGTCGGCCCGAAGATGTTCTCGAACTCGGCGCGCAGCACTGAATCGACATCCGCCATCGTCAGCGGCAGGCCGAGATCGACCAGCGAGGTGACGCCGTGGTCGCTGACGCCGCAGGGCACGATGCCGTCGAAATGCGACAGCTCCGGCTCGACATTGAGCGAGATGCCGTGGAACGAGACCCAGCGCCTGACGCGGATGCCGATCGCGGCGATCTTGTCCTCGGCGCCTTCCGCCTTCTCCGGCCGGCGGACCCAGACGCCGACGCGGTCCTCGCGGCGCTCGCCGCGGATGTTGAAGCCGTCCAGCGTCGCGATGAGCCAGGATTCGAGCGCCGCCACGAAACGCCGGAGGTCGGGCTGGCGCCGCTTCAGGTCGAGCATGACATAGGCCACGCGCTGGCCCGGCCCGTGATAGGTGAACTGCCCGCCCCGCCCGCTGCGATGCACCGGGAAGCGCTCCGGCGCGATCAGGTCCTCATCCTTCGCCGAGGTACCGGCCGTATAGAGCGGCGGGTGCTCGACCAGCCAGACCCGCTCGCGCGCGAGCCCGTCGGCGATCAGCCCGGCGCGCATTTCCATCTCGGCGACGGCGTCGTCATAGCCGACGAGCCCATCGGCCACGACCCATTCGACCGGCGCCGAGCCGGGCTCGGCAAGGAAAGTTTCGGCAAGCGCCTCGCGCGTCTTCACTGCGCATTAACCCTGTTGCGCCCAACCTCGGGATCGAAGCGGCGGTCAGCCTCATGCCCCCTGACGGGGAATCAGGCAAGTTTCGTTGGTGGAATTCTGAAGTAGGGTTTCGGAGGCAGGACTTGAAGGCCGATCTCGATATCGTACCCGTCGAACTGACGGTCGTTCTCGGCTCCGCCCGGATGCCGATCTACAAGCTGCTGCGCATGGGCCGCGGCGCGATCATCGAGCTCAACGCCAGCGAGACCGACGAAGTCCAGATTCTCGCCAACAACCACCCCTTCGCCAAGGGAATCGTCGTCGTCAACGGCTCGAAGATCGCCGTCGAGATCACCCAGATGCTGAAACGCCCGACGGTCTACACGCTCCAGAGCGTCGCCGCGGCGGCCTGATCGCCTTTTCCTGCGCAAGTCCTCTGCAAGGCCCTTGTGGCGACGGATTCGATTTGCTAGACCCGCGCCGCTCCGGAGTTCTCCGCCATCGCGCAGGGACCTTCGAGACGCCGCGGTCATGGCGGAATTGGTAGACGCACTACCTTGAGGTGGTAGCGGGGAGACCCGTGGAGGTTCGAGTCCTCTTGACCGCACCAGATTGAGGGCAC
Source organism: Allobosea sp. GW822-FHT03F07 (assembly GCF_058801345.1). Lineage (NCBI taxonomy): Bacteria > Pseudomonadati > Pseudomonadota > Alphaproteobacteria > Hyphomicrobiales > Alloboseaceae > Allobosea > Allobosea sp. GW822-FHT03F07. The sequence continues at coordinate 321,985 of NZ_JBXAND010000005.1, forward strand.
CAGCCCGGCGAACGGCGATCCGCAAGGATCGCCGTTCGCGTTTCTGGCGCCTCCAGTTTCTCAGCACACCGGTTTGCGCCGCTAAAGCGTCTTGCCGCGTTGCAACAGTGGCAGGCCGCTGACACAAGGGCTGCTGGCACCTCGCCGAATCCACCTCCTTCGAATCGCGTATCGCGGAGCGGGCCGATGACGGACACGCACAAAGCTCCCGAAGACACGCTCGAGCGCCCGATCCGCGACGAGGAGGGGGCGATCGACGCCGGCCTGGTCGAACAGGTCTCGCAGGCACTGCTGCTCTCCGACCTGACGACGCTGCGCGACATCGTCGCCGACATGCACGAGGCCGATCTCGGCGCCCTGCTCGAAGCGCTCGACCCGGAGGAGCGGCCAAAGCTGATCTCGCTGCTGGGCAGTGACTTCGACTTCACGGCGCTGACCGAAGTTGACGATGCGATCCGAGAGGAAATTCTGGAGGAGCTTTCGCCCGAGACGGTGGCCGAGGGCGTGCGAGACCTCGACACCGACGACGCCGTCTACATCCTCGAGGACCTCGACGAGGCCGACAAGCAGGAGGTGCTCGACAAGCTCCCTCCCGCCGAGCGCATCGTCCTGCAGCAGGGCCTCGATTATCCCGAGGACAGCGCCGGCCGGCGCATGCAGAGCGAGGTCGTCGCCGTGCCGGCGTTCTGGACGGTCGGCCAGACCATCGACTATCTGCGCGAGGCGGCCGACATGCCGGAGCGCTTCTTCGAGATCTTCGTCGCCGACCCCGCGCATCATTTCGTCGGAACCGTCCGGCTCGACCGGCTGCTGCGCACCAGGCGCCCGGTCCCCGTCGCGGAACTCGTCGACGAAGACAGCCGCGCCGTGAAGGCGAAGGACGACATCGAGGATGTCGCCCGGCTGTTCCAGCGCTACAATCTCATCGCCGCCCCGGTCATCGACGATGCCGGCCGGCTCGTCGGCGTGATCACCATCGACGACATCGTCGACGTGATCGAGGAAGCGGCCGATGATGACGTCAAGCAGCTCGGCGGCGTGCATGCCGACGAAGAATTGTCGGATTCGGTGCGCGAGGTCGCGCTCGGACGCTTCCGCTGGCGCTTCATCAGCCTCGTCGCCGCCTTCGTCAGCGCCTCCGTGATGGCGATGTTCGAGGCGCAGCTCTCGAAGCTCGTCGCGCTCGCCGTGCTCGCCCCGATCGTCGCGAGCCAGGGCGGCAACGCCGCAACGCAGACGATGACGGTCGCCGTGCGCGCGCTCGGCACCGGCGACCTCGGCAGCTGGAACATGGGCCGCTTCTTCCGCCGCGAGATGATCGTCGGCCTGCTGAACGGCGTCGCCTTCGCGGCGATCACGGGAATCGTCGCCGCGATCTGGTTCGCCAACATCAAGCTCGGCATGGTGATCAGCCTGGCGATGGTGATCACCCTCATCGTTGCCGCGCTGGCCGGCGTCGCGGTGCCGCTGGCGCTCGACAAGGCCGGCATCGACCCGGCGATCTCATCGGGAACCTTCGTCACCACGATCACGGACGTGATCGGCTTCTTCTCCTTCCTCGGCATCGCGACGCTGCTGCTGCGGCTGAGCTGAGGGCCGGCCACCGGGCTGACGGCGCGGGGAAAGCGGGTAACGTAAACCCCGCGTCAAGCTTTCTCCTCAATCTTGCGGCAGATGAACCCCCGCCGCATGCAAACCTCATCCTTGGCCCCCCTTGCGCTCGCCGTCGCGATCGCCGCTCTCGGCGGCTGCGTGGCCATGGAAGGGCATTACCCGGCCAAGGGCGATGCGCGCCCTCACCCCGGCGTCGCCGAGGCGCATCGCTATCCGATCCACGGCATCGACATCTCGCGCTGGCAGGGCGAGATCGACTGGACCGCCGTGAAGGGCGCCGGAACCCGCTTCGTCTACATGAAGGCGACCGAGGGCGGCGACCATGTCGACCCCGCCTTCCTGCGCAACTGGGAGGGCGCGCGCCGCGCCGGCATCCCGCGCGGCGCCTATCATTTCGTCTACTGGTGCCGCCCGGCCCATGAGCAGGCGGTCTGGTTCAAGCAGCACATCCCTAACGATCCCGACGCGCTGCCGCCGGTGCTCGACGTCGAATGGAATGGGCATTCGCGCAGTTGCCCGCAGAAGATCGACCGTGGGCTGGCGCTGGAAAAAATCCAGCTCATGTTGACCGAGCTCGAGCAGCTCACCGGGAAGAAGCCGGTGATCTACACCGACATCACCTTCCACAAGGATGTGCTCGAGGGCCAGTTCAACAACTATCCCTACTGGATCCGCTCGACCGCCGCCCTGCCCGAGACGCGCTACGCCAACCGCCCCTGGGCCTTCTGGCAGTTCACCACGACCGGCCGCATCCCCGGCATCAAAGGCGATGTCGACCGCAACGCCTTCTTCGGCAATGACGGCGAGTTCACCGGCTGGCGCACGGGCGAGTTCGACATCGGCACACGCCGCTGGGACAAGCAGAAGGGCGTGCCGCCGCAGCCGAGCCCCGGCCCGGATCGCCCCGCCGCGCCCGCCGTCGCGCGGATTCCAGGCAGCGTCGCCCCTGTCTCGGCTTCCGCCTTCCAGCCTGCCGGCGGCGAAGTCGCCGAGGCCGACTGAACCGCTGTCCGCCAGCGCACTCGGCCTGCCCACCCCCGTGCGGTTAACCAAGGCTGAAACAAGCGCGCGGCATTTTTCCGAAACCTAACCGGCTCTTAACCACGACCTCCGCATCACGGAAGGCGACGCGGATGAGGAGATGCCGGTGCGAGCGCGGATTATGGAGCGGGCGATACTTCACGCCCTTGGCCTCGGCGGCCTGCTGATCGCCCTGGCCGGTCCGGCCGCTGCGCTCTACCCCAAGAAGAGCGACTCCTCCCCCCATCACGGCGTCCGCGACGCCCGCCGCCAGGCGATCCAGGGTATCGACGTCTCGCGCTGGCAGGGCGAAATCGACTGGGCGAAGGTCAAGGATGCGGGCACGCGCTTCGCCTTCATCAAGGCGACGGAAGGCGGCGACCATCTCGATCCGAACTTCCGCCAGAACTGGGCCGGCGCGAAGAAGCACGGCGTCGCGCGCGGCGCCTATCACTTCGTCTGGTGGTGCCGCCCGGCAAAGGACCAGGTGCGCTGGATGAAGCGCCACATCCCGCGCGATCCCGATGCGCTGCCGCCGGTGCTCGACGTCGAATGGCAGAATGATTCCCAATGCACCCGCAAGGTCTCGCGCGAGGATGCGCTGGAGAAGATGCGGATCATGCTCGCGGCGCTGCACGAGCACACCGGCAAGAAGCCGATCATCTACACCGACATCAATTTCCACGAGGACATCCTCGAGGGCGCCTTCAATGACTATCCCTACTGGCTGCGCTCGACCGCAGCCCCGCTGCGCCATCGCTACAATCGCGAGAAGTGGGAGTTCTGGCAGTTCACCACGACCGGCCGGGTGCCCGGCATCACCGGCGACGTCGACCGCAACGCCTTCTTCGGCAGCGAGCGCGAGTTCGCCGCCTGGCGCGAGGGCCGCTTCGACATCGGCGCGCGCAAATGGCGCGGCGGCGAGCCGAGGGTGCAGGTCGCGGGCCCGCGGACGCTGCCGACGCCTCCCGCCCGCCTTGCAAACAGCAGCAGCGACGGGCCTCGGCCGCCGGGGCGTGTCCCCTCCCGCACGGTGCAGGCCAACGATTGAGGCGCCGGGAACCAGCGGTGTCATAAAACCTTCACGCAGCGCGCGCAGGGCTCGCGGCCGTCCTTGTCCCGACCGGTCGCCAGCGCATGACTCAAGCCTTTGCCATCCGGGCCGACGAGCAGTCGAAGACCGGCATCGTCTGGGCCTATCGCTTTGGCGCCGACGGGCAGCCCAGCCTCATCCCGCGTGACGAGATCCCCGTCCTGCCGCCGCAACAGGGCTTCGTCTGGCTGCATCTCGACCTCGTCCACAACCGCGCCAAGAGCTGGATCGGCGAACAGTCCCGGCTCCTGTCTCCCACGGCGGAAGAGGTATTTCTCTCGACGGACTCGCATCAGCGGCTCGATCACTCCGCCGGGCTGGTCTGGGGCGTCTCACATGACCTGATCCGGGACGTCGATCGCAACTCCGGCGAGGTGGGCGCGCTCTACTGGATCGTGGGCGAGCGCTTCGTCATCACCGGCCGGCGCGAGGCGATGCGCTCGACGCGGCTCGTCGCCGAGACGCTGGACCGGGGCGAAGCCGTCGCCAGCACCGCCGATCTCTTTGAACTCCTGGTCGAGTTCATCATCGACGACGTAACCGACGCGGTCGTGCAGCTGATGGACCTGACTGACAGCGTCGAGGATCTCGTCCTGTCCGACAGCTTCGAGGACGCGCCGAGCCAGATCGGCGCGATCAGGCGAACGGCTGTGCGCCTGCATCGGCAACTCGCGGGGCTGCATCTGCTCTTTCGCCGCTTCGCCGACAGCAACTCCGGACGTGGCGCGCCCGACGCGATGCGGGCTTGCACAAGCCGCCTGCTGCAAAGGATCGAGGGCCCGCATGCCGACGTCCAGTCGGTGCAGGACCGCGCCCGGCTGCTGCAGGACGAGATGGCGGCCCGCACCGCCAACCAGACCAATCGCCAGCTCTATGCGCTGTCCATCCTGACCGCGCTGTTCATGCCCGCGACCTTCATCACCGGTCTCTTCGGCATCAATGTGAAGGGCCTGCCCTGGATGGAGCATGATCTCGGCGCCTTCTTCGTCGCCCTCGCCTGCGTCTGCGCGGCGCTTCTGACGCTGGTGATGCTCAGACGCCGGGGCGTGATCGGCAAATAAGCGTCACCGTCACCCCATACCCGCCAACCCGGCTTCCGCGCTCCCGCGCACTGACTTCGCGCCGTTCCGCGCTATAACCCGGGCAAACGCCGCGCCCCGCCGCGCCGGCACATCGGGAGGTCCACCATGCTCGCCAACGCACCCCGCCCCTTCAATTTCGACCTCGGCGAGACCGCCGACGCGATCCGCGACACGGTCCACGCCTTTGCACGGGAGAAGATCGCGCCGCGCGCCGAGGAGATCGACAAGACCAACCAGTTCCCGCGCGATCTCTGGCCGCAGATGGGCGCGCTGGGCCTGCACGGCATCACGGTGAAGGAGGAGGATGGCGGCGCGGGGCTCGGCTATCTCGAGCATGTCGTGGCCATCGAGGAGGTCTCCAGAGCCTCCGCCTCGGTCGGCCTGTCCTACGGCGCCCATTCCAATCTCTGCATCAACCAGATCGCCCGCAACGGCAGCGCCGCCCAGAAGGCAAAATACCTGCCCAAGCTGATCTCGGGCGAGCATGTCGGCTCTCTCGCCATGTCCGAACCCGGCGCCGGCTCCGACGTAGTCTCGATGAAGACCCGGGCCGAGAAGAAGGGCGACCGCTACGTCATCACCGGCAACAAGATGTGGATCACCAACGGGCCGATCGCCGAGACGCTGGTGGTCTACGCAAAGACCGACCCGGCCGCCGGCTCGAAGGGCATCACCGCCTTCCTGATCGAGAAGGGCATGAAGGGCTTCTCCACCGCCCAGAAGCTCGACAAGCTCGGCATGCGCGGCTCCGACACCTGCGAACTCGTCTTCGAGGAGTGCGAGGTCCCGGAGGAGAACGTGCTGGGTGCGGTCGGGCGCGGCGTCAACGTGCTGATGTCGGGGCTCGACTATGAGCGCGTCGTGCTCTCGGCCGGTCCGCTCGGCATCATGCAGGCCGCGATGGACGTGGTCATGCCCTATGTCCATGAGCGCAAGCAGTTCGGCCAGTCGATCGGCCAGTTCCAGCTCGTCCAGGGCAAGCTCGCCGACATGTATGTGATGATGAACGCCTGCAAGGCCTATGTGTATGCCGTCGCCAAGGCCTGCGACCGCGGCGAGACCACCCGGGAGGATGCCGCCGGCGCGATCCTGATCTCGGCCGAGAAGGCGACGCAGATCGCCCTCGACGCGATCCAGCTCCTCGGCGGCAACGGCTACATCAACGACTACCCGACAGGTCGCCTGCTGCGCGACGCCAAGCTCTACGAGATCGGCGCGGGAACGAGCGAGATCAGGCGGATGCTGATCGGGCGGGAATTGTTCGAGAAGACGAAGTAGACGGATGGATCCGACGCCCTTTTCCCTTCTCCCGGATGGGAGAAGGTGGCCCGGAGGGCCGGATGAGGGCCTGCCGTCCCCGCGTGAATTGCAACGGCTCCGTCGCGTCTGAGCAATCAGCGGCGGTCCCTCACCCCTGCCCCTCTCCCATTCGGGAGAGGGGTTCTTCCAGCGCCTTTCTGACGAAGCGATCGCCATGCCCCTCTACTTCGCCTACGGCCTCAACATGGACCCCGCCGGGATGGCGCAGCGCTGCCCGAACTCGCGCGCGCTCGGCCTGGCCCGCCTGCCGCGCCACCGCTTCATCGTTACCCGCGACGGCTATGCCTCGGTGATCCGCGACCCGCGCGAGGAGGTCCATGGCGTGCTCTGGGACTGTTCGCTCGGCGATATCCGCACGCTCGACAAGTTCGAGGAGCTGGCCAGCGGGCTCTACGTCAAGATCAGCCAGCCGGTGATCGTGACCGGCGGTGCCAAACGCGCGCTGGTCTATATCGGCCGCTCCGGCGAGGTGGGCAGGCCGAAGCCGGGCTATATGGAGACGGTCATCGCCAGCGCAAAACACTGGTCCCTGCCAGAGAGTTATGTAGCCGGCTTGAATCGTTTTCTGAACAAGTCGAATCTTGATGTGAAGTCGCTGAATCAGGGTGCCGGCGACCTGCCGCCAGGTCCGGTCAAAGGCGTCAGGCCGAGAGCGCTCGCGCCGAAGTGAGCCGGCTTCTTCCTTCTCCCGGATGGGAGAAGGTGGCGCGGAGCGCCGGATGAGGGCCTGCCGTTGCATCTTGAAGCGCAACGGGTCCGTCGCGCCCGTAGCAACCAACGGCAATCCCTCACCCCTGCCCCTCTCCCATCCGGGAGAGGGGTTCCCCGCGCGCTTTCCTACAACGCCAGTCCCTTGGCCAGCTCGCTGACCTGCTTCTCGAACAGCGCCCGATAGGCGCCGTTCTCGCGCTGGAGCAGCGCCTCGTGCGGCCCCTCTTCCACCACCCGCCCCCGGTCGAAGACCAGGATGCGGTCCATGGCCCGCACCGTCGAGAGCCGGTGCGCGATGACGATGGTGGTGCGGCCTTCCATCAGCCGCTCCATCGCCTCCTGGATCAGCGCTTCCGATTCCGAATCGAGACTCGAGGTCGCCTCGTCCAGGATCAGGATCGGTGCGTCGGCCAGGAAGGCGCGCGCGATCGCGACGCGCTGGCGCTCGCCGCCCGACAGCTTGACGCCGCGCTCGCCGACCAGCGTGGCGTAGCCCTTCGGCAGACGCATGATGAACTCGTGCGCGTTGGCGAGCCGCGCCGCCTGCTCGATCTGGGCGAGCGAGGCGCCGGGCCGGCCATAGGCGATGTTCTCCGCCAGCGAGCGGTGGAACAGCACCGGCTCCTGCTGCACGATCGCGATCTGCTGGCGTAAGGACGCCTGCGTCACCGCCGAGATGTCCTGCCCATCGATCGCGATGCGCCCCGAGGTGACGTCGTAGAGCCGCTGCACCAGCTTGACGAAGGTCGTCTTGCCGGAGCCGGAGCGCCCGACGAGCCCCACCTTCTCGCCGGCACGGACCGTCAGCGAGAAGTCGCGATAGAGCGGCTCGGCATGCCCGCCATAATGGAAGGTCACATCCTCGAAGGCGATCTCGCCGGCCGTTACCGCCATGGCGGTGGCGCCCTTGCAATCCGACACGCCATAGGGCTGGTCATGCATCGCGACCAACTCCTCCATGTCGTTCACCGAACGCTGGAGGTTGTGCACATGCTGCCCGACATCGCGCAGATAGCCATGCACCACCGCATAGCTCGTCAGCACGAAGGCGACATCGCCTGGTGTCGCCCGCCCATTGGCCCAGAGCCAGATCACCAGCCCGATGACGGCAGCTCGCAAGCCCAGCAGCACGATTTGCTGTGCCGTGCCCGAAGTCGTCCCGCGCACCCAGGTACGCCGCGTCCGCAGCGACCATTTCGCCAGCACGCCGGCGGTGCGGGCATCCTCGCGGAGTTCCGCGCCATAAGCCTTCACCACCGGATTGCAGGAGATCGCATCGGCCAGCGCCCCGCCGAGGCGGGTATCCCAGCTATTGGCGAGCCGGGCCGCCGGCGCGACATAGTTCAGCGACAGCGCGACGGTGACGCCGACATAGATCAGCGCGCCGGCCAGCACGACGAGCCCCATCGCCGGCCAATGCCAGGCGAGCAGCACCGTCGAGCCGATCAGCACGACGACTGACGGCAGCAGCGCGATCAGGATCGTGTCGGTCAGCAGGTCGAGCGCCCACATGCCACGCGTGATCTTGCGCACGGTCGAGCCGGCGAAGTTGTTGGCGTGCCAGTCGGTCGAGAAGCGCTGCAGCCGCGCGAAGGCTTCGCTGGCCGTGTCGCCCATCGTGCGCAGCGTCATGCCGGTGATGCCGATGAAGCCGAGATGGCGGAAGGCCACGCCGCAGGCGCCGAGCGCCAGCATCGCGGCGAGCGACCAGAGCGCGGCATCGAGGGCGGATGCGCCCTCGCCTGCCACCGCATCGACGAGACGGCCGGCATAGACGGGCATGAACAGGTCGGCGACGGTCGCCGCCATCATCGCGCCGCCAACGAGGCCGACGGATCCAGGCTGGCGGACCCAGTGACGGAAAGTGAAGCCGAGAACGGCCCGGAAAGGTTCGGGCCGCCCGGTGCGATCGGGACGGGACATGTGTGACTTCGGCCCGCAGGGGAGCCGACTCCGGAGCAGGCTGGAGACGGCGACGCGCGCCGGTCTTCAGCGAAGGACGAAAGAACGATGGAGAAAGCTCTGGCACCGCCTCAGGCGGGCCACGGGCGCGTCCGACCTAGCGGCGGGACATTCGCGGCACGCAGAAATTGCGCGGCGAGGCGAATTTGCGCGGGGAGCTGAACTTGATGATGAATTCCATTCAGCCCTCCCTGTCTTGTGTGAGCGATGGGGTCAGAATGCCGCAGGATCAGCGCGCTGGCAAGCCGGCGGGGCGCGACGGGGCCGGTATGAGGTTTCGCGGCAACAGAAGCGTGCGCGCCGTCATTCCGGATGGAGCGCAGCGGAACTCCGGAATCCATTGTGGAGCGCCTACCCTCTGAAGCGGCTTGTCCGGAATGACGTCGAGAGAATGAGCGCTTGCGGCCCTTACCAGAGCAGCGCCAGCAGCCTGATCGCGATGACCAGCAGGAAGCCTGCGATGATCGTTCCGAGAACCTGCTGACGCTTGGCCCTGTCGGGGAATTGCCGTGCGAGAAGCCGGCCCAGAGGCTTGCGGAACAGGAAGGCGACGACGGCCAGGACGATCAGGATATGGGACAAGGCGGCAGCTCGAACCGTTCCGGGCGCGGTCGATGCACCGCTTTCATGAGCGACACCCTTGTCGGCTCAGGCGAAGCAGGTCAATCCGGATCAAGCCTTGGCAACCACCCATGGAAGACGCAAGCTGCCGGCAGGGGATGGGCATGATCGGATTCGAAACCCTCGACATCATCGGCGCGGCGTTCTTCGCGGCCTCGTGGATCGGCTACCATTTCGCCGTCGAACTGGGCCCGCACGCCGGCAAGAGCCTGAACATGCGGATGAACCTGCGCCGCGCCCGCTGGATCCGCGAATCGATGAGCCGGGACAACCGCATCGTCGACACGCAGATCATGAACGGCCTGCAGAACGGCACCGCCTTCTTCGCCTCGACCTCGCTGATCGCCATCGGCGGCACACTGACGCTGCTGCAATCGACCGACCGCGTCGTCGCGCTGTTCTCCGACCTGCCCTTCGGCACCGCGCCGACCCGCGCCGCCTGGGAGCTCAAGGTCATCGGGCTCGCGCTGATCTTCGGCTACGCCTTCTTCAAGTTCGCCTGGAGCTACCGTCTGTTCAACTACTGCGTCATCCTGCTCGGCTCCCTGCCCCCGGCCAAGAACCACGACCCTAAGGACGCCGAGCGCGCCGTCCATGAGGCGACCGAGATGAACATCGCCGGCGGGCGCCACTTCAACCGCGGCCAGCGCGCCTTCTTTTTTGCACTCGCCTATATGGGCTGGTTCCTTGGACCGACGACCTTCATCCTGTTCACCGGCGCCGTTCTGGTCGCGATGTACCGGCGGCAATTCGCCTCCGACGCCGCCCGCGTCTTCCGCTATCCCGGTGCAATGTGAGCATCCCCGACGACAGTGATTTCGAGGCCACGATCCTGAAGCTCGCGGGCGAACGCGGCGACGACCGCACGATCGGCCCGACCGATGTTGCGCGGGCCCTTGGCGGCGACCATCCCGATGGCTGGGGGCCGCTGATGCAGCCGATCCGCCGCGTCGCGGTCCGGCTGATGCAGGAGGGCCGGATTGTCATCACCCGCAAGGGGCGGCCCGTCGATCCCAACGATTTCCGCGGCGTTTACCGGCTGAGGCTGCCGAAAAGCGAATAGTCGCGGCCCGTCACGGCCCAGGGAACAGACTGTCGGTATAGCCTGCCAGCCAATAGGCCAGCAGCCCGACCCATTCCTTGAAGGCATCGTCCGCGATGGTGAGGCCGCGCGGCGCCCGCATGTAGGGCCGGATGAAATCCTCCGGCTCGCCGTCTGAGAGATAGTCGACGGGAAACGCTTCGACCGCAAAGCCGGCCTTTCGGAAAACCCCCATCGAGCGCGGCATGTGCCAGGCCGAGGTCACCAGCAGCCAGCGCTCGCCGGGCTTGGGATCGACCAGCCGGCGCGTGAAGACGGCGTTCTCCAGCGTGTTGCGAGACTTGTCCTCGAACAGCAGCCGTTCCGGAGGCAGGCCGAGCCCGAGGAACATCAACCGCGCCCCATCCGCTTCGGTATCGGTCACCGGCGACACGAGATTGGCGGCGCCGCCGGTAAAGACCACCTTCGCCTGCGGATGCAGCCGCGCGAGCTCGACGGCCTTCGTCATGCGCGCCCCGGCCGAAAGCAGCACCACGTCGTTCCGCGCGACACCGATGGGACCACCGAGCACGATGATCCCGGTGACCGGCCCCTTCGCCGCGTCCTGCTGCGGGAAGCGATCCTCCAGCGGGCGCAGCACAATGCGCGGCAGCGGGCTGAAGGCCATCAGCACCAGCGCCAGCAATGCCGCAGCACCGAGCCAACGAGCCGGGCGGGCAAAGCGCGTGAAGGACAGCAGCGCCGCGAAAGCGGCCAGCAGGATCGCCAGGTTCACCGGCGACATCACGAACCAGACCAGCTTGGACAGGGCAAAGAACATGGGCTGTTTCCGGAGCGCAGGGTTCAGCCGCTTCTAGCCCGGGAAAGCTGACAGCTCGCTAACAGCCTGGCCTAGCGGATGATCTGCGGCGGCTGCGACGGTCGGCGCGCCGGCACCTGCGGCGTCGCCGTGCGTTCGAGTTCGAGCGCGCGCGTGGCGACCTCGCGCAGTTCGCAGCCGGCCTGCCGGCCGAGTTGCCAGCCCTCGCGCTGGGTCGCGCCATAGAAGGCGCATTTCTGCGCGATGAACCCCTCCCAGGCCAGATGCAGCGCCGCGAGCCGGCTGCGCTGCCCGGCATCGAGCGAGCGCCCGCTCTGCTGCATCGCCAGCATCAGCCGCTCGCGCCAGACCGCCTCCTCGCGCCGGGCGCAACCGACCTCGGCGGCGCGACGGTCGGCGCTGGCCGCGCTGACGCAGGCCACCGCGATGGCGCCGATGCAGGAGGGAGCGGCGGTGCGATTGTCGCGCAGGCAGGCGGCGACCTGCGCCCGGTCGGCAGCGAGCGTCGTGCTGCCCTGCGCCCAGGACGGCGTCGCGCCCAGGACCAGAAGCAGGAGAGTGAGGCGGAACGGATGCATGGCCGCCATCTTGCCTCCACGCGCTCCCGGATCAAGACGCGCCCCGATCACCGTCAGGTGACCGGCAGGGCCAGCGCAGGCTTGGCTGCCGGGCGGGCAAAGAGCGTCTCATACCAGCGCCGCACATGCGGCCGCTCGGTCTTCTCCACCGGCATGTTCAGCCAGCGATGCGCGCCGCAGCCCGCCGTGATGTCGGCCATACCGAAGCGCTCGCCGGCAAGAAAGCTGCGCGTCGAGAGGTGATTGTCGAGGATCTCCATCAGCCGCTCGGCCTTGGCGGCGCTGGCCGCGATCTTCTCCGGATCCATGTACTCGGGCACTTTGCGCACCACGCCCCAGAGCACCGGCGCCAGCGCCGGCTGCAGCTCCGACTGCATCCAGTCCATCCAGCGGTCGGCATCGGCGCGCAGGGCCGGATCCTCCTCCCAGATCCAGCCCGATCCATAGCGCGCCGCGAGATAGCGCACGATGCTGTTGGATTCCCAGATGCAGACCTCGCCATCCTCCAGCACCGGAATCTGGGCATTCGGATTCTTGGAGAGGAAGACCGGCTCGCGCAGCCCCCCGAACGAACCGCCGCAATCGATGCGCTCGAAGCTCTGGCCGACCTCGCCCGCCGCCCAGACCGCCTTCTGGACATTGATGGAGCTGATCCGCCCCCAGATCGTCAGCATGCAAATCTCCGCAATCCCGTCATGCTCGCCCTTGTGGCGAGCATCCACGTCTTGAACACTGCACTCGATCAGCGACGACGTGGATGGTCGGGACAAGCCCGACCATGACGAACCCGCGAGCGGTCGTCTGCGCGCCCACGTCAGGCGAATTCCATGATCACGGCATCGACGGCGAGCGAATCGCCCTCCTTCGCCAGGATCTTGGCGATGGTCGCATCCTTCTCGGCGCGCAGCACGTTTTCCATCTTCATCGCCTCGACCATGCAGAGCGCCTCGCCAGCCTTGACCTCCTGGCCGAGCTTGACCGAGATCGCCTTGACCACGCCGGGCATCGGACAGAGCAGGAACTTGCCCGTGTCGGCCGCGACCTTCTCCGGCATCAGTGCGGCAAGCTCCGCCTCGCGCGGCGTGTGGACATGGGCGTTGGCATAAGCCCCGGCATGCCCGAGCGCGACGCCGTTCAGGATCGAGCGCACCTGTGCCGCGATCGCGACGCCGTCGAGCGTGCCGCGCCAGACCGGCTCGCCCGGGCGCCAGTCGCTGACGACCGACAGGCTGCGGGAACCGAAGCCGATCACCACCGCCTCGCCCTGCTCGCTCACCTCGCCCTCGAAGCGCTCCCCGCCGAGGACGACGATGCGCGTGCGCTCGAAGGAAACCTTGCGCCAGCCTTCCATCTGCGCCGAGACATGGCGCTTGCGCTGGTTGAGCTTATGGTCGCAGGCGATCGCGAGCGCAGCCATCCGCAGCGCGACCTCGCCTTCCGGCGCCGGCAGCGAGAACCCTTCCGGGAATTCCTCGGCGATGAAGCCGGTCGAGAGATTCCCCGAGATCCAGCGCGGATGATGCATCAGCGCCGAGACGAAGGGGATGTTGTGGCGGATGCCGTCGATGGCGAAGGCATCGAGCGCGCGCGCCTGCGCCTCGATCGCGGCCACACGCGTCGGCGCATGCGTCACGAGCTTGGCGATCATCGGGTCGTAATAGATCGAGATCTCGCCGCCCTCATACACGCCGGTGTCATTGCGCACCGTGGCCTCGCCATCCGGCCCTTCCGCCGGCGGGCGATAGGTCACGAGCCGGCCGGTCGAGGGCAGGAAGCTGCGCGTCGGATCCTCGGCATAGACGCGGCTCTCCACCGCCCAGCCGTTCAGCTTCACATCGGCCTGCGACAGCGCGAGCTTCTCGCCATAGGCGACGCGGATCATCTGCTCGACCAGATCGATGCCGGTGACCATCTCGGTCACCGGATGCTCGACCTGAAGACGCGTGTTCATCTCGAGGAAATAAAACGACTTGTCCTGTCCGGCGACGAACTCGACCGTTCCGGCGGAATCATAATTCACGGCCTTGGCCAGCGCGACGGCCTGCTCGCCCATCTTGCGGCGCGTCGCCTCGTCGAGCAGCGGCGACGGCGCCTCCTCGACGACCTTCTGGTTGCGGCGCTGGATCGAGCACTCGCGCTCGCCGAGATAGATGACGTTGCCATGCTTGTCGCCGAGCACCTGGATCTCGATATGGCGCGGATCGACGATGAACTTCTCGACGAAGACGCGGTCGTCGCCGAAGGACGACGCGGCCTCCGACTTCGCTCGCGCGAACCCCTCCGCCACCTCGTCCGCCGAGTAAGCGATGCGCATGCCCTTGCCGCCACCGCCGGCGGAGGCCTTGATCATCACGGGATAGCCGATCTCGTCGGCGATCTTCACCGCATGGTCGGGGCTCTCGATCACGCCGAGATGGCCGGGCACCGTCGAGACCTTCGCTGCAGCGGCCGCCTTCTTCGACTCGATCTTGTCGCCCATCGCGGCGATCGCGCCCGGATTGGGGCCAATGAAGACGATGCCGTTGTCCTTCAGTGCCTGGGCGAAGGCCTCGCGCTCGGAGAGGAAGCCATAGCCCGGATGCACGGCCTGCGCGCCCGTCGCCTTGCAGGCCTCGATGATCTTCTCGATCACCAGATAGGATTGGGCGGCGGCGGGCGGGCCGATATGCATGGCCTCATCGGCCATCTCGACATGCAGGGCGTCCCGATCCGCGTCCGAATAGACCGCGACGGTCTTGATGCCCATGCGCCGCGCCGTCTTGATGACCCGGCAGGCGATCTCGCCGCGGTTCGCGATCAGGATCTTCGAGAACATGCGTGGCGCCTCCCCGGCCGTCGATAAGCCTTGAAGCATGTCGTCGTCCGAAAACCGGTTCCCGCTTTTCGGCGGCATGCTCTGAAGCTCAGTTAGAGCATGTCGGACGAAACCGGCTACCGGTTTTTCGCACAGCCCCAATGGCGAAACCCGGATCGGCGCGCCAGGCTGACGCATCAATCCGGGTTCGGGTGTATGGGACGCCGCGCGCGGCGTCCACCGATGCGAAAGTCGAGATGGCGGGGCGCGCCCGCGCCCAGAGCCGTCAGCTCGCCAGCAGCACGCGCTCGGGGCTGAAGCGCATCGGCGCGGCGGTGCCCTTGTCGAGCGCAAAGCCGATCAGCAGCTCGTCGCAGCGCTCCGCCTCGCGCACGATCTCGAAGGCGATGCGGCGCGCGGTCCGCGTGGGCCCCTCGCCGGCCGAGAGCGTCGTCACCAGCCAATGCGCCTTGTCGCGATCGATGACGCCCGTCGGCCGGTTTTGCCAGACGGCGAAATCGACGACGAGCTGGACCAGATATTCGCCGAACGCCTCGCAGCGTTCCGGCACGGCCCGGTCGAGCGCGATCAGCACATCGACCGCATCGCGCGTCAGAACGGCATCATCCAGAATATCGCGCTGAAGAAACTTGACGTCTTCATGATCGATGACGAGACGATCCATCACACGATCGACGAATTCACGAAGCTCATGACCAATCATTGTTCGACCCCTGTCCGACTTTGTTTTGTGCCGGTACGTTCCCGCTGTGGGGACACCATGGATCGACGCTCGCCATCAGGTGGTTAACGTGCAAATCTGAACGCGTGTTCAGGTTAAACGGCCCTGATCGGACGTGGTTGCGAGGATGTTACTGGTAAGGCAGCCGGCTGGCCCGGACCGTGCTGTGTTCTCTCGGAACCGCATCGTCATCCCGGGCTTGCCCCGGGATCCATCGCAGGGCTCCGGAACGCTGCGATGGATCCCGGATCTCCGCGGAGTTTATCCTTGGGCCGATCGAAGATCGGACCCGAGGGCTGCGTCCGGGATGACGGCGTGGTTCCGTGGAAAAGGCCGCTCCAAGCCCCGGCGATGACGCCCGCCCTCAGGCCGGCTCGCCGATTGCAGACTGGTCCAACAGCCCCAGCACGCCCGGCAGATCGACGCAGTTGTCGAGCACATGGCGGGCGCCCAGCGCGACAAGGCTCGCGGCAGGCTGGAAACCCCAGGACACTGCGACAGGGACGACGCCGGCCGCGACGGCCATCTCGATGTCGAAGGAACTGTCGCCCACCATCGCGGTCCGCTCCGGCGCAGCCCCGGTCTCGGCCATCGCCCGCAGGATCATGCCGGGATGAGGTTTCGACGGCGCGTCATCCGCGCTCTGGACGGTGGCGAACAGGTCCTGCCAGCCATGCCGCTCGATGATGTATTCGGCCCCGCGACGGGACTTGCCGGTCGCGACGCCGAGCTTGAGCCCCGGATGCGCGGCCAGCGCCGCCAGCGTTTCCGGCACACCGGGAAAGAGCGGCTCGTCGAACGACGCATCGCTCTGCGCCTGCCGCCGCATCGCGCCGAACACCTCCCTGTAGGTGTCGGTCAGCGCCTCGTCCGGCTCGGCGAGCCCCGCCAGCCGCATCAACGCAATGTTGAGGGTGAGCCCGACGACACCCAGCCCGGCCTCGCGACCTGGATGCACGAGGCCATGCCGCGCGAAGGTCTCGACCTGTGCACCGAGCAGGATCGCCTCGGAGTTGATCAGCGTGCCGTCGAGATCGAAGATGATGAGGTCCATGACGGCGGCTTAACCCGGATCGCCATGGCGATCCAATGCCTGTCGGTCATGGCCCCCTCTCATCAATCTTCCGCATCCGTCAGGAACGCGCCTCGCGGGCGCAAGCGTCGACGGCCTTGCGCAGATCCTCGCCGTCGAGCCCCTTGCCGCGCGCCTCCTTGCGGCATTCGGCACGCTGGGCGAGATCGGGCCGCTTGGCGTTGAAGCAGGCGACAAGCGCGGCGGTGCGCGTCGAGCCCGAAAGCCCGCGCCCGTCGACCTCTTCCTTGCAGGCCGCCCGCGTCGCCACCGCCGTCGGCTTGCCGTCCCGGGTTACGCCGTCGCGGGCATAGAGTTGCACGCCTGGGAACTTCGCCTGGATGCAGTCGCGCATCGCGGCCCTGAGATCGTCGCCGGAGAGCGCGACATGCTCGGCCAGGCAGTCCTGGCGGGCCTTGGCTCGCTCGGCGCGCGGCACCGGCTCGTCGGATGTCGCTGAGGCGCCACGCGTGGCGGGCGTAGCCTGGCTCTGGGCGAAGGCTGGAACGGCAGCCGTCAGAACGAGGCCGACGAGCAGGGAGGCGAAACGGATCATCGGAGCACCTGCGTTGGAATGATGGGAACAAAATTAGAACACAATCCAATTTGTTCCGCAATCGTTCTCTTGCGTCATTCTCGGGCGGAGCAAAGCGCAAACCCAAGAATCTCTTGCAGGAGATGCACGGGTCGGGCCCGAGCATGACGATCATCACGCATCCGGCGCGTCGACGATCGGGTCGTAGCGCTCGTCCTCGAAGCCGAGCAGGTTCCAGGACTGGCGCATATGCGGCGGCAGCGGCGCGCTGACGTCGATCGTGCCCTTGCCGCGCGGATGCGGCAGCACGATGCGCCGCGCCAGCAGATGCAGCTTGTTCTGGATGCCGCCGGGCAGCTCCCAGTTCTGGATGTTGAAGTATTTGGGATCCCCCACGATCGGATGGCCGATATGGGCGGCATGCGCGCGCAACTGGTGGGTCCGCCCCGTGACCGGCTTCAGCGAGAGCCAGGCGAGCTTCTGCGCCGCGGTCTCGACGATCGCGTAATAGGTCACGGCATGCATCGCGCCGTCCTCGCCATGCTTGGCGACCGCCATGCGCTGGTCGCCGTCATAGGCTTCCTCGCGGGCGAGATAGGTCGAGATCCGGCCCTGCTTGACGCGCGGCACGCCTGCCACCAGCGCCCAGTAGACCTTGCGGGCCGAGCGCGAGCGGAAGGTCTTGGCCAGCGTCGCCGCGGCGAAACGCGACTTGGCGATGACGAGGCAACCGGCCGTGTCCTTGTCGAGCCGGTGCACGAGGCGCGGCTTCTGCCCGCTCTTGTCGGTCAGCGCCTCCAGCATCTGGTCAACATGGCGCGTCGTGCCGGAACCGCCCTGCACGGCGAGCCCGGCCGGCTTGTTCAGGACGATGACGTCATCGTCTTCATAGAGCGTGATCGAGCGCAGGAACTCGACCGTATCGGTATCGGCCTTGAGCGAGCGCGGGCGCTGCTCCTGCGGCTCGAGCTTGAGCGGCGGGATGCGGACCGTCTGGCCCTCTTCGAGCCGGTCCTTGGCATCGACGCGCTTGCCGTTGACGCGCAACTCGCCCTTCCGGACGATACGCTGGATATGGCTGAAGGAAAGCTGCGGGAAACGGTTTTCGAGGAAGCGGTCGATCCGCATCTCGTGCTCGTCCGCGCTGACCACGAGCTGCTGCACGCCGGTGGCGAGCACCTGAGCGGTCTCGGCCTTCACCTCGGCGCGCGTCGGCGCCTCCGTCACCGGAGGCTTGCGCGGTGCTGCGGGCTTGCCGGGCGCTGCAGGCTTGCGAAGCCCGGCAGCACGCGGCGCGGGGTGGTGCGGAGGCGGGTTGCGCGTCGGCCCGGTGCGCACCTCGCCATCCTCGCGGCCCGGCCGTGGTCTGGCCGAAGCGCGCGCAGGGCGGCGCGCATCATGGCTCGGGCGCTTGTCCTTGGCTGCGCCGGCTGGCGGCCGGCCGCCCTGTCGCGACCCTGCCCCGGTTCGCTTACCGTCCGTTCCCTTGCCGCCCGCTCCCTTGCCACCGGTTTTCATGACAGGCTCCGGACGAGTGTGAGGCCGGCGCACAGGGCTGCCAGCGAGAGGATGACGGAGCCGAAGACGTAAGCCGCGGCGAGCCCGGCCTCGCCCCGTTCCCAAAGCATGATGGCATCGAGCGAAAAGGCGGAGAAGGTGGTGAAGCCGCCGAGAATGCCGGTGGCCAGGAAGAGCCTGGCATGCTGCGACCAGTTGCCTTGCGTCTTGAAAGCGAGCCAGCCGGCGATCAGCCCCATTAGGCCTGAGCCGACGATATTGATGAGCATCGTGCCGACGGGAAAGCCGGTGCCGAACCAGCGCGGCGAGACGAGATTGACGCCATGCCGCAGCATGCCGCCAATGCCGGCGCCCAGGAAAACGAGAACAGTGGAGGTCATCGCTCTGCAATAGCCAGCGCATCGCGCGCGCACAAACGAATTCGGGCCCTTGTCGGGCCGCGATCGAACTGAAAGGTGTAAGGTAAGAGTCGCGGCCCAGCGGCCGAGGGGGACGACCGAGGGACATGCAGGAGGCCGCCGAAGGAGCGATGAGGGGGCGAAGCGTGCTGCGCGCGCTCCTGCTCGCCCTCGGCGTCGCGCCGGCCAGTTTCGTCGCCGCCGAGGCCGCCTCGCCGCGCCCGCTCCCGGCCAAGGCCCCGCAATTCGCCCGCAGCTGCCTCATCAAGCCGCCGGACATCGCGCCCCTCTGGCCATCGGGCGACGCCAGCGCATCGACCGATGCGAAGGGCGACGAGGACGCGTCGGACGACGAGAACGGGGACGATGGCGATGACGACGAGGACGACGACGAGGACGACGTTCCGGGCTTGATCCTGCCGGGCTCAGCGACCTGTCTCGCGATCTCGGGCACGATCACCGCCGGTCTCCAGTTCGACAGCTACCGCATTCCCAAGGCCGGCGCCGCCGTGCCGCGGCCGGCCTTCTCCTGGCCGACCACCGCCTCCCTGCGGATCGCGACCTCGCACGACCTTGCTTCCGGCCTGCGTGTCGGCACGGCCTTCGAGATGTCGGTGTCTCCCGCCACGACTGGCCAGCCCGACACCGTGACGATTGATGAGGCGACGGTCAGCGTCGGCACCATGACCTTTGGCTTGACGACCTCGTATTTCAGCTTCTGGACCGGCGACGAGTTTGCCTTCAGCGCCCGCCTCCCGGATCGCAATGCCGGCCTGATCGCCTGGGAGCGCGATCTCACCGACCGCTGGAACCTGGCGCTCTCGCTCGAGGACCCAACGCTGGGGACGACCGCCTCGGTTCCGGTGATCAATGGCCGGGTCCCCGACGGCGTGGCGCGCCTGACCTACACCATGGGCGACCTGACGCTGCACCTCGCCGGCGCACTGCGCGACGCGCCGGGCTCGCCGCCGAAGCTCGGCCGGGCCGGCATCATCGGCGCGACCTATGAGCTGACGGTCCTCGGCCGCCCCGGCGAAATCACCGCCCAGATCGCGGGGGCGACCGATGCCGCGGCCTATATCGGCTCCACGCTCGATGCGACGATCGCGAGACAGATCCTGACCGCGGCCGATTCGTCGCGCGGCTTCTCGGCCGTTCTCGCCGCCCGTCGCGAATGGACCGACGAGCTGGCGAGCAACGTCTATATCAGCCGCTACCAGATCACGGTGCCGTTCGTGGACGCCAGCAAGGGCAAGCTCCGCATCGACCGCATGACCGCCAACCTCGTCTGGACGCCGGTGGAAGGCTTCAAGGCCGGAATCGAGGGCTCGATCGCATGGTCGCGGGTCGCGTTCGAGAACCGGACCATCCCGGCGACGCTCGGCGGGCGCCTGCTCTCCACCCAGCTGTTCTTTGAACGGACGTTCTAGAGCTTGCTTCGTTTTGATAGAAGCGCGGGTCATCCCAGGCGACCGCGGGGAGACCCGGGATCCATTCCTGAGCTCTGATCGGTGAGGTTCCGGAACGGGTCCCGGGTCAAGTCCGGGACGACCCTGTGTTTCCGAGAATAATCAGCATGCGCGAGCGCCAGCGGACCGCCCCGCCGAGGGGCTACGGCTCGCGCTTCAGCAGCGGGTGGACATAAAGCTCGAAGACGATGGTCAGGGCGACGAAGACGAGCGCGACCGCAAAGGCGACGACCCAATAGGCGACGTCGTCCTTCGACACGAACCAGCCCGCGATCAGGGAGGGCACGATAAGGAGAAGCCGCGCGATGAGAGAGATCATGGTCGCTCCGGTCGAGATGGCTGAGACAGGCTCGGCGGCACGATAGCGCGACGCCCGCGCCCTGCCCTTGCGATCGATCAACCCCGCTTCGGCGCTCAGCCCTCACCGCGCTCCTGCCGCAGCTTCTCCCAATATTCCAGCCGCTTCCTGATTTCGCGCTCGAAGCCGCGCTCCGGCGGATCGTAGAAGAGCTGGCGGCCGAGTGCGTCCGGCCAGTAGTTCTGACCCGAGAAGGCGTCGGGCGCGTCGTGGTCGTAGGCATAGTCCGCGCCATAGCCCTCCTGCTTCATCAGCCTGGTCGGCGCATTCAGGATCGTCTTGGGCGGCATCAGCGAGCCGCGCTCGGATGCGACGCGGCGCGCCGCCTTGTAGGCCATGTAGGCGGCGTTCGATTTCGGCGCGGTCGCGAGGTAGATCACGGTGTTGGCCAGCGCGAGTTCGCCCTCCGGCGTGCCGAGCTGCTCATAGGTCTCGGCCGCCGCGCGCGCATGCACCAGCGCCTGCGGGTCGGCGAGGCCGATATCCTCGACCGCCATCCGCACCAGACGCCGCGCCAGGAAGCGCGGATCCTCGCCGGCATCGAGCATGCGGGCGAAGTAGTAGAGCGCCGCATCGGGATCGGAGCCCCGGATCGTCTTGTGCAGGGCGGAGATCAGGTTGTAGTGGCCATCCTGCGCCTTGTCGTAGATCGGTGCGCGGCGCTGGATCACCTCGGCCAGACCCGCCTCGTCGAAGACCTCGCCGGGCTTGGCGGCGCGCCAGAGTTCCTCGGCCAGCGTCAGCACGGCGCGGCCATCGCCATCGGCGAAGCGCGCGAGCGCGGCCTTCGCCTCCGGCGTCAGCGGCAGTTCGCGATTCTCGAGCAGCTCGGCCCGGCCGAGCAGGAACAGCAGCGAGCCCTCGTCGAGCGACTTGAAGGTCAGCACGCGGGCCCGCGACAGCAGCGCCGCATTGAGCGCGAAGGACGGGTTCTCTGTGGTGGCGCCGACCAGGGTGATCGTGCCGTCCTCCATCACCGGCAGGAACGCATCGAGCTGCGCACGGTTGAAGCGATGGATCTCATCGACGAAGAGCAGCGTGCCCTTGCCGCCGAGCCTGCGCCCGCGCGCCTGCTCGAAGACCTTCTTGAGATCGGCGATGCCGGAGAAGATCGCGCTGATCTGCTCGAAACCGAGATCGACCTGCCCCGCCAGCAGCCGCGCCACCGTCGTCTTGCCGGTGCCGGGCGGACCCCAGAAGATCAGGCTGCCGAGCGAGCCGGACTGCACCAGCCGCGTCAGCGCGCCCTCAGGGCCCGTCAGGTGCTCCTGTCCGGCGACCTCCGCCAGCGTCGTCGGGCGCAGGCGGTCGGCAAGCGGGCGCGGGCCGGATTTGTCCAGCCCGGAGGCGGCGAAGAGGTCGCTCACCCCGGAAAGACCGAGGTCACGCTCTGGCCGCCGCGCGAGATCGTGACCTCCCAGGCCCGCTTGCGCTCCTTCAGCGCGTTCTCGACATCGCGCGAATTGACCATGCGCTCGCCGTTCAGGGCCTGGATGATATCGCCCTTCTGGAAGCCGACGCGGGCCGCCGTGCTGCCCTCCTCGATCTCGGCAACGACGACGCCGTCCGTGCCGGCGTCGATCGCGAGTTCCTCGGCCAGGGCCGGCGACAGGTTCATCACGGTCAGCCCGGCCAGCGGCGAGCGGCCCGACAACGTCACCGGCTCGCGCGGCCGCAGTTCGGGCGCCGGGATCAGCTTGACCGGGACGGTTAGCCGCTTGCCGCCGCGCAGCACGGTCAGGGACGCCAAACCACCGAGCGGCCTGGTCGCGAAGCGGTAGCCGAAGGATTCCGGATCATCGACGGCGACGCCGTCGACGGCGAGGATCACGTCGGAGCGGCGCAGGCCACCCTCGGCCGCCGGCCCCTTCTCGACGATACCCGCGACGACCGAGCCGGCGGGACGGTCGAGCCCGAGCCCGTCTGCGACATCCGCCGTCAGCGCCTGGAGGCGCGCGCCGAACCAGGGCCGGCGAACCGTCTTGGCGCCGCTCTTGGCGCTCTCCATCACCACCCGCACCATCGCGGCGGGGATGGCGAAGCCGATGCCGTGGCTACCGCCGGAGCGCGAGAAGATCGCCGTGTTGATGCCGATCACCCGGCCCTGCATATCGACCAGTGCGCCGCCGGAATTGCCGGGATTGATCGCAGCGTCGGTCTGGATGAAGGATTGCGCGTCGCCGACGCCGATCTGCGTGCGCGCCAGAGCCGAGACGATGCCCTGCGTCACCGTCTGCCCGACGCCGAAGGGATTGCCGATCGCCAGCACGATGTCGCCGATCTCGACCTTGTCGGAATCGGCCAGCTCGATCGCGGTCAGATCCTTGGCGCTCTTGAGCTTGAGCACGGCGAGATCGGTGCGCGGATCGCGCAGCAGGATCGTCGCCTCGACCTCACGCTTGTCGGCGAAGGCGACCTTGACCTCGCTCATACCCTCAATGACGTGGTTGTTGGTCACCACCAGCCCGCTGGCATCGACGACGACACCGGAACCGAGCGAGCGCTGCACCCGCTCCTGCGGCACGCCGAAGCCGCGATCGCCGAAAAAGCGGCGGAAGAACGGATCATCCATGAAGGGATTGCGCGGCTGCTTCTCGACCCGCGCGCCATAGACGTTGACGACGGCCCCGGCACTCTTCTTCACCACCCCGGCGAAGGAAAGCGAGATTTCCTGGCGGGACTCGGGCACCTGCCGCTGCTGCGCCTGCCCAAAGGCGGGCAGCGCCGTCAGCACGGCAACCGCGAGGGCCCCTCGGAAGAAGGTGGCTCGGCCCAGCATCTGGCATCTCCTCTGCGATCGGCACGACTCAAGGGCAGAGATAGGCCGATGGCAGAGCTATTTCCAGCCGCCCGAGCAGGACGAGCCGGCCAGCCTCAGAGCTGCTGCGGCCTCACTTGTCGCTGAGCAGCACGCGGTATTTCTCGATCTCACCGGGCACCATCGCCGCGACGAAGGCCGGCGTCATCTCGTCCGGGCTCGGAACGACGGAGGACAGCTCCTTGAACCGGCCTTGCAGGTTCGCGCTCGCCAGCGCCGTCCGCAGCGCCCCGTTCAACTTGGCGATGATCGGTTCGGGCGTGTTCTTCGGCACGAAGATCGCGTTCCAGCCCTGCGCCTGGAAGGCCGGCAGGCCAGCCTCCGCCGCGGTCGGCACATCAGGCAGGCTCGCCAGCCGCGACGGCGTCGCGACGGCGAGCGCCTTCACCTTCTCGCCCATGACGGCCCCCGACAGCGAGGTCGCCGCATCGCAGACGCCGTCGATCTGCCCGCCCATCAGATCGTTCAGAGCCGGCCCCGCGCCGCGATAGCTCACCAGCGCCACATCGACGCCCGCGGCCTTGATGAAGTTCCGGCAGATCAGATAGTTCGACGAGCCGACGCCGGCATGGCCGAGGCTGACCTTGCCCGGATTGGCCTTGGCATAGGCGACGAACTCCATCAGCGTCTTCGCCGGGAAATCGAGCTTCAGCGCGATCATCGGCGAGGTCTTGGCGACGAGGCCGACCGGCGCGAAATCCGCCTGGGTGTATTTCAGGTCCGGATAGATCGTGTAGGAGGCGGCGTTGGTGCCGCTGTTCCCGATCACGATGGTGTAGCCGTCCGGCTCCGCCTTCGCCGCGCGCGACAAGGCCGTCGCGCCACCGGCGCCGCCCATGTTCTCCATCACGATGCGCTGGCCGAGCACGCGACCCATCTCGTCGCCGACGAGCCGCGCGATCACATCCGACGAGCCGCCGGCGGCGAAGGGCACGATCATGGTGATCGCCTTGGAGGGGTATTGGTCCTGAGCCTGCGCCGACAAGGGGACGACGGCGGCCAGGAGAGCCAGAGCAGCGCATTTCATACGATTTCCCTCATCGTGCCGGGCTTGCTTTGATGACGGCCTCAAGCCGCTGTTCCCGGTTCGAGCAAGGCTAGCATCCACGCCATGACTGAGAAAGCCGCAGCGTCGGCAACAATCGAGTGTACGAGACAGCCCGATCAAAGGGAAGAGATGCAGCCCCGCGCGACCTCGAACGATGTCCTCACCACGCCGTGATGATCCGGCCCCCGACCTTCCGTTTCGACGACTTCGACGCCGTGCCCGGCCTCCCGAAGCCGCTTCACCCAGTCAAGCTGCATGGCGAAAGGCGTATTCTGATCCCTGGGATCGCCGACCACGACAAGACGACGTGCCGGGTCGCGAACAATGCCCGCGATGTGGTCGATGCTCTCATAGGCGTCGCAATAGCCGGTCACATCGCACCCCGGACGCGACTGTTGGCCGAGCAGCTTGCGCCTGAACTCGGCTCTGGCGCTAACGGCGTAGACGCCCGAGCCCATGACCGCACAGGCGATGCCTCTCGCGCCCAACGTCAGCACCGCGCCAATCGCCGCGCTGCCGCCCGACTGCCCGACAAGCACGACCTTGGGACCGCGATACCGGTCACGAAGAACCTCGATCGCAGTAGCAATGCTGTGGAACTCCTTAGCACGACGGCGCTGCTTGTGATCCCCTGACGATCCGAAGACTCCAGGCCTTGCCAGAAGAAGATAGGTCACACCAGCCTTGAACGATCGCCGACGCATGTTGCGGATCAGCGCCTCCGGCGTGATCGCCTCGTAGTCGCCGATCGGCTTTCGCCCGCTGAGGTGATCCCCGTGCAGGTAGATGACGAGGGTCTCCGGCGGGGCCTGGTCGTGCTTCGGCGCCGGATGAGACGCATAGGTCGCCAGACACTCCGTTCCGAGCTTATGCGAAACCCAGACGGCGCCCTCTTCTTCGGCGCATCTTCTTTCGTCCGCTTGCGTTCCCTCCACAAGATCACGAGGAGGAAATCCTGTGGCTGGATTGTCCCGCTTTTGCGCATCGCCCGGGACGATCCAGCACAACAGGAGAATGGTCGTGACCAGCGAGGACCAAACGAGACGCGAGACGGGCAGACAGCCTCCGCCGCGTGAACCCGAGCCGTAACGCCGCATCCGTTTCCCCCGAAATCTAGGCAAGAAAAAAGGGTGGCCCGAAGACCACCCTTTTAAAATTGATCATTCGACCAAGCCGGCTCAGGCCGCCTCGTCTTCCGCCGTGAAGACTGGGCCCGAATCCTGGCCCTTGGCATCGACGTCGCGATCGACGAACTCGATCACGGCGAGCGGCGCGTTGTCGCCGAAGCGGAAGCCTGCCTTCATGATGCGCAGATAGCCGCCATTGCGCTCCTTGTAGCGCGGGCCGAGCACGGCGAAGAGCTTGCCGACCAGGGCGACGTCCTTGATCTGCGCGATCGCCTGGCGGCGGGCATGCAGGTCGCCGCGCTTGGCAAGCGTCACCAGCTTCTCGACGACCGGACGCAGGTCCTTGGCCTTCGGCAGCGTGGTGGTGATCTGCTCGTGCTTGATCAGGGCCTGGGACATGTTGGCGAACATCGCCTTGCGATGCTCAGCCGAGCGGTTGAAACGACGACCGCGAAAACCGTGACGCATGATATGGCTCCTTCGATGATTACGGCCGCCGTGCCACGGTACGGCCGTTCTTTATGCTCCGCTGCTCATGCACCGGGCGGGAAAACGGCGCGGGACAGTGCCCGCGCCGGGATCAGTAATGCTCCTCGAAGCGCTTCGCGAGCTCTTCGATGTTCTCCGGCGGCCAGCCGGTGACGTCCATACCGAGATGCAGGCCCATGGTGGCGAGCACTTCCTTGATCTCGTTCAGCGACTTGCGGCCGAAGTTCGGGGTGCGCAGCATCTCGCCCTCCGACTTCTGGATGAGGTCGCCGATATAGACGATGTTGTCGTTCTTCAGGCAGTTCGCCGAACGCACCGAAAGCTCGAGCTCGTCGACCTTCTTGAGCAGCGCCGGGTTGAAGGGCAGCTGCGGCGCGGTCGAGACGGCCTCTTCCTTGCGCGGCTCCTCGAAGGTGATGAACACCGCGAGCTGGTCCTGCAGAATGCGGGCGGCCAGCGCCAGCGCGTCCTCGGGCGTCACCGAGCCGTTGGTCTCGATGTTCAGGGTCAGCATGTCGCGGTCGAGATTCTGGCCCTCGCGGGTGTTTTCGACGCGGTAGGACACCTTCTTGACCGGCGAATACAGGCTGTCGACCGGGATCAGGCCGATCGGCGCGTCTTCCGGACGGTTCTGCTCGGAGGGGACATAGCCCTTGCCGGTGTTGACCGTGAACTCCATGCGGATCTCGGAGCCCTCGTCCAGCGTGCAGAGCACGAGGTCGGGATTCAGGATCGAGACGTCGCCGATGGTGTTGATGTCGCCGGCCGTGACGGTGCCCGGACCGGTCTTGCGCAGGGTCATGCGCTTGGGGCCCTCGCCCTGCATCTTGACCGCGATGGCCTTGATGTTGAGGACGATGTCGGTGACGTCCTCGCGGACGCCCGGGATCGACGAGAACTCATGCAGCACGCCGTCGATCTGGACGGCGGTGACCGCCGCACCCTGGAGCGAGGACAAAAGCACGCGACGCAGCGCGTTGCCGAGCGTCATGCCGAAGCCACGCTCCAGCGGACGGGCGATGACGGTCGCCTGACGCTTCGGGTCGTCCCCGACCTTGACTTCGAGCTTGTTGGGCTTTGACAGATCCTGCCAGTTCTTGCTGATCACGACCGCACTCCTGGTGCTTGAATTCAATGGCGGCGGCGGGCCGCCCCGGACAGGCGCCCGCCGGTGCGGACGCCTCAAGGATCACAGATCAGACGCGACGGCGCTTGCGCGGACGGCAGCCGTTATGCGGGATCGGCGTCACGTCGCGGATCGAGGTCACGGTGAAGCCGGCGGCCTGCAGAGCGCGCAGGGCCGATTCACGTCCCGAACCCGGGCCGGTGACTTCGACTTCCAGCGTGCGCATGCCGTGCTCGGCAGCCTTGCGGGCGGCGTCCTCGGCGGCGACCTGGGCGGCATAGGGGGTCGACTTGCGCGAGCCCTTGAAGCCCATCGTGCCGGCGGACGACCACGAGATCGTGTTGCCCTGCGCGTCGGTGATGGTGATCATGGTGTTGTTGAACGAGGCGTTCACATGGGCGACGCCGGAGACGATGTTCTTGCGTTCCCTACGGCGAACGCGCTGGGCTTCCTTGGCCATGGTCTTTTCTCTTGTCCTTCAGGCGCGCCCGTGATGCCAGGCGCTGGGGATGCCGCCCGCCCCGCTGGGGTCAGGCGGCGCAAAGCAGCGGGCCGGAATACCGGCCCGCCGAAATCACTTCTTCTTGCCGGCGATCGGCTTCGCCTTGCCCTTGCGGGTGCGGGCGTTGGTGTGGGTGCGCTGGCCGCGGACCGGCAGCGAACGGCGATGGCGCAGGCCGCGATAGCAGCCGAGATCCATCAGGCGCTTGATGTTCATCGAGACTTCGCGACGCAGGTCGCCCTCGACGAGATAGTCGCGGTCGATCGTCTCGCGAATCTGCAGAACCTCGGCGTCGGTCAGCTGGTTGACCCGGCGCTCGTCGACGATGCCGACCTTCTCGCAGATTTCCTTGGCCTTGGCCGCGCCGATGCCGTGGATGTACTGCAGGCCGATGACGACGCGCTTGTTGGTCGGAATGTTGACGCCCGCGATACGAGCCATGATCGTCTCTCCATGTCGGCCGGTCGACACCCAATGGCGCACCGGCGGTTATCGATGACCTCGCGCCGGTGGAGGCCGGCCCCTGCGAAGCGTTGAGCCCGTCCCATGCGGGAATGCGACGTCGCCCCTTCTCGCGAAGGTAACGGCATCGCTGGCATGAAACCGGAAGTGGGGTCGTTAGTCGCTTGAGCGCGACGAGTCAACCCGCCGCGACCAAGAATCGTGCCAAGGCGGAAATCAGTGTCCCGCCAGCGCCTTCTCGATCTCTGCCGTAACGGCGTCGATCGGCTGCATGCCGTCGATGTCGATGACCTGGCCGCGCGCGGCATAGTACGGCGCGACCACCGCAGTATCGCGGTTATAGGCCTCGAGCCGGGTCTTGAAGACCTCGGGATCGTCATCCTTGCGGACCGGCTGCCCGGCGGCCTTGGCCTCCTCCGCGCGCTTGACGATGCGGTCGACGAGCTTGCTCTGGTCGACCTTGAGCTCGAGCACGGTGTCGAGCTTCAGACCCTTGGAGGCGAGCATCTTGTCCAGCGCCTCGGCCTGCGCCAGCGTGCGCGGGAACCCGTCGAGGATGAAGCCCTTCTTCGCATCCGGCTCTTCGATGCGGTCGGCGACGATGCCGATGACGATCTCGTCCGAGACCAGCCCGCCCGCATCCATCACCGCCTTGGCCTTGACGCCGATCGGCGTGCCGGCAGCGACGGCCGCGCGCAGCATGTCGCCGGTCGAAAGCTGCGGAATGCCATGCTTCGCGACGATGCGCGCAGCCTGAGTGCCCTTGCCCGCCCCCGGCGGCCCCAGGAATATGAGTCGCATCAGCGCTTCGCTCCTCGCAGCTTCGCTTTCTTCACCAGCCCCTCATACTGATGGGCCAGCAAATGCCCGTGAACTTGCGCCACGGTATCCATGGTCGTCGTCACCACGATCAGCAGCGACGTGCCGCCGAGCAGGATGATCGGTATCTGGGCATAGGTGATCATGAACTCGGGGATAAGGCAGACGATAGTCAAATAGCCGGCGCCGAGCACGGTGATCCGCGTCAGCACGCGGTCGATATGCTCCGCGGTGCGCTCGCCCGGCCGGATGCCCGGCATGAAGCCGCCATGCTTCTTGAGGTTGTCCGCCGTCTCGACCGGGTTGAACACGATCGCGGTGTAGAAGAAGCAGAAGAAGATGATCAGCGCCGCATAGAGGATCATGAACAGCGGCCGGCCATGGGCCAGATAGGTCGCGATCGTCGACAGCAGGCCGGTGCCGCCGGAGGCCTGCGAGAAGCTCGCGATCGTGGTCGGCAGCAGCAGCAGCGAAGAGGCGAAGATCGGCGGGATGACACCGGCCGTGTTGAGCTTCAGCGGCAGGAACGAGGTCTGGCCCTCATACATCCGGTTGCCGACCTGGCGCTTGGGATAGTTGATCAGCAGGCGCCGCTGGGCCCGCTCCATGAACACGCAGAAGGCGATGACGCAGATCGCCATGACCAGGATCAAAAGCAGCAGGCCGGTCGAGATCGCGCCCTGGCGGCCGAGCTCGAGGGTCTGCGCGAGCTGCGACGGAAATTCGGCGATGATGCCCGCGAAGATGATCATCGAGGTGCCGTTGCCGATGCCGCGGCTGGTGATCTGCTCGCCCAGCCAGAGCAGGAACATCGTGCCGCCGACCAGCGTGATCGTGGTCGAAAGCAGGAAGAACGGACCGGGTTCGAGCACCAGGTTGCCGGAGCCCTGAAGACCCACGCCGATGCCATAGGCTTGGAACACCGCCAGCACGAGCGTCAGGTAGCGCGTGTACTGGTTCAGGATCTTGCGGCCCTGCTCGCCTTCCTTCTTCAGCGCCTCGAAGGTCGGGATGACGCTGGACAGGAGCTGGATGATGATCGAGGCCGAGATGTACGGCATGATCGCCAACGCGAAGATCGCCAGACGGCCGACCGCACCGCCGGAAAACATGTTGAACAGGCCGAGCACGCCTGACTGCGACTGCTTGAACAGATCAGCGACGGCGTCAGGGTTCATGCCGGGCAGCGGGATATAGGTGCCGAGCCGGTAGATGATTAGCGCACCGAGCGTGAACCAGATGCGCTTCTTCAGCTCGTCCGCCTTGGCGAACGCCCCGAAATTCAGGTTTGAAGCAAGCTGTTCAGCCGCCGATGCCATGCGTCTGGTCCTTGGGTGATGTCGTCATTCGGTCGTCAGACAGTCGAACGGCGGCCAGGGCTTCTGGCCCGGCCGCCGTTCGCGAGTCGTCATGTAAGCGCGAGAGCCGGATGGTTCCAGATAAAAAAGCAAAGCGTTTTTATCTGGAAGCTGAATCCGTCTCTCACTGAAGATCGAGAGCAGGACTCATGCGGAAAACCGGTACCCACTTTTCCGCGTCCTGCTCGCGGCTCACGCCTGTGAAGCGGCAGCCGCCAGGATCTTCACAGAACCGCCGGCCTTCTCGATCGCCTCGACCGCCGACTTGGACGCGCCGAACACCTCGAAGGCGAGCTTGGTCTTGAGTTCGCCCACGCCGAGGATCTTCACGCCGTCCTTGGCCTGACGGGTGATCACGCCGGCGGCGACGAGTGCCTCGATCGTGACCACGCCCTTGGCGTCCAGCTTGCCGGCTTCCACCGCCTGCTGGATGCGGCCGAGATTGACCTCGTTCAGATCCTTGGCGAAGAGGTTGTTGAAGCCGCGCTTCGGCAGGCGCCGATACAGCGGCATCTGGCCGCCTTCGAAGCCCTTGACCGCGACGCCGGCACGGGCCTTCTGACCCTTGACGCCACGACCACCGGTCTTGCCCTTGCCCGAGCCGATGCCCCGGCCGACGCGGATGCGCGACTTGTGCGCGCCTTCGTTGTCACGGATGTCGTTGAGTTTCATCGAACGATACCCCTCACTTCGCGTCGACGACGCGCACGAGGTGCTTGACCTTGTCGATCATGCCCCGCACGGACGGCGTGTCGACCAGGGTCGACTGCCGGCGAATCTTGTTGAGGCCGAGACCGATCAGGGTCTGGCGCTGCGACGCCTCGCGGCGGATCGGGGAGCCGATCTGCTCGACGACGACGGTCTTTTCAGCTTTTGCCATGATCGAGCCCTCACGCTTCGGCCGCAGCATCCGCGCCGGCATCGCGGCGGCGCGTCTGCAGGGCAGAGACCTTGAGGTTGCGGCGCGCGGCGACACCGCGCGGGCTGTCCTCGTTCTTCAGGGCGTCGAAGGTGGCGCGAACCAGGTTGTACGGGTTCGACGAGCCGAGCGACTTCGACACCACGTCCTGCATGCCGACCGCCTCGAAGACGGCGCGCATCGGACCGCCGGCGATGATGCCGGTACCGGCCGGGGCGGCGCGCAGCACGACCTTGCCGGCGCCGTGGCGGCCAGCGACGTCGTGATGCAGGGTGCGGCCCTCGCGCAGCGGGATGCGGACCAGGCCCCGCTTGGCGGCTTCCGTCGCCTTGCGGATGGCCTCGGGAACTTCACGGGCCTTGCCGTGGCCGAAGCCGACGCGGCCCTTCTGGTCGCCGACGACGACGAGCGCAGCGAAGCCGAAGCGACGCCCGCCCTTCACCACCTTGGCGACGCGGTTGATGTGGACCAGACGGTCCACGAATTCGGAATCGCGCTCTTCGCGATCCTGACGGTCACGCGGCTCTCTCGCCATTGTCTTTCCTCTTACTTGCGCAGCGACGGGATCGATGTCCCGTGCCGCTCGCTCGAGCGTTCCTGATGGAACGACGTCTCTTCAAAGATTAAGTCCCGGCCCCTGCCCCGGCGCCTTTCGGCGTCGAGGGAAGGAAAACCGGGTTGGTCGAAATCAGAAGTTCAGGCCGCCTTCGCGGGCTGCTTCCGCCAGCGCCTTGACGCGGCCGTGATACATGTAGGACCCGCGGTCGAAGACCACGTCCTTCACGCCGGCCTTGGCGGCACGCTCCGCGATGAGCTTGCCGATCGCCGAAGCGGCCTCGACATTCGCGCCCGACTTGATGTCGGCGCGGATGTCCTTGTCCAGCGTCGAGGCCGAAGCGAGGGTCACGCCCTTCGCGTCGTCGATGACCTGAGCATAGATCTGCTTGCCGGTGCGGTGCACCGACAAGCGGGCGCGGCCATTGGCGACAGCCTTGATCGCGCGGCGAACGCGGGCCTTGCGGCGCGCAGTGTTTTCGGTCTGCTTGCTCATGGCGCTTACTTCTTCTTCCCTTCCTTGCGGAAGATGAATTCGCCGGCGTACTTGACGCCCTTGCCCTTGTAAGGCTCGGGCCCGCGATATTCGCGGATCTCGGCAGCGGTCTGGCCGACCACCTGCTTGTCGATGCCGGTGATGACGATTTCGGTCGGCTTCGGCGTGACGATCGCGACACCTTCCGGGATCGCGTAGTCGATGTCGTGGCTATAGCCGAGCGACAGCTTCAGCACCTTGCCCGCGACGGCGGCCTTGTAGCCGACGCCGTTGATCTCGAGCTTCTTCTCGAAGCCGGTCGTGGTGCCGACGACGAGGTTGTTGATGCGGGCGCGAGAGGTGCCCCAGAGCGAGCGGGCACGCTTGCTCTGCGAACGCGGCTGGACCGCGATCGCGCCGTCCTCCATGACGACCGAGACATCGTCGGGCACGGTGAAGGAGAGTTCCCCCTTCGCGCCCTTGATCTTGACGAGCTGGCCGGCGACGTTGGCGGTGACGCCAGCGGGGACCGGAACAGGCTTCTTACCGATACGAGACATTGGATTTCTCCTGAAAACGAGCGGCGCGGAAGGTCAGAAGACCTTGCAAAGCACTTCGCCGCCCACGTTCTGCTCGCGGGCAAGATGATCGGGCATCACACCCTTCGGGGTCGAGATGATCGTCACGCCGAGGCCATCGGCCACGCGCGGCATCGTCTCCACCGAAGAATAGACGCGGCGGCCGGGCTTCGACACACGCGAGATCGACCGGATGACCGGCTGCCCCTCGTGGTACTTCAGCTCGATGTCGAACTCGGTCCGGCCATTGCCGAACTCGGTCTGGGTGTAGCCGCGGATGTAGCCCTCGGACTGAAGCACGTCGAGCACGCGGGCCCGGAGCTTCGAACCAGGGGTCGAAACGCGCGATTTGCGACGCATCTGCGCATTGCGGATGCGGGTCAGCATATCTCCAAGCGGATCAATGATCGCCATGATGCGTACTCCTCACCAGCTCGACTTGACGAGGCCGGGAACCAGCCCCTTGTTGCCAAGCTCGCGCAACGCAACGCGCGACATCTTCAGCTTGCGATAGAAGGCGCGCGGACGGCCCGTCACCTCGCAGCGGTTGCGCACCCGGGTCGGAGCCGAATTGCGCGGCAGTTCGGCCAGCTTGAGGCGAGCGAGGAACCGCTCGTCCATGGACTGGCTTTCGTCGTTAGCGATCGCGAGAAGCCGCGCGCGCCGACCCGCGAATTTCTTCACGAGGGCCTTGCGGTGATTGTTGTTCTCGACGGAGCTTTTCTTAGCCATCGATCTCTCCTGGTTTCCGCGTATGAACGCTGAGGTTCACTGCCGGAACGGGAAGTTGAAGTGCTTGAGCAGAGCGCGTGCCTCGTCGTCCGACTTCGCAGTCGTGCAGACGATCACGTCCATGCCCCAGACCTGGTCGACCTTGTCGTAGTTGATCTCGGGGAACACGATGTGCTCCTTGATCCCGAGCGCGAAATTGCCGCGCCCGTCGAAGGACTTCGGGTTGAGACCCCGGAAGTCGCGAACACGCGGCAGGGCGATGGTGACGAGCCGGTCGACGAACTCGAACATCTTGGTCTTGCGCAGCGTGACCTTGCAGCCGACCGCCATGTTCTCGCGCAGCTTGAAGCCGGCGATGGCGAGACGGGACTTGGTGATGACCGGCTTCTGGCCGGCGATCAGGGCGAGGTCGCCGGCCGCGTTGTCGACCTTCTTGCGGTCCGCGGTCGCTTCGCCAACGCCCATGTTGATGACGACCTTCTCGATGGTCGGCACTTCCATGACGTTCTTGTAGCCGAACTCGGCGATCATCGCCGGACGGACGACGTCCTCGTAATGCTTCTTCATGCGCGGCGTGAGGGCCGCCTGCTGATTCTCAGCCATCGATCAGATCCCCCGAACGCTTGGCGAAACGGACCTTGCGGCCATCATCCAGGACCTTGAAGCCGACGCGGGTCGGCTTGCCGTCCTTGGGATCGGCCACGGCGAGGTTCGACAGATCGATGGTGGCTTCCTTGGAGATGATGCCGCCCTCGGACTGAGCCGAAGCCTTGGTGTGCTTCTTGACGAGGTTGACGCCACGCACCACGGCGCGGGCATCCTTCGGCAGGACCTGGAGCACTTCGCCGGCCTTGCCCTTGTCACGGCCGGCCAGCACGACGACCTTGTCGCCCTTCTTGATCTTCGCAGCCATCACAGCACCTCTGGCGCAAGCGAGATGATCTTCATGTGGTTCTTGGCGCGCAGCTCGCGCGGAACCGGTCCGAAGATACGGGTGCCGACAGGCTCTTTCTGGTTGTTGATCAGCACGGCCGCATTGCGGTCGAAGCGGATCACCGAGCCGTCAGCGCGCTTGACGTCCTTGGCGGTGCGAACGACGACCGCCTTCATGACGTCGCCCTTCTTCACGCGACCGCGCGGAATGGCTTCCTTAATCGAAACGACGATGATGTCGCCAATGCGGGCATAGCGCCGCTTCGACCCGCCGAGAACCTTGATGCACATCACGCGACGGGCGCCGGAATTATCCGCGACCTCGAGATTCGTCTGCACCTGGATCATGGCCTTGATCCTTCCAGTGTGTATCAGCGCGGTTTCCCGAAAGCATCAGCGCCTCCGGGACTACGACTGACGGGGGTCGATCGCCCCCTGGCCTCAAAACAAAGCACGATCCGCAAAAGTGGCGCCCACTCTTGCGGCGTAACATGCCCGACTTTCTACCTCGCCCGCCCCCCTGCGTCCGATTGATTCGGACGCGGGAAGCACGTTGACTTACGCCTTGGGGGCGCCGTCGAGCAAAACCCAGCTTTTCAGCTTGGAAATGGGCTTGGACTCCTCGATCCAGACCGTGTCTCCGACCTTGACCACCTGCGCCTCGTCATGGGCGTGATAGTTCTTGGTACGGCGAACCGTCTTCTTGAGGAGTGGGTGCGTATAGCGCCGCTCGACCTTGACCACAACAGTTTTGTTCTGCTTGTCGCTGACGACGACGCCCTGCAGCACGCGCTTCGGCATTGTCTAACTCCTCAGGCGCTCGCCGCCACGGTCTTAGACCGCTGCAGCGTCTTGATGCGGGCGATGTCCTTGCGGACTTCGGTCACGCGGGCGGTGTTCTCGAGCTGGCCGGTGGCCTTCTGAAAGCGCAGGTTGAACTGCTCCTTCTTGAGCTTCAGGAGTTCGTCCTGAAGCAGGTCCACGCTCATGGCCTTCAGGTCGGACAGGCGTTGCAAAGCTTTCATCTCGTCCTCCCTTACTCGGCAATGCGCTGGATGAAGCGCGTCTTGATCGGCAGCTTGGCCGCGCCGAGGCGCATGGCCTCGCGGGCGATATCCTCGGGCACGCCGTCGATCTCGAACATGATCCGGCCCGGCTTGACCTTGGCTGCCCAGAATTCAGGCGCGCCCTTGCCCTTGCCCATGCGGACTTCGGTCGGCTTCTTCGACACCGGCACGTCCGGGAACACGCGGATCCAGACGCGGCCGGCGCGCTTCATCGCGCGGGTGATCGCGCGGCGGGCCGCCTCGATCTGCCGGGCGGTGATGCGCTCGGGAGCCTGAGCCTTCAGGCCGAACTGCCCGAAGTTCAGCTCCGTGCCGCCCTTCGCGACGCCGGAGATGCGTCCCTTGAACTGCTTGCGGAACTTGGTTCTTTTCGGTTGCAACATGGCTCTTCTCGATCAGCCTTACGCAGCCTGCTCGCGACGATCGCGACGCTCACCAGAGCGGCCGCCTTCGTCCGAGAGACGCTTGTCCTGGGCCATCGGGTCATGTTCGAGGATCTCGCCCTTGAAGATCCAGACCTTGATGCCGCACGTGCCGTAGGTGGTGAAGGCGGTGCCGACACCATAATCCACATCGGCGCGCAGCGTGTGCAGCGGCACGCGACCT
This sequence comes from Allobosea sp. GW822-FHT03F07, assembly GCF_058801345.1. Classification (NCBI taxonomy): domain Bacteria; kingdom Pseudomonadati; phylum Pseudomonadota; class Alphaproteobacteria; order Hyphomicrobiales; family Alloboseaceae; genus Allobosea; species Allobosea sp. GW822-FHT03F07. The sequence goes on from NZ_JBXAND010000005.1 coordinate 358,348, forward strand.
TCGCGATACCACTCGAGGCGCGCGATCTCAGCCCCGCCGAGACGGCCGGAGCAGTTGATGCGGATGCCCTCGGCGCCCAGACGCATGGCCGACTGAACGGCCCGCTTCATGGCGCGGCGGAACGCGACGCGGCGCTCGAGCTGCTGCGCGATCGAGTCGGCGACGAGCGTCGCGTCGATCTCCGGCTTGCGCACCTCGACGATGTTGATCGTAACATCGGCCTTGGTGAGCTTCATCACCGTCTTGCGCAGCTTCTCGATATCGGCGCCCTTCTTGCCGATCACCACGCCCGGACGAGCCGAGTGGATGGTGACGCGGCACTTCTTGTGCGGGCGCTCGATGATGATCTTGGAGATCGCGGCCTGCTTCAGCAGCTTCATCAGGGCGGCGCGGATCGCCATGTCCTCATGGAGCAGCTTGCCGTACTCGCCCTTCTGCGCGAACCAGCGCGAATCCCAAGTACGATTGATGCCGAGGCGAAGCCCGATCGGATTGATTTTCTGACCCATCGTTCCCTCCTCAGGCTTTCGCGGCCTGGACTTCGCGCACGATGATCGTGATGTTCGCGAACGGCTTCATGATGCGGGCGCCACGGCCGCGGGCGCGGGCGTGGAAGCGCTTCATCACGAGCGCCTTGCCGACGAAGGCCTGGGCCACGACGAGATCGTCGACGTCGAGATCATGGTTGTTCTCGGCGTTGGCGATCGCGCTCTGAAGGCACTTGCGCACGTCGAGCGAGATTCGCTTGCGCGAGAACTCGAGATCGGCGAGCGCGGTGGCGACCTTCTTGCCCCGGATGAGCTGGGCGACGAGGTTGAGCTTCTGCGGCGAGACGCGAAGATTGCGGGCGACCGCAACGGCTTCGTTCTCAGGCAGCGCACGGGGTGCTGATGCTTTGCCCATGGCTTACTTCCTCTTCGCCTTCTTGTCGGCGGCGTGGCCGTGGAAGGTGCGCGTCGGCGAGAACTCGCCGAACTTGTGGCCCACCATCTCCTCGGAGACGTTCACCGGCACATGCTTGTGGCCGTTGTAGACGCCGAACGTCAGACCGACGAACTGCGGCAGGATCGTGGAGCGACGGCTCCAGATCTTGATGACTTCCTGCCGGCTCGCCGTACGGGCGACCTCGGCCTTTTTCAGAAGGTATCCGTCGACAAACGGACCTTTCCAAAGCGAACGCGCCATGACGGACCTCAGTTCTTCTTCTTGCGGGCGTGACGGCTCGACACGATGAACGTATCGGTCCGCTTGTTCGAGCGGGTCTTCTTGCCCTTGGTCGGCAGACCCCAGGGCGTGACCGGATGACGGCCGCCCGAGGTGCGGCCTTCGCCGCCGCCATGGGGATGGTCGACCGGGTTCATCGAGACGCCGCGGTTGTGCGGGCGACGGCCGAGCCAGCGCGAGCGACCCGCCTTGCCGTCGTTCCGGTTCATGTGATCCGGGTTCGAGACGGCGCCGACGGTAGCGTAGCACAGGCCCGAGATCAGGCGCTGCTCGCCCGAGTTCAGGCGGACGATGACATAGCCCTGGTCGCGACCGACGATCTGGGCGTAGTTGCCGGCCGAGCGGGCCAGCGCGCCGCCCTTGCCGATCTTCAGCTCGACATTGTGGACGATCGTGCCGATCGGCAGCGTGCCCATCGGGGCCGCGTTGCCGGGCTTCACGTCGACCGACGGGCCGGAGACGACGGTGTCGCCGACGGCCAGGCGCTGCGGGGCCAGGATGTAGGCCTGCTCGCCGTCCTGATACTTGATCAGGGCGATGAACGCCGTGCGGTTCGGGTCATACTCGAGCCGTTCCACGACGGCAGGGATGCCATCCTTGCCGCGGCGCTTGAAATCGATCAGGCGCAGCGTCCGCTTGTGTCCACCGCCGCGGAAGCGGACGGTGATGCGGCCGAGATTGTTGCGGCCGCCGGAGGACGACTTGCCCTCGGTCAGCACCTTGAGCGGCTTGCCCTTGTAGAGCTCGCTGCGGTCGACGATCACGAGCTGGCGCAGGCTCGGCGTGATCGGCTTGAAGCTTTTCAAAGCCATGATGACGATCTTTCCTTACAGGCCCGTGGTCACGTCGATGGAGTGACCTTCCTCGAGGGTCACGACCGCCTTCTTGACGTCCGCGCGCTGGCCGAGCCGGCCGCGGAAGACCTTCATCTTGCCTTCGGTGACGAGCGTGTTGACGCTCTTCACCTTGACATCGAACAGCTTCTCGATCGCTGCCTTGATCTGCGGCTTGGTCGCAGTCTTGGCGACCTTGAAGACGACCTTGTTGTGCTCGGAGAGCATGGTCGCCTTTTCGGTGATCACCGGGCCACGAATGACGTCGTAGTGGCGCGGGTCCAGATTCTTCGCCGTGCTCATGTGAAGCGCGCCTCCAGCGCATCGACAGCCGCGCGGGTCAGGACAAGCTTGTCGCGACGCAGGATGTCATAAACGTTGATGCCCTGGATCGGCAGGACGTCGACATTCGGGATCGAACGTGCCGCCAGGCCGAAATTCGTGTCGATCTCGGCGCCGCCGATCACCAGCGCGCTGGACAGGTCCAGCTTGCCGAAATGGCCGAGCAGAACCTTGGTCTTCGGCTCGGACAGCTTGGCGTCATCGATGATGATGATGCCGCCGGTCTTGGCCTTGGACGAAAGCGCATGGCGCAGGGCGAGCGCACGGACCTTCTTGGGCAGATCGTGAGCGTGGTCGCGCACGATCGGACCGAAGGCCTTGCCGCCGCCGCGGAACTGCGGAGCCGAAGCCGCACCGTGACGAGCGCCGCCGGTGCCCTTCTGCTTGTAGATCTTCTTGCGGGTGCGGTCGACTTCCGACCGGCCCTTCGACTTGTGCGTGCCGGCGCGGCGCTTGGCGAGCTGGTAGCGCACCATGCGGGCCAGAATGTCGGCGCGCGGCTCGAGGCCGAAGATCGCGTCCGACAGCTCGACCGAACCGGCCGAGCCACCTTCAAGGGTGGTGATATCGAGCTTCATCACGCGTTCTCCTCAGCCTGGGCCGCAGGAGCCTCTGCAGTCGCCTCACCGGCGGACTTGAACTTGCCAGGCAGCGGCGCATCCTTGGGGAGCGGGCGCTTGATGGCGTCACGGACATGGATCCAGCCGCCGGCGACGCCGGGAACGGCGCCCTCGACCAGGATCAGGCCGCGCTCGGCATCCGTCTGGACGACGCGCAGGTTCTGCGTGGTGACGCGCTCGGCACCGAGATGGCCGGGCATCTTCTTGTTCTTGAAGGTCTTGCCAGGGTCCTGACGGCCACCGGTCGAACCGATCGAGCGATGCGAGACCGAAACACCGTGCGTGGCGCGCAGACCGCCGAAGTTCCAGCGCTTCATGCCGCCGGCAAAACCCTTACCGGTGGTGGTGCCGCTGACATCGACGAACTGGCCGACGACGAAGTGGTCGGCGGTGAGTTCGGCGCCGACCGGGATCAGCGCGTCATCGCTGACACGGAACTCGACAACCTTGCGCTTGGGCTCGACCTTGGCGACGGCGAAATGGCCGCGCTCAGCCTTCGAGACATTCTTGACCTTGGCCAAGCCCGTCCCGAGCTGCACGGCGACATAGCCGTTCTTCTCGATCGTGCGATGAGCGACGACCTGGCAGTTATCGAGCTTCAGCACGGTGACCGGGATATGTTCGCCGGCATCGGTGAAGATGCGGGTCATCCCGACTTTCTGTGCAATCACACCGGAACGCATCGGTGCATACCTTCCTTTGGGGTCATGTCCATCCCGCCGATATGCGGGAGACAGAGGACCCGGCTAAAACAGGGTCAGAGCTTGATTTCGACGTCGACGCCGGCGGCGAGATCGAGCTTCATGAGGGCGTCGACCGTCTGCGGGGTCGGGTCGACGATGTCGAGAACCCGCTTGTGGGTCCGCATTTCGAACTGCTCGCGCGACTTCTTGTCGATGTGCGGCGAGCGGTTGACCGTGAACTTCTCGATAAGCGTCGGCAGCGGGATGGGGCCGCGGACCTGAGCGCCCGTCCTCTTTGCGGTCGACACGATCTCGCGCGTCGAAGCGTCGAGAATGCGGTGGTCGAACGCCTTGAGGCGGATCCGGATGTTCTGACCGTTCATGGTCTTATCTTCCTCGTGACGTGAAAGGGCGAAGGCCCGGCAGGGCCTGCGCCCTCACGAAAACGCGTTACGCGATGATGCTGGCGACGACGCCGGCGCCGACGGTGCGGCCGCCTTCGCGGATGGCGAAGCGCAGCTTCTCTTCCATCGCGATCGGCACGATCAGGTGCACTTCCATGGCGATGTTGTCGCCCGGCATCACCATCTCCGTGCCTTCCGGCAGGTGCACCACGCCCGTCACGTCCGTCGTGCGGAAGTAGAACTGCGGGCGATAATTGGTGAAGAACGGGGTGTGGCGACCGCCCTCCTCCTTCGTCAGGATGTAGGCCTCGGCCTTGAACTTCGTGTGCGGCTTCACCGAACCCGGCTTGCACAGGATCTGGCCGCGCTCCACGTCCTCGCGCTTGGTGCCGCGCAGCAGCGCGCCGATGTTGTCGCCGGCCTGGCCCTGGTCCAGCAGCTTGCGGAACATCTCGACGCCCGTCACCGTCGTCTTGACCGTGTCCTTCAGCCCGACGATCTCGATTTCCTCGCCGACCTTGACGATGCCGCGCTCGACGCGACCCGTCACCACCGTGCCGCGGCCCGAGATCGAGAACACGTCCTCGACCGGCATCAGGAAGGGCTGGTCGATCGGCCGCTCCGGCTGCGGGATGTACTCGTCGACCGTCTTCATCAGCGCGATCACCGCGTCATGGCCGATCGCCTTGTCGCCATTGTCCAGCGCGACCTTGGCCGAGCCCTTGGTGATCGGGATGTCGTCGCCCGGGAAGTCGTACTTCGACAGAAGCTCGCGGATCTCCATCTCGACCAGCTCGAGCAGCTCGGCGTCGTCGACGAGATCGACCTTGTTCATGAACACCACCAGCGCGGGAACGCCGACCTGGCGCGCCAGCAGGATGTGCTCGCGGGTCTGCGGCATCGGGCCGTCCGCCGCCGACACAACCAGGATCGCGCCGTCCATCTGCGCCGCGCCCGTGATCATGTTCTTCACATAGTCGGCGTGGCCGGGGCAGTCGACATGGGCGTAGTGACGCGCAGCCGTCTCGTACTCGACATGGGCCGTCGAGATCGTGATGCCGCGGGCCTTCTCCTCAGGCGCCTTGTCGATCTGGTCATACGCCGTGAACGAAGCGCCGCCCGACTCGGCCAGCACCTTCGTGATCGCAGCCGTCAGAGACGTCTTGCCATGGTCGACGTGACCAATCGTTCCGATGTTGCAATGCGGCTTCGTCCGAGCAAATTTCTCTTTGGCCATCGTAGCCTCCGTCAGTCAAATCGTTGTTTCGTTAAAGCAGGTCGGGCTGGTGATCAGGCGTACTTTGCCTGGACCTCGGCGGCCACCGCCGACGGAACCTGCTCGTAGTGGTCGAACTGCATCGTGTAGTTGGCGCGGCCCTGCGAGAACGAGCGGAGCTGGTTCACGTAGCCGAACATGTTTGCCAGCGGCACCATCGCATTGATGACGACCGCGTTGCCGCGCATGTCCTGGCCCTGGATCTGGCCGCGACGCGAGTTCAGGTCGCCGATGACCGAACCGGTATAGTCTTCCGGGGTCACGACCTCGACCTTCATGATCGGCTCGAGCAGCACGGAGCCGCCCTTCTGCAGACCTTCGCGAAGGCCGGCACGCGACGCGATTTCGAAGGCCAGAGCCGACGAATCGACCTCGTGGAAGGCGCCGTCTACCAGCGAGACCTTCACGTCCACGACCGGGAAGCCGGCGAGCACACCCGACGAGATGACCGACTGCAGGCCCTTCTCGACGCCCGGGATGTACTCCTTCGGCACCGCGCCGCCGATGATCTTCGACTCGAACTCGAAGCCCTTGCCGGTCTCGTTCGGCTCGACCACCAGCTTGACGCGGGCGAACTGCCCGGTACCGCCGGTCTGCTTCTTGTGGGTGTAGTCGATCTCGGCCTTCTTCGTGATCGTCTCGCGATAGGCGACCTGCGGCGCGCCGATATTGGCGTCGACCTTGTAGGTGCGCTTCAGGATGTCGACCTTGATGTCGAGATGCAGCTCGCCCATGCCCTTCAGGATGGTCTGGCCGCTCTCCTGGTCGGTCGAGACGCGGAACGAGGGATCCTCGTTCGCGAGCTTCGACAGGGCGAGGCCCAGCTTCTCCTGATCGGCCTTGGACTTCGGCTCGATCGCGATCGTGATGACCGGCTCGGGGAACTCCATGCGCTCCAGGATGACGGCCTGGGCCGGATCGCACAGCGTGTCGCCGGTGCGGACGTCCTTGAGGCCGGCCAGCGCGACGATGTCGCCGGCATAGGCTTCCTTGATGTCCTCGCGGTTGTTCGCGTGCATCAGCAGCATGCGGCCGACACGCTCCTTCTTGTCGCGCGTCGAGTTGATCACGCCCTGGCCCGCCTCGACCTTGCCCGAATAGACGCGGCAGAAGGTGATGGTGCCGACGAAGGGATCGTCCATGATCTTGAAGGCGAGCATGGAGAACGGATCTTCGTCCGTCGGATTACGGGTGGTCGGCTCTTCCGTCTTGAAGTCGATGCCTTCGACCGCGCCGCGATCGACCGGCGACGGCAGGAAGTCGACGACCGCGTCGAGCAGCGGCTGCACGCCCTTGTTCTTGAAGGCCGAACCGCAGAGCACGGGGTGGAAGGCGCGGCGCTGCACGGCCGTGCGGACGAGCCTGCGCAGCGTCTCGGCGTCCGGCTCGGTGCCTTCGAGATAGGCCTCCATCGCGGCGTCGTCCATCTCGACCGCGGCCTCGACAAGCTTCGAACGGTACTCGACGGCCTTGTCGGCAAGATCGGCCGGGATCTCCTGCTCGGAGAACGAAGCGCCGAGCGCCTCGCCATCCCAGACGATCGCCTTCATCTTGATGAGGTCGATCACGCCGGCGAAGTTCGACTCCGAGCCGATCGGGATCTGCAGGCACACGGGCTTGCCGGCGACACGGTCGATGATGTCCTGGACGCAGCGATAGAAATCGGCGCCGATCTTGTCCATCTTGTTGACGAAGACGACGCGCGGAACGTCGTACTTGTCGGCCTGGCGCCAGACGGTCTCGGTCTGGGGCTCGACGCCCTGGTTGCCGTCGAGCACGCAGACGGCGCCGTCGAGCACGCGCAGCGACCGCTCCACCTCGATGGTGAAGTCGACGTGGCCGGGGGTGTCGATGATGTTCAGGCGCATGTCGCGCCAAAAGCAGGTTGTCGCAGCGGAGGTGATCGTGATGCCACGCTCCTGCTCCTGCGTCATCCAGTCCATGGTCGCAGCGCCATCATGGACTTCGCCGATCTTATGCGACTTGCCCGTGTAGAACAGGATGCGCTCGGTCGTCGTCGTCTTGCCGGCATCGATGTGGGCCATGATGCCGAAGTTACGATAACGGTCGATGGGATGGGAACGGGCCATGAGAATGCTCTGTCTTTCGGAAAGTCGCGCGGACGATTACCAGCGATAATGCGAGAAGGCACGGTTGGCTTCCGCCATCCGGTGCGTGTCTTCGCGCTTCTTGACCGCGTTGCCACGGTTGCTGGCCGCATCCATCAGCTCCGAGGAGAGACGCTCGACCATCGTCTTGTCGTTGCGGCCGCGAGCGGCCGAGATCAGCCAGCGGATCGCCAGCGCCTGACGGCGCTCGGTGCGAACCTCGACCGGAACCTGGTAGGTGGCGCCGCCGACGCGACGCGAACGCACCTCGATCGCCGGGGCGACGTTCTCGAGCGCGCTCTTGAAAACGGCGAGCGGGTCGCTCTTCATCTTGGCCTCGATGATGTCGAAAGCGCCATAGACGATCCGCTCGGCGGTCGACTTCTTGCCCTCGTACATGACCGAGTTCATGAACTTGGTCACGATCACGTCGTGGAACTTCGGATCGGGAATGATCTCGCGCTTTTCGGCGCTATGGCGGCGGGACATCGTCTAGTCTCCGGTCAAATCTTCAACGCTGCGAACCGGCCGGGCCTCCTGGCACGGCCGGTCGGGCAGAAATTACTTCGGACGCTTGGCGCCGTACTTCGAACGACGCTGCTTGCGGTTCTTGACGCCCTGGGTGTCGAGAACGCCGCGCAGGATGTGGTAGCGCACGCCGGGAAGGTCCTTGACGCGGCCGCCGCGGATCATGACCACGGAGTGCTCCTGCAGGTTGTGACCCTCACCCGGAATATAGCCGATCACCTCGAAGCCGTTGGTCAGGCGCACCTTGGCGACCTTACGCAGCGCCGAGTTCGGCTTCTTCGGCGTCGTCGTGTAGACGCGCGTGCAGACGCCGCGCTTCTGCGGGCAGGACTCGAGCGCCGGAGCGGTGTTGCGCGCCTTGACGGGCGAACGCGGCTTGCGAATGAGCTGGCTGATTGTCGGCATTCTGGCCTCTCGCTCCCACTGAGCGTTTGGAAATCGCTAAATCCGTTGCCCAGGCCGACTGTTGCCATGACACAAACGAAGCCGCGCCATCGGCTCCCGGCAGGGAGGCCTCAGGCGCGTTCGCCAGCAGAGGATCACGGCTCTCGCCGCGTTCATGCATCTTGCCATGTCGTCAATCGACGCTGGAGTTTCGGTGGAGTTTCGGCCGCGAAATTCGCCAGCAACAAAGGCTAAGGCGACATACGTGTCCGACAACCACCGACAGTGGCGCGCTTATGACTCGGGTCGAGATTCGCGTCAACCCCCAATCTCGGGATTTGACGCCGGAAATGCCCTGCCCCGCGGGTCTTTCGCCGGAAAAGCAACATGGCCGCCCCCTCGCGGGGGCGGCCATGTCCGATTAATCGCATTCTGCGGCTATGCGGAAGCCGTCATTCCGCCGCGGGCAGCGCCGCCTCGACCGCCTTGGCCGCGGAAGCCGCGGCCTTCGCCGCCGCATCCGCCTTCTGCCCGACGATGAGATCGTCGCGACGCGTCGCCACCTGCTTGATGCGGGCGACCTGCGCGCCGGTGCCGGCCGGGATCAGCGAGCCGACGATGACGTTCTCCTTCAGGCCCTCCAGCGTGTCGTACTTGCCGTTGACCGCCGCCTCAGTGAGGACGCGGGTGGTCTCCTGGAACGACGCCGCCGAAATGAAGGAGCGGGTCTGCAGCGAAGCCTTGGTGATGCCGAGCAGCACCGGGACGCCGGAGGCGGGCTTCTTGCCCTCTTCCGCCATCTTCGCGTTGATCTCCTGCAGCTCGATGCGGTCGACCTGGTCGCCGGTCAGGATGTCGGTGTCGCCGCCATCCGTGATCTCGACCTTCTGCAGCATCTGCCGGACGATCACCTCGATGTGCTTGTCGTTGATGCCGACGCCCTGGAGGCGATAGACCTCCTGGATCTCGTTCACCAGATAAGCCGCCAGTTCCTCGACGCCCTTGATCGCGAGGATGTCGTGCGGGGCCGGGTTGCCGTCGAGGATGTAGTCGCCGACCTCTACGACGTCGCCGTCCTGGAGATGGATGTGCTTGCCCTTGGGGATCAGGTACTCGAGCCCCTCGGAACCGTCATGCGGTGTCAGCGTGACGCGACGCTTGTTCTTGTAGTCCTTGCCGAAGCCGATGACGCCCGACTTCTCGGCAATGATCGCCGCATCCTTCGGACGACGCGCCTCGAACAGCTCCGCCACGCGCGGCAGACCGCCCGTGATGTCGCGGGTCTTGGCCGAGTCGGTCGAGACACGCGCCAGAACGTCGCCGGCCTTGATCGCCGAACCCGGCTCCACCGAGATGATGCCGTCGACCGGCAGGATGTAGCGGGCATCGCCGCCACGGGCGAGCTTCGCCACCTTGCCGTCCGAACCGAGAACCGTCAGCGACGGCTTCAGGTCGGCGGTACGGGCCGAACCGCGCCAGTCGATGACGACGCGCTTGGAGATGCCCGTCGCCTCGTCGGTCGTCTCGGTGATCGACATGCCGTCGACCAGGTCCTCGAAGCCGACGGTACCGTCGACTTCCGCCAGGATCGGGCGGGAATAGGGATCCCACTCGATCAGGCGCTGGCCGCGCTTGACCTTGTCGCCCTCGTCGACCCGCAGCTTCGAGCCGAACTGGACGCGGTGCACCGCACGCTCGGCGCCGTCCGGGCCGACGATCACGATGGCGATGTTGCGCGCCATCGCGATCAGGTCGCCGTCCGAATTCCGCGCGACGTTGCGGTTGCGCATCTTGACCGTGCCTTCGAAGTTCGACTCGACGAAGGACTGGTCGGCGATGGTGGCCGCGCCGCCGATATGGAAGGTGCGCATGGTGAGCTGCGTGCCCGGCTCGCCGATCGACTGCGCCGCGATGACGCCGACGGCCTCGCCCATGTTGACGGGCGTGCCGCGGGCCAGGTCGCGGCCGTAGCAGGTCGCGCAGACGCCGTTCTTGGTCTCGCAGGTCAGCACCGAGCGGATCTTCACCTCCTGGATGCCGGCGGCGTTGATCTTCTCGATATGGGCCTCGTCGATCATCGTGCCCTTCGGAACGAGGACGTTGCCGTCGATATCCGTCACGTCCTCGGCCGCGGAACGGCCCAGGATACGGATGCCGAGCGAAGCCACGACCTGGCCCGCATCGATGATGGCGCGCATCTTGATGCCGTTGTCCGAGCCGCAATCGGTCTCGGAGATGATGGCATCCTGCGCCACGTCGACGAGACGGCGGGTGAGGTAACCCGAATTCGCCGTCTTGAGCGCGGTGTCGGCCAGCCCCTTGCGGGCGCCGTGCGTCGAGTTGAAGTACTCGAGCACGTCCAGGCCTTCCTTGAAGTTCGAGATGATCGGCGATTCGATGATCTCGCCCGACGGCTTGGCCATCAGGCCGCGCATCGCCGCGAGCTGCTTCATCTGCGCCGGCGAACCGCGGGCACCCGAGTGGCTCATCATGTAGATCGAGTTTATCGGCTTGTCGCGGCCGGTCTCGTCCTTCTTCACGGTCGAGATGCGGGCCATCATCTCCTGGGCGAGCTTGTCGGAGCACTTCGCCCAGGCGTCGACGACCTTGTTGTACTTCTCGCCCTGGGTGATCAGGCCGTCCTGGTACTGCTGCTCGTAATCCTTGGCGAGCGCGCGGGTGGTATCGACGATCTCCCACTTGTTCTCCGGCACGACCATGTCGTCCTTGCCGAAGGAGATGCCGGCCTTGAAGGCGTGGGTGAAGCCCAGCGACATGATGCGGTCGCAGAAGATCACCGATTCCTTCTGACCGCAGCCGCGATAGACGGCGTCGATCATCCCCTGGATCTCCTTCTTGGTCATCAGCTTGTTGATGACGTCGAAGGTCACGGCCGGGTGCTTGGGCAGCGCGGTCGAGAGGATCACGCGGCCAGGCGTCGTGTCGTAGATCTTGGTGTAGGGCTTGCCGTCCTGTCCGACGCCGGTCCAGCGGTATTTGATCTTCGAATGCAGCGTCACGACCTTCTCGTGCAGCGCATATTCGAGCTCGCCGAAATCACCGAAGATCTTGCCCTGGCCCGGCTCGCCGTCCGAGACGATCGAGAGGTAGTACAGGCCGAGCACGATGTCCTGCGACGGCACGATGATCGGCAGGCCGTTCGCCGGGTGCAGGATGTTGTTGGTCGACATCATCAGGACGCGCGCTTCGAGCTGCGCTTCGAGCGACAGCGGAACGTGCACGGCCATCTGGTCGCCGTCGAAGTCGGCGTTGAACGCGGCGCAGACCAGCGGATGGAGCTGGATCGCCTTGCCCTCGATCAGCGTCGGCTCGAACGCCTGGATGCCCAGGCGGTGCAGCGTCGGAGCGCGGTTCAGCATCACCGGATGCTCGCGGATGACCTCGTCCAGGATATCCCAGACCTCCGGCTTCTCCTTCTCGACGAGCTTCTTGGCCTGCTTGACCGTGGTCGAGTAGCCCTTGGCGTCGAGGCGCGCATAGATGAACGGCTTAAACAGCTCGAGCGCCATCTTCTTCGGCAGGCCGCACTGGTGCAGCTTCAGCTCCGGGCCGACCACGATGACCGAGCGGCCGGAATAGTCGACGCGCTTGCCGAGCAGGTTCTGGCGGAAGCGGCCCTGCTTGCCCTTCAGCATGTCGGCGAGCGACTTCAGCGGGCGCTTGTTGGCGCCGGTGATGACGCGGCCGCGACGGCCGTTGTCGAACAGCGCATCGACCGATTCCTGCAGCATCCGCTTCTCGTTGCGGATGATGATGTCCGGCGCGCGCAGCTCGATCAGCCGCTTCAGGCGGTTGTTGCGGTTGATGACGCGGCGATAGAGATCGTTCAGGTCCGAGGTCGCGAAGCGGCCACCATCGAGCGGCACGAGCGGACGCAAGTCAGGCGGGATCACCGGGATGATGGTCATGACCATCCATTCCGGCTTGTTGCCCGACTGCTGGAACGCCTCGATGATCTTGAGGCGCTTCATCAGCTTCTTGGGCTTCAGCTCCGACGTCGTCGTCGCGATCTCATGCTTGAGATCGGCGTTGATCTGGTCGAGGTCGAGCGCCCGCAGCATCTCGCGGATCGCTTCCGCGCCGATCATGGCGGTGAAGGTGTCGGCGCCATACTCTTCCTGGCAGCGGACATACTCTTCTTCGGACAGAAGCTGACGGTCCTTGAGCGGGGTCAGGCCCGGCTCGATGACCACATACGACTCGAAGTAGAGGATGCGCTCGAGGTCCTTGAGCGGCATGTCCATGAGCAGGCCGATGCGCGAGGGCAGCGACTTCAGGAACCAGATATGCGCGACCGGGGCGGCCAGCTCGATATGGCCCATGCGCTCGCGCCGGACGCGGGCGAGCGTGACTTCGACGCCGCACTTCTCGCAGATGACGCCCTTGAACTTCATGCGCTTGTACTTGCCGCACAGGCACTCGTAGTCCTTGATCGGCCCGAAGATGCGGGCGCAGAACAGGCCGTCGCGCTCCGGCTTGAACGTCCGGTAGTTGATCGTCTCCGGCTTTTTGATCTCGCCATAGGACCAGGACAGGATCTTCTCCGGGCTCGCGATCGAGATCTTGATCGCGTCGAAGGCCTGCTGGACCGGCTGCTGGCCGAAAAGGTTCATGACCTCTTGCTTCATCGCCTGTCTCCTCTCGCCGGCGGGGGTGGAGCACCGCCCTGCCCGGCTTCGTCAATTCAAGGGCCGGCGGCGTCAGTGCCGCCGGCAGATCATGTTCGGACCGGAGTGAACCGGCTTATTCGGCGGCCTCGGCCGGCGGCAGCTCGCCCGGCTTCGGCTTGTTGCTGACCAGTTCGACGTTGAGGCCGAGCGAACGCATTTCCTTGACGAGAACGTTGAAGCTCTCGGGGATGCCCGCCTCGAAGTTGTCCTCGCCGCGCACGATCGACTCGTAGACCTTGGTGCGGCCCGCCACGTCGTCCGACTTCACCGTCAGCATTTCCTGCAGCGTGTAGGCGGCGCCGTAGGCCTCGAGCGCCCAGACCTCCATCTCGCCGAAGCGCTGGCCGCCGAACTGCGCCTTGCCGCCCAGCGGCTGCTGGGTGACGAGCGAGTACGGACCGATCGAACGGGCATGGATCTTGTCGTCGACCAGATGGTGCAGCTTCAGCATGTAGATGTAGCCCATCGTCACCTTGCGGTCGAAGGGCTCGCCGGTGCGGCCGTCATAGAGCGTCGACTGGCCCGAGGAATGCAGGCCGGCCTGCTCCAGGAGCCGCTCGATATCGGCTTCCTTGGCGCCGTTGAACACCGGCGTCGCAATCGGAACGCCGCGACGCAGGTTCTGGCCCATCTCGACCAGCTCGTTCTCGTCCATCGAGGCGATGATCTCGTTGTCCTCGTAGACGGCGTCGAACGAAGCCCTCAGCGCCTTGACGTCATGCGCCTTCTTATAGGCGTCGATTGCTGCGCCGATCTGCTTGCCGAGGCCGGCGGCAGCCCAGCCCAGATGCGTCTCCAGGATCTGCCCGACGTTCATGCGCGAGGGCACGCCGAGCGGGTTCAGGACGATGTCGGCATGGGTGCCGTCCTCGAGGAACGGCATGTCCTCCGCCGGCACGATGCGCGAGACCACGCCCTTGTTGCCGTGACGGCCGGCCATCTTGTCGCCCGGCTGGATCTTGCGCTTCACCGCGACGAAGACCTTGACCATCTTCATCACGCCCGGAGGCAGTTCGTCGCCGCGCTGCAGCTTCTCGACCTTGTCGAGGAAGCGCTGCTCGAGGCGCTTCTTCGACTCGTCGTACTGCTTCCGCATCGCCTCGATTTCGGTCATCAGGGCGTCGTCCGCCGTGGCGAACAGCCACCACTGCGAGCGCGGGAACTCGGACATGCCCTCGCGGGTGATGACCGTGTCCTTCTTGAAGCCCTTCGGACCGGCGAGGCCGGTCTTGCCGTTCAGGATGTCGCCGAGACGCGCGAAGGTATTGCGGTCCAGGATCGCCTGCTCGTCGTCGCGGTCCTTGGCGAGACGCTCGATCTCCTCGCGCTCGATCGCCTGGGCGCGCTCGTCCTTGTCGACGCCATGGCGGTTGAACACGCGGACCTCGACGATCGTGCCCTGCACGCCCGGCGGGACACGCAGCGAGGTGTCGCGGACGTCGGAGGCCTTCTCGCCGAAGATGGCGCGCAGCAGCTTCTCTTCCGGCGTCATCGGGCTCTCGCCCTTCGGCGTGATCTTGCCGACGAGGATGTCGCCCGCAGCCACTTCGGCGCCGATATAGACGATGCCGGCTTCGTCGAGGTTCTTCAGCGCCTCTTCCGAAACGTTCGGAATGTCGCGCGTGATCTCCTCCGGACCCAGCTTGGTGTCGCGGGCCATGACCTCGAATTCCTCGATATGGATCGAGGTGAAGACGTCTTCCGAGACTATCTTCTCCGAAAGCAGGATCGAGTCCTCGAAGTTGTAGCCGTTCCACGGCATGAACGCGACGAGCACGTTGCGGCCGAGCGCGAGCTCGCCGAACTCGGTCGACGGGCCGTCCGCGACAATGTCACCCTTCTTGATGACGTCGCCGACGCGCACCAGCGGACGCTGCGTGATGCAGGTCGACTGGTTCGAGCGCTGGAACTTCTGCAGACGATAGATGTCGACGCCGGGCTTCGTCGGGTCCATCTCGTCCGAAGCGCGGATGACGATACGCGTCGCGTCGACCTGGTCGACGATGCCGGCGCGGCGGGCCGCGATGGCGGCGCCCGAGTCACGGGCGACGACCGCTTCCATGCCGGTGCCGACGAAGGGCGCGTCGGCGCGAACCAGCGGCACCGCCTGGCGCTGCATGTTCGAACCCATCAGCGCGCGGTTGGCGTCGTCGTTCTCGAGGAACGGGATCAGCGCCGCGGCGACCGAGACGAGCTGCTTGGGCGACACGTCCTGGAAGTCGACCTTGTCGACCGGCGTGACGATGACTTCGCCGGCGCGGCGGCAGACGATCAGATCGTCGGTGAGACGGCCTTCCTTGTCGACGGCGGCGTTGGCCTGGGCGACGTTGTACTTCGCCTCCTCCATCGCCGAGAGATAGATGATCTCGTCGGTGACCTTGCCGTCGCGGATGCGACGATATGGGCTCTCGATGAAGCCGTACTTGTTCACCCGCGCGAAGGTGGCGAGCGAGTTGATCAGGCCGATATTCGGGCCTTCGGGCGTCTCGATCGGGCAGATGCGGCCGTAATGCGTCGGGTGCACGTCGCGCACCTCGAAGCCGGCGCGCTCGCGGGTCAGGCCACCCGGGCCAAGCGCCGAAAGGCGGCGCTTGTGAGTGACTTCCGAGAGCGGGTTCGTCTGGTCCATGAACTGCGAAAGCTGCGACGAACCGAAAAACTCGCGCACCGCGGCAGCCGCCGGCTTGGCGTTGATCAGGTCCTGCGGCATCACCGTGTCGATGTCGACCGAGGACATCCGCTCCTTGATGGCGCGCTCCATGCGCAGGAGGCCCAGGCGATACTGGTTCTCCATGAGCTCGCCGACCGAGCGCACGCGGCGGTTGCCGAGATGGTCGATGTCGTCGATCTCGCCCTTGCCGTCGCGCAGGTCGACCAGCGCCTTGACGACCGCGAAGATGTCCTCCTTGCGCAGGATGCGCACGGTGTCCTCGGCGTCGAGATCCAGGCGCATGTTCATCTTGACGCGCCCGACGGCCGAGAGGTCGTAGCGCTCGGCGTCGAAGAACAGCGACTGGAACATGTTCTCGGCGGTCTCGAGCGTCGGCGGCTCGCCCGGACGCATCACGCGGTAGATGTCGAACAGCGCCTCTTCACGGCGCGAGTTCTTGTCCACGTTCAGCGTGTTGCGGATATAGGGGCCGACCGTGATGTGGTCGATGTCGAGCACCGGGATCTCGTCGAAGCCCTCGTCGGTCAGCAGCTTGAGCAGCTTCTCGGTGATCTCCTCACCGGCCTCGGCGAAGACCTCGCCCGTCGCCGGATTGACCAGGTCCTCGGCGATGTACTGGGTGTACAGATCCTCGTCCGTGGCGCGCAGGAACTTGAGGCCCTTCTCGGCGAGCTGTCGCGCGGTGCGGGCGACGAGCTTCTTGCCGGCCTCGACCACGACCTCGCCGGTGTCGGCGTCGATCAGGTCCTCGTTCGCCTTGAAGCCCTTCATGCGCTCGGCGTCGTAGGGAACGCGCCAGCCCTGCTTGTCCTTGGCGTAGGTGATCGTGTTGTAGAAGCGGCTGAGGATCTCCTCGCCGTCCATGCCGAGCGCGAACAGCAGCGACGTCACCGGAATCTTGCGCTTCCGGTCGATACGCGCATAGACGATGTCCTTGGCGTCGAACTCGATGTCGAGCCAGGAACCGCGATAGGGGATTATGCGGGCGGCGAAGAGCAGCTTGCCCGAGGAATGGGTCTTGCCCTTGTCGTGGTCGAAGAACACGCCCGGCGAACGGTGCATCTGCGAGACGATGACGCGCTCGGTGCCGTTGACGATGAAGGTGCCGTTGTCGGTCATGAGCGGCATGTCGCCCATGTAGACATCCTGCTCCTTGATGTCCTTGACCGACTTGGCCTGGGTGTCGGGATCGATATCGAACACGATCAGGCGCAGCGTCACCTTGAGCGGCGCAGAGAAGGTCATGCCGCGCTGGCGGCACTCGTCAACGTCGTATTTCGGCGGCTCGAAGGTGTACTTGACGAACTCGAGCAGCGAGGCACCCGAGAAGTCGCCGATCGGGAACACCGACTTGAAGACCGACTGCAGGCCTTCGTCGCCGCGACCGCCCTTGGGCTCGTCGACCATCAGGAACTGGTCATAGGACGCCTTCTGAACCTCGATGAGGTTCGGCATCTGCGCCACTTCCTTGAGTTTGCCGAAGAACTTGCGGACGCGCCTGCGGCCCTGGAGCGAATTGACCATGTTGTTCCTCGCAATCTCGGACGGCTCACCTGGCGGTCTGCCTGATGAAAGGCGGACAGGCCGCCGGGTGAGCCGCTCGGCGCTTCACCGCGCCGACACCATCTGAATCTCGACCCCGCAACGCAAAGCTGCACCCAGGGTCTTTGCAACCTTTCCGCACTACGGTGCGGAAACGACGCGACAGCCCCGGAGGTGACGAGCACCCCGGGACTGTCTGGTCTTGACTAGGGTCGGACCGGCATCAGCCGGCCCTGCTCACTTGAGCTCGACCTTGGCGCCGACGGCCTCGAGCTGCTTCTTGAGCTTCTCGGCCTCGTCCTTGGCAACCGACTCCTTGACCGGCTTCGGAGCGGCCTCGACCAGATCCTTGGCCTCCTTGAGGCCGAGGCCGGTGATGGCGCGGACTTCCTTGATCACCTCGATCTTCTTGTCGCCGGCGGCGGCAAGAACGACGGTGAACTCGGTCTGCTCTTCAGCAGCAGCGGCGCCAGCGCCAGCGCCAGCGGCCGGACCAGCGGCGACGGCGACGGCGGCAGCGGCCGAAACGCCCCACTTCTCTTCGAGAAGCTTGGCGAGGTCAGCGGCCTCGAGGACCGTCAGGGAGGACAGCTCGTCGACGAGCTTGGCGAGATCAGCCATGATAGGCTCCTATATGGTAAGAGGTTCGAACGATTATCAGGGGTAACGGGCCGTTCAGGCCGCATCCTTGTCGGCATATGCCTGAAACACACGCGCAAGCTTCGCAGCAGGCGCGGTCGAGAGCTGGGCGATCTTCGTTGCCGGGGCCTGCAGGAGGCCGAGCAGCTTGGCGCGCAGTTCGTCGAGCGAGGGCATCGTGGCCAGGGCCTTGACGCCGTCGGGGTTCAGGGCGGTCTTGCCCATCGCGCCGCCGAGGATGACGAGCTTGTCGTTTTCCTTGGCGAATGCGGTGGCGACCTTCGGCGCCGCGACCGGATCGCTCGAATAAGCGATCAGGGTGGGACCCGTCAGCAGCTTGCTGATGGACGCGACGTCGGTGCCTTCAAGAGCGATCTTGGCCAGCCGGTTCTTTGCGACCTTCACGGTGGCGCCATTGGCCTTCATCTCGCGACGAAGCTTCTGGAACTGGGCCACCGTCAAACCCGCATAGTGGGCCACGACAACGACCGACGTGCTCGAAAACACGTCGTTCAGCGTCGCGACGGCATCTGTCTTTGCCGCTTTATCCACTGGGCTCTCTCCGGTAGGCGGCAGGCCTTTGAGGGGCTCGCCGCCGGTTGCACTGCCGCTCCCTTAAAACCCCGGTTGACACCGGCGCTTCATCGGAGCGACGCTCAGTGCCCTGTCCCCTCTCCGGCTCTTAAAGCCGTGATCGGGCGAGATGGTTCGAACCGCCTTCGGGATCTTGCGACCCCGCTTGAGCTCTTGCACCGTCTATGCAGGCCTCTTGGCGAAATTATGCCCTCGGGCGAACCCTCGGAGCACCTGCAGTCTCAGACAGGACTGGATGATTCGGACCCCAGGATTGCTCCGGACGCCCCAAACACCCATCTTTCGGCGGCGAACCGCCAAAAAACGCGAAACGGACCCCTTCGCGACAAGCGCGCCGGAGCCCACATCACTTATGGAAACTGGCAGCGTCATAGCGCCTTCGCCCGCTTCTGCCAAGTGAGATATTGCAAGTGGCATCTCGACCTTGCGGATCGAGATGCCAGCTTCGGCCGGCACGAGCCGGCCGATAGGGTCAGCCGCCGAGGACGGTGTTCGGCTCGATCTTGACGCCCGGACCCATCGTCGACGAGATCGCGACGCGCTGGATATAGGTGCCCTTGGCGCCGGCAGGCTTCGCCTTGGCGACGGAATCGGCGAAGGCCTTGATGTTCTCGGCCAGCTTCTCGGCGCTGAACGAGACCTTGCCGACGGCGGCATGCACGATGCCGGCCTTCTCGACGCGGAACTCGACCGAGCCGCCCTTGGACGCGGCGACCGCAGTGGTCAGGTCCATGGTGACGGTGCCGACCTTCGGGTTCGGCATCAGACCGCGCGGGCCGAGCACCTTACCGAGACGGCCGACCAGCGGCATCATGTCCGGAGTCGCGATGCAGCGGTCGAACTCGATCGTGCCCTTCTGGACGATCTCGACCAGATCCTCCGCACCGACGATGTCGGCGCCGGCCTTCTTGGCCTCCTCGGCCTTGGCGCCGCGCGCGAACACGGCGACGCGTAGGACACGGCCCGAGCCGTTCGGCAGGTTGCAGACGCCGCGGACCATCTGGTCGGCGTGACGCGGATCGACGCCCAGATTCATCGAGACCTCGACGGTCTCGTCGAACTTGGCAGTAGCCCGCTCCTTGACCAGCGAGACGGCGTCCGTCAGCGGGTAGAGCTTGGTGCGGTCAATGCCTTCGCGGCCCTTGACGACGCGCTTTCCGATATGTGCCATGATCGCCCCCTCAGCCCACGACTTCCAGGCCCATCGACCGGGCCGAGCCCTTGATCATGGACGAGGCGGATTCGACGCTGTCGCAGTTGAGATCGGCCATCTTCTTCTCGGCGATCTCCTTGATCTGCGCGGCGGTCACCTTGCCGACATTGCCGCCGCGGCCCGGGGTCTTCGAACCCGAGGTCAGGCCGGCGGCCTTCTTCAGCCAGTAGGACACCGGCGGCTGCTTCATCTCGAAGGTGAAGGAGCGGTCCTGATACGCGGTGATGATCACCGGGATCGGCATGCCCTTTTCCATCTGCGCGGTCTTCGCGTTGAAGGCCTTGCAGAATTCCATGATGTTGAGGCCGCGCTGACCCAGCGCCGGACCGATCGGCGGCGACGGATTGGCCGCGCCCGCCGGAACCTGAAGCTTCACGTAGCCCGTGATCTTCTTTGCCATGATGGCTGCTCCTGCCGCCTGCCCCGATGCCTATCGGAACGACGACGTCCCGCCCGCGGACAGCTTTCGCCCGGGGTCGGGATTGTTGCAGAGCGTGGTGCGGCAGGGAACTCCGGTTGGCGACCGGCCCGCCTCCCACGCAAGTGAGGCGCCGCCTATGACACAAGGCGGCACCGAAGGGAAGCCCGAAAGCCTCCCTGATTGAGGTCGTCCGAGAATTCGCTGGCGTGAGCCGGCTGGCGTGGCGGACGAGATCCGGAGCGGAGCGGACATAAGTCCGTGAGCACCGGAAGCCCGGGCCGTCGCGTCAGACGGCCGCGCCAGTGGAATTCGCGGGCCGCCTCAGAGCTTTTCGACCTGGCCGTATTCCAGCTCGACCGGCGTGGCGCGGCCGAAGATCGAGACGGCGACCTTGAGGCGGGCGCGACCGTGATCGACATCCTCGACGACGCCGTTGAACGAGGCGAAGGGGCCGTCGGCGACCTTCACCTGCTCGCCGATCTCGAAAACGATGGTCGGCTTCGGACGCTCGATGCCCTCGGCGACCTGGCCCTTGATCCGCATCGCCTCATGCTCGGGAATCGGCATCGGCTTGGCCTTGTCGGCGCCCAGGAAGCCGGTGACCTTCGGCGTGTTCTTGATGAGGTGATAGACCTCGTCGGTCATCTCGCACTTCACCAGCACATACCCGGGGAAGAACTTGCGCTCGGCGTCGACCTTGCGGCCGCGGCGAACCTCGACGACCTTCTCGGTCGGAACCAGCACCTCATCGAACTTGTCGGCGAGATTGCGCTGCGCCGCCTGGTCGCGGATCGACTGCGCGACTTTGTTCTCGAAGTTCGAATAGGCGTGGACGATGTACCAGCGGGTGCTCACGTTCTTGATTCCGTTCAACGGGCGCCGAGGATGATGCCGAGCGACCAGCGGATGATGGTGTCGGTGAAGAGGAAGAACAGGCTCGACACGACGACCATGGCGAGCACGAGGCCCGTCGTGATCAAGGTCTCGCGACGCGACGGCCAGGTCACCTTGGACGCTTCGTTGCGCACGTCCTGCAGAAAGCTGAAGGGGCTGGTCTTGGCCATGGATCACCTCGGGTCCCGAACCGGCACGCTGGCTCCTGCCAGGGTGTCGATTCGGCTGTCCTGAAACATTCGCGGCGCGGGGCTCAGGGAGCCGCGCGCCGTGCTGGAAAGCCTCTTACATCGACGGAAGTCTTTAGCCAAGAGACTTTTGGCTAGATGCTCGCCGCAAGAGGCCATTGGAAGGCGCCGCTCCGGGCGGGCTGCGCAGGCGCCCGGCGCCACATCGCGGAACTGGCAGGGGCGGCAGGGCTCGAACCTGCGACACCCGGTTTTGGAGACCGGTACTCTACCAACTGAGCTACACCCCTGTAGTCGCGCGATCCTTTGCCCCAACCGTTCCGGCTTTTCAAGTGCGAAATCGCCGCGCCCGCGAAGCGATCGTGCAGAAACGAAAAGGGGCGCCGAAACCGGCGCCCCTTCCCGAATACCAGCTGATGCGATCGATCAGGCGATGATGCTGGCGACGACGCCGGCGCCGACGGTGCGGCCGCCTTCGCGGATGGCGAAGCGCAGCTTCTCTTCCATCGCGATCGGCACGATCAGGTGCACTTCCATGGCGATGTTGTCGCCCGGCATCACCATCTCCGTGCCTTCCGGCAGGTGCACCACGCCCGTCACGTCCGTCGTGCGGAAGTAGAACTGCGGCCGGTAGTTGGTGAAGAACGGGGTGTGGCGGCCGCCCTCCTCCTTCGTCAGGATGTAGGCCTCGGCCTTGAACTTCGTGTGCGGCTTCACCGAACCCGGCTTGCACAGGATCTGGCCGCGCTCCACGTCCTCGCGCTTGGTGCCGCGCAGCAGCGCGCCGATGTTGTCGCCGGCCTGGCCCTGGTCGAGCAGCTTGCGGAACATCTCGACGCCCGTCACCGTCGTCTTGACCGTGTCCTTCAGCCCGACGATCTCGATTTCCTCGCCGACCTTGACGATGCCGCGCTCGACGCGACCCGTCACCACCGTGCCGCGACCCGAGATCGAGAACACGTCCTCGACCGGCATCAGGAAGGGCTGGTCGATCGGCCGCTCCGGCTGCGGGATGTACTCGTCGACCGTCTTCATCAGCGCGATCACCGCGTCATGGCCGATCGCCTTGTCGCCATTGTCCAGCGCGACCTTGGCCGAGCCCTTGGTGATCGGGATGTCGTCGCCCGGGAAGTCGTACTTCGACAGAAGCTCGCGGATCTCCATCTCGACCAGCTCGAGCAGCTCGGCGTCGTCGACGAGATCGACCTTGTTCATGAACACGACCAGCGCGGGAACGCCGACCTGGCGCGCCAGCAGGATGTGCTCGCGGGTCTGCGGCATCGGGCCGTCCGCCGCCGACACAACCAGGATCGCGCCGTCCATCTGCGCCGCGCCCGTGATCATGTTCTTCACATAGTCGGCGTGGCCGGGGCAGTCGACATGGGCGTAGTGACGCGCAGCCGTCTCGTACTCGACATGGGCCGTCGAGATCGTGATGCCGCGGGCCTTCTCCTCCGGCGCCTTGTCGATCTGGTCATACGCCGTGAACGAAGCGCCGCCCGACTCGGCCAGCACCTTCGTGATCGCAGCCGTCAGAGACGTCTTGCCATGGTCGACGTGACCAATCGTTCCGATGTTGCAATGCGGCTTCGTCCGAGCAAATTTCTCTTTGGCCATGACACCCTGTTCCTGACAACGGCCCTACGCGGCCGGAAAGCGCGGTCGCATTAGGGGGTTTTGGGCGCGGATGCAAGGCGGGCGCAACCAGAACGTCAACTGGCGCGGCAGGAACGTCAGCCGACCCCGAACACCCGCCGGTATCGCGCCACCGCCTCGCCCTCCCCTGAAACCTTTTCGGGATTGTCCGAGAGCTTCACCGCCGGGCGCCCGTTCGCCTTCGTGACCTTGCAGACCAGCGACATCGGGTCGAGCGCGCGCGAGCCGTCGGGCGAGCAGCCGGCGAGATCGTTGGTCAGGTCCGTGCCCCAGCCGAAGGCCATGCGGACCTTGCCGTCGAAATGGTGGTAGACGCGCTCGATCGCATCGACATCGAGCCCATCGGAGAAGACCAGGAGCTTCTCCCTCGGATCGCGTCCGCGCGCGCGCCACCAGGTCATGATCTCCTCGCCGGCCTGGATCGGCGGCGCCGAATCGGGCCGGAAACCCGTCCAGTCCGCGACCCAGTCCGGCGCATGGCGCAGGAATCCCGTGGTTCCGAAGGCGTCCGGCAGCGCGATCAGCAGGTTGCCGCCATAGACTTGGCGCCATTCGTCGAGCACGCGATAGGGGGCGCGCAGCAACTCCTCGTCGCTGTCGGCGAGCGCGGCCAGCACCATCGGCAATTCATGCGCATTGGTGCCGATCGCCTCGAGATCGTTGTCCATCGCCAAAAGCACGTTCGAAGTGCCGCTGAAGGCGGAGCCGAGCCCTTCCTTCAACGCCTCGACGCACCAGCGCTGCCAGAGATGGCCATGGCGCCGGCGCGTGCCGAAATCCGAAAGGCGCAGATTCGGCAGCTTCTGCAGGCGATCGACCTTGTCCCACATCTTCGCCTTGGCCCGGGCATAGAGCACGTCGAGCGAAAAGCGCTTCTGGCCGACCATGACGCGCCGTGCCCGAAGCTCGTTGATGATCGCGAGCGCCGGCACCTCCCACATCGTGGTGTGGGTCCAGGGCCCCTCGAAATGCAGCTCGTATTGCCCGTCGACCTTGCGCAGATCGTATTCGGGGAGCTGGAAATCGGCGAGCCAGGTGATGAACTCCGGCGAGAACATCTGCGTCCGGCCGTAGAATGAGTTGCCCGCAAGCCAGATCAGCTCCTTCTTCGAAAAGCGCACGCTGCGGGCATGGTCGAGCTGCGCGCGCAGTTCCGCCTCGTCGACGATGTCGGCCAGGCGGATATGCCTGGAGCGGTTGATCAGCGAGAAGGTGACCTCGACCTGCGGATGGAAGGCCCGGATCATCTGCAGCATCAGCAGCTTGTAGAAATCCGTGTCGAGCAGGCTGCGGATGATCGGGTCGAGCCGCCAGCCATGATTATAGGTCCGCGTCGCGATATCGGTGACGGTCATGGCAGGGCGGGGTCCAGGCGGTTGGCGGAAGGCGGGTTGGCGCGCATCAGAACAGCGCCTTGAGCCCGAGGGCAAGCCAAGACCCGGCAAGCGCGGGCCAGGCAGCCGCCCCCAGCGACAACACCGCAAGTGCGACCAGGAGCACGCCGAGCAGCGGCAGCACCGCCCGGAACACGGCCCCGGCCGGAACCCGGGTGATGCCGCTGACGACATAGACGAGGATGCCGAGCGGCGGCGTCAGCCCGTGGATCATCAGGTTGACGACGAGGATCACGCCGAACTGGATCGGATCGAGCCCCGCCCCGATCGCAACAGGCAACAGCAGTGGTGCCAGCAGCAGGATCGCCGCGCCGATATCGAGGAAGAGCCCAGCGACCAGCAGCACGAGATTGGCGAGCAGCATCACCGCATAGGGCCCGCCGCCGAGCGCCGTCACCAGCCCCGCCATCCCGTCGGAGACGCGGTCCAGCGCGAGCAGGAAGGCGAAGGGGGCGGATGCGCCGATCAGCAAGCCTATCGCGGCCGTCTCAGTCGCGGTGCGCCGTAGCGCGGCCAGAACGCCCCGGACGTTCAGGCTGCGCAGCGCGAGGCAGGTCACGAGTGCATAGGCCACCGCGAGCGCCGAGGCCTCCGTCACCGTGACGACGCCGAAGCGGATGCCGACGACCACCACGACGCCGAGCCCGATCGCCGGCAGCGCGCCGACGAAGCTCGCCGCCCGCTCGCCCGCACTTGCCTTCGGTGCCGCATCGACCACATTTCGCACCGTCAGATGGATGCCGATGGCCAGCGCCAACGCCAGCACTCCACCCGCCAGGAACCCGCCGACCAGCAGCGACCCGACCGAGAGGCTCGTCGCCGACGCCAGCAGCAGGAAGGCGATCGAAGGCGGGATGATATTGTCGAGCATCGAGACGGCCGCGACGATTCCCGCCGCGTGGGCCGGCGGATAGCCGCGCGCCACCAGGGTCGGCGCCATCACCTTCGCCCCAAAGGCAGCATTCGCGACCGACGAACCCGACGCGCCCGAGAACAGCACGCTGGAAACCAGGGCCGTCTGGGCAAGACCCGCGCGGCGATGCCCGACGAGCGCGGCGGCGAAGCGTACCAGCCGCTCGGCAAGACCACCGGAAGTCAAAAGCTCACCGGCGAGCAGGAAGAAGGGAATCGCCAGCAACAGAAATTTCGAGACGCCGGCGACGGTGTTCTGGACGATCGCCGGCTCCGGCAGCATCCCGCCGAAGGCGCCCGCGACTGAGGCGCCGGCCAGCAAAGCGAGCGGCAAAGGCGCGCCGAGCAGCAATCCGGCAGCCGCGAGCAGCGCCGCTGCGAGGCTCGGTGTGGCCAGGACCAAGCCGGTCGAAAGCTGCGACAACCCGTAGAAGCACGCACCGAGCAGGAGAGCAGCCAGCGCGTCGGGCCATCCCCGCGCGAGAGCCGCATGCAGCGTCAGGACGAGCACGACCATGCCGCCGCCCGCTGCGAAGGCGGCAAAGCGCAGCCATTCGGGCAGGCCGAGTACGGTCGATGTCCCGCCGAGCAGCATGGCGACGCCGGCGCCGCCGAAAGTCAGCACGAGCGCTCCCTGCGCAGCGATGGCGCCGCTCAGCGCATCCGACAGCCGGCGCCAGCCGGGCGGCAGCAGCCGCACGAGCACATCCAGCCGCATCGAAAGCAGCCCCGTCACCGCCAGCGGCGCACCGACTGCGATCAGCGCGACATGAAGCCAGATCGCCAGCTCATCCGACCAGACGAAGCCGCCACCGAACAGGTAGCGCCGGATCACCGCCGCCATCACGACGAGGAAGAGCACGGCCAGGATCGCAGCGCCAAGCCATTGCAGAACGGCTTCGATGGCGGCGAGCGCACGCGCCGACCCGCGCCCGCCCTGTCCGCCCGCCTCCTGCTCCCTCATGCCCGCATCGTCCAATCCCGAATCCTTGCCCGACCAGCTTCCAATCCGTATAGCGCGGGAGCCATCCCCGTCATGCTCGCCCTTGTGGCGAGCATCCACGTCTTGAACTCCGCTCTGGACCGACGACGACGTGGATGGTCGGGACAAGCCCGACCATGACGAAAGGGTGCAAGCTCATGACGGCGCAGGTGCATCGGTTCGTGGAGAAGGTGCGGGACCGCTCGGTGGTGATCGGCGTGATCGGGCTGGGCTATGTCGGCATGCCGCTGGCGCTGGCGGCGCTGCGCCAGGGCATCAAGGTCGTCGGCTTCGACATCGACCAGGCCCGCGTCGAGCAGATCAATGCCGGGCGCGAGACGATCAAGCACATCCCGATGGACCTCGTCGTCGAGGGGCTGGCGCAGCAGCGCTTCGAGGCGACGACCGATTTCGACCGCCTGTCGGAGCCGGACGCCCTGCTGATCTGCGTGCCGACGCCGCTCT
>NZ_JBXAND010000006.1:0-340489 GCF_058801345.1 Allobosea sp. GW822-FHT03F07
TTGATCGCCACCGACTTGCCCGAGCCGGTCGTGCCGGCCACCAGCAAATGCGGCATCCGCGCGAGATCGACGATCACAGGCTCGCCGCCGATCGTCTTGCCGAGGCAGAGCGCCAGTTTGTGACGCGTCGCGTCGAAATCCGGGCTGGCCAACAGCTCGCGCAGGAAGACGGTCTCACGCTTGGCGTTGGGCAGCTCGATGCCGATCGCGTTCTTGCCCTGCACCACCGCCACGCGCGCCGAGATCGCGCTCATCGAGCGTGCGATGTCATCGGCCAGAGAGATCACCCGCGACGACTTCGTGCCCGGAGCAGGCTCCAGCTCATAGAGTGTGACCACAGGGCCGGGGCAGGCCTGCACGATCTCGCCGCGGACGTTGAAGTCCTCCAGCACACCTTCGAGGAGGCCGGCATTCTGCTGCAGCACTTCGACCGGAACAGCCGCCATCTGGTCCGGCGGCTCGGCCAGGAACTCGACCGGCGGCAGTTCGAACGCGAAGGATTGGGCGAGAACGGGCGCCGCTTCCGGAGCGGTGTCGTTCGATCGAGGAGCGCGGCGCCTTGCAGGCTGCGGCGCAGCCTCCCGGACCTTGCGCGTGACGACGACACCGCTTGCGGCGACCGGACTGCTCGCACGGGTGGGCGCAGCGTTCACTGGCGCGAAGCCCTGCCCGGCATCGTCCCAGAGCTGAGGCGAGAGCCTGATGCTGACGCTGTAAGTCGGGCTCGCCAACGCGCTCGACCAGGAAGCAGCCACAGGCAGATGGCCGACCATCGGGCCGCCAGTGTCGATCGCAGGCGCCCTGACGGCAACCGGCAGCGGCGCCGCCGGCATCACCTCGCCGAGCGCGTCACCATCGGACGTTCCACCGGCCTCTTCGGACACGGGGCCGGACAGCCCCTCCCAGAAGGCATAGTCCGAGATGTTGGCGAAGGGTTCCGAGGCCGTAACCGAATGGTCCGCAACGGTTTCAGCTTCGTCCTCAGGCTGCCACGCTACGCATTCCACCTCCTCCGGATGAAGGGGAAGCTCGTCTTCGGGAGCCATATCGAGGTCGGCCGCCATTTCCAACGGCACCGCTGATACCTCGGACGCATCCGACCGCCTGGCCCAGACCTGCTTCACAAGGCGGTTCGGCGTGCGCCAGTAGCGAACCTGGGATGATTCCGGCTGCGCCATCGCAAATGCATGCTCTGCGGAAACCGACGCGCTGGCGACAGTTGCATCTGCTGCAGCGTGCCGGTCCTGGCCCTGACCGACAACTGGATTGGCTCGCCGGAAGCGTGTCAGCGCAGCAGCGACCGGCAGCGGCGAGGCGGCGGGCTCGGAGCGCTTGGACCGGACGATGACCTGCTGGTCGGCCGGCCGCACCATTCCTGGAGACGAAAACCCTTCGATATCAATTCCTTGCGCCAAGTTATACAGATCGGACTTACGCATGTGATACCGTGGAACTCAGAGGCCTAACCAGCTCCAAGGCCTATCCGGGCAGGGTTAAGAGGCCATGAACACCACCCTGAAAGCTCAACGGAAATCACGGATCGCAACGCAACGTCACCTCGCTCGGCTGCGGGGATCGGAGGCATCGCGGAGCGCATCGCCGAGCAGGTTGAGCGCCAGCACCGTCAGCAGGATCGCGAGGCTCGGGAAGACGGCGAGCCACCAGGCGTCGAGGATGTTCTCGAAGCCTTCGCGGATCATGCCGCCCCAGGTTGCGGCCGGCGGCGGTACGCCGAGGCCGATGAAGCTCAGCGAGGCTTCGGTTCGGATCGCCGAGGCCAGCCAGAGCGAACTCATCACCACCACGTCCGAGACCATGTTGGGCAGGATATGCCGGAAAATGATGCGCAGCGGCCCACAGCCATAGGAGCGGCTCGCCTCGACGAAATCGCGTTGGCGCAGCGTGATCGTCGGCGCGCGGGCGCGGCTGCGCCACCGTTATCCGGGACGCGCTGCTGACGCCGAACGGGCTGTTCATCGGAGGGCTCGTCGCCGCGGCCTTCGTCGCCGCGCTGCTCGCGGGAGAGTTCAAGCCGCGGCTGCCGACCATCGGGCAGGTGCTGCGCGGCCTCGTCGGCGGCCTCCTGCTCGGCTGGAGTACGGTGATCGGCCTCGGATGCACCGTCGGCACGCTGCTCTCCGGCATATCCGCCGGCGCTGTGTCCGGTTGGGTCTTCGCCCCGAGCCTGCTGGTCGGCGTCACGGCCATGACCAGGATCGGCCGGCGTCTCGGATTGGCGCTGTGACATGCGGTGAGAGACTGTCCGTCATAGCACTTGGATCGCCGCCGGCCCGGCGTCATAGTCGCCGCCATGGCGCGCGGGATGCTCGCGTGCCGAAGCGAGGGCCGATCATCGTGACGACGACGCCATATCTCGATGCGGTCCTGATCGACGTGACCGACCGGACGGAGCCGATGGAGCTGGAACTCGGCCGCTCATCCGATTGGCAGGACGAGAACCTGATCTATCTCGTCGTCGACGGCCGCCCCCTCATCCTCGACGACGCCACCGGCCGCCAGCTCTACAAGGCGATGATGAAGCTCGGCGCCTATCTCGGCTACGATCAGGAGACATAGATCGCCTCCACATCACCGCTTCGTCATCTCGATATCGGGGATGGTCGGTCCGGTCGCCCCACGCTCGCCATCGACGAAGGCCGGCGAAGGCTTTCGGGAGATCCGGAGGGCGATGTAGATCGCGACGGCAGCCGACAGCACCATGATGTAGGCGAGCATGCCCTGAGGTCCCATGATCTGCATCAGCGCGGTCGCGGCGACCGGCCCCAGGGCCGAACCGGCGCCCCAGAGAAAAAGGAGCTGGGCGGAGAGGCCGACCGCCTGATCGCGCCCGATGCGGAAATAGGCATGCGTCACGGCGACCGTGTAGAGCGGTACGCTGCAGCCGCCGATCAGTGCGAACAGGCCGAAGAGCCAGATCCGGCCCTGCGCCACGTCCAGGTTCAGAAGCGTCGCCAGCAGGGCTGCCGCCACGGCGACGATGCTGACCGCGATGAGCATGATCAGGCGGCTGGCGACGCGATCCGCGAGCAGGCTCATCGGCCATTGCATCAGCAAGGCGCCCATCTGGATCACCGCCGTGAGGAGGATGGTCGTCCGCTGATCCAGCCCCGACAGGATGCCATAGGCAGGAACAACGCTCGTCAGCGGGCCGCTGACCAGCCCGACATAGAGGCAGCCGACGACGGCGGCGGGAGCGTGGCGCCAGAGCGTGCGCAGGCCGACCGAGACGACCTCGTTCGATTCAGGCCCCCTCGCCCGCGTCAATGCGACAGGGATCAGGGCGATGGAGAAGGCCATGCTGGCGAAGAGGAAGACGTCATGCGACTGCAGCGCGAGATAGCCGACCCCGATCTGCGAGCCGATCATCGCGACGCGGTTGAGGATCTGGTAGACACCGAAAACACGGCCGCGCCTGGCGCCACTGGCCTGGCCGCTGATCCAGCTTTCGATGCAGATGCCGTGGCCCGCCGCCGCCAGGCCCATGACCAGCCGCGAGGCTCCCCACCACGCCTCGGGCAGCAGCGGCAGGCTGAGCGTCGAGACCGCCTGGAGCGCCGCGAAAACGGCGAAGCCACGAATATGGCCGACCCGCCGCACGAGCGAGGGCATGGCGAAGCAGCCCAGCAGGAAGCCGAGCGAGTAGGCTGAGGCGACGAGACCGATCAGGAGCGGCGGCTGACTGGCGATCGCCATGCGCAGCGGCACCACCGTGTTCACGATCGTGCCGGCCACCTGCAGCATGAGCGCCCCGGTGACGATTGCGCCGAGCGCAGCCACGGAACCGCCCTGGGCCTTGGTCGTCATCGCCTCGCCCTGCCGGGGAATCTCATCCGCGCGAAGCTATCAGGTCGCCTCCCCCCGGAACAGCCGCCGGCCGGAACCCGCTCAAGGGCGCCTCAGGCACGGCGTCGAGTGGGGGCATTCACGACGCACTGCGACGTTCGGACTACCTCGAAAGAGCCCGGTCGATCACCCAAGGGGGCAGCTTGACGGCTCCACCGTTCCCTAGCGTCATAATTCGGCAGGAAAAGACGATACCGCATGCCGGACGAAAGGCAATGCCACATGCCCAGCCACGCTGGGCGGGAAGGAACGATACGGATGGCGCAATCGCTCCCTGTACGTCCTGGCAAGCCGCTGGATGCGTCCGCCGTGGCGGTCAAGGTGGAGCGCCCGAAACGGCGCGGCGGCCGGATCGCCGCCCTGCCCCAGCGAGCTCAAAAGCGCCCCATCTGCGTCGATCTGGACGGCACGCTGGTCAATACGGACACATTGGTCGAGGGTCTCGTCGCAGCGCTGTCGAGCCGCCACGAACTATCCGAACTGAAAGGCCTGCTGACCCCGAACCGAGCCTTGCTGAAGCAACGCGTCGCCGAGCTCGCCGGATGCGCCGCCGAATTGCTGCCGTACAATCCCGTGGTCCTTTCCTACCTGCAGGAGAAGCGCCGGGAGGGATATCCCCTCGTGCTCGCCACGGCCGCAGATGCGCGCATCGCCAAGGCGGTGGCCGAGCACCTGAAACTGTTCGATGAGGTGATCTGCTCGGACGGCGCGCACAATCTCAAGGGGTCAGCAAAGGCGGCCGCGCTCGTCGAGCGCTTCGGCTACAAAGGGTTCGACTACATCGGCAACGATCGCAGCGACCTGCCCGTCTGGCGGGCTGCCGCGGAAATCGTCACGGTCAATGCACCGCGCGATGTCAGCCTCGAAGCGCGCGAACTCGGTTCGCCGACGACGACGTTCAAGACGGTTGCCCCGCTGCTCCCCACATTGCTGCGCGCCATGCGGCCGCATCAGTGGTCGAAGAACATCCTCGTCTTCGTGCCGATGGTCACGGCCCATGCCCTGGGCGAGGGCTCGGCCTGGCTCGCCGCCATCGGCCTGTTTCTCAGTCTCTCCGCGACGGCCTCTGCCCTCTACATCGTCAACGACACCCTCGACCTCTTCTCGGACCGCCAGCATCCACGCAAGCGGCTGCGCCCGATCGCCAGCGGCGCCCTGCCGATCACCTCGGCGCTGACTGCGGCAGCCGTGCTGCTCGCCATCGGCACGGGCCTCGCCTGGGCGGCGGGCGGAGTTGCCGTCGTGCTCGCCTATGCGGCCTTGTCGCTCGGCTATTCGCTCTGGCTGAAGCGGTACCCTCTCATGGACGTCTTCATGCTGGCCGCGCTCTATACGGTGCGGGTCCTCGGCGGCGGTGTCGTGACGGGGCACCGCGCGAGCGTCTGGCTCCTGGCCTTTTCGGGGTTCACGTTTCTCAGCCTTGCCTTGGTCAAGCGGGTCGGGGAACTGCTGGCGATCGAGCAGGCCGCCGACAAGCGCGGCAACGCCAGGCGCGGCTACCGGCCGGGCGACACCGTCATCCTGCAGATGTTCGGCTGCGCTGCGGCGTTTTCATCCAGCATCGTGCTGGCGCTGTTCGTGAGCAGCGCCGCGGCGCTTCAGCAGTATCGAACTCCCGAAGCTCTGATGCTGCTCGTGCCGGTCATCCTGTTCTGGCAGTGCCGGCTGTGGCTCGCGACGGTGCGCGGCAACATGCATGACGACCCGATCGTCTACGCCGTGTCCGATTGGGTCTCCTGGCCCATGGCCGCGACGATCCTCGGCGTGATGCTCGCGGCCCAGGCGGAGATACCCTTCCTGTGAGAGGCGCGCGCATGACCCTGATTTCGCTGGGAACCATCGTCTCGAGCGTGGCGCTGTCGGCCGTCGGTCAAATCTGCTTCAAGCTCGGCCTGAATTCCTTGGCCCGTTCCGGCGCATCGGCCGGAACCATGCACAAGATCCTTCTGGCGCTGCTGACGCCGGGCGTGATGGTTGGGTTGGGGCTTTACGGACTCAGCACCCTGCTTTGGCTGAGCGCCCTGAGCCGGCTCGAACTGTCTCAGGCCTACCCGTTCGTCGGCCTCGGCTTCGCGATCACAACGCTCCTGGGATGGTGGTTCTTCAGCGATAACCTGACAATCGAGCGGATCGCCGGGGTCGTCGTGATCTTGGTGGGCATCATGCTGGTAGCACGGACCTGATCGGGCTCGCCACGCAAGAGGGAGGGAGAGGCCCGATGAGTCTGGAGCGAGCAAAGCTGGACGATCGCGGCGTGTTTCCGATACGCGCCAATTCGGCCATGCGGTCACTCAGTTCACCATGGCGCCTCGACGACGTGCTGGCCTACACGGCTGCACTGGCGACGACGCATCTGGCGATCTGGATCGCGCTCGCATCGGTGCAGTTCGCGGTGGGCGGGCGCCTGCGCGCGATTGACGCGGCCCTGGCTCTCCCGATCGCCATCGCCGCCTGCTCCTGGACCGATCGCGCCCGGCCCGCCATTCGGTCGAGCACTGTCATCGGGATCGCCCTGCTGCTCCTGCTCTGGACCATCGCGCTCGTCTACGCGGCTGCGCTGGATTCTCTCGGCTATGATGGCCAGACGTACCAGGCCCTCGCCATTCTTCAGATGCGCGAAGGCTGGAACCCGTTTCACAGCCTGCTGACACCGAACGTTCCGCCGCTGACCTGGCTGAACCACTACCCGAAAGCGCCCTGGATCTGGGCCGCCGGCATCGAGGCGATGTTCGGGAACTATCAGGCCGGCAAGGCCACGAACCTCGTCCTCGCCGTCGCGGCGGGAGCCGCGGTCTTCAGCGCGGCTTCGGCCGTCGCTCGCGCACCGATCTGGGCGTGTTTTCTGTTTGGCGCTCTGGCCGCCGCCAACCCGGTCGCATTCGTCCAGATGGGAGAATACTATGTCGATGGACAACTCGGGGCGTTGCTGACGATCATGGCGGCCGGCGCGCTGATCTGGATCAGGCGACAATCGCCGCTCGCGCTGCTGATGACCTGCTCGGCGGCGTTCTGCCTTCCCAACGTGAAGTTCACCGGCCTCGTCTATGCCGCGCTGCTCGCATGGGCGGTCCTCGCGCTATGCCTTCTGCGCCGTCGCGGACGCATCGCCGGCGCGCTTCCGCTCCTCGCCTGTCTGCTCGGCACACTGGGCCCCGGCTACTCCCCCTATGTGACCAACCTGCTGAGCGGCCATCACATCTTTCATCCGGTCATGGGGGCACAAAAGATCGACGTCCTCCGCGCGGTCATTCCAGTCGACATGGACGGACGCTCGGCGCTGGCCAAGCTCGCCCTTTCGCTGACGTCCGAAACCGCCAACGCCTGTCCCAAATGCGATCCGGCGCGCCCCAAACTGCCGTTCGTCGTCCGAATGTCGGAGATCAGGGGGGCGACGATCCCGGACGCACGGACGGGCGGATTTGGCCCGCTCTTCTCGGCCGCCTTGCTCCTGTCGGCCATCCTGCTGGTCATATCGATCAGAGCCGGGGCCTTCTCGGCAACGCTCGGCATCTCACTGGCCGTGCTGATCGGACTGGTGATCGTCAATCCTGCCGGGTGGTGGGCGCGATACGCGCCGCATCTGTGGCTCGTTCCATTGACCGTCGCCATCTTCCTGCACAAGGCGGAACTCGGCTCGGTCGGTCGACTGGTTCGCGTCGCGCTGCTGGTCGTGCTCGTCGCCAATGCCGCGTTCATGGCAGTCATTGCATCGGGCTACGCGATGTACAGCACGCGCAAGGCTCGCGCTCAGGTCGCCAGCCTGGCTCGCACCGGGCCCGTGTACATCGCCGACACGATCTGGGGCGGAACGCTGCAGCGCCTGCGCGATGGCGGCGTCACCTATCAGCTGCGCGCGTTCGGGCGGCCGGATTGCCGGGAGGTGGTGACGGTGCTGCGCTCCCAGGTCGATGCCTGCATACCGGCAGGCCCCGCAAAGGCTCGTGCGGCGGGAAGCGACTAAGACAACGTTGCCGACGCTCGTCGCGGCCCGATCGTCCAAAACACCATTTGCAAGGTCTCCGATCGTCGATGGTCGGGCCTTCAAAACCAAGCTCGTGCTCGGCGCGCCCGTGAGCGGACGGCCGAGCACGCTTTTAGATCGCGATCAGGCGATATCGAAGCGGTCGAGGTTCATGACCTTGGTCCAGGCCGCGACGAAATCCTTGACGAACTTCTCCTTGGCATCGGCGCTGGCATAGACCTCCGCGAGCGCGCGCAGGATCGAGTTCGAACCGAAGACGAGGTCGGCGCGGGTGCCGGTCCACTTGGCCGAGCCGGTCTTGCGATCTGTGCCCTCATAGACGTCCTTGGCCTCGGAGATCGCCTTCCACTGCGTGCCCATGTCGAGCAGGTTGACGAAGAAGTCGTTCGTTAGCACACCCGGCCGGTCGGTGAGGATGCCGTGCTTCGAGCCATCGACATTGATGTCGATGGCGCGCAGGCCGCCGATCAGCACCGTCAGCTCCGGCGCCGTCAGGGTCAGCAACTGCGCCTTGTCGATCAGCGCCACCTCTGCCTGCACCTTCGAACCCGCCTGCTGGTAGTTGCGGAAGCCGTCGACGACGGGCTCCAGCCACTTGAAGGAGGCGACGTCCGTCTGCTCCTGCCTGGCGTCGGTGCGGCCGGCCGAGAACGGCACCGCGATGTCATGGCCTGCCGCCTTCGCGGCCTGCTCGACGCCAGCATTGCCGGCGAGCACGATCAGGTCGGCCAGCGAGACCTTCTTGTCGCCGTCCGCCTCCTTGTTGAACTGGCGCCGGATGCCGTCCAGCACGTCCAGCACCTTCGCGAGTTGCGCCGGCTGGTTGGCCTGCCAGTCCTTCTGGGGCGCGAGGCGGATGCGCGCGCCATTGGCGCCGCCGCGCTTATCGCCGCCGCGGAAGGTCGAGGCCGAAGCCCAGGCCGTGCCGACGAGTTCGGAAACGGAGAGGCCCGAGGCCAGGATCTTCGCCTTGAGCGCGGCGGCGTCCGCCGCGTCGATCAGGTCATGGTCCACCGCTGGCACGACGTCCTGCCAGATCAGCTCCTCCTTCGGCACTTCCGGACCGAGATAGCGCGAGCGCGGGCCCAGATCGCGATGCGTCAGCTTGAACCAGGCGCGGGCGAAGGCCTCGGCGAAGGCCTGCGGATTTTCCAGGAAGCGGCGCGAGATCTTCTCATAGGCCGGGTCGAGGCGCAGCGAGAGATCGGTCGTCAGCATCGTCGGCTTGTGCTTCTTCGACGGATCATGCGCGTCCGGAATGACGGCCTCGGCGTCCTTCGCCTCCCACTGGATGGCGCCGCCGGGGCTGCGGGTCTGGACCCATTCATATTTGAACAGGTTCTCGAAGAAGAAGTTGCTCCACTGCGCCGGCGTCTGCGTCCAGGTCACCTCGAGGCCGCTGCC
Source organism: Allobosea sp. GW822-FHT03F07 (assembly GCF_058801345.1). NCBI lineage: Bacteria > Pseudomonadati > Pseudomonadota > Alphaproteobacteria > Hyphomicrobiales > Alloboseaceae > Allobosea > Allobosea sp. GW822-FHT03F07. The sequence continues at coordinate 9,251 of NZ_JBXAND010000006.1, forward strand.
GACGGCGTCCGCGCCATGGCCGGTGCCGAAATTCGAGGCCCAGCCGAGGCCCTGTGCCTCGAGCTCGGCGGCTTCGGGGTCGGCGCCCTTGTGAGATTCGGGCGCCGCGCCATGGGTCTTGCCGAAGGTGTGGCCGCCGGCGATCAGCGCGACGGTTTCCTCGTCATCCATCGCCATACGGGCGAAGGTTTCGCGGATGAAATGAGCCGCGGAGATCGGGTCGCCATTGGCGCCCGGACCTTCCGGGTTGACGTAGATCAGGCCCATCTCAGTGGCGCTGAGCGGCGCGTCGAACTTGTCGAGCGGGCGGTGCGTGAGCCAGCCGGTCTCCGCCCCCCAGTTCACGTCATGATCCGGCTCCCAGCTGTCCTCGCGACCCGCGGCAAAGCCGAAGGTCCGGAAGCCCATGGTCTCCAGCGCGACGTTGCCGGTGAGGATGAAGAGGTCGGCCCAGGAAATCTGCTGGCCGTACTTCTGCTTGATCGGCCAGAGCAGGCGACGCGACTTGTCGATGTTGACGTTGTCCGGCCAGCTGTTGAGCGGGGCGAAGCGCTGCTGGCCGCGGCCGCCGCCGCCGCGCCCGTCGGCAAGGCGATAGGTGCCGGCCGAGTGCCAGGCCATGCGGATCATCTGCGGACCGTAATTGCCGAAGTCGGCCGGCCACCAATCCTGCGAGTCGGTCATCAGCTTGCGCAGGTCGTTCTTGAGCGCCTGATAGTCGAGCTTCCCGAACTCCGCGCGATAGTTGAAGGCCTGGCCCAGCGGATCGGACTTCGACGAATGCTGGTTCAGTAGATCGACCGGAAGCTGGCTCGGCCACCAGTCACGGTTCTGCCGGGGCGCGCCACCGTGGGCAACGGGGCACTTGCCGGTGCTCTCCTCGGTCTTCGCGTTCATGTGTCTCTCCAGGGCTGGACTTGGCGGAAAATGTGATCTCGTCGGCGGGCGAACCCATATCGGATTGGCGTCGTGGGACCTGCCGTGGTCAGTAAGGCGAACGAACGGCCAGCGGTCGGCGGATAGCCGGGCCGACGGCAGCCAAACGTCATCGCCCTTCGCGGTTCAATACGCCGTCGGCATCTGCGATCCCCCTTCGCCGCCAGCGTCTTACCAAAGGCGTTTCATTATATTAATTCGGATTTTCTGATCCTCACGATAAGTTCAGCTGATGATAAACCTGACTTTGAAACAGCTTCGCTACTTCGAGGGCCTGGCGCGGCACCGCCATTTCGGCCGCGCCGCCGAGGCGTGCTCGATCTCGCAACCGGCTCTTTCCATGCAGATCAAGGCCTTGGAAGAGGAACTGGGCACCGAGCTCCTGGAAAGGGGAACGCGCCAGGTCCGCCTGACGGCCTTTGGCGAGGAGATCGCGCTGCGTGCCAGGGACATCCTGCGCTCGCTCGACGAGCTGGAGCGCTATGCTCACGCCTCGCAGGGCGGGCTGGTCACCCGGCTGCGGATCGGCGTGATTCCGACGGTCGCCCCCTATCTCTTGCCGAGCCTCATCGGCGAGCTGACCCATCTGCACGGGGGTGTCGATCTGCAGATTCGCGAGACGCTGACGCCGCGCTTGGTCGAGGAACTGAACGGCGGGCGCCTCGACATGGCGATCGTCGCCCTGCCGGTTTCAGAACCATCCCTGACGGAGGTGGCGCTCTTCACGGAAAGCTTCGTCCTGGTGCGCCCGAAGGAAGACGAAGGAAAGCCCGTGCCCGATGGCGATGCACTGCGTGAAATGCGGCTTCTCCTGCTGGAAGAGGGACATTGCTTCCGCGAGCAGGCCCTCTCCTTTTGCCATATGAAGCAGGGCTCCAGCAGGCCGCGTGGCATGCTCGATGCCAGCTCTTTGACGACGCTGGTTCAGATGGTCGATGCCGGCCTGGGAGTGACGCTGCTGCCGGAAATGGCCCTGGCAGTCGAAACGCGTTCTGCAGGCGTCTCTGTGGCAAAGCTCAAATCGCCTCAACCGTCCCGGACCATCGGCATGGTCTGGCGCAAGACCAGTCCACTCGCGAAGCAACTGCTCGAAATATCAGACAGGTTTCGTCAATCGACCGGTGTGCCGGCACGCCCGGCTAGCGTTCCCGCGGCGAGCGATGGCTCAAGATGACTTGCTCCAGATCGCTCGCCGGCGCTCCTCGGGCGCCTTCTCGTTCCCTGGCGTCCCTACTTCACCGTTCGCTGAACACGCGGTTCGCGTGATCCGTCAAGGGCTTGGCGAGGAATGAGAGCGCCGTGCGCTCGTCCGTCGCAATCATGACCTCGACGGGCATTCCCGACAGGAGCTTGCGGTCCCCGAGAATCGAGAGATCGTCCTCGATCTGGACTTCGCTGGTGTAGAAGCTCGCGCCGGTGGCGGGGTTCTTGCTGGTGGCCGGCGAGACGTGGACGACCTTGCCGGGGATTTCGGGCGTGGTGTTGCGGTTGAAGGCGGGTCCACGAAGCGGCGATTCTGTTTGTTTTGCAGAACGAACTCTCTGCGCGCGGATAGTCCATCAAGTGTCGAGAGAACAACCTCCCGCGATTTGCGAGGAAGACAAAAAGATTGAGAATTCCGTTCTAGACGCGTCGGAACAGATGGTTGAATTTGCTGTTTGTGCCGTTCTTTTGAAAGAACGTTTCATTGACCTCAGGCGCAGTGGAGGAGCACCCTAAGCCCAGCTTCATCGATGGTGGGCCCTGCAAGGCCCGAATTTTGCAAGGCCCTCTCATGATCAGCCGCCGCACCCTGCTCAAATCAGCCGCCTCCGCAATTGCCCTCGGCGGAACGATCGGCGCCGGCCTGGCCTCGGAGCCGACCGGCGAGCCGATCTATCTCGGCGTCAGCGGCCCGCTTACGGGGCCCAATGCCCAATATGGCGCGCAATGGAAGCAGGGCTTCGACCTCGCGCTCGACCAGATCAACGGTTCGGGCGGCATCAAGGGCCGGCCGCTGCGCTACATCTTCGAGGACACGCAGAGCGACCCGAAGCAGACCGTCGCGGTCGCGCAGAAATTCGTTGCGGACAAGCGTATCGTCGCCGAACTCGGCGATTTCGCCAGCCCCGCCTCGATGGCCGCTTCGCCGATCTATCAGCGCGCCGGGCTCGTCCAGTTCGGCTTCACGAACTCGCATCCCAACTTCACCAAGACGGGCGATTTCATCTGGAGCAATTCGGTCAGCCAGGCCGACGAGCAGCCCTTGAACGCAACCTATGTCGTCGAAAAGGTCGGCCTGAAGCGCATCGCGGTCCTGTACCTCAACACCGATTGGGGCCGCACCAGCAAGGATCACTTCGCCGCCAAAGCAAGGGAACTGGGCGCCGAAGTGGTCGCGGCCGAAGGCTACCAGCCCGACGAGAAGGATTTCCGCTCGACACTGGTGCGGGTCCGCGATGCCAAGCCCGACGGCCTCTTCCTCGTCTCCTACTATGCCGACGGCGCCCTGATCGTCCGGCAGGCGCGGCAGACCGGCGTCACCGTGCCGATCGCGGCGTCGAGCTCGATCTATTCGCCGAAATTCATCGAACTGGGCGCAGAGGCGTCGGAGGGCGTCTTCACCAATGCCCGCTTCTTCCCCGAGGATCCGCGTCCGGAAGTGCAGACCTTCGTCAAGTCATTCCAGGCCAAATACGGCCGGGAACCCGACGCCTTCAACGCCTATGCCTATGACACGGTCGTCCTCTTCGGCCAGGTCTTGCGCGAGGCGCCGAATCTGGACCGCACCACCATCCGCGATACGCTCGCCAAGGTGAAGGACGTGCCGAGCGTGGTCTATGGCAAGGCGACGTTCGACCCCGAAACGCGGCGGGTGCTCGGCGCCACCAGCGCCCAGCTCGTCGTCCGCAACGGGCGCTTCACGCTGTGGGATGGCGTGAAGACCAACTGACGCAGCAGGCCGTCCGATGACCTCCTGGTTCGACCACACCATCAACGGCCTGATCATCGGCAACATCTACGGCCTGCTGGCGGTGGGGCTGGCGCTGATCTTCGGCGTCAGCCGGCTGATCAACTTCGCGCATGGCTCGGTCTATGTCGTGGGAGCCTATGTCGGCTGGGTCGCGGTCTCGGTCCTGCACACGCCCTTCCCCGTGACGCTTCTGCTGGTTGTGGTCCTCACCGCTCTGCTGGGCATCGCGATCGAGCGCTTCGGCATCAGGCCGCTGGCCGGCGCGCCGCGCATCGCGCCGCTGCTCGCCACCATCGGCCTGAGCTTCGTCATCGACCAGACCGTGCAGATCCTGTTCAGCCCCGATCCCCGTTCGGTGCCTATGCAACTGCCGAACTGGCGCTTCGAGATCGGCGGCGGCTCGATCGGCGTGCTCGACCTGCTCATCGGCGGCATCGGCATCACGGCGGCGAGCGCGCTCTTCGCCTTCCTCAAGCTGACGAAATGGGGCTGGGCTGTGCGGGCCACCGCAATTGACCGCGACGCAGCCCGCGTCGTTGGCGTCGACGTCGATCAGGTCAACCGCATCGTCTTCGCCATCGCAGCCGCGCTTGGGGGCGTCGGCGGCGTGCTGGTGGGGATGTACTACAACGTCATCACCCCGACGATGGGCTTCGAGGCAACGTTGAAAGGGATCGTCGCCGAGGTCGTCGGCGGCGTCGGCAATGTGCCGGGTGCCATCGTCGGCTCGCTCCTGCTCGGCATCATCGAGAGCTATGGCGTGGCCCTGCTCGGCACGAGCTACCGCAACCTCTTCGCCTTCCTGCTGCTGATCGCGATCCTGGTGCTGCGGCCCAACGGTCTGTTCGCCAGCCGCCGGCAACTTCCGCCCGAGCCGATGACGGGCACTTTCGTGGCGCCGAGCAAGCCGGTCAGCTTGCCCGTGCCGCTGCTGGCAGCGGCGGCCGCGCTCGCCATCGCGCTACCCGTGCTGGTCGACAATGGCTATCTGATCCAGACGCTGACCAATGCCTGGCTCTATGCGCTGCTCGGCTTGAGCCTGACGCTGGTCGCCGGCACCAGCGGCCAAGTCTCGCTCGGCCATGCGGCGCTGCTCGCCATCGGCGGCTACACCTCGGCGCTGCTGGCGGCCGATTACGGATTGCCGGTCTGGCTCACCATCATCGCGGGCGGGCTGATGGCGGCCGGGCTCGGCACGCTTCTGGTGTCGCCGGCCTTCCGGCTGCGCGGGCATTATGTCTCGATCGCCACGCTCGGCATCGGCGAGATCGTGGCGCTGGTGATCCTGAACTGGGAGAGCGTGACGCACGGCCCGATCGGGGTCGCCGGCATTCCGCCGCTCGAACTCTTCGGCCGCCCGCTCTACAACACCAACGCGATCTACTGGGTCGCCCTCGCAATCATGCTGGCGCTGGCGCTGCTGCAGGTCAGGCTGCTGGGCTCCCATCTCGGGCGCACCATGCGTGCGGTCCGCGACGACGATATTGCGGCGCGCTCCTTCGGCATCAGCCTGAACCGCTACAAGGGGCTGGCCTTCGCCTTCGGCGGCTTCGTCGCCGGCATCAGCGGCGCCTTCACCGCGCATATGTACTCCTTCATCAACCACGAGACCTTCAACACGCAGATCTCGGTGCTGGCGCTGACGATCGCGATCCTCGGCGGCATGGGGAATGTCGGTGGCGCCATCCTGGGCGCCGTCGCACTGATCGGCCTGCCCGAAATGTTCCGCATCGCCGCCGAATACCGCATCCTGCTCTACGGCATCGCCCTGCTGCTGCTCGTCCGTTTCCGGCCGCAGGGCCTGCTCGGCACCGTCTGACATGAACGCACCCGTCAACGCTTCATCGATCACCGCCGTTCCCCTGCTCGAAGCCATCGGGCTGGTGCGACGCTTCGGCGGCGTCACGGCCGTGGGCGGCGTCGACCTCTCGGTTTTCGAGGGCGAACTGGTCAGCGTCATTGGCCCCAACGGCGCCGGCAAGACGACGGCCTTCAACCTGATCAGCGGGCTCGACAAACCCGACGCCGGCGCGATCCGGTTTGCCGGCGCCGACATCACCGGGCGCTCGCCGGAAGGCATCGCGGCGGCCGGGATCGCCCGGACCTTCCAGCATGGCCGCGTCTTCGCCAATCTCAGCATCGCCGACAATGTGCTTGTCGGGGCGCATGGCAGGCTGCGCGCCGTGCGGCCGGATTGGCCGGTCATCGGGCCGCTGGCCGAGCTGGCGCTCGCCCTGCTGCGGCCGGCCAGCGTGCGGGCGGAAGAAGCCGCGCTGCGCGACGAGGTTCGCGAGATCCTGACGCTTTTCGGCGACCGGCTGCTGCCGCGCATCGACCAGCCGGCGCATAGCCTGTCCTATGCCAATCGCCGGCGCGTCGAGATCGCCCGGGCGTTGGCGGCCCGGCCGCGTCTCCTGCTGCTCGACGAACCGACCGCCGGCATGAACCCGACCGAGACGGCGGAGATGCTCGATATCATCGCCAGCCTCAAGGCGCGCGGCCAGACCATCCTCTTGATCGAGCACAAGCTCGACATGGTGATGCGGCTGTCGGACCGGGTGGTCGTGCTCGATGACGGGCGCAAGATCGCCGAGGGCAAGCCGCAGGCCGTGCGCAACGATCCCGCCGTGATCGAGGCCTATCTCGGCCACGACACCATCGGCGCGCAAGCCCCTGGCGGCCACGCCGCGACCGCCACTCCGACGCTCTCCGTGGCCTGAAGGCGCGCCATGTCACCAACGCCACCCATCCTGGAATTGCGCGACGTCGACACCTTCTACGGACCCGTGCAGGCGCATTTCGGGCTGTCGCTCAAGGTCGAGCGCAGCGAGATCGTCTGCCTGCTCGGCGGCAATGCCAGCGGCAAATCGACGACGATGAAGATCATCCTCGGGCTGGTGAAGCCGAGCGCCGGCGACGTGCTGATCGACGGCGTCTCGGTGCTGGGGCTGTCTACGCCGCGCATCGTGCGGCTGGGCGTCGGCACCGTGCCCGAGGCGAGGCGGCTCTTCGGCGCCATGAGCGTGCGCGAGAACCTGTTGATGGGCGCGTTTACGCGCGACGACAAGGCGGCGGTCGCAGCCGACCTGGAGCGGGTGCTGACGCTGTTCCCGCGCGTGGCGCAGCGCCTCAGCCAGCAGGCCGGTACGCTCTCGGGCGGCGAGCAGCAGATGGTGGCGATGGCGCGCGCCCTGATGGCGAAGCCGCGCATCATCATCATGGACGAGCCTACCATGGGCCTGTCGCCGCTCTGGGTGGAGCGTGTGCTCGCGCTGATCCGCGACATCAATGGCGAGGGCGTCAGCATCTTCATGGTCGAGCAGAACGCCAATCTGGCCTTGCAGATCGCAGACCGCGGCTATGTCCTGCAGACCGGGAGCGTGGTGATCGAGGCCGCGGCAGCCGACTTGCTTGTCGATGCCCGGATCAGGGACGCCTATCTCGGCGGAGCGGAAGCAGCATGAGCACGAAACGACTGGGGTTCTTCACGCGCCTTCTCGACGATGCGCCAGCCGGCGAGCGATACCGGCTCGCCACCGAGCAGATCGTTCATGCCGAGCGGCATGGCTTCGACTCGGCCTGGGTGGCCCAGCACCATTTTCATCGCGACGAGGGCGGGCTGCCCTCCCCGCTGCCATTCCTGTCCTTCGTCGCGGCGCGCACCACGCGCATCCGGCTCGGCACCGGCATCATCATCCTGCCGATGGAAAACCCGATCCGGCTGGCCGAGGATACGGCTGTGCTCGATCTTCTTTCCGAGGGCCGGCTCGAACTCGGCTTCGGCACCGGCGCGACACCGGAGACCTTCCTGGCCTTCGGCATCGACAAGGAGCAGCGCAACCAGGCCTTCAACCGCAACTATGCCCAGGTGCATGAGACCTGGCGGGGAGCGCCGCTCGGCCACGACAACAACCGGCTCTATCCGGAAGCGGGCTCGCTCGAACGGCGCATCTGGCAGGCGACCTTCTCGGCGGCCGGGGCGGAGCGCATCGGACAGGCGGGATCAGGGCTGATGCTGTCGCGGACCCAGCCGCGCAGCCCCGACCGGCCGTTCCAGACATTGCCGGAAATCCAGCACCCCATCGTCGATGCCTACCTCCGCAATCTGCCTGACGGCATCGAACCCCGCATCCTTGGGTCGCGCACCCTGTTCGTCGCCGATACGCGCGAGGAAGCGCTAAAGTATGCCGAGATCGGCCTGAACCGGGTGCTCGATCGCTTCATCGCCAACGGCCACCATGTTCCCGACCGAAGCCTCCAGGCCCTAATCAGGTCCTTCGACGTCCATGTCGGCACGCCCGACGATGTCGTTGCCTCTCTCTCGGCGGATAGCGTGTTGCCGCGCGTCACCGACCTCGTCTTCCAAGTCCATTCCGTCGATCCGCCGCACAAGCTGATCCTGCGCTCGCTCGAACTCACCGCGCAGCATGTCGCGCCGGCGCTCGGTTGGGTTGGCGGACAGTCCGGCCCCGGCATCAGGATCGCGGCGGCGCGCTGACGAATGGCCGACCCCATTGCTCGAAACCATGAGGCAACGCATGACGCGTCAAACCACCGCCGACGTGCTCGACGCACTGACCAGCGTCGGCCCAGACACCAGCCTGGACCGGCTGCGTCGGGAACGCCCCGTCACCCGCCTCAACATCCAGGCGAGCTACGAGGCGCTGTTTGCGGTCGGCGATCAAGGCGGCGTGAGCCAGGGCGAGCGGCTGGCGCTGGCTCTCTTCGTGACATTGCTGCATGACGACAGTCTCGCAGCCGGGCATTACCGTTCCCTGCTGACGGCGCATGCCGGCGGCGCTTCGCTCGCGGAGGGCGTCGCGCGCCAGGCGCAGGCGGCGCGCACGACAGGGCCTTACGGCGCCTATCCGACAGGCCCGCTCTCGGCGGAAGATGTGGCCGGGCCGGTTTTCAGCGTCGAGGGCGCCGATCGGGAGGTTCTAGGCCGGCGGCTGTCGGCACTGCTCGCGCATGCCCATCTGCTCGTCTTCCACCCCCGCGACGCGACATCGGCCGCGCTGGAGGCGCTGCAAAAGGCGGGCTGGAGCGTACCCGAAATCGTGACGGTTTCGCAGATCGTGGCCTTCCTCGCCTTCCAGATCCGCGCCGCGCATGGCCTGCGCCTGCTGAACGCCTGAACGGCTCGCCTCGGAGACCTTCACGATGACCACAATCGAGACAGAGCGCTCCTTAGCCGGCGCACCCACGATCTTCACCCAGGCCCAGCTCAACTGGAACGCCTGGATCGACCCGGTGGCCGAGGAGGCCCTGAGCGACCACCAGAAGGACGCGCTCATCGACATCGCGCGCACCAAGAGCCCTTATTTCAGGCTGTTGGCGCATGATCCTGACATCCTGAAGGCACGGACGCTCGCCGACAAGGACATCTTCTACAACACCAAGGAGGGCCTGCCGCGGGCCGAACGCGAGCTAGCCGCGGCAGCGGTGTCGCGCAGCAATGGCTGCATCTATTGCGCCTCGGTCCATGCCCGCTTCGCGACGACTTTTTCCAAGCGTCACGACGATGTCCAACGCCTGCTCGACGAGGGCGTCGGCGCAGATCTCGACCCGCTCTGGAACGCCATCGTCGAGGCATCCGTTGCACTGACGGCGACGCCCATCGCCTTCGGTCCCCAGCATGTCGCCAAGCTGCGCGGCCTCGGCCTGGACGATCTTGCGATAGCCGACCTCATCCATTCCGCCTCGTTCTTCAACTGGGCGAACCGGCTCATGCTGTCGCTGGGTGAGCCGGAGGTCGGCTAGTTGCTCCTGGGGCGGCCTGGGCGGGAGTTCATCCCATTGCGGAGACCTCAGCCTCGCTCCGCCAGCGTCACATCGCTTTTCGACTGCTCTGCGCGACAACCTGCCGGATCATTTGAAGGGCTGTGCCGGCTCCAGCGAGTCACTTCCCGACAGGCGGCTTGCGGGCACACAAATTGGGGGACATCGTGGGGGACACCCTCGATTTCCTACCTCAGATTATCGTTTAGTTTCAATCGCTTAGCGGCACCCTCAAATGGATGGCGCGACCTACGGGAGTCGAACCCGTCTCCCCAGCGTGAAAGGCTGGTGTCCTAACCGATAGACGAAGGTCGCGGGCTTCCAAACCGCGGGCGGTTCGTGTCGAAGCGGGGCGAGGTATAGTGGCAGCTTCCCGGCTTCGCAAGCCGTGAGTTTCGGGTTCCTGTGGTCAAAGCGCGGCGCAAACCGGAATCATTGTCGAGCCTTGCCGGCCCAGCCCAATCATACCGGCCGTGCCAGATCGAGGACGCGCAATTCGGCGCTTTCATTGCCGCCCCAGCGGTTGAGGGTCAGCGTCGCGGCGAGATGGACGGTTTCGCCGCGCGCCGCCAGCAGGGCGCGGCCGAGCGGCTCCTGCGCGACGCGGAAGGCGATGCCGCCAATCGTCGCGCCGTCGCCGCTCCTGAGCTTGACCCGGACATGCCCGCCGCTGCCGATCTCGACCACATCGGTCAGGCGGTGCGCCGGAAAGACGAAGACCGGCTCGGGGCTGCCGGCGCCGAAGGGACCGGCACGCTCGATCTCCGCCAGCAGGCGCGGATTGGCGCCTCCCGCGCTGAGCGCGGCATCGATCCGCAGCGCCTCCGTTTCGCTCGCCGCGCCCATTTCGGCGGCGAGACGCTCGATCAGGAAGGCATGGAAGGCTTCGCCATGCCCCGCCGCCAGCGTGACACCGGCCGCCATCGCATGGCCGCCGCCCTTGACCGCGAGCCCGGCCTCGACGGCGGCGCGCACGGCACGACCGAGGTCGACGCCGGCGATCGAGCGGCCGGAGCCGGTGCCACCGCCGTCACCGTTGAGCGCCAGCGCGAAGGCAGGCCGGCGGAAGCGCTCCTTCAGCCTTGCCGCGACCAGACCGACGATGCCGGGATGCCAGTCCGCCGAACCGGCGAACAGCACGGCCATATCGGCATCGCGCATCAGCGCATGCTCGGCCTGGGACGTCGCCTCGATCACGGCCTGGCGCTCGATCTCCTGCCGCTCCTGGTTCAGCCGGTTGAGCTCGGCGGCAATGCCCCGCGCCTCGATCTCGTCGGCGGTGAGCAGGAGCCTCGCGCCCAGCGCCGCATCGCCAATGCGCCCGCCGGCATTGATGCGCGGGCCGAGCAGGAAGCCGAGATGCCAAGGCTGGACCGGGCCGTCGAGGCCGGCGACATCCATCAGCGCCGCCAATCCCGGCCGGGTGCGGCCGCGCAGCATGGCGAGCCCTTGGCGCACGAAGGCGCGGTTGAGGCCGCGCAGCGGTACGACGTCAGCGACCGTCGCCAGCGCCACGAGATCGAGCGCCGCCAGCAGATCGGGCTCGGCCCCGCGCGCGGCCCAGACACCCTGACGGCGCAATTCGGCACGCGTCGCGACCAACGCCAGGAAGACGACGCCGGCAGCGCAGAGATGGCCTAGCCCAGACAGATCGTCCTGGCGGTTTGGATTGACCAGCGCCTCGACCCCCGGCAGCCGCTCGGGCGCCTGGTGGTGGTCGAGAACGACGACATCGAGCCCGAGCCGTTTCGCCTCGGCCAGCGGCTCGTGGCTGGTCGTGCCGCAATCGACGGTGACGAGCAGCGTCGCGCCCTCGGCGGCGAGCTGGCGGATCGCCTCGCCGTTGGGCCCATAGCCCTCGATCAAGCGGTCCGGGATATGGATGCGCGGACGCGCTCCGGCTTCGCTCAGGAAGCTTGCCAGCAGTGCCGAGGAGCAGGCGCCATCGACATCGTAATCGCCGAAAATGGCGACCTGCTCGCGCGTCGCGACGGCTCGTGCAAGCCGAGCGGCCGCTGGTCGCATGTCGACCAGCGTGCCGGGATCGGGCAGGAGGTCGCGCAGCTTCGGCTCGAGATAGAGCGCGGCTTGATTGGGCTCGACGCCGCGCCCCGCGAGTAGGCGGGCGAGGATGTCGGGCATGCCCTCGAGCTGGGTCAGGGCCTCGGCGCGGCCAAGGCCAGCTGCATCGAGCCGGTCACGCCAGGGCCGGCCCAGCACGGAATGGGTGACGCCGAGAAAGGCGCGCGGGGTTTCGAGACTCATGACTCGACGGCGTCGCGCAGGCGCACCCGTTCGTCAACCATGGTGTTGCGGCAGCCGGGCGCGCCACGCGAGACGGTCAATCACGGACCGATCACTGTCCCCCGCGCGCGACCGCCTGGGACGGCGCAGGAACAGCCGGTCCCGATCACGCCGACATTGATCAGCGCGCAGGTCCGCACCGGCGTCGCGCAATAGCCGCCAGGCGCCACGACGACCCGCGTCGTGTAGGCGGGGTAGCTGTAGACGTAAGGGTCGTAGTAATATGGCGAGGCGATCGCGGCGCCGATGGCCGTGCCCGCCGCAAGGCCGGCGACACCCCAGCCCCAGCCGGAGTCCCAGCCGCGATAATAGCCGGGATAGCCCCAGCCGCGGCGCCAGCCCCAGCCGGCGCGGACATAGGGCCGGTTCCAGCCGCCGCCATACCAACCCGCGCCACGCCAGCCCGCTCCTCGCCAGCCCGCTCCTCGCCAACCTGCACCATGCCAGCCCGCGCCGCGCCAGCCGGCTCCACGCCAGGCTAGGCCGCCGCCATGCCATCCTCCACCATGCCATCCTCCGCCGCGCCAAGCGCCGCCGCCATGCCAGCCGCCTCGGGCGCCCCAGCCGCCTCCCCCGCCGAAATGTCGCTGGGCGGACGCTTCTTCAGCTGTGGCGATGACGAGGGGAAAGACGGCGGCGGCAAGCAGAAGGACGTGACGCATGGCACACTCCTACGACGAGACCATCGCAGAATAGCGCAAATTGACGTTACGGTAATGTCTTTTGATCGGTTTGGGCTGTCGATCAGCGGCGCGCGAGGCCGCAAAACGACGATAGCCGGGACAAGCCCGGCCAGCGCATTTCAATTGCCATATCTGACGGCCTCAGCCGCCAGCCTCAATCGAGCTTGAACTTGTCGAACTGGCGATGCTCGCCATAGATGCGGCGCACCGTGCCGGTGATCGAGCGATAGACGATCGTCTCGGTCTCGATGACGTCCTTGCCGAACTTGACGCCCTTGAGCATGCCGCCATTGGTGACACCGGTCGCGCAGACGATGGTGTCGCCCGAGGCCATCTCCTCCATGCTGTACTTCCGGTTCGGGTCGGAGATGCCCATGGTAAGGGCGCGCGCGCGCTTCTCCTCGGTGTCGAGGATCAGGCGGCCCTGCATCTGGCCGCCGACGCAGCGCAGGGCGGCTGCCGCCAGCACGCCCTCGGGCGCGCCGCCGATGCCGAGATAGAGGTCGATGCCGGTCTTGTGCGGCTCGGTGCAGTAGATCACGCCAGCGACGTCGCCGTCGGTGATCAGGCGGATCGAGCAGCCGGTCTTGCGGACCTCTTCGATCAGCTTGGCATGGCGCGGGCGATCCATGATCAGCGTCGAGATCTCGCTCGGCTTAACGCCCTTGGCCTTGGCCAGAGCATGGATGTTGTCGGTCGCCGAAGCGTCGAGATCGACCACGCCGCGGGCGTAGCCCGGGCCGATCGCGATCTTGTCCATGTAGACGTCGGGCGCGTTCAGCAGCTTGCCGGCCTCAGCCATCGCCATCACGGCGATGGAATCGGGCATGTCCTTGGCGCAGAGCGTCGTGCCCTCGAGCGGATCGACGGCGATATGGACCTTCGGGCCCTGCCGGGTGCCGACCTTTTCGCCGATGAAGAGCATCGGCGCCTCGTCGCGCTCGCCCTCGCCGATGACGATCTCGCCGTCGATCGGCAGGCGGTTGAGTTCACGCCGCATCGCATCGACCGCCGCCTGGTCCGCCGCCTTCTCGTTGCCGTGGCCGCGCAGGCGCGCCGCCGAGACCGCTGCGCGTTCGGTGACGCGCACCAGTTCCATCGAGAGATAGCGCTCGATGATCTGGGACGGAGAGATGCGAAGGTCTTCGGACATGAGCGGTTCCCTTTGTTTCAGCAATCGACAGCAGGCAGTCGTCGCGGTGCGGCAGCCGACAGCCTACTCCCGTTCGATACGGATGACTTGCGGCGGTTCGGCGACGTGGCCGTCGGCGGAGACTTTTTCCAGCGCTGCGCGGATCGCCGCCTCGGTGGTGGCATAGGTCACGAGCACGACTGGCACCGGCGCGCCGGAGCGTCCGGCGGGGTCGCGCGCGGCGGCCGCGGCCGAGCGGTGCTGCACGATGCTCTCAAGCGAAATGTCGGCCTCGGCCATGCGGGTCGCGATGCCCGCCGCCGCACCCGGCCGGTCGACGACGGCGAGGCGAACGTAATAGCCGCCCTCATGGCGCTGCATCGGCGCGCGGGCCGCGGTCTCGAGCCGCGCCACCGGCAGACCGAAGGGCATGCCCGCGGTACCACGCGCGATGTCGGCGATGTCGGCGACGACGGCAGAGGCGGTCGGATCGCCGCCGGCGCCCGGACCCACCAGCGTGAGTTCCCGAACGGCATCGGCATCGACGGTGACGGCATTGAGCACGCCCATGACCTGGGCGATGGCCGAGGATTTCGGCACCATGGTCGGGTGGACGCGCTGCTCGATGCCGGTCTTGGTGCGCTCGGCGACGCCGAGCAGCTTGATCCGGTAGCCGAGTTCGTCGGCCATCTTCAGGTCGAGCGGGGTGATCGAGGAAATGCCTTCGACATGAATCGCTTCGGCGTCGATCTTCGTGCCGAAGGCGAGGCTGGTCAGGATGGCGAGCTTGTGGGCGGTGTCATAGCCCTCGACGTCGAAGGTCGGGTCGGCCTCGGCATAACCCAGGCGCTGCGCGTCCTTGAGGCAGGCCTCGAAGGTCAGACCCTCCAGTTCCATCCGCGAGAGGATGTAGTTGCAGGTGCCGTTCAGGATGCCGTAGAGCCGCGTGACGCTGTTGCCGGCCAGCGCCTCGCGCAGCGTCTTCACGACCGGGATGCCGCCGGCGGACGAGGCTTCGAAGGCGAGCGCGACGCCGTTCTCCTCGGCCAGCGCCGCGAGCGCCACGCCGTGATGGGCGAGCAACGCCTTGTTGGCGGTGACGACCGATTTGCCGGCCGCGAGCGCGGCTTCGACGGCGGCCTTGGCCGGGCCGTCCGAACCGCCGACGAGCTCGACCAGGCAGTCGATCTCTCCGGACCTCGCCAGCGCGACCGGATCGTCGAACCAGGCCAGCCCGCCGAGATCGACGCCGCGATCACGCGTGCGGTCACGGGCCGAGACGGCGGTGACGCGGATGGCGCGGCCGCAGCGCTCGCTCAGCGCATTCTCCTGCCGGCGCAGGATGCGCAGCACGGAGGCGCCTACGGTCCCGAGGCCGGCAAGGCCGATACGCAAGGGTTTTGAAGGGACGGAAGAGGTCGCGATGCTCATGGGCGCGGGGTCGCATGAGGCGCGACCCGAGTCAACGGAGAGCGGCGCGCCGGAGCCTGCGAAATGTCGCCGAAATTAGTCGCGCTCGGCGGAAACGACGAAGGCCGCGATGGCTCCCTCGATCGGCCCCGAGCCGAACTGGCGCTCCAGCGCCTTCGCGACCGCCTCGGTCGCGGCCATGAGCCCCGGCGCGCCGCGCGCCTCGATCTCGCCGCGCATCGGCGTGCCCTGGCAGAAGCCCGTCGCGACATCGATCGCGGAAGCGGCGCGGGCGCGCTTCTCGACATGCTCGACGATCGGCCTGGCGAAGCCGCCGGCCATCACGTCGAGCTCGATCGTCCCGACATCATGATAGCCGTGCGGCGTGCGCTCGATGAAGCGCGGAGGATCGGCTGGAAATGTCTCGGCCAGCGCGTCCAATAGCACCGCAGTGAAGTCGTTGCGGGCGACAGCGTCCCAGGAGCTGAACAGATAGCGCCCACCCGGCCGCAGGACGCGCCGGACCTCGCGATGGCTCTTCGGCTTGTCGGGGAAGAACATCACCCCGAACTGGCAGACGGCGGTATCGAAGCTCTCATCCGCGAAGGGCAACCCGAGTGCGTCGGCCTGACGCCAGGCGATCCTGCCATCGCCCGACAGCCGGGCCGCGGCGAGGTCGAGCATCGGCTGGTTGAGGTCGGTCGCGACGATGCTCCCCCCGTCGAGACGCTCCGCCATCGCGCGTGTCAGCGCGCCCGTGCCTGCCGCGAGTTCGAGAATCCGAGCGGGGCGCAGGGCCATGACGCGTGCGGCCATGTCCTCAGCATAGGGCTGAAAGATCAGCGGTACGAGCAGCCGGTCGTAGACCTGCGGAACGGGACCGGCGAAAACCTTGTCCATCGCTTCCATGGCAGCACCTGTCGCAGCGCCCCTCGCGCAGGATAGCCCAGCGACCTATCCATCGAAACCGCATTGTTCTGACCCACGGGCAGCGGCCCGACATGTCTCACCCGAAGCGGCAGACGACCTCGGCTGCCAGCCGCCGCAGCTTGCCGTCGGCGAAGGTCAGGTGGATGCGCAGCAGATTGGTGCCGAAGGCGGTGGCCTTGACGGTGTGCAGGGCCTCCAGCGTGTCGCCGGTCCAGGTCGTCGCGTTCTCGATCGCCGGCGTCCAGAACCAGGGCCGCGGGGGGACGATGCCGACCGCCGCGAGGATCTTTTCCGCCTGCGCCTGCTCGATGCCGGCTGGCAAGTAACGCGCCACGATCTCGGTCGCGTCGCGGCCACACTCGCGAGCAGTCGTCGCCGCCAGCACATCGGCTACCAGGGCCGAATCCGTCTGGGGCACGCGACCGCGCGAATAATCATAGGTCGTAACGAGGCAGATGAGCGCGAACAGGCCGACACCGACCCCGACCAGATGGCCTCTGCTGAACATCGCGCGCCGGACCCCCAGTCACCGGACGAGCCTGTCCGTGCCGAGGGGTTCCCATGTTTTGATGGCGCGGTCCAGTCCGGCGCGGCCGAGACGCGCCCTACCCCGCCTTCGGCATCTGGATGATGTTGTGCAGTCGGTCGTCCGCCGTCTTGAGGAAGCGGCCGACATTGCGGGCGGCCTGGCGGATGCGCTGCTCGTTCTCGACGATGGCGATGCGGACGTAGTCGTCGCCATGCTCGCCGAAGCCGATGCCCGGCGCGACCGCGACCTCGGCCTTCTCGATCAGGAGCTTCGAGAACTCCAGCGAGCCGAGATGGCGGAACTTCTCGGGGATCGGCACCCAGGCGAACATCGATGCGTTGGGCGCGGGAAACTCCCAGCCGGCCTTGCCGAAGCTCTCGACCAGCGCGTCGCGGCGCTTGCGATAGGTTTCGCGCATCTCGCGGATGCAGTCGTCGGGGCCGTTGAGGGCGGCGGCCGCCGCAACCTGGATCGGCGTATAGGCGCCGTAGTCGAGATAGGATTTCACGCGCGCCAGCGCCGCCAGCAGGCGCTCATTGCCGACGGCGAAGCCCATGCGCCAGCCGGCCATGGAGAAGGTCTTCGACATCGAGGTGAATTCGACGGCGACGTCGATCGCGCCCGGCACCTGCAGCATCGAGGGCGGCGGGTCGCTCTCGTCGAAATAGACCTCGGCATAGGCGAGGTCGGAGAGCAGGATCAGATCGTGCTTCTTCGCGAAGGCGACCAGGTCGCGGTAGAAGTCGAGCGAGGCGGTATAGGCGGTCGGGTTCGCCGGGTAGCAGGTGACGAGCGCGATCGGCTTGGGCACCGAATGCATCACGGCCCGCTCCAGCGCCGGGAACATCGCCGGGGTCGGCTCGGCCGGAACCGAGCGGATGACACCGCCCGCCATCAGGAAGCCGAAGGCGTGGATCGGATAGCTCGGATTCGGCACCAGAACGACGTCGCCCGGTCCAGTGATGGCCTGCGCCATATTGGCGAAGCCTTCCTTCGAGCCCAGCGTCGCCACGACCTGCGTCTCGGGGTTGAGCTTCACGCCGAAGCGGCGCTCGTAATAGCTGGCCTGGGCGCGGCGCAGCCCGCCGATGCCCTTGGAGGCCGAGTAGCGGTCAGTGCGCGGCTTGCCGGCGGTCTCGACCAGCTTCTCGATGACGTGCTTCGGCGCCGGCAGGTCCGGGTTGCCCATGCCGAGATCGACGATGTCGACGCCCTTGGCGCGTTCGGCGGCCTTGATCTTGTTGACCTGTTCGAAAACGTAAGGCGGCAGGCGCTTGATGCGATGAAAATCGGCCATTTCGAACAGTTCCTTCGCCGGACCCGGCAAATATCTCAGAGGGCGAGGGGGACTATCGACGCCCTGCCTGGGCGCCTTTCCCGCAGCGCTTGATTCAGATCGTTGCGCGGCAGACGCCTCGCGCCGCATCTTTGGTCACGAGAGGCCAGAAAACGCAAGATTCAATCAGCGCCAAATGTCGCAATGCGACAGCTTCACAGCCGTCGGGCTATCGTCAGTTGGTCGGCAGGACCGCCGGCTTGGGCGCCGGCGTAGCGCCAAGCGCCTTGGCCTGCGTGCCCGCCGCCTCGTTGGCCGCGCGCTTGGCCTCGAGTTCAGCCTCGATCTTCTTGAACTCCGCCCTTGGCTTGCAACCCTCGTTGGGCTTGCGGGAGTCGGGCTGGAAGGTGAAATGCGCAGCCTGCCCGGCGGGCACGAAGGGCGCAGGGGCCGGGGCATCACCCTGACAGAGCGGATCGACGGGAAATGCCCTGCCGATCGGCATATAGGCCGGGTCGGCCGGCCGCGTTTCCCGCACAAACGGCTTGGCCTCGCCCGCGGTCGTCGCCATGCCGGCCGCCTCCGCGATCGCCTTGGTGCCCTCACCGGCGCAGCCTGCCGCAGCCATGCCGACAGCGGCCAGGAGCAGCACCGGCAGGAGCGGCGTTTTAGTCGGCAGACAGAACGGCATGGCGTGATCCGGCGGGGTTGCGTAATTCTTTTTGTAATCCATATCGGCTACGTCCTTAATAGGACCAAAATGGGGAGCAAGCAGCATCCTCACAGAAGACTGCGATGGGGAGAACGAAATGAACCGGCGAGCGGACGAGAAGCCCGCGGATACGAGCGCCTCAAACGACGCGCCGGTGCCGGATTTCGACCAGTTCGCGCAGAACATGGGCCGCCTGGTCGAGGAATACGGCAAGGTCACCGCCGCCTATCTTAAGCCGATCGAGCGTGGCGAGGCCAAGGGCGGCCAGGCCGACGAAGCCAGCGAGATGGTCAAGACGCTCGGCCGCGTTGCCGAGAAATGGGTGTCCGACCCGCGCAAGATCATCGAGGCGCAAGCCTCGATCACCGGCGACTTCCTGCACCTCTGGAGCAACATGCTCAAGCGCGCCGGTGGCGAGGAAGCCAAGCCGGTCGCCGAGCCGGACAAGCGCGATGCCCGCTTCACCGATCCGGACTGGTCGGGCCATCCAATGTTCGACTTCATCAAGCAGGCCTATCTGATCGGCTCGCGCTGGGCCGAATCGATGGTCGACAAGGCCGAGGATCTCGATCCGCACACCCGCGAGAAGGCTCGCTTCTACGTCAAGCAGATCGCGAGCGCGCTCTCGCCCACGAACTTCGTCGCGACCAATCCGGAATTGCTGCGCGAGACGCTGCGGCAGAACGGCGAGAATCTCGTCCGAGGCATGAAGATGCTGGCCGAGGACATCGAGGCCGGTGGCGGCGAGCTCAAGATCCGCCAGTCCGACCCCGGCGCCTTCCAGATCGGCGTCAACATCGCCTCGACGCCCGGCAAGGTGATCTTCCGCGACGAGATC
Source organism: Allobosea sp. GW822-FHT03F07 (assembly GCF_058801345.1). Classification (NCBI taxonomy): domain Bacteria; kingdom Pseudomonadati; phylum Pseudomonadota; class Alphaproteobacteria; order Hyphomicrobiales; family Alloboseaceae; genus Allobosea; species Allobosea sp. GW822-FHT03F07. The sequence continues at coordinate 28,735 of NZ_JBXAND010000006.1, forward strand.
ATGGAACTGATCCAGTACGCGCCTGCGACGGAGACGGTGCTGAAGCGCCCTCTCCTGATCGTGCCGCCCTGGATCAACAAGTTCTACATTCTCGACCTCAATGCCGAGAAGAGCTTCATCCGCTGGTGCGTGGCCCAGGGACTGACCGTGTTCTGCATCTCCTGGGTCAACCCGGACGAGCGCCACGCGGACAAGGATTTCGAGAGCTACATGCGCGAGGGCATCTTCGCCGCGCTGGAGGCGATCGAGCAGGCGACGGGCGAGACATCGGTCAGCGCGATCGGCTATTGCGTCGGCGGCACGCTCCTCGGCGTGACGCTGGCCTATATGGCTGCGACCAACGACAAGCGCATCGACAGCGCGACCTTCTTCACGACCCAGGTCGATTTCTCCAAGGCGGGCGAGCTCTCCGTCTTCGTCGACGAGGACCAGATCCGCGCCGTCGAGGAACAGATGACCAAGAGCGGCTATCTCGACGGCTCGCGCATGGCCGGCGCCTTCAACATGCTGCGCCCCAACGACCTGATCTGGTCCTACGCGATCAACAATTACCTCAAGGGCAAGGCGCCGACGCCGTTCGACCTGCTTTACTGGAACTCCGATTCGACACGCATGCCGGCGGCGAACCACTCCTTCTACCTGCGCAACTGCTATCTTGAGAACAAGCTCTCCAAGGGCGAGATGCGGATCGGGGGCAAGCTGCTGGACCTGGGGAAGGTCAAGATACCCGTCTACAATCTCGCCACGCGGGAGGACCATATCGCTCCGGCGCAGTCGGTCTTCATCGGTTCGCAGCGCTTCGGCGGTCCGGTCGACTATGTCGTGGCCGGCTCCGGCCATATCGCCGGGGTGGTGAATCCTCCGGCCAAGGTCAAGTATCAGTACTGGACGGGCGGAGCTCCCACAGGCAGCTACGAGGACTGGATCACCGGTGCCAGCGAACATCCCGGCTCCTGGTGGCCGCATTGGTTCGCATGGCTGGAAAAGCAGGCCCCCGAGCGCGTGACGGCGCGCGTGCCCGGCGACGGCAAGCTGCCGGCACTCGAGGATGCGCCGGGGACCTATGTGCTGAAGAAGGCTTGAGGGAAACGCGGTTTACCAGCAGTGACGGATACCCCGCCGTGCTTGAGACAATCAATCTAGCGCATCGGAAAAATATTAGGTTTGAGCGGGCGATCTGACGCATGGTCCATATACTGGCCAAACATTTGCGGTCTGAATTTCTGGCAGTACCTGAGCTCGTTCGTTTCGACATGAGCCTGGGTCAAAATGGACCCGAGCCCACCCTCCTTATCAAAGCAAATTCGTTATCGCTTAAGTACATTTTGCGCCACAAATCACTTCGAATAATGGTCGCACAACTTGAGAGTAAAATTGCCTATGCTGTAGAAATCCCTGACGATCCCAATTTTCCAGCGTGGGCTTGGTCTCTGATCGAACTACCTGCCGAGGCCTCTGCGCTAGATACTTTGATTACCAACCCAAGATGCGTGGCTTTTCTCTTCAACGAGCTCGCCGTGAGCATCGCATGGGCTGAATTAAATATTCAAATCGCTCCTTCCTTAAGAAAAGCTTTGAAAGATATTCAATTCCATAACAACTCAGATCGGACAAGTGAGGATTTGGTCGCGCATAAGATCGACAATATCCGAAAACAAATCGATCCTGATACTGATTTATTCCATTTCCAGAACATAGCCTGGAACGATCTTCATGCAGTCTACATCACAAACAATCTCGGCAGCAGCAGCTTATCGCTCTTTAGTAGGGATGAAGGCGGCCAGCAAGAAGAGATAGCAGTATGGCTGACTGATGGCCTTCACCCAAAAGGGTGCGTAAAGAGTCCGCAAGTTCAGGAAAAAAGGCCTCGAGAACTCTCCGATATCCTCCTTAGCTATGAATTTGGAGCATTTTTGATCGAATCGAAATCGCTGAGCATTTTAACGCGGGAGAGTGTTCCCGATCGGCAGAAGCTCACAAGCGACCTGATAAAGCACATCACAAAAGCAACAAGGCAGCTCGTTGGCGGCATACGCAACCTAAGAAGTGGTCTTCCGATCACAGATTCCTTTGGCACACCCATAACGGTTGAACGCGAAAAGCCTCCTCATACAATTATTTTGGTGCCAGATCTGAGTTTACTACAGGCCGCGACAGAATTTGGTCCAGACTTCATTATAAGATTTATGAATGACACTGGCGGATTTATTCACATACTCGATCCAGCAAATTTGCTACGAGCAGTGCAGGCAGCAGAAATGATCGCTACAAGATCCCAAAATCTGACAAAAATGATGGGCCTTGATTGGTACTTGCTAAAGCGCTTCGAAATTGCCAAGGAAAAGACAACGCCTTACTTCAATGTACTTTTTCGCAATAATATACCGTGACCAAATATGTAACCGAGTAAAATTCGTAGCGCATATAATTGTAAATGCAAAAGCCGGCCCAAAGGCCGGCTTTTCAGTCGATCAGGCTCGCGCCCTCAGAACTTCCGGACCACCGGCTGGACCGGGATCGTCTGCGCCGGATCGTCCCAGCGGTAGGTCAGGCCGGCCGAGACGATGTGGATATAGGGCTTGGCTTCGGCGGTGAAGAAGACCGGGCCCTGCTGCGGGTGGCTGCCGGTATAGTTCACGGTGGCCTTGTTAACATGGATGTAGGTGTAGCCGAGATCGAGCTTGAGCCTGTCCGTGACCTGGTAGCTGGCGCCCGCCGAGAGCCAGAGCCGGTCGTTGTCGGAGATGAACACCGTGCGGTTGGTGTCGTTCACGGCCGAGAGTTCGTAGGCGACGCCGGCGCGCAGCGTCAGGTCCCGGTTGTACTTGTATTCGAGGCCGGCGCTGAAGAACCAGCTATCGTCATATTCGAAGTTGAGGCTGCTGATCGCCCGGCCGCTGATCTGGCTCACGATCGGGATGCGGCGGAAGCGGCTCCAATTGGTCCATTCGACGCCGAGATGCGCCTGCCACTGGTCGTTGATGACTTGCGAAACGCCGAAGACGGCCGAATCGGGCAGGTTCAGATTGGCACTGATCGGGGAAATGCCGGCGGGCGTGGAGATCGTGCCTTCGAGCGTCTGCCGGATCGAGGAGCGATAGGCGAGACCGATCGTCGTGCCCTGCCACGGCGTCAGCGTCGCACCGACGCGGTATCCGTAGTCGACCGAATCGCCTTCGAGGATCTGGTTCGGAGCCGCCGCGCCGACGGCCTGGCCGATCGTCGCGCCGGTCGCATTCTTCAGATTGGTCTTCAGATACTGAATCTGGAAGGCCGCACCGATGGAGAGCCAGTCATTGATCTTGAAGCCGACCGTCGGCGAGACGTTGTACGTGCCGAGCCTGGCCGAGCGACCGTAGACCTGGCCGGCATAGACCTGGTTTTCGGGCTTCGAGCGCAGGCCGAAGGGCGCGCCGGTGGTTAGACCGACCCAGAACCGGTCGTTGACCTGCCAGGCGGAATAAGATGCCGGGATGAAGGCGCCATCGCCGCCGATATTGCCGCCGCCGTTCTGAACCGGGCTGGCCGGCCCATTGGGGGCGCCCAAACGCGTCACCGAGGTCGGATCATACGATCCGTTGGCGTTGAGATAGGTGAAGTTCCAGTTGCTGTTTCGGCCCGGGAACATCGTGATCGTCGCCGGGTTCCAGGCCATCGACCCCATGCCGATACCGCCGGACGCCGCTCCCGCATAGGCCATGCCGAGGCCCTCGGCACTCTGGCCGCTGCGGATGGCGAAGGAACTCGCCTGGGCCGCGCCGGCGGCGAGAAGCGCCGCAACTGAGACCGTGGCCACGGCGGCCGTCCGAACGATGCCCTTCATCAAATCCACCCTATCCATTGTTTCTCCGGGGCTAGGCTGCCCCGCTCGAGGACGAGCATGACCCGAGGCGTTTGCCGCCGCAATCCCGCCCTCAATGCCGTGATTCTGCCCTGCCGTCGCCTTGTTGCGCCGGGAAAGTGGCAAAACCGGCCGAAATCGTCGATTTTTTGCGTTGCCGGCTCGAAGCCCCCTCGAAACATATCGTTTATATAAGAACTATCTCGGCTTTTGGCCGATTTGGCTCGCAACGCGCCATTAACGCTCAATCAACAAGCACGCCGCTTTCGCAAACGGCGTTGCATTCACGCAACAATCGGGCCGGCTGCCGCGGGCAGTCGCGCCATGTGCGCGAACGGGCTTGTCTTTGGCTGCGCCATCCGGTCAGGATCACGGCCCAATTAGATCGTTTGAAACGGGGGAAACCACGTGAAACTACTACGTTACGGTGTTCCGGGCCAGGAAAAGCCTGCCCTTCTCGATGCGAAGGGTGTCGTGCGAGACCTCTCCGGCACGATCCCGGATCTCGCTGGCAAGGCGCTGACCTCGGCCTCGCTGGCGAAAATCAAGGCAATCGACCCCGAATCACTCCCGGCCGTCTCCGGCTCGCCGCGCATCGGCGCCTGTGTCGGCGATGTCCACAACTTCATCGCGGTCGGCCTGAACTTCGCCGATCACGCCGCCGAGACCGGGGCCGAGATCCCCAAGGAGCCGATCCTCTTCAACAAGGCGCCGAACTGCATCGTCGGCCCGAATGACGACGTCATCATTCCCAAGGGTTCGAAGAAGACGGACTGGGAAGTCGAGCTCGCGATCGTCATCGGCGATGGCGGCTCCTACATCCCCGAGGACAAGGCCATGGCGGCGATCGCCGGCTTCTGCATCTGCAACGACGTTTCGGAGCGTGAGTTCCAGACCGAACGCGGCGGCCAGTGGGCCAAGGGCAAGGGCTGCCCGACCTTCGGCCCGCTCGGTCCCTGGCTGGTGACGACGGACGAGGTCAAGGACGTCCAGAACCTCGGCATGTGGCTCGAAGTCGATGGCGAGCGCGTCCAGAACGGCTCGACCAAGACGATGATCTTCGGCGCCGCCTATCTCGTCCACTACATCAGCCAGTTCATGCGGCTGGATCCGGGCGACGTCATCACCACCGGCACGCCTCCCGGCGTCGGCCTCGGCTTCAAGCCGCCGCGCTTCCTGAAGGGCGGTGAGGTCGTGAAGCTCGGCATCGAGGGCCTCGGCGAGCAACAGCAGAACTTCAAGACCTATCAGGGCTGAGGTTTTCCTTCTCCCCTCGGGGGAGAAGGTGTCTGCGCAGCAGACGGATGAGGGAAGGGTCGCGCAAGCGGCCCTTTCTTGCTTCCGGAGAGGCTCTGCCCTCATCCGTCGCGGCTTCGCCGCGCATCCTTCTCCCCGGGGGAGAAGGATGCGCGCCTCACTTCTCCGGCAGGCCCAGCATCAGCCGGATGTTCTGGACGGCGGCGCCAGAGGCGCCCTTGCCGAGATTGTCGAGCTTGGCCACGAGCACGGCCTGCTTGAGACCGTCGTCGCCGAATACGCGCAGTTCCAGCTTGTTCGTGTCGTTCAGCGCTTCCGGCTCGAGCTTGCCGCCGGCCTGGGCCGCCGGCACGACGCTGACATAGGTCGAGCCGGCATAGTGCTCGGCGAGGGCGTCTTCCAGATCGGCCGCCTTCGGCTTGCCGGGCAGCAGGTCGAGATGAACAGGCACCGAGACCAGCATGCCCTGCCGGAAATTGCCGACCGACGGCACGAAGATCGGCCGCCGCGTCAGCCGCGCATATTCCTGCAGCTCGGGCAGATGCTTGTGCTTCAGGCCGAGCCCGTAGAGCTCGAAGGCCGGCGCCGTGCCCGCCTCATAAGCCTCGATCATGCTCTTGCCGCCGCCGGAATAGCCGGAGACCGCATTGATGGTGACGGGATGGTCCTGCGCCAGCAGACCGGCATCGACCAGCGGCCGCAGCAGCGCGATCGCGCCGGTCGGATAGCAGCCGGGGTTGGAGACCCGGTTGGCATTGGCGATCTTGGCGGCATGGCCGTGCTCAAGCTCGGCGAAGCCATAGACCCAGCCCGGCGCGACACGGTGGGCGGTCGCAGCATCGACGATCTTGGGCGCATCGCCGCCGAGTTCGTCGGCGAGCGCGACGGATTCCTTGGCCGCATCGTCGGGCAGGCAGAGCACGACGAGATCGACCGCAGCCATCATGTCCTTGCGGGCGGCAGGATCCTTGCGCTTGTCGGGGTCGATGCTCCTGACGACGACCTCGGGCACCGCCGCCAGCCGGTCGCGAATGCCGAGGCCCGTGGTGCCGGCCTCGCCGTCGATGAAGATCGATTTCAAATTCTGGCTCATCTGGACCCCCGATGGGTGAGAAAGCGACCTGTCGGCCTGCAAGATAGTTGGTTGGCTTCAGGCATAAAAAAACCGCGCTCGGGGCGCGGTCGCGGGCGTTCGGACTGCAAGCCGAGCGTCATCGCGGTCGCGCAGGGGCGGCCGTGACAGGGCGACGTCGGGACAGGTTCGTGGTCATGAGGTCGATATGAGGGAGGGAGGGCGCGCTGTCAATCGGCCGCGTCATTCTCGGGCGAAGCGAAGTGCAGACCCGAGAATCTCAGGAACGAGATGCGGCTGGAGCTTTTCCGGCATGAGATGCTCGGGACAAGCCCGAGCATGACGCACATAACCCAATCCCATGAATCGCTTGCGACCGATCCCTGCCAAACCGATTCCGCCTGCTCACACTCGGATTCAACCGCGCAGCTTCAGCGCCAGCGCCTGGATATAGTGCTGCACCAATGCCGAGCCGGCGATGGCCGTCGCGTCCGCATGGTCATAGGGTGGCGAGACCTCGACCACGTCCATGCCGCGGAAGTCGAGATCGCGGATGCCCCAGACCAGGCGCAGCGCCTCGTCCGAGGTGAAGCCGCCGGCGACCGGCGTGCCCGTGCCCGGCGCGAAGGCCGGGTCGATCGCGTCGATGTCGAAAGTCAGATAGGCCGGCCCCTCCCCGACGCGCTGCCTGATCCGCACGATCGTTCCGGCGATCCCGAGTTCATGGGCGGCGTAGGCGTCGAGCACTTCGATGCCGCAATCGCGCGGAGCGACCGTGCGCAGGCCGATCTGGATCGAGCGCTCGACATCGATCAGCCCCTCGCGCACCGCCTCCAGCACGAAGGAACCGTGGCTGATCGCACCGACGCCGTCATCCCAGGTGTCCTGATGCGCGTCGAACTGGACGAGCGCGAGCTTGCCGTGGCGGGCCACATGGGCGCGCAGCAGCGGGAGCGTGACGAAGTGGTCGCCGCCGAGCGTCACGAGATGCGCGCCAGCGGCGATGATGCCGGCAGCCTCGTGCTCGATCGCGCGGGCGCAGCCCTGCAGATCGCCGCGCGGCAGTAGACAATCGCCGTAGTCGACAGCGGTGAGATGCTCGAACGGGTCGATGCGGGAGGGGTACTGCGCATCGCCGTCAAAGATCGCGCTGGCCCGGCGCAGCGCCTGCGGCCCGAAGCGCGTGCCCGGGCGGTTGGAGACGGCAAGATCGAAGGGCACGCCCCAGATCACCAGATCGCAGCCTGAGACGTCCTTGGAGTAGCGGCGGCGCATGAAGGAGAGCGCGCCGGCATAGGTCGGGTCGAGCGCCGGCCCGCGTCTGTCGCCAGTGAAGGCATGGTCGATCGGCGGCGTGTCGGCGGGCTCGGTCACGTCAGTCATCCGGCATGTCAGCGGCGGGAATTGGCGAGCCAGACATAGAGGCACCAGGGCAGGATCAGGGCGAGGGCCGAGAGCACCAGCCGCAGCGTCGTCCAGGCGACCGGATGCTGAAGTGCGCGGCCGTCGAGTTCCGGCACGCCATGGATCAGCCCGAGCGCGAAGGCCGGCGCCAGGAAGATCACCAGCGCGTTGAAGATGCGGTGGCCGCGCGGCAGGTCCTGCCGCGCCAGCGCCATCAGGGCCGGCACAGCGATCATGCCGAAGGCGATCAGGATCAGGAGGACGCGCATGAAGTCGAGCCGTATCGCAGCTGCCCCTCTGAGAAAACCCCGCGCGTCATTGCGAGCGCAGCGAAGCAATCCAGGGAGACGTCGAGCGAGCGGTTCTGCATTGCTTCGCTACGCTCGCAATGACGGCCGTTACCGCCCCCCTCCGACCCGCAGGATCGAGCCGACGACATAGGACGCCGCGTCCGACAGGGCGAAGAGTACCATCTCGGCGATCTCGTCGGCCTGGGCCGCGCGCCGGAGCGGGATCGACGGCGCGATGCGGGCGACGCGGCCAGGCTCGCCCGAGGATAGGGCGTGGATGTCGGTCTCGGTCATGCCGGGCGCGACGGCATTGACCCTGATCCCTGCCGGAGCCAGTTCCTTCGCCATGCCGAGCGTCAGGGAATCGATCGCGCCCTTCGAGGCGGCATACCAGACGAACTCGTCGGGCGAGCCGAGGCCGGCAGCGATCGAGGAGATGTTGACGATCGCCCTGCCCTTCGCCGCGCCATTGGCGAGCAGGGCGCGGGCGGCCTCGCGCGCGACCAGGATCGCGCCGGTGACGTTGACGTCGATGCAGGTGCGGATGGTCTGCGGATCGGCATCGGCCAGCTTGCTCGCCGGGCCGGTGATACCGGCATTGTTGACGACATGGGTCAGGGGGCCGAGCGCAGCCTGCGCTTCGGCGAAGACGCGGGCGATGTCGGCATCATCGGCCATGTCGCCCTTGAGCGCCAAAGCCTTCGCGCCGGCGGCCTTGCAGGCTTCGACGACCTTTTCCGCCGCCTCGGCATTGGACTGGTAGTTGACGGCGACGTCGTAGCCGCGCTCAGCCGCCATGACGCAGATAGCGGCGCCGATGCCCCGGCTGCCGCCGGTGACGAGGAGAACGGGTCGGGACATGGGCTGGCTTCCTCTCGATTCTGATTGAAGCCATCCCATACGAAAAGGGCGGCTCTTGCGAGCCGCCCTTTCCAGATACCGGATCGTCGGAAAACGATCAGCGCTTCGAGAACTGGAAGCTGCGGCGGGCCTTGGCCTTGCCGAACTTCTTGCGCTCGACGACGCGCGAGTCGCGGGTCAGGAAGCCTTCCTTCTTGAGCGGGCTGCGCAGCTCCGGCTCATAGAAGGTCAGCGCCTTGGAGATGCCGTGGCGCACCGCGCCGGCCTGGCCGGAGAGGCCACCGCCCTTGACCGAGACGACGACGTCGTACTGGGTCAGGCGATCGACCAGGATCAGCGGCTGCTGGAGGACCATGCGCAGCACGGGGCGCGCGAAATAGACCTCCTGGTCACGAGTGTTGACCGTGATCTTGCCGGTGCCGGGCTTGATCCAGACGCGGGCGATGGCGTTCTTGCGCTTGCCGGTGGCATAGGCGCGGCCCTGGGCATCGACCTTCTTGACGTGGACCGGAGCGGCCTCAGCCTGCGCGGTCTTGACCCCGCCGAGATCGGCGAGAGACTGGAGAACTTCAGCCATGATCAGACCCTCGCATTCTTGCTGTTGAGCGCGGCGACGTCGAGCGCCTCCGGCGACTGGGCTGCGTGGGGGTGCTCGGCGCCCTTGTAGACGCGCAGGTTGCCGAGGATCTGGCGGAACAGCGGGCCGCGGGGCAGCATGCGCTCGACGGCCTTCTCGACGATGCGCTCAGGGAAGCGACCCTCGAGAATGAACTTGGCCGAACGCTCCTTGATGCCGCCGGCATAGCCGGTGTGATGATAGTAGACCTTCTGGTCGCGCTTGCGGCCGGTCAGCACGACCTTGTCGGCATTGATGACGATGATGTTGTCGCCGCAGTCGACATGGGGGGTGTAGGCCGCCTTGTGCTTGCCGCGCAGACGCATCGCCACCACGGAGGCGAGACGGCCGACGACGAGCCCGGAGGCGTCGATCACAACCCATTTCTTTTCGACATCGGCGGGCTTGAGCGAGATGGTCTTCATCGCGGCACCCCTTCGGTGGCTTGAGAAAAACGACAAGCCGCCGGAGGCCGGCGGCGATGTGGAGCGGTGGATAGGCGGCAAGCCCACCCCTGTCAAGCATCGTTCCTGCGCGCCTGTAGCGAAAAACGCAATTATTTGAGGCTGATGGCAAAAGAGGTATCCCGATACCGCATAATGAACTTGCACGCCAGTCCCGGCCTCGGCAGCATGCGGCAGGAGGACACGCCATGAACCAGAAACGCTACCACCTCGCCTTGCCCGTGCTCGCGGCCATGCTGTTGGCCAGTTTGCCGGTGCGCGCCGACGTCCATGTCATGAGTTCGGGCGGCTTCACCGCAGCCTACAAGGAGCTCGTCGCCGGCTGCGAGATCAAGATCGGCCAGAAGGTCGTCAGCGCCTATGGCGCCTCGATGGGCGCCGCCCCCGACGCGATTCCCAACCGCCTCGCCCGCGGCGAGCCGGCCGACATCGTCATCCTCGCCGCCGAGGCCTTCGACAAGCTGGTGGCCGAGGGCAAGGGCGTGCCGGGCAGCCGTGTCGACCTCGTGCGCTCGGCCATCGGCCTGTCGGTCAAGGCTGGCACGCCGAAGCCCGACATCTCGACGGTCGAGGCGCTCAAGAAGACGCTGATGGCGGCGAAGTCGATCGCCTACTCCGCCAGCGCCAGCGGGACCTATCTCTCCGAGGAGCTGTTTCCCAAGCTCGACCCGAGCGGCGCCGTGATGGCCAAGGCGAAGAAGATCTTCAGCGAGCGCGTCGGCACGGTGGTGGCGCGCGGCGAGGCCGAGCTCGGCTTCCAGCAGGTCAGCGAGCTGGTCACGATCGAGGGCCTGGATTTCGTCGGCACCCTGCCCGAGGAGGTGCAGCGCGTCACGGTGTTCTCGGCCGGGCTCGCCGCCGGCACGAAGGAGCCAGAGGCCGCAAAGAAACTGATCGCCTGCCTGGGGGCGCCCGAGGCCGCGCCAGTAATCAAGAAGACCGGGCTGGAGCCGATCCCGTCGAAATGACCGGCGTCAGGCCAGGCTGCGCAGGGCCTGGACGACGATCAGAGCGCCGCCGAGGACGACGACGCCGTCGAGAACCCAGGCATGGGCGGCGAGCGACAGGCCGCCGGTCAGCAGCCGGGCGATGAAGGCACCGGGAACAGCCGCGAGGCCGATCACGCCGGCCATGATCCAGGCTGGCAGGGGCAGCGCGCCCTGCCAGAGGAATACCGCCGACTTGACGATGCCGACCGGCAGCGAGATCGCCGCATCGGTCGCGATCACCGCCATGCCGGAAAGCCCGGCCGCTAGCAGCATCGAGATCAGGAAGACGCCCGAGCCGGAGGTGCCGCCGACGAGCAGGCCGTAGCCACCGCTGGCGAGCGCAAGTCCCCGGTCCCTGAGATGGCCGTGCCGGCGCGCCAGCAGCCGCCGAGCCGGCACCAGCACGATCAGGACCGTGCCGATCAGCAGCATGGCGCCCGGCCCCGACAGCAGGGTGTAGCAATAGGCGCCCAGCGCCGAGAACGGCAATGCGAAGAGCGAGACGATGCCGGCCCGGCGCCAGTCGAGATGCTCGCGAAAGGCGACGAGCCGGCTGCCGTTGGTGACGAGCGCGGACAGGCCGATCACCGGCACGACCGCTTCCGCGCCGATGAGCGGGATCAGCACCGGCGGCAGCAGGAGCCCCGTGCCGTAGCCGGCGACGCCGCCGACGACCGAGGCGAGCAGCGAGGCCGCGCCGACCAGCACATATTGCAACAGCGTCACGTCGGCGGCCATGCGGCGCTTCCGGCTAGCGCTCGGCGGGGATGGAATAGGTCCCCGTCGCGTGGCAGACCATCTCGCTCTCCCCGTGCGAGTAGAGCGCGACCTCGCCCACCGCGAGCCGCTTGCCGAGCTTGAGCAGCTTCGCCTCGCCTATCAACGCGGCCTTTCCGGGCTTGCGCAGGAAGTTGAAGTTCAGGCTCGTGGTCACGGCCAGCGCGACCGGGCCGATCTGGGCGAGGATCGCCGCGTAAAGCGCGAGATCGGCGAGCGCCATCATGGTCGGGCCGGAGATCGTGCCGCCCGGGCGCAGATGCTTCTCGTGATAGTCGCAGCGCATGCGGGCGCTCATCGGCCCGACCTCCTCGACGAAATAGGTGCGCCCGCCGATGTGGAGCTGCGGAAAGACCTCGTCGAGATAGGCCTCGAGCTGCGAGGCGGTCATGCGGCTGGTCATGTCGGAGGCATCCGGCGCAGGCTGGATTGAGGAGATGCCCCTTGCAGCATGCGGGAGCGCGCCCGACAATACGTCAAAATGCCAAAGAGAAGTTCCAAGGGAAACGCCAAAGGTCTCCGCCATGAACGTCCATCACAGGCTTGACGCCGCGCCCGCCCTGCGGCGCGAGGATGCAGCGGGCATCGCCACGCTGACGCTCGACCGGCCGCAATCGCGCAATCCGCTGAGCGAGGCGATGCTGGCGGCGCTCAGTGAGGCCTTCACCGCCATCGCCGTGGACCGGACCGTCAAGGCGGTCGTGCTGGCGGCCGAAGGGCCGGTCTTCTGCGCCGGCCACGATCTCAAGGAGATGAGCGCGCACCGCGCCGATCCGGACCGAGGCCGCGCCTATTTCGTGGAGATCCTCGGGCGCTGCTCGGCGGTCATGCAGCAGATCACCGCCCTGCCCCAGCCGGTCATCGCCGCTGTCGAGGGCACGGCGACCGCGGCCGGCTGCCAGCTCGTCGCGAGCTGCGATCTCGCAGTCGCGGGCGAAGCGGCCCGCTTCTGCACGCCGGGCGTCCATATCGGGCTGTTCTGCTCGACGCCGATGGTGGCGCTGACCCGCAATCTTTCCGCCAAGCATGCGATGGAGATGCTGCTGCTCGGCGAGATGGTGCCGGCCGGGGAAGCGGCCCGAATGGGCCTGGTCAATCGCGTCGTGCCGGCAGGCGATGCGCTCGCCGAGGCTCAGCGGCTCGCCGCCGTGATCGCCTCGAAATCGCCGGCGACGATCCGGGTCGGCAAGCGCGCCTTCTACGAGCAGCGCGAAATGGGCCTCGCCGCCGCCTATGACCACGCCAGCGCCGTCATGGTCGAGAACATGCTGGCGCGCGATGCCGAGGAAGGCATCGGGGCCTTCGTCGAAAAGCGCGCGCCCGTTTGGGAGCAACCCTGACTTGCAAAGGCACCGCGCCGGCTTGGGCGCCGGCGCGGGTCAGTCGAACGCGGTCAGACCCTCACGATCTCCGGTGCAACCTCCTCCAGCCTCGCCTCTTCACGCGGCAGGGCCTTCGCCTCGCCTTCCGGCTGCGGAACGGCAGGCAGTTGCAGCACCGTGACCCGCTGCCCCTCGACCAGGCTCGTCACCATCACGATCTTCCCATCCGGAAGTTCGAGGGCATCGTGATGAACGCAGGGCTTGTCGAGTTCGACCTGGCGGAACCGCGCGACCCTCGCCGCGATCCTGCGGTTCGGCAGCAGGCCGAGGCCGCGGTCGCATTCGATGTCGGCGTGGAAGGCCAGTTCGGTGCCCGGCAGGACGCAGACGGCAACATCGGGCTGCCCGGCGGCGCAGAAGCCGCGGGTGCTCGACTGCGCAAAGCCGGTCGAAACCAGCTCGTCGCCGACCTTGGCGGGAGTGGACATCACATGATGCAGGCTATAGTCGCACATGGCAGGCACTCCTTTCTAAGCAGGTGGCACGCCGGGGCCCATCCCCGTGGCGACAGGCAAGCACAAAAGCATGGCGATGCTATGATCGGGTCGCTTCACGCACAGAACGAGTGCTTTGATATCATTATGATTTTCCTGGATGAATCGCGTTGAGCCACGACTCTTACGATGATGCGCTGATCCGTCGCATCCTGCGCGAGACGAAGCGCATCGCGCTCGTCGGCGCCTCCGCCAGCGAGGCCCGTCCGAGCTGGATCGTGACCAAGTACCTGCTCGACCGCGACTACGACGTGATCCCGGTCAATCCGGGCCTCGCCGGCCAGACCCTGCTCGGCAAGACGGTCTACGGCTCGCTCAGGGACGTCCCGGGTACGATCGACATGGTCGAGATCTTCCGCAATTCGGAGGCGGCAGGCCCGATCACCGACGAGGCGCTGGCGCTCGATCCACTGCCCAGGGTCATCTGGATGCAGCTCTCGGTGCGCAATGACGAGGCGGCGGCGAAGGCCGAGGCGAAGGGCGTGACCGTCATCATGAACCGCTGCCCGAAGATCGAATATGGACGGCTCTCCGGCGAGATCGGCTGGCAGGGCATCAATTCGCGGATCTTGTCGTCGAAGAAGCCGGCCTTGGCCGGCAAGGGCTTCCAGAAGCTTTCGATCAACCGGCCGGGGACGTGAGTTTGGTGGCCTTGCTCGGAACCTCTGTGTCATCCCGGACAAACGGCGCAGCCGCGCCGATCCGGGATCCATCATAGGGCTCCGTCGCGACCTACGATGGCTCCCGGGTCTGCGCTACGCTTGCCCGGGATGACGGCGGAGGTTCGGCGAGATGCGGTAGACCAAAGCGGGGGTAGCGGCCATGCGCGAACTCACCACCACCTGCTGCATCGCCGGCGGCGGCCCCGCCGGCATGATGCTCGGCTTCCTGCTCGCGCGCGCCGGCGTCGATGTGATCGTGCTGGAAAAGCATGCCGACTTCCTGCGCGACTTCCGCGGCGACACGATCCACCCCTCGACCCTGCAGGTGATGCATGAGCTCGGGCTGCTCGAGGACTTCCTGAAGCTGCCGCACGCGGCCGTGTCGAACATCGCCATGCGGTTCGGGAACGAGACGATCCGGTTCGCCGATTTCTCGCATCTGCCCGTCGCCGCTCCCTTCGTCGCGATGATGCCGCAATGGGATTTCCTCGACTTCTTGGCCGATCGCGGGCGCGAGCAGCCGCGCTTCACCCTGATGATGAGCACCAAGGCCGAAGGACTGATCGAACAGGCCGGCAAGGTCGCCGGCCTCACCGGCCATGACGAGGCAGGCCCCTTCTCGATCCGGGCCGACCTCGTCGTCGCCGCCGATGGCCGCCGCTCCGACATCCGCGCCGCTTCCGGCCTGAAAGGCATCGATATCGGCGCGCCGATGGACGTGCTCTGGTTCAGGCTGCCGAAGGAGGCGGGCGACCCCAGCCAGACCGGCGGGCAGGTCGCGAACGGACGGCTCTTGGTGACGCTCGACCGAGGCGATTACTGGCAGAGCGCCTTCGTCATCCCGAAGGGCCGGTTCGAAGCCCTGCAGGCGGCGGGGCTGCCCTCCTTTCGCGAAAGCATCGTCAGGATGGCCCCCTGGCTGGCCGATCGCATGGAGGCGATCCGGGACTGGGACGAGATCAAGCTCCTGACCGTCGCCGTCGACCGGCTCGAAAAATGGTGGCGGCCCGGACTTCTCTGCATCGGCGACGCCGCTCACGCGATGTCGCCGATCGGCGGAGTCGGGGTCAATCTCGCCATCCAGGATGCGGTCGCGTCGGCCAATCTGCTCGCCACGCCCCTGCGCGAGAAGCGTCTGCGCGACAGCGATCTCGCGGCCGTTCAGGAGCGCCGGGAGTTCCCGACCAAGGCGACGCAGCGTATTCAGGTGATCGCGCAGAACCGCATCATCTCGCCGTTGCTGGCCCGCTCCGACAAGGATGCACCGCTCGGCCCGCCCCTTCTGGTGCGATTGTTCGACTGGGTCCCCCTGCTGCGTCGTCTTCCGGCAAGGCTCGTTGGAATGGGCGTTCGGCCGGAGCATATCGGACCCGACCTCGCACCCCGCCCCTGAATTGACGCCCTCCGGAGCGTTCGTTAAAACGAACGCAATGTCTCGAATTCAGAAGATCGCAGGGAGTACGCCATGACCGACCGCGCACCGGGTTTCCATACGCTCGCCATCCATGCGGGCGCAGCGCCCGATGCCGCGACCGGCGCACGCGCCACCCCGATCTACCAGACCACGAGCTTCGTCTTCGACGATGTCGACCATGCCGCCTCGCTGTTCGGGCTGCAGGCCTTCGGCAACATCTACACCCGCATCGGCAATCCGACCAATGCGGTGCTGGAAGAGCGCGTCGCGGCGTTGGAAGGCGGCACGGCCGCGCTCGCCGTGGCCTCGGGCCATGCGGCCGAGTTCCTCTGCTTCCACGCGCTGATGCAGCCGGGCGATGAGTTCGTCGCAGCGCGCAAGCTCTATGGCGGCTCGATCAACCAGTTCAACCACTCCTACAAGAACTTCGGCTGGAACGTGATCTGGGCCGATTCCGACGATCTGGAGGCTTTCGCGGCCGCGGTGACGCCGAAGACCAAGGCGATCTTCATCGAGTCGATCGCCAATCCCGGCGGCGTGATCGTCGACATCGCCGGCATCTCGAAGATCGCGAAAAAGCACAACATCCCGCTCATCGTCGACAACACGATGGCGACGCCCTATCTGATCCGCCCCTTCGAGCATGGCGCCGACATCGTCGTGCATTCGCTGACCAAGTTCCTCGGCGGGCACGGCAATTCGATCGGCGGCATCATCGTCGATGGCGGCTCGTTCAACTGGGTCGGCGACGAGCGCTATCCGATGCTGTCCAAGCCGCGGCCGGAATATAACGGCATGGTGCTGGGCGAGACCTTCGGCAATTTCGCCTTCGCCATCGCGACCCGCGTGCTCGGCCTGCGCGACATGGGCCCGGCGCTCTCGCCCTTCAATGCCTTCATGATCCTGACGGGAATCGAGACGCTGCCGCTGCGCATGCAGCGCCATTGCGACAGCGCGCTCTGG
Source organism: Allobosea sp. GW822-FHT03F07 (assembly GCF_058801345.1). NCBI lineage: Bacteria > Pseudomonadati > Pseudomonadota > Alphaproteobacteria > Hyphomicrobiales > Alloboseaceae > Allobosea > Allobosea sp. GW822-FHT03F07. The sequence continues at coordinate 45,221 of NZ_JBXAND010000006.1, forward strand.
GTCGCGTCGCATCTGTCGAAGCACCCGGCGGTCGAATGGGTCAGCTATCCCGGCCTGATCGGCGACAAGTATCACGAACTCGCCAAGCGCTATTCGCCCAAGGGCTCCGGCGCGGTCTTCACCTTCGGGCTGAAGGGCGGCTACGACGCCGGCGTCAAGCTCGTCACCGACCTCAAGCTGTTCTCGCATCTCGCCAATATCGGCGACACGCGCTCGCTGGTGATCCACCCTGCCTCGACCACCCATCGCCAGCTCAGCGACGAGCAGAAGACGGCGTCGGGCGCCGGTCCGCAGGTCATCCGCCTGTCGATCGGGCTGGAGGACGTGCAGGACCTGATCGACGATCTCGATCAGGCCCTGGGCTGAACGGATCTGTCGTTCGTCTTGGTCGCCCTTGTGGCGACCATCCACGTCTTCGCTGGTCGAAGGTCGTATTCAAGACATGGATGCTCGGGACAAGCCCGAGCATGACGGGAAAGGTCGCGCGTTTCAGGCCCTGCGCGTCCGCGTGACATGCACCACGCCCATCGCCAGCACGAGGAAGGCGAGCGCCTGATGGGCGAGGCCGGCCCAGAGCGGCACGGCCAGCAGCAGCGTGACGATGCCGAGCACGCCTTGCGCCAGCGTCAGGCCGGCGATCACCGTCGCACGCTTCGCCGCGCCCGAACCCGGCTTCGCGCGGCGCATCCCCAGCGCATGCCAGAGCGCCAGAGCCAGCAGCAGATAGGCGCCGAGGCGGTGGTTGAATTGCACCAGCACCGGGTTGTCGACGAAGTTCTCCCAGAGCGGCAGGTTCTGCGCGAAGAGGTTGGCGGCGGGCGGCACCAGCGCGCCATCCATCAGCGGCCAGGTGTTGTAGGTCAGTCCCGCCTTCGAACCGGCGACGAGGCCGCCGAGCGCGATCTGCACGAAAAGCAGCGCGAGCAGCGCAATGGCGACGCCGCGCCCGCCACTCTTCTCCTGATGCCGTGGCGGCGTCAGCCAGGTCGCGAAGGAGATGACCGAGGCGAAGAACAAGCCGGCGAAGGTGAGATGCAGCGTCAGCTTGACCGGCGCGACCGCGACCATGCCGGGCTGCAGGCCGGACGCCACCATGGTCCAGCCGATCGTGCCCTGCAGGCCGAGCAGCAGGCCCATGCCGAACAGGATCAGCGTCGGCCGCCAGGGCAGCAGCCGGCGGGCGGCCACCACCAGAAAGCCGAGCAGATAGACCAGCCCGATGAAGCGGCCGAGCTGGCGGTGGCCCCATTCCCACCAGTAGATGAACTGGAACTCGCCGAGGCTCATGCCCGAATTGAGGAGCCTGTATTGCGGGCTCTCGCGGTATTTCGCGAACTCGCTCGCCCAGGCTTCGGCCGAGAGCGGCGGCAGCGCGCCGGTGATCGGCTTCCATTCGGTGATGGAGAGGCCGGAGCCCGTCAGCCGCGTCGCGCCGCCGACGATCACCATCACGAAGACGAGCGCGGCGACAATCCAGAGCCAGCGGCGGATGCCGGCATGTCTCCCACCCTGCAGGATGATCGAAGGGGGTTTCTCGATGGCAATCGTCACGGAAGCGGGGCCTTCGGTCGCGTCGGGGGCGCTTCACAAGCGCGTTGGCAGGTGACAGATAGTCCGCGCGCCGGGCTTTAGACAACGCCCGCATTGCCGCAGGCCGGCAGGCGCTCAGGAGATCGCGTGATGAGGCAAACCCACCGCAAGCTGATCGGCACCGTCGCGATCCTGGTCTTCGTCTGCGTCTACGCGCTCGTCGCGATGGCCCTCGCGCAGGGTCGGATCACCGAGGCGCCCAAGCTCGTGCAGACGATCGCCTATGTTGCGCTGGGCCTCGCCTGGGTCCTGCCGCTGCTGCCCCTGATCCGGTGGATGGAGCGGAAGGACGGGGCTTGAAGAGCTCCGTCATTCTCGGGCGAAGCGCAGCGTAGACCCGAGAATCTCTGCCAGGAGATGCTCGGGTCAAGCCCGAGCATGACGCGCTCATCTCCCCACATTGACCCGCCGCCCGCGGTTCCAGAGCCAGAACGGCAAGCCCGACAGCAACGCGCGCAGAGCCGCCTGGCTCTGATGAAGGCCGTTGAGCGAGACGCGCGGCAGTGCGTGGAGATGCGCAGCGTGTTCGGGGAAGAGATGACCCGGCCGCGTCGTCACGGCGCTGGCATATCCTGCCTCCCGTGCCAGCGCGAAGTCGCGCGGCCCGGCCGAGGTCGGATCGCCGACCGGATAGGCGAAGTGCCGGATGGGCATGCCAAGTTCAGCTTCCAGCCGTGCCTTGCCCTCGCTGATCTCGGCCCGCGCGAAAGCCTCATCATGCTTCGCCAGCATCGGATGGCTGAGCGTGTGAGCACCGATGGTCACGCCGGGCGCGCCGGCGAGCGCCCGCAGCGTCTCCCAGGGCAGGCATTCACGTTCGACCAGCGCGGCGGGATCGATGCCCGCCCGAGCGGCGAGATCCGAAATCGCTGACAGCAGAATCGCTTCCGAATGTTTTCGAAGACGCCAGTAGAGCCTGTCAAACGCTCGCTGCTTCTCGGCGTCGCTGCCGCTGCGGGCGATGAAGCGGCCGTCGGGCAGCGCTAGGTCAAGCTCCGGCAGCGCCCGGATCGCCTCCTCCAGCTCCAGCCACCAGAGCCTTGCCGTGCGGTCGGCGAAGCCCGTCGTGACGAAAAGCGTCCAGGGCGCGCCATGCTTCGCCAGCACCGGCCAGGCATGCTCGACATTGTCGCGATAGCCGTCGTCGAAGGTGAGCGAGACGAAGAAGCGGCTCTTGCGAGGGGCGGCGAGCCGCAGCAGCGCTTCGTCGAGCGAGACGAGATCGTAGCCCTCGGCGCGGATCAGCGTCAGCGCGCGGTCGAGGAATTCGGGCGTGATTTCGAGGATGCCATTGGGGCGGAAGCCTTCGCTTCGCTGCGGGCGGACATGGTGCAGGGTCAGGATGACGCCGGTGCCCTGGGCCAGCCTCCTGCCCCAGCGGTCGGCGCCGATCGCCGTGATCGCCGCGAAGGCGGCGGAGAAGGCTTGATGGCGCAGGTTCATCTGTCCGATCCGCGGCAACCGCTCGCTAACGCTGTTCGCCGATCCCGGCGTCGAGGAAGCGCGATCTTGCCCAGTCCGTTCACAATAGCGGGTTAAGGAGAGGGCATCGTCCGCTTCTCAGGCCGGCCCATCCATGTCCGCAATTGTCGAACGCTCTTCGGCCCCGCTCGTGACGGAAAACCGTGACGCCACTGGCGCACGGCCCTGGCACATCATCACGGTAACCGACGATATCGCCTCGCTCGAGGCCGACTGGCGCTTGCTCGAGACCCGTGCGTTGGTGACCCCTTATCAGGCCTATGGCTGGGTGCGCCCCTTCGTCGAGACAGTCGGCGCTGCGGAAGGCATGAGCTTCCGCCATATCGTCGTGCGGGATGCCTCGGCCGAGCCTCTCGCGATCCTGCCGCTGGTCATCACCCGCCGCAACGGCATCCGCTTCGCCGAATTCATCGGCGGCAAGCATGCCAATTACCATATGGGCCTTTACGCGCCCGATTTCGCCGCGCAGCTGGACGCGAGCGCGATGCGGCTGATGCTGGATGAGATCGGCGGCCGGATTGGCGGGCTCGACGCCTTCATCTTCGTCAACCAGCCGACGCAGTGGCAGGGCATCGCCAATCCGCTGGCGGCGCTGGCGGCTGGTCCGAGCCCGAGCGGCGCCTACAAGCTTGCGCTCGTTCCGGGTGACGGCGACGGCTCGCTGCGGCGCTCGATGAGCAGCCATGCCCACAAGAAGCTGAAGAACAAGCGCAACCGCTTCGCGGAATTCGGCCCCTCCGAGGTCGTCCGGGCACGCGAGCCCGCCGAGATCAACAGGGTGATCGACGCCTTCCTCCGGCAGAAGGCCGCGCGCTTCAGGATGATGGGCGTGCCTGATCCCTTCGCTGCGCCGGCGGTTCGCGCTTTCCTGGAGCGAGGTGCCCGGGCGGACGGCGCATCGGCCCCGGTGCTTGAACTGTATTCGCTCGACGTCGCCGGCCAATCCGTCGCGACCTATGTCGGCGCCGTCCAAGGCGCTCGCTTCTCGGGGATGGCGACCTCCTTCGACATGGAGAGCAAGGTCGCCAGGACAAGCCCGGGTGAAATCCTGCTGGTCGACCTGATCAAGCTGAAATGCCGCGAGGGCACGACCATGTTCGATCTCGGCGTCGGCGAGGCCCGCTACAAGACGACGATCTGCGACCAGCGCGACGAGCTCGTCGACAGCTTCCTGCCGCTCACCGCCAAGGGGCACGCCTTCGCCTGGTTCAGCCGCGCCAAGCGCGAGGCCAAGCGGCGGATCAAGGCCTCGCCGCTCGCGCTGAAGATCGCGCATCGGGGATTGGGCATACTGAACCGCGGGCGTAGCCGCGCTGTCGAGGATTAGGCCGCCCAAGTCAGACTGACGCGGCGTCGCGCTCGCGCAGGCCGTGCATCGGCGCCGTAGCGGGTGCGTCCAGCATCAGCGTCACCGGCGCCTTTGAGAGATCGGCCAGGCGGTAGGCCGCCTCAACGGCGTGGCCGTTGCCCAGCTGCCCGGCCATGACGAGGCCGCCCTGCGCCCGGCGCGCCAGCGGCGACAGCACGGCCCCTTCGTCGTTCGAAGCGGCGGCGACGAGCACCCAGTCATAGGTCTCGCAGAGCGCGTCCAGCGCAACCTCGACAAGGTCGGAGGCTGCCAGGACCGCGGCGCGCCCGGCGCGGCCGGGGCCGATGCGGTGCAGGCGCGAACCCGGCTCGCGCGTGATGATGTCGGAGAACAGCGCCTCGCCGGCCAGAAGCTCGGAGAAGCCGGGCTGGCTGCGGCCTTCGTCGGCGGTGAGATCGACGATGATGCAGAGGCAGCGCTGCGAGAGCAGTTCGGCCAGGTCGTGTGGCGTCGTCGCGCCTTCACCGGCTCCGTCGAGCACGAGCACCATCGGCGCCATGCCACGCGCCGGCTCCTCGATGCGCTCGGCGAGATCGGCCAACGTCTGCTCGGGATGGACGAGATCGAGCGTGATATGGCCTAGGCGGCCGCCATGGGTCAGGAGGCCCGCGACGCGCTCGCGGCGCGGATCGACGGGGCTGTCCTCGGCGCGAGGCGCGCCGGTTGCCATGCCGCCGACCCAGCCCGGCGCCCGGCGCGGCTGCGGGATCGGCGCGTCGCGGCGGCCGTTGAGCAGTTCGCGCGATACCACCGTGGCCAGCGAGGCCAGCAAGGTCGCGAGCGTCGCCACCAGCACCGTCGGCAGCTTCTTCGGGAAGGACGGCTCGGTCGGCTCGATCGCACGCGAGATCACGCGCGCATCGGCCGGCGTCGCATTCTGGGTGTCACGGGCGACGGCCTCGCGATAGCGCAGCATGTATTGCTCGAGCTGCTCGCGCAGAGTGCGGGCCTCTCGCTCGAGCGCCCGCAACTGCACCTCGCTGTCATTGCCGGTCGAGACGCTCTTCTTCTGTCCGTCGAGCGCGGCGGTGAAGCTCTCGACGCGCTGGCCGGCGATCTTGGCCTCGTTCTCCAGCGTGCGAACGGCGCGTTCGGCGGCGGCGCGGAGCTGCCCCTCGAGATCGACGAGCTGGGCATTCAATTCCTTGATGCGTGGGTGCTCGGAGAGGAGGTTGCGCGATTCGAGCGCGATCTGGGCGCGCAGATTGACGCGCTGCTCGATCAGCCTGCGCACCAGCTCGTTGTTGGCGACATCGGGGATCTCGAAGGTGCGGCCCTGCTTGATCGCATCGCGGATCAGCCCGGCCTTGGCCTGCGCCTCGGCCTGCTGGCTGCGGGCCGCCGACAGCTGCGTCGAGAGGTCGCCGAGCTGCTGGGCGTTGATCGTCGTGTTGTTGGCGCCGACGAAGAGGCCGTTGCGCGAGCGGAATTCCTCGACCTTGGCCTCGGCCTCGGCCAGGCGCTTGCGCAGAGGCTCGATCGTGGTCGAGAGCCAGGAGGAGGCACTGCGGGCCGAATCCTGCTTGGCGGCCTCCTGCATCTCCAGATAGGTCGCGGCGATGATGTTGGCGCCCTTGGCGGCGAGCGCCGGATCCTGCGAGGTGAATTCGACCGCGACGATGCGCGAGCGCCCGACCGGATAGACCAGGAGGCGGTCGAAATACTTCTCTAGCACGCGGTCCTCGGGCGAACGGTCGGCTGGATGGCCGCCGAGGCCGACGAGAACCCCGACCTTGCGCAGCGCGTTCAACGCGCCGGCGCCCGAATCGAACTCGGAATTACCGACGAGGCCGATGCGCTTGATCGCCTCGCGGGCGAGGTCGCGCGACATGATGAGCTGGACCTGGCTCTGCACCGCCTCGGCGTCGAACTGACCGGCGCTGTCGGGCGAGGACTGCCCCGGCAACGTGAAGAAGCCGCCGCGATTCTCGAGCAGGATGCGGGCCTCGCCGGTATAGCGCGGCGAAACCAGGTTCACGGCGACGGAGGAGAGCGCGAAGACGGCGACCGTAGGACCGATGATCCACATCCGGCGCCTCTTGATCGCAGCCCAGAGCGCAGAGAGGTCCAGCATCTCGCTGCGGCCTTCACCGTCGCGCGCCAACTCTTCCCGGCCGAGGCTCTCGGTTTGAGCGGTCATGACCCATCCATTCACGCAAAACTCTCGCGCCCTGGACAGGACGCTGCGTCAATGAAAGCGCAGTAAGGTTAGTGCGGGGTTAAGAGGGACGGACCCCGGTCCCGCCGCCCCGGCGACCCTGAAGCCTTTGTTAACCATATTGCGCCCATGCTTCGCCCGGGTTCCGCATGGGTATGCTTGTGATGAGTCGACGTCTCGCCTCTCTCGCCTTGGCCGTCGCCATGACGGCAGGCGCCTGCGCGCCCCGCTACGCGGCCTCCGACTATACGCTCGCACAGCCGAGCGGGCCCTATCGCCTCGCCAGCGGCGACCGCCTGCGCGTCATCGTCTTCGGCCAGGACAATCTCTCGAACATCTATGCCGTCGACGGCTCGGGCAAGATCTCCATGCCCCTGATCGACGCGGTCGAGGCGCAGGGACGCACGACCCAGCAGCTCGAAAAGGCGATCGAGGGACGGCTGCGGGCTGGCTTCCTGCGCGAGCCGAAGGTCTCGGTCGAGGTCGATACCTACCGCCCCTTCTTCGTGCTCGGCGAAGTCACCAATTCCGGCCAGTTCCCTTACGTCCACGGCATGACGGTGCAGACGGCGGTGGCGATCGCCGGCGGCTTCACACCGCGCGGCCAGCGCGCCTATGCCGAGGTGACGCGGCAGGTCGAGGACCAGCTCGTCACGGCCAGCGTGCCGATCACCTACCCGGTGCAGCCGGGCGACACGATCGTCATCAAGGAACGCTGGTTCTGAGCGCGTCCCAGGGATTTCTGCATACCGGAGATTTCTGAATGACGGATGCTTCGCTGCCGCCACTGCGGATTCTGCATGTCTTCCGAGCCCCGCTCGGCGGGCTCTTCCGGCATGTGCTCGATCTTTCGCGCGGCCAGGCGGAGCGCGGGCACGATGTCGGCATCTTCTGCGATTCCACGACCGGCGGCACGCGCGCCGACGACGTCTTCGCCGAACTCGAGGGCAAGCTGACGCTCGGCATCACGCGGGTGCCGATGTCGCGTTACCCCAGCCTCACCGACGCCAGGGCGCAGATGAGCGCGATCTCGGTGCGCTCGCGGCTCGCCCCGGACATCGTCCACTGCCATGGCTCCAAAGGCGGGCTTTATGGCCGGCTGCCGGCCCTGTTCAGCCCCGGGCACCGCTATGTCACCGCCTACACGCCTCACGGCGGCAGCTTCAACTACAAGCCCGGTGGAACCGAGCATAAGGTCTACATGGCCGTCGAGCGGTTGCTCGAACGCGCCACCGACATGTTCCTGTTCGAGAGCCGCTTTATCGCCGGACGCTTCGAGGCCCATATCGGCCATATGCCACGCACCGATCATCGCATCGTCCTGAACGGCATCTCCGACCCGGAGTTCGAACCGATCGACCATGCGGGCGCAACCTTCGACCTCGTCTATCTCGGCGAACTGCGCTCGGCGAAGGGCATCGACACGCTGATCGACGCCCTCGGCCTGCTCAAGAGCCGCGACGGCCTGACGCCGCGCATCCTGATCGTCGGCTCAGGCCCGGACGAAGCGGCGCTGCGCGCGCTCACCGTATCGCGCGGCATCGCCGGGCAATGCGTGTTCGAGCCACCCGGGCCGATCCGCAAGGCGCTTTCGCGGGCCCATGTGATGGTCGTGCCATCGCGGGCGGAATCGCTGCCTTATGTCATTCTCGAGGCGGCGGCAGCGGCGCAGCCGCTGATCTCCACCGATGTCGGCGGCATCAACGAGATCTACGGCCCGCGCCACAGGCACCGGCTGATTCCGACCAACGATCCGGTCATCCTTGCCGATGCGATCGCAAAGGCGCTGGCGACGCCTGATGCGGAGCGAGCCGCCGGGGCGACCGATCTCGCGCAGCATGTGCGCGCGAACTTCCGGCTCGACTCGATGATCGACGGCGTGATTGCAGCCTATCGCGATGCGCAGGCCAAGCGCAGCCAGGCCTGGCCGGAGCGCCCGGTCAAAGCTGCTTGAGCGCCAGAATGCCGGCGATCACCAGGGCAATCCCGGCCCAGCCCGTCGGCCTGATGCGCTGGCCGAAGGCGAGTGCGCCGACGATCGCGGTTGCGACGAGCCCCGCCCCGCCCCAGACCGCATAGGCGACCGAGAGATCCATGCCGCGGATCGCCTGCGCCAACGCAGCGAAGGCGCCGATCACCATGAGGATTCCAAGCAGGCCGACCAGGCGGCGGCGCAGGCCGTCGGAAAGCTTGAGCAGGCAGGACCCCGCGACTTCCAGCACGACCGCCAGCGCCAGCCAGGCGATGGCCAGCGCCTGAGGCATCAGCGCGATGGTCACACCAGCCTCCCGTCGATGCGGGCATTGCGGGGCTCGTCGGCATGGGCGTCGCCGACACCGCGTTCGAGCAGCAGGATGCCGGCGAGGATCGCGGCCAGCGCCACGAGGCGGCCGGCGGTCAGATGCTCGCCGAAGAGCAGATGGCCGATGACGGCGATGCCGACGATGCCGAGCCCCTCCCAGACCGCATAGGCGACAGCCAGCGGGATGACGCGCAGCGCGATGCTGAGCAGGGCGAAGGACAGGCCGATCAGGGCGAGCGGCAGGAAAGCCACCAGCCAGGGAGCCGAGACGAACGACTTCAGCGCGGCCGTCGCGACGATCTCGACGGCAATGGCCGCGAGCAGGAAGAACCAATGGGTAGACATGTTGCACACGGGCGAAGCCGGCGCTGGGCGTCACGGGTGTGACGCGGAGGCAGCTAGGCAAGAGTTGGAGTTTTGAGATCAGGTCCGGATAAAAAGGCCTTCGGCGGAAACTACCGCGAAAGCAGCACGGCAATCATTTCTCGGTCGCCAGGACCAGAAACTTGATCGCTCAAAAATGTGCTTATCAGACACTCATCGCAGAAACATATAGCCTGGACATTGCTTCTCGTCAACCTGAAACAACTTCAGGACAATCTCCACAGCGAAAACAGTCATAAAAACCAGACCCCGACACCTGCATCAATACATTGATCAGCCAAGGAAAAATCGAGTTTTCTTTGGGAGCCCAAAGGCCCGACGGAATCACCCGGCCAGCATGTGCCGGAACAGCCGAAGCGCCTGCCGAAACAGCGATCGGTCCGATTAAGCCTTCCGTGAGCATTTTCGGTTACGTCAGCGGCAAGATCGGCGGGCCGGCGAAGGCAACGGGTCCGGCGGCGCCGACAGCGACCACGGTTGCAGCGACCAGGGATTTGACGTCATGGGTGCCTTCGATGTCCGCGATCTGATCAAGGCGGATGCCGCCGCCTCGGCGACGCCGGAGATGTTCGGTCCGTCCAGCGGCGGCACGCGGATCTTCCATCCGCTGGCGGAGCGGATCGCCGCGATCCCGGTCAAGCCGACGCTCTCGCCAGTGATGATCGAGGGGCTCGTACGGCTCCTCGATGTGCTGGCCGTCGTCGGCGCTGGCGGGCTGATCTACTGGCTCTACGCCGCCGGCAATGTCGACAGCACCCTGCCCTACCAGATCACGATCCCGGCTTTGGCCGTGGGAGCGCTCGTCGCCTTCCAGGCGCTGCATCTCTACCATGTCGGCGCACTCAGAAATTTCATCGCCATGGCGGTCAGGCTCCTCAGCGGCTGGAGCCTGCTCTTCCTGATTGCACTCGCAGTCTTCTTCTTCCTGAAAATCGGCGATCAGGTGTCGCGCGTCTGGCTGCTCGGCTTCTATAGCGCGGGCGCTGCCGCGCTGCTCGGCGAGCGCCTGATCGTCACGCTCGGCGTGCGGCATCTGACCCGCACCGGGCGGCTGGAGCGGCGCACGGCCATCGTCGGCGGCGGCGAAGGTGGCGAGGCGCTGATCCGCGCGCTGGAAGCGCAGCGCGACACGGGCCTGCGCATCTGCGGCGTATTCGACGATCGCAATGACGACCGCTCGCCCGATCTCGTCGCGGGATACCCCAAGCTCGGCACGATCGACGATCTGGTCGAGTTCGCGCGCCGCACCAAGCTCGACCTCGTGATCTTCACGCTGCCGATCTCGGCCGAGGCGCGGCTGCTCACCATGCTGCGCAAGCTCTGGGTACTGCCGATCGACATCCGCCTCTCGGCGCATATGTCGAAGCTGCGCTTCCGCCCGCGTTCCTACTCCTATTTCGGTGCGGTGCCAGTGCTCGATGTCTTCGACCGCCCGATCGCGGACTGGGACATCGTGGTCAAATGGGTCTTCGACAAGGTCGTCGGCACGCTGGCGCTGATCGCGCTCTCGCCGGTGATGCTGGTGACGGCGATCGCGATCAAGCTCGACTCGAAGGGTCCGATCCTGTTCCGTCAGAAGCGCTACGGCTTCAACAACGAGCAGATCGAGGTGCTGAAGTTCCGCTCGCTCTATCACGATATGGCGGACCAGAAGGCGGCCAAGCAGGTGACCAAGGACGATCCCCGCGTCACCCGCGTCGGCCGCTTCATCCGCAAGACCTCGCTCGACGAACTGCCGCAACTGCTCAACGTGGTCCTGCGAGGCGATCTCTCGCTGGTCGGCCCGCGGCCCCACGCCGTCCATGCCACGGCCTCCAACCGCGCCTATGAGCAGGTGGTCGATGGCTATTTCGCCCGGCACAAGGTCAAGCCCGGCATCACCGGCTGGGCGCAGGTCAATGGCTGGCGCGGCGAGACCGACACGGAGGACAAGATCCAGCGCCGCGTCGAGCATGACCTCTACTATATCGAGAACTGGTCGGTGCTGCTCGACCTCTACATCCTCGTGAAGACGCCGCTGTCGCTGATGACGAAGACCGAGAACGCGTATTGAGCGCGTTCGCGGACAGCGCCGGACCCGCTTCCGTTCGACGTGGGCCGCTGATCGCCTATGCCTCGATCCAGCGCGGGGCACTCTGGCTGCTCGGCGCCTCCAGCGGGCTCGCGCTGATCGAGCCGTCACCTTACGAGTTCGTGTTCCTGCTCGTCGTCTTCGCCTTCCTGCTGACCGGCATCAAGCTCTCGCAGAAGCTGCTGCCGCTGATCGTCCTGCTGCTGCTCTACAATCTCGGCGGCGTCTTCTCGCTGATCCCCTGGATGGACGAGGCGCCCTCGGTGCGCTTCACCGCCGTCTCGGTCTATCTCATGATCACCTCCGTCGTGGTGGCGGCGATCATGGCCGAGGATCCGGCCGGCCGGATCGAGACGTTGCGCAAGGGCTACATGGTCGCCGCATGGTATGCGGCGATCGCGGGCATCCTCGGCTATTTCGACGTCGCCGGCCTCGGCTCCGTCTTCAGCTATGCCAGTCGGGCGTCCGGCACCTTCAAGGACCCGAACGTGCTGGGGCCTTTCCTGGTGCTGCCTATCGCCTTCACGCTCCAGCATGTGCTGACGGGGCGCAGCAGCCTCCTGCGCGGCCTCCTCGCGATGAGCGTCCCGCTGCTGGCGCTGTTCCTGACCTTTTCGCGCGGCGCCTGGGGCCACCTCGTCCTCTCGGTCCTGATCATGACGGCGCTGACCTATCTCGCCTCCGACAGCGCGCGCAAGCGAGCCCGCATCGTCGGCCTGGCTCTGCTGGCCGTCGGGCTCGCGGTGGCGGCGCTGCTGGTCGCGCTCTCCTTCGAATCGATCCGCTCGGTGTTCGAGATCCGCGCCTCGCTGGAGCAGAGTTACGATCTCGGCGTGACAGGCCGGTTCGGCAGCCAGTTGCGCTCGATCCCGCTGCTGCTCGAGGCGCCCAACGGCTTCGGCCCGTTGCGTTTCCGCTTCATCTTTCCCGAGGACCCGCACAACGTCTACATCAACGCCTTCGCCTCCTATGGCTGGCTCGGAGGCTTCGCGTGGCTCGCCCTGACCGCAGCAACCATTCATGCCGGCTGGCGGCTCGTCTTCCGGCGCTCGCCGCTGCAGATGCAGGCGATCGCGATCTGGTCCGTGCTGTTTGTGACAATCCTGCAGGGCGTCCAGATCGACACCGATCACTGGCGGCATTTCTACCTGCTGATCGGCCTGATCTGGGGGTTGTCCGCAGTGCCGGCTTCGTCCGTTCCGGGCAGACCGCTTCAGTCGCGGGCCTTGCGCGCCATGACATAGGCGTGGGTGGTCACGAAATCCCAGCCGATCTTCGCTGCGAATGCATTGAAGGCGTGGTCGGCTTGGCGCAGCCCGGGCATTCGCTTGAAGTAATCATGCCCCCAGAAGCGCTGGACATGGATGTCGTCGAAGCCGGCGCGCCGGAGCATCGGCTCGAGCTTCGCACGGCTGCCGCGGCACCAGTCGTAGTGAGCGGGAAACTTCGGATCGTCGCCATCCGCACGCCGCGCAGGATAGAGCGCGTGAACGATGGCGCGCGAGGCCTTCTCGGGCAGCACGTGATTCAGCGCGAATACCGGAGCCCAGAGCGTCGGGAAGAAGGCGAGCGCGGCGCCGCCCGGCGCGAGCAGGGCATGGATGTTGGTCCAGGCACGCTCGACATCCGCCACATGCTCGAAGACCATGCGCGAGATCATCAGGTCATAGCCGCCGCGCGCGATGTCGGGCTCGGAAAGATCGCCGGCGATGTCGAAGCGCGCGGTCTTGAGACCGGCCGGCGTCAACGCCAGTTCGCCGGCATCGATGTCGTTGACGGTGAGGTCGATGCCACGGCGCCTCGCCTGCTCGGCCGTGAACAGCGGATCACGCCCGCCACCGATCTCACAGACGCGGCGCAGGCCGAACCGCCGGGAAAGCTCGAGGATGGTGTCCTCGTAATTCTCCCAGGCCCATTGCGAGTGCCAATCCGGCGCAAGATCGCGGAAGACGTTTTCGAGTGAACCGGTCGATTGCAGTGATGGGCGGATCGCGGGCCGAGCCCGGGTCTGCGTGACTGTCGCCAGTGACATGGCCTTCTCCGCCTGGGTGACCTCCCCGTCCCGCGGAAAACCATGCTGGCATCGCGTCAAGCCCGCAATCGCAGACTTAATCGAGGGTTAATGGACGGGCGCTCGCATTGTGCCGCAACGGCTCAATTCACGAAGGCGGACAATCAACGTGAATCAACGGCCGAAGCGGATTGCATCCGCGCGCACCCGCCACTATAAGCCGAGCCGTCGGAGCGTAGCGCAGCCCGGTTAGCGCACTTGTCTGGGGGACAAGGGGTCGGAGGTTCGAATCCTCTCGCTCCGACCATAAATCCCAAGAGAATCGGAACTTTGCAGACCCGCAGTAACCGGGGTCGTGGCTATCCATTGTCCGGTTTCAGGGCCCGCATCACGGCGGGCCTTACGTCGTCGACACGTGCCTGGAGAGAGCCGCCCCGCCTGCGCAGGCATCGGCGCCCCTATGCCTCCGTCCCCCAATGCCCCCGCTCACTCGACGATTCGCACCGCCCCCTTCGCGGCACTCGTCGCCATCGCCGCATAGGCCTTCAGCGCCGTCGAGATCTTGCGCTTGCGCGGGGCGGCGGGCTTCCAGCCGTCCTTGCCCTTCGCCTCCATCGCAGCGCGGCGTCTCACCAGTTCCTCGTCCGAGACCTGGAGCGAGATGCTGCGGTTCGGAATGTCGATGGCGATGATGTCGCCGCTCTCGACGAGGCCGATCGCGCCGCCCTCCGCCGCTTCCGGCGAGACATGGCCGATCGAGAGCCCGGACGAACCGCCCGAGAAGCGCCCGTCGGTGACGAGCGCGCAGGCCTTTCCGAGGCCCTTCGATTTCAGATAGCTCGTCGGATAGAGCATTTCCTGCATGCCCGGCCCGCCGCGCGGCCCCTCATAGCGGATCAGCACGATCTCGCCGGCCTTGACCTTGTTGTTGAGGATGCCCTCGACCGCCGCATCCTGGCTCTCGAAGATCACGGCCGGGCCTGAGAATTTCAGGATCGAGGCGTCGACGCCCGCCGTCTTCACGATGCAGCCGTCGAGTGCGATGTTGCCGAAGAGGACAGCGAGGCCGCCATCCTGCGAATGGGCGTTCACCTTGCTGCGGATGACGCCCTTCTCGCGATCGAGATCGAGCTCCTCGAAGCGACGATCCTGGCTGAAGGCCGTTTGTGTCGCAACGCCCCCCGGCGCTGCGCTGTAGAAGCTGCGCACGCTTTCGCTATGCGTCTGGGCGATGTCCCAGCGCGCCAGGGCGTCGGCCATCGTCGCGCTGTGGACCGTCGGCAGCGAGGTGTCGATCAGCCCGGCGCGGTCGAGTTCGCCGAGGATCGCCATGATGCCGCCGGCACGGTGGACATCCTCCATATGGACGTTGGCGACCGAGGGCGCGACCTTGCAGAGCACCGGCACGCGCCGCGACAGGCGGTCGATATCGGCCATGGTGAAGTCGCACTCGGCCTCATGGGCGGCGGCGAGCAGGTGCAGCACCGTGTTGGTCGAGCCGCCCATGGCGATGTCGAGCGTCATCGCGTTCTCGAAGGCCCTGAAGCTTGCGACATTGCGCGGCAGCACCGAGGCGTCGTCCTGCTCGTAATGGCGGCGGGCGAGATCGACGATCAAGTGGCCGGCTTCGACGAAGAGGCCCTTGCGGTCGGCATGGGTGGCGAGCACCGAGCCGTTGCCGGGCAGAGCGAGACCCAGCGCCTCCGTGAGGCAGTTCATCGAATTGGCGGTGAACATGCCGGAGCAGGAGCCGCAGGTCGGGCACGCCGAGCGCTCGATCGTCTCGACCTCAGCGTCGCTGTATTTGCTGTCGGCGGCCGCGATCATCGCATCGACGAGGTCGACCTTCTTGAGCACGCCCTCGGCAATGTATTTGCCGGCCTCCATCGGCCCGCCCGAGACGAAGACGGTCGGGATGTTGAGCCGCATCGAGGCCATCAGCATGCCGGGCGTGATCTTGTCGCAGTTGGAGATGCAGACCATCGCGTCGGCGCAATGGGCATTGACCATGTATTCGACGCAGTCGGCGATCAGCTCGCGCGAGGGCAGGCTGTAGAGCATGCCGTCATGGCCCATAGCGATGCCGTCATCGACCGCGATGGTGTTGAACTCCTTGGCGACGCCGCCCGCCTTCTCGATCTCGCGCGCGACCAGCTGGCCGAGATCCTTGAGGTGGACGTGGCCCGGCACGAACTGAGTGAAGGAGTTGACCACCGCGATGATCGGCTTGCCGAAATCGCCGTCCTTCATGCCCGTCGCGCGCCACAGGCCGCGGGCGCCGGCCATGTTGCGGCCATGGGTGGAGGTGCGTGAGCGATAGGCGGGCATGTCTCGACCTCTTGTCGTCTTGATCTCGCGGCGAAAACCGGACGAACGTCATAAGCGGCACCGCGCCAGCTTCAAAATCGAATAATCCGATCCTTCCGATCGGCGCGGTCCATGCTGGGGCGGCGAAGAGAACGGGATATGCTTCGGAACATCGATATCGACCTGCTGCGCTGCTTCCTGACGATCGCGGAACTGCGCAGCTTCACCAAGGCGGGAGCCGCGCTGTTCCGCAGCCAGTCGACGATCTCGACGCAGATCCGGCGGTTGGAGGAGCTCGCCGGGCAAAGCCTGCTGCAGCGCTCGCCGCATGAAGTGCTGTTGACGCGCGCCGGCGAGGATTTCCTGGGTTACGCCAGACGGATCGTCGCGCTGCATGACGAGGCGCTCGACGTGGTCAATGCCCGCCACGTCGCCGGGCGGGTGCGGCTCGCGGTGATGGACGACTATGCGACACAGGTGTTGCCGCAACCGCTGGCCCGCTTCGCGCGGATGAATCCGGATGTCGAGCTCGAGGTCACGACCGGCTTCACCCGCGACCTGCTCGACAATCTCGGCGAGGATTTCGATCTGGTGCTGGCGACGCAGAAGCGCGGCGACGGGCGTGGCGAGGTCCTGCGGACGGAGCGCACGGCATGGGCCTGCTCCGACCGGCATGATTTCGACCCGACATCCCGGATCGCGCTCGCCTTGCTCAAGGCCCCGAACATGTATCGCGAATGGGCGCTCGCCGCCCTGAACGACGCCGGCCTGCCATGGCGCATCCTGTTCAGCAGCTCGAGCATCGGCGCAGTCGAGGCCATGGCCGCCTCGGGCGCCGCTGTGACGATCGTGAAAGCCGGAACGGCGCGTGCAGGGCTGCGCCTGCTCGGCGCTGGCGACGGCATGCCGGAGCTACCGGCATCCGAGATCGCGCTCCATTGCGCCCCTGGAAGGCAGGCGCCAGCCGTGCGCGCGATGACGAGCTTCCTGCAGGAATCGCTCGGTCCGCCTCAGGACTAAGCCTTATGTCCGCACGGCCTTGTCCACAGGCTTGGTGCCCGAAATTGCTTGCCGAAGCCGCGCTTATGACCCAACGTCAGCCTGTCGCGTTGTCGGGAGTCGTTTCATGCGTGCCCTGTCGCGTTCTCTTGAGTTCCGGTTGTCGGGCCAATGGGCCGTTCTGGCCCGTGCCCTGGCGGTGTTGGCGATCGCGATGGCGATCATCACGCCGCTGATCGACTGAACCTGCGGGCAGCCTGTCACGCGGCCCGCAATGCGGCTCGTATCCGTGTGCATTCGCGCGTAAGCTTAAGGCTACAGCGTGTGACAGAAGGAATGCAGCGATGGCAGCAGACGGCCGAGGAACACGCGCCTGGCACGATGTGAACACCGTCCAGGAAGCACCCCGCGAAAAACAGAAATCGAGCGGCCGGATCGCGGCCGAGGAGGCCGCCGCCCGCAAGAAGATCGAGGCGCTGCGGGCCCTGCGGCTGGCCAAGCAGGCCGCCGAGCCCCCCGCCCCGCCTCCGGCCGCCAAGGCGCCCAAGCGCAAGGCGGCCGCAGCCGCGACATAGGATGATGCGTGGCGGCGCGCGAGCGCCGCCACTGTTCCCGTCAGGCGCCCATCAGCCAGCCCTTGAGCAGACCGATATCGGGCTGGGACAGGCCGTGTCCGGCCGGCAGAGCCCGGTGATCGATGCTGGCACCGTTGCCCGACAGGGTTCGCGCCAGACGCTGCGCATCGTCGGCCGGCACGATCGGATCCATCGCACCGGAGAGGATCAGCACGCGCTTGCCCGCCAACTCCGCCTGCGGCGGGTCGGCGAAGGGCGACATCGCGCGCAGCAGCGCCGCGCCGGCGAGCACTTCCGGACGGAGCAGCAACAGGCTCGCGGCTATGTTCGCCCCGTTCGAGAAGCCGACCGCGACCGGCGCCGCCAGCCCGTAGCGCGCTCGGGCCTCCCCGACGAAGTCGGCGAGTTCATGCGTCCTGCGGCGCAGGTCGTCCTCGTCGAAGACGCCTTCGGCGACCCTCCGGAAGAAGCGCGGCATCGCGCCTTCCAGCACCTTGCCGCGCGGCGAGAGCAGGCTTGCGCCGGGCGCTACCGTCCGGCCGAGGCCGA
The DNA here is from genome assembly GCF_058801345.1 of Allobosea sp. GW822-FHT03F07. Taxonomy (NCBI): domain Bacteria; kingdom Pseudomonadati; phylum Pseudomonadota; class Alphaproteobacteria; order Hyphomicrobiales; family Alloboseaceae; genus Allobosea; species Allobosea sp. GW822-FHT03F07. The sequence continues at coordinate 63,018 of NZ_JBXAND010000006.1, forward strand.
GCAGGTCGCGCTCGTCGCCGCCCGTGCCGTGCAGCAGAAGCAGCGGCGGTCGGCCCGCATCGGCGCCGGGCTCGTAGACATGGATGAAATCGGTGGTCGCGACGGCGTCCATCATGATCTCCTTCGCAAAGAGAGGGCACATCGGCAGAGGAACCCACCGCCCTGCCCGAACATGGACAGGGCGGCGGCGCTCTCAGACGAGGGCGGGGAGGATCGCTTCGATCCGCTCGCGCTGCGTCTCCAACCCGGCCGGGAGCTTCAGCGCCTGGCCGAGGCTCTCGGCCGGCTCGTCGACGGCAAAGCCCGGGATGTCGGTCGCGATCTCGAAGAGCACGTGGCCAGGCTCGCGGAAGTAGACGGAGCGGAAGTAGTTCCGATCCCTCTGCTCCGTCGTGCGGATGCCGTGGTTCTCCGCGAGCTTGCGCACCATCTCCTCCTCAGCCGCGTCATCGGCGGCGCGGAAGGCGACATGGTGGACAGAGCCGGCGCCCTGGCGCGCCGGCAGGAAGCCGCCAGCGACGCGCAGGTCGATGACGTTTCCAAGCGAAGCGCCCTCAGTGCGGTAGCGAATGAGCGTGTCCTCGCGGCCGATCTCGCGGAAACCGAAGACGTCGCTCAGGATCGCTCCCGTGGGAGCCGCATCCTCGAGCAGCAGGCTGACGCTGTGGAAGCCGCGGATCGCATGCTCCACCGGGACATCGCTGCCAGCCCAGGCGGGCTCGGCCTCGATGCCGGGCACGCCCACGAGGGCAAGCCGCATCCCGTCGCGATCGCGGAAGGCCAGCACCGTCTCGCCGAAGCGCTTGACCGGCGCATCATGCGGCACGCCATGCTCAACGAGCCGATGCGTCCAGTAGCCGATCGCAGCCGCGGGAACCCGGAACACCGTTTCCTGCGTCTCGCCGACGCCGAGCCTGCCGGGAGCGGCATGCTCCCAGGGGAAGAAGGTCAGGATCGTCCCCGGAGCCGCGGCGGCATCGCCATAATACAGGTGGTAGGTACCGGGATCGTCGAAATTGACGGTCTTCTTGACCAGACGCAGGCCGAGCACGCGGCCGTAGAAGTCGAGATTGCGGCGCGCCGGGCCGGCGATCGCCGTGACATGATGAATGCCGTTGATCTGCATGATGAAGCTCCTCCAACGCTCGCTTGGGGGCAATCCCCTTGGGCGATCCCCTCGGGCGATCCCTTGAGGCGGTCGCCTCGTTGGCCAGGAAGATTGGTCCGGTGCAGCCAAAGCGCCAGAGTGAAGTTATTGCACATCTGCAATGTAATCATTGTCATTTCACCGTTTGCATTGCAGAACGGCGAGAGCGATCTCTTGTGGCGAGACCAGCCCGGTCCCGCTCCTGGAGACTGCCATCATGATCGACAATCGCCTCGCCCCTTATGGTGCCCTTGGCCTGCGCGTCGCGCTCGGCCTGATGTTCATCGCCCATGCCTATCTCAAGCTCGTGATCTTCACCCCGGCCGGTTTCGCCGGCTTCCTCGGACAGGTCGGCCTGCCGACTTTCCTCGCCTGGCCGATCATCCTGGCCGAGCTCATCGGCGGCCTTGCGATCCTCACCGGCTTCTATGGCCGCTATGTCTCGATCCTGCTGCTGCCGGTTCTGCTCGGCGCGCTCGCGATCCACGCCCCCAACGGCTGGGTCTTCAACGCTCCGAACGGTGGTTGGGAGTATCCGGCCTTCCTGGCGCTCGCCGCGCTGGCCCATGGCCTGATCGGCGACGGCGCCCTGGCTCTGAAGTCTGCGCCGCTGCCGGTTTCGGCCAAGCCCGCCGCAGCCTGAGCGACACGGCCCAGCCTGCTGCCTCATCGCCGCCATCAGGGCCAAGGCCTTGATGGCGGCGAAGCCATGCCTGACAGTACCCGCATGAACACGCCGAACAAGACGCTGCCGACCAAGACCTTGCCGACGAAGGCGCTCGCCTGGGATGATTTCCGCCTGATCAGGGCGATCGCCGAAAAGCGGGCCCTGCCGGCCGCCGCGATCACACTCGGCCTGAACCATTCGACCGTCTTCCGCCGCCTCGGCCAGATCGAGGAGGCGCTCGGCATCAAGCTGTTCGAGCGCCATCGCAGCGGCTATGTCGCCACGCCTGCCGGTGACGAAATGGCGCAACTGGCCGAGCGGTTCGACGGCGACATCAATGCGTTCGCGCTAAAGCTCGCCGGGCAGGACATCAAGCCCACCGGCGAGTTGCGCGTCACCACCAACGACACGCTGCTGGTCGACCTGCTGACGCCGGTCCTCGCCGCCTTTCTGGTGCAATGCCCGGACATCCGGCTGGACATGCTGCTCAGCAACCAGTCGCTCAACCTGTCGAAGCGCGACGCCGACGTCGCGATCCGGGCTACCGACAACCCGCCGGAGACGCTGGTCGGGCGCCGGGCCGCCCGCATCGCCTGGGCGCTCTATGGCCGCGCCGCCGATTTCAGCGACGCCGGCACGGTGCCTATCGAAGAGCTGTGGAAGCATCGCTGGGTCTCGCTCGGCGAGCAGTTCGCCGGGCTGAAGGCAGTGCGCTATCTCGCCCAGCATGTCGCGCCCGAGCGCATCGTCTACAAGGTCAACACCGTGCTGGGTCTGTCGGAGGCGGTCGAGGCCGGGATCGGGATCGGCTTCCTGCCCTGCTTCATCGCCGATACGAAGCCCGGCCTGACGCGGCTGGCGGCGCCCGATCCCGGCTTCTCGGCCGATCTCTGGCTCCTGACGCATCCCGACCTGAGGCACTCGCCACGCGTCCGCCTCTTCCTCGACTTCATGGCTGTCGAACTCGGGCGGATGAAGCCCCTGATCGAAGGATCGCTGGCGATCTCGCCGCGCGGCGCGTCCGCTCCCTCAGAACCAGCCGAGGTTGCGCCATGACCGGCGACTGGGGCTTCCTCACCGTGTTGCTGCTGGTCTCGATCCCGCTGGGCTTAGCGCTCGCAGGCTACTGGGCTCATGGCCGCTTCAGCGACAAGCCGCCGAAGGTCCCGCCGGGAGATCCGGGAAACCCGACCTGAACGACGAACGCCCGCGACGGGAATCCGTCGCGGGCGTCACTTGCTGAAGGAACGGACGCCGTCAGGCGGCTTTGCGGTTGATGCCGGACTCGGCAAGCTTCGAGAGCTTTTCGTCCGCCGCAAATTCCTCGTCGAGGTTCTGCTGGAGCAACGCGGCGCAGTCGGCCCGGCCGAGCTGCTTGGCCCAGGCTGCGAGCGTGCCGTAGCGGGTGATCTCGTAATGCTCGACCGCTTGGGCGGCGGCGATGATCGCAGCATCGAGCACCTGCTTGTCTGCGACTTCGCCCGCAACCTCGTCGGCTTCCTTGAGGATGCCGTCGATCGCCGGGCAGTTGACCGCCTTCACCTCGGCGCCATGCTGCTTGAAGACCTGCTCGAGCCGCTTGATATGGCCCTCGGTCTCGGCCCGGTGCGCCTCAAGGCCCTGCTTGAGCTTGGCGTCGGTCGCCTTCTCGATCATCTTCGGCAGGGATTTGTGAATCTGCTTCTCGGCGTAATAGACGTCCTGCAGCTGATGGACGAAGAGATCATCCATCGTCTTGATGTCCTTGGAAAAAAGTCCCATGTCATTCTCCTGTCGCGTGTCGATGGGCTGAGACAGGCCGGCATGCCCTGGAGGCGATGCGCTTCCCCTGGAGCGAACGTATGCCGCCGGGATGGGTTCCACTTCGGCCGACATCTTTGCCTCTCGCGGCTGTTCGCTTGCGGACACGATGTCAGTCCCCGTTCCGTCCCGGCGCAGCTTGCTCTACGCTCTCCTCATGGAGATGCTCGTCCCCCTCATGATCGGCCTGACCCTGATCTGGCTGATCGGCCGCGGCACGCCGTGGAACGCCAAGGTGCTCACGCTCGCCGTCACGCTCGCGGTGATCGTGCTCATCGTCCTGCTGGAGCGCAACGGCTACTGGCCCGAGGATTGGCGGCGACGCTGAGCCGGATCCGATCAGATTGCTCGGCAATCTGATCGGCGCGCGCTCGAACCCGGCCGTCTCAGGCGACGAGCTTGAGCCCGACGATGCCGGCGACGATCAGCCCGATGCAGACCAGCCGCATCACGGTCGCCGGCTCGCCGAGCAGGACAATGCCGAGAGCGGCGGTGCCGATCGTGCCGATACCGGTCCAGACCGCATAAGCCGTTCCGACCGGGAGTTCCTTGAGCGCGAGGCCGAGCAGGCCGAGGCTGACCACCATGCTGGCAAGTGTCAGTGCCGTCGGCATGAGCCTGGTGAAGCCGTCGGTGTATTTCAGGCCGATCGCCCAGCCGACCTCGAACAGACCGGCGATGAAGAGATAGAGCCAGGCCATGACGGCGCTCCTCGTGAAAGGGGCGAGGTCGTCCACGCCTGGAAGGGAAGCGCCGAGGATATTCACTGGCGCCAGAGGTCGTCCTCCGCAGCCGATCTATCCCGCAAGCCAGCCGCATTCAAGCGTCGCTGGCGCGACGTTTTTGCCTGTCAGGCGGTCTCGGCCGCAGGCTGGAGTGCACGGTCGAGGATGCGCTTGCATTCACCGAGTTCAGCCATCACGGCGGTCAGAAGCGTGATGTCGTCGAGGCCGGGCGGCACCTGTGCCCGTGCCTGCTGCTTCGGCCCGGCGTCGCCCGGAGGGCGCGAGGAGGCGCCTCCTCCCTCCGACGGCGGAGGGCCGATCGGCGCGCCGCGGCCGATTGCCTGGACATGGCGCGGCCCCTGCTCCTTGAGGATGCGCTGCAACCCCTTGATCGTATAGCCCTCGCCGTAAAGCAGCCGGCGGATGCCCTTGAGCAGCGCTACGTCGTCGGGGCGATAATAGCGCCTGCCGCCCCCGCGCTTGAGCGGCTTGATCTGGGAAAAGCGCGTTTCCCAGAAACGCAGCACATGCTGGGGTATGTCGAGGTCCTCGGCGACCTCGCTGATGGTCCGGAAGGCATCTGCGCTCTTGGTGTCCATGTCGGCCTCGGTATCGCCGTTGTGGAACTCCAGGCTCACTCGTCTTCACCCTCGCCCAACTGCCCGTTGATGCGGGCCTTCATCACATTCGAGGGCTTGAACACCATCACGCGACGCGGCTCGATCGGAACTTCGACACCCGTCTTGGGATTACGCCCGATTCGCTCGCCCTTGTCGCGCACGACGAAGGACCCGAACGAAGACAGCTTGACGTTCTCGCCACGGGCGACTGCGTCGCAAATCTCATCCAGCACCGCCTCGACGAGCTTCGACGACTCCGTCCGAGACAGCCCAATCTTCTGATACACGGCCTCGCACAGATCGGCCCGCGTAACCGTTTGCCCCGACATCCATATCCTCCAAGGCGTTATGCGGCCGATGGGCTTGCCACCTGCTCTCGCCATTACGGACGGCGGACGCTAGGCGCAGCCGCTGCCGCGGTCAATGCTCGAACGGGCGCATGTGCGCCGCCCATATAAAAATTGCATGAAAATGGCTAGAAAATCGGGAAAATCCGATCAATTTTCTGCCTTGCCGGCTTACCAGCGGATCAGCGCCGACCCCCAGGTGAAGCCGCCGCCCATCGCCTCGATCAGGACGAGCTGGCCACGCTTGATGCGGCCATCGCGATGCGCCTCGGCCAGCGCCAGCGGGATCGAGGCGGCCGAGGTGTTGCCGTGGCGATCGACGGTCACCACGACACGCTCATGGCCGATGCCGAGCTTGTCGGCGGTCGCGTCGATGATGCGGCGATTGGCCTGGTGCGGAACGAACCAGTCGATGTCGGCGCCGCTCAGCCCGGTTTCGTCAAAGGTGTGCCGCACCGTCTCGGCGAGCTTGACGACGGCATGGCGAAAGACCTCCTTGCCCTCCATGCGCAGGAAGCCGACCGTCTTGGTCGAGCCCGGCCCGCCATCGACATAGAGCTTGTCCTTGTAGCGCCCGTCCGAGCGGATATGCGTCGCAAGGACGCCGCGATCGGCCAGCGTGCCCTCGCCCGGCGCCGCCTTCATGACCACGGCCCCGGCGCCATCGCCGAAGAGCACGCAGGTGGTGCGATCCTCCCAGTCGAGGATGCGCGAGAAGGTCTCGGCCCCGATCACCAGTGCCGCCTTTGCCGCGCCCGAGGAGAGGAACTTGTCGGCGGTGGCCAGCGCGAAGACGAAGCCGGAGCAGACCGCCTGGAGATCGAAGGCTGCACCGTTATCGATGCCGAGCGCCGCCTGGATCTGCGTCGCCGTCGCGGGAAAGGTGTGGTCCGGCGTCGCGGTCGCGACGATGATCATGTCGATCTCGCTGGCGTCCATGCCGGCATCGCTCAGCGCCGCCTGCGCCGCCCTGAGGCCGAGCGTCGAGGTGGCCTCGCCCTCGGCCGCGACATGGCGCTGGCGGATGCCGGTGCGCTGGACGATCCATTCGTCGGTCGTATCGACACGCTCGGCCAATTCGGCATTGGTGACGATACGGGCTGGAAGATAGGAGCCGCAGCCGACGATCTGAGAACGCAGGATAGACAAATACGCGTTTCCCTATTGGGCGGCGGGTGCTTGCGCAGCCGCTTGCTGCATCGACGCTTCCTGACGCGCCGAGGCCGCGACCATCTCGCGGACCTTCGCCATCAGATCCTCGCGCGCCATCTCATAGCCAAGTTCGGTCGCGCTGGCGAAACCGATCGCATCCGTGCCACCATGGCTCTTGATGACGATGCCCTCGAGGCCGAGGAACACGCCGCCATTGACCTTGCGCGGATCCATCTTGTCCTTCAGCGCCGCGAAGGCGCCGCGCGCGAACAGATAACCGATCTTGGCCATCAGCGAGCGGCTCATCGCAGCCTTAAGATAAGAGCTGATCTGCCGGGCGGTACCCTCCGCCGTCTTAAGCGCGATATTTCCGGTGAATCCCTCGGTCACCACCACATCGACGGTGCCCTTGCCGAGATCGTCGCCCTCGACGAAGCCGTGATAGCTCAGATGCGGCACGTTGCCCTCGCGCAGGATGCGCCCGGCCTCCTTCACCGCCTCGACACCCTTGATCTCCTCGACACCGACATTGAGCAGGCCGACGGTCGGGCGATCCAGATCGAACACCACTCGCGCCATCGCAGCGCCCATCACCGCAAGATCGACGAGATGGCGGGCGTCCGCGCCGATGGTCGCACCAACATCGAGCACGATGCTCTCGCCGCGAACCGTCGGCCACAGGCAGGCGATGGCAGGACGGTCGACCTCGGGCATCGACTTCAGGCAGAACTTCGACATCGCCATCAACGCGCCGGTGTTGCCGGCGGAGACGGTGACGTCGGCCTCCCCGGTCTTGGTCGCGTCGATGGCGCGCCACATCGAGGACTTGTAGCGGCCATAGCGCAGGGCCTGGCTCGGCTTGTCGTCCATCTTCACCGACACTTCGGTGTGGTGGAAGGTCGTGACGGCCTTGAGCTTCGGATGCTGGTCGAGCAGCGGCAGGACCTGTGCCTCATCCCCGAAGATCACGAAGCGAGCATCGGGGCGGCGCTCCAGCGTCAGCGCGGCGCCGGGGATGACGATGGAGGGGCCGTGATCCCCGCCCATCGCATCGAGCGCGATTGTAACCGGTCGTGTCATGGAGTGATGGTTGATCCCAGGAGCGGCCGACCTTCATTCCGGGGCGGCTCGATGCGGGCGGGACAATAGCGAGTTAGGCGTGAGCCGCAAGCCATGGTTAAGAGGGCAAGCGCCGTTATTCGTCGCGCTTGAGCCGCGCAAGCGCAGCGAAGGGCGATTCCGGCGGCTCTTCCGGCGCCGGCTCGGTGAAGGCCGCGCCGGGCTTGCGCGGATAGGGATCAAGTGCCAGAGCGAGGAATTCGAGCGTCACCGCGCCGAGATCGATCACGCCGTCGACGATCGGCTCGGGCGGGTCGTCCTCGTTCAGGCGAACCTCGATGTCGATCTCGCCATCCTCGTCGGCGCTCCGGCGCCGCGGCGTCTCGGGCTCTTCGGGAGCGAAATCGAGCTTCAGCGGCACGGAGAGCGTCACCGGGAAGGCATCGAGGGTGACGATGCAGGTCTGGTGCAGCGCCGCCTCGATCTCGCCCTCGAGCTTGACCCGCTCGCCGTTGCGCGTGAGCAGGTAGCGCGCCTCGAGCTTCTCAACCGACGGCAGGTCGAGCATGCCGGCGACCCCAGCGCATTCGGCCGCATCGGCCTGGACCGCGATCCGGGACCCGCGCTGCTTGATATCCTCGATCCGGACGGGCCGGCGCAGCGGCAGGGGCGAGGCGGCATCAGGCGCCATGGCTGGCCTCCATGACGGCGGGCGCCGGAAACAAGGCACCGTCTTTGAGGATCGCTTCCAGGTCGAGCCCGGCCAAATGCGCCTGGGCGCGGCCGGCATAGGCGGCGAGCATGATCGCGCCCTCGCCCGACGTCTGATCGGCGCTCGCATTGCGGCGCAGCGCTTCGACCAGATCCTCGGTGCGCTGACGTTCCAGCGCCGTCTCATAGGCGCGAATGCGGCCATAGAACATCTGGCCGATCTTCTTCATGCGCTTGGGCACGGCGATGTCGCTGATACCGCCATTGCGGAAGCCGAGTTCGAGATAGGCAAAGCACGCATCGACCAGCTCCTGCGCCAGATCTGCGGCCGGAGCCGGCAACTCGCGCAGGCGCCTGAGCACGAGGAAGACGTGCAGCGTCAGCGATTCGAAGCGTCCCTCGAAATTGTCGGGAATGCCGCCGGCGAGATAGAGCGCAGGCTGGCGCGACGCCTCGGCGATGCGCTTGAACAACGCATCGACCGGCGCCTGCCTGTCTTTCCGCTTGCCGAACAAACCAAACATTCGAAACCGCATCTCCGGCTGGCGGCCGGGAAGACGTCCTTGCCTTGCCAAAGCCATTCTCGGGCGTTACGCCAACCTCCACCCGTTTGACAAGCGGCGCGGGCCTTGCACCCGAGCCGCAACGCCACTGGATGCTGTCCGAATGATCGTCGTCTCCCGCCGTGCAGCCCTCCTTGGCCTTCTCGCGACATCGTCCCTCACCCTCGCAGCCTGCGGCCCCAATGCCGGCGGCTTCAAGCTGGCGACCTCGGCCGGCATGAACGAGGAATTCCAGCGCGGCTTCGTCGCCGACGAGGCGCTGATTGCGCAGGTCAAGGTCGGCATGGACGTGCAGCAGGTGCTCACGATCCTCGGCACGCCCTCGACGACCTCGACAGTCGGCAACCGGACCTTCTACTACATCGGGCAGACGGTGCGCCGACGCTTCCAGTTCCAGGACCTGACGGTCGTCGACCAGAAGGTGCTGGTGGTCTATTTCAACAAGGGCTTCAAGGTCGAGCGCATCGCCCATTACGGCTTGCAGGACGGCGTGATCTTCGACTTCATCAGCCGCACCACCGCGACCGGCGGCGAGGAGCAGAGCTTCCTACGCAACCTCTTCCGCGGCGTGACGAGGTTCACCCCGTTCGGTTCGTAATGCGGCGCGTCGAACGTCTGATATTAAGAGGCAGCGGACACGGCAGACTATTTCCCGCTAAGTTCGAATGACGATTCGCGAGCGGGAGCCGAAATGCACGGTCCGGCCATCTTGGTCAGAACATTGTCGAAGGCCGACCGGCGCGATCGTTTCGGCAACGATTGGCAGTACCATTCGCGCAGCGATCACCATTCCAAGGTCGCGTGCTGGGGCATCGTCTTCGACCTGTTGAGGTCGAGCCCGTTGCTTAAGCGCCATGTCGAGGCGGGCGTCGTACATTTCGGCATCAATCACGAAATGCGGGATTTCGTACACGACCGGAAGAAGAACCTAGATCTCGTCCTCTGCACGGCTTCGTCCGCGCCGGTGAAAGCCGAGAAGACGCTCGCCGCGATGGCGGCTGATTACGGTATCATCCTGAGCGAGGCGGAGAAGGCCGAACTCGAAAAGCTTCCTGCTCTCGGCCGTGCACCCGTCGGCTCGGTGCTGATGGCACTGGAGGCGAAAGCCTGCATGACGGCGCATCAGCGCGCCTTGCCGAGGCTCTACGACGAACTCAACTCGTCGCACCTGACGGTCCATGGGGCGTCCGACCAGGCCATCGCGGCCGGCTTCGCCATGGTCAACATCGCTTCGCGCTATCTCAGCCCCGACCTCAATAAGAAGAATCGCGCAACCGATCCGGAATGGAGCGAGCACCGCCAGCCGCGGGACGCCGAACTCGCCGTCGACAAGATCCGCCAATTGCCGAAGCGCTCGAAGACCGGCGACACCGGTTACGACGCGCTCGCCATCGTGGTGATCGATTGCGTCAACGATGGTTCGCCAGTGGGGCTCGTCTCGTCATCGCCGGCACCCCAGCCCGGCGACATCTATCACTACGCCTCGATGATCGACCGGCTCGCCCACATCTACGCGACGCGGTTCAAGGATCTTGGATAGCCTCTGGGTCAACGCGTCCGGCTTCGCGACTTCGCATTCCCAGATCATCGCTACCCTGAAGCCCCTTGCGCGCAAGGCTCGAATGGACCGCGCGTCGCGCGCTCGATTGGCAATGAACTTCGCCGTCCAGAATGCGGTGTTGGATTTCGGGATCGTGGCACGTCGGCAATTGGTGTGATGGTGCCAGAAACAGCCTTGAACGAAGATCGCCCATCTTCGCTTGCGATTGGCGAAGTCGGGCGAGCCGGGCAGGCTGCGAACGTTTAGTCGGTAGGCGTGCCCGAGCCGTCGCAGAATGCCGGCGACGGTGAGTTCGGCACCCGTTCCCTTCTGCCGCACACTCGCCATCAACGCGCTACGGCTTGGATCGGGCGGCTCGGGCTGACCCGTCATTCCGCCGCGAGCAGCGTTGCGGTTCGGGCTCGGCCGGAGGGCGACGTCACGCCGTCCTCGACTCGTGCGAGATGAGCGCGGACGGCTTCGAGGAAGCCCGGCACGAAACGCAGCGAGCTGCGCTGCGTGCGGGACAGGAAGCCGCGCGTCGCGCGCGCGGAGAGGGGCTTGCCCTCAAACCGAAGGAATTCAGCCAGAGGCGGCCGATCGGTCCAGACCGGGAAGCTGCCGATCTCGACGGCCCATCGCCGGTCACCGTCATAGCGCGCGGCCTTCGGCCAGCGGCCGCCGTCTTCGAGAGAGCGATCGCGCGATAGCTCGTGAACGCCCGGCTCAGCCAAACGCGTGCCCAGCCAACGCGCCACCGGCTGCGTGACTGCATTGCCGACGAGCGACCAGCGGATGGAGGCACGAGCGACCTCTTCTGCGGGCTTCGTCCAGTCTGCCGCGAACCCCTGCAGACGTTCGGCGTCGCGGATGTCCGGCGTCACGAGTCCGCCGCCGGGCAGCAGGATCGCCGGAGGGGACGCGATTCCGACCGTGGAGCCGTTCTTGAGCGTCGGGACCGCATCCGGCGCCCAGCCCAGGCCGCGCACGCCCTCAGTCCAGTAGAATCCGTGTGCTTGCCGGTCGAGGCTGGTGGCGTTCGCCGGCGGCGCAACGTCGTCGGGGAACAGGACGCCGGCGGGATCCTGATCCGTCAGCGTGGCGACGAAGAGCACGCGCTCCCGGCGCTGCGGGACCATGCTCAGCGAATTCACGACGCGATAGGCCCAACGATAGCCACGTTCCTCGAATGCTTCGACGAGTGTCTGCAGTGCTCGACCCTTGTCGAGGTGGAGCATGAAACTGACGTTTTCGAGCACGACCCACGGCACCGGCCGGCGATCCAGCAGGCGGAAGACGTGGCCGACCAGGCCCGAACGCGTTCCGCCGATGCCTGCGGTCAGCCCGGCCTGCGACAGGTCCTGACAGGGAAAGCCCCCGACGAGGAGATCGGTATCGGCCGGCAGGTCGGTGAGTTCGGCCACGTCACCGGCGATCGGTACGTCGGGAAAGTGCCGGTTGAGAACGGCGCGCGCCGGGCTCCAGACTTCGCAGAGCAACTGCGATCGATGTCCCGCGGCCGCCAATCCCTGCTCGAGCCCGCCGATTCCGGCGAACAATCCGGCGACCTTCATCGCTTGCACTCGCTCCCCTCGCCGCTCTTCGCCGAATCAAAATCGATGACGCCACAGCAGACCACATAATTCTTTGCAGGTTAATCTGTTCTCCCAATGTTCGCAATGCAGACATTCCGGAGGCGGGAGGCTTGACAAGGCGAGATTGGAGATGGAGCGGTCTGCCTCCAGTAAATAAAACCCCCGCGGATCGCTCCGCGAGGGTGCCCGTGGCCGGACTGTGCTGACGTCTCAGCTATGGGCCAGGATCGCCAGCAGCAGCAGCGCGATGATGTTGGTGATCTTGATCGCCGGGTTCACGGCGGGGCCCGCCGTGTCCTTATAGGGGTCACCGACGGTGTCGCCGGTGACCGAGGCCTTGTGCGCCTCGGAGCCCTTCATGTGACGCACCCCGTCCTTGTCGACGAAACCGTCCTCGAAGGACTTCTTGGCGTTGTCCCAGGCGCCGCCGCCGGAGGTCATCGAGATCGCCACGAAGATGCCGGTGACGATGACGCCGAGCAGCATGGCACCCACCGCAGCAAAAGCCTGGTTCCGGCCGGCGATGGCGTTGATCGCGAAATAGGTCACGATCGGCGCGAGCACAGGCAGGAGCGAGGGCACGACCATTTCCTTGATCGCGGCCCTGGTCAGCAGATCGACGGCGCGGGCGTAATCGGGCCGCTCGGTGCCGTTCATGATGCCGGGCTTCTCCTTGAACTGGCGGCGCACCTCCTCGACGACGGAGCCGGCCGCACGTCCCACCGCCGTCATGCCCATGCCGCCGAAGAGGAAGGGGATCAGGCCGCCGAGCAGCAGGCCGACGACGACATAGGGGTTGGACAGCGTGAAATCGACCGTGACGCCCTTGAAGTACTGGAAGGTGGTCGAGCCTGCCTTGTTGGCCTCGGCGATGAAGAAGTTCAAATCCGAGGTATAGGCCGCGAAGAGCACCAGGGCGCCGAGACCGGCGGAGCCGATCGCATAGCCCTTGGTGATCGCCTTGGTGGTGTTGCCGACGGCGTCGAGCGCGTCGGTCGACTGGCGCACCTCCTTGGGCAGGCCGGCCATCTCGGCGATGCCGCCGGCATTGTCGGTGACCGGGCCGAAGGCGTCGAGCGCCACGACGACGCCGGCCAGCGCCAGCATCGCGGTGGTGGCGATGGCGATGCCGAACAGGCCGGCGAGGCCGTAGGAGACAATGATGCCGGCGACGATCACGAGCGTCGGCAGCGCGGTCGCTTCCAGCGAGACGGCGAGGCCCTGGATGACGTTGGTGCCGTGACCGGTCACCGAGGCCTGGGCGATCGAGACCACAGGGCGCTTGCCAGTGCCGGTGTAGTATTCGGTGATGACGACGATCAGCAGCGTCACGGCGAGGCCGACCAGCGCGCAGGCGAAGAGCCCGCCCGAGGTGAAGGTGACGCCCTGCCCGGTGGTGAAGGAGGCCGAGAAGCCGCCGAACATCAGGTGGTTGACTGCCGCGATCGCGCCGACCGAGAGCACGCCCGCCGCGATGAAGCCCTTGTAGAGCGCGCCCATGATCGACTGGTTAGCGCCGAGCTTCACAAAGAAGGTGCCGATGATCGAGGTGACGATGCAGGCGGCGCCGATCGCCATCGGGTAGAGCATCATCGTGCCCAGCACGGGCTGACCGGCGAAGAAGATCGCCGACAGCACCATGGTCGCGACCAGCGTCACCGCATAGGTCTCGAACAGGTCGGCGGCCATGCCGGCACAGTCGCCGACATTGTCGCCGACATTGTCGGCGATGGTCGCGGGGTTCCGCGGATCGTCCTCGGGAATGCCGGCCTCCACCTTGCCGACGAGGTCGGCGCCGACATCGGCGCCTTTAGTGAAGATGCCGCCACCGAGACGCGCGAAGATCGAGATCAGCGAGGCGCCGAAGCCGAGCGCCACCAGCGAATCGATGACGACGCGGCTCGACGGGCTGAAGCCGAGCATCGAGGTCAGGACGCCGTAGTAGACGGCGACGCCGAGCAGAGCGAGGCCCGCCACCAGCATGCCGGTGACGGCGCCCGCCTTGAAGGCGACGTCGAGACCGTCCCCCAGCGACTGCATCGCCGCCTGGGCGGTGCGGACATTGGCGCGCACCGAGACGTTCATGCCGATGAAGCCGGCCGTGCCCGACAGCACCGCGCCGATCAGGAAGCCGACGGCAACCCATTTGCCGAGCAGATAGGCCAGTGCGACGAACAGGACGACGCCGACCATCGAAATGGTGACGTATTGGCGCTTCAGATAGGCCTGTGCGCCCTCGGCGACCGCTGCGGAAATCTCCTGCATGCGCTGGTTGCCGGCATCGCGTTTCATGACGTCGGCATAGGCCCAGACGCCATAGGCGATCGATAATGCACTTAAGACGATGATGATAAGCAGGGCTGACATTCGGTTTCCTGTCCTCGAGCTTCCGACCCATCGGGAGCGCTATCGCTCCTCATTTGCCGTTTTGGACGCCAGGCACAGGAAAAGCGGGCCAAGAAACATCAAGGCCCGCTTCGCGTCGCCAGTGTCAGGCGAATTTGTGGCAAGTTTCGCGCGGAAGCGCAAACGCGGCGATGGGCGGATGTGCTGCTATCGGATCAGGTCGGGAACCGGTCGTCGCCGCTCTACAGCGCCACGTCGCGGTTGACGTTCTTGTAGAGCAGGTAGCAGGCGTCGTCGAAGCCGGTGGGATAGAACTGCTGCGGGCAGTAGCCGCCCATCCAGATGAAGTCGCGGGCCCAGATCTCGTGCCAGTCCTGGCCGAGGAAGTAGAGCCCCTGCCCTTCCAGCATGTAGAGCCCGTGCTCCATCACATGCGTCTCGACATCCGGGAAGCAGGTGCCGGGCTTGAACCACATCAGGTTCATCTCGAAATCGAAGCGCAGATCGCCATAGGGCAGCAGGAACTGGAAGCCGCGCCCCTCCATGCCGGTGTGATTGGTCACGGGCACCGCGTCCTGATGCGAGAGGATCGGCTCGGGCACGGCCAGTCCCGGCGCGGGCTCGTAACGCTTGCGCAGCGCGAGAACGCGAACAGGTTCGGCGCTCTCGTTGCGCAGGCTGAAGGAGCTTCCTGGGGGCAGATAGGCGAAGCTACCCTGCCGGAACGTGGTCGCGGCCTGATCATCGATTGAAAAGGCCGCCTCGCCAGACAGCCCGTAATAGAAATGCTGGATGCCGTCCTCGGCGAAAGGGGCACGCGTGCCGCCGCCCGGCTCGATCTCGAAGACATATTGCGCGAAGGCCGCGCCGAGCACCGGCGCGGCGAGGATGCGGACGATCGTCTTCTCCAGATGCGGCAGCCGGCTGACGAGGACCCCTTCAGGCGGCATGAAGGCGTAGTTGCGCGCGACGACGCCGCGGTTATGCCCGATCGCGCCCACGGCCGGACGGCCGGGCACTTGCGGAAACTGGTGGGGGCGCATCGGCGGTCTCCTGACGATCGCTGCGTTCTGGCAAGGATCAGGCCGGAACGGCGGGCTTCTGAAATGCCTGCCAGGCGACCAGCGCCAGCGCCAGCGCCACTGGCGGGAAGACCAGCCAGTTGACGCTGTCCCAGCCACCGGCATGAAGCAGACCGCCCGATGAGAAGGAGGCGATGGCGACCGAGCCGAAGACGAGGAAATCGTTGGCGGCCTGGACCTTGACCCGCTCTTCGGGCCGGTAGCAGTCGGTGACGAGGGCGGTGGCGCCGATGAAGCCGAAATTCCAGCCGACGCCGAGCAAGACCAGCGCGACCCAGAAATGCGCGACGCTGAGGCCGGACAGCCCGACGACCGCCGCCAGCGCCGTCAGCAGCAAACCCGCGACCGTGACCTGCGCCTTGCCGAAGCGCGCGATCAGCCGGCCGGTGAAGAAGCTCGGCCCGAACATCGCCAGCACATGCCACTGGATGCCGAGCGCGGCGTCGCCGACCGAATGGCCGCAGCCGACCATGGCGAGCGGCGCAGCCGTCATCACGAAGCTCATCAAGCCATAGGCGACCAGCGCCGCAGTGACGGAGGCGATGAACTTCGGCTGGCGCATGATCTCGGGAAGCGGCCGGCCGCCGGTGGACGCGACCTTGGCGACCGGTGGCGCGCGCAACTGCAGGATCACCAGCATCGCGATGAGCGCCAGGCAAGCCTGGGCGAGGAAGCTCGCGGCAAAGGGCGCATCGGGCGTGAGATCGCGCGTCCAGTATACCGATTGCGGGCCGATGACCCCCGCCGCGATGCCGCCGATCATGACCCAGGAGATCGCCCGCGGCCTGAAGCTGTCGGTCGCGGCGTCGGCGGCGGCGAAGCGATAGCTCTGTACGAAGGCGCCATAGAGTCCGCAGGCGAAGGTACCCAAGCAGAATAGCCAGAACAGGCGCATGCTGGTGCCGGCTGCAGCGATGCTGGCGGCGGTGGCACCGATCAGCGCGCCGATCAGGTAGCCGTTGCGACGACCCAGCCGCCGCATCAGCATCGCGGCCGGGATAACGCCGCAGGCGATGCCTAGTTGCATCAGGCTGACGGGAACAGTCGCGAAGGTCTGGTCCGTGACGAGTTGCGAGCCGACAATGCCGCCGAGCGAGATGACGATCGAAGGGCTCGCGCCGCCCAGGCCCTGGGCGCAGGCGAGGACCACGGAGTTGCGCTTGGCGAGCGCGTCGCCATCACCGACCGGAACGTGCTGGTTCATGCGTCTGCCGCCCTCGACCTGACGGCGCTTGGCGGCCGCCTTCAGAAATGAGCGAAGGAGCCGCGCGTAAAGCTGCGCGCCCTGCCCCCTTCGCGATACGTCGCCACGCCCACCGCATCGGTCACATGGCCGATGCGGGTCAGCGCTACTTCGGCTGCCTCGGCCGCCGCGGCCAGAGCAGGATATTCCCTTTCCGAGGCCGTGAGGAGAATTTCGTAATCGTCTCCACCAGTCCAGGCCAGTTCCGCCAGCGCGGGATCGGCCATGATCGCAGCGCGCGCCGCCGCCGACAGCGGAACTGCGTCGAGGTCGATTTCGGCGCCGACGCCAGAGGCCTTGAGCAATTTGGCGAGGTCGCCGACGAGCCCATCCGAGACGTCCATGGCTGCCGTGGCATGGCGCTGAAGCGCCTCCACCACGGCAAGGCGCGGTCGCGGATGCAGATAGCGATCGGCGAGGAAGGCGCGCTGCTGCTCCGCCAGCCCCGAGACCCAGCCCGGTTTGTCGGGCCCGTGCACCTTCAAGCCCAGCGCGCCATCGCCGATCGTGCCGGAGACGAGCACGAGATCCCCCGGCTTCGCGCCGGAGCGCAGCACCATGCGGCCGGCGGGCACGCTGCCGAAGGCTGTGATCGAGATCATCAGCGGTCCAGGCGTCGAGACCGTGTCGCCGCCGATCAGGGGGCAGTGGTGCTCGGCCGCCGTAACAGCGAGGCTTGCAGCGAAGCCTGTCAGCCACGCCTCCTCCCAGCCCTTCGGCAAGGCGAGCGAGAGCACGAATCCGTCCGGATTCGCACCCTTGGCGGCGAGATCGGACAGGTTCACCGCCAGCGCCTTACGGGCGATCGAGGCAGGCGGGTCGTCGGCAAAGAAATGGACGCCGGCGACCAGCGCGTCGGCCGTGACGACCACCTCGTAGCCACGCGCCGGCCTGAGCAATCCCGCATCGTCGATGAGCCCGAGCCCGCCGGGCCCGGCGATCGGTGCGAAATGGCGGGCGATCAGCTCGAATTCGCCCGGGCGTGACGATTCAGTTTCCAAGGACACGCCCTTCCCTACCCCGCGCCGTTATCCCGGGCGACCGCAGGGAGACCCGGGATCCATGCCTGAGCCTCACCTGCAAATGCTCCGGAATGGATCCCGGATGTCCGCTTCGCTGCGTCCGGGATGACGGCCGTGTTCTATCGGTATGACGACCTCACGCCGCCGGGGCGTCAAACTCGTCGGAACGGAAATCGCGGGCGAGCTTGTCGAGCACGGCGTTCACCATGCCGATCTCCTCGCCCTCGTAGAAAGCGCGCGCCACCGCGACATATTCCGAGATCACGGCGCGGGCCGGCACGTCCTTACGGAAGGCCAATTCATAGGCTCCTGCCCGGAAGATCGCGCGAACGACGGCCTCGATCCGCTTCAGCGGCCAACCCTCGGCCAGGAGCTGGTCGACCGCGCGGTCCACCAGGCGCTGCTCGCGGACGACGCCGCCGAGAAGATCGCGGAAGAAGGCGATCTCGGCCTTGGGCAGCTCGATGTCCTCGACCTCCTTGCCGATCCAGAACGCCTCGAACTCGGCCATGGCCTCGACCACGCCGCGGCCGCCGATCTCCATCTCGTAGAGTGCCTGCACGACGGAGAGCCGTGCGCCGCGCCGCATCTCGGCCCGGCTCATTTCGATTGCTCCCCGAGGGAGCGCTTGTAGCGCAGCACGGCCAGCGCCGCTTCCGCCGCACCACCGCCCTTGTCCATCTGCGAGCGGTTGGCGCGGGCCCAGGCCTGCGCCTCGTTCTCGACGGTCAGGATGCCGTTGCCCAGCGGCAGCGCGAAGGCGACTGAGAGGTCCATCAGCGCGCGCGAGCTTTCGCCGGCGACGATGTCGTAATGGCCGGTCTCGCCGCGGATGACGGTGCCGAGCGCGATCACCGCCTCATAGGGGTCGACCGCCTCGTCGGCGGCGCGCAGGCCGATGACGATGGCAGAGGGAATTTCGAGTGCGCCGGGCACGGTGACGACATCGACGCGGCATTCGGACTTGTCGAGCACGGCGAGCGCGCCTTCGAGCAGCTCGTCGGCCAGCTTGTCGTAGAAGCGCGCCTCGACCACGAGCACGCGCGCGCCGTCCAGCGGGACGGCAGGAGTTGCGGCCTTGTCGGCCGAGATCTGCCGGGGTCCGGCCATGGTTCTTATCCTTCTCGGGTGTTGAGGGGCGCTGTTACCCCTGCGGGCGCGCCTCCGCAAGCCGCGCGGCATAGCGCGCCATCAGATCGACCTCGACATGGACGGGATCGCCCTCCTTGCGCTCCCCCCAGGTGGTGACGCTGAAGGAATGAGGGATCAGCAGCACGGTGAAGACGTCGTCCTCGACCGTGTTGACCGTGAGCGAGGTGCCGTCGAGGCAGATCGAGCCCTTGGCGGCGATGAAGCGCGGCAGTCCCTGCGGCGCGCGAATGTGGAAGCGGGCCGTCGCCCCCCAAGGCTCGTCCGGATCGGGGGCGATCGGCTCGATCCTCAGGATCTGGCCGACGCCATCGACATGGCCGGTAACGAGATGGCCGCCGAGTTCGTCGCCGACCTTGAGCGAGCGTTCGAGATTGATCGCCGTGCCCGGCTCCCAATCGCCGACCAACGTCTTGGAGAGGGTCTCGGCGGCAGCCTCGACCTGAAAGACGCAGCCAGGCTCGCCATCCTCTCGCGGCTTCAGCGCGGTGACTGTGAGACACACGCCGGCGCAGGCGATGGATGCGCCAATCTCGATGCCAGCCGCGGCATACGGGCTGGCGATGGCGAGCCGCTTCAGGCTCGGGCCCTTGCGATCGGCCTCGACGACCTTGCCTATGGCGGTGACGATGCCGGTGAACATCAGCCTGTCCTCACGAAATGCTCGAATTGGTCGTGACCGATCACTCCGGTCTCGATGCGGGCGTAAACATCGCCATCGGCCAGCAGCGCCGCAAGAGGCGGACGCACGGCAACAATGCCGGGCCGGCCCAGCGCATTCGGCGAGGTCGAGACGATGACCTCGTCGAGCAACCCGGCAAGAGCGAGCTTTTCCGCAACCGTCGGCCCGCCTTCCGAGAAGACGCGGGTGAGCCCGCGTGTGCCGAGCAATTGTAGCGCCTCGCGCAGATCGAGATGACCGTCGGCATCGGCGGAGACGCGCATGACCTCGACGCCGGCGGCGACGAGAGCGAGTTCGCGCTCGACCGGCGCGGCTTCCGTCGCGACGACCCAGACGGGCACCTCGCCGGCGGTCTTCACGAGCTGCGAGCCGAGCGGCAGACGCAGATGCGAATCCAGGATGATCCGGACCGGCGAGCGCTCCGCCATGCCGGGCAGCCGCACGGTCAATAGCGGGTCGTCGGCGAGCACCGAGCCGATTCCGAGCATGATCGCGTCGTGATGGGCGCGCTGGAGATGGACCCAGCCGCTCGCAGCCGGACAGGAGACCGTGATCCGTTCACCCCCCGGCCCGCCGGCGTAGCCGTCAGCCGTGCGCGCGATCTTGAAAGTCACCATCGGCCGCCCTTGCGTCACACGCAGGACATGGCCGCGATGGGTGCGCTGTGCCTCGTCTTCGAGCACGCCCGTCGTGACCGCGATGCCGGCCGTCCGCAGCAGCGCGAAGCCGAGCCCCCGGAACAGCGGGTTGGGATCGGCCATCGCGGACACGACCCGCCTGACGCCGGCGAGGATCGTGCGCTCGACGCAGGGCGTGGCGGCGCGGATCGTGCGATGCGAGCAAGGTTCGAGCGTGACGTAGAGCGTGCCGCCCGCCGCCGCGTTGGGTCCCGCCCTGTCGAAGGCGTTGGCCTCGCCATGCGGCCTGCCGCCGGGCTGGGTGTGGCCGCGCGCGACGATGACGGGACCGTCCGCCGTATCCTGTGTCACGACCGCGCCGACGCAGGGGTTCGGCCAGGTCGTGCCCCGTCCGCGCGCGCCGAAATCGAGCGCCTGGCGCATGAAATGCCGGTCGATCGCGGCCTGCCGCCGCACGGAATCAGTCACGGGTGGGCGCGGATGGGCTTTCGCCCTCCTCCTCGTCGCCGCCGAGCTGACCGAGGATTTCCTCGAAGTCGCGCGCTTCGCGGAAGTTCTTATAGACCGAGGCGAAGCGGACATACGCGACGTCGTCGAGCGCCTTGAGCCCCTCCATGACCAGTTCGCCGATGGCGGAGCTCGAAATCTCGGCCTCCCCCGAGCTTTCGAGCTGGCGCACGATGCCGTTGACCATGCGCTCGATCCGTTCGGGCGCGACGGCGCGCTTGCGCAGAGCGACCTCGATCGAGGTATGGAGCTTGTCGCGGTCAAAGGCGGTGCGCCGGCCCGAACGTTTGACGACCGTCAACTCGCGCAGCTGCACGCGCTCGAAGGTGGTGAAGCGGCCGCCGCAATCGGGGCAGACGCGGCGACGCCGGATCGAGGCGGAATCGTCCGTGGGGCGGGAATCCTTCACCTGCGTGTCGAGGGAGCCGCAATAGGGGCAGCGCATCATGCCTATCCTTCGACCTGCCCGGCGGACGATGCCGTCAAGCGTTCCTTGCCTCAGTAGCCCTAGCGCCGGCCAGCGAAAAAGCAGCCGGTTCGGTGAACCTCAACGCG
Organism: Allobosea sp. GW822-FHT03F07; assembly: GCF_058801345.1. Classification (NCBI taxonomy): domain Bacteria; kingdom Pseudomonadati; phylum Pseudomonadota; class Alphaproteobacteria; order Hyphomicrobiales; family Alloboseaceae; genus Allobosea; species Allobosea sp. GW822-FHT03F07. The sequence goes on from NZ_JBXAND010000006.1 coordinate 84,168, forward strand.
CCTCGCAACGACCAACCCGCAGATCGTCACGCCCGATGATGCGGAGCTTCTATCATGGCGGAAGGCAGGAGCAACGCGGGGCCTTTCGCCGCCCCCGTCCCCAGCCTTCACGATGGCGGATTAGGTGACCCTCATCGTCTGTGGCCGGTCGCTGCAGGCACCCGGGCGATGCATCGCCTCCGCGATGCAGCCTGCTGAAATTCCCTCGGAACCAGAGAGACAGGAAGCCAATCATGTCCGACGACGCAGGCAACCCGGTCGATGCCTTCGGCGGCCTCGTGCTGCTGGCCTTCGATCTCCTCGATTCCGAGATCCAACGCTCGCCCGAACGCCTGATCCAGACCTTCAAGAGTCCGACTCTGCTGCAGGCCGCCGAGAAGGCGATGCTGAGCTTCGCGCAATCGCGCAGCCCGACAGCGAGTTCGCAATTGACGCCGGACGAAATCAGCAAGCTGCAATCCTCGGTCGTCGACGGCGTGCGCACGGCCGCGACCGACGCCTATCTCAAGCAGATCAAGGGCTCGACGAAGTTCAGGGCGCTGGAGACGCAGCTCAAGAATTTCGAGGAAGCGGCCAAGTCATCCGCAATCGGCGTCTGGGTCGATCAGAACAAGGGCATCCTCTACGTCGTCGGCGCCGTGCTGACGGTCGGCGCGGGCGTGGCCCTCTACATCACCAAGCCCAGCGGCCCGGCCTATGCTATGGGCATCCGCGAGTTGGAGAAGCTCAAATTCGAGGTGGTGAAGCTCGGCGCCCTGAAGCTCGGCGTCGGCGGCATCGTCTTCGACCCGACGGCCGATCGCTATGGCGGCAAGATTACCGGCAAGATCGAGTGGGAGCAGCTCAAGATCGACCTCGCATTGCAGATCGTCGCTACGGTCGGAAAGTCGACGCAAGCCAACGGCGAGGTCATGGTCAAGTATGGCGTGATCAACCTGACCGGCATCGTCAAGCAGGACATGACCAAGCCCAAGGTCGACATCACGCTGAGGCTCGGCGCAAACAAGGATCGCTTCGGACTGGCGGTCGCGGCCCATCTCAAGGACGACAACGTCACCGGCAGCGCCTCGGCTTCCTACAAGCTGACCGAGAGCATGAAGCTCGGCGTCGACCTCAGCCGCAAGAACCGGCCGGACATGGGCAACCAGACCGAGAACCTGATCATGTTTGAGCTCAAGGGCAGGTTCCCTTGAGCGGGCGATCGGCCCTGCCCCGTCCTCAGCGCTCCGGGGCGACGACGGCGGCAGGCGCCTCGTCCGTCAGGGCGGCGGCGAGATTGGCGTTCGACCAGGACGGCCAGCCCGTACCGGCGAAGTCGCGGTCATGGGACCAGATGTCGGCATCGTAGGTCCAGGCCAAAGCGAGGAGATGCGCGTCACTCGTGCTGCCATTGCGGGAGGCGACAGCATTGCGGAGCCAGGCTTCGGCGGCGCTCACACCGTCGTCGTAACGCTCTTCCGCCACGACTTCGATGGAACCGAGGATCTCGTCCGCGATCTCCATCAAGGCAGGCTCATCGGGCGCGAGACGTGACAGCACATGCTTCACTTCGAGCGAGGCCTGCACCGAGATGATCAGAGCGCGGCGCGTGCTCGCCAGTTCGAGCAAAGGCCGCGAGCGAAACCCCAGCACGGCGCTCAGCACGACATTGGCGTCAATGACGAGCGCTTCCGAAGGATCGCGTGGGCGCATCAATCTGTGCGCTCACCGAGAAATCGCTCGAGCCGCAACTTCGTTTCAGGAGACAGCGACGCGTTATAGCTGTCGCTCCGCTTCAGCGCCGCGGCGATCCGAGCAGCGTCGGGCCGTCCGACCGGCGTGAGAATCGCGACCGTCTCGTCGCCGCTCTTCACGGGAACCGCATGCGGCAGCGCCCTGATGGTCGCGGCCGACATCTTCTGCAGTTCACGCATCGTGATCGCGGTCTTGCCCATGACGGCTTCTCCTGCCGTCATGTATGTAACCCCGTAGGGCGGCTCGTTCAAGCCGCCCTGCCCTGTCACGGCCTCAATAGATCGGGAAGCGCGCGGTCAGCTCATGGACCTTGGCCTTCACCTGAGCCTCGACGGCGGCATTGCCCTCCTCGCCATTCACGGCCAGCCCGTCCAGGACCTCCGCGATCAGCTCGCCAACCTTCTTGAACTCGGCGACGCCGAAGCCTCGCGAGGTCGCGGCGGGGGTGCCGAGCCGGATACCAGAGGTCACCATCGGCTTCTCCGGGTCGAAGGGGATGCCGTTCTTGTTGCAGGTGATGTGGGCGCGGCCGAGCGCGGCCTCGGCCGCCTTGCCGGTGACCTTCTTCGAGCGCAGGTCGACCAGCATCAGGTGGTTATCGGTGCCGCCGGTAACGAGGTCGAAGCCCTTGGTCTTGAGGGTATCGGCCAACGCCTTGGCGTTCTCGACGACGGCGCGGGCGTAGATCTTAAACTCGGGCTGGAGCGCCTCCTGGAAGGCGACGGCCTTGGCGGCGATGACATGCATCAGCGGCCCGCCCTGGATGCCCGGGAAGATCGCCGAATTGAACTTCTTGGCCAGGGCCTCGTCATTGGTCAGGATCATGCCGCCGCGCGGGCCGCGCAGGGTCTTGTGCGTGGTCGTGGTCGCGACATGGGCATGAGGGAACGGCGAGGGATGCGAGCCGCCGGCGACGAGGCCGGCGAAGTGCGCCATGTCGACGAAGAGATAGGCGCCGACCTCGTCGGCGATCGCGCGGAAGCGAGCGAAATCCCAATGGCGGGCATAGGCCGAGCCGCCGGCGACGATGACCTTGGGCTTGTGCTCGCGGGCGAGGCGCTCGAGCGCGTCATAGTCGATGATCTGGTCCAGGACGCACACGCCGTAGGAGACGACGTTGAACCATTTGCCGGACTGGTTGACCGGCGCGCCATGAGTGAGGTGCCCGCCGGCGGCGAGGTCGAGGCCCATGAAGGTGTCGCCGGGCTGCATCAGCGCCATGAACACGGCCTGGTTGGCCTGGCTGCCGGAGTTGGGCTGGACATTGGCGAAGCCGCAGCCGAACAGGCGGGTGGCGCGCTCGATGGCGAGCTTCTCGGCAATGTCGACGAACTGGCAGCCGCCATAATAGCGCCGGCCGGGATAGCCTTCCGCGTATTTGTTGGTCATCACCGAGCCCTGCGCTTCGAGCACGGCGCGGGAGACGATGTTTTCCGAGGCGATTAGCTCGATCTCGTCGCGCTGGCGGCCGAGTTCGAGCTCGATGGCACGGGCGATCTCGGGATCGGCATCGGCGAGCGACGCAGCGAAGAACGAGTTCGAAAGGTGCTTGTCGGCGGCGGCGTCATGGCTCATGGCGAGGCTCCATCGGCGCTGGATCGTCGCAGGCTGCAGGGCTTCTCGACCCCGCGCGGCATGCGGATGCGAAGGCTTGCGGAATCCGCGCGCGATCCCGCCGTCGCGGGTCCCGTAGCACTCGCGATGCGTCTTTTACAAGCACCAAGCGGGTGACATGAGCGCGCGGGCAGGCCAGAACGGAGCCCGGCTTTCAAAAGAACAGGGAACGCGCTCCGCGATGCAGCACGACAGCGACGACGCCGCCTTCGACAGGCGTTCCCCTCTCGGCGCCTTTCTGAGAAGCGAGGCCGCCGGCGGCGTGCTGCTGATGATCGCGGCGGCGCTGGCGCTCGCGATCGCCAATTCCCCGGTCTCCCCGCTCTATTTCTCGCTGCTCGAGACCTATGTCGGGCCGCTGAGCGTCCTGCACTGGATCAACGATGCGCTGATGGCGGTGTTCTTCCTGCTGGTCGGGCTCGAGATCAAGCGCGAATTCGTCGAGGGCCAGCTCTCCTCCTGGTCGCGGCGGGCCCTGCCCGGCATCGCTGCGCTCGGCGGCATGGTGGCCCCGGCGCTGATCTATCTGGCGATGACGCGCGGCGATTCGGTCGCGGTCGGAGGCTGGGCGATCCCGACCGCGACCGATATCGCCTTCGCGCTCGGCGTGCTCGCGCTGCTCGGCTCGCGCGTGCCGGTGTCGCTCAAGATCTTCCTAACGGCGCTCGCGATCATCGACGATCTCGGCGCGGTCGTGATCATCGCGCTGTTCTACACCAAGGGCCTGTCACTGCCGATGCTAGGCTTGGCCGGCGCCTGCATCGTCGTGCTGATCGCGCTGAACCGCATGAATGTGACGCGGCTCTGGGCCTATCTCGCCATCGGTGCGCTGCTCTGGCTGTTCGTGCTCAAATCCGGCGTCCACGCGACGCTCGCCGGCGTCGCGCTCGCGCTCACGATCCCGATCGGCGACGGCAGCGACAGCGACGAGCCGGAGCATTCGCCGCTCCATACGCTCGAACACCTCCTGCACCCCTGGGTCGCCTTCCTGATCGTGCCGATCTTCGGCTTCGCCAATGCCGGCGTCTCCTTCACCGGCATGACGCCGGCGAGTGCGCTCGCGCCGATACCGCTCGGCATCGCACTCGGCCTGTTCGTCGGCAAACAGATCGGCGTCTTCGGCTTCTCCTGGCTCGCGATGAGGGCGGGTTTCGCCGCAATGCCGGCCAAGACCAACCTCCTCCATCTCTACGGTGTCGCCCTGCTCTGCGGCATCGGCTTCACCATGAGCCTGTTCATCGGGGCGCTCGCCTTTCCCGAAGACGCGGTGGAACTGGGCAAGGCGACCAAGATTGGCGTGCTGCTCGGCTCGGTGGTGTCCGCGGTGGCGGGGGCGCTGGTACTGCGGATGGCGGGGCAGGCACGCTGAAGCGCCCTGCCCCGCCGGTCAGCGCGCGCCGCTCACGGCCGCGATCGCGTCGGACATGATCTCCAGGCCGCGATCGATCTCGGCATCCGAGACGGTCAGCGGCGGTGCGATCCGGAAGACGCCGCCCATGCCGGGCAGCTTGACGATGTTCATGCTGAGACCTTGGCGCATGGCTTCCGCCATGATGCCGGCCCCAAGCTCGAAGCCCGGCGCCTTGGTCTGACGATCGGCGACGATCTCGAGCCCGAGCAGCAGCCCTCGGCCACGCACGTCCCCGACGCATTCGAACCTCTGCTGAAGAGCGAGCAGGCCACTGCGCAGCCTCTCGCCGCGCGCTACCGCCTGCTCGACCAGCCCGTCCCGCTCGACCACGTCGAGGACCGTCACGCCCACGGCGGCCGGCAAAGGATCCGAGACATGCGTGGTATAGAAGAGGAAACCGCGCTCGCGCGCCTTCTGCTCGATGGCCTCCGTTGTCATCACAGCCGCGAGCGGCAGCCCGGCGCCGAGGGTCTTCGACAGCGTCAGGATGTCGGGCGTCACGCCGTCGCGCTGGAAGGCGAACATGTCGCCGGTCCGGGCGATGCCCGTCTGCGCCTCGTCGAGGATCAGCAGCATGCCGCGCTCCTCGCATTTGCGCTTCAGCGCCGCGAGATAGCCGGGCGGAAGCTCCAGGATGCCGCCGCTCGACAGGATCGGCTCGGCGATGAAGGCTGCGAGGTTGCCGGTCGACTGGCTGTCGACCAGCGCGAAGGCGTCGTCGAGCTCGGCCTGCCAGTCGTTGGTGCCGTCCGGTCGAGCAAAGCGCGGCCGATAGGAGTTCGGAGCGGGGATGACGAAGGAGCCGACGGCGGCAGGCCCATAGCCCCTCCGCCCGGCGCTGTAGGTCGCCGAGGCGGCCGCGCCGGTCATGCCGTGCCAGCTCTGCGCGAAGGCGACGATCTCGTGCCCGCCGGTCACGAGCTTCGCCATCCGGATGGCCGCCTCGTTCGATTCGCCGCCCGTGGTCAGCAACTGCACGCGGTCGAGCCCCGGGGCGAGAGCGGCAAGACGCGAAGCGAGATCGACGACGGGTCGCGACAGCATCCCGCTGAAGAGGTGGGCGACCGACCGCATCTGCCGATCGACGGTCGCGACGATATCGGGATGGCTGTGGCCGAGGACGGCGCTCATCTGGCCGGAGGTGAAATCCAGGATGCCGCGGCCATCGGCGTCGTAGACGAGGCTGCCCTCGGCCCGCTCGACGATGATCGATTCGAAATCGGGCCCATAGCGCGTCAGATGCTTGTTCGCGGCAGCCCAGAAGGCGGGATCGGCGTTCAGCGACATGGAGACCACCTCGGAAGCAGGAGTTTCCGATGGGTAATCGCGCTTGCTGCGCTGCGCAAATTGATATTATTTCAAGCCGATATTGATTAAGTTGATACCATGCGCACGCTCGACCTCGCCCTGCTCCGCAACTTCGTCGTCGTCGCGCGCACCGGCTCGATCAGCATCGCCTCCTCGCAGGTCGGGCGTACACAATCGGCCCTGAGCATGCAGATGCAGCGCCTCGAGACGTTGATCGACCAACCCCTGCTGCACCGGACGGGATCGGGGGTGCGGCTGACGACAGCCGGCGAAAAGCTGCTGGCGCATGCCGAGTCTCTCCTCGCTCGCCATGACGAGATTCTGGCCGAGATGCGCGGGACCGGGCTCAAGGGCTCGGTGAGCCTCGGCTGCCCGGAGGATTACTCGATCGCATTCCTGCCGGAGCTGCTGAGGGGCTTCTGCGCTCTTCATCCCGAGGTCGAGCTGCGCATGGTTTGCGCGCCGACGTCGGAGTTGCGCCCGCTGCTGCATCGGCGACAGCTCGAGATGGCGCTGGTCTCTCTGCCGGACCCGTCCGGCGGCGAGGTCGTCCGGCGGGAAAGTTTCGTCTGGGTCGCGAACGAGGCCGAGCCGGCGATCCTGGCCCAGCCCAGCCTGCCCCTGGCGCTGTCCGCGCCCATGACCCTGGACTACCGGGCGGCCTGCGATGCGATGGACGCGATCGATCGCCGTTACCGGATCGCCTTCGCCAGCAACAGCCTCGCCGGTCTGATCGCGATCGCCCGTTCGGGGCACGCGATCAGCGTGCTCACCCGGATGGCGGTTCCTCCCGATCTCCACATCCTTTCCGCCGGCCTGCCGCCGCTTCCCGAGATCGGGATTGCGCTGGAGTTCGGCGAATTACGGCCTTCGGCCGCCACGAGGGCGTTGGGGGACCATATCCGCCTCGTGCTGCCGACGCTGGCGCAGCCGGAGCCCTTCCCGCCCGAGCCGTGAGGAGGCCGTTTTCGGTCTCCCCGCGCCGAGCGCCCCTCGACGCGCGGTTGCGAGACGGCATGGACCTTGCCGAGTTCAGGGCGTGGCAAGCGCGCTGCGCAGCGTAGGCTTGAGCTTGTCAGCCACGACTTGTGACGACAATCCCTGCGCAGTAAAAGCGCTCAGCGGGCATCTGTCGAAGCAGCATCTCGTCGGGTAGCAAAGTATGGGAAGTCCAAAATCATGATCATCGACGGTAGGAATGGCGCTTCCGGCGGGATGGACGAGGCCGCTCGGCCCGGACTTCTCAACCGCCGCTCGTTTTTGGTCGGCTCGACCGCGGGTCTCGGTGCGCTGGGGCTGGGCGGCTGCGTGACGTCCGACGGCATGAGCCTCGCCGAGGCGCAGAAGCTCTACGGGCCGGTGCCCGAGGAGAAATTCCCGATCCCGGCGGCCGATGTCAGCAAGGTCGATCCGAAGTATTTCCGCCGGACCGTCCGTTACGAGACCAAGGAAGCGCCCGGTACGATCATCGTCGATCCCGGCAACTACTATGTCTACCGCATCGAGGGCGACGGAAACGCCACCCGCTACGGCGCCAATGTCGGCCGTGACGGCTTCCGCTGGAGCGGCGACGCCTATGTCGGGCGCAAATCCGAATGGGCGACCTGGACTCCGCCGAAGGAGATGATCAAGCGGCAGCCCGAGGCGGCGAAATGGGCCCGCGGCATGCCCGGCGGCCTCGACAACCCGCTCGGCGCCCGGACGCTCCATCTCTACCAGAACGGCGCCTACACGCTCTACACGATCTATGCGTCCAGCGATCCGGAAACGATCGGCTCGGGCGTCACGAGTGGCTGCGTCGGCCTGCTCAGCCAGGACATGATCCACCTGTATTCGCAAACGCCGGTCAAGACGAAGGTGGTCGTCCTGCCGGCATAGGCAGCCCCGCTCTCTGCGTTGACTGCATCGCCGCCCATTGCCCATATGGAAAAGGCCCGCCGTCTCCGGCGGGCCTTTTCTGTTCAGCAGCGGTAGCGACCGCTCAGATGTCTCGTTCGCCCTGCAGCGCGGCGATCGGCGCGGAGCCCAGACCATCCTTGTTGTAGATGTCGTCGCGGAACTGCACCCCGCCATCGGGCGTCGCCCAGGCGGTGACATAGACCCAGTAGCACGGCACCGGATTGCTGATGCGGGCGTTGACGCGCTCGCCAGAAGCGATGACCTGGTCGATCCGGGCGCGGTCCCAGCCGGGCGTTTCCTTGAGCAGCCAGGCGATATAGTCGCGCACGTTCTGGACGCGCATGCAGCCCGAGGAGACGAAGCGGAAATCGTCGCCGAAGATGCCCTTGGCCGGGGTGTCGTGCATGTAGACGCCGTGCGGGCTGGGGATGTTGATGCGCACGAAGCCGAGCGAGTTGAACTCGCCGCCGGGGTCCTGCCGGAAGGTGTAGCGGGTCGCCTCGTCGGAGTTCCAGTTGATGCGCTCGGGCGCAATCTCGCCAGCGGGACCGATGATACGGATCTTGTTCTCGGTGAGGTAGCTCGGCTCCTTCCTCATCTTCGGGATGAGGTCCTTCTTGATGATCGAGGCCGGCACCGTCCAGGTCGGATTGAAATTGACCTCGGGGATCTTGGTCGAGAGCAGCGGCGACTGGCGGTCGATCTTGCCGACGCCAGCGGCGTGACGGGTCGCGACGACGCCGTTCTCGACGGTCTCGACCGTCGCGGCGGGAATGTTGGCGACGACATGGCGCTGACCGAGATTGCCCGAGAGCGAGCGCAAGCGCACGACATTGGTCTCGAGCTGGCGGATGCGGCGCTCGATCGGCACGTTCAGCGCGGCGACGGTGGCGCGGTTGATCGCGCCCGTGGTGGAGAGGCCGACACGAGCCTGGAAATTCCGGACGCCGGCTTCGACATAGGAGTCGTAGACATTGCTGTTGCCGGCATTGGCGTCGAGATCGCCCGTGATGATCAGGCGCTGGCGCAGGGCGACGACGCCCGGACCGCGCGAGCCGACGCCCATCTTCTCGCCGAGCTGGACCGGCTGCCAGCCGCCGCGGGCCGCGAGGTCACGATAGGCGATGATCGCCTGCTCGGTCGCCTGGAGGGACTCGGGCGAGATCATCGGCGTATGGGAGCGGGCAACCGCGTTGCGAGCGCCCGAATCATAGCTCTGGCGCCACTCCGCCTGCTGGGCGAAGGCCGGCGCGGCCGTGGTCGCAGCGGCGCCCGAAAGCAGCGCCAAAACTGTTTCGCGGCGGGTCAGGCTCTTCGTCGACATCGCTTCCCTCTTTGAACTCGTCCATCTCGCCCGGGCGCCAAGAAGCGCCGCAAGAATACCTGCCCCCGCTGCGCGGAGGACCTCGTATCCAGACGACGCTGCCGTAGCACAGTTAACGTCGCGTGATGAGAGCGGCGAATTTAGGGCATGGCCATGTCTCGACACATGCATGGCGAAGCGAGCCGGGCGCTGTTGCAGCGCGGACACGGCGAAGCCCCCGGCGGCGGGCCGGGAGCTTCGAAGGACGGCTGGAGGCGCCAGATCCGGGCTGAAGCGCCGGTTTCAAAGCTTGTAGCGGATCTGGTCGGTCCAGAAGCGCTCGAGGCGCAGCAGGGCGTTGTTCATCCGCTCGAAGTCGTCGGAGGCGATGCCGCCGATCTGTTCGACCGTGCGAACGTGCTTGTCGTAGACGCCCTTCACGAGATTGTGCACTTCGGCGCCCTTCTCGGTCAGGCTGATGCGCACCGAGCGGCGGTCGATCCGCGAGCGGGCATGGTGGAGATAGCCGAGCTCGACCAGCTTCTTGACGTTGTAGGAGACGTTCGAGCCGAGATAGTAGCCGCGCGTCCGCAGTTCGCTGGCGCTGAGCTCGGCATCGCCGATGTTGTAGAGCAGCAGGGCCTGGACGCTGTTGACGTCGTCGCGGCCGCGCCGCTCGAACTCGTCCTTGATGACGTCGAGGAGGCGGCGATGCAGCCGCTCGACGAGAGTGAGTGACTCCAGGTAGAGAGGCTTGACCTTCAGATCAGCTTCTTCAGACCTTTCGACGACCGAAGTCTTGACGCTCGATTTCATGGTATATCCCGCCTGTTGACTGCCGGTCAGGATTGATCTCCCGATCCGCTTCTGAGAAACACCATAGGCGACGCGGATGAAAACGAGTTTAAATATCAGGATGAATCGGAGATTTACCCCTTTGGGTGAATCCAAAATGAAGCCAGAAACGCTTAAGCTAAAGCGTTTATTACCGTGGCTCGACGCAATCGATCGACATTTCGGATCAGGAGCCTTCGTTCTCCGCCGCCCAGGTCGCTAGGAAATAGGCGAGGATCGCGGCGACATAGCTGCCGACCAGCCAGGGCGCCATCGGCAGCAGGCGCGGGAAGAAGAAGGCGAGCAGGAGCTGGCTGATCGCCGCCAGAAGCCAGAGCACGCCGCCCCAGGTCGAGGTCAGCCAGAGGCCGACGGCGGCGACGAGGTCGATCACCGCGAAATAGACCGTGATCGCCTGGAAGCTGAGCAACCTGGCCTCGAAGGGCGGCTGGCTCTCTCCGCCGACGCCGAAGATCACGGCCCAGGCGAGCAGGCCCTTGGCGAGCCAGAGCACCGAGAGGATGCGCAGCATCCAGACCAGGACAGTCCGCCAGCGCCGCGACGCCGTTTCGACCCCGCCGCCAGAACTGTCCTCCGCCCGGGTGCCGCGCAGGGCGTCTCCATCTCCGCCAAGACCCAAGCTCAGGCCTCCAGCGCCAGTTCGGCCACGCCGAGCGGCGCGAAATAGGCCTCGATCGCTGCAGGATCGAGCGCACCGATCGAGTCCGGCCGCCATTTCGGGGCCTGGTCCTTGTCGATGACGACGGCCCGCACGCCCTCGTAGAAGTCATGGCCATGGGCGATGCGCGAGACGATCCGGAATTCGGTGCGCATCGCCTCGGCGAAATCCATGCCGGCGCCGCGGCGCATCTGCTCGAAGGCGATGGCGACGCTCGTCGGCGACTTCACGGCCAGCGTCCGGCGCAGCTTGCCGGCGAATTCGCTGCCGGCCGCCGCGGCATGGTCGAGCCGAGCGAAAATCTCGGGCAGGCTCGCCGCGCCGAAGCATTCCGCGATCGTCGCGCGCTCGCTCGCGAGCTTCGCCGGGCCGGGATCATGGCTGAAGCCGGCCAGGATATCGTCCAGCGCATCGGGGTGCGTCAGGGCGTCCGCCAGTTCCGCCATTCGGGCGCTCGGCACGGCATGGGTGGCGAGCCCGATCGCCAACGCATCGGCGGCGCCGACGCGGTCTCCGGTCATGGCGAGATAGGTCCCGGCTGCTCCGGGCAGGCGCGGCAGCGCATAGGTCGCGCCGACATCGGGGAAGAAGCCGATGCCGACCTCGGGCATGGCGAAGAGATAGCGGTCGCCGGCGATGCGGTGGCTGCCATGCAGCGAGATCCCGACGCCGCCGCCCATGACGATGCCGTCGACCAGCGCGACATAGGGCTTGGGATAGCGCTTGATATGGGCGTTGAGGATGTATTCCTCGCCCCAGAAGGCGAGCATCTCGTCATGGCGGCCGGCCTTACCGAGATCGTGCAGCGCGCGGATGTCGCCGCCGGCGCAGAAGGCCTTCTCGCTGGTGCTGGTGACGACGATGCGCTCGACCCGCGGGTCCTTCTCCCATGCGGCAAGGGCCCGGGCGAGTTCGCGCACCATGAGCAGGTTCAGGGCGTTCAGGGCTTTGGGCCGGTCGAGGATGACCATGCCGGCGGCTCCGCGCACCTCGCAAACAATCTCCGGATTCTGCGACATGCGCCTTCTGTCTCCGCGGTTTCGCTCCGGTTCTGGTCCGGGGCGTCGATGGTTGTCAACGCGGCGGCGACCGGCTGCGCCGCTTCAGCGGGAGCAGGCATGCGACCACACGCCCTTTTTTGGAACCGTTCCGATGTGCTAAGAGCCAGCTTCCGGGTAGCCAAGTCCCGGCATTGCCGGCAGCGGAGGCACCATTGGACACCCGGAACGTGCGGCCCTTCCCCGCCCCGCAGGCACGCCAGGATGTGAACGCCCCATCGCTCGGGCTGACCCGGCGCATGCGCCGCAACCGCAAGGCGGAATGGTCGCGGCGGCTGGTGCGCGAAACCAGGCTTTCCACGGACGACCTCATCTGGCCGCTGTTCCTGATGGATTCGGCCGAGGCGCGCACGCCCGTCGCCTGGATGCCGGGTGTCGACCGGCTCAACATCGACGAGGCGGTGCGCCAGAGCGCGCATGCCGCCTCGCTCGGCATCCCCGCGATCGCGCCCTTCCCCTTCGTCGAGAAGTCGCTGCGCGATCCGACCGGCTCGGAGGCGCTGAACGCGCGCAACCTGATGTGCCGGGCGGTCCGAGCGATCAAGGCCGAGGTGCCGCAGATCGGCATCATCTGCGACGCCGCGCTCGACCCCTACACCTCCCACGGCCATGACGGGGTGATGGAGGGCGAGCGCATCCTCAACGACGCCAGCGTCGCGATCCTCGTCCAGCAGGCGCTGGCGCTGGCCGATGCGGGCGCGGACGTCATCGCGCCCTCCGACATGATGGATGGCCGCGTCGCGGCTATCCGGGACGCGCTCGACGGCTCGGGCCATGAGGACGTGCAGATCATGGCCTATGCGGCGAAATACGCCTCGGCCTTCTACGGCCCGTTCCGCGACGCGATCGGCACCAACGCGACGCTGGTCGGCGACAAGCGCACCTATCAGATGGATCCGGCCAATTCGGACGAGGCCATCGCCGAGGTCGGGCTCGACCTCGAAGAGGGCGCCGACATGGTGATGATCAAGCCCGGCCTGCCGTATCTCGACGTCGTCGCGCGGGTGAAGGACCATTTCCGGGTGCCGACCTTCGCCTATCAAGTGTCCGGCGAATACGCGATGATCGTCGCCGCCGCCCGCAATGGCTGGCTCGACGGCGACCGGGCGATGATGGAGAGCCTGACCGCCTTCAAGCGCGCCGGCGCCGACGGCGTGCTGACCTATTTCGCTCCGCAGGTGGCTCAGGCGCTGAAGGCCGCGGGCTGAGTTTTCCCGGCTCGAACGAGGCCGCTTGCCTCGACGGCTCCAACAGGCTTACGCCGTGCCGGAATATCGATACGGTTTCACCATGATCACAGATGAGAGCCAGCGCTTCCTGGCGTTGCTCAGAGCCGACCTGCTGACAGCGATGCGCGAGCGCAAGGCTGCCGAAGTCACGGCCCTGCGCGAGCTGATCGCCGCGATCGAAAATGCCCAGGCTGTTCCGGTCGGTGACCGGCACAGCACCTATGTATTTCATGCTTTTGGCGACGGGGCTTCCGAAGTCCCGCGCAGGGTGCTGGGCAAGGACGAGCTGCGCGGTGTGGTCGAAACCGAAATTCGCAGCCGGAGCGACGCGGCGGATGACTATCGCCGTCTCGGGCATGGCGACAAGGCTCAGGATATGTCTCATGGGGCGCTGATCCTGGGTCGCTATCTCGATCCGCCCGACTTGAGTTGACCGCGGATACTCGCTGCGGAGTCATGTTTTAAACGGCGTCGGCAGGAGCTACCGTCGCGCCACATGCGTCCTCTCCTGCCGACGATTCTGCTCGTGCTCGCGCTCGCTTCCTGCGGCGAGAGCTTCGACACGGACCAGCAGCGGCTCTGCCGGCAGGCGATTCCGGCGCTGAATGCGCCGGGCACGCCGATCACGATCGAGGGCGTCGAAGACGGGCCGCGCGCCAACATTCTGCGCATCCTCTACAGCGTGCCAGCGGGGGGCGGGGCCGTGCAACGGAGGCGCATCGACTGCCTGTTCGCCGGCGAGGGCCAGAGTCTGCAGCGCGGCGCGCTGATCGGCATCGCCAGCGACGGCCGCCCGATGAGCGATGCCAGCTTCTACCTGCTGCGGCGCTTCTATCTGGAGAATCGCGAGGAACCGCCGCCCGATCCCGGCGCCGCCCGCACCGAGGCGCTTCCGGAATTGTCGGCCGGCCTCGCCTATGGCCTCCAGCAAGGGCTGAGCGCCCTGCCCTCCGCCGCGATCTACGCACTGCTCGCCTGCGCCTATGCGCTGATCTACGGGCTGACCGGGCGCATCATCCTGAGCTTCGGCGAGTTCGCGGCGCTGGGAGCCCTGTCCGCGGTGGTCGGCGCCGCGCTGCTGTTTTCGCTCGCCGCCTCGACCCCGGCCTCGGGGCTGGTCGTCGCCTTCCTCGTGGCGATCCTGGCCTGCGCCCTCCACGGCTTCGCGATGGGCCGCTTCGTGCTGGGCCCGCTCGACCATGCCTTTGACCCGCTGGGCCAGGGGCGGCAGGCGCCGATCCGACAGGCTTCTCTTGGGCGGGCTTCTCTTGGGCAGGCTCCCGGCCAGCAGGTGCTGATCGCGACGATCGGGCTTTCCATCGCGCTATCGGAATATCTGCGGCTGGCGCAGGGGGCGGGGCTGCGCTGGCTGCCTCCGGTCTTCAACGAGCCGATGGCTCTGGCGCGGGCGGGCAACTTCATCGTGACGGTGACGCCGTTGGGTCTCACTGTGGCCGCGATGGGGTTTGCAGTCACGCTCGGCCTCGTGCGGATGATCGCCCGCTCGGCCTATGGCCGGCAATGGCGCGCCGTCTCGGACGATGCGCGGACCGCAGCGCTGTTCGGCGTCGATGCGCGGGCAGTCCATGACCGGGCCCTGATCCTCGCCTGCGCGGCAAGCGGCATGGCGGGCGTGATCGTCACCGCCGTCTATGGCGGCATGGGTTTCGCAGGCGGCTTCTCGCTGGGGCTGAAGGCGCTGGTCGGCTCGATCCTGGGCGGTATCGGCTCACCGGCCGGGGCGGCGCTTGGCGGGCTTTGCATCGCGCTGTTCGAAGTGCTGTGGTCATCGACCATGCCGCTCGAACAGCGCGACATCGCCGTCTATGCCCTGCTCGCCGCGGTGCTGATCCTGCGGCCCGGCGGCTTCTTCGGCGATGGTGCGCTGGCGCCGCGCCAAGTCTGACGAACACAAGTCTGAGAACCGATCAATGGAAATCTGGCCATGAGCGAGCCCTTCGTGATCACCCCCGCGGATGTCGAGGAGGCGGCGCGGCGCATCGAGGGCCATGTCCTGCGCACGCCGCTGGTGCCGGCACCGCGGCTCTCCGAGCTGACCGGCGCGACCGTTCTGGTGAAGCACGAGAACATGCAGGCGACGGCTTCCTTCAAGGAGCGCGGCGCGGTCAACAAGCTGCTGACGCTGAGCGAGGACGAGCGCGAGCGCGGCGTCATCGCGATGTCGGCCGGCAACCACGCCCAGGCCGTCGCCTATCACGCCCGCCGCTTCGGCATCCCCGCGACGATCGTGATGCCCGAGACGACGCCGCTGGTGAAGGTCGAGAACACCCGCTCCCATGGCGCCCGCGTCGTGCTGCACGGCGAGACGCTCTACGAATCCGCTCAAAGGGCGCGCGAACTGGCGCAGGCCGAGGAACTGGTCTTCGTCCACCCTTACGACGATCCCGCCGTGATGGCCGGCCAGGGCACGATCGCCCGCGAGATGCTCGACGACGAGCCCGACCTCGACGTGCTGATCATCCCGCTCGGCGGCGGCGGGCTGATGGCCGGCAATGCGGTCGCGGCCAAGGCGTTGAAGCCTGGCATCGAACTGATCGGCGTCGAGGCTGAACTCTACCCCTCCTTCTTCAACGCGATCAACGCTGATGACCTGCCGATCGGCGGGGCGACGCTGGCCGAGGGCATCGCCGTCAAGACCGTCGGCGTCCAGACGCTGCCGATCGTCTCCAGCCTCGTCTCCGACATCGTGCTCGTCGGCGAGGACCTGATCGAGCGGGCTGTCTATGCCTACGCCAGTCTCCAGCACAGCCTTGCGGAAGGCGCGGGAGCGGCCGGTCTCTCCGCGATGCTGAAGGAGCCCGGGCGCTATGCCGGGCGCAAGGTCGGCCTCGTGCTCTGCGGCGGCAACATCGACACACGGCTGCTCGCCGCCGTGATGGTGCGCGAGCTCGAGCGCGAGGACCGCATCGTCGCCTTCCGCCTGACCACCAGCGACCGGCCGGGGCTCCTCGGCAAGGTCGCGAGCCTCCTCGGCGAGCAGGGCGCCAACATCCTGGAGGTCAGCCATGGCCGGCTCTTCCTCGACGTCCCCGCCAAGGGCGTGACGCTCGACGTCACCGTCGAGACCCGCGGCAGCGCGCATTCGGCGGCGATCGAGGCGGCCTTGCGGGAAAGCGGCTTCGCGCCGCATCGCGTATTGCCGCGTGGTCTCACCGAGCGCAGTCTTGCGGAACCGGGACGCTGAACCGACATTATCGCTGCGCGGCCATTCCGGCCGCACGAATTGGAACCAGGGACAGATGACCGACACACGCTACAGCCGCCCCCCGATCGTCGCGGTCGGCGAGCGCCCCGTCCAGGACGTCAGCGGCGTGCTGGGCTCGCGAATCTTCGCCTGGATCGGCGATATCATCGTGCTCTTCATCCTGGGCTCGCTGGTCTGGTTCGCGCTGGCCCTGCTCGGCATCGTCACCTTCGGCGCGGCCTGGCTGCTGATCCCGATCGCAAGCGTGGCGACGGCGCTCGGCTATGCGGCGCTGACGATTGGCGGCCCGCGCCAGGCGACCTTCGGCATGCGAATGGCGGGGCTCAGGGTCGAGACCGCGACCGGCGGGCGCCCGGACGGACTGGCTGCGGCGGTTCACGCTCTGCTGTTCTATGTCGCGGCGGGCACGGTCGGGCTCTGGCTGCTCGACATCCTCTGCGGCCTCGTCCGCAGCGACCGGCGGCTGGGCCACGACCTGCTCACCGGGCTGGTGGTGGTGCGCGCCTGACATATCGCCGGCCAGTTGCCTCGCGTCACGCTTTCTGCCTTTTTAGCTGAAGCGATGCGAGACGGACGAAGCCGATGGCCGCCGAGCCGGATCAGCCGGAGAAGATCGACTCGACCTTCCGTAACGGCTCGCTGACGGCCGTCGGCATCATCCTCGGCTTCTCCCTGACCTTCCTCAGCCGCTGGGCCGCCAATCCGAATGCGTGGAGCCGTATCGACTTCATCCCGCTGATCCTGCTGGCCGCCGGCATCGGCATGCAGCTCAAGGCCTTCGCCAATCTCATGGGCCGGGATTCGCTGCTCGTGACACGCTACGACCGCACGCAGCGCCTCTTCATGACCGGGCTCATCGTGATGACGCTCGGCATCGCGGCGGCGCTCGCCAACGACATCTTCGGGCTCAGCAAGCAAAACATGTTCGGCTGATCCGGGCGACGCTTGTTGCCGGACCGGCGGGTGATACACTGAATATGCGAAGCGGTTTTCCGGAGCGAACCTGACGTGACGCGCCCGTTGCGGGATGCCCCGCAATTTTATCTGACGTCACCGACCGCGTGCCCCTACCTGCCCGGGCGCGAGGAGCGGAAGGTGTTCACCCATCTGGTCGGATCCCGCGCGCGCGACCTCAACGACGTGCTCAGCCAGGGCGGCTTCCGGCGCTCGCAGAGCATCGCCTATCGGCCGGCCTGCGAAACCTGCCGGGCCTGCGTCTCGGTCAGGGTCATCGTCGACGACTTCCGCCCGTCACGCGGCTTCCGGAAGGTGATGTCGCGCAATAGCGACCTGATCGGCGAGAGCCTGCCGCCGCGCCCCCGCTCCGAGCACTACTCTCTGTTCCGCTCCTATCTCGACCAGCGCCATCCCGATGGCGGCATGGCGACGATGTCGGCGCTCGATTTCGCGATGATGGTCGAGGACAGCCATGTCGAGACCTCGCTGATCGAGTATCGCCGCCGCGGGCCCGACAGCGGCTTCACCGGGCGCGGCCAGGGCGATCTCTATGCGATGGCGCTGACGGATACGCTCAGCGACGGGCTCTCGATGGTCTATTCGGTGTTCGATCCGGCGCTGGAGCAACGTTCGCTCGGCACCTTCATGGTGCTCGACCATATCGAACGGGCGCGCCGCCTGCGCCTGCCTTACGTCTATCTCGGCTACTGGGTCGATGGCTCGCCGAAGATGGCCTACAAGGAACGCTTCCTGCCGCAGGAGCGCCTGCTGCCGCAGGGCTGGGAGCGCGTCGGCTGACGCCTTCCCCCGGAACAATCCCCGTCCGCAGGCTCTCGCCGGGGTAAGACCCGCAACAGCTTTTGTTCATACCATTCCATGACAATGGTTGCGTGGCGGCGGTGCTGCGCCACATTTGTCGAGGCTTCTCGCAAGCCTGGCCCCGATCAGAAAGGCTTGGAGGGCGTCATGCTGCACTCCCTGTTCAAACTCGCTGCGGAGACCTCGTCGGATGCACGCCGGCGGCTTCTGCACGCGGTCACGGATCTGTTCTTCTACGATCCGGAGCCGACCGGGATGTCCAAGCACCATTATGGCGAGATTGCGCTGCGCGCCCTGCCGCATCTCGATGCCGAGGCGCGCCAAGGTTATGCCGACGAGGTCGCGGCCGAGCCGAACTTGCCACGCAGCGTCGCCAACGCGCTCGCCGGCGATCCCGAAAGCGAAGTGGCGCGCCTCGTCCTGCGCCTGTCGCCGGTCCTGACCGATCGCGACCTCGCCGCCATCGCGCTCAACCAGTCGCAGGAGCATCTCACAGCCATCGCAGAGCGCGTCCGGTTGTCGGAGAGCATCACCGACATCCTGGTCGAGCGCGGCGACAATGGCGTGCTGAAGACGGTCGGCGGCAACGAGGGCGCCGAATTCTCCGAGGAGGGCTTCGACCGCCTGCTGGAGCGTGGCCGCGAGGAACCCGCGATCCCGCGCACCGTCGCCGTCCGCTCCGATCTGACCGACGGCCGCGCCGAGCGCGTCATGCGCCTGCTGGCCGAACTCGGCGAGGACGATGTCGAACTGCGCCCCGAGAGCGAGGCGGCCACCATCGCCCGGCAGGCGCGCCAGCAGCGGCTGGAAGTCAGCCTGCTCCTGAAGGACCTCAAGGCGAAGACCCGCGTGATCGACGACGTGCTGATCATGCTCGCCAACGAGGACCGCGCCTATCACCTCGCCCAGGTCATCGCCCGCTCGTCGGATATCGGCGTCGAGCAGGCCTTGCGCGCCCTGCTGCGACGGGATGTCAGCGGCATAGCCCTGGCCTGCCGTGCGCTGGATGTCGGCTACCCGGCTTTCGCAGCGATCCTGGGCCTGCGCTCGCGGCGCCTGATGTTCGCCAACAAGGATACTGAGGAGGATCTGCGCCGCTACGCGCAGATCGACATGACGGCGGCGGAGCGCGGCATGCGCTTCATCCGCATGAAGGCCAGGGTCGCCTGACGGGCAAGGTCTCCCGGAAGACGTGGGCGGCAACCTGCGCCGGCTGGCATATCCGGAAGAAATTCTCTGGTTCACCCCGTCCGTCCAGGTTCATCTTAAGGTTCAGGCAAGCGCTATGCCGTAAGGCTAGTCTGATAGATTGCGCCTGGACCGCCTCATGTTCGACGAATTGACCCGGATGCCCGCAGAGATGTCGTCGGATTCCCGTCGACAGCTTCTCAACGCCGTCACCGACCTCTTTCTGCTGGACGAGACGCCGAGCGCGGAGTCCCAGGCGCATTACGGCGACATCGCCGTGAAATCGCTTCCACATCTCGAAACCGAGGATCGCCGCGATTATGCCGATCGCGTCGCCGCGACGCCGGCACTGCCACGCGACGTCGCCGTGACGCTGGCCACGGACTCCGACGCGGATGTCGCGCGTCTCGTCCTGAAGCTCTCGCCGGTGCTGACCGACACCGATCTGGCGGCCATCGCCGTCAGCCAGTCGCAGCGCCATCTCGTCGCGATCGCCGAACGCTCGCGGCTCTCCGAGAGCGTCACGGACATCCTCGTCGAGCGCGGCGACCGCGAAGTCCTGCACACGGTCAGCGCCAATGAAGGCGCGAGCCTGTCCGACAAGGGCTTCGACCGGCTGATCGAGCGCGGCGGCGCCGACGGCGAGATCGGCCTTGCGCTATCGACCCGCTCCAACCTCACGCCGAACCGGGCCGAGAGGGTGATGCGGATGGTCGAGCAACTCAGCGACGAAGGCGGGCTGTGGTCGAAAGCCAGCAGCGAAGCGGTCCACCTGGCCCGGCAGGCCCGGCAGCAGCGCCTCGAGATCAAGCTGCTGCTCGCCGACCTCACGGCCGGAGCGCGGCCACTGGACGAGATCGTGACCATGCTCGCCCACGAAGACCGCGCCTTTCATCTCGCATTGGTCTTCGCCCAGGTCGCCAGCCTGACGACCGACCAGGCTCTGCGCGTGCTGATGCAACGCGATGCCAGCGGCATCGCCGTCGCCTGCCGGGCGCTGGGCATCGGGACGGCGGCCTTCGAGGCCATCCTGACCCTGCGGGCGAGGCGGCTGATGTTCGCCAAGAACGCCACCAAGGACGATCTGCGCAGCTATGAGCGGCTCGATCCGGCCGTGGCCGAACGCACGATGCGTTTTCTGAAGCTCAAGACCAAGCTCGCCTGATCTTCCCGCGCCACAAATCCGCGACATTCGGGCGACCTCATGCTAGCCTGACCATGTGCGGTGTGTGCATGCCTTGCGCAAACCGGCGGCGAGGATGGCTTTCGACGTGAGATTTCCCCTTCTTTCCGGCGCAGTCTTTTCCTGTGCACTCGGCGCGGCAGCGCTGTTTTCGGGAAGTGCCAGCGCGCAGGCTTGGCTGCCCTTCACGGGCTTTGCGCCGCTGCCCTCTTTCGCCTGGTCGGAGCCTACGCTCGTTCCCAAATGGGACGGCTCCTACGCCCGGATCTCGACCGGCTTCCAGGTTTCCAGCTCCAAACGGCTCGGCGGCAATGCCGGGCCGACCTTCGGGCTCGAGGCGGGGACGATGCGGCAGGAGGGCAACTTCGTCTACGGCATCGTCGGCGCACTCGAATACGCGCCGGCGCTGGGCGGCTACGGCACGCCGGGCTTCGGCCAGACCGCCTATACGCGCGATTTTGCCGGCGCCTTCCAGATCAAGGCCGGCGTGCTCGTGACGCCAGATGTGCTGGTCTACGGCAAGGTCGGGATGGCCGCCGCCAATGAAACCTGGCGCTATGGCGCGACGCCGTGGTCCACGCCGTTCACGCGCAGCGATATACGGGTCCGGCCGGAGGCGCGCGCCGGCGTCGAATGGGCCGTGACCAACAACCTGACGCTCGGCCTCGAAGTCGGCGTCGTCGGCGAGGCGATCCGCTGAGAGATCGATTCAGGCGGTTGCGGGGGTGATTCCGCCGCAGCTTCCAAGGCTCTGGCAACACACAGCTTAATTGGTCCTGGCTTCTCAGCAGAGGGCGCGCGGAACCCCTCTCCTGTAAGGAGAGGGACAGGGGTGAGGTGTAGGCCCCTGGGCCAGCGGAGCGCTTGCCTGACAGCGAAACGGCCGTGAGGTCACGGTCGGTCGTCCAGCGGCCGACCCCTCACCATGCCCTCTCCCCATGGGAGAGGGTTCCCCGCGCCCTTAACGGCCCTCTCAAGCAAATCTGTTGTTCTTCGGGAAGCCCTTCGGCGGCAGGCGGCCGGATTCGCCGCGATGGCCGAGCCATTCCATCAGTTCGCTCTGTGCCACGGTCCAGGTCCGCCCGGAGGTGTCGCGCCAGGTCAGCCCGTCCGCCAGCTTGAAGGTCTTGGCGTCGGAGACGCCGCCATCCTTGTAGCGCTGCAGGCGGACGCCCTTGCCGCGACCCATCTCCGCGACCTCGGAAATCGGGAAGCAGTTGAGCTTGCGGTTCTCGCCGATGATCGCGACATGGTCGCCATCGGCAGGGGCCGCCAGCAGGGCGGTCACCGGCGCATCGACGTTGAGCACCTGCCTGCCCTTGCGGGTATTAGCGACGACATCATCCGTCGGCGCGACGAAGCCGCGCCCGTCGGAAGTCACCATCAGCAGCTTGAGGCCTGGCCGATAGGGGAAGGCGGAGACGATCTCGGCGGTCTCCTCCAGCTCGATCATCAGGCGGATCGGATCGCCGAAGCCCCGCCCGCCGGGAAGCTTCGAGGCCTCCAGCGTGAAGACCTTGCCGTTCGAGGCGAGCACCAGGAGCTTTGCCGTGGTCTCGGTGAAGAAGGCGGTCTTCAGCCCGTCATCGCCCTTGAAGGTCAGCGTCGACTGGTCCTGGACATGGCCCTTGAGCGCCCTGATCCAGCCCTTCTTGGAAATGACGACCGTCACCGGCTCGCGCTCGACCATGGCCTGCGTCAGGTCGATGTCGGTAGTGTCGGGCATGTCGGCGAAGGTGGTGCGCCGCTTGCCGATCTCCGTCTCCGGCCCAAAGAGCTTCTTCACCTCGCGGATGTCGTGCTGGATCAGCTTCCACTGCACCGGCTCGGACGCCAGCAGCTCCTCGATCTGGCCCTTTTCCGTGGTCAGCTCGTCGAGTTCGGTCTTGAGCGCCATTTCCTCGAGCTTGCGCAGCGCACGCAGGCGGGTGTCGAGGATGGCGTTGGCCTGGATTTCGGTCAGCTCGAAGAAGCGCATCAGCTCGATCTTCGGCTCGTCCTCCTCGCGGATGATCTTGATGACGCGATCGAGGTCGAGATAGACGATCAGCAGGCCGCGCAGGATTTCCAGCCGCTTCTCGATCTGCCCCAGCCGGAAGCGCGAGCGCCGCAGCAGCACGTCGCGGCGATGGTCGAGCCAAGCGCGCAGGGCCTCGTTCAGGCCGAGCACGCGCGGCACCAGCCCGCCGGTCAGCACGTTCATGTTCATCGAAATGCGCGATTCCAGCTCGGTCAGCCGGAAGAGCGATTCCATCATCAGCGCCGGATCGACATTGCGGGCGCGCGGCTCGATGACGATGCGGATATCCTCGGCCGATTCGTCGCGGATGTCGGCGACCAGCGGCAGCTTCTTCTCGTTCAGGAGTTCGGCGATCTTCTCGATCAGCCGGCCCTTCTGGACCATGTAGGGGATCTGGGTGACGACGACCTGCCAGGTGCCGCGGCCGAGATCCTCGGCCTCCCAGCGCGCCCGCGTGCGGAAGGCGCCGCGACCGGTGCGGTAGGTCTCGGCCATCGAGGCCCGGCTCTCGACGATGACGCCGCCGGTCGGAAAGTCCGGGCCCTGCACGAACGTCATCAGCTGCTCGGAGGAGGTCTCCGGGTGCTGGACCAGGTAGAGAGCGGCGTCGCAGAGCTCGGCGGCATTGTGCGGCGGGATCGAAGTCGCCATGCCGACCGCGATGCCCTGCGAGCCGTTGGCGAGCAGATTCGGGAAGGCGGCGGGGAGCACGATCGGCTCCTCGTCCTCGCCGTTATAGGTCTCGCGGAAATCGACCGCGTCCTCGTCGATGCCGTCGAGCAGGAGCCGCGCGACCTCGGTCATGCGGGCTTCGGTGTAGCGATAGGCGGCGGCGTTATCGCCGTCGATATTGCCGAAATTGCCCTGGCCGTCGACGAGCGGATAGCGCTGAGCGAAATCCTGCGCGAGGCGCACCAGCGCGTCGTAGACCGACTGGTCGCCATGCGGGTGGAACTTGCCGATGACGTCGCCGACGATGCGGGCGCATTTCTTGTGGACCTGGCCGGGATCGAGCCTGAGCAGGCGCATCGCATGCAGGATGCGACGGTGGACAGGTTTCAAACCGTCGCGCGCGTCCGGCAGCGCCCGGTGCATGATGGTGGAGAGCGCATAGGCGAGATAGCGCTCTTCGAGCGCCGATTTCAGATCGATGCGCTCGGATTCGTCCTCCGGCGGCGGATCGACCGGCTTACCCATTGCGTGCTTGCCCCGACTGTCATTTCGTTCGCGCCTCTATCGCACGGCGCGAATCGCCCGGCTAGAACGATGGCGGGCGATATCGCCCCATGCAATCGACGAGAATGCGCCCGGCACCGACGGAGAGCTGCATGACGAACTACAATCACAGCACGGACAAGGGCATCTGTTCCCTCACCGGAAAGCCCGTGCCGAAGCGCGAACTGGTCCATATCGATGCGCTGCGGCCGGCCCTGGCCGAGGCGATCCGCCAGGACCACCCTGGTTTGCCGGACCATGCGCTGATCGCGCAAGACCAGATCGCCGCCTATCGCCTGCGCTACGTCAACGCTCTGCTGGCGAGCGAACGCGGCGAAATCAGCGAGCTCGACCGGCAGGTGGCCGAAAGCCTCGCCCGCTCCGAGCTGATCACCAGCAACACCGACGACGACATCGACCGCGACCGCACCTTCGGCCAGCGCCTCGCCGACCATGTCGCGAGCTTCGGCGGAAGCTGGCGCTTCCTGATCTCGTTCGGGGTTTTCATCGCCGTCTGGATGGTGATCAACATCATCGGCGCGGCACAGTTCGACCCCTACCCCTTCATCCTGCTCAACCTCGCCCTCTCCTGCCTCGCCGCCGTGCAGGCGCCCGTCATCATGATGAGCCAGCAGCGCCAGGAGGCGAAGGACCGGCGCGCTCGCGCAACGACTACCAGGTCAACCTCAAGGCCGAGCTGGAAATCCGGCATCTGCACGAGAAGATGGACCATCTGGTCAACCGGCAATGGCAGCGCCTCGCCGAGATCCAGGAGGTCCAGATCGAATTGCTGCAGGAGCTGCGCAGCGCTCAGGCGGCCGGGGTGGCGCCGGCGCGCAGCGCGAACTCGACCAGCCGCGCGCGCTCCGGCGCCTCGGCCAAGCCGCGCGGCTCGAAGACGTGACGGCGCAGGAAATGGCCGGTCAGCGCGAAACCGGCAAGAAGGTCGGCAGGTGTCGGCTGGCGCGCACCCTGCCCTTCGCTCAGGAAGGGCGGTAGCGCCAGCAACCGATCGCGATAGGGCTCGGCTTCCTTGCGGCTGACGGCCTTGCCGGATTTCGGCGAAACATGGCTGAGATCATCGGGCGAGCCCGTGACAGCGCAGCGCGCGAGATCGAGCCCGAAGCCCAGTTCGGAGAGCATCGCCAGCTCGAAGCGCACGACCAGCGCCGGGGCGAGGCTGGGTTCGTCGAGATGCTCGACCAGCACGGAAAGCGCCTCGTGCAGGCCGGGATGCGGATCGCGTTCCGGCAACAGCCGCAGCAGGGCGGAGGCGGTGCCGAGGCCATAGAGCGCGACCGGCGCCTCGATCAGCCTCGCGGCATGCGAGGCCAGCAGCTCGACCTTGTACTCGCCGAGATGCTCGTCGAGCCTGGCCCGCCAGGTCAGTGAGACAGCGTTGCCGGGTTGGAGCACCGGCTGCTGCTTCGCGGAACGGCCGCCGCGCACGAGCCCGAGATGGCGGCCATGGTCCCGTGTCATCGCCTCCAGGATCACGGCGCTCTCGCCATGCCTGCGGACGCCGATGATCGTGCCCTCGTCACTCCATTCCATTGGAAGGGTTTAGGGCGGCCTGCTCGACGCTGCAATTTTCAGGCGCGCCGTCATCCCGGCCGGAGCGCCGGGATCCATCGGAGGGCCAATCCTCATCCAGAACTGCGCTACGATGGATCCTGGAACTGCGCAGCTTTGCTGCTTGTCCGGGATGACTGCGCGGTTGGTCAGAAGGAAGTGCGACCTAAGCCACATACTGCGCGATGCCGGCGCCGAACGACCAGTCCTCGCGCTTGACCTCGACGAGGCTGATGAAGATGTCGTCGGGCTTCAGCCCCGGCTCCTTCTGCAGGTTCGCGGCGATCGCGGCATAGAGCGCCTTCTTCTGGGTGACGCCGCGGGTGTTGGCGACGGTGAGCTGGATGATCACCAGCCCTGCAGAACGCTCGAATCCGAAGTAATTGGCGTCGAAGACGAACTCGTCGGCGTCGTGCTGGTGGACGACGGCGAAGAGATCGTTCTCCGGCACCTCGAAGGTCGAGCGCAGGGCGCGGTAGACGCCATCGACGATGGCGGCGGGATGGGAGGCCGGGCGGCCGCGGCGCATCGAAATCCGGATCAGGGGCATGGCGGGCTCCAAGGACAAGGAAGGCGGAAAGGCAAGGCGGCAGGCCCTGCGAACCCATCCAAGCTAGGCCGATTGCATTGATCCTGAAATAGTATCTATGATGATATCAATGATGCGGATTTGTGATTTTAGATGAGCGCCACCCTCGACATCGATGCCGTTGCCGCCTTCCTGCAGGCAGCGGAACTCAGCAGTTTCACCCGGGCAGCCGAGGCTCTGGGGACGGCGCAGTCGCTCGTCAGCACGCGGATCAAGCGGCTGGAGGACGGGCTCGGCCAGACGCTGCTGCAGCGGCATCCGAGGCTGGTGCGGCTGACCGCGGAAGGCGAGCGCTTCCTGCCGGCCGCGCGCGAATTGATGGCGGCGCATGAGCGCGCGCTCGGCGCGTTCCGGCAGCCCGGCGAGCGCATCGCCATCGGCATCAGCGAGCAGGCCGTCGGCGCCGAGATTCCTGCCGTGCTGGGTCGGCTCTCGCGCCAGCACCCCAGCATCGTCATTAGTCTCAGGATCGAGGCGTCGCGGGCGCTGGAAGCGGCGTTCGAGCGCGGCGAACTCGATGTCGCGATCGTCCGCCGCCTCGGCAGCGGGCGCACCGGCGAGGTTCTGCGCGAAGACGCCTTCGGCTGGTTCGCCGCCGAGAGCCTTCTTCATCGACCGGACGAGCCACTGCCGCTGGTGAGCCTCATTGCGGATTGCTGGCTGCGGCAGCACGGTATGGACGCCCTCGACCGCGCCGGCCTGGCCTGGCGCGAGGCATTCATCGGCGGCGGCATGGCGGCGGTGCTCGCCGCCGTGGCAGGCGGAATCGGCGTCTCGCCATTGGCGGCGCGGATCGCACCGCCGGGCGCCGTCGATGTCGGCGCCGAATGGGGGCTTCCGGACCTCGGAACCTCGCAAGTGGTCATGCGCAGCCAGGTCGCCGCGCCGGGAACCAACGCCTTCCTGCGCGAGCTCGCAGCAGCCTTTCGAGCCCCGCGCGCTTCCTGACTACCCGACCACCCGCTCGACCCGGCTGATCACCCGCTTCTCGCGCAATTCGCTGATGATCGCGCTGAGATGCTTCAGGTCCCAGACCGTCAGGTCGATGGTGACATTGGTGAAGTCCGGGTTCGGACGGTGCATCGCGACGGCGTCGATATTGCCGTCATGCTCGGCGATGGTCGTGGTGATCTGCGCCAGCGATCCCGGCTCGTTGATCGAGTTCAGCGAGATGCGGGCCGGGAAGCGCTGCGGCGTCTTGTCGTCGAGGTCCCAGCGCACGTCGAGCCAGCGCTCGGGCTCGTTGTCGAAGGCCGCCAGCGCCGAGGACTGGATCGGATAGATCGTCACCCCCTCGCCCGGCGTCAGGATGCCGACGATGCGGTCTCCCGGCACGGCGCCGCCATTGGGCGCAAAGCGCACTGGCAGGTCGCCGCCGAGGCCGCGGATCGGGATGGCGTCGTCGCCCGGCGTCTCGCCCGGCAGCTTGAACTTCAGGTTCTCGCCCTGGCGCAGCTCGAACCAGCCCTTGCCGCTGCCCGCCGGCGCGCCCGCCGATTTCGGCTCGGGCGCGCTGCGCTTCTCAGGCTCGAGGTCAGGATAAACGGCCTTGACCACGTCGCCGGAATACATCTCGCCCCGTCCGACCGCGGCCAGCACGTCGTCGACCGCCGTGCGGGCGAGCCGCTTCAGCGCCGCCTTCAGCTTCTCGTCGGAAAAAGGCCGCTCGGCCCGGCTGAAGGCGCGCTCGAGGATCTGGCGGCCAAGGCCGGAATATTGCCGGCGCACGGCGGTGCGGGTCGCGCGGCGGATGGCGGCACGGGCCTTGCCGGTGACCACGAGGGATTCCCAGGCGGCGGGCGGCGTCTGGCCTTCGGCGCGGGTGATCTCGACCTCGTCGCCATTGGCGAGTTCCGTCAGGAGCGGCGCGATGCGGCCGTTGATCTTGGCGCCGACCGCGCTGTTGCCGACATTGGTGTGGATCGCATAGGCGAAGTCGATCGGCGTCGCGCCGCGCGGCAGCGCGATCAGCCGCCCCTTCGGCGTGAAGCAGAAGACCTGGTCGTGGAAGAGCTCGAGCTTGGTGTGCTCGAGGAACTCCTCGGGGCTGTCGCCTTCCGCAAGCAGATCAACGGTGCGGCGCAGCCACTGATAGGCGCGGCTCTCGTCGGCATATTGCGCGAGTTCCGTGGTGCGGCCGTCCTTGTAATAGGCATGGGCGGCGATGCCGAATTCGGCGATGCGGTCCATGGTGTCGGTGCGAATCTGCAATTCGACGCGGCTGTGGCCCGGCCCGACGACCGTCGTATGGATCGAGCGGTAGTCGTTCTGCTTGGGCGTCGAGATGTAGTCCTTGTAGCGGCCCGGAACCATCGGCCAGGTCATGTGGACGATGCCCAGCACGCGGTAGCAGTCTTCCGGCTTCTCGACGATGACGCGGAAGCCGAAGATGTCGGAGAGCTGCTCGAAGGAGATGGATTTGCGCTCCATCTTCTTCCAGATCGAATAAGGCCGTTTGCGCCTCCCTGAGACCTCGGCCTGGATGCCGCTCGCCGCGAGCTTGTCCTTCAGGTCCTTCTCGATCTCGCCGATGACGCTGCCTTCGCGCTTGGTCACCTCCTCCAGCCGCTTGGTGACGGTGGCGTGCGCTTCCGGCTTGATGTGGCGGAAGGCAAGTTCCTCCAGCTCCTCGCGCAGCTCCTGCATGCCCATGCGGCCGGCGAGCGGGGCATAGATCTCGGCGGTCTCCTCGGCGATGCGCAGGCGCTTCTCAGGCGCCATGAAATGCAGGGTGCGCATGTTGTGCAGCCGGTCGGCGAGCTTGACCAGGAGCACGCGGACATCGTCGACGATGGCGAGCAGGAGCTTGCGGAAGTTCTCGCCCTGGGCCGCCTTCTTCGAGACGAGATCAAGCTTCTTGATCTTCGTCAGGCCGTCCACGAGCCGGCGGATGTCCGGCCCGAACATGCTCTCGATCTCTTCGAGCGTGGCGGCGGTGTCCTCGACGGTGTCGTGCAGGACGGCGGCGACGATCGTGGCATCATCCAGCTTGAGATCGGTCAGGAGGGCCGCGACTTCGAGCGGATGGGCGAAGAACGGGTCACCGGAGGCGCGCTTCTGCGTGCCATGCGCGCGCATGGCATAGACATAGGCCCGGTTTAGCAGGTCCTCATCGGTATTCGGGTTGTAGCTGCGAACCCGATCGACGAGTTCGTATTGCCGCATCATGCCCATGCGGGCCCTCTGTCACGCCTGTGTAGTCTGGAGTCGTTCAATATCGGGATGGGACGGACGGGCAGCAAGGCGTATTCTCACCGGGCAGGCATGAAAAAGCCCGGCTGTGCCGGGCTTTAGTGAAGGCTGTGCAGAGACCGTCGAGGATCAGTCCTCGTCGTCGGCGCTCTCGGTCGGCGGCACGAGGCCGTCGAGGCCCCGCAGCAGATCGTCCTCGCTCATGCGGTCGAACTGGACCTCCGAATCGGGGGTCGAAGCGCTCTGGCCGGGGGCGGCGAGCAACGGCACCGTCTCGGCCTCGGGCTCGTCCACCTCGACATGCTTCTGCAGCGAGTGGATCAGGTCTTCCTTCAGATCCTCGGGCTTCAGCTTCTCGTCGGCGATCTCGCGGAGCGCAACGACGGGGTTCTTGTCGTTGTCGCGCGGAACGAGAATCGACGAGCCCGACTGGATCATCCGCGCGCGATGGCTGGCGAGGAGAACCAGCTCGAAGCGGTTGTCGACCTTGTCGATGCAATCCTCAACGGTAACGCGAGCCATGTGGCGGCTCCTTCTGATCTCTGGCGATGCAGGGAAGATGTCGAATGCGGGCCTTACAGCCAAAGCACGGCAGATGCAAGATTCGCGTTGCGCCCGTGCAGGCTCAACCGCGCATCCGCCTGACCATCTCGTCGAGACCCGGCTCGCGGCGCCCCTCGACACCGACGGCGATCTCCATCGCCGGCAGTTCATGCGGCTGAAGATCGGCGAAGCGCATCCGCATCGTCGTGGCGACGCCCTCGCCGAAGGCGATCGCCTCGCGGTTTCCGACCGAGGACAGGAATTTGAGCGTGCTCGCCGAGGCGTCCGAGATCGCGGCCCGGATGATCTGCTGGTCGTGCTCGTTGGCGAGGCGCATGGCAAAGACGGTCGAACACTGCGACAGGATGGTCGGATCGAGTTCGCCCGGGCGCTGCGTCACGACGCCGAGATAGGCGCCGTATTTGCGGCCTTCCTTGGCGATGCGGGCAATCGCCTGCCGCGTCGGGAGGAAGCCGAGCGACTGATCGGCCGGAACATAGCGGTGCGCCTCCTCGCAGAGCAGCAGGATCTCGTAGGTGCCCTGGCTCGCCATGGCGAGATCGAAGGCGAGCCGCGCCAGCACGGAGGCCACCGCATCGACGACCTCGGACGGCAGTCCGCCGAGCTGGAACACCGTGATCGGCCGGCCATGATGCGGCACGCGGAAGATCTGCGCCACGACGGGGGCCATCGTCTCCATCATGTTGGCGCGCGCGAACATGAACTGGTAGCGCGGATCGCTGTGAAGGGTCTCGATGCGCACCTTGAGCGAGCGCAGGGCGGCGCGCGGCCAGCGCATTTCGTGCAGGCCGATCAGTTCGTCGATGATCTGGAGCGCATCGACGATCCGGTACGGCGTCGGCGTGTCGCTTGCGCTGCCCATGCCGTCCTCGCGGCGGGCAAGGCCGGCGTCGAGCGGGCGCTTCAGCAGGCTCGAATTGAGATCGCGCATGGGGTTGCGCTGGCTGGCGCCGCGATAGCGCTCCCGCGCCGTCGCCACGACCTCGCGCAGAATGTCCGCCTCCTCCTCGACAGCCGCGCGGCCGCGGAAGACGATCTCGGCGAACTCTTCCAGCTTGAACATCCAGAACGGCAGATCGAGCCCTTCCGCGTCAATCGACAGGGCGCGGTCGGGAAAGGCCCCCGCATATTCGTTGTGCGGATCGAGAATCAGCACGCGCAGCCGCGCGCGGGCCGCGATCGCCCGGCGCAGCAGCAATGCGACCGCGCTCGACTTGCCGACGCCGGTGGTGCCGAGCAGGGCAAAATGCCGTGAGAGCATGTCGTCGATGCTGATCGTAGCGGGAATCGAGGCGTCCTGCGTCAGCGTGCCGATGGCGACGCCATTGCGCGCGCCGAGATCGTGAACCAGCGCGAGATCGCCCGAGCGGATGCGATGCGCGATCGCCCCGATCGGCGGATAGGTGGTGATGCCGCTCTGGAAGCGGGCGCGCCCGTCGGGGCTCTCCGTGACCTCGCCGAGCATCTCGACCTGAACGTGAACGACGTTGTCGGCCGCCTCGTTCCAGACCGGATCGACCGCGCGCATCTCGTAGACGAGCCCGACGATGCGCGAACTGCCCAGATTGATCGAGATCATCCGGCCGACGGCCCATGAATCCGGGCCAAGCCGCGCCATGCCGGACACCGTGCTGGCAATGGTCGCGCGCGAGCCGTCGCAGGAGACGACGCGGCCCAGCGAGCGTTCGGCATCCTGGCTGAGATCGCGCCTTTCGGCGGAAATCTCGTTCTCGAATAGCCCCGTTTTCACTGCAAGCTGCACGTTGCGGCCCTTTCCGGCCTCTCTCCCGAAGATGAAGGCTACGACGGGCTTCTTACGATTGCCTTATCCCCGGGCAAACATGCGCCGGTCCTCATGCTGCGGTTACCAAATCGCCAAGATGTCGCGGAGGAGTGGAGCGATCGATCACGAAACGTGACCTCGCCCATGACAATCCCTGCCTTGAGCCGCTGCAGCATTTTCGTCTATGCACGGCCTCGTTTTCGGGAGAGTTGATCCATGACGAGCCGGCTGCGACTGGGCGTGAACATCGATCATGTCGCGACGGTGCGGAACGCCCGCGGCGGGGCCTTGCCCGACCCCGTCCGCGCCGCGCATCTGGCCGTCGCGGCCGGCGCCGATGGCATCACGGCGCATCTGCGCGAGGATCGCCGCCATATCCGCGACGCCGACATGGAGCGGCTGGCGGTCGAGTTGACCAAGCCGCTCAACTTCGAGATGGGCGCAACCGAAGAGATGATCACGCTGGCCGAACGGCTGAAGCCACATGCTGCCTGCCTCGTGCCCGAGAAGCGCGAGGAGCGCACCACCGAGGGCGGGCTCGACGTCGTCGGGCAGGAAAGCCAGCTCGCGCCGGCCATCGCCCGGCTTAAGGCAGCCGGCTGCCGCGTCTCGCTGTTCATCGAGCCCGACGAAGCGCCGATCACGATGGCCGCCAAGCTCGGCGCGCCAGTGATCGAGCTGCATACCGGAAGCTGGTGCCACGCCGTCATGGACGGCGCGACGGCCAGGGCCGAGATCGAGTTCCAGCGGCTCGCGCATGGTGCGGCCCTGGGGGCGAAGCTCGGCCTCGAGGTCCATGCCGGCCATGGGCTCGACTACGACACGGCGCGAACGCTCGCGGCCGTGCCGGAGTTCGTCGAGTTCAACATCGGCCATTTCCTGATCGGCGAGGCGATCTTCATCGGCCTCGATGCCGCGATCGGACGGATGCGACAGGCGATGGACGAGGGCCGCGGCGGCGCGTAGATCCGGGCCATGATCCTCGGCATCGGCTCCGACCTCTGCGACATCGACCGCATCGAGAAGTCGCTCGCGCGCTTCGGCGAACGTTTCACCCACCGCGTCTTCACCGAGGGCGAGCGCGCCAAATCCGATCGGCGCGCGACGCGGGCAGCCTCCTATGCGCGGCGCTTCGCGGCGAAGGAAGCCTGCTCGAAGGCACTCGGCACCGGCCTGCGCGCCGGCGTGTTCTGGCGCGACATGGAAGTGGTCAACCTGCCCAGCGGCCGCCCGACAATGCGGCTGACCGGCGGCGCGGCCGAGCGGCTGAAGGCGATGACGCCGCCCGGCCATGAGGCGATCGTCCATGTCTCGATGACCGACGATCCGCCGATGGCGCAGGCCTTCGTGGTGATCGAGGCGCGGGCGATTCCGGCCTGAAACGGAGACGGATTGACATGCAGAGAGCAGCAGCCGAGTCGCGGGCACGTGAGGAGTTCTCCGGCCAGGCCAATGGCTGCCGACGCATGGGTTCGGACTTCACCGCCCTGATCTGCGAGCTTCTGCGAGACCGCCTCGATGCGACCAGCCGTTTCGGCGCCCGCATCCTCAACTGGCCCGGTGAGCCGCGGGCCGACGCGGTCGCCCTGAGAGCCGCCGGTGGCTTGAACGCATTGGCCCGATCCGGGCGCGACCTGAACCTGACGGCGCTCTATCCGCCGAACAGGCCCGACCCCGAAACCCTGTGGCGCGGCCTCGCGCACGCAATCGCCGAGCATGACGGCTTCCTGCATGATTATCTCGACAGCGCGCCGCAGACCAATGAGGTTAAGCGTTGCGCCGTGCTGCTCGGCGGCGCACTCACGGTCATCAGCGAAACCGGGCTACCCTTGGATGTTATCGAGATCGGCGCGAGCGCAGGGCTCAATCTCGGTTTCGACGGCTATCGCTACGAACTCGGCAGCGGCGTCTGGGGTGATCCGACTGCGCCAGTCACGATCCGCAGCGAATGGCGCGGGTCGTTGCCGCCGCTCGACGCGCCGCTTGCGGTCGCGGCCCGGCGCGCCTGCGATCTCAACCCGCTCGATCCCGGCAATCGAGACCATCGCGACAGGGTGATGTCCTATATCTGGCCCGACCAGTCCGAACGCATCGCCACGACGCAGGCTGCCTTCGACGCCGCCGCCCGCCAGCCCTGGCGCGTCGAACAGGCGGACGCGGCAGAGTGGGCCGAAGCGTGCCTGGCCACCCCGCAAGAGCACGGCCAGACACGCCTGCTGATGCACACGATCATGTGGCAATACCTGCCCGAGGCGACGAAGCGCCGGATCGAGCAGGCCATGGCAAAAGCCGCCGCCACGGCGACAAAGAAGGCGCCGCTCGCCTGGCTGCGCATGGAGGCCGACGGCCAGTCCGGCAGCGCGGCCGTGACGCTGACGACCTGGCCCTATGGCGGCGAGCGCGAGATCGCGCGCGCCGATTTTCATGGCCGCTGGGTTGAGTGGCGCTGAAGCGCCCTCGCCTCACTCGGCCGGCGCATTACCGACCACGGCGCCGCGCGGTTCCTCGCTCAGCCAGCGATAGACGATGCCGCCGAGCGCGCCGCCGATCAGCGGGGCGATCCAGAACAGCCAGAGCTGCTGCAGCGCCCAGCCGCCGACGAAGAGCGCCGGGCCGGTGCTGCGCGCCGGATTGACCGAGGTATTGGTCACCGGGATGCTGACGAGGTGGATCAGGCAGAGGCCGAGCCCGATCGCAAGCGGCGCGAAGCCGGCCGGCGCCTTGCCATGGGTCGCGCCCATGATGATGAACAGGAACATCATCGTCATCACGATTTCGGTGAGGAAGCCGGCGAAGAGGCTGTACTTGCCGGGTGAGTGATCGCCATAGCCGTTCGAAGCGAAGCCCTTGGCGAGGTCGAAGCCCGGCGCGCCGCTGGCGATGAGGTAGAGCACGCCCGCGGCCACGACGCCTCCGATGACCTGCGCCACGACATAGGGAAGGATCTGGTTCGCCGGGAAGCGCCCGCCCGCCGCCAGGCCGACCGTGACGGCGGGGTTGAGATGGCAGCCCGAGATATGGCCGATGGCATAGGCCATGGTGACGACGGTCAGGCCGAAGGCGAGCGAGACGCCGAGCAGGCCGATGCCGACCTGCGGGAAGCCCGCCGCGATGACCGCGCTGCCGCAGCCAGCGAAGGTCAGCCAGAATGTGCCGATCGCTTCAGCCGCGTATTTCTTGCCGTTCATGATGATTCCTCCCCAGAATTGACATTTTATCGTGCCCCTAGCGTCTGACGCGGTCAATTGCCGCACCCCTTCATACTCCCGCCATTGGTGAGGGAGCGCCCCCTGCGGACGCGCCGTTGTCTGCGGCGTGACATTCCGCTAGACCGCGCGCTTGACCACCGTCCCAGGAGCGCCCGCGTGGCCAACGACGTCGATGCCAAGAACAAGGCCGCCAGGGACGAGGGCGGTGTCTTCGAGACGATCAAGGTCGTCGTTCAGGCGCTGCTGATCGCGCTGGTGATCCGCACGCTGCTGTTCCAGCCGTTCAACATCCCGTCGGGCTCGCTGATTCCGACGCTGCTGATCGGCGACTATCTCTTCGTCTCGAAATACACCTACGGCTATTCGAAACACTCGATCCCGTTCAGCCCGCCGCTGTTCTCGGGTCGCGTCTGGGCGGCCGAGCCGAAGCGCGGCGACATCGCGGTGTTCAAGCTGCCGACCGACAATTCGACCGATTACATCAAGCGCGTCATCGGCCTCCCCGGCGAGCGCATCCAGATGATCGACGGCATCCTGCACATCAACAACCAGCCGGTGAAGCGCGAGCGCATCGCCGACTTCGTCACCACCGACAACTGGGGCCGCAGCGCCCCCGCGATCCAGTATCGCGAGACACTGCCCAACGGCGTCTCGCACAACATCATCGAGCGCGAGGGCGACAACGGCAGCTTCGACAACACGCCGGTCTTCGTCGTGCCGCCCGGTCACTTCTTCATGATGGGCGACAATCGCGACAACTCACTCGACTCGCGGGACCGCAGCGTCGGCTTCGTGCCGTTCGAGAATTTCGTCGGGCGCGCCGAGATCATCTTCTTCTCGATCGAGGACGGCGCCTCGGCCTGGAAGCTGTGGGAATGGCCCTGGACGGTTCGCTGGAACCGCCTGTTCAGCGCCATCAAGTAAGCGGGATCTGCAAATGAGCGCGATCCGCAAGTGAGCAAGGCCGGCGACAACGGACGCAAGGCGCCGGATACCGCCCGCCTGCAAGCGACTCTCGGGCATTCCTTCGTCGACCAGGGCCTGCTGACGACCGCCCTCACCCATATGAGCGCGGAAGGCTCGCGGCTGGAAAGCTATCAGCGGCTGGAGTTCCTCGGCGACCGGGTGCTGGGCCTCAGCATCGCCGACATGCTCTTCGCCCGCTATCCGCAGGCCGAGGAAGGCGACATGTCGCGCCGGCTCGCCGATCTCGTCCGCAAGGAGACCTGCGCCGAGGTCGCACAGGCCTGGAACCTCGGCGCCTTCATGAGGCTCGGCGAAGGCGAGATCCTCGGCGGGGCACGCAAGAACAAGGCGATCCTGGCGGATGCCTGCGAGGCGATCATCGGTGCAGTCTTCATCGATGGAGGCTATGCTGCGGCACGCGGGCTGGTCGAACGCGCCTTCGGCGAGCGCCTGCTCAAGCCGGTGCGGCCGCTGAGGGACGCCAAGACCGCCCTGCAGGAATGGGCCCAGGGCCAGGGCTACCAGACGCCGACCTATAGCGAGCGCGGTCGGTCGGGCCCGGACCATGCGCCGGTCTTCCGCGTCGCGGCCCGCATCCCGGGCCTGACCGACGCCGAGGCGCAAGGGCCGTCGAAGCGGCTGGCCGAGCAGGCGGCGGCGGAAGCCTTCCTGCGGCGCGAGGGCCTGTGGAGCGAAACAATGGAGAGCGACAATGGTTGACGCGGAGACAGGCGCCCAGGCGCTCGCGCCCACGCGCTGCGGCTTCGTCGCGCTGATCGGGACGCCCAATGCCGGCAAGTCGACGCTGCTGAACCAGCTCGTCGGCGCCAAGGTTTCGATCGTCTCGCGCAAGGTCCAGACCACGCGGACACAGGTACGCGGCATAGCCCTGTCAGGCCCGGCACAGGTGATCTTCGTCGATACGCCGGGCATCTTCGCGCCCAAGCGCCGGCTTGACCGCGCCATGGTGACGAGCGCCTGGGGCGGCGCCACCGATGCCGACCTGATCGGCGTGCTGATCGATGTCGAGCGCTTCGACAACGAGGAGAACACCCGCCTGCTGGAGAAGCTTTCCGAGCTGAAGCAGCCGAAATTCCTGATCCTCAACAAGATCGACACGGTCGCCAAGGAGAAGCTGCTCGACATCACCGCCAAGGTGAATGCGCAAGGCAATTTCGAGCAGACCTTCATGATCGCGGCGCTGACCGGCTACGGCGTCAAGGACATCCTGACCTGGCTGGAGACACGGCTGCCGCTCGGCCCCTGGCTCTATCCGGAGGACCAGATATCGGATGCGCCGCTGCGCTTCCTGGCCGCGGAGATCACCCGCGAGAAGATCTTCGAGCGGCTGCATGACGAACTGCCCTATCGCTCGACGGTCGAGACGGAGCAGTGGCAGCAGCGGCCGGACGGCTCGGTCCGGATCGAGCAGACGATCTATGTGGAGCGCGAGGGCCAGCGCAAGATCGTGCTCGGCGAAGGCGGCCAGACGATCAAGGCGATCGGCCAGAAGGCGCGCATCGAGATTGCGGAAGCGGCCGAAGCGACTGTGCATCTCTTCCTGTTCGTGAAGGTGCGCGAGAACTGGAGCGACGACCCGGCGCGCTACCGCGAGATGGGGCTGGAGTTCCCAAAGGGCTGAGGAGTAGTCCCCCGCAAGCCTTGCGCCCCGGCGCGATCCGACGCAAAAACGCGGCCGATCCTGTTTTCCGTGGAGCCGATATATGACCGACGACGACGTCCTGGCCGAATTCCGCGATGCCGGCGCGCTGCTCGAAGGGCATTTCATCCTGTCCTCGGGCCGGCGCAGCGCCGTCTTCCTGCAGAAGATGTTCGTCTTCCAGGATCCGGTGCGGACGGAGCGGCTCTGCAAGGCGCTCGCCGCCAAGATCGAGGGCGAGTTCGGCAAGATCGACTATGTCGTGTCGCCTGCGATCGGCGGCATCGTACCGGGCTACGAGACGGCGCGCCATCTCGAGGCTAAGGCCGTCTTCGTCGAGCGCGAGGGCGGCGTCTTCAAGCTGCGCCGCGGCTTCACGCTGCCCGCAGGTGCGCGCTGCGTCATCATCGAGGACATCATCACAACCGGCTTGTCGCTGCGCGAATGCCGCGATTCCGTGATCGGCGAACCCGGCACGATCGTCGGCGCCGCCTGCCTGATCGACCGTTCGGCCGGCCGGGCCGACCTTGGCATGAAACTTGTCAGCCTGATGGAGTACGACGTTCCCGACTATGCGCCCGACGCGCTGCCTCCCGAACTCGCCGCGATCCCCGCGATCAAGCCCGGCAGCAGGGGGCTGAGTGCCTAGCCCGACTGATCCTTTGCCGAGACCGCCCAAAACCGTCCGAGAAATACCATAGTTAGACCGCGTTTCGATTTCATTGCGCATATTGTAAAGATATTTCATCCGGAGTGCTTTCTATGGCGGCCGCCCCCCGCATCGCCCTCTTTATTGATGGCGCCAATCTCTACGCGACGTCGAAGCAGCTCGGCTTCGACATGGACTACCGCCGACTGCTGCGTGAATTCCAAGGCCGCGGCAACCTGATCCGGGCCTTCTATTTCACCACGCTGATCGAGAGCGAGGAATACTCGTCGATCCGCCCGCTGGTCGACTGGCTCGACTACAACGGCTACCGGGTCATCACCAAGGCCGCCAAGGAATTCACCGATGCCACCGGCCGCCGCCGAATCAAGGGCAATATGGACATCGAGCTTGCTATCGAGATGCTCGAACTGGCTCCCCATCTCGACCAGATCTACCTTTTCTCCGGCGATGGCGACTTCCGCCCCCTGGTCGAGGCCGTGCAGCGCAAGGGCGTCAAAGTTTCGGTCGTCTCGACGATCTCGACCAACCCGCCAATGGTCTCAGACGATCTGCGCCGCCAATGCGACGAGTTCATCGACCTCGCCCAATTAATGCAGAAGATCGGCCGCGACCCGGCCGAACGGCATGTGCGCAGCGGTCCTCTCGGGGCTGCCCCGGTCCTTTCCGGCAACCCCAGCCTCGAACGCCGCTACGGCATTCGCCAGGGCGACGAGACCGTCGATAGCTGAACGCTGGTGTTTTGCGTCATTGCGGAAGGTGCGGGCCGCGAGGCAATCCACCTGCGCAGAGCCGATGTCCTGCTGGATTGCCGCGCTCTGCTCGCAATGACGGGTGGCGCGCCGAAAGCCCCGGCCGGCCAGTGCCGCGGGGTTTCGCGCTCTTTCTCCTGCATCAGACCGAAAAGTGGGATCCACTTTTCGGTCTGGTGCCTGGCGTATCCAAGGGGATGCGCGGGGCGTAGTGGCGTCGCAGTCGACGGCTGCGTGCCGACGTCGATGTCGAATGTCGTGTCGAAGCAGCGCCGTCAGCCGCCGCCGGCCTTTAGAGCAGAGGTCTTGCCCGCGCGCGGGTGTTTGATGCCGCCAGATCGCCTTCTGGTTATCCGTGTCACGGGTCGCGCAGCCTGACTCACCTGCGCGATGGCGATCTGCGCCTCCGCCATCCCTGGCCCGCAACGGCCGCAAGAAGACGAAACCCGCAAACCCCGCCCGGCCGCACGATGCCTCGCGACAGCCCCCTTGGTCGGGCGGAGCAAGGGGAGGATAGGCATGGGGCGACGGCGCGGGGATAAGATTTCGGCCACCGTCATGCTTGGGCCTGCCCCGAGCATCTCGTGACGCGGAGGCTCAGGAGTTCATCCGGCCGGAGCTTCTCGGGGCAAGCCCGAAAATGACGCGCTCACGCACCCGTCTTCATGATGCGGGCCTTGTCGCGGTTCCAGTCGCGGTTCTTCTCGGTCTCGCGCTTGTCGTGCAGCTTCTTGCCGCGGCCGAGGCCGAGTTCGACCTTGGCGCGACCCTTCTCGTTGAAATAGACCTTGAGCGGGATCACCGTGTAGCCGTCGCGCTGGATCGCGCCCATCAGCTTGTTGATCTGGCGGCGATGCAGCAACAGCTTCCGCGGACGCTTGACGTCGTGGTTGAAGCGGTTGGCCTCGAGATATTCGGGGATATGCGCGTTGAACAGGAAGAGCTCGGTGCCCATCGGGCCGGCATAGCTCTCGCCGATGGTCGCGCGGCCACCACGCAGCGACTTGATCTCCGTACCCTGCAGGGCGATGCCCGCCTCCAGCGTCTCGGTGATCTCGTAATTATAGCGCGCCTTGCGGTTGTCGGCGGCGAGCTTGTAGCGGTCGGGGTCGGGCTTGCTCATCTCATCCTGCCCGCGGTTCGGGCTCCTAGAGCACGCGCCGATCAGATTGCAGAGCAATCCGATCGGATCACGCGTTCTCTACAAAGCAGTTGGAGACGGATTCACCGATCAGGTTATCCAACCTGATCGGATCCGGCTCTGGCGTCGACCGGAGAGCCCGGACGAACGCAACATCCTTATTTAGGCATTCAGCAGGCCGGCGAACACCATGGCGTCGCGAATGACCTTGCCGGTCGGCGGCGTGACCGGCATCAGCGGCAGGCGGACCTCCTCCTCGATGCGGCCGAGCAGGCTGAGACCATGCTTGGCGCCGGCGAGGCCGGGCTCCTTGAAGATCGCATCATGCAGCGGCACGAGCCGGTCCTGAATCTTCAGCGCGCCGGCATAGTCGCCCTTGAGCGCAGCCGTCATCAGGTCAGCGCAGAGCTGCGGCGCGACATTGGCGACGACCGAGATGCAGCCATGGCCGCCGGCCGCCATATAGGCCAGCGCCGTCATGTCCTCGCCCGAGAGCTGGATGAAGTCCGGCCCCATGGCGTGGCGCTGCTGCGAGACGCGGGCGAGATTGGCGGTCGCATCCTTGACCCCGGCGATGTTCTTCAGCTCGTAGAGCCGCGTCATCGTCTCGACCGACATGTCCACGACCGAGCGCGGCGGGATGTTGTAGATGATGATCGGAATGCCAACCGCATCGTTCACCGCCTTGAAGTGCTGGTACATGCCCTCCTGGGTCGGCTTATTGTAGTAGGGCGTGACGACGAGGACCGCCTGCGCGCCGGCCTTCTCGGCATGGACCGCGAGGTCGATCGCTTCCGTCGTGTTGTTCGAGCCGGCGCCCGCGATGACCGGCACCCTGCCCTTCGATTCCGCAATGACGATCTCGACGACGCGCTTGTGCTCGTCATGCGAAAGCGTCGGGCTTTCGCCGGTGGTGCCGACGGGAACGAGCCCCGCGGAACCGCTTTCGATCTGCCAGTTCACCAGCGCGCGCAGGGCGGTTTCGTCGATCTTGCCGCCTTTGAACGGCGTCACCAGCGCAGGGAGCGAACCGGTGAAGGCGGAATGCTTGGTCATGAGAGCGGCGTCCTGACACGGAATGGCCATTTTGGGCCGTCACACATAAACCGTCCCCCGCCGGAGGCAAAGTCGGCAACGCATCAAAATGCGTTCGATGTTGGTTAAGCCTTCATAAACCCAGTTCCGTGAGCATTGCAGGCTTACGTATTCGACCGTGGAGCCTGCCATGGCCTTGCTTCCCGACCGATTGAGGCTGATCAGCCTCCTTGTGCCGGCCTTGCTTGCGTCCATGCCCACCCTCTTCCCCGCCCACGCCGCCGATGACGGCAGTCATCCTACCCAATTGTCCAGCCTCGACGCCGTCGAGGTCGAGAAGGCCGCCGCCCTGCCTTCCCATCCGGGTGAGGCGCTGCTCGACGATGCCGACCGCCTCGACGGCATCAAGAAGGCCGTCATCGCCTATCGGCGCGGCGCCCTCGGCGAGGGCGACGCCATCGCCGCGTCGATCGACGACCCGAGCGCCCGCGCGCTGCTCGAATGGATCGCGATCCGCACCGGAGCGGGCCTCGTCCCGTTCACACGGATCGACACCTTCCTCAAGACCTACCCGAACTATCCCGCGACGGCGCTGTTCCGGCGCCGCGCCGAGGAAAGGCTGATCGCCGAAAAGAAGGGCCCGGCGACGATCCGCGCCTTCTTCCATGGGCAGCGCCCCGTCAGCCCGGCCGGGCGTATCGCACTCGCGCTCGCGCTGAAGGCGGAAGGGCAAACCGAAGAGGCCGTGGCGCTCGCCCGCCAGAGCTGGCGGCAGGATGCTCACGGCGCCGCGCTCGAAAAGATCGCCCTCGACGCCTTCGGCAGCGCCCTGACCGCGACCGACCATCGTCTGCGCACTGAGCGCTATCTCTTCCGCGACAACGGAGAAGCAGCCCTGCGCAATGCTGCGCGCGTCTCCGCCGACTACGTCCTGCTCGCGAAGGCCCGTCTCGCCAGCGCCAGGGCGAAGCAGCCGATCGCACCTGCGCTGATTTCGGCCGTTCCGGCAGCGCTCAAGACGGATGTCTCCTTCGCCTTCCTGCTGGCCCAACAGGCCAGGCGGGCCGACAAGCCCGCCGAGGCCGCCAAGGCGCTGGCGAATGTCCCGCGCGATCCGGCACTGCTCGGCGACGGCGACGAATGGTGGGTCGAGCGCCGGCTGATCGCGCGCAAGCTGCTCGACGGGGGCGATGCGGCACGTGCCTATGAGGTCGCGGCCGGCCATGGCGCCGAGGATGCGGCCGAGCGTATCGACGCCGAATGGCATGCCGGCTTCATCGCGCTGCGCTTCCGGGACCAGCCGGGCATCGCGCTCGAACACTTCAACGAAGCTGCGAGAATTGCAGAGACGCCAGTGTCGGTCTCACGCGCGGCCTATTGGCAGGGCCGCGCCGCCGAGGCCATCGGCAAGGCAGAGGATGCCAGGGCCGCCTATGAGCGCGCCGCCGAGCACCCGATCGCCTATTATGGCCAGCTGGCGCGCGCGCGGCTCGGCCTGCCTGACCTGCCGCTGCGGCGCTCGGCCTCCGCCTCGCTGGCACATCTGCCGGGGCATCAGGGCGTGCGCCTGCTCTATCGCATCGGCGAGCGCGACCTCGCCGTCCAGATGATGCTCGATCTCGCCCAGCGCCTGCACAGCACGCCGGCCTTGGAGGCGCTGGCCGGTATCGCACAGCGCGAGGACGACCCGCGCGCCCTGCTCGCCCTCGGCAAGACGGCGCTCCATCGCGGCTTCCCGCTCGACACGGCCGCCTTCCCGACCTCCGGCGTGCCGGAGTTTCCGGTTCTGGGCGACCCGATGGAGCGCGCCATCGTCCACGCCATCGCACGCCAGGAGAGCGCCTTCGACCCGACCGCAATCTCGCATGCCGGGGCGCGCGGGCTCATGCAGATGATGCCGGCGACTGCGCGCGAAACCGCCCGGCGCGCCAACCTGCCCTTCGACTGGCCGAGGCTCGGGCGCGATGCGCTCTACTCCGCGCAGATGGGCGCTGCCCATCTCAACGACCTGCTCAAGGACTGGCGCGGCTCCTACATCCTGACTTTCGCGGCCTATAACGCCGGCTCCGGCAATGTGAAGAGATGGATCGAGGCCTATGGCGACCCGCGCAAGCCGGAGATCGACGCCGTCGACTGGGTCGAGCGCATCCCCTTCTACGAGACGCGCAACTATGTGCAGCGTGTCATGGAGAACCTGCAGGTCTACCGCCAGCGCCTGAATCAGCGCACGGCCTATCTGATCGACCACGACTTGAAGCGCGGCTGGCGGCGGGATTAGGGTCGAGTCCTGTTTTCGTTTCACCTCAGCGCGGGTCATCCCGGGCGACCGCAGGGAGACCCGGGATCCATGCCTGAGCCTTTGACGATCAGCGCTCCGGCATGGATCCCGGGTCTGCGCTGCGCTCCGCCCGGGATGACGGCGCGGGATGACGAAAGCCAGCG
The DNA here is from genome assembly GCF_058801345.1 of Allobosea sp. GW822-FHT03F07. NCBI lineage: Bacteria > Pseudomonadati > Pseudomonadota > Alphaproteobacteria > Hyphomicrobiales > Alloboseaceae > Allobosea > Allobosea sp. GW822-FHT03F07. The sequence continues at coordinate 127,417 of NZ_JBXAND010000006.1, forward strand.
GTCCGCGAGGCTCGACGCGTGACCACCTCCCCCGACACCGGCTTCACTTCGCTCTTCATCAGCGCGCGCGACGGATTGCGCCTGCATGTGCGCGATTACGGGCCCCTGGCCGCGACCGCGCTGCCGGTCATCTGCCTGCCGGGATTCGCCCGCACGGCCGCCGATTTCCACGAGCTGGCACTCGCGCTGTCGCAGGACGAAGCGAAGCCACGGCGCGTTCTGGCGCTGGACTACCGCGGCCGCGGCCTGTCGGGCTTCGACAAGGACTGGAAGAACTACGACATCCGTGTCGAGCTCGACGATGTCATGCAGGTTCTGGTCGCGAGCGGCATCGAGGCAGCGGTCTTCGTGGGAACCTCTCGCGGCGGCCTCCTGACGATGGCGATGGGCGCGGCGCGGCCCGGCACGATCAAGGGCGTGGTGCTGAACGATGTCGGGCCGGTGATCGATGCGCGCGGGCTGCTGCGGATTCGCGGCTATGTCGGCAAGCTGCCGCTGCCGCGCAGCTTTGCCGAGGGCGCGGAAATCCTGAAGCGACTCTCGGACCAGCAGTTCCCGCTCTTCGGCGATGCCGAATGGGAGATGATGGCGCGCCGGACCTGGACGGACCGCGACGGCAAGATGAAACCCGACTACGATCCCAAGCTGATGAAGGTGCTGGAGGAACTCGACCTCGAGGCGCCGCTGCCGGTGCTGTGGAGCTATTTCGACGGGCTGAACGGCGTACCGATGCTGGCGATCCGCGGCGAGAATTCAGACCTTCTGGCGGAGAAGACCCTGGTCGAGATGGGCGAGCGCCACCCCGATTGCGAGGTTTTCGTCGCACCCGGGCAGGGCCATGCGCCGATGCTCGGACCCAGAGACATGGTGCGCCGGATCAGCCGGCTGATCGCCCGCTCCGAGCGCCGCGCGGCCTGAGAACTCAGGCGGCGCTCTCCCGGGGGCTGCCGGCGAGCGTTTCGGTTTCTCCTTCCGCGAAGGCCTTCGCCTGGCCGACCCAATCCTCACGCTCGATCCGGCCCGGAAAAGCCAGATAGCTGCCGATCCATTCGACATTCTCGGGAGTCCAGGCCGCGATCTGCTCGAAATGCCAGATACCGAGCGCGTGCAGCCGGGCTTCGTTCTGCTCGGCTACGCCCTTGATCAGCTTGAGATCGTCGGGCTTGTCGCCTTTCGCCGAGACCAGACCGCCCGGCCGCCTGCCGGGAATGTCCGCTTCGCCCTCAACCGGCGGCAATGTGGCGAACGATGGCGCCGCCGCTTCGGCTTCGGCCGGCGCCGCCACCTCGGCGGGCGGGCGCGCTCCGCGCAGCAACTCCGCCAGGACACAGCCCGCGACATAGGCGGCCGTGAACAGCAGGGCCGATTCGACCCAGGTCGCCGGTGCGCCGTTCAGGAACTGGAGCCAAGTGAGCGCGGCGCCCAGCCCCCACAGCACGACGAACCAGCCGGCGACCTTGCCGCCGAGCCGCAGCTTGCCGCCATCATGACTGATCCAGCCCATGACCAGGCCGAGCCCGAAAGCGGCGACGAGGAACCAGAGGAACTGGCTGGCGAGATACAGCATGTCCGTCCCTCTCCTATTTCGCGACCGTGAACTGCACGCGCCGGTTCATCGGCTTGGCCTGCGCCGAGCCATGCGGCACCAGCGGCCGCTCCACGCCGAAGCCGCGCGTTTCCAACCGGGCCGGATCGACGCCGCGCCGAACCAGTTCGTCGCGGACGCGCAGGGCGCGGCGGGCCGACAGATCGAGATTGTTGAAGCCGCCGCGCTCGCCATCGCTGTTGGCATGACCCTCGATGGTGATCCGCGTCCCCGGGCACTGCTTCAGGATGTCGACGGCCTCGCCGATGACGCGTTCCGTCGCCGCATCCAGCGCGACCACCGTCGTGCCCTGTGCGAACAGCACCGTGTTGTTCCTGGTCAGAGCGTCGAGATCGTTCTGGCAGGTCGCGGGCGGATCGACGACGCAGCCGGTCTGGCGCAGGCCGATGACGGCATCGACCCGGAAGCCGGAGGGCAAGCCGGATGCGGCGCTGGTCTCGACTTCGCTCTTGATGAGATCGCGGCAGGTCAGGCCGCGCAGCGTCACGAGATCATCCACGATCGAAGCCGAGCCGAAATCGAGCCGCAGCAGATTGCCGAGCGCCATGCGAGCGGCGGCCGCAAAGCCCGCGGGCGCGCCCGGCAGGATCTCGGTTTCATCGGCGAGCCTATCTTTTAGCGGCGAGGCCTCGATCAGCGAGAGCAGAGCCTCGCGCGTCTGGGCGTCGGGCAGATACCCGTGCAAGGTCACTCCGGTGCGGTCCGCCGCCAGTGACAGCCCGTATGGCCGTACCGGCAAGGTGGCCGCACCAGCCTCGCTGCCGATGGTCAATCCGGCCGGCAGCGGCTGGCGACGCAGCGCAGCATCCAGTTCCCGCCAGGCCTGGGCGTTGGCGACCTCTCCCGAAAGCGCCAGCGCGGCCCCCGCCAGCGTGACCGAACCCTGCTTCAGCTTGGCGAGCAGTTCCAGTGCGAAGCCGGTCGCGGCACCATAATCGGGCTCCTCGCGCAGATGCGGCTCGACGGTCAGCTGGTCCGAGACGTTGCCGGATGGCGCGACACGGCGTGCATGCTCCAGAAGCGCATCGCGGGCTGGCGCATCGCGCACCAGACCCTTGAGCGTGACCTGGGCGTCGTCGATCGCAGCGCTCCAGTTCAGCATCACGGCCGGTGGCCGCGGCGGCGGCGACACGACCGGAGCCGGAGGCGTGCTCGCCTGAGCGGGAGCGTTTGGCGGCACGGAGGTGTCCGGCGGCGGTGGCGGTGGCGGCGGCAATTCCGACGGCAGGAACACCGGTGCTGGTATATCGGGCAATGCCGGCATCAGCGCCTCGACCGGGGGCGGTGGTGGCGGTGGTTCCGGCGGACAGGTGATCGTCACCTGCGCCACGGAATCGGGGCCATCGCCCTGCGCGATCTGCAGGCGTAGCGCCTGGCAGGCCTCATAGGTTTCTGGACCGTCGCCCGACAGCGCATAGCTATCGCCGCTCAGCTCAGCCTTGCCTTGGCGCAGGCGTGCGAGATCATTGATGGCGCGGGTGACCTTAACGAGAAAGGCGGACGGCTCACCGGCAGCCGGCTTCATCCTGTCGTCGATACGGATCGGCCCCGGGAAAGCGCGCCGCAGCAGGCCGAGGATCTGCTGGCGGATGGCATCCGACGGATAGAAGCCGGTCAGGCGCAGCATGTCCGCGGCCGGGTTCTCGACGCCCCATCGATACGGCGTGACGACCGGCGGCTCGAGCGCACAGGGCACAGACTGGAATCCGTCCCGGGCCAGCGCGGTCGTAGCAGCCGTAAGCGCGAGGAAACCGTCCGGTGTCGCCGCCCTGCCCTCGATGCAGAAGCGCGTATCGTCCAGCGCGACCTTGCCGGCGGCGAGCCCGGGCAGTTCAGCCAGCACCGCCTTCGTCATCGCCTGAAAACCGGCGGGCGCACCAAAGGCAAGGCTCTGGCGGTCGTCTATCCGCAGCGCCGGCAAGACAGCCCGGACGGCGGCGACATTGGCGATTGCTGTGGCCTCGTCCGGCACGAAGCCGTTGAGCGACACGACATCGCCCTGCCGGTTGGCCGACCAGCTATACGGACGCTGGGCGACGACCTGCGACAGGCCGCCAAGCGCCCTGCGCACGCCGAATTCGGCGCGCAACCGCGCGATCGCCCGCGTCGCCCCGTCGGCGGAAAGGGCCTCGCCGCTGATCGTGACGTCGCGTCCGTCGACCTGGGCAGTCACGGGGCGTGCGCCCGGCGCTTCGCCGGCGATGGCGGCTGCCGCAACAACTGCGCGGCGGCCGACGTCGCGCTCGATCGCCTCTCCCAAGAACAGGTTGGCGGCGCTCCACAGCAATGCCAGCGGCACCAGCCCCCAAAGCCAACGTCCCGGCCGCGCCATGCTACCCCCCGAGGCCCGATGCCGGCTCAACCCTCCACGAGACCTGAGGCCGGCTTACCCGAAACCCAAAAACATTGCGGTTTCAGTCTCTTGAACGACGCTTCTCATCCGTCGACACATTCAGCGAGCCGACCGTCACCCAAGGGAAGGCGTAAGCATCGCGAGTTGTGTCCAAAACAAGACAGCGTCCTCTAGAAGGCGCTTCGCGAGCCGGCTGTCAACCGTCACGCTGGCGCTGCCATGGACCGAGGCGCCAGCGGCCGCGCAAGGCGCATGTCGGGCGCGGTTCCGGCGCCGAGTGTCGCCTGTAAACGAAAAAGCCCCGGGTTTCCCCGGGGCTTCCGACTAGGATCGCTTGAGACGATCAGAAGTCGCGCTGGATGCGGAAGCGACCAGTAACGGCATCGTCGCTCTTGATGCTGGTGCCAGCAACGCGGGCGCCCGCATTGTTGACGGACAGGACGCGCGAGGCCAGCTCGGTGCGGGTGTAGAGAACCTCAACACCGATATCCAGGCCCGAGACCGGCGTCCAGATCAGGTTGGCGCCGACGAGCAGCTCCTTCGGATCCAGCGGACGCACGATCGCGCCAGCTGCGTACACGCCAGCGGCCTGGGTGTAGCCGAGCTTCAGCTCAGAGTACGAACCGAAGAACTCCGAACGCAGCTGCGGGGTCCAGAAGTGACGCAGAGCAGCGACGAACGACCAACCGGTCGAGTTCTTCACGGAGCCGAGCGTGCTGACGCCGAGATCGCCGATGATGAGCTGGTTCGCGCCAAGGCCCGAGGTGATGCGGCCCGAGCCGTACTGGCCACCCCAGCCGAGATAGCCGAGAGCGCCGTCAGCATAGGCAGCCTGCAGGTACAGGTGATCGCCAGCCGCGAGCATCGGCAGGTTGATCTTCACGCCGCCCTGGATGGCGAAGCCGTACTCGTCACCGCCGAGGTTGGTCACGACGCCAGCGCCGTTCACAACGGTCGTGGTACGACGCTGCGTCAGAGCACCCGACAGCTGGGCAGAGCCCCAACCCTGATCGACGCGGAGCGAAGCGACGACATCCGGGAAGTCCTGACCTTCAAGAACGAGAGCCGTGCCGGCGAAACGATCGAACGCGCCGTTCTCACGCTGGCCGGTGCCGGTGGTGCGGTCTTCGATCGAGACCGTGGCCGAGAAGCCCGAACCGAAGGTGGCGGTGTAGGCCAACAGGTTCAGACGGCTATCAGCCGTGCGCAGCGTCGAGTAGCCCAGGTCGTTCGCGTAGAAGTCGAAGAACGACTGAGCGCGACCGGCGGTGATCGGACCGAACTGGATGAAGGCCAGATCGAGGTTCGAAGCCGTCGTGGTCTGCGAGACACGAACGGTGCCGGGGGCGATGATGCCCTGGTTACCGCCGAGCGTGCCGCTGTAGAAGTTCGAGCTGTTGGTCAGCTCGTAACGGAAGAAGGTGCGCAGCGTGCCGTAGGCGGTCGCGGTGCGAGCATCGACGTTCAGACGACCGCGAGCGCGGGTGCCGTAAGCGTCCTGCGTGTCACCGAAACGGGTGCCGACGGTGTACTCGGCGCGAACACGGCCGCCAACGCGGAGGCAGGTGTCGGTGCCGGGGATGTAGAAGAAGCCTGCGCCATAGGCGGAGCAGACGCGAACGTATTCGACCGGAGCGGCCTTCCGCGAGGGAAGGTCGGCGGCCTGAGCCCCGGCGACCGCGGCGATGCCGGCGGCGGAACCGAGGAGGAGGCTCTTAACGAGCTTCATTGGTAACCTCCAAAAGAGTTTCGAGACCCTCGGGCTTCTGCACATTCCTTGGTGACCAGCCCCAGGAGACCCAATCACCGAACCTGCTTCGTCCCGGCCTTTCGCCCACGTCCCTGAACCATTCAGAGGCGAAGACGAAAAACAGCGACCGGGAACGTCCCGACGCAGGACAACCATACGAATGCCGCAGGGCCGATCAACCACGATCACGCCGCCGAGAGGCTCCAGGGGGTGCTTTGGACCCCGGTGTTGCAGGCAGGTCACGCTTTGACCGCCGAAATTTACACACCGTTTACCCTGCCGTTCCGGAAGGGGCTGTTTTGAGGCGTTCCAGAGCAGAATCATTGGAGCGTCATCCACAGGCTGCCCCACCGATTCTCCGCCAGCAGGCGGCGACTCAGTATTCCCACTCGGCCCCGACACCGACCGAGGCGCTACCGTCGGCTCCCGTCTCGGCCTGGACCTTGATGCGGCGGGTCACGTCGATCCCGACCGAGACGCCGCTGTCTTCCGGCTTGGCGCCCGCCTTGATGCCCACGGAGACGTTGTCGCCGATGTAGCGGGAGACGCCGACCGTCGGCCCGCCCGCGCCGACCTGGATGTCGAGGTTGTCGACGCCGAGTGATTTGCGCAGGCGCTCGAAGGAATCATCGCCGCCCCCGCCGGCGAACTGCGCCGCCGTCTGCGCGAGCTGCAGCGCCTGGAACGGCGAGAGCGAACCGGATGCGCGCGCAAAGAGCAGGCGCGACAGCACCTCGTCCTGCGGCAGCTCCGGCGTCGAGGTGAAGGCGAAGACGGGCTGGTCGGCCGGGCCGCTGACGATGACGCGGGCGGTGACGTCGGAGGCGCGGGTTTCCGCGACGAAGTCGAGCTCCGGCATCGTGCCGCCAGAGAAGGTCAGGCGCCCACGGCTGAAGTCGAGACGCTGGCTCAGTACGCTGAGGCGTCCGCGCCGCAGTTCGAAGCCGCCATCGAGCGCCGGCGCAGCCAGGGTGCCACCGACCCGGATCTGGCCGCCGAGTTCGGCATCGATGCCGCGGCCCCGGATGAAGACGCGACTCGGCGCGGAGATCGTCAGGGCGAGCGCGGCGTCGAAGGCCGGGCCCGGGCGGCCACGCGTTGCCCGTGACTGAGCCCGCCGCTGCTCCGCGAGACGGGCGGCGGCGGTGCCGGTCGGCCTGATATGCCTGATTCCGTCCACCGGGCGCAGCGAGGCCGGCAGACGGTCCGGCACCGCGACGTCGAGCGAGAGCACGTCGACGCGCCCGCCGATCCGGGGTCGCTGCGCCAGCGGCCCCGATAAATCGAGGCCGAGATTGGCGACCGCCGTGACGATGCCGCTGGAGACCAGCTGGGCGCGGTTGCCCTGGATACGGACCTGGCCGGGGAAGCCGGCGGCGGGATCGAGCTGGAGCCGGCCGCTCGCCGAGAGCGTGCCGCCATTGGGCGTCTGCGCGCTCGCGCGCTCGATCGAGAGGTTGTCGCCATTGGCGGCCAGCCTCGCCTCGATATTGGTCAGGCGCACGCCCTGCAGCGCGTCGGTGAAGCTGCCATTGGCGAGCGTGGCCGAGCCGCTGAGGCGCGGGGCGGCCGCCGTTCCGGCCGCGCGCATGTCGAGCGCGACCGTCCCGGTCAGCCTGCGGCCCTGGGCTGCGAGCATCGCGTTGGCCAGGACGGCATCGACCCGGCCCTGCGCCACGAGGTCGAGCGCGCCGATGGCGTTGAGCGGGGCCCGGCCCCGAATCGTCAGGCTGGCGCCGCGACCGGCATTCACGGTCGCGTCGACACTGGTCTGGTCCCCCTGCAGTGCGCCCTTGGCGGCGATCTCGACCGGCGGCAGGCCTGCCTGCCGGGTTTCGGGCGTCACGAGGCGGGCGACCTGGAGGGTCCACGGCCCGGTCGGCGTGCCGGCTGTGCCGCGGATGCGAGCCTCGGCGTTCAGCGTACCGGCAAGGTCGAGCTTCGGAACGAGGATGCGCGCGGCCGAGAGCGGAATCTCCTTTGCGACCAGGTTCAGGTCGAGCGCCTCGCCGACCTTGCCGTCCAATGTCAGGCGGCCGTTCTCGATCGCCAGCGCCAGCCCCGCGATCTCGACGCCGCCGGCCGGAAAGCCGAAGGTCGCGGGATTGGCGAGCGCGATGCGTCGGCCGTCGCGGCGGGCGTCGAAGGAGGCGAGCTCGAGCTTGAGCGGTTCGCCCGGAACGAGCTTGCCGGCGCCGTTCAGGGCAAAGCCGCGCGCCGCGGCGCTGAGCGTGAAGGCGCTGGCATCCGGCGCGCCTTTCGAGTCGAAGCGGATCGCGCTGAAGGTCTCGCCCGCGACCACAGCGCGGTCGATGACGATCGCGGCGTCGAGCATCGGGCGCCCGTAGATGTCGGAGGCGGCCGCCGTCGCGTCGAGCTTGTCGATGGCGATGGAAGGACCGGCGAGCTTCGCCCCCCTCGCCTTGAGCTCGAGATTCTGCCGGCCTTCGACCACGGCCAGCGCGATATCAGCATCGAGCTGGCCGCCGATCTTGGTCAGGGCAAGCGGCGAGAGATCGTCGAGATTGCGCGCGGCCAGCGTCAGGCGTCCGGCGGCGCGGCTGGCCGGATCGAGCGTCAGCGCGCCGTTCAGACGGACAGAGCCGATGGTCAGGTCGAGCGTCGAGAGATTCCAGCCGTCGCCGGGCAGGCGCGCCAGCGCGATCGTTCCCGTTGCGGGCTTCGCATCGATCTCGCCGTTCAGCGTGAGGCGGGAATCGAGCGCGCCCTGGAGATCGCGAACGACCGCATCGATGGCGAGGCGCGGGATCGGCCGGGCCAGCGCCGTGGCGTTGGCGACCGCGATCCGGGCGCTGGCGTCGAGCCTGTCGCGCGGGCCGGTGATCTGCGCGGTGACGTCGCCCCGGCCCGACAGGCGCGGATCGGCGCGCTTCAGGTCGGGCAAGGCGAGAGCGAGCTTCAGATCGGACGCGCCGGCGCCGATGCCGCCATCGGCGGTGAAGGCGGCGTGCTGGCCCGCGACGCGCAAGCCCGCCACCGTCAGGTCGCCGGCCAGCAAACGCACCTGTCCGGCAAGGGTTAGGTTACCCGCAAGGAGCCGATCCAGCACGGCGTCGCCGGTAGCGAGCCTGTCGCCCTTACCGCTCAGCGTGGCGCCATAGTCGTTCAGGCGCGGCGTGGCGTCGATTTCGGCGGCGAGCTCGGCGCGGCCCCCGAGCGGGCGCCTGGCCAGGCCGCTCAATCGCGCGAGATCGGGCAGTACGGCCTGGAGGCGGCCGAGCACGCGCGCCTTGCCGGCCTTCCCCTTATAGTCGAGCTCGACGCCGGACATGGCGAGGCGCAGCGTCTCGAAATCGGCGGTGCCGTCATCCTGGGCGACGCCTCGGAGGGTGAAGCCGACGCGCTCGCCGACGGCCCGGGCGAGCGCGCGGTCGGCGAGCACGATCCCCGCGGCCTCGCCGTCGGCGGTCAGCGTGATTCGGGTGCCGGGCTCGCCGATGGTTCCGGTCGGGGTCGCGTTGAAGGTCATGCCGAGGCGTGAGAAGCCGCCCGCCGGCAGCTTCGTGTCCTGCGCATCGAGGGTGGCGACGACGGTCGGCCCCGCGACCGGCCCCTTGATCGTGGCGTCGAAGGCAAGCTTGCCGATCTCGGCGCCCGAGGCGACAGTCTTGCCCTCCGTATTGGGACGAGCGGCAGCGGTGACGCGCAGGTCCAGCGTCTTGTCGGCGTTGTAGCGGCCGAGCACGTCGAGCCGCGCGAGCGCGGAGACCAGCGCGAGATTGCGGATGTCGATGGCGCCGGCATCGGCGAAGCCGACCGAGCCGTCGAGCCGCGTCGAACCGGCGAAGACCGGTGCGACGGGCGCCGGCATCAAACCTTCGATGCGGGCATCCAGCGCGAGCGCGAGCTGCCGCTCGACGCCGGCGCGAGACAGCGTGGCCTGGCCTTGCGCGCCGATGGTCGGGCCGGCGGTGAAGGTCAGCGTCGAGCGGAAGGAATCGAGCGGGCCATCGCCGTTGAGATCAAGCTGCACCGGCGGCTCGCCGGGCAGGCCCGCGACCTTCGAGATCAGCCCGCCGGCGGGCTCGTCGAGCTTGGCGGCGAGTTGCAGCCGCGTGGTCTGCGGCACGAAGGCGAGATTGACATTGAACTGGCCGGGGGCATCGAGCCGGCGCGCCTCCAGCCTGAGATCGAGGCCTTCGTTCGGCGGGCCGAGCGTCGCCGAGCCGGTGGCCCCGAGCCTCGCCGCGACCCCGACGACCGGCTGGCCGAGCACGAGCTCGTTGAGCTGGAAGGCGCGCACGATCACCTTCAGCGGCAGTTCCGGCAGGATCGGTGCATCGCTCGGTGGGGCGGCGCCGGCCGGCTGGGGCGCCTGCTTGCGCAGGACTTCCAGTCTGCCGATCTCGAGCCTGTCGATGTCGAGGCGGCGCAGCAGGAGCGCGCTGCGTGTCCAGATCAACCGCGCCCGGTCGAGGCGCAGCCAGGGGCCGTCGCGGTCGGCCAGCACGATGTCGCGGATCTCGACATCCGACGACAGCGCGCCGTTGACCTGCCCGATCGAGACCTGGCTGGTGTCGCTCGACAGCGCCTTGGAGATCAGGTCGGCGACGATGCCGCGATCGGTCTGGGCGTTCTGGGCGAAGCCGCCGAAATGGGCCGAAGCCAGCAAGCCGCCAAGCAGCAAGGTGCCGAACAGCGCGAGGCGCCTGAGGTTCGGTCGGAGATGGGCGAGAGCGCGGCGCATCAGAAGGCCTGCCCGATGCTGACATAGAGTGCGACCGGCTTGTCGCCCTTGCGCGGGTTGAGCGGGGCCGCGACATCGACGCGGATCGGCCCGATCGCGGTGTAGTAGCGCAGGCCGAGGCCGGCGGCCATCTGGAGCCGCTGCTTGAAGTCGGGAAGGCTGCCCTCGAAGGCGGTGCCGGCGTCGAAGAACGGCACGATGCCGATCGTGTCGGTGAGCTTGATGCGCGCCTCGAGCGAGCCCTCGAACAGGCTGCGGCCGCCTATGAGCTGGTTGTACGGGCCGAGCGGGGAGAGCGTACGATAGGCGTAGCCGCGAACCGAACCACCGCCGCCGGCATAGAAGCGCCGCGTCGCCGGGATCTCGTCAAGGCTTGCGCCTGAGATCGAGCCGAGACCGATGCGCCCGGCCAGCACATAGCGGGCGTCCTCGTCGAGCGCGTAATAGGCAGAGAACGCTCCCTTGGCCTGGACGATGCCGACGGTCGAGCCAAGGAAAGTCGGATAGGGCGCGACTGAGGCCGTGGCGCGGAAGCCGCGGGTCGGATCGAGCAGGCTGTCGGTCGAATCGTATTTCAGCGAAAGCGGGATGCCGATGAGCGTGTAGTCGATCTCTCCGAGCACGTCGCTGGTCTGGCCGCGCTCGACCTCCAGCCCGGCTGAAATTGAGAAGGTGTCGCTGAAGCGGCGCTGGATCGCGGTGGTGACATTGGCGTAGCGCGCCGTGTAGCCGCCATAGCGGTTGGTGCCGACCCGCTGGCGGGTCGCGACGCCGTCGAGCAGCCAGTCGTAGCGGCTGCCGCCGAGCGCCGGTTTCAGGAAGCTGAACGAGAAGCGGCCGCCGAGATCGGAGCGCTCGAAATCGTCGAAGCTCTTGATCTTGGTGCCGTCGATGCGCGGGGCGAGGAAGATATCGCCTTCGAGGCGCAGACGCTCGGCGCCGCCGAACAGGTTGCGATGCTCCCAATAGGTCTTCACCGCCGGGCCGTCGATGGTCGAGTAGCGCGCCGAGAAGCCGAGCAGGCGCTTGGGCCGCTCGGTGACCTCGACGAAGATCGGCAGGTTGCCGGCGGCGTCCAGCCTGTCGCCCTCACGGATGCGGACCGAGCCGACCGCCGGGATGCTGGCGATCGACCGGCGCGTATCGGCCAGGCGCTTGGGCGAATAGGGATCGCCTGGCTCCAGATAGATGAAGGAACGCACGACGGCCGGCGGGATCTCGTCGGTCTGGCCGATCGTGACATCGCCGAAGCCGGCGACCGGGCCGGGCTCGACAACATAGGTCACGTCCATGATGCCCGTGGCGTGATCGACGACCGGGCGAAGCTCGACCACCTTGGCGAGCGGACGGGATTGGGCGCGCAGATTGTCGACCAGCGCCGCCTGGGCCGCGCGCAATGCCGAAGAGGTCGCCGGGTCGCCGGGCTTCAACCGCGTGACCTTCTCGGGGTTCACGATGGCGGGCGGGCCGGCAAGACCGCGCTCGCTGACGGCGATTTCGCGCAGGGCGAAGACCGGCCCCGGAGCGATGCGTATTGTGATCGGCACGGCATCGCGGTTGCGGTGGGATTCGAGTGCGCGGATAAGCCTTGCATCCGGCTCGGCGCCGACCTTCAGGCTCACGCCGTCGACGACGAGCGCGACCTCGGCGTTGAAGTAGCCCTGCGACCAGAGCGCATCGACCAGCGGGTTGAGATCGGCGGCCATGCGGCGCGCCAGGGTCTCGCCGTCGGGCGGGGCGTCCTGGCGCAGGCGATAGAGCAGTGAGGCGTCCTGAAGGGTGCGCGTCAGGGCCTTGGCGTTGTCGACGCCGCCGAGATCGAAGTCGAGGCGATAAGGCAAGGTCGCCGCGCTGACGGCGGGGGGCTCGTCCTTTTTCGTGAACAATCCGAAGATGTCGAGCGAGGACAGATCGAAGGCCGAGGCCGGCGCGGACTGGACACCGAGCAGCGCGGCGAAAGCGCAACCGCCTCCCCCGACAACAGCGTGGGCCGCCCTACGCCACAACCGCATCCAGCCTCCAGACAACGCCACCGGCACGCGACGATTAAGGTCAAACTGTGTTCAGAGCATGGTCGGAAACAATGTCGATGATCTTGCGATCATCGACAAGGCCCCGTCGAAACTCCTAGCGCAGGGTCAGCGATACTGTTCCGAGCGGGCTGAGCTTCGTCACGATCTCGCCCTTGCCCGGCGAGAGCACGCCGCCGCAGAGGCTGCCCGTGGTGACGATCTGGCCGGCGCGCAGCCCGCCCATCAGCTCGTCCTTGCGGTTCGCCCAAGCGAGGAAGGGCGCCATCGGATCGCCGTTGCCATGCACCGCCGGCTGGTCGTAGATCGTGACGCCGTTGAGCGAGATGAAGCAGCCGAGGCCGGTCAGGTCGTCCAACACCTTGATGTCGAGCTCCGGGCCGAGGAAGTAGCCGCCATGGCCGAGCGCGTCGGCCAGCCAGAGCGCGAAGGGCACGCCCTGCCAGTTGGCGAGGCGGCTCTCGACGATCTCGATGCCGAGATAGGCCTTGTCGCAATGGCCGAGCAACTCGGCGCGCGAATAGGGCTGGCCGGGGCGCATCGGCACGTCCTTGGCAAGCCTCACAGCGATCTCGATCTCGACACGCAGCTCGGCGCCGATCGCGCCGTCATAAACGTCGCCTGGCGCCAGATACGGCCCCGGCATCAGGCCGGCGACGGGCAGGCCGCCCTCGGCGATCGCGACCTTCCAGCCGGCCTCATCATGGCCGAGGCGCTTCGCGATCTGCGCCTGCACGGCGAGCCCTTCGAGGAAGGAGGCGGGCACCGGCTGCTCGCTCATCTCGATCAGGGCCTTGTTGCGGCGGGCGGCGACCAGCGCATCGCGCAGGGTCTCGTTCGTGGAAGGCATTGCGTCTCGTCCCTGTCTTTTATCCAGATCGTCGGCCCGCACCCTGCACGAGGCGCCTGCGCTACGCCACCCTGCTAAACGCAGGGACGGGGGCCGGACAAGTCGCGGGACGGGCGCGCGACGGGGGCGGCACCGGTTTCCACCGGGAACCCCGCCTGCCCTGCCGGGTTCCTGCAAGATGCCCGGCAACAATCAGGAAAGGCATCGCTCCGCGATGAGACTGCTTGTACCGATCGTCACGGCGGCCATGCTGAGCGCTTCGGCCGCGCTCGCCCAAGGGGCGCTGCAACCGCAGGATTTCGCGACGCAGGCCGCCGTCGCGAACATGTTCGGGGCGCAATCGGCGACGCTGGCGCTGCACAAGACGGGTTCGCCGGAGATCAAGAGCTTCGCCCATCGCCTCGCCGACGAGCACGGCAGGACGGGCAGCAGCCTCAGGCAGATCGTGGCGCGACGCTCCGACATCGCTTTGCCGGAGCGCCCGGACGCCCGCCATCTCGACACGCTGCGCGACCTGTCGGCCAAACAGGGAGCGGATTTCGACAAGGCCTATGTCGCGGCCCAGCGCGCGGCGCAGCAGGAGACCGTCGCGCTCATCTCGGCCTATGCGCAGAGCGGCTCCGACCCCGAGTTGAAGGCCTTCGCCGAGAAGACCCTGCCGACATTGCAGGAACTCGAGCGCAGGGCGAAGGCACTGCCGACCCCAGACTGAGGTCCGTTTTTTGTCCTTGAACCCTCATCGTTAAGTTGCACCGCTCACAAGCGGGTCATCCCGGACGCAGCGCAGCGGAGATCCGGGATCCATGCCGGAGCGTTTGCAGGAGAGGTTCCGGCATGGATCCCGGGCCTCCCTCCGGTCGCCCGGGATGACCCGCATTTAATGACGTAACATGGATCACCAAGCGAGCCTCTCCGGCTTGACAGCCGCCCGCCGCTTGCCTCCGTTGGCGTCAAAACGGGGAAACGCGGCCGATGCTCACCTTGCGGCAGATCGAGGTGATCCGCGCCATCATGATCGCCGGCACGATCAGCGGCGCGGCGAAGCTGCTCGGCGTGTCGTCGCCCGGCATCAGCCGGCTGATGAAGCACACCGAGCGGACGCTGCGGCTGAAGCTGTTCGAGCGCCGCCATGGCCGTTATGTGCCGACGCCGGAAGCCAACGACATCTTCGAGCAGATCAACGGGGTCTACAAGAAGGTCGACGACCTGCATTACACGCTGGCGCGGATCGAGCGCGGCGGCGAGATCGAGCTGCGCATCGGCTCGGTGCCGAGCATCTGCCACGTCATGGTGCCGCGCGCGATCGAGAAGCTGAAGCGCAAGCATCCGGATCTGCGCATCGACATCAACATCCTCAAGATCGAGGAGGCGCTCGACTATCTCCTGCTCGGCAAGGGCGAGATCGCGGCAATGAGCTACAAGCTCGACCATCCCGGCATCGACTTTGAGCCGCTGAGCCGGGGCGAACTGCTCTGCATCGTCCCCGACGGCCATGAGCTGGCGGGCCGCGAGGTGATCTCGGCCGCCGAGATCGTGCGCCACCCGCTGATCGGCATCGACCCCAACGACCCCTATGGCCGGATCATGGCCGAGATCTTCAGCCGCCAGGGGCTGAACTACGACATCGTCATCAAGGCGCGGTTCGGAACGACGGTCTGCTCGCTGGTGCGCGCCGGGCTCGGCATCGCCGTGATCGACCAGTTCACGGTCGCGCATGGCTCGATGCAGGGCATCACCACGATCCCGATCGCGGAGCCGACGCAGTTCCAGACTTATGTCGCGATCAAGAACGACAAGGCCCCTTCCCTCTACGCCGAGACCTTCGTTGCGCTGCTGCGGCAGGAGATGGACGCAGTTGTCAGGCCGCGCGAGGCGGCATCAGGGAAAGCCGCTGGCAAGATAACATCAGGTTAGGTAATCCGATCAAATTGGTTATCGCGTTATCACGCTCGATCGGCTTATCTGACGACAGGTAACGCCTGCTGAGACGACAGGCGAGCCGCACAGGGACGAGATAATGCCGAGTTTTCCCATCGCCAACCGGACGAAGCGCGTGCTGCTCGGGCTGATCGGCTCGCCGATCGCGCATTCGGCCGCGCCGTCGATGCACGAGGCGGCGGCACGGCAGGCCGGCTTCGAACTTCATTACCACCTGATCGAGGTGGCGGGCGCCGGGCGTGGCGATCTCGCGGCGATCCTCGACGGTGTGCGCCGCATGGGCTTTTCCGGCGTCAACGTGACCTATCCCTACAAGGAGGCAGTGGTTCCGCTGCTCGACGCGCTCTCGCCTGAGGCCACCGCCATGGGCGCGGTCAATACGGTGGTCGCGCGGGACGGCAAGCTCACCGGCTACAACACCGACGCGACCGGCTTCGCCACCGCCTATCGCGCGCTCGGCCGCGATGATGGCGACGCGCCCGTCGCGATCATCGGCACGGGCGGCGTCGGCAAGGCAATCGGCTTTGCGCTCGTGGGCTGTGGCGTCAGCCATCTGCGGCTGTTCGACAGCGACCGCGCCAAGGCGCAGGCGCTGGCGAGTCAGATCGGCGAGCGCGCGCGGGTCGAGGTCTGCGCCGGCGTCGCCGAGGCGGTTTCGGGCGCGGCCGGCATCGTCAACGGCACGCCGATCGGGATGCTGCCCAACCGCGACAGCCCCGTCCCGGCCGGGCTCATCCAAAAATCTCAGTGGGTCGCGGACGCGGTCTATCATCCGCTCTGGACACCGCTGCTGAAAGCCGCGCAGAAGGCGGGCGCCACGGTGATGACGGGTCGCGAACTCAGCATCAACCAGGCCGTCGACGCCTTTGCGCTGTTCACCGGGGTGCAGCCCCAAAATGGGGCCATCACTGAGGCCTTCGACCAATCCCTGGCCGCGCAGGAGGCGAGCCACCACGCAGCCTAGATCATCCCGATCGACAACGTCCCGCAGCAGCCGGGCGAAGAAGAAACCAAGCCAAACCTCTGGAGGAGACAACCCATGAAGACCCAATGGATCATCGGCGCCGCGCTGGCGACCGCGCTTGGCCTGCCGGCCTCTGCGCAGGAGAAGGTCAAGCTCGTCGACGTCGTCGAATTGTCGGGTGCGGGCGCCACCGCCGGCACCAACTGGAAGAACGGCATCGACCTCGCCGTCGCCGACATCAACGCCAAGGGCGGCATCCTCGGCAAGCCAATCGAGATCGTCCACTACGACACGCAGACCAATCCGGGCAACACCCGCGCCGCCGTGCAGCGCGCCATCGACGAGGGCACCTACGCCGTGCTCGGCCCGGTCTTTTCCGGCCCGATCGGCGCCTCGATGCAGATCGCGCAGCGCGCCGAGATCGCCCAGATTGTCGGCGGCGAGGCCGCCGGCCTGACCAAGCAGGGCAACCCGTTCCTGTTCCGCACCTCGCTCAGCCAGGCGGCAGCGATGCCCAAGATCGCGAAATACCTGAAGGACACGGTCAAGGCCGGTTCGGTCGCGGTCGTCTGGGTCAACAACGACTTCGGCAAGGGCGGGCGCGACGCGATCATCCCCGAGCTGGAGAAGGCCGGCATCAAGGTCGCGGCCGACGTCGCGACCGAGCAGGGCCAGGCCGATTTCGCGGCCGACGCGATCAAGATCAAGAACTCCAACGCCGACGCCGTCTTCGTCTATCTGAACGAGGAGGAGAGCGCCCGCTTCCTGCGCGCCGCCAAGCAGCAGGGCATCACCAAGCCGATGGTCGGCGAGACCACCCTGCTCGGCGCCAAGGTGATCGACCTCGCAGGCGATGCCGCCAATGGCGTGCGCGGCCATGTCGGCCTGTCGATCGACGCGCCGATCCCGGCCTTCCAGGAGTTCGGCAAGAAGTTCCAGGCGAAGTACAACTACGCCTCGGATCATAACGGCCTGAAGGGCTACATGGCCGTCTACATGGTCAAGTGGGCGACCGAGAAGCAGAAGAAGTTCGACAAGAAGGGCGTCGCCGACACGCTGCGCGGCGCGACGATCAAGCCGTCCGACGAGCCGGGCATCCTGATCGAGACCACGATCGAGCAGAACGGCGACCTCGACCGCGAGAGCTTCCTCGCCGAGGTGATCAACGGCAAGCAGGTGATCAACGCCACCCTGCCGAAGATCAAGCCGTAGAGCGCACGAACCGCGACATAAACCCCTCCCCCTTGTGGGGAGGGGAAGGGGTGGGGGGCGGAAAGTCCAAGCCCTCCAGAAATCGACGAGACGGGGCGCTGATACCAGCGAGCCTGCCCGATCAATCCCTCACCCGGTCGTTCGCCCCCCACCCCAACCCCTCCCCACGAGGGGGAGGGGCTAGGTCGAGCCAATCGCGCCAACCGAACAAGGCACCAAGCCATGGCCGAATTCATCGCCTATCTCATCGCCGGCATCGCAACGGGCGCGATCTATGCGCTCGCCGCGATAGGCTTCACCCTGGTCTGGCAGACCTCGCAGACGATCAACTTCGCCCAGGGCGAGTTCGTGATGCTGCCGGCCGTGCTGGTCCTGCTCGCGATCAAGCTCTTCGGCGCTCCGGTCTGGCTCGGCGCGCTGATCGGCATCGCCGCATTCATCCTGATCTTCGGCGTCGGCTTCAAACTCGCCGTGGTCGATCCGATGATCAAGCATGGCGTGCTGCCGCTCGCCATCGCCACCATGGCGCTGTCGATCATCATGAAGGAGGGCGCCAAGGACGGCTTCTCGGCCGAGGCGCAGAACTTCCCCTCCTTCGTGCCGACGCAGACGATCGAGGTCTTCGGTGCGGCGATCTCGTTGCAGCATCTGGCGATCATCGCCTGCGCATTTGCGGTCATCGGGCTGCTGCAATGGTTCGTCGGCGGCACCCGCCTCGGCCGGCAGATGCAGGCGACGGCGCAGAACCCGACGGTGGCCCGCATCCTCGGCATACCGGTCGAGCGGATGGTGCTGCTGACCTTCGTCATCAACGCCGCGCTGGCGGTCGTTGCCTCGGTGCTGATCTCGCCGATCTATCTGGCGAAGTTCTCCAATGGCGAGGTCATCGGCCTCTTCGCCTTCATCGCGGCGATCGTCGGCGGCTTCAACCAGGTGCGCGGCGCGCTCGTGGGCGGGCTCGTCGTCGGCATCGTCGACTCAATGGCCGCGGCTTACGTCTCGAGCTCCTACCGGCTGGCGGTGCCGCTGGTGCTGCTCGTCGTCATCATCCTGCTCAAGCCCGAAGGGCTGATGGGCCGCAAAGAGGAGCGCCGCGTATGAGTGCCCCCGCAACCCGGCCCGCTACGCACGACCCCGTGACCGCCTCCCCTCGCCTCGCCCGGCTGCCGGGCCTCGGCGGCACGATCGACGGCACCTTCCTCACCCTGGTGATCGGCGCCGCGATCCTCTGGTTCGCCCCGGTCGGGATGGGCCGCTACGGCACCTATGTGCTGTCGCTCTGGCTCGTCATGAGCATCGCCGTGATGGGGCTGAACCTGACGCTGGGCTATGCCGGGCTGAAGTCGCTGGCGCAGGCCGCCTTCATGGGGCTCGGCGCCTACACGACCGCGCTGCTGACGACCAAGGCCGGCGTCTCCTGGTATGCCGCCTTCGCGCTGTCGGGACTGCTGACATTCGCGGTCGGCATCCTGCTCGGCTTCCCGGCGCTGCGCGTCAAGGCGCATTACCTCGCCTTCGTGACGCTCGCCTTCTCGACGCTGATCTGGCTGATCCTGCGTAACGAGCAATGGCTGACCGGCGGCGTGTTCGGCATCTCGAACATCAACCGGCCGGACTTTTTCGGCATCAAGCTGTTCGGGGCGCTGGAGTTCCACCGCTTCGTCGTCGCAGTGACCTTCATCCTGGCGGTCGCGCTGTGGTGGCTGATCCGCAGCCCCTGGGGCCGCGCCTTCACGGCGCTGCGCGAGAACCCGATCCGGGCCGCGAGCCTCGGCATCGACACCCGCACCTATACGCTGCTCGCCTTTGCGATCGGCTCCGCCTATGCGGGCTTCGCGGGCGCGCTCTATGCGCCGCTGGTCGAGTTCATCGACCCTTCCCCCTTCTCGCTCTCGCAGAGCTTCTTCCTGCTGCTGATGGTGGTGGCGGGCGGGGCCGGCTACCTGCTCGGCCCCTTCGTCGGTGCGCTGCTCGGCGTCGTGCTGCCGGAATGGCTGCGCTTTGCCGGCTCGCTCTACCTGATCATCTTCGCGGCGATCGTCATGCTGCTGCTGATCGCCTGCCCGCAGGGCGTCAGCGGCCTGATGGAACGGGCCTGGGCCAAAATCACCGGCAAGCGGGGAGACGCCCGATGAACCAGGTCTCTACAAGCAGCAAGGTTCTGGAAGTCAGCAATCTCCACAAGGCCTTCGGCGGCATCAAGGCGGTCAACGGCGTGTCGTTCTCGGTGAACGAGGGCGAGATCCTCGGCATCATCGGCCCCAATGGCTGCGGCAAGTCGACCCTGTTCAACTGCATCCTCGGCCAGTTGGAGCCGACCGAGGGCACGGTGAAGCTCGACGGCCAGGACGTCACCAATATGCGCCCGTCCGATCTCAACCGGCTCGGCGTCAGCCGCACCTTCCAGCTCCTGCAGGTCTTCCCGGAACTGACGGTGCGGGAGAACCTGATCCTCGCCGGGCAGGAGCATGAGGGGACGATGCTGTCGCGGCTGTTCGGCGCGCGCGATGCCGGGCTGACCGAGAAGGCCGAGCAGATGATCGGCTTCTTCAAGCTCGGACATCTGGCGGACGCCAAGGCGGGCGGGCTCTCCTATGGCCAGCAGAAGCTGCTCGACGCCGCCATGGCCTTCATGGCGGGCCCCCGCCTCGTGCTGCTCGACGAACCGGCCGGCGGCGTGAATCTCACCATGCTTGGCGACCTCAAGGAGCGCTTACGCGCCATCAATGCCGAACAGGGCGCGACCTTCGTCGTCATCGAGCACAACATGGATTTCGTGATGTCGCTGTGCTCGCGCGTCATCGTGCTGGCCGAGGGCAAGGTGCTGGCTGAAGGAACGCCGGCCGAAGTCAGGGCCAATCCGGCCGTGATCGAAGCGTATCTGGGGCATTGAGGAGCCGCGCCATGAGCACCCCCATCCTCGAACTCGACGGCGTGGTCGGCGGCTATGGCGCCATGACCATCCTGAACGGCACGACGTTCAAGGTGCCGCGCGCCGCCATCACCACGGTCATCGGCCCCAACGGCGCCGGCAAATCGACTGTGTTCAAGGCGATCTTCGGCCTGCTCAAGGTGCGCGAGGGCCATATCCGGCTCGACGGCACCGAGATCACCAATTGGAGCCAGCGCAAGCTGCTGGAGGCCGGCATCTGCTACGTGCCGCAGGGCCGCAACATCTTCCCCGAGCTGTCGGTGCGCCACAATATCGAGCTCGGCGCAGTCGCGGCGGGCTCTGATATCACCGACATGCCCAAGCGCATCGAGGCGGCGCTCGACCGCTTCCCCTCGCTGCGCGCCAAGGCCGACGTGCAGGCCTCGACGCTGTCCGGCGGACAGCAGAAGCAGCTCGAGATCGTGCGCGGCCTGCTGCTCGACCCGAAGCTCGTGCTGATTGACGAGCCCTCGATCGGCCTCTCGCCGATGCTGGTGCAGGAGACCTTCGGCATCCTGATGGAGTTGCGCGCCAAGGGCGTCACCATCCTGATGGTCGAGCAAAACGCCCGCTCGGCGCTGGAGATTTCCGACGAAGGCCTCGTGCTCGAACTCGGCCAGACCCGCATGCAGGGACCGGCGACCGAGATCCTGGCGGATCCGCGCGTCGCGCAGCTCTTCCTCGGCGGCGCGCTGACGGAGGCGGCATGATGCCCCCCTGCCCCGTCATGCTCGGCCTCGTGCCGAGCATGACGGGGAGCCTTTATTCGCAGTCGCTGAGGACGAGGATACGATGACCGCCCCACTCAGAATCGCCCTCGTCGGCGCCGGCCTGATCGGCCGTGCGCATCTGGAGCGCCTCGACGACTTGCCGGACTGCGACTGCGCCGCGATCTGCGACCCGACCGACGCCGCCAAGGCGCTCGCCGCCTCGCGCGGCACGCCCTGGTTTTCCTCGATTGGCGAGATGCTGGCGGCGATGAAACCGGACGGCGCGATCATCGCGACGCCGAACGCCCTGCATGTGCCGGGCGCCGTCGAATGCCTGGAGGCCGGCGTCCCGGTCCTGATCGAAAAGCCGCTGGCGGAGAGCGTCGCGGCGGCTGAGCTTCTGATCGCGGTGCAGGCACGGACCGGCGTTCCCGTGCTCGGCGGCCATCACCGCCGCCACAACCCGATCGTCAAGGCCGCGCGCAAGCTGGTGCAGGAGGGCGGCATCGGCCGGCTCGTCGCGGTCAACGCGCTGTTCCTGATCCGCAAGCCCGACGACTATTTCGACGTCGCCTGGCGGCGCGAGCCCGGCGGCGGGCCGGTCTTGATCAACCTCATCCACGACATCGACAATCTGCGCTTCATCTGCGGCGAGATCGAGAACGTGCAGGCGATGACCTCGAATGCGACGCGCGGCTTCGCCGTCGAGGATACGGCGGCGCTGATCTTCCGCTTCGCCAACGGCGCACTCGGATCAGCGACGATTTCCGATGTAACGCCAAGCCCCTGGAGCTGGGAGCTTACCTCGGGTGAGAACAAGGTATATCCCCAACGCGACGGGCTCTGCTACCTGATCGCGGGAAGCGAGGGTTCGCTCTCGATTCCGTCGCTGGAGCGCTGGCATTACGAGGGCCGGCAGGGCTGGTGGGAGCCGCTGCTGCGCGCGAGCCTCGCCATCGCGCCCCTCGAACCGCTGGCCGAGCAGATCCGGCATTTCTGCGCCGTGATCCGCGGCACGGAGGCCCCGATCACCGACGCCGCCGACGCCACGCGCACCCTTGCCGTGATCGAGGCCGTCGGCGAAGCTGCCCGGCTCGGCGCCCCCGTCACGATCGGTCAGGTTGGAGCAAAAGCCGCATGAACCCGACCTCGATCGCCACCGTATCGCTCAGCGGCGACCTCGCCGAGAAGCTGCAGGCGATCGCCGCAGCCGGCTTCGACGCGGTCGAGGTCTTCGAGAATGATTTCCTGACCTTCGACGGCGGCCCGCGCGAGGTCGGCCGGATGGTCGCCGATCTCGGCATGACGATCTCGGCCTTCCAGCCCTTCCGCGATTTCGAGGGCATGCCGGAGCCGCTGCGGGCACGAACCTTCGCCCGGGCCGAGCGCAAATTCGCGATCATGAACGAGCTCGGCGCCGAGCTGATGCTGATCTGTTCGAACGTCTCGCCGCAGGCGCTGGGCGGCATCGACCGGGCGGCGGCCGATCTGCGCGAGCTCGGCGATCTCGCCGCCCGCTACGGCGTACGCGTCGGCTTCGAGGCGCTGGCCTGGGGCCGGCACGTCAACGACTATCGCGACGCCTGGGAGATCGTGCGCCGGGCCGACCATGAGCGCATCGGGCTGATCCTCGATTCCTTCCACACGTTGGCGCGCCAGTCGCCGCTCGGGCCGATCGCCTCGATCCCCGGCGACCGGATCTTCCTGGTGCAGCTCGCCGACGCGCCGAAGCTCGACATGGACGTGCTGAGCTGGAGCCGGCACTTCCGCTGCTTCCCGGGCCAGGGCGACCTCGCCGTCGTCGATTTCGTCCGGGCGATCGCGCAGACCGGCTACAAGGGGCCGCTCTCGCACGAGATCTTCAACGACCAGTTCCGCGCCGGCTCGGCCCGGCGGCTGGCGACGGACGGCATGCGCTCGCTGATCGCGCTCGCCGACCAGACCACGCCGATCCTGCCGCCGCGCGTGCAGATCCTGGGCGTCGAGTTCATCGAGTTCGCGCTCGACGAGGACACTGCGGCCGAACTGGCTAGCCTGTTTTCGGCGCTGGGCTTCCGCCAGACCGGGCAGCATGTCAGCAAATCCGTCACGCGCTGGAGCCAGGGCAGCATCAACCTCCTGCTCAACACCGAAAAGGACGGCTTCGCGCAATCGCATGCGATCATGCACGGCCCCGGCGTCTGCGCGATCTGCCTGCGGGTCGACAATGTCGGGCAGGCGATGGCGCGCGCGACCGGCCTGCGTATCCAGAGCTTCGAGCAGCCGGTCGGCCCTGGCGAACTGCATATCCCCGCCATCCGGGGCGTCGGAGGCTCGCTGATCTATTTCACCCAGCCCGAAGGCGAACTCGGCCATATCTGGGACAAGGATTTCGTGCCGGTCACGGGAGCGAAGGTGCCGGCAGCCGCCGCGCCGCTCGAGAGCGTCGACCACATCTCCCAGTCGATGGACTATGAGGAGATGCTGTCCTGGCTGCTGTTCTACACCGCGCTGTTCCAGCTCGACCGCATCCCGCAGCTCGCCATCGCCGATCCGGGCGGGCTGGTCGAGAGCCGGCCGCTGGTCAGCACCAGCGGCTCGCTGCGCTTCATCCTGAACGGCTCGCAGGCGACGCGGACCCTGTCCTCGCGCTTCGTCTCCGAGCATTTCGGCTCGGGCGTGCAGCACATCGCCTTCGATGCGCCCGACATCTTCGCGGCGGTGACGGCGATGCGCGCGGCAGGGCTTTCCTTCCTCGACATCCCCGAGAACTATTACGAGGACCTGGAGGCGCGGCACGGACTCGATCCGGACCTGATCGACCGGCTGCGCGAGCACCACATCCTCTATGACCGCGACGGCGACGCCGAATTCCTGCAGGTCTACACCCATGTCTTCGCGCAGCGCTTCTTCTTCGAGATCGTCGAGCGGCGCGGCGGCTATGCGGGGTTCGGGGCGGTGAACGCGCCGGTCAGGCTCGCCGCGCAGGCCAGGGAGGCTCGCCCGGTGACGATGCCGCGCTCGTTGCGGGAATTATAAGCGCGGGACGGCCCACTGGCGCCAACTTCGCCGTGCCTTGGCGGCGCCGCAATGCTAACCTCCGGAAGGATCGGCAGGAGCAGGAAAAGGTCATGGCACGAGAAACCCGCTTCAACCGTCGTGACACGCTGAAGGGCGCAGCTGCGGTCGCAGCCAGCGCCGCCCTGCCCTCCACGCTTGGTGCGCAGAGCCCGGCACGGCTGAAGCTGCGCGTGCTGGAGACGACCGATCTCCACGTCAATGTCGTGCCTTACGACTATTTCCGCGACGCTGCCGACGACACGGTCGGCCTCGCCAAGACCGCGAGCCTGATCAAGTCGGCGCAGGCCGAGGCGAAGAACAGCCTGCTCTTCGACAATGGCGACTTCCTGCAGGGGTCGTCGCTCGGCGACTACATCGCCTACAAGAAGGGCCTCAAGCCCGGCGAGATCCATCCGATGATCGCCGCGATGAATGCACTGCCCTATCTCTGCGGCACGCTCGGCAACCACGAGTTCAATTACGGGCTCGACTTCCTCGACAACGGGCTCGGCAAGGCCGAATTTCCCTTCGTCTGCGCCAATATCGAGCGGGTTGGAGGGGCAGCGCTGGTCGATCCCTGGCGGCTGTTCGAACAGAGCTTCGAGGACGAGGCGGGGCAGCAGCAGGTTCTGAAGATCGGCGTGATCGGCTTCGTGCCGCCGCAGATCATGCAGTGGGACAAGGCCAATCTCGAGGGCAAGCTCGTCGCCAGCGACATCGTCAATGCCGCCCACAAGCACCTGCCCGAATTGCTGAAGGCCGTCCCCGACATCGTCATCGCGCTCTGCCATTCCGGCATCGCGGGCGGCGAACGCAAGGGCATGGAGGAGAACGCGGCGCTGCATCTCGCCGCCCTCGACGGTATCGACGTCATCCTGACCGGCCACCAGCATCTCGTCTTTCCCGGGGCCAAGGCCTTCGACGGCATAGCAGGCGTCGACAACGTCAAGGGCACGCTGCATGGCAAGCCGGCCTGCCAGCCCGGCTTCTGGGGCTCGCATCTCGGCATCGTCGACCTCGACCTCGAGAAGCGCGACGAGCGCTGGCGCATCGCCGGTTTCAAGGTCGAGCCGCGGCCGATCTTCGAGCGCACGCCGGACCGCAAGATCGTGCCGAAAGCTTCCGCGGAGCCCGCCGTCCTCGCCACCGTCAAGACCGACCACGAGGCGACGCTGATCTATATGCGCGAGCCGGTCGGCAAGACGGCATCGCCGATCAACAGCTTCTTCGCGCTGGTCGCCGACGACCCTTCCGTGCAGATCGTCGCCGAGGCGCAGATCGCCTACGCAAAGGGCCTGATGGCGCAGACGGCGTGGAAGGACCTGCCGGTGCTCTCGGCCGCCGCGCCGTTCAAATCGGGCGGACGCGCGGGGCCGGCCTTCTACACCGACATTCCGGCCGGCCCGATCGCGATCAAGAACGTCGCCGACATCTATCTCTATCCGAACACGGTGCAGATCGTGAAAATCACCGGCGCGCAGGTGGCGGAATGGCTGGAGCGCTCGGCCGGCATCTTCAACCGGATCGACCCCGCCAAGACCGGCGAGCAGCCGCTGATCAATCCGGGCTTCCCCGCCTTCAATTTCGACGTGATCGACGGCGTGACCTACCGGATCGATGTCACGCAGCCCTCGCGCTATGACGGCGACGGCAAGCTGGCCGCACCGGAAGCCCGCCGCATCGTCGATCTCGCCTATGCCGGCAAGCCGATCGACAAGACGACCGAGTTCATCGTCGTGACCAACAACTACCGCGCCTCGGGCGGCGGCAATTTCCCAGGCACCCGGACGACCGTGGTGCTGGAGGCGCCCGACCTCAACCGCGACGTGATCGTGCGCTACATCCTGTCCAAGGGCACGATCGAGCCGAAGGCCGACGCAAACTGGTCGCTGGCGCCCTTGCCGTCCGGCGTGGAGGCAACCTTCGTGACGTCGCCCGCAGCTGCGGGGAAGCTGCCGGAAGGGCTCAAGGCCGAGCCGGCAGGCGATGCTGGAGAGGGCTTCGCCAAGTGGCGGCTGCGGGGGTGAGGAGGCCCTGCCGTCAGGCTGCCTGCGCCGTCGTCAGCACGACCTGCCGGAAGGCGCGGACCAGATCCGCGTCGAGCTTGGCGCCCATCAGCACCAGCAGGTCGTAAGCCTGATCGGGCAGCATCGGCGGCTTGTAGCTGCGCCGCTCGATCAGCGCGGCGTAGATGTCGCAAATCGTGATCATCCGCACGATGTCGGAAATCTGGCTGCCGCGCTGCCCGTCCGGATAGCCGGAGCCATCGAGATATTCGTGGTGCGAGCGCACGGCTGCGAGCACTTCCGGCCGGAAGCCGCCCTGCTCCAGAAGCATCTTGTGGCCGATCGCCGGGTGGCTACGCATGACTGCCTGCTCGGCCTCGTCGAGCGCGCCGGGCTTGTGCAGGATATCGAGCGGAATCCGCGCCTTGCCGATGTCGTGGAGGACGGCTGCGCGGGTCACGAGCCGCCGGTCATCGTCGCAGAATCCGAGCCGATGAGCGAAGCTGGCGGCAAGGCCGGCGACGAGCATGCAGTGCTGATAGGTCAGGTCGTCATAGCTCCAGACGACCTGAAGCCAGTCGCCGATATCCGCGGCGCCGGCGGCCTGGCCGATCGCCTCGACAGAGGCCTCGACCGCGCCGAGAGGAATCGATTTCCCGGTCGAGGCCGATTCCAGCATGTCAGCCAGCGATACCGCCGCCGTCGCGAGATGGGCGCGGGTGAAGGCCTGCGTGCCGCCGGCGGGGTCTGCATCCTCGCCCCCCTGCAGCAGCTGGCTAATCGTCTGGACGAGCAGGGACGGCGCCGACCCAGCCGGCAGGATTTCGGTCGCACCGATGGCGCGCGCCTGGATGGTGGAGCGCGCGGTCATATCCCGCAACAGGCAAAGATAAGGCGTATCCTTGCGCCGGTAGCGGGCCAGCGCCTCGCGAATGGCGTCGACCGAGCGCCGCTCGCCGAGATCGACGTCGCTGACGACGATCCTGGGCTGCGCGTCCGCACCGCCCGCCCGGCCGTCGAGCCCGACGACGACGCAGGGCCCCCACAGAGTGAGGCCTCGCGCAATGTCCCGACTTTCGTCCGAGCGATCGGTAATCAGAAGCATTCCGGCAGGTATCCGCGGCGCGACATCATGACATGTTCGCGCCATTGGAACCCGCAATTATGAATTTACTGCATATTCCATACGGTAAACTCGCCCCTGTGTTCAGGGCGCGATTTCGAACACCACGTTGACGCTCGTACCGTAGCTGTTCTCGCCGCGCTCGACCGGCACGAAGCTGTCGGCCGCCGCAGCCCGCATGACCTTGCCCATCGGCACGGGGCCGGGCCGCGCGGGGCTCTCCTCGATCGAGAGGATGCGCCCGAGCTTGACGTTCGCCGCCTCGGCCAGCGTGCGCGCCCGCTCCATGGCGTCGGCGACGGCACGCTTGCGCGCCTCGGCCAGGCTCGGCTTCGGGTCGTCATTGACGAAGCTGATATCCCCGCCCTGATTGACGCCGAGGCCGACGACCTTGTCGAGGACCGCGCCGAGCGCCGACAAATCACGGATGCGGATGGTCAGGGCGTTGCTGGCCGCGTAGCCGCTGATCTTCGGCGCCTGGGGCTTCGCCTGCGGGCCGGGCTGGGCATAGCGCGGCTGGATGTTCAGGCCTGCGGTTTGGAGGTCGCGCTCGGCGATGCCGGCCGCCTTCAGCGCGGCGAGCACCTGCTTCATCGCCTCGCTGCTCGCCGCGACCGCCTCGCGCGCCGTCTCGGCCTCGCGCAGCACCGACAGGTTGAGGATCGCCATGTCGGGAGCGACGCTAACCTCGCCCTCCCCGACCACGCTGATCCGGGGCGAAGGCTGCGCCTGCTGTCCCATAGCGGGAGCCGACAGCGCCACGGCGGCGCAGATCAGCGTCGATCCAAGGAACATGGTGGCTAGGCTTTTTGACATCGACTGATCCTGTTTGCTCGCGGCCTTGCGGCAGAAGGGAGCAGAACAGGGCCATCATGTCGAAATTATCGCGATGGCGGCCGGAGACGGCAGACGGTGCCAACATGGACGAAATTTAACTCGGGAACGCAGGCTCGCCGCCCTAGATTGGAATCGTTTTAACCTGGAACCCGCCATGACCGACGATCCGAAACTCTCTCCTTCCCGCGGCAGTTACGACGGCGTCGCTAGAGCTCTTCATTGGGGCATGGCCGGGCTGATCCTGCTGGCCTTCGTGCTTGCGCTCCTTATCGATGGGTTGCCGCGCTCCTGGAAATATGCGGCGGTGGAAACGCATAAGGCGATCGGCATCGCGATCCTCCTTCTGCTCGCGCAGCGCCTCGTCTGGCGCGCAACGCATCCCCGGCACGCGCCGGCAAAAGGCCCCAGGTGGCTTGAGCGGGCCGGGCGCCTCGGCCATGCGGGACTTTACCTGCTGATGTTCGCCGCTCCGGCGGCCGGAATCGCCTATGTGGCGATGCGCGGTCAGGGGCTCGATCTCGGCCTGCTCAAGATCGCGCCGTTCACCGCCGCATCGCCCCGCGAGGTGACGCGGCCGGTCCGCGAACTGCATGAATGGTTCGCCTATGGCCTGATCGGGCTCGCGGCGCTGCATATGCTGGCCGCGCTGTGGCACCATCTCATCCGCAAGGACGATACGCTGCGGCAGATGCTGCCGGGCAAGTGAGGCAGGGCCAGTAAGGCCCGGCCACGGCCGCCGCCCTACCCCTCCACCAACCGCCTTGCGATGACCTGCGCCTGGATCTCGGCCGCGCCCTCGAAGATGTTGAGGATGCGGGCGTCGCAGAGTACGCGGCTGATGGCGTATTCCAGCGCGAAGCCATTGCCGCCATGGATCTGGAGGGCGTTGTCGGCGGCGGCCCAGGCGACGCGGGCGCCCAGCAGCTTGGCCATGCCAGCCTCGAGATCGCAGCGACGCTCGGCATCCTTCTCGCGGGCGGCGAAATAGGTGAGCTGGCGAGCGATCAGGATCTCGACCGCCATCATCGCGAGCTTGTCGGCGACGCGCGGGAAGGCGATCAGCTTCTTGCCGAACTGGATGCGCTCCTTGGCGTAGCGCAGGCCGAGATCGAAGGCCGATTGGGCGACGCCGACGGCGCGAGCCGCCGTCTGGATGCGGGCCGCCTCGAAGGTCTGCATGAGCTGCTTGAAGCCCTGCCCCTCGACGCCGCCGAGCAGGTTCTCGGCCTTGACCTCGAAACCGTCGAAGGCGAGCTCGTACTCCTTCATGCCGCGATAGCCGAGCACCTCGATCTCGCCGCCGGTGAGGCCTGCGACCGGGAACGGATCGGCATCTGTTCCGCGCGGCTTCTCGGCGATCAGCATGGAAAGGCCGCGATAGCCGGCGGCATCGGGATCGGTGCGGACCAGCAGCGTCATGATGTCGGCGCGGACGGGGTGGGTGATCCAGGTCTTGTTGCCGGAGACCTTCCAGACCTCACCATCGCGGACCGCGCGGGTACGCAGGCTGGCGAGGTCAGAGCCGGTGTTGGGCTCGGTGAAGACCGCGGTCGGCAGCACTTCGCCGGAGGCGAGCTTCGGCAGCCATTTCTCCTTCTGCTCCGGCGTGCCGCCGCAGAGGATCAGCTCGGCGGCGATCTCGGAGCGGGTGCCGAGCGAGCCGACGCCGATATAGCCGCGCGAAAGCTCCTCCGAGACGACGCACATCGAGACCTTGGAGAGGCCCATGCCGCCGAATTCCTCGGGAATGGTCAGGCCGAAGACGCCGAGCTCGGCCATCTTCTCGACCACCTCGATCGGGATGTACTCGTTCTTCAGATGCCACTCATGGGCATGGGGCGCGACTTCCGCCGCGCAGAAGCGGCGCATCTCCGAGCGGATCGCTTCCAACGTCTCGTCGAGGCCTGGGTCGCCGACGCTGACGGCGCCGTCATCCTGGCTGAACAGGGAGACGAGGCGGGCGCGGTTCTCCGGCGTGTTACCCTCGGCGATCAACGCCTCGGCGGCTTCGGAGCGCGCGGCGGTGATCGCTTTCGCCGAGAGGCCGAGCGCGGGCAGCCGGACGATCTCGCCCTGGCTCATCGGGATGCCCCCGAGGATCTGCGCGGCATATTCGCCGGCGCCGATCCTGATCGCGTAATCCTCGACCGCGCCGTAGCGGTTCTCGGCCGTGAGGCGCTCGCCATAGGCCTTCAGCTCGCGCAGCGCCATGACGTAGGTGGCGAGCCAGGAGAGGCCATGGGCGGCGTGCTGCTCGGCCTCCAGCAGGGCGGAGGAAATCCTGCCGTCGGCCAGGACTTTGCCGCGAACGGCGGCGACCGCCTCCTGCAGCAGGGTCTCGAAGCCGGGCAGCGCAGCGGCGATCAGATCGACGGCGCTGGCAGGTATCTGCGACGGGGCGGCCGCGGTTGCGCTCATGTTTTCTCTCCCTTGTTGCGACGCAGCATATGCCGAACCGCGAAGGAGCGAAAAGCCGTCTTTCGGTTGAGCCGGCGCTATTTCCGACTGGCCAGCACGACTCCGACGATCGTCAGAGCCATGCCCGCGATCTGGACCGGCGACATCGTCTCGCCGAACAGGAGCCAGGCCTCAAGGGCGACCAGTGCCGGGACGAGGTAGAGGAACGTGGCGATGCGCGAGACTTCGCCGCGGCGCAGGATCAGGAGATAGAGCCCGATCCCCCCGAGGGAGAGCGCCAGCACCGACCAGGCCAGGACGAGCGCCATGGTCAGGTTCCACTCGATCCGCATCGGTTCGAGCGCGAAGGCCAGCGGCAGCGTGAAAAGGAAGGCGGCGCCGTATTGGATCGTCGTCACCGTGCGCAGGTCGCCGGAGACGATGCGCACCTTCTGGAAGAAGGAGCCGAAGGTCACGGCCAACGTGCCTACGATATTGACGGCGACCGGAATCAGGATGCCCTCCAGCGCCGCCGGATCGACGCCGACGAGCTTGGGTTCGAGCACCAGCGCGATGCCGAGGAAGCCGCAGAGAATGCCGGCCCAGCGGGGCGGCGAGATGCGTTCTCCGACGAGGGCGGGCGCCAGCATCGCGGTCAGGATCGGCTGGAGCCCGGCGATCAGGCCGGAAATGCCCGCCGGCAGGCCGTGGCGTATCGCCCACCAGAGACCACAGAGATAAATGCCGTGAAGCAGGACGCCGGCGACGATGCAGTCGAGCCAGGCGCGCGGCGTCGCCGGCCAGGGCGCACCGACGGCCAGTGACAGCACGGCGAGCAGGATTCCGGCGCCGGCGAAGCGGACCGACAGGAAGGTCAGCGGATCGGCGTATTGCGCCGAATAGCCGGCGACGATCCAGCCCGACGACCAGAGGAAGGTGAAGATCAGCGGGATGGCGCGCAGGAACAGGGGCGATGTCAGCATGGGACCGGCCTTCGAGGCCCGATTGCTTAATCGCGCGGCAGGACGATGTCGCCCCATGCGGACGCCGCACCGGCATGCTCACACCGGGCGTGCCGCCGGCCTCAGTCGCGATCGGGCGCGCCCGGCGGGAAGAAATGGCGATAGGGCCGCGCCTCCTCGATGACCCGCGCGAAGGAGGGGCGCGCCAGGAGCCGCGCCCGGTAAGCGCGGGCGTTTGGAAACGCGACATCGATCTCGTGGACCCAGTCGGCATAGAACAGCGACGGCGCGGCGGCGCAGTCCGCCATGCCGAACTCGCCGCCGCAGGCCCATTCGCGCCCGGCCAGCCGGGCGTCGAGCCATTGATAGGCCGAGTCCAGCAGCGCGCGCGCATCGGCTACGCTATGGGGGTCCCGGTCGTTCGGCTCGCGCATGTGATCGAAGACGATCTTCTGCATCGGCGTCATCACGTAATTATCGAAGAAGCGGTCCATCATCCGCGTGGCGAGCGCCGCCTTCGCATCCGCTGGCAGCAGCGGCACCGGGCCCGGATGGGTGAGCGACAGATGCTCGATGATGACGCTGGACTCCAGGACGGTTTCGCCGCCGTCGACGAGCACGGGGAAGCGCTTCAGCGGCCAGAGCGCGGCGAGTTCCTCTCCGGCCTGGGGGTCATCGAGCCCGAGCACCCGATAGGCGAAGGGCGTGCCGTTCTCGTAGAGCGCGACCAGCACCTTCTGGCAGTAGGACGAGAAGGGATGCGCGTAGAGCTGAAGGGACATCGGCACCTCGTTCGGCAAATTACTTTACCGAACGATTAAGTGTTATCGCGGTCGGGCGCAAGCCGGCCGAGCGCAGGATAACGGTATCCCCTCCTGCTCTCGTCCTGAAGCGCCGAGGAACAATGATCCCAGCATCTTCAAAGACTTGAACGTCAGCAAGAGGCGCGCCGTCATCCGGGACGCAGCGAAGCGGAGATCCGGGATCCATTCCGGAGCGCTTGTCGGAGAGGTTCAGGCATGGATCCCGGGTCTCCCTGCGGTCGCCCGGGATGACCCGCGTTTTCGGTCGATGAGGCCCGGTCTTCAGACCAATCGCTACCCCGCCAGCGCCTCCGCCACGTCCTCATAGGTCCGCAGGCCCGTGCGTGGAGCATAGACCAGCACCGCCATGTTGCCGGGCGCGTGCTCGTTCTTCCACATCTTGTGGTGGGCGAGCGGGATCTTGTCCCAGGGGAAGACCTCGGACATGCAAGGGTCGATGCGCCGGTCGATGACGAACTGGTTGGCGGCGCTCGCTTGCTTGAGATGGGCGAAATGCGAGCCCTGCACGCGCTTCTGCCGCATCCAGACATAGCGGGCGTCGAAGGTGATGTTGAAACCGGAGGTGCCGGCGCAGAACACGACCATGCCGCCGCGCTTGGCGACGAGGCATGAAACCGGAAAGGTCGCCTCGCCCGGATGCTCGAAGACGATATCGACATCCTTCTTGCCGGTGATGTCCCAGATCGCCTTGCCGAATTTCCGCGCTTCCTTGGTCCATTCGACATATTCGGGCGAATTGACCTTGGGCATCTGGCCCCAGCAGTTGAAATCCTTGCGGTTGATCACACCCTTGGCGCCGAGCCCCAGCACATAGTCGCGCTTGGTCTCGTCCGAGATCACGCCGATGGCGTTGGCGCCGGAGGCGGCGCAGAGCTGCACGCCGAAGACGCCGAGGCCACCCGAAGCGCCCCAGACCAAGACATTGTCGCCGGGCTTGATGGTGTGCGGCGCGTGGCCGAAGAGCATGCGATAGGCGGTGGCGAGCGTCAGCGTGTAACAGGCCGCCTCCTCCCAGGGCAGGTGCTTCGGCTTCAGCATCAATTGGCGCGACTGCACCCGGCAGAACTGGGCGAAGGAGCCATCGGGCGTCTCATAGCCCCAGATGCGCTGGGACGAGGAGAACATTGGGTCGCCGCCATTGCACTCCTCGTCGTCGCCGTCGTCCTGGTTGCAATGGACGATGACCTCGTCGCCGACCTTCCAGCGCTTCACCTTGGAGCCGACGGCCCAGACGATGCCGGAGGCGTCGGAGCCGGCGATATGGAGCGAACCCTTGTGGACGTCGAAGGGCGAGATCGGCTGGCCGAGCCCCGCCCAGATGCCGTTGTAGTTGACGCCGCCCGCCATCACGAGGAGCAGCACCTCCTCTTCGCCGATCGCCCAGGTCGGAACGACCTCGATCTGGAAGCTCTCCTGCGGCGGGCCATGGCGCTCGCGGCGGATCGTCCAGGCATACATGTTGGCCGGGACATGGCCGAGAGGCGGCAATTCGCCGAGTTCGTAGAGATCCTTGTATGTGGTCGCGGCGGGCTGCGGCTTAGACATCTGCGGCTTGGACATCGTCGTCTCTCCCCTGCTTTGTCCGGCGGCTTGCGACCGCCAAGGCGTGCGATCACCCAAAGCGGTCCCGTCGGACGTGTCCCTGATCAGAGACTTGCCCACGATCATGCATCTTATGCTGCGGCGCGCCATCGTTCCATTGGTCTATGTCGCAGCGCGAAACAGAAAGGCGGTGGCGGTCCATCAGGCCGTGCGCTGCGTCCGCCGGGTGCCAAAGCAACCCCTTAACGCAGCCATGCTATAGCAAGCATCGAGCCTGCCGAGGATTTTCCATGCGTGCCCTGATCCTGATGCTCGGACTGCCGGACATGTCGACGCCACAGCTCGTGGTTTTCCTGGCGATCGTCGCGGTCGGGGTGCTGTTGTTCGGCTGGATCTCCGACCTGCTGCTGCGCGACGGCGCCTTCGGCATCATCGTCAACGGGCTCATCGTGCTCGCGGGCGCGATCCTCGGAACGCTGCTCTGGCGCAAGCTCGGCTACACGATCGGCCATAATCCGGCGCTGACCGCCTCCTTCGTCGCCCTTGGCTCGGGGTTGGCGATGCTGATCGCCATCACGACGATCCGGCGCTGGCTCTGAACGGCCCGCCCGGCGCCCGGCCGCTGCTCAGCCCGGGCGATGCGCCGCCAGCATGTAATTGACGTCCATGTCCCGGGCCGCCGACCAGCGATCCGTGAACGGGTTGTAGACCACGCCCGTGCTGTCGCCGAGTTCGAGGCCGCCGCGCTCGATCGCGCCGCCGAGCTCGCCGGGCGTCACGAACTTCTCCCAATCATGCGTCCCGCGCGGCAGCCAGCGCAGGATGTATTCGGCACCGACGATGGCGAGCGCATAGGATTTCAGCGTGCGGTTCAGCGTCGCCATCACGAGCAATCCGCCGGGCTTCGCCGCCGCGCAGCAAGCGCCGACGAAGGCCTCGACATCGGCGACATGCTCGACGACCTCCATCGCCAGGACGATGTCGTAGCGGGCGCCCTGCGCCACCAGCGCCTCGATCGTCTGCTGGCGATAGTCGATCGAAAGCCCGCCAGCTTCGGCATGGGCGCTCGCGACGGAAATGTTGGTCGGCGCGGGGTCGAGCCCCGTCACCTTCGCGCCCAGGCGCGCCAGCGGCTCGCAGAGCACGCCGCCGCCGCAGCCGATGTCGACCAGCGTCAGCCCCTCCAGCGCGCGCATCGTCTTCGGATCACGGCCGAAGCGTTCGCAGGCGAGGTCGCGGATGAAGGCGAGCCGCACCGGATTGAACTTGTGCAGGACGGCCATCGGCCCCTTGGGGTCCCACCAGGTTTTCGCGATCGCATCGAACCGCGCCACCTCGGCGGAATCGATGGTCGAGCCATCGCGCTGGGCGCTCGCCGCCATGGTCATGTCTCCGTTTGCATGCCGCCGACCCTCGTCGCATTGACAGGCCGGCCGCTGCCCGTCATCTACACCCGCCCCGCGCAAGGCGCGAGGGTGACCTTTCGTCCCGGCCCGAACCGGGATTCGTGATACTCGAGAGCCTCTGGACCGCCATGGCCCGTCTGGTGATGAAATTCGGCGGCACGTCCGTCGCGACCGTCGAGCGCATCAAGAACGCGGCCCGGCACGTCAAACGCGAATTCGACGCCGGCCACGAGGTCGCGGTCGTGGTCTCGGCAATGTCGGGCAAGACCAACGAGCTGGTCGCCTGGTGCAAGGAGGCCGCGCCGCTCTACGACCGCGCCGAATACGACGTCGTCGTGGCGTCGGGCGAGCAGGTGACCTCGGGTCTGATGGCGATCGTGCTGCAGGAGATGGGCCTGCCGGCGCGCTCCTGGCAGGGCTGGCAGATCCCGATCTACGGCTCGGACGCGCATGCCTCCTCGCGGATCGAGAGCGTCGACGGCGCCGGCATCCTCGCCGGCTTCGACCGCAACCGCGAGATCGCGGTCTGCTCCGGCTTCCAGGGCCTGCACGCGCAGTCGCACCGAATCGTGACGCTCGGGCGCGGCGGCTCCGACACCTCGGCGGTGGCGATCGCCGCCGGGCTCAAGGCCGACCGCTGCGACATCTATACCGATGTCGACGGCGTCTACACCACCGATCCGCGCGTGGTGCCCAAGGCGAAGCGCATGGACAAGGTCTCCTTCGAGGAGATGCTGGAGATGGCCTCGCTCGGCTCCAAGGTTCTCCAGGTGCGCTCGGTCGAGATCGCCATGGTCCATCGCGTGCCGACCTATGTGCGCTCCTCCTTCGACGACCCCAACAATCCCAATCCAGGCACCCTCATCTGCGACGAGGACGACATCGTGGAACAGCAGATCGTCACCGGCATCGCGTTTTCGCGCGACGAAGCCCAGATCACGCTCCGGCGCGTCGCCGACAAGCCGGGCGTGGCGGCAGCGATCTTCGGACCGCTCGCCGACGCCAACATCAATGTCGACATGATCATCCAGGTCGTCTCCGACGACCAGGCGACGACCGACATCACCTTCACCGTGCCGACCGCCGATTACGAGCGCTCCAGGACCCTGCTCGAGGGCCTGCACGACGTGATCCATTACCAGTCGCTGCAGGGCGCGACCGACGTGGTCAAGATCTCGGCCATCGGCGTGGGCATGCGCAGCCACGCCGGCGTCGCGGCGCGCGCCTTCCGGGCTCTTTCGGAGAAGGGCATCAACATCCGCGCGATCACGACCTCCGAGATCAAGTTCTCGGTGCTGATCGACGCCGCCTATACCGAGCTGGCGGTGCGGACGCTGCACTCGCTCTACGGGCTCGATGCGGCTTAAAAGGCCGCTCAATTTCGCCTCAAATTCTTTAAGAAATTCGTGAGAGCGTCATAACCGACAAATTTCTCGGCTATGGCGCACATTGTCCCAGGATCCCGGCCACCCCTCATCCGGTGCCAAGCCCGTCGCGATCACGGGTACGGCCATCGACAAGCTCCTGCTCGCCTCGGGCGTCGATGAGCGGGCGCGGAACGTCGCGCGCGCGTTGCTGCCGGTCGTCTCCAAGCATGCCGGCGAGGCCTGCACCGCCTATTGCGACCACCTCGAGCGTTCCGTCGCCGACATGAAGGTGCATGTCGAGCGGCATCGCCAGCCGATCGTCGAGGCCGAGCGACGGCATTTCGAACTGCTGTTCAAGGCTGAGTACGGCAACGACTATGCCGACGACCTGAACCGGGCCGCGATGACCGAGTTCGGCGACGCGATGGGCATCCGCACCCGCCTTGGGACGGCGCTGCGTCTGATCGAGCCGCTGTTCCAGGAGATCGGCCGGCGGCGCCGCTTCAGCAGCCGCAAGGCGATCGAGGACGCCGCCGCGCTGACCCGCTTGATCCTCACCGATGCGCTGGCCGCGACCTCGTGCCACCAGCGGGCGAGCCGTATCGGCCTGACGCAGCGCGAGAACGAGCTGCATCTGGCCGCCTCGTCCTTCCAGGGCAATATCGGCCAGTTGTCCGAAAGCCTGCGGATCGCGGCCAGCACGCTCAGGGACTATGCCGCGACCAGTCTCTATCGGAGCAACCAGGCCGATCGCGAGGCGACGCTGGCGGAAGAGGCCGCGCGCGCCTGCAACGATAGGATCACCCGCGCCGTGGCCGCGACCAACGACCTCGTCAGCGCGCTCGACCATGTCAGCAGCGAAACGCAGCAGAGCTTCTCGGTCACCGGGGAGGCCGTGACCGACACGCGCGAGGTCACGGATTCCATGCAGGTCCTGGCCGAGGCGGCCGGGCGAATCGGCTCGATCGTCACGCTGATCCAGCAGATCGCGACCAAGACCAATCTTCTGGCGCTCAACGCCACGATCGAGGCCGCACGCGCCGGCGCCGCGGGGCGGGGCTTTGCGGTCGTCGCCGGCGAGGTCAAGTCGCTGGCCCATCAGACGGCCAACGCCACCGGCGAAATCGCGACGCAGATCGCCCAGGTGCAGTCCGCGACCGAGTCCTGCGTCAGGCATGTGAACTCGATCAGCCAGACCATCGCACGCCTCGAACAATCCGCCGCCTCGATCGCCAAAACGGTACAGGAGCAGTCCCTAGCGACCAGCGACATGGCAGTGGACACGCAGGAGGCCGCACTGCGCACGCAGCAGGGCCTCGCCTCGGCTCAGGCCGCCCGGCACTCGATCGGGGACGTCACGAAGATGTCGATCGAACTCGACTCGGCAGCGGTGCAGGTCGAGGCGTCGGCGGGCATGATCAGCGATCTCGTCGAGCGCTTCCTGTCGAGCCTGCGCAGCGCGGCCTGAAGGGCGCTGAGCCGAAAGGCCTATGGCGCAAGACTGCGCCGGCTGGCACACCAGCGGCCCGCTTCCCCTCGACCCGGCCGCCCATGCGCATCGCCGTACTGACGGATCTTCACGCGAATCGCGAGGCGACCGAAGCCGTCCTCGCCGCGGTCGAGCGCCTCGCACCTGACCGCATCGCGGTGCTCGGCGATATCGTCGGCTACGGCCCCGACCCCGTCTTCGCGATCGAGACGGCCGAAAGGCTGGTCTCGGATGGCGCGATCTGCCTGCTCGGGAACCATGACGAGGCCGCGATCAACGGCCCCTCCGGCATGACGCCCCACGCGCATGACGCGATCCTCTGGACCCGCCGGCAGCTTTCGGCCGCGCATCTGGCGTTTCTGGAAGCGCTGCCGCTCACGGCAGAACTGCCCGGGATGCTTCTCGTCCACGCGAGTGCGCGCGCGCCGGCCAAATGGGCTTATGTCGTCGACGAAAAATCCGCTGGCGAATGCCTGGCCGCCTGCGCCACCCCCCTCGTGCTGTGCGGGCACACCCATGTGCCGATGATCTACTACGCGCGGACGGGGCGCATGCCAGTGCGATTTCAGCCCTTGCCGCATGTCGCGGCGCCGCTCTCGGCGATCCGGCGCCATGCCGTCGTGGTCGGGGCGGTGGGCCAGCCCCGCGACGGCAATCCGGCGGCCTGCTTCGCGCTGCTCGATACGGAGCGGGCCGAGATCACCATGATCCGCGTGCCCTACGACTCGCAGGAGACAGCGCGAAAGATCCACGAGCGCGGCCTGCCCGATTGGCTTGGCCTGCGCCTTCAGATCGGCCGATAAGCGGGAGGGGGAGCGATGGAGAAGCCACGGACCGGCTCGGTCATAGACGGCTTCACGCTGACGGAGCGGCTGACGGCCGGGACGATGGCCTCGCTATGGCGTGCGACCCATCCGGATCACGACAAGCCCCTCGTGATGAAGATCCCGATCCTCGATCCCGGCGCCGACGTCTCGATGATCGTGGGCTACGAGACGGAGGCGATGATCCACAAGCGCCTGACCGGCCGGCATGTGCCCGGCTTCATCGCGGCCGGCGACCTCGCACGCATCCCTTACATCGCGATGGAATTCGTCGCGGGAACGCGGCTTGCCGAGACGATCCAGGCAGCGCCGCTGCCGATCGCCGAGACCGTGCGCATCGGCATCGCTATCGCCGTCGCGCTGGCCGATCTGCATCGCCAGGAGGTCGCGCATCTCGATCTCAAGCCGCAGAACGTCATGATGACCAAAGGTGCGGCCGTGCTGCTCGATTTCGGATTGTCGCGGCACGCCGAACTGCCCGACCTGCTCGGCGAGGAGAGTTCCGCGCCGATGGGCACCGCTGCCTATATCGCGCCGGAGCAGGTCCTCGGCGACCGCTCCGACCCGGCGAGCGACATCTTCGCGCTGGGCTGCATCCTCTACCAGATGGCGACCGGCGAGGAGCCGTTCGGCCGCCCAGCGACCCTGCCTGGCCTGAAGCGGCGCCTCTACCATGCGCCGCGCCCGCCCCGCGCCATCCGTCCGGACGCGCCCGCCTGGCTCGAGGAGATCATCCTGCGCTGCCTCGAGGTCGACCGCAGCCGGCGCTATGCCGACGCGGCCAAGGTCGCCTTCGACCTGCGCCATCCCGAGCAGGTCGTGGTCGCGCGCCACCGCCGCAGCACGGCGCCGCCGGGTCTGGGCAAGCGCCTGCTGGCGCGCTTCCAGAAGCGCGACGAGGCCGAAATCCTCGGTCCCGCGACGCGCGAACGGCGCAAGGCCGGCCCCTCCATCATCCTGGCGGCGGTCGACCTTTCGGGCGAATACGACCAGCTCGCCGAAGCGATCCTGGCGGAGACGAAGCGGCTGCTCGCCGCGCGGGAGGATTCCTGGCTGGCCTGCCTGACCGTCCTGCGCACCGAGATCATCCGCGAGACCCAGAGCGTCGACGAGCAGGGGCGCTCGCTCTACATCAACCGGCTGGTCGCTCTGAAGGACTGGGCGCGGCCGCTGCATCTGCGCGAGGACCGGGTCAGCTATCACGTCATCGAGGCGGTCAGCGCCGCCGACGCGATCCTGAACTATGCCGACCACAACGACATCGACCATATCATTCTGGGCGCGCGTTCCTCCTCGGCAGTACGCCGCCATCTCGGCAGCGTCTCGAGCAAGGTCGTCGCCGAGGCGCATTGCTCGGTTTCGGTGATCAGGGTGAAGGGAGGCAAGTCGTCGTGATGCGGCGATCATGGCGTTGACCCACCTGCCCCGCCTCGTGATGATGCCGCCCATGTCAGCCGGCCCAGCCTCCACCGCCCCCGAATTCGATCCCGCCCGGCTCGATGCCTTCTTGCGTTCCGCCCTGCCCGGCCGCGCTAGCGGACCGATGACGCTGGAGCGGATCAGCGGCGGGCAGTCCAACCCGACCTTCTTCCTCTCCTATCCGGAGGCCGAAACGCGGCTCGTGCTGCGCAAGAAGCCGCCGGGACCGCTGCTGCCCTCGGCACATGCGGTCGATCGCGAATTCCGGATACTGAAGGCGCTGGCCGGCTCCGCCGTTCCGGTGCCGCCCGTCGTGCTGTTCCATGGCGAGGACGACGTCGTCGGCACGCCCTTCTACCTGATGGAGCAGCTGGAAGGCCGTGTCTTCCACGACACCGCCCTGCCAGGCGTCATGCCCGATCAGCGGCGGGCCATGTATTTCGCCATGGCCGAGACGCTGGCCGCGCTGCACGGCTTCGATTGGCAGGCGGCCGGCCTGTCCGATTTCGGCAAGCCCGGGAACTACTATGCCCGCCAGATCGCCCGTTGGGGCCGGCAATGGCGGGAGACGAAGACGCGCGAGATCGCGGCGGTGGACCGCGCCTTCGACTGGCTGACGGCCAATCTCGACGAGACAGCGGAGACCACCATCGTCCATGGCGATTTTCGCCTGGGCAATCTGATGTTCGCGCCCGTGGAGCCCCGCGTCGTCGCCGTGCTCGACTGGGAGCTCTCGACGCTCGGCCACCCGCTCTCCGACGCCGCCTTCTCCTGCCTGCCCTGGCATTCGACGCCGCAGATGTATGCCGGCATCGTCGGGCTCGACCGCGAGGCGCTGGGCATTCCCACGCAGGCCGAATATCTCGACCGCTATTGCGAGGCGGCTGGACGCAGCGAGGGGCCGGGCCGCTTCCACCTCGCCTTCTCGCTGCTGCGCTTCGCCGTCATCCTCGACGGCATCGCAGCGCGGGCGAAGGCCGGCAACGCCGCGGCCGAAGACGCCGTGGCGGTCGGTGAGATGGCGGAGAGTTTCGCGCTGCGCGCAGAGGCCGTGATCGACGGCCGCGACTGAAGGACGACACCATGGACTTCGCCTATTCCGCCAAGGTCGAGGAACTGCGCACGCGGCTGCAGGTCTTCATGAACGATCATGTCCAGCCGGCCGATGCGCGCTGGCGGGAGGAGGTCGAGGCCGGGCGCTATCCGATGGCGCTGATCGATGGCCTCAAAGCGAAGGCGAAGGCCGAGGGGCTGTGGAACCTGTTCCTGCCGGCGCTGCAGTCGGACGAGCCCGGCACACGGCTCTCCAACCTCGAATATGCGCCGCTCGCCGAGATCATGGGCCGGATCTACTGGTCATCGGAGGTGTTCAACTGCAACGCCCCCGACACCGGGAACATGGAAATCCTGCATATGTTCTCGACGCTTGAGCAGCGCGAACGCTGGCTGGTGCCGCTCATGAACGGCGAGATCCGCTCCTGCGTTGGCATCACCGAGCCCGGCGTCGCCTCCTCGGACCCGACCAACCTCCAGACCACGATCATCCGCGACGGCGACGACTACGTCGTCACCGGCCGGAAATGGTGGACGACCGGGGCGCTGCATCCCAACGTGAAGTTCTGCATCGTGATGGGCCTTTCGGATACGCGCCCCGATGCCGATCCGCACAAGCGCCATTCGATGATCATCGTGCCGATGGACGCGCCGGGCGTCAGCGTGATGCGCAACCTGCCGCTGCTGAACCACCATTCGCCGGAGGGCCATACCGAGACGGATTTCGCCGCGGTGCGCGTGCCGGCTGCGAACATGCTCGGCGAGGAAGGGGCGGGCTTCGCGCTGGCGCAGGCGCGGCTCGGGCCGGGCCGCATCCACCACTGCATGCGCTCGATCGGGCAATGCGAGGTGGCGCTGGAGCTGATGGTCGAGCGCGCGCTCCAGCGCAAGGCGTTCAGCCGCCATCTCGCGGACTACGCCAATGTGCAGGACTGGATCGCCGAAGGGCGCATGGAGATCGACCAGGCGCGGCTACTCTGCCTGCGCGCGGCCTGGATGATGGACACCCATGGCAACAAGGCCGCCCGCACCGAAGTCTCCTCGATCAAGGTGGTGGCAACACGGCTCCAGACGAAGATCGCCGACCGGGCGATGCAAGTCTTCGGCGCCGGCGGGCTCTCGAACGATACGCCGCTCGCCTTCATCTACTCCTGGGGCCGGGCGCTGCGCTT
This sequence comes from Allobosea sp. GW822-FHT03F07, assembly GCF_058801345.1. Taxonomy (NCBI): domain Bacteria; kingdom Pseudomonadati; phylum Pseudomonadota; class Alphaproteobacteria; order Hyphomicrobiales; family Alloboseaceae; genus Allobosea; species Allobosea sp. GW822-FHT03F07. Next base: position 169,930 of record NZ_JBXAND010000006.1, read on the forward strand.
CATCGACGGGCCCGACGAGGTGCATCTGCGCACCGTGGCGCGGGCGGAGATAAAGAAGCGGCAAGGCGCCGGCCGCAGCACGATGACGGAACAGGGCGTGCGCATGCCCTATCTCAAACCGGCGCCGTAAGCTCATGCCGGCGACGACACCTCTTCCGATCTGGCTCTATGACGGCGTCTGCGTGCTCTGCTCGGGCGGCGTGCACTACACGCTGCGGCACGAGCGCGATCACGAAATCCGCTTCGTGGCGATCCAGTCGCCCGAGGGTCGCGCGCTCGCTGCATTGCACGGCATCGATCCGGACGATCCCGAAAGCTTCTTGTTCATCGAGAACGGCAAGGCGATGCGCAAATCCGACGGCGTTCTGGCATTGCTGCGGCATCTCGACGGGCCCGCACGGCTGCTATTGGTCGGCGGCTGGCTGCCGCGCACGATCCGCGATTGGCTCTACGACCGCATCGCGCGCAATCGCTACCGGCTGTTCGGCAAAAAGACCGCCTGCGAGATGCCAGACCCCGCCCAGCGCCACCGCTTCAGCCTGCCGGGGGCGGCGTGACGGTCCGGCGCCGTGTCCTGCTGATTGGCGGCACCGGCGTTTTCGGGCGCCGCCTGGCCGCGCATGTAAGCCGGATGACCGGGCTCGATCTCCTGCTCACCTCGCGCGACGAAAGCAAAGCCAGGCAGATCGCCGCCGGGATGGTCGTCGCGCCTCAGACTACGGTCCGCGGCATCGGCTTCGATCATCGCCGCGATCTCGACGCCCAGCTACGGGCTCTGTCGCCCTGGCTGGTGATCGATGCGTCCGGCCCGTTCCAAGGTGCCGGCTACGAGGTGCCGCGTGCGGCGTTGACGGCAGGCGCACATGTCGTCGACCTCGCCGATGCGCGCGACTACATCCTCGGCTATGGCACGGCGCTGGACGGGCTGGCACGCGAACGCGGCCTCGTCGCGCTCGCCGGTGCGAGTTCGACGCCAGCGCTCTCGGCCGCAGCCGTCACTGCCCTCACCGAGGGCTGGCAGCGCATCGACAGCATCGACATCGCGATTACGCCCGGCGGACGCAGCGATGTCGGGCAGGCCGTGATCGCGGCGATCCTGTCCTATGCAGGCCAGCCGGTCCCGGTCTGGCGCGAGGGCGAGTTGCAGCAGACCCATGGCTGGGTCGATGGCGCGCGGATCTCGATGCCGGGGCTCGGGATGAGGCAGGCAGCCGCCGTCGAGACGGTGGATGCGCAAAGCCTGGGGCCGGCGCTGCGCGTCGGCTCGCGCGTATCGTTTCGGGCTGGGCTGGAATCGTCGATCGAGCACCATGCCGTCGTGGCGCTCGCACGATTGCGCCGCGCCGGTGTCGTCGGCGATGCCCGCGCCTTGATCCCGGCTCTTCTATCCCTGCGCCGTGTCACCCGCCTGCCGACGTCCGATCGCGGTGGCATGCTGGTCGCCGTCACCGGGCTGGATGAGGCCGGCGCGTTGCGGCGTGCACGCTGGTCCCTGCTGGCGGAGCGTGGCGATGGACCTCATGTTCCCACCTTGCCCGCCGCCGCGGCCCTGCGCGCGCTGCTGGACGGCCGGCTCGCGCGTGGAGCCAGATCGGCGGCCGGCAGCCTGGCCCTGGCCGAGATCGAAGCCGAAATGATGCCCTATGCGATCACGACGCGATGCGAGCAAAGCGCATATGGCACGGCCGTCTTCCGCGATGCGCTCGGTGCGGAGAGTTTCGCGGGCCTCCCCGCGCCGCTCGTCGCGTTGCATGGTGCAGCGGGCCCGCCGGTGTGGCAGGGTCGGGCCTCGATCGAGACCGGCACGCATCTGCTCGCACGGCTGGCGCGACGGATCATCGGCCTGCCGCCGGCCGGCCACGACGTGCCAATTACATTCAGCATCGACCGCATCGCCGATGGCGGCGGGAAAACGGAGGTCTGGACACGGAATTTCGCCGGCAGGCGCTTTTCGTCGCGACTCTCGACCACCGCGCAGAACGAACTTCAGGAGGGTTTCGGAGCGATCCGCTTCACACTGGACCTGGCGGCGCGCGATGGCGGCCTCACCTTGCCGATCAAATCTGCGCGATGTTTCGGAATCACGCTGCCGCGCTTCGCCCTACCGCGATCCGAAACACGCGAATATGTCGACGATATCGGACGCTTTCGCTTCGATGTCCGCCTGTCTCTGCCCGGAATCGGCCTGCTCACGCATTATCGCGGCTGGCTCGAACCGCGCCTGCGCTAGCGAGGCGGAGCAGCGCCCTTGCATCCACGGCGCACGCAACCCGCGTTCCAGCGCATGGCCAGCCGCATCTCGCGGGCGCTAGAGTCGTTGCATGACACGGCCATTCGCGGCCATCGCACCACCGGGACCTCTCTCCATGAGCCAGCTCTTCAGCCCCTACCAGATCGGCGGCCTTTCGCTCGCCAACCGCATCGTCATCGCGCCGATGTGTCAGTATTCGGCTGATAACGGCAATGTGAGCGACTGGCACACGATCCATCTCGGCAATCTGGCGCTCTCCGGCGCCGGTCTCCTGATCATCGAGGCGACGGCGGTCGAGCCTGCCGGGCGGATCAGCCCATTCGATGTCGGGCTGTGGTCGGACGAGAACGAGGCCGCGCTGGCGGGCGTGCTCGCCTCTGTCAGGAAATGGTCGGACATGCCGATCGGCGTCCAGCTTGCCCATGCCGGGCGCAAGGCCTCGGTCGACCAACCCTGGAAGGGCGGCGGCCAGCTCGGGCTCGACCAGGGCGGCTGGGAGGTGTTCGGCCCCTCCTCCGCCGGCTTCGAGAGCTATCCGCGCGCGCCGCAGTCGCTCGCCAAGGACGACATCGCCCGGCTGGTCGAGGCCTTCGCCGCCGCCGCCCGGCGCAGCGTCCGGCTCGGCCTCGACATGATCGAGCTGCACGGCGCTCATGGCTACCTGCTCCACCAGTTCCTCTCGCCGCTTTCGAACCGGCGCGATGACGAATTCGGCGGCACGCTGGAAAACCGGATGCGCTTCCCGCTCGCCGTGTTGGAGGCCGTGAAGGCGGCCGTGCCGACGGGATACCCGGTCGGAATGCGGGTCTCGGGCACCGATTGGGTCGCGGGCGGCTGGGACATCGAGCAGACGATCGCCTTCGCGACCGAACTCAAGACGCGCGGCGCCGACTTCATCCACGTCTCCAGCGGCGGTAATTCGACGGCGCAGCAGATTCCGCTCGGACCGAGCTACCAGGTGCCGCTGGCGCGGGCCGTGAAGCAGGCGACCGGGCTGCCGACCATCGCGGTCGGGCTGATCACCGAGGCCGAGCAGGCCGAGGCGATCGTCAGCACGGGCGACGCCGATCTCGTCGGCATCGCGCGGGGCATCCTGTTCGATCCGCGCTGGCCCTGGCATGCGGCGGCGCAGCTCGGCGCCCGCGTCAAGGCGGCGCCGCAGTTCCTGCGCTCGCAGCCGAGACAGTACAAGGAGCTGTTCGCCTGAACGGCCGTCCGTCACGATCCCCAGAGACATATTGCATGACCGCCTATTCCGACCTCGCTGCCCACTTCGGCCGCGCCTCCGCGCTCGGCAACGCCATCGGCATCCTGCAATGGGATAACGATGTGATGATGCCGAAGGGAGCCGCTGGGACGCGGGCCGAGAGCATGGCGCTGCTGCGGGTGATGCATCACGGCATGACCACCGACGCCCGTATCGGCGACTGGCTGGCGGAAGCGGATGCGGATGACGGGCTCGGACCCTGGGAGCGCGCCAATCTGCGCGAGATCCGCCGGCTCTGGACGGTCGAGACCGCCTTGCCGCCCGACCTCGTCGAGGCCTCCAGCAAGGCGATCTCCGCCTGCGAGATGCGCTGGCGGCAGGCCCGCGCCGAAGCCGATTTCGCCGGCCTCCTGCCCTATCTCGCCGAAGTGCTGAATCTGCAACGGCAGATCGGCATGGCGAAGGGCGAGAAGCTAGGCCTCTCGGCTTATGATGCGCTGCTCAACGATTACGAGCCGGGCGGGCGCTCGGCCAAGATCGACGCGCTGTTCGACGATCTCGCGGGCTTCCTGCCGGGCTTCCTGCAGGAGGTTCTGGTCGTGCAGGCGAAGCGTCCGCAGGTCGCCGCTCCGCAGGGGCCCTTCGCGATCGAGAAGCAGCGCGCGCTGGGTCTGCGGATGATGGCGGCGCTGGGCTACGACTTCGAGCGCGGGCGGCTCGACGTCTCGACCCACCCCTTCTGCGGCGGGGCCGACAACGATGTCCGCATCACCACCCGCTATGACGAGGCCGATTTCGCCAAGGCGCTGATGGGCGTGCTGCACGAGACCGGCCATGCGCTCTACGAGCAGGGCCGGCCGCAGGGCTTCCTGAGCCAGCCCGTCGGCGCGGCGCGCGGCATGAGCCTGCATGAGAGCCAGTCGCTGCTCATGGAGATGCAGGCCTGCCGCTCACGCGAGTTCATCGCCTTCGCGGCGCCGCTGATGCGCGAGAGCTTCGGAGGCTCGGGCCCGGCATGGGAGACGGATGCGCTGTGGCGACGCTACACCAAGGTCGAGCCCGGCTTCATCCGCGTCGATGCCGACGAGGTGACCTACCCCGCCCATGTCATTCTGCGCTACCGGCTGGAGAAGGCGCTGATCGCGGACGAGATGCCGCTCGCGGAGCTGCCGGCCGCCTGGAACGCCGGCATGCGCGAGCTGCTCGGCGTCACCGTGCCGGATGATCGCCTCGGCTGTCTGCAGGATGTGCACTGGCCGAGCGGCGGCTGGGGCTATTTCCCGACCTATACGCTCGGCGCGATGACGGCGGCGCAGATCTTCGACGCCGCCTGCAAGGCCGTTCCCGAGATCCTGCCGGCGATCGGCCGCGGCGACTTCGCCCCCCTGCTCGGCTGGCTGCGCACGAACATCCACAGCCAGGGCTCGCTGCTGGAAACCGACGCCCTGCTGACGCAGGCGACGGGGCTGCCGCTCGACGCCGGCGTGTTCAAGGCGCATCTGCGCCGGAGATATGCGGGCGAAGGTTGAGCGCCGGGCGATTCGTTCGCCCCCGATTCTGCTCGGGCGATTTCGCGTCCTGATAGCGCGCTGACGTTTCACCGCCCTGGCGAAGTCCGGGGTGACGGCGTGTCTGCATCAAAATTCACCGACCGGTCTTGCCGTGACGGCCAGTGCGCAAACGCCTGGCGCATGGCGGCAAGCCGTTGCGTTCGCGCGCCTTTTTGCCCGCCGCTAGCGGCACTCAAACCGGCGCGCGTCCACAGCGACAGAGCAGAAATTTACCGGCCGTTAACCATACCCGCCTACATAGATTCAACCGAAAATTCATCAAGATGACCAACGTGTTAACGCAATCTCGGCCTATTCGCCTCAAGGGGCGGAGCTTCCTTGCGATCTCGCTGACCCCGGAGCTGCCCTTCGAGGACTGGCTGGCGCGGCTCGACGATCTGGCGTCCCGCTCGACGGGTTTCTTCATGCGCCGGCCGGTCGTGCTCGACATCACCGGACTGGAGATCGACCGCGCGCAGCTCCATGACCTCGTCGACAGGCTCGGCGAGCGCCATGTCCGGATCATGGGCATCGAAGGCGCACGTCCCTCGCTGCTCGACGCCGGCCTGCCGCCCGCCATGTCGGACGGGCGCCCGGCTTCCGATTTCGAGGCGCCGGCCGCAGCCGACGAGCCCAAGGCCAAATCCCGTGAACCTGCCAAGGCCGAGCCCGCTGCGCCCATGGCGCCCCAGCCGGCCAAGGCCGCGCCGTCGATCGTCGTGACCGAGCCGGTGCGCTCGGGCCAGTCGCTGATCTTCACCGAGGGCGATGTGACGATCCTCGGCTCGGTCGCCTCGGGCGCCGAGGTCATCGCCGGGGGCTCGATCCACATCTACGGCACGCTGCGCGGCCGAGCGATGGCCGGCACGATGGGCAACGCCGCGGCGCGCATCTTCTGCCGCAAGCTCGAAGCCGAGCTGATCGCCATCGACGGCTATTACAAGACGGCCGAGGACCTGGAGCCCGGCCTGCGCGGCACGGCCGTCCAGTTCTGGCTGGAAGGCGAAACCTTCAAGACCGCATCACTCGCCTGATCTGACGGCGCGTCCATCCACACGGGAGAGAGCAATGGGCAAGGTCATAGTCGTTACATCGGGCAAGGGCGGTGTCGGGAAGACGACATCATCGGCCGCATTGGGAGCCGCGCTGGCGCAGAACGGCGACAAGGTCGTGGTCGTCGATTTCGACGTCGGACTGCGCAATCTCGACCTGATCATGGGTGCCGAGCGGCGGGTGGTCTACGACCTCGTCAACGTCATCCAAGGCGAGGCCAAGCTGACGCAGGCGCTGATCCGAGACAAGCGGGTCGAGAGCCTCTATCTGCTGCCGGCCTCGCAGACGCGCGACAAGGACAACCTGACGGCCGAGGGCGTCGCCGCGGTCATCGGAGCGCTCAAGCAGTCCTTCGACTGGGTGATCTGCGACAGCCCGGCCGGCATCGAGCGCGGCGCAACGCTCGCCATGCGCCATGCCGACGTCGCCATCGTCGTCACCAACCCGGAAGTCTCCTCGGTGCGCGACTCGGACCGCATCATCGGCCTGCTCGATTCCAAGACGCTCAAGGCCGAGCAAGGCGAGCGCATGGAGAAACACCTGCTGCTGACCCGCTACGACCCCGCCCGCGCCGAGCGCGGCGACATGCTCAAGGTCGACGACGTCCTGGAAATCCTGTCGATCCCACTGCTGGGCATCGTTCCGGAGAGCATGGACGTGCTGCGCGCCTCAAATCTCGGCTCGCCGGTGACGCTCGCGGACGCGCGCAGCGCTCCTGCCGTCGCCTATTTCGACGCGGCGCGCCGGCTGCGGGGCGAGAACCTGCCCGTCACCATCCCGGGCGAGAAGCGCAGCTTCTTCGGCAAGATGTTCGGAAGGAAAGCGGCATGAAACTGCTTCGCTTCTTCTCCAGGAACCAGTCGGCCCCCGCCGCGCGCGAGCGCCTGCAGGTCCTGCTCGCGCATGAGCGTGCCTCGGTCGGCGATTCAGACCTCGTCACCAAGCTGCGCGACGAGATCCTGCGGGCCATCTCCAAGCACATGCAGGTCGACGACGAGAAGGTCAGCGTCCGCATGGAGCGCGGCGCCAAGGTCTCGACGCTGGCGGTGGACATCGAAATCCCGTTCGATGCGGGCAAGAAGGCGGCCTGAGGGCCGCCTTTTCCTTGGCGCGTCCTCGAGTGCGCCGCTCAGGCCGCGTCGCAGGATTCCTTGCCCAACAGCCTGAGCGTCGTCTTGCGCTGGATCTTGTCGTCCCTGGCGAAGAGCTCGGCCAGCCAGTCGACGAAGACGCGGACCTTGTTCGAGAGGTGGCGGTTCGGGGGGTAGACGATGTGCAGCGGCTTCGGGGCCGAGCACCAGCTCGTCAGCAGCGGCACGAGGCGGCCCGCCGCGATATGCTCCTGCACCATGAAGGTCGGCGCCTGGATGACGCCGAGGCCGGCGAGCGCCGCCGCGACATAGCCAGCACCTTCGTTGAACGAAACGACGTAGTCGCTCTTCACCTCGATGCTCTCGCCCTCGCCGACATAGGTGAAGGGCATGACGCGGCTGGCGCCGGCATAGCGATAGCCGACGATGACATGCCCGTTCTCCAGATCCGACGGGTGCCGCGGCAGGCCGCGACGCGCGAGATAGTCGGGCGCGGCGCAGGTCACCATGTACATTTCGCCGATGCGCCGGGCGATCAGGCTCTGGTCGCCGATCTCCCCGCCCCGGACGGCACAATCGACATTCTCGCCGAGCAGATCGGTCGGCCGGTCGCTGAGGCCGAGATCGATCTGGATCTCGGGATAGCGCGCATGGAACTCCGGTAAGGCCGGGATAATCACCGCGACCGCGAGCGAGGCGCTGCTTTCGACGCGCAGTCGCCCGCTCGGGCGCGCCTGCGACGAGGCCATGCTGGCGTCGAGTTCGTCGATCTCGCCGAGCACGCGCAAGGCGCGCTCGTAGTAGGCGGCGCCGTCCATCGTCACGGTGACGCGCCGTGTCGTCCGGTTCAGCAGCTTGGCCCGCAGATGCGCCTCGAGCTGCTGGATCTGCTTGGTGACCGTCGGCTTTGGCATGTCGAGCAGATCGGCGGCGCGCGAAAATGTGCCGGCCTCGACGACCCTGACGAAGGCACGCATGGCGTTGAGCTGATCCATTCCCCCTCCCCTCAGGTCGAGCGCCAGCGCGCTATTATTTCTCTCAGGAAATAATGAATGAACGAAAGCACCATTTATTGCCCAATGAGTATCACTTAAATCACGCTGCACCGCAACAGCACAGGCCGCGCCATGCTCGCCAGTTCGATCCAGCCCTATCGTAGCCCCCGCTCCGTCTTCTGGCGGCAGGAGACGATCGCGGCTGGCCCGGCTTCCCTGGCGGCGCGCCTCTATGCGCCAGCCGATGTCGCGGCCGATGCCGGGCTCGTACTGCATCTGCATGGCGGCGCCTTCACCGGTGGCTCGCTGAGGGAAGGCGAGGCCGTGGCGACGATGCTGGCCGAGGCCGGATCGGTCGTGCTCTCGCTCGACTATCCGCTGGCCCCCGCGCATCGTTTTCCCGAGGCGCTGGAGGCCGCATATGGGGCGCTGGCGGCGATCGGCAAGGGCCGCGCCCGCTGGGCGACGAAGCGGGCACCGCTTTATGTCGCGGGCGAGGAAGCCGGCGGCAATCTCGCCGCCGCGCTCGCCCTGATGGCGCGCGACCGGCGCGGGCCAGATTTGGCCGGGCAGATCCTGCTCTCGCCGATGCTCGATCCTTGCGTCGGCACCTGCTCGTTCCGGGAAGCCTATGCCGGGCCTGTCGGCTGCCATTGGGCCGATGGTTGGGCGGACTATCTCGGCTCGCCCGACAAGGCCGCCCACCCTTATGCCGCGCCGGTCAATGCCTCGCGGCTCGGCGGCCTGCCGCCCGCCCTGCTGATTTCGGCCGATGACGACCTGATGCGCGACGAGGTCGCGACCTATGCGGCCCGTCTCGGCGAGGCTGGAGTCACCGTCCGCCACCATGTCCGCCCCGGGGCGAGCCGCTGGCCCGCCGCCTATGCCGAGGCTCCGCAGAACGATTCTTGCCTCTGCCTGGCAGGCGACCTCGTGACCGAATTCTATGCCCTGACCGCGCCTTCCTGAACGCGCGACCGACCGCCTCTCTCTTCGACCTCCCTCTCATCCAAGGATTGAACCCATGCTTCAGGGAACGCATCGTCGTGGCCTGCTGGGCGGCGGCCTGGCCGCCGGCGCCTCGCTCGCCACGCTCGCCCTCGCCTTCAACCTGTTCGGCGGACACGCCCAGGGCGACACCCCTGCCGCGGCAGCGCCGCCCGCCACCGCGGTCTCGGTCGCGACCGTCGAACCACGCGAGATCGTCAACTGGGCCGAGTTCTCCGGTCGGCTCGAGGCGATCGAACGCGTCGAACTGCGCTCGCGCGTTTCGGGCGTGATCGAGGCCGTGCATTTCCGCGAAGGCGGGCTCGTGCGTCAGGGCGACCTGCTCGTCAGCATCGACCAGGGCCCCTATCTCGCCGAATACGAGCGAGCTCAGGCGAATGTTCTGGCAGCCGAGGCGCGCGTCGCGCTGGCAGCGAGCGAGCATGAGCGCGGCCAGCAGTTGATGGCGAGCCGCAACGTCTCCCAGCGCGAAATCGACACGCGCTACAACGCCCTGCGCGAGGCCCAGGCGAATCTGCGCGCGGCCGAGGCCGCCCAGCGCACGGCGCGGCTCAACCTCGACTACACCCAGATCCGCGCGCCGATCAGCGGCCGAATCGGCCGGCTCGGCGTCACCGTCGGCAACCTCGTCGCGGCCGGCGCTTCCGCCCCGCTGCTGACGACGCTGGTCTCGGTCGATCCGGTCTATGCCTCGTTCGACGCCGACGAGCGCACGGTGCTCGACGCGCTGGCGAGCCTGCCAGGCAGCGAGCGCGCGCTCGACCGCATCCCGGTCCGGCTGGCGACCGCGACCTCGGAAGCCGCGAGCTTCACCGGCAAGCTGCATTTCGTCGACAACGGCGTCGATGCGGCCAGCGGCACGGTGCGGGTGCGGGCCATCCTCGACAATCCCGACGGCAAGCTGCTGCCGGGCCAGTTCGTGCGCGTGCAGATGGGCCAGGCACGGGCAGAGCAGAGCCTCGTGATCAACGAGCGCGCCGTCGGCACCGACCAGAACAAGAAGTTCGTCTTCGTGGTCGGCGAGGACAACAAGGCGCTCTGGCGCGAGGTGACGCTGGGCGCCACGAATGACGGGCTCCGCGTCGTCACCTCCGGCCTGAAGTCGGGCGAGCGCATCGTCGTCAACGGCCTGCAGCGCATCCGCCCCGGCGCGACCGTCGCGCCGGAGGCCGTGCCTATGGCCGAGAAGGCCGAACTGAAGCGCGGGCCGGGCAAGACCGAACTCGCGCAACGATAAACCGCAATCACAGATGCGACGTCGTCCCGGGCACGCGGCAAGGCCGCGCTGACCCGGGACCCATGCCTGAACCGTTCCGGCATGCATCCCGGGTCTCCCTCCGGTCGCCCGGGATGACGTGCGCTTGATGAATTCAAATCCGCTCCAAAGGGGGGCGTGCCATGAACCTGTCCAAGTTCTTTATCGACCGGCCGATCTTCGCCGGCGTGCTCTCCGTCCTGATCTTCCTCGCCGGACTGATCTCGCTACGCATCCTGCCGATCTCGGAATATCCCGAGGTCGTGCCGCCGACCGTGGTCGTGCGCGCGCAGTATCCCGGCGCCAATCCGCGCGTCATCGCCGAGACCGTGGCGACGCCGATCGAGGAGCAGATCAACGGCGTCGAGGGCATGCTCTACATGTCGAGTCAGGCGACGACCGACGGCGTGATGACGCTGAACGTCACCTTCAAGCTCGGCACCGATCCGGACAAGGCCCAGCAGCTGGTGCAGAACCGGGTCAGCCAGGCCGAACCGCGCCTGCCGGAGGAGGTCCGCCGCTTCGGCGTCACCACCATCAAGAGTTCGCCGGACCTGACGATGGTGGTGCACATCACCTCGCCGAACGGCCGCTACGACATGACCTATCTGCGCAATTATGCCGTGCTCAACGTCAAGGACCGGCTGGCGCGCATCGACGGCGTCGGCCAGGTCCAGCTCTTCGGCTCGGGCGACTATTCGATGCGCGTCTGGCTCGATCCCCAGAGGGTCGCCGAGCACGGCCTCTCGCCCTCCGACATCGTGCGCGAGATCAGGGCCCAGAACGTCCAGGCCGCGGCCGGCGTGATCGGCGCCTCGCCGAGCGGCCCGGGGCTCGACCTGCAGCTCTCGGTCAACGCACAGGGCCGCCTCGCCAGCGAGGAGGAGTTCGGCGAGATCATCGTCAAGACCGTCGCCAGCGGCGCCGTCATCCGCCTGAAGGACATCGCGCGCATCGAACTCGGCGCCGCCGACTACGCGCTCCGCTCGCTGCTCAACGGCAAGTCCGCCGTCGCGGTGCCGGTGTTCCAGGCGCCGAACTCGAATGCGATCGCCATCGCCGACCGCGTCCAGGAGACGATGCGCGAGATCAAGCAGAACATGCCCGAGGGCGTGGACTATTCGATCGTCTACGACACCACCCAGTTCGTGCGCGCCTCGATCAAGGCGGTCATCACGACGCTGCTCGAGGCGATCGCGCTGGTGGTGCTCGTCGTCATCGTCTTCCTGCAGACCTGGCGCGCCTCGATCATCCCGCTCGTCGCCGTGCCTGTCTCGGTCGTCGGCACCTTCGCGGTGATGTATCTCTTCGGCTTCTCGATCAACGCGCTCTCGCTGTTCGGCCTGGTGCTGGCGATCGGCATCGTCGTCGACGACGCGATCGTCGTGGTCGAGAACGTCGAGCGCAACATCGAGCATGGTCTCGAGCCGCGCGAGGCGACCTACAAGGCGATGCGCGAGGTCTCCGGCCCGATCATCGCGATCGCGCTCGTCCTCGTCGCAGTGTTCGTGCCGCTCGCCTTCATCTCTGGCCTGACCGGCCAGTTCTACCGGCAGTTCGCGCTGACGATCGCGATCTCGACGGTGATCTCGGCGGTCAACTCGCTGACGCTGTCGCCGGCGCTCGCGGCGCTGCTGCTGAAGGGCCACGACGCCCCGAAGGATGCGCTGACGCGCTTCATGGACCGCGTCTTCGGCTGGTTCTTCCGCGGCTTCAACCGCTTCTTCAGTCGCTCTTCGGAAGCGTATGGCAGTGGCGTGCGCCGCATCCTCGGCCGCAAGACGGTGATGATGGTGCTTTATGTCGGCCTCGTCGCGCTGACCGGCGTGCTGTTCAAGACCGTGCCGTCAGGCTTCGTGCCCGGCCAGGACAAGCAGTATCTCGTCGGCTTCGCGCAACTGCCGGACGCCGCGACGCTCGACCGGACGGAGGACGTGATCCGCCGCATGGACGAGATCGCGCTGAAGCATCCCGGCGTCGAGAACGCGATCTCGTTCCCGGGCCTGTCGATCAACGGCTTCACCAACTCGTCGAACGCCGGCATCGTCTTTGTGGGCTTGAAGCCCTTCGACCAGCGCAAAGACCCCTCGCTCTCCGGCAATGCCATCGCCATGCAGCTCAACAAGGAGTTCGCCGGCGTCAAGGATGCGTTCATCGCGATGTTCCCGCCGCCGCCCGTGCAAGGGCTTGGCACGATCGGCGGCTTCAAGCTGCAGATCGAGGACCGCGCCGGCCTCGGCTACAAGGCGCTCGACGAGGCGACCAAGGCCTTCATGGCCAAGGCTGCGACCGCGCCCGAGATCGCCGGCATGTTCTCGAGCTTCCAGGTCAACGTCCCGCAGCTCTATGCCGATATCGACCGCACCAAGGCGCGCCAGCTCGGCGTTCCCGTGACCGATGTCTTCGAGACGCTGCAGATCTATCTCGGCTCGTCCTACGTCAACGACTTCAACAAGTTCGGCCGCACCTACACGGTGCGCGTCCAGGCCGATGCGCCCTTCCGCGCCTATCAGGAGGACATCGGCAAGCTGAAGGTGCGCTCGAACTCGGGCGAGATGGTGCCGCTTTCGGCCGTGCTGAACGTGCGCAGCGATTCCGGGCCGGAACGGGCGATGCGCTATAACGGCTTCCTCAGCGCCGACATCAATGCCGGCCCCGCTCCCGGCTATTCCTCGGGCCAGGCGCAGGATGCGGTGACGCGGATTGCCGCCGAGACGCTGCCGAAGGGCTTCGCCTTCGAATGGACCGAGCTGACCTATCAGGAGATCCTGGCCGGCAACTCCGCCATGCTGGTGTTCCCGATCGCGATCCTGCTCGTCTTCCTGGTGCTGGCCGCCCAGTATGAGAGCCTGACGCTGCCGATCGCGATCATCCTGATCATCCCGATGGGGCTCCTCGCGGCGATGGCGGGCGTCTGGTATTCGGGCGGCGACAACAATGTCTTCACCCAGATCGGCCTCGTGGTGCTGGTCGGACTATCGGCCAAGAACGCGATCCTGATCGTCGAATTCGCGCGCGAGCTCGAATTCGAAGGACGGACGCCGGTCGAGGCCGCGATCGAGGCGAGCCGGCTGCGGTTGCGGCCGATCCTGATGACCTCACTCGCCTTCATCATGGGCGTGGTGCCGCTGGTGCTCTCGACCGGGGCCGGCGCCGAGATGCGGCAGGCGATGGGCATCGCGGTCTTCGCCGGCATGATCGGCGTCACCGCCTTCGGCATCTTCCTGACGCCGGTTTTCTACGTGCTGATGCGCAAGCTCACCGGCAACAGGCCGCTCAAGCAGCATGGCGCGGAGGCGGAGCCGGCGCATCTGGCGAAGGCGGCCTGACCAACCTCGTACAACCAAACGCGTCATCCCGGGCGACCAAAGGTCGACCCGGGATCCATTCCTGAACCTTTCCGAAAGGCGCTCAGGCATGGATCCCGGATCGCCGCTTCGCTACGTCCGGGATGACGGCGTGTTTCTGGCGATAGCTAATTCAGCTTACCGCTCGATCATCTTGTTCCAGCGGCTGTTCCATTCGGGGCGCTTGGCGTTGATCGCGTCCCAATCCAGCACCACCGCCGACTTCATGTTGGCGTGGAAGGTCTCGAGCTTCTTCTCGGTTTCGGGGGTCGTCGCCTTGGCCCTGGTGTTCGACGGCACGATGTTGCCGGCCGCCAGCGCCTTCGACTGGGCGTCGGCCGAGAGCAGATAGGCGGCGAGCTTCTGGGCGAGTTCCGGCTCGGAATTGTTGGCGATGACGCATTGCGCGACCATCAGCACCACCGAACCTTCCTTGGGCTGGGCGTATTCGACCGGAATGCCCTTTTCCTTCAGCGTCGAGACGCCGGTCGGGGTCAGCGGGAAGATCGCGGCCTCGCCGGTCTGGACCATCTCGGAGATCTTGGCCGAGTTCGGGATGAACTCGATGACGTTCTTGCCGATGGTGTCGCGGAACTTGCCGAATCCGGGCTCGACATTGCTCTCGGTGCCGCCCTGGATGCGGTTGAACATCAGGAAGGCGTGCAGCCCGAAGGAGGAGGCCGAGGCCGACTGGAAGACGACCTTGTCCTTGAACTTGGGATCGGCCAGATCCATCCAGGAGGTCGGAGCGGCCCAGCCCTTCTCGTCGAACATCTTCTTGTTGTAGGCGAGGCCGGTCATGCCCATGTCGATGCCGACGGCCATGTCGCCCTTCATGCGGGCGCCCTTGTCGAGTTCGGCGAGCTCCGGGCCGTCCTTCAGCTTCTCGCACAGGCCGGCGCCGACGGCGCGGACCATGACGCCATCATCGAGGAACATCACGTGCATCTGCGGCTTGTCCTTGGCCGCGGTCGCCTTGGCCAGGATGTCCGAGGAGGTGCCGGGCACGACGACGACCTTGACGTTGTTGGCCTTCTCGAAATCCGGGAAGACGCCCTGGGTGAAGGTCTTCTCGAAGTTGCCGCCATTCATGCCGACATAGAGCGTCCTGGTCTGGGCGAAGGCTGCCGTGCCGGCGGCCAGCGCGAGCGTGGCTGCGGCAGCGCCGAGCGCGGTTCTGCGGTTGATCATGAGTGGTTTCCCCTGTGTTGCGGCTCTGAAGGGCGATCCGCACCCGAGCCGTCGGCTGTGCGGTCGCTGGTCGTGAAACGGGCGATCGAGAACGCCTCGATCGGCGTTGCCGTCGTGCCGTCGCGGATGAGTTCGGCCAGAACCTCACCGACGCCGGGCGCGATCTGGAAACCGGCTCCGGTGAAGCCGAAGGCGTGGAGCAGGCCGGGCGTCGTGCCGCTCGGGCCGATCACCGGATTGCGGTCCGGCATCGCGGCCTCGGTGCCGGTCCAGAAGCGGATCGCCTGGGCATGGCGCATCGCCGGGAAGAGTTCGGCCGCCTTGTTCATGATGGCGAGCGCGCCCTCGCCCGTCGGCCGGGAGAAATCCGTGTCGGCGAGGGGCAGGCCGCGTTCGCCGCCGACGACGCAGTTCCCGCGCTCGACCTGGCGGGCATAGATGCCGCCGCCTTCCATGCCGGTGTTGACGGTCATGATCGGAGCCAGCGGCTCGGTGACTACCATCGAGGGGTAGATGCGGCTGACCGGAACGGACTCGCCGAAGGCTGCCGCGAAGGGGCCGGCCCAGGCACCGGCGCTGTTGATCAGTGCGCCCGCGCGCAAGCTCAGCCCTTCGCCCGCCTCCAGCGCGAAGCCCTCGCCGTCGCGTGTGGCGCCGGTCACGGGCGTGTTCTCGAGGACATGCGCGCCGGCTCGGCGGGCGGCGCTGGCGAAGCCGGCGGCGACGAGGCGGGGATTGGCGTGGCCGTCGCCGGCACAGAGCGAGGCGCCGGTGATGTCGCCACCGATCCAGGGGAAGCGCTCGCGCAGGTCGTTATGGCCGATCAGTTCGAGGTCGAGCCCCTGATCGGCGACAGCGGCGGCATAGGCTTCGAGCGAGGCCATGTCGGCTTCGCCGCGGGCGAGCTTGAGATGACCCGAGCGCTGGAACTCGCCGTCGATGCCGATCAGGGCCTTGAGACGAGGCCAGATCGCATGGGCGCGCTGCGACAGCGGCAATTGTGCGCGCGGCCGGCCCTGCCGGCGGACGCCGCCATAGTTCACGCCGCTCGCCTGCGCGCCGCAGAAGCCCTTGTCGAGCAGGGCGACGCTCATGCCCATGCCGCGCAGCGCCAGCGCCGCCGAGGAGCCGACGAGGCCGCCGCCGATGATCGCGACGTCGATATCGAGGCGCGCGCTCATCGTGCCGCCTCCGTCTCGCGCGGAGCGGGTTTCAGCGCCAGCGGCAGCGGCTTGAGCGGCGCCTGCGAACGCAAACGCCCGACGCTTTCGAGTTCCTGGCCTGTCCTTATTGCGAGCAGTTCTGCTGCGGCCCCACCACAGACGCGTCCCTGGCAGCGCCCCATGCCGACGCGGCTGACCGCCTTCAGGCGGTTCAACTCGACAATGTCGAAGCGGGCGACAGCGTCGCGGGCCTCGCCGCCGCTGATCTCCTCGCAGCGGCAGAGCAGCGTGTCGTCGGCGATGCCGCCGGCCCAATGGGCCGGGAAAGGAAAAGCCGCCTCCAAGATGTCGCGGAAGCGATCGATGCGGGCGAGCTCACGCTCGAGCTTGGCCGCACGGTCCAGCGAGAACGGCAGCCGGCGATCCTCGCAGAGCGCAAGCGCGGCGCGCTCCCCTGCCCGCTCGGCAGCATCGGCGCCCGCGATGCCGGCACCGTCTCCGGCGAGATAGACGCCCGGCACGCTGGAGCGTCCGGCGGCATCGCGCTTCGGCAGCCAGGCGCGGTCGCGCGGATCGAAGCGGAAGGCGCAACCGGCGAGGTCGGCAGCTTGCGTCTCGGAACGCAGGGCGAGGCCGTAGCCGACGCCATCGCAGGCGATATGGCGTTCGTGCCCGCCCTGCCGCCAGGCGATGCCGGTGACAGCGCCCTCTCCCTCCATGCGCAGATCCTCGACGCCGCAATGGATGGCGACGCCGCGCAGCCGCAGTTCGGCGACGAAGCGCATGCCGCGCAGAACGACGGTCGGAAACAGCGGCAAGCCGCGCAGCATGGCGAACTTGGCCGAGAACGGGGCCGAGTCGAGCACGGCGGCGACCTCGACGCCCGCCTTCATGTATTGCCAGGCGACGAGATAGAGCAGCGGCCCGGAGCCGGCGAAGACGACGCGCCGGCCGATGGCGCAGCCTTGCGCCTTCAACGCGATCTGTGCGCCGCCGAGCGTGAAGACGCCGGGCAGCGTCCAGCCCGGGATCGGCAGGATGCGGTCGGTCGCCCCCGTCGCCAGGATCAACCCGTCATAGGCGACGCGGCGGTTCTCGCCGGCGACCGCGATATCGGCCGTGCCCTCGCGGAGGTTCCAGAGCAGGGCCTGCGGCCAATAGTCGATCTGCCCGGCAAGCGCCGCGAAATCGCGATGCAGCGCCCCGGCCTTGCCGGCTTCCGATCCGTAAAGCGCCTTGGCGCTGCGCTCGTCCGGGACGAGGCGCTGTCGATAGATCTGGCCGCCGCAGGCCGGCGCCTCGTCGACGACCAGCGGGCGCAGCCCGGCGGCGACCAGCGCCTGCGCCGCGCGGATGCCGGCCGGTCCCGCGCCGACGACGAGCGGCTGCGCGCGCCCGCTCACGCGGCAAGCCCCGCTTGCGTGAGGATGCTCATACCCGCAGCCAATGGCGTGGTGCAGGCACGCAGGCGCTCGCCACTGGCGAGCGTTACCCAGCAATCCTGGCAGGCGCCCATCTGGCAGAAGCCGGCGCGCGGCTCACCCGAGAACTCTGTCCTGCGAAGCGCTGCGGCATGGCTGAGGATCGCGGTCAGAAGCGTGTCGCCGGCCCTTCCCTCGCAGGGCGCGCCGTCGAGCGTGAAGGCGATCGTCGCGTGATCCTTGCGGGCGATGCGGTGGAGCAGCGGCATGGCGATCGGCCCTATTTCTGCCCGACGAGGATCTTGTCGAGGCCGAAGGCGCGGTCGAGGATCAGCATGGCGCCGGCCGTCAGGGCGATCATCAGCGCCGAGACCGCCGCCATCATCGGGTCGATCGATTCCGTCGCATACATGTACATCCTCACCGGCAGCGTCACCGTTTGCGGCGAGGTGACGAAGATCGACATGGTCAGTTCGTCGAACGAGTTGATGAAGGCGAGCAGCCAGCCGCCGGTGATGCCGGGCAGGATCATCGGCGCGGTGACGCGGCGGAACACCGTCCAGTGCGAGGCGCCCAGCGTCATCGCGGCCTGCTCGGCGCTGCGGTCGAGCCCCGTGAAGGCCGCCATCACGAGCCGCAGCACGTAAGGCGTGACGATGATGACATGGGTCGCGACCAGCCAGGCGAAGGAGCCGGTGCCCCCGATCAGCGCGAAGAGCCGCAGGAAAGCGACGCCGAGCACCAGATGGGGAATGATCAGCGGCGAGAGGAAGAGCGCGTTGAGCGCATCGCGGCCGGGGAAGTCGTAGCGGTCGATGGCGAGCGCGGCCGGGACCGCGATCACGATCGCGATCGTCGCGGCGAGCGTCGCCAGCCAGAGGCTGTTGACGAAGGAGGCGACGAAGTCGGGATGCTCGAAGATCGCCTTGAACCAGCGCAGCGAGAACGAGGTCGTCGGGATCGACAAGGTGTTCTCGGGCGTGAAGGCGACGAGGCAGATCACCAAAAGCGGCGCCAGCACGAAGGCGACGACGAGGCTGTGGAAGGCGAGCGCGATGGGGCCGTTCTTCTGCATGGCGCTCACCCCAATGTCCGGCGGGCGCGGGCCTCGACCATGCGGTTATAGGCCAGCATGATGATGAGGTTGGCGGCGAGCACGATGATGGCGATGGCGGCGCCGAGCGGCCAGTTCAACTCGTGCATGTATTCGTCGTAGACGAGCGTCGCGGCCATCTTGAGCCGGCGGCCGCCGAGCAGGCCGGGAATAGCGAAAGCGCTGGCGGAGAGGCCGAAGACGATCAGGCTGCCCGAGAGCGCGCCGAGCGAGACCTGCGGCAGCACTACACGGCGCAGCGCGGTGAAGTGCGAGGCGCCGAGCGTCAGGGCCGCGGCCTCGACCATCGGATCGAGCTTCTGCAGCGCCGTCCAGACCGGGATGACCATGAAGGGCAGCATGACATGGACGAGCGCGATCACGATCGCCGTCTCGGTATAGAGCAGCTTGACCGTGCCGAGGCCGAGCAGCTGCAGCGTCTGGTTCACCAGCCCGTTCGAGCCCAACACCATGCTCCAGCCGAAGGCGCGCACCACGACCGAAACCAGCAGCGGCCCGATGATCACCAGCAGGAAGACCGAGCGCCAGGGATCGCGCATCCGCGACAGGATATAGGCCTCGGGCGCGCCGATCAGGGCGCAGATCAGCGTGGTCAGGAAGGCGAGCCTGAGCGTGCGCCAGAAGATGCCGAGATAGTAGCTGTCCGAGAAGACCGCCGTGTAATGCGCCAGCGTGAACTCGCTCTTGATGCCGGTCGCGTGGTCATAGGCGTGGAAGGAGAGGATCACCGTCAGGATCAGCGGCAGGACCACCAGCCCGAGGAACATCAGCGCGCCGGGGCCGACCAGCAGCCAGGGTGTCGGGTTGGGGCGCCTGCCAGCCGGAGCGGCCGGCGCGGCGCCGATGATGGTCGTGCTCGGCGCGTTCATGCGGCCGCTCCCGCGGGCGCATCGACCTTGAGGCTGGCCGGCGCCCAGGAGAGCGAGACCTGCGCTCCCTCGGCGGGCGGCTCGTCGCCCTGGTTCGGCACGGAAACCGAGAGCAGGCCCGCGGGCGTCTCGACATTGAAGAGCCAGTAGCTGCCGAGGAAGAAACGGGCGAGGATCTGCCCGTCGAGGACGCCCTGCCCGGCCCCGGCCAGCAGGATCTTCTCCGGCCGCAGCGACAGCGCGATCGCCTCGCCATCCGCAAACGTCGCCGGCTCGCTCGGCAGGGCGAGGCCTGCGACTTCCGCGCGGCCGCCGCGCCAGACGCCCTCGATCCGGTTCATCCTGCCGACGAAGGAGGAGATGAAGGCCGTCGCCGGCCGCTCATAAAGCCGATAGGGCGCGTCGATCTGCGTCATCGCGCCCTTCTCCATCACGACGACGCGGTCGCTGATCGAGAGCGCCTCGGCCTGGTCATGCGTCACCATGATCGTCGTGGTGCCGACGCTGCGCTGGATGCGGCGCAGTTCGAACTGCATCTCCTCGCGCAGCTTGGCGTCTAGATTGGACAAGGGCTCGTCGAGCAGGAGCACCGGCGGCTCGATCACCAAAGCGCGGGCGATCGCGACACGCTGGCGCTGGCCGCCCGAAAGCTGGCGCGGATAGCGTCCGGCCATGCTGGCGAGATGGACGAGGCCGAGCATGGCGGCGACGCGACGGTCGCGCTCGGGCTTGGCGACCTTGCGCATCTCCAGGCCGAAGGCGACGTTCTCCGCGACAGTCATGTGCGGAAACAGGGCGTAGCTCTGGAAGACGATGCCGAGGCCGCGCCGGTTCGGCTTCTCATGGGTGATGTCGCGCCCGTCCAGAGTGATGCGCCCGCTCGACGGCTCGACGAGGCCCGCAATCATCTGCAGCGTCGTGGTCTTGCCGCAGCCCGAAGGGCCGAGCAGCGAGACGAACTCGCCTTGGGCGACGCTGAGGTCGACATCGTTCACGGCGGCAAGGTCGCCATAGACCTTGCTCAGCGACTGCAGCGTCAGGAAACCCATCGGCACCTCGGATGCGGGCGCCCGGACATGATCGAACCGGAAGCCGGACTGCGATGGCCCGAAGGAGATGGAAGCGACATAAATCCGTCAACGACGGATTTCACATCAGAGAATTTATATCGAGATAATTCTCATATATAGAATTATTCATCAGTTCTCTTTGGCATCCTTTCGAAAAATGACCGATGCACGCGAGCCTCAATCGAGCCTGCAGCGCGCCTTGCGCCTCCTGCGCATCGTGGCGGCGGGCGATGCCGCCGGCATGCGGCTGAAGGACATCGCCGAGGCCGCCGGCTGCGGCCAGCCGAGCGCGCACCGGGCGCTGCGCGACCTGATGGCGGAGGGCTTCGTCGAGCAGGTCGCGGGCGGCAAGCGCTATCGGCCGGCGCTCGACTTCTTCGTTCTGGCCGCCCGTGCCGGGCAGTCAGGCGGCCTGCGCGAACTGGCGCGGCCGGCGCTGCTGCGGCTCTCGGCGACGCTGAGCGACACCGTCTTCCTGCTCGTGCGCAACGGCTATGATGCGGTCTGCCTCGACCGGATCGAGGGCCCGTTCCCGATCCGCTCCTTCACCGGCGACATCGGCGGCAAGGTGCCGCTCGGCATCGGCCAGGGCAGCCTCGTCATCCTGGCGCATCTGCCCGAGGCCGAACGCGAGGCGGTGATCCGCTTCAACATGCCCCGCCTGCTCGATCGTGGTTTCCTCGACGAGGCGGCACTGCGCTGCGCGCTGGCCGTCGCGCGCGAGCAAGGCTGGGTCAACCTCAACACAGGGCTGATCCCCGGCATGGCCGGCGTCGCCGTGCCGGTCTTCGATGCGGAGGGGCGCACGGTGGCCGCGCTCAGCATCGGGACGCTGGCCGAGCGACTGCGCGAGGAACGGCTCGCCAGCGTCGTCGGCATCCTCAGGACGGAAGCGCAGGCGCTGAGCGCGAAGCTCAATCCCTTCGACATGGCGTTGCGCTATCCCTCGCGCAGCCTGAGCGCCGTGACGGGATGAAAAACCACTTTCCGGTGAACCGGAAGAGCCATAGACTTCTGCAACCTATGAGGGCGACAACCATGATCGCGCATCTTTCGCGGACGATGCTTGTCCTGCTCCTGCTCTCCCTGCCAGCCTTGGATGGAGCAGCGGCCGCAGCCGACCCGCCCGCGCTCAGGCCCCAGGCCGGTCCGCTTCATGCAGGCGCCGGCTTCGCCTTCGTCCGTAGGTCGGAGGAGACGCGCCAGGCGCTGAGCGGCATCGCCTGCCCGGCGGTTTCCAAAGCGTCCGGACTTTGCCTCGCGGTCTTCGACGAGGGTGGCGAGGCGCGCTACCTGACGATCGAGGCCCGGGCCATCCGGCCGGAAGCCGAACGCGTCGTGCTGATCCCGGGAAAGATCGAACTCGATGGCGAGGCCGCCGCGACCGACGGCACCTTCTACTACGTCGTCGGCTCGCACAGCGCCAAGCGCGGCACGTGCAAGAGCAATCCGGAGAGCCGCCACCTGATCCGCTTCCGGCTCGACCCCGAAACCGGCCGTGGCAAGCGAGGCAACGACGGCACGCTGGCCGACTTCACCGACACGGGCGCGCTCTGGACGCTGATGCGCCGCGTGCCCGGGCTGAAGGAGCATGTCGGCGAGGGCATGTGCCTTGGAACGACAGGCGACGGAAAGAACGGCGTGAATATCGAGGGGATGGCGGTCCGGGATGGCCGGCTGTTCTTCGGTTTCCGTGGGCCGGTCGGCAAGGACGGCGCGCGAATCCTCTCGATCGATGCAAAGGCCCTGTTCGAAGGCGGCGATGCCGACCCGAACCTGTTGACCGTCGCTCTCGGCAAGGGCCGCTCTATCCGCGACCTCATCGCCGTCAGCGACGGCTTTCTGGTGCTCGCCGGCCCGGATGACGACGAGGAGAACGAGAAGCGCGGCTTCACCGTCTCGCGCTGGAACGGCCAGAACGGCAAGGACAACCTCGAGCCCCTCGCGACGCTCGATCTCGACAGCGTGCCGCGACGGAACTGCTCCGAAAAGATCAAGCGCAAGGAGATCAAGCCGGAAGCGCTCGCCGTGCTCGACGACAGGCCTGGCCGGCCCTATCAGGCGATCGTCTTCTCCGACGGGCTCTGCGACGGCGGGGCGCTGCGTTTCAGCATTCCGCGCTGATCGATTTGGCCGCGCTGATCGGACGGCCGCGCCGGGCCGCCATGTCGCAGAACACTTGCCTTACCAGGTCAAAGCATGGTCTCGAAGGCCAGCTTCCGACCCTGAAGGCAGACCATCATGACCGAAACCGCTCCCAAGCCCGGCCCCCGTATCGCCATCACCTACTGCTCGATGTGCCAGTGGATGCTGCGCGCCACCTGGCTCGGCCAGGAACTGCTCTCGACCTTCGGGCAGGACATCGGCGAGATCGCGCTGATCCCTCGCACCGGCGGCATCTTCCAGATCCACTACGATGGCGAGCTGATCTGGGACCGCAAGGAGGATGGCGGCTTCCCCGACTCCAAGGTGCTCAAGCAGCGCGTGCGCGACCGGCTCGACCCCGAGCGCAGCCTCGGCCATGTCGACGGACATGTGGCGAAGGAAAGCGTTTGATCCTCATCGGGCACGCTCCGAACCACGACGTCATCCCGGACGTAGCGAAGCGGAGCTCCGGGATCCATCGTAGAGTTCCGGAGCCCTTCGATGGATCCCGGATCTACGCGGCTGCGCCGCTTGTCCGGGATGACGTGGTGGTTCCGGAATACTAAGCGGCGACCTTCCGCGTCGCTACGATCCAGGCCTTCAACCGTGCCTCGGGATCGGCGTTCAGCGTGATGTCGGTGACCGCCGCGACGATGTCGGCCCCGGCGGCAAAAACACCGGGAGCGCGCTCCAGAGAAATGCCGCCGATGCCGACCAGCGGGATGTCGCCGACGCGTCGCTTCCACTCCGTGACGCGCTCCAGCCCCTGCGGGTCCCATTTCATCGCCTTCAGGATCGTCGGATAGACCGGGCCGAGCGCGACGTAATCGGGCTCCGTCGTCAGAGCGCGATCGAGCTCGATCTCATCATGGCTGCTGACGCCGAGCCTCATGCCCGCCTTGCGGATCGCGGCGAGATCGGCGCCATCCAGGTCCTCTTGGCCGAGATGGACGAAGTCACAGCCTTCCTCGATCGCCAGATGCCAGTAGTCGTTGACGACGAGGACGCAGCCGGCGGCTGCACACAGCGCCCTGGCGTTGGCGATCTCGCGGCCGGTTTCGACCTCGCTGCGATCCTTTATGCGCAGCTGGACCAGCTTCACGCCGAGCGGCAGCATGCGCTCCAGCCAGTCGGCACTGTCGAAGATGGGATAGAACGGATCGAGCTTCACGAGAGAAACGTCTTTCACGACAGGAAGGCCTTGCCCATGACGGGGGTGGAGGGAGCGGCCATGTCACGGGCCTCGATCGGCTGCGCCTGAAATGCCTCGCGCCCGGCCTCGATCGCCTTGGCGAAGGCCTGCGCCATCAGTACCGGATCGCCGGCCTTGGCGACGGCGGTGTTGAGCAGGATCGCGTCATAGCCGAGTTCCATGGCATGCGCCGCATGGGACGGCAGGCCGATGCCGGCATCGACGACGAGCGGGATATCCGGGAAGTGCTGGCGCAGGGTGCGCAGGCCGTAGGGGTTGTTCAGCCCCCTCGCCGAGCCGATCGGCGCGCCCCAGGGCATCAGCACCTCGCAGCCGGCATCGAGCAGGCGCCCGCCGACGACGATGTCCTCGGTCGTGTAGGGAAAGACCTGGAAGCCGTCCTCGCTCAGGATGCGGGCCGCCTCGATCAGTCCGACCACGTCGGGCTGCAGCGTGTCGTCGTCGCCGATGACCTCGAGCTTGATCCATTCCGTGCCGAAGACCTCGCGTGCCATATGGGCGGTGGTGACGGCCTCCTTGACCGTATGGCAGCCGGCCGTGTTGGGCAGGACGCGCACGCCGAGCTCGCGGATCAGTGACCAGAAGGCCTGGCCGGCGCCGCCCTCCCCGGCTTCCCGCCTCAGCGAAACGGTGACGACCTCGACGCCGGAGCGCCTGACCGCCTCGGCGAGGATCGAGGGCGACGGGTATTGCGCCGTGCCGAGGAAGAGCCGGCTCTGCGGCTCGAAGCTGTAAAAGTCTTTCATCTGAGGCCTTTGCATCTCAGCCGCCCTGCATCGGGGCGAGCACCTCGATGCGGTCGCCCTCGGTCAGCCTGACGGCCTCGCGCTTACGGGCGGCGACGAAGTCCCCGTTCACGGCGGTGGCGACGACCTTGCCGGCATAGCCGAGTTCGGCCAGCGCCTCGGCGAGCGTAGTGGCCACGACCTCCTGCGGTTGCCCGTTAAGCAGCAGCGTCATGCAACATCTCCGGAATGGCGGCCGGGTCGAGCACGGCATCAGCCGCCAGCCGCGCCATGGCAGGGCTGAGCAGGAAGCCGTGACGATAGAAGCCGTTGACGTGAAGGACCCGAGCTCGGCGTGTCAGCCGCGGCAGGTTGTCGGGAAAGGCCGGGCGGGCATCGACGCCGATCTCGACCACCTCGGCCTCGCCGAAGGCGGGGTGCAGCGCATAGGCCGCGCCGAGCAGTTCCAGCATCGAGCGGGCAGAGATGCGGCCGCGATCGCTGCTCTCGATCATGGTCGCGCCCACCATGAAGAGCCCTCCCGCGCGCGGCACGACATAGAGCGGGATGCGCGGGTGGAGCAGGCGCACAGGGCGCGACAATGTGATATCGCGGCTCCGCAGCAGCAGCATCTCACCCTTGACGCCGCGCAGATCGGGCAACGCATCGCGGGCCGACAAGCCGCGACAGTCGAGGACCGTATCGGCGGCGATGTCAGAGGCTTCCACCTCGCTACCGAAATGGATGCGACCGCCCAGGGCCTCGACCTTCGCGGCAAGGCCTGCGAGCGCCAATCGCGGATCGAGATGGGCCTCCCCTTCGAAGAACAGGCCCTTGGCGAAGCGTCCGGCGAGATCAGGTTCGAGTGCCGCGATCCCCTCGCCGTCGATCTCCGCGAAATGCGAAGTGCGCAGGCCGAAGCGGCGCAGTTCGCTGCGATCCCGGCTCGGGGCCAAAACGAGCGTGCCCTTGCGGACAACGCCGTCGACATGGCGCTGCCACCAAGCTGCAGCCTCCTGTCCGAGCCGGATCACAGGTTCCTCTGCGCTTTCGCCCTCGCACCAGGGTGCGAGCATGCCGCCGGCATGCCAGGAACAGGCCCGCTCGCCGGCGAAGGCGCCGCGCTCATGGATATCGACCGAGGCGCCGCGTTCGAGCAATTCGACCGCGCAGGCGAGGCCGACGACGCCCGCACCGACGATGCCGACATGGACTTGCTCGCCTTGCCGTGGATGGGTCGAAAGCTGAGTCATGCCATTCCCATTCGCCCGGGAAGGCAACGGCCATGGCAGAGCGAGCGACGAGCCGATGACCGTTCCCTTCGCCGGCATTACCCGGATCAGGTTCGATGGGTTGGTGCGTCAGCACCTCTCAGCCTCGCGGCACCCCAACGGATCGACGAAGTTTAGGCGGTCCCGGCGGCAGGAGCAAGGCGGCGAGGCTTCAACACGCCGGTCATCCCGGGCGACGGCAGGGAGACCCGGGATTCATGCCTGAACCCTTCCGGTGAATGCACCGGCATGGATCCCGGATCTCCGCTTCGCTGCGTCCGGGATGACCCGCGCCTTTTCGCCAATGCCACTCCCTTGAAGAATGGCCGCGCAGGTCAACCCAGCGGCTTGGCGAAGCGGGCGAAGGCATCAGCCGTGGGCGTGGTACCGGCGCCGGGCTTCTGCGGTTTCAGGAAACAGCCGTCGACGACATCGGCCGGCTCCTCGAAGGCGTCCTTGATCCAGGGGATGTATTCGAGGACCGGCGTCGCCTGATGCCAATAGGCGAGATGGACATGGACCTGGCTCATCTCGCCGGCATGGGGCGCGACCGGCAGGCGGTTCGCCAGCGCAAGATCCGCGACCTGGATATACTCGGTGATGCCGCCGAGCCGGGTCACGTCGGGTTGGACGAAGTCGATCGCGTCGGCGGCGATGAAGGAGCGGAAGGCGTCGAGCGAGTAGAGCTGCTCGCCGAGCGCGACCGGGATCGAGGTCGAGCGCGCCAGCGCCGCATGCGAGCCGACATCGTCATACCAGAGCGGCTCCTCGAACCAGAAGATGTCGAGCGGCTCGGCCCGGGCGCAAAAGCGCCTGCAGGTCGGCAGGTCCCATTTGCCGTTCCCGTCGATGGCGAGCGCGACATGGGAGCCGACGGCGTGCCTGACAGCCTCGAGCCGGCCGATATCGATCCCGGGATCGGCATGGCCGACCTTGACCTTGATGCGGTGGAAGCCGTCGCGCTCGACCGCCTTCCGGCAGCCGTCGACGAGCTGGTCCTTCGGGATCGAAAGCCAGCCGATATCGGTGTTGTAGGCCTCGAGCCGAGGCTTGCTGGCACCGCCGAGCAGATGCCAGAGCGGCACGCCGGCCTTCTTCGCCTTGAGATCCCAGAGCGCGACATCGACGGCAGCGAGCGCGAGCTGGGTGATGCCGGCGCGGCCGACCCATTGCAGCGCCGGGTGGCGGGCGAGCTTGAGCCAGAGGCGATTCGTCTCGGCGGCGTCCTCGCCGATCAGCAGCGGCGCATAGCAGTCGCGGATGCAGGCGGTGATCAGCCGATCGGAGGGCAGATCGGCATGGGTGCCGGTGAAGCCGTAGCCTTCGAGCCCGTCCTCGGTGACGATCTTCGTGCCGACCACGCCCCAATGGCTGATGCGATGGGTCGAATCCGCGATCGAACCGCCCGTCACGGGAATATGCAGGATGAAGGGTTCGATACTGGCGATGCGCATGCTGGTCCTCCCGGCCTCTCCTCGCAGTCCGGAATCGGCCGCGGCGGCTTGTTGTCGAAAGTTCGACCACAGGATGCATGCGGCAGCAACGGCCCGCGGGCATACCGGGGCAGCATCCGGGCGATGCAGATCACTCCACTTCGAAGGTTGCAACGGCCGCCGTGGCCGGGCGCCAATGCGTCGGCTGCCAGGTGAGTTGCACCCCGCTTTCGTCGAGCCACACCGGGCGAGCCGCTTCGATGTCCAGGTCCCTGCGCGGGAAACAGCACCAGGCGCGCGCCTCCCGATCGCCATCAGTCACTTCCACGACCGGGCTCGAACCACGCCGCGCCCGAGGCGCGCCTATCGTCCATCCACCACTCATCGTCTCCCCGCTGCCCCTCGGCGCATGCATGTTTCCCGTGGGAACTCTTCAGCGAGGAGCTTGCGTCGAGCTGGCTCGACGGATGCAAATTTCCGACGATGAATTCGGCCACCGCTTTCGGCACTCGATAGCAGATCGGCGGCACTCCCTCCCCCGACGAACCCAAAACACGACGCATCGTTGCCGGCTGACAAACGGCATGGCAGGGGGATCTCCGTGCAGATTTTGTTCGCCATCTCCGGAAACCATAATTCCCGGCGCTGTCGGGGTACTCCCGCTGCCCCATTGAAATCATGGAACCCATCTGGAATACTCGCGTTGTGCTAAGCGGGGCTGCCTGGCACAACGAAATGGACACAGTGTTGCCCATCCGCACTAGCAGTCGGAGTCCAATCATCCATAGTTGGGCTGTTCTTAATGAGGGCGAATCGATGAAAAAGCTTCTTGTGTTGACTGTAGCCGTTGCGATGATGGGCGTCGGTGGGTGCGCTTCGATCGGCAAGGGCAAAGGCAAGGCTCCGCCGCCGGCGGCCGCGCCGATCGTGACGAAGGGCTAAGCCCGACGAAACGGAAAACGGCCGGTCTGACCGGCCGTTTTCTTTTCAACGACCCGTTACTTGCATCTCGCCGCGCCAGGACGCAGATGTTGTGGAGTAGTCGCGACAGCGGGAGGCATGCGATGTGGCTTCAACTGACCCATCGGGCGCGCTCCTGGATGCTGGCGGCCTGTGCCGCGGGCCTGGTCTGTGCCGGCACGTCCTTCCAGGCGTACGCTCAAGCGATCACGAACGTCCCCGGCGACGATCCGGGCTTCATCACACATGATACCGGCCCCGCCTCGCGGACCCCGCAACGCGCTTCCCGGCGGCAGGCACCGCAGGTCACCGGTGCCTATTTTGTCGAATTCCGTTCGCGCTATGCGCTGAGCTATGGCCACACCTTCCTCGTCCATGGCCGTCTGAACGCCAGGGGCGAGGTCGGGCAGGTCACCGCCGATCAGGTCGCCGGCCTGCATCCGGCCGGCGATGGCCCCGAAATGTGGTCGGTCGGCCATGTCCTGCCTGTGCCGGCCGAGACAGGCCCGAGCGACGGGGACATGGAGGACGAGTACATTTCGGCGCGTTTCCGCGTCATGCTGAGCGAAGATCAGTATCGCCGCGTCGCCGCCCATATCAGGCGTAAGCAGAAGAACTCCCCGACCTGGCATGCGGTGCTCTACAACTGCAATAGGTGGGTCGGCGAGGTTGCCCAGTACATGGGGCTGGAGGCGCCGAGCAACACGCTGCTCTACCCTGCCGACTACATCAACGCCCTCAAGGCTCTGAACAGCGGTAGCGCGCGAGCCAACAGCGCTGCAGCCTTCACGGCCGACCGCAACAATTGAGCGATCCTTTTCCCGGCCCCGGCAGCATGCCGTGAGGCCGGGCCTTCGGTGTCAATCAGCGCTGAACGATAACCGGGGTGCCGACCGCGACGCGCTCGAAGAGGTCGATGATGTCCTCGTTGCGCATGCGGAAGCAGCCATAGGACGCGAAGGTCCCGATGCTTTCCGGCCGGTTGGTTCCGTGGATCGCATATTGCCCGCCGCCGGACAGCGTCAGGGCACGGGCGCCCATCGGATTGCGCGGCGATCCGCCGGGGATGACGTCGGGAAGGGCCGGATTGTCGTTCTTGATCTCTTCAGGCGGCGACCAGGCCGGCTCGACATGCTTTCCGTCGATCTCGACTTCGCCCAGCCACTGCTTGGAAGGCTTGCCGACGGCGACCTGATAGCGGATCGCAGTGCCGTCCTCGCGCACCCAATACAAGCGACGCTCTTTCGTCTTGATGATGATCGCGCCGGGTGCGGCATTGCCCTTGTAAGCAACGACCTCGCGCGCCTCGATCGGAAGTGCGACCGTCAGAGCAGCCAATAAGACGCCAAACCTGAGCATATTACGCAAGCCCCCTGCCTCGTCCAGAACTCACGCCATCCTGGCAAATAAAGGTATCGATCTCCTCTACGCGAGGCGCGGCGTCGATGGCAAGCGGGCCAGCGAGCCATGCGAGGGCGAGCCGTTCACGTCATCGACAGAGAGGTGCCCAATGGCCGAGACCATCCATCCCTTCTACGAGGCGCATCGCGATGCGATGGAGGCCGCCATGCGGCAGCGTATCGATCTCGCCGAAGCGTTTTTGCAGGAGCGCACGGAGTTTTCCGACGTCGATGCGATCCGGCGGGAGGTGATGGACGAGTTCGCGGTCGTGCTCACCCAGATGCCCTATGTTGGCGGAGAGGCGAGCCGCATGAGCGACTTCTTCATGCGCCTCATGGGCTTCATGGCCATCAGCCGCGTGCTCCGGCGACATGGCGTGCCGCTGCCCGTGATTGGCGAGATCGAGCGGGAAACCTACAAGGCGCAACTGCTGACCGTGCCCGAAGCGGAACGTCTCGCCGCGGGGCGTCATTTCATGTCGCCGGAGAATCAGGCCTTGCTGCGCGAGCAGGCCGCCAGGAGCCGCCGGAACGAGTTTCCGGACGATTTCGTCTATGATTTCGTCGAGCCCGGCCCGGACGACAGCTTCGAATTCGGCATCGACTACAAGGCCTGCGGCTTCTGCAAGTTCGCGGCTCGCCATGGCGACAAGGAGATCCTCCCGAGCATCTGCGGGCTCGATTTCGACGCCTATGCAACGCGAGGCATCCAGCTAAACAGGACACAAACCCTGGCCGGCGGCGCGAGCCACTGCAATTTCCGCTTCTCGCGGCTTCCGCCGAACTAGGATCAGATCGTCAGGAACGCCCTGACAACCGCGGGACGACACGCCCTGTTCGTGCCATGTAGTCGCTGTATTCCGCGCCGAAGCCCTCGACCATCAGGCGCTCTTCCTGCCCGACGCGCAGGAAATACAGCGTTCCGAAGCCGACCAGGCCCGACAGTCCGGCCACGACATTCGGGAGGAGCAGGGCCTGAGCAATCGCCCAAAGCCAGAAGGCGGAATACATCGGGTGGCGGACATAGCGGTAGACGCCGCCGGTTATGAGGCGGTGGCTTTCCCGCAGATCGAGCGAGACCGACCAGTTTCGGCCAAGCGCACGGTGCGTGAGGTGAAACAGGACCAGTGACGCCGCCGCGACGAGCGTGCCGATCACGGCCAAGACGGGCTGGAACGGATAGTTCGCGAAGCGCGGAAATCCCGTTGCGACATAGATGAAGGGCAGAAGTCCGAGCCCTGTGAACGAGATGCTGAGCAAGATGATCTCCCGCGCCCCTCGCGCGCTACGGGAAATCGGCGTCTTGCGCGAGCGCCGTGCATGAGGAATCCGGATGATGTACCAGCCGACGGCAAGCAAGACATAGACGGCCTTGGCGATCGTCAACGTCATTGCCGGACAGCCTCGGTCGGATCGTTGCGCGTCGGAGAAGGCGAAGGCGAAAGTCGTCCTTCGGAATCGAGGGCTAGCATGGCGCCTTCCTGTGATTGTGCCTGCTGTTCTGCGCTGAACGGCCCGCAGGTGAACATGAAATAGTCATAGGGCGCCCGCCGGTCGTTGCCCCTGACGAACTGGCAATGCATCCGGTACCAGTTCCGGCGGATACGCGGATAGCGCGCAGGGTCGAGCATGCGCCGGATGCTGACGCTGCGGATGAGCGGGGAGCCCGTCGCCGGTAGCCCCATCTCGGAAAGCGGATCGCGGTCATAGAAGTTCATCACGTCCGAGCGCGCCTGATAGTCGGCCCAGAACACGGCGCGAGCGGCACTGACGCGTGCGACGGCAGCACGGAACCGGACGGCCGCGCCGTGAAGCCCGATCTTGAGCGTCGAAGACCCGACCGACAGAAGTACGACGCGGGGGCCGCCTTCGCCCTGCCCCAACCCGGCCTCGACCGCGCGATCGATCAGATCGATGGCCAGCACGGCGCCGAGGCTATGCGCGACGATGACGATTTCATCCGGTGCATCCGCCTCCAGCGAGCGGGCGAGATCGACGGCCAGGCGCTGCAAGCGATCGGCGAGGACGGGGTCGCCCTTGCGAATATACCGGCGCGAAAAAATCCAGTCATCGAACAGCAATCCGAGAAACAGCCAGCGATCCGCCGCATAAAACAGCGCCGCGAAAAAGCCGATTCCCGCGGCGACGCCAGCCAGTGTGGATCCGGTCATCCGCGCCAGCACCGCTCCGCCGAGCCAGGCGGACAGGACGATCGCCGCCAGAATCAGGAACGGGTAGAGAAAGAACATCGCATAGCGCCAGCTGGCGCGCAGATAGCGACCGAACGCTCCAGCGAGGAGAAAATCGAAGAATGCCAGCACACTGCCCGGCAGCCGCCGCCACATCGGTTGCGCAACCTCGGTCTCAATGACATCGTCCCAGCGCAGCAGGCGGAACTCCGTCTCGACCCGCCAATCGGCGCCGGTCGTCTCGACATGCCACGTTGCCAGATCGTCACCGACCACAGGCTCCGAGGATGTCGCGGACACGCCCCATGTGCGTTCGAAACGCCGTAGCTCCCTGACGAAGCGGCCATGCACGACATCCGGCCGGGCATGATCATACCCGCCAATATGGTATACTCGACGTTTGGAGACCCTCGAGCCCATCATTCCCGGGTGTCCTGAATCCTCGGCTGTCCTGTCGCGAACGCGCAACCTGCACATTTTTTGTTAGTGGATCGCCAGCGCTTGCGCCAGCGATCACCCGTTCTCCGGTGTGCACAGAAGGGTATCGGCGGCCTTTAGCACGGCCTCGTGTGAGCGGCGTCGCAGATTGAGCCCGTGAGCAGCCGGCCGTTCGCCGCTCGGTTCGGGGAATCGCGCAGCGCCGGCGAGGCTTCTAGTTTCGCGCGCCGCGAAAGCCCAGTCCCAGCGATATGGCCCGCGCCGCCCCCACCACCTGTCCCGCTATCGACGAGATCGTTTCCGGGCTCAGCCTCGACGAGGGGCCCGACACGCCGACGGCGGCCTCGACGACGCCATCGGCGCGCCGGATCGGCGCCGCCACGCCATCGACGGCCCCATGCCATTCACCGAGGTTGATGGCATAGCCCTGCGAACGTATCGCCAGCAACTCAGCCTGCAGGGCATCGAGGCTGTCGATCGCGCTCGGCGTCAGCGAGAGAATCTGCCGGCCCATGCGCTCGATGATGTGTGGCGGTTGAAATGCGAGAATCGCCCTGCCGATCGCCACGGCATGGACAGGCGCCTTGCCACCAATCTCCGAGCCGGTCTGAAAGGGCTCCGGGCTGCCGATCTTGTCGATGCAGATCACATCCTCTCCGCTGAGGACGGAGAGATGCACGGTTTCGCGCGTGGAAAAGGCGAGCTGCGAGAGATGGCTCTGCACCTCCCGCTTCAGATCGAGGCGCGACAACAAACCGACGCCCAGCCCCCACAACTTCAATGACAGGGCATAACGTCCGGTGGCGGGTTCGCGCGCGAGATAACCCGAGCACTCGAACTCGTTCATGATGGTCTGAACGGTCTTTTCGTTCAGGTGCGTCTGTTCTGCCAAATCACTGACGCTTCTTGGCTGAACGCTCTTCGCCAAGACCTCGAGAAGCGTCAGGCCTTCTTGCAATGTCGTGTCCATGGTTCAGCTTGTGAACTCCGCAAAGGCGACAACACTCAAGATCCGGAACTGGAATACTTTCAGACGATCTCCCTGAAGCCTTGCACCTGTGAGTCCGGCATCGATTTTCATGGCGATGCCGGGGCAACGGCGCTCCCCATCAAACTCCAATGGCGAAGGCCTAGCAATCCCCGACGCCCGTCGACGCCTTGCTACGCACAGATCACTGGGAGGCCGTTCGAGAGAAAGACGCGCGGCGCCTTGGGCCGGCACATCGCTTTGTGATCCCCGTCACAGACCCTGAACGCGCAAACCCACACCAAGCATGGGCAGCCGGCCGATCAAGGCGGTGTATTCATCAGCAGGAGCGCACAATGCAGGCTTCGAACCGCGACGTCGACCACGTCATCAAGCGTCTGCTGGGCCGTCTGGCGATCGGGCAGATTCTGCGCGAAGAGTATCTCTACGAAGTCCACGGCCCGTTCGTGGCCGTCGCGTCCGCGCCTTCGCCGCGCCGCTTCGTCAAGCGCCTGATCGGCCGGCTTTCGGCCCTGATGCAGTGCTTCACTCCGGCACGCCGGCCTTCTTGAGCCCCTCGACGAACACGTCGCAGTGGGCGAATTTGCCGAGGTTCTGGCGAAGCACGGAGAGGCGCAGCGGCGGGCCGACGCGAGCCCGTGCGGCGAGGAATTCCTGCGCCTCCTCGATCAAGCCGAGATGGCCGCAGCAACTGATCAGCGTGTTGTAGTGGCCCGAATATTCGGCAAAGGCGGCGACCGATCGGCGCAGATGCGGCAGCGCCTCCTCGAACCGCCTGGACCCAAGCAGGGCCAGCCCATGGATCGCCGTGTAGATTCCGGCAAAGCTGTCCAGCGGACTCATGCGGATAGCCTTGCCCGTCTCCGAGACCGCGTCGTCGTAGTGCCCGGCTCGCAGCAAGCCCCAGCCATAGGCGGTCCGGCCCAGGGCAAAACTGGGGTTGAGGTCGAGGGCCATCCGCAGTTCCGCCAGGGCCCGCTCGTGTTGGCCCGCCGTGCTCAGGCACAGGCCGAAGGTCATTCGCGCCCAAGGATCGCCCGGGTCGCAGGCCAGCCCTGTCTCGGCATGACCTGCAGCTTCCCGATAGCCCTCCCTGGTCTCCGGCACCCAGTAACAGAGCGAGGCCCACCAGATCGCCCAACCCAGCAGGGCGTGCGCCCGCGCATAGCCGGGGTCGACCGATATGGCCTGGCGCAGGAGCGCCTGCGCCTGATCGTTCTGACGTCGCCCGACCTTGTTGATCAGACCCATCGCACGCACGACCAGGCCCCAGGCGTCGATGCTCCCCGGCGGCTTGCCCGCCGCCCGCATGCCCTCCTCGGCGTAGAGATGCGGCTCGATCGTGGCGACCACCACATTGGTAATCTCGTCCTGGACCGCGAACACATCGGTCAGATCCCGGTCGTACTTCTCGGCCCAGAGATGCTTGCCGGTCTGCGCATCGATCAACTGGCCGACGATCCGGATACGTCCTCCGGCCGCCCGGACACTGCCTTCGAGGACGTAGCGGACACCAAGTTCACGGGCGACCTGGCGGACGTCCACCCCTCGCCCCTTGTAGGCGAAGCTGGAATTGCGTGCGATCACGAAGAGCCAGCGCAGGCGAGACAGAGCGGTGAGGATGTCCTCGGTAATCCCGTCGGCGAAGTAATCCTGCTCCGGGGCGCCGCTCAGATTGTCGAAGGGCAGAACCGCGATCGACGGCCCGTCGGGCAGCGCCGGGCCGGCTGCGGACGGGGCCGCCGAATGCATCGCGGCTTCGTTGACGCGGTAGCACCGGATCGGCCGATCGAGATTCTTGACGAATTGTTCGCCGAGATCATCAAACCCGATGTCGAGCGCGTTGCCGAGATGCTCATGCACGTTGCCGGAGATGCAGATGCCGCCGGGCGCCGCCAGGGCCTGCATGCGGACCGCGAGGTTGACGCCGTTCCCGTAGAGATCATCGCCTTCGACCATGACGTCGCCTAGGCTGATCCCGATGCGCAGCGCCAGCTGCTGCCTTTCGGCCAGACCTGCATTATGCGCGGGAAGAGCA
The DNA here is from genome assembly GCF_058801345.1 of Allobosea sp. GW822-FHT03F07. NCBI lineage: Bacteria > Pseudomonadati > Pseudomonadota > Alphaproteobacteria > Hyphomicrobiales > Alloboseaceae > Allobosea > Allobosea sp. GW822-FHT03F07. Next base: position 205,315 of record NZ_JBXAND010000006.1, read on the forward strand.
CGCTGGATCTCGAGAGCGCTCCTCACGGCATCGACCGCGCTGGTGAACTCGATCAGGACGCCGTCCCCGATCGTCTTGAAGATGCGGCCGCCATGCTGCCCGGCCCTGGGCTGGAGCACGTCGCGCAACAACGTCTTGAGCCGCGCCAGCGTGCCTTGCTCGTCGGCCTCCATCAGGCGCGTGTAGCCGACGACATCGGCGGCAAGGATCGCGGCGAGACGGCGCGGCACACGTTCTTCGCCCATCGGCCAGGCCACTTTCAGGAGCGCAGCACAGTGCGGGACCATACGCCTCGGCGGTTTGGGCGTCCATCAAGACGCTCGTCCAGCCGCGCCCCGGCCAATAGGACGTCGAGCGCCCTCGCCTTCCAGCCGTCAGGCGCGTTCAGGGCAGCGGCGCTTCGGGATGCACGAGACGAGCCTCGCGCAGTTCGCGCCAGAACGCGCTCGGCACGACCTCCGCAAGCGCGGCTCGATCTTCGGCAATACGGCTGGGCTGGCTCGCTCCGGGGATCACTGCGGCGACCGCCGGATGGGCGAGCGAGAACTGGAGGCCCGCCGCCTTCATGCTGATGCCATGGCGATCCGCGATGGCCTTGATGCGCGCGACCTTGTCGCGGACCGCAGGCGTGATCGGCGCGTATTCGAAATTCGGCCCGCCGACGAGCGCGCCCGAACTGTAGGGACCGCCGACGACGATGCCTAGTCCACGCTCCACGACCATCGGCATCACACGCTGTAGCGCCCGGGAATGGTCGAGCAGCGTGTAGCGCCCGGCAAGCAAAAAGCCATCCGGCCGGGGGCCGTCGAGCGCCAGCAGGAGCTCGATCGGCTCGACGCGGTTGACGCCGAGCCCCCAGGCCTTGATCACGCCCTCGTCGCGCAGGCGGTCGAGCGCCTTGAAGGCGCCCTTGCGCGCCGTCTCGAAGACGCCGAGCCACTCGTCGCCATAGAAATCCTGCGCGACGTCGTGGACGAAGGCGATCTCGATGTGGTCGGTCTTCAGGCGCTTCAGGCTGTCCTCGATCGAGCGCAGCGTCGCATCTTCCGAATAGTCGTTCACGATCCGGTTGGGACGTCCATATTTGAAGACGTCACCCTTCTCGCCGAGATCGCGGGCGCTGACATCCTCGATCTCGTCGAGGATGACGCGGCCGACCTTGGTCGAGATGACGTATTGATCGCGCGGCTTGCCGGAGAGCGCCTCGCCCATGCGGATCTCGGCGAGGCCGGCCCCGTAGAACGGCGCATTGTCGAAATAGCGGATACCGTCCCTCCAGGCTGCGTCCACTGTCGCCTGCGCCTCCTGCTCCGGGATATCCCGGAACATGTTGCCGAGCGGTGCGGCGCCGAAGCCGAGCTTGCCGGGCAGAATGTCTTTCAGTGCCATGATCTGAACCTCCGATTGAGATGGGATGTGGTTTCGTGGCCGGTGCGGCCCGCGCTCGTTGTCGTGCCTGTTCAGGCGACGTCGACGGCCTCGAGCACCATTGCGTTGCGCTCGGCCAGGTCGGCGATGCGCCCGAGATAGCTCTTGAAATGAGCCGTCGCGCGGTGCGCGGCGACGGCATCGTCGCCGGTGTAGAGTTCGTCGAGGACGAAGCGACCCGGCTCGGTCTGGTCCTGCCAGATGTCCCAGCGCAGATTGCCCGGCTCCGCCCGGCTGGGCGCAACCATGCCGAAGAGCAGCGCCTTCAGCACCTCGGCTTTGCCCGGACGCGCCGTCAGGGTCGCCATGATCTTCACTGCCGTCGACATCGATATGTCCCTCGTGGCGTGGTGGGGCACCGGCGGGCGCTGGCCGGCCAGCAGCCCCCCGGTCTTTCTCAGGCTCATGCCGAGGCCGCGCGGTCGAGCGCCGCGACGAACCGCGCCGCGAGCGGATGATCGGAACGCGGATTCTGGCCCGTGATGAGTTCGCGGTCCTCGACGACGTTTGGCTCGAAATCCACGGCGCCGGTGACCACCTCGCCGCCAGCGGCCGTGAGCGCCTCGGGCATGTTGAAATACATCTTCGCATGCAGGATGTGGTCCTCGACCACCTTCTCCTCGGTCGCCGAGAAGACGGTCATGCGATAGCCGGCATACTGCCAGCCCTTCGCCCACTCAGCCGCCTTTTCCGGAACGCCGGCGATCAGCGCGGCGCGGAATTCGCGGGCATGCCGCATGGCCGAGACCACAGCTATCGGCCCATGACAGAGCAGTGCGGTCGGCTTGGCACGCTCGTGGAAGTGACGCAGGATCTCACCCAGCTCGGCATCCTGCATCAGATCGACCACAGGAGCCTGGCCGCCAGGCACGAACACCCCGGCATAGCCGTCGAGCCCTTCTTCGATCACCGAGCGCAGCGTCCGCACCCGGTTCATCGCAGGATCCTCGGCATAGAACGTCTTCGCGCGGTGATATGCGGCCTCGTCGCCCTCGAAATGCTGCACCGAGTCCGAGACCTCGTCGATATGCGGCTTGCTCCCGTTCGGCGTGGCGAGAACGACCTCGTAGCCGGCCGCGATCACGGCCATGGCGGGCACGACCGTCTCGTTGAGATACTGGCCCGTCGCTCCCGTGCCGCCGCCCTGGATCTCGATCCGGGTGGCATTCGACCCGACGACAAGCACCTTGCCCTTGCTCATGATGATCTCCTGAAAGTCGTTGGCGTCCTCTTGGACGCCCCGACCATGCTCCGGGATCACATATTCCAGAAGTTTATTTCTCTGATTTTAGATATTCATGTTAGATTATGACTGATGCGATACGATCTCAACCTGCTGCCCATTTTTGTCGTGCTGATGGAAGAGCGCAGCGTCACGCGCGCCGCGCAGCGCCTCGGGATCACGCAACCCGCCCTCTCGAACGCGCTGACACGGCTGCGCGCCGTCATGCGCGACCCGCTCTTCATCCGCGAGCGCTACGGCATCCAGCCGACGGCGCTGGCGCTGGAACTGGCGCCGGCGATCGCCGCGGCCCTGGCGACGGTGGACAACATCGTGCTCGGCCAGCAGGACTTCGATCCGGCACGAGCCGAGCGGCTGATCACCATCGCACCCAACAGCTATGTCGAGTTCGTACTCGTCCCGGCGATCGTAGCGCGGCTGCGCTCGGTCGCACCCGGCATCAGGCTGCGCCTCACACCCTATGGCAGCGACGTCGTCGAAACCGGAGTCGTTTCGGGCGATACGGCGATGGTCCTCGGCCGGATCATCGACCCGCCGGACAGTCTCGTCGTGCAGCATCTGATGGATGACGGCCTTGCATGCGTCGTGCGGGCCGACCATCCCGTGATCTCCGGAACGATGTCGCGGGAGCAGTATGAGAGCGTGAAGCACATCAACGTGCTGCCGCCCGGACGACTGCGCGCCGGCCTCTTCCAGGCCCTGGACCGGCAAGGCCTGAAGCGGGAGATCGCGGTCTCCGTCACGCATTTCCTGGCGATTCCGGAGCTGATCGCCGTGACCGACTATTGCAGCACGCTGCCGAAACTGATCTGCCGCCATCTGGCCAGCGATCCACGCCTGAAGGTCGTGCCGCCGCCGGTCGACCTCGGAACCTTCCCGGTCGAGATGGCCTGGCACGTCCGCTATCGCAACGACCCGGCCCATCGCTGGCTGAGATCGCTGATCGCCGAGGTCGCGGGCGACGTTGCGATGCCTTGAGGCTTGCGGAAGCCGGCCAGCAGCCGCTTCTGACGTACCCTACAGCGTCTGCGTGACCTTGCTCAGATGGGGCGGCCTGTCGGGATCCAGACCACGGGCCGCGGCGAGTGCTGCGACGCCGCCATAGAAGGCGCGCGCCTGGACGAGCGGCGCCAGTGCTCCCGGGACATCGGGCGGCATCGGGAGCGCGGTGGCCGCCGCTCCGTCGCCGGCATAGGCAACAGCAGCACCCAGCCCCGCGAAGGCGGCCGCGACCGAGCGCGTGCTTTCGCTGCCCTCGTCCACAGGATCGAGCACCAGCACCGGGAAGCCGGGGCGGGCCAGCGCCATCGGCCCATGCAGCACTTCGGCGGCGCTGAAGGCCTCGGCATGGATGCGGCAGGTCTCCTTGAACTTGAGCGCCATTTCCTGGGCGATGCCCAGGCCAAGCCCGCGGCCGATGACATAGAGGCTCGAAGCCTTCCGCAAGTTCGCCAGCGGCGTCGACCAGTCGCAGGCGCCGGCCCGGGTCAATAGGCGGGGCGCACGTTCCAGCGCCGACAGCAGTGCCCTGTCCTCGCTCCAGGTGGCAACGAGATGAAGGAAGGCGATACAGGTCGCGAGGAAACTCTTGGTGGCGGCAACACTCTTTTCCGGGCCGGCATGGAGCGGAACCAGCACGTCCACGAGGTCGGCGAGCGGGGAAGCCTCGTCATTGACGAAACCCACCACGAGCGCACCGCCGCGCCTGGCCGCTTCCGTCAGCCGCAAGGCATCGGGGCTGCGGCCTGATTGCGAGACGGCGATGAAGAGGGCGCCCGAGAGATCGAGCCGGCCGCCATAGACGGAAGCGAGACTCGGCCCGAGCGAGGCGACAGGCAGGCCGAGCGTGCGTTCGATGAGGTATTTGCCATAGGTCGCGGCATGGTCGGACGAGCCGCGGGCGCAGGTCGCAACAAAAGCCGGCGGCTTGCGGCGCAGGCGTTCGGCCAGAGCGGCCATCGTCTCGGCGTTCGCCGCGAACTGGCCGGCGGCGATGTCGGCGGCTTCCGCAGCTTCGCGGGTCAGGAGAGCTTCAGGCATGGATGCGATCATGATCCTCGAGCAAGGCCTCGCCGATCTCGGCTACGCGCTTGCGGGACAAGCGGATGCCGGCGCCGCCCACCCCCTGGACCGAGAGGGTGCCGCAGGCAATTCCCTCCGCTAGCGCGCGCGCCGGCGAGCGGCCCGCGAGCCAGGCGGCGAGGAAGCCGGCATTGAAAGCGTCGCCCGCACCTGTCGTGTCGAGAACCGGGCCGCCCTTGGGCGCCGGCAAGCTGATGCTCTCCTCGCGCCGATAGAGCCGCGCGCCCTGTTCGCCGTCCTTGATGACGACGACCGGGAAATGACGCGCGAGCCTGCGGCCGGCCTCGTCGAGGTCCTCGCAGCCGGCGATGGCGCGGGCTTCGGCGGCATTGGGCAGGAAGATGTCGGTGCCCATCGCTCGCTGGACGAGATCGGGGTCGCGGATCCAGGCATCGTCCCAGCTCGGATCGAGCGAGACGGTGACACCCGCCTGCTTCGCCGCCGATACGAGTTCCGGGATTTCGGCGAGCGTGGCGAATTCGGCGATATGGAGGTGGCGCACCGCAGGATCGACCAGCGCAGCGTTCAAAGTCGCCGGGCGGGCGGCGCCGGCCCTGTGCGAGAGGAAGGCGCGCTCGCCGCCCTGCACCATCACCACCGTCGGCTGCGGGCCGGCTTCCGGCGCGCGTTCGAGCCAGCGCAGATCGACGCCGCTCTCGGCGAGGGCCGGCGCGATGGCATGAGAGAGCGGGTCGAGGCCTATCCGCGAGAGCAGGGCCACCTGTGATCCCAGCGAGGCGAGATGCGCAGCCGTGATGAAGCCGCCGCCGCCCGGCACCACCGAGACCTCCTGCGCGAAGCGCTCCTCACCGAGTTGCGGCAACGCCTCGAAGCCACGGAAGACGATGTCGCAATAGAGCCGTCCGACGCTGACGACGAGATGGCGTCCCGCGCTCATAGCGCGCGCTCGCTGGCGGCATCGAACAGGGTCAGCGCCGAGACGGGCGCGCCGAGGCGCACGGGTGCGCCGACCGCAGGCGGCGCCTTGGCCGGAGCCGAGGCGAGGATGAGCCCTCCGCCGTGCTCGACATGCACGAAGGATTCCGAGCCCAGCGGCTCAATCACCGCAGCGGTGCCGGTCAAGACCAGATCGGCGGGCTCGTCCGCCGAGAGGACGTGCAGTTGCTGCGGCCGGATGCCGACCAGGAGATCGGCCGGGACAGAGCCCATCGCGGACGGCAGTGCTACCGGCTTATCGCCAAGTGCGAGCGTCGTGGCGCCACCCGCCGTCACCGCCCGTGCCAGAAGGATGTTCATCGTCGGGGAGCCGATGAAGCGGGCCGTGAAGACATCGACCGGCTTCTCGTAGAGTTCCATCGGCGCGCCGACCTGCAGGATGCGCCCGTCGCGCATCACCACGATACGGTCGGCCAGCGTCATCGCCTCGACCTGATCATGGGTGACGAAGACGATCGTCGTGCCGAGCCGCTGGTGCAGGCGCTTGATCTCCAGGCGCATCTGCGCGCGCAATTGCGCGTCGAGATTGGAAAGCGGCTCGTCGAAGAGGAAGGCGGCGGGATCGCGCACCATGGCGCGGCCGATGGCGACACGCTGGCGCTGGCCGCCGGACAGCGCCGAAGGCTTGCGCTCCAGCAGCGCCTCCAGCCCGAGGATGCGCCCGGTCTCCTCGACGCGGCGGCGCTTCTCCGCCTTGTCGAGCTTGGCAGTATGCAGTCCGAAGCCGATATTCTCGGCGACGGTCATATGCGGGTAGATCGCGTAGTTCTGGAACACCATGGCGATGTTCCGGTCCTTGGGTTCGAGCCGGTTCACCGCACGGCCGCCGATCGAGATCGTGCCGCCGTCTATGTCCTCCAGCCCTGCGATCATGCGCAAGGTCGTCGACTTGCCGCAGCCGGAAGGTCCGACGAAGACGACGAATTCGCCGTCGGCAATCGACAGATCGATCCCGTGGACGACCTGCGTCCTGCCGTAGCGCTTGACGAGGGCCTGAAGCTCGATTGCCGCCATCAGGCCGCTCCCATCAGATCAGCGAAGGCGGCTTCCAGCTCGCGCGCTGCGGAGGTCTCGCGTGCCGCGATAGCCGTTGCCGCGCGCTCGGCCGCGTCCAGCGCGGCGCGATAGCTGGCGAAGGCCGCAGCCAGGGCCTGCGGGCCGGGACCGCCGAAACGCTCCCTCACCGCGACGAAATGCTCCGGCGAGACGGCCTGCGCGAACTCGGCCGCCGTCAGCGCCGGTTCGCGGCCGGCATGACGCCGGAACGCCTCGGCGAAGGGCGCGAAGCCGTCGCGCGGCAGGTCGCCATCCTTCGCGACGATGGCCCGCGCCACATCGGCTGCGATCTCATGGGCGGCGCGGAAGGAAAGCCCCTCGCGGCGGACCAGCGTGTCGGCAAGCTCGGTGATGGTGATGCAGGAGCGGCGGATGTTCTCGGCGACGCGCCGGCCATCGACGCTCATCGCGGGCAGCAGGGCGGCGAGCAGATCGAGCACGCGTTCGCCCGTCGCGAAGGCCTGGTAGCCCGCCTCGTTGGTCTCTCCTTCGGCATCGTTCATGTCGGTGAAGGGGGTGTTGTGGACGACGTCCCGGACCAGCCGCGCGCGCGACACGGTCTGCGACGCCAGATGCCGCAGGTGCTCGATCGGCACCGGGTTGCGCTTCTGCGGCATGATCGAGGAGATCTGCACGAAGGCGTTGGGGACATAGAGCTGGCCGACCTCGAAGGCGGTCCAGACCTGAAGGTCCTGGATCAGCCTGCCGAGATGCAGGAAGACGAGTTCGACCGCGCTGTAGGTCGCGGTGACGTAGTCGACCGCGGCGATGCAGCCATAGGAGTTCTGCAGCGGCGCGGCGAAGCCGAGGAGATGGGCGATGCGCGCGCGATCCAGCGGGAAGCCCGAGGTCGTGATCGCGGCCGCCCCCATCGGCGACAGATCGAGCAATCCGCGCGCCTGCACCAGCCGCTCGTGATCGCGCAGCATCACCTCGATGGCGGCGGCGAGATAATGCCCGAACGTGGTCGGCTGCGCCGGCTGGCCATGGGTGTAGGCGACGATCAGCGTTGCGCTCTCGCGCTCGGCCAGGCCGAGCGTGGCCGCGATCAGCGCGCGCAGCTTGGCTGCGAGCCGGTCGAGTTTCGGCTTGAGCGCGAGCTTGAACAGGGTGTGGTCGATGTCGTTGCGCGAACGGCCGGTGTGGAGGCGGCCGGTATCGTCGGCCGGCAGGCGCTTCTTCAGCTCCGCCTCGATCAGGAAGAAGAAATCCTCGACCTCGCCGGTATAGGTCAGTGTCGCCGGGTCAATCTGCGCGTCGATCTCGGCCAGCGCGCGGGCGATTCGGCCGGCCGTGGCGCGCGGCAGGATGCCGGCCTCGGCGAGCATGACGAGATGGGCGCGGTCGATGGCGCGGAAGCCCTCGACGTGATGCGTCCTTGCACCGTCGAAGAGCGGCCGCAGCACGGTCTCCTTGTAGACCGGATCGGGAAAGACGGAGGCGTCCTGCGCCCTGGGATCGTCATGCGTGGTCATCTGGATCAGCCCTTGAGCCCGGCGAGCACGACGCCGCGCACGATGTAGCGCTGGAGCAGCAGGAAGACGGTGAGCGTCGGCAGCGTCGCCAGGGCGGCGCCCGTCATGATCAGCTCCCACTGGATCTGGGCTTCGACGGCGAAGCTCGAGAGCCCGACGGGGAGCGTGTAGAGTTCCTTGCTGGTGGTCACGATCAGCGGCCAGATGAAGGCCGTCCAGTTGCTCAGGAAGGTGAAAATCGCGAGCGCCGAGAGCGCCGGCGTCACCAGCGGCAACGCGATGCGCCAGAAGATCGCGAACTCGTTGAGGCCATCGATCCGCGCCGCTTCGAGAAAGTCGTTCGGCACCGTCTCGAAGAACTGCTTCATCAGGAAGGTGCCGAAGGCCGTCATCATGCCCGGGAACATGATGCCCCAATAGCTGTCGAGCCAGCCGAAGTTCTTGGCCATGACATACCAGGGAATGACCAGCATCTCGGTCGGGATCATCAGCGTCGAAAGAATCGCCAGGAAGACGAGATAGCGGCCGCGGAACTGGAATTTCGCGAGGGTGTAGCCGACGAGGCTGTCGAAGAAGACGTTGGACAGCGTCACCACCGTCGCGATGGCGAAGGAGTTCAGGAACCAGCGCAGGAAGCGGCCGTCCGAAAGCACGGTGACATAATTATCGAGCGTCGGATGCGCCGGCAGGAAGGCGAGATCATAGACCTCGGATGCGTCCTTGAGCGAGGTCGAGAACATGAAGGCGAGCGGCGCGACCATGAGCACCCCGCCGCCCAGCAGCAGGAGCCAGGCGATGACGCGGCCCGGCTGGAACCGGCTGGGCAGGAGGCGGCTCGGCATGAGGGTCGCGAGCGCGCTCATCAGCGGTCCCTCAGCAGGCGCAATTGCAGCAGCGAGACGGCCAGCAGCACAAGAAAAAGCACCACGGTCTGCGCTGCCGCATAGCCCATCTCGAAGGACGAGAAGGCCGTCTGGTAGATCATCAGCACGAGCGGCTTGGTCGCGTTGAGCGGACCGCCGGGATCGCCGCTGGTCATGTTGTAGACCTGGTCGAAGATGCGCAGGAAGCCGATCGAGGAAAAGACCACGAGGAAGATGATCGTCGGCTTCAGCAGCGGGACGGTGATACGGGTCAGGATGGTGAAATCCGAGACGCCGTCGATGCGGGCCGCTTCATAATAGGTCGAGGGAATGGCGCGAAGCCCGGCGAGGAAAATCACCACCTGGAAACCGAGCCCCGCCCAGATCGCCGGGGCCAGAACGGCGGGCAGCGCCTGCGTCGTCGAACGCAGGAAAGGCTGCTGCGGCAGGCCCATGCTCGCCAGCACATCGTTGATCAGGCCGATCGGCACCGGCTGGTAGAACCAGCGCCAGACCCAGGCCATGGCCGCGGCCGTCGTCAGGAAGGGCAGGAAATACAGCGCCCGGATGAAGCCGTGCATGAAGCGGACGCGGTCGAGATGGTAGGCGATGGCGAAGGCGAGGATCAGGCTGACCGGCGTGCCGATCAGCAGATAGAGCGCCGTGTTGCGGAAGACCTGCCAGAAAGCGACATCGCTCCACAGCCGCTTGAAGTTGGCGAGGCCGACGAAGGCGGGCTTGGACAGCAGGTTCCAGTTGGTCGTCGCGATGTAGAACGCCTCGATCGTCGGATAGAACCGGATCAGCGCGTAGAACAGGATCGGCACGGCCAGGAAGGCCCAGGCCCAGACGACCTGCTTCTGGCGCAGGCTGAGCCCGGACCAGAGGTGGGGCGCAGCGGCGGTGCTGTTCGATGAAGGGCTCATTGCGGCTGATGTACTTTGCAGACCGAAGCGTTCGCAGAGACAAGGCGCGCCGTCATCCCGGGCGAAGCGAAGCGCAGACCCGGGATCCATTCCTGAACCCATCCGATCAGCGCTCCGGAATGGATCCCGGATCGGCGTCGCTAACGCGACTTGTCCGGGATGACGGCGAGGTTCGTGGGCAAGCCGAAAGCTACTTCTTGTAGAACTTGTCGAGGATCGCCTGTTCGGCCTTGGCGGCCTCGGCGAGAGCGGCCTTGGCGTCCTGGTTCTGGATCAGCACGCGGTTGATCATGTCGAGCGAGACCTGGCGCTGGCCCATCTCGTCGACGAAGACGGTGGCCTGCGAATAGGCGAGCGCCTTGAGGAACGGCCCGTAGATCGGATGGTTGAGGTTCTTCTCGGTTTCAGCCGCTTCCTTGCGGGCGGGCAGTTCGCCGACCGTCTCGAGCCAGAGCTGCATCGCCTCGGGCGTGGTGACGAAGGCCAGGAACTTCTTGGCGGCTTCGAGCTTGGGACCCGTCGGCTTGGTGGTGATGGCGTTGACCCAATAGCTGGCGAAGTTCGACTTCTTGCCGTCGGCCGAAGTCGGCAGCTCGGCGACGCCCCATTCGAAGGCCTTGATCGCGCCGAAACCACCGAGGCGGAACGAGCCGTCGATGGTCATCGCGGCGCGGCCGGCGCGGAACGCGGCCTGGCCTTCATCCATGAAGCCGACCTGACCGGCTTTGTGGACGCGCTGGAGATCGGCATACCAGTTCAGCGACCTGGCGCCGGCCTCGCTGTCATAGGCGACCTTGCGGTTGTCGTCGCTATAGGGCTGGCCGCCATTCTGGCGCAGCAGCGTCTCGCGCCACCAATGATAGTCCTGGCCCGGGAAATCGAGCGTGATGCCGGCCGAGAGCATGTTGCCGGCGGCGTCGCGCTTGGTCGTCTTCCTGGCCATGTCGAGAAGCTCCTCGACGGTCTTCGGCGGCTTGGCCGGGTCGAGCCCGGCCTCCTGGAAGAGCTTCTTGTTGTAGAACAGCGCCAGCGAACGCACAGCGGTCGGCAGGGCGTAATATTCGCCGTCGCGCTTCATCGCGGAAACGATCGGATAGAATTCCTTCTCGATCATCGCGGGCGGGAAGGCGTCGCGCGGGAGCGGCTGGATGAACTTCGCACCGACGAAATTGTCGAGCCAGCCATAGAAGAGCTGGACGACGTCCGGTCCCTGGCCGGCCGGCATCGCGGCGGCGATCTTGGTCTGGTAGTCGGCATAGGGGAAGGTGGTGTGCTTGACCTTGATGGTCGGGTTAGCGGCTTCAAAACGCTTGATCAGCTCGGTCATCGCCTTGACGCGCGCGTCGAAGACGTACTGCCAGTACTCAATCTCGACGGTCTGGGCCTTCGCGCCGGCGATCGCGCCGACGGACACCATCAGACCCAACAGCATTCCACGAAAGCTGCGCATGACCCTCTCCCTGTTCTGGCGACGCCCTGCCCCTGCCGTCGCCGTTGCGCCCAGCGTTCAAGACGATCGGCACCGATCGTCGTCCTGCTGTCGCCTCGCTGTCAACCGATTAATTCACTTGAGTTGAATTAATAGTCGGACCACGCTGCCCTCCTGCAATAAACACGGCTGTCCATGCCTCATCGTCGCCCTCCCGCGTCTCGCAGCGTCGCCGTCGGTACCAATCCCGAGCGAACACGCAGCCATAATCGCCGCGTCGTGCTGGAAACCGTGCGCCAGCATGGGCTGCTCGGCCGTTCCGACATCGCGGCACTGACGCTGCTGACGGCTCAGGCCGTCTCGAACATCGTCGCGGAACTGGTCGAAGAAGGCTTCCTGATGGAACAGGGGCGGCGGCGCACGGCACGCGGGCAGCCGCCCGTGGAGCTCGCCGTCAATCCCGATGGCGGAATGACGGCCGGAATGGAAGTCGCGACCGACCACATCACGACGGTGCTCGTCGATCTGACGGGGCAAGTCCGGGCGCAGCGCACCGTTCCACTCGGCGACGCGACGATCGAGGCCGTATGCAGGCTCGCGGCTGCGGAACTCACCCAGGCCCGCCGCGCGCCAGGTCTGCCGAAGCGCCTGCTCGGCTGCGGGGTCGTGATGCCCGGCCCCTTCGAGGTCGAGGGCATGAACTCGGTCGGCTCCTCCCCCCTGCCCGGCTGGGCCGGACAGGACGCCGGGCAGCTTTTGAGCGACGCGCTGGGCGCTCCGGTGACGATCGAAAACGACGCCACGGCGGCGGCCGTCGGCGAGCATCTGCACGGGCTCGGGCGCAATCTCAGGCATTTCTGCCAGATCTATTTCGGCACCGGCCTCGGGCTCGGCGTCATCGTCGCCGGCCAGCCCTATCGCGGCGCTTTCGGCAATGCCGGCGAGATCGGGCATATTCCGGTCGTACGCAGCGGCCTCGCCTGCGCCTGCGGTCAGCAGGGCTGCCTCGAACGCTACGCCTCGGTCCACGCGCTGACCGAGACGCTGCGCGCGGCCGGCATCGCGAATGCAGGACCTGACGAAATCACGAGGCTGCACGAGCAAGGACACCCAGCGCTCCTCGGCTGGATCACGGAGGCCGCAGGGCTGCTCGCGCCGGTCGTCGCGATGCTGGAGAACCTGTTCGATCCCGAGACGGTCATCCTCGGCGGCGGCATGCCCGACGATGTCATCGACGCGCTGATCGCCGCCATGTCTCCCTTGCCGATCTCCGTCGCGAACCGGCCGGGCCGAACGATCGCGCGCGTGCAGCGCGGTGCGACGGGGCGTCTGACCGCGGCGCTGGGCGCGGCAGCACTGCCTTTGCTCGACACCATGGCTCCAAAGCTCGACCGTGTGGCCGTGGTTCAGGACGAGGTGATGACTGAAGACACGGCTCCGGCTGCCTGACCGGCGCCGGAGCATTCTGCGATGCGATCAGGTCGTCGAGCTGGAGCGTGCAGCGCTGTCGAGAAGGCGGGTCAAGGACATTCCGCTTGCCCCCGTCGCTCGCACTTCCATAACGGGCGGCAAGTCGATCGCCGTGCCTTGCATGGTTTCGCCCGTTCGCCGCGGTGACATATCAAGCAAAAATGACGTGGCCTTCGCCCGTGTGGCCTTGTGGGCATCGCGATTGCATCCATGATGCTCAGCCGCGCCGCTCAGCGGCTGCGCACCGGGAGGATGAACCCATGAGACCGAGTTATCGCCTTGCCGCGGCAGCCTTCGCGGCTGCCGTCGTGATACCGGCCGGCCCGACATTCGCGCAGACGCTGCCGCCGGGACCAGTCGTCAACATCACCATGGTGACGCAGCTTTCGCCGACGATCCCGCAATATACCAAGGTCGACATCCCGATGCTGCGCGAGGGCATTCCGGAGAAGAGCGGCGGGCGCATCAAGGTGACGCTGGCGAGCTGGCCCGAACGAGCGCTCACCGGCCCAGAACTGCTGCGCGTGATCCGCTCGGGCCAGATCGACATCGGCGCGCCGGCGCTACCGACGGTCGCGGGCGACGTGCCGATGCTGGAGATGTCGGACCTTGCCGGCATGAACCCCTCGCACGCCCAGTCGCGCAAGGTGATCGACGCGGTGCTGCCGGAGGTCAACAAGGAGCTGGAGCGCTTCGGGGTGCGCATCATCGCGACCTTCCCCTACCCGGCGCAGGTGTTCTATTGCCGCGAGCCGGTGACCAGCCTGGCCGACCTGAAGGGCCGGCGCATCCGCACTGCCGGCGGCTCCTCCAATGATTTCGTCCAGTCGATCGGCGGGCAGCCGACCGCGATCGGCTTTCCCGAGGTCTATGGCGCGCTGGAGCGCGGCGTCGTCGACTGTGCGATCACAGGCACCGCGACCGGCAATGGCGCACGCTGGTACGAGGTGACGAAGCACATGTACGCCCTGCCCGTTTCCTGGGGCAATTCCGCCTATGTCGCCAATCTCGCCTGGTGGAACAAGCTCGACCCCGCCGTGCGCGAGTTCATGCAGGCCACCTTCAAGCAGGTCGAGGACCAGCAATGGGCGCTGGGGCTGGAGGCGACCGAGGACGGCATCGCCTGCAATTCCGGCAAGAAGGAGGGCTGCAGGATCGGCCATGTCGTCGAGAACAGGCCGATGACCGTGACCCGGCCGACCGAGGCCGATATGGCCACCTTGCGTGCCAGCCTGAGCACCGCCGTGCTCCCGGCCTGGGTCAAGCGCTGCGGCGACCGCTGTGGCGACACCTATAACCGGCTGGTCGCCCCGATCACCGGCGTTCGCTACGAAGCCAAGTGAGGAACAGCGCCGCGATGCTCTCGAACGCGATCGTCGCGGCGTCCTTCTGTCGAAGGATGATCGCCAGGCTCGGCGCCTTCATGGGCTACGCCGCCGGTTGGGGGTTCATCCTCTGCGCCGCCTTCATCACCTTCGATGTGCTGGCCAGGCGTTTCCTCGGCTTCTCCTCGCAGGCAACGACCGAACTGACCGGCTACTCGCTCGCCTTCGGCATCTCCTGGGCGCTGGCGCATACGCTGAGCACCCGGGCGCATGTGCGCATCGACGTGCTGATCAACTTCCTGCCCGCCAGAATCCGCTACCCGATGCATCTCCTCAGCCTGGCGGCCCTGGCGGTGTTCATGGGGTTCCTGGCCAAGGGGGCCTGGGAACTCGTCGACGAATCCCTGCTGTTCAGGGCGACGGACATCAGCGTGCTGCGCACGCCGCTCTGGATCCCGCAGGGCCTGTGGACCTTCGGGATCATCGTCTTCCTCGTGCTGATCCTGCTGATGCTGGCCGAGAGCACGCTCCTGGTCGTCGCCGGACGCGGGGCCGAGGCCGAGGCGCTCCTGCACGCGCGAACCTATGACGAGGAGGCCGCCGAGGCGCTGGAGGCGGTCGGCGCGCTCGATGCCCCAGGATATTCGGCCAAGGAGACGGCGCGATGATCGCGATCGTCTTCCTGCTCACGCTCGTCGGCCTGATGGTCGGCATGAGCTTCATGGGCGTCGGCCCCAACACCAATCTGATCGGCGAGGTCCTGCTGCTCGTCGGGCTGTTCCTCGTCTTCTTCGGCGCCGGCATCTATGTCGGGGCCGCGCTCGGCGTGCTCGGGCTGATCATCGGCTTTGCCTTCTCGGACCGTCCGTTCTGGACCTTCATCGGCCAGACCGTCTGGACCCCCTCCTCCAGCTTCGTGCTGGTGGCGGTGCCGCTCTTCCTGCTGATGGGTGAGATCCTGCTGCGCTCGGGCCTGTCGGAGCGGCTCTATCGGTCGCTCAACGTCTGGCTCGACCGGATGCCGGGCGGGCTGCTGCACACCAACATCGCCGCATCAGGCGTGTTTTCGGCGATCTCGGGCTCGTCGGTCGCGACCGCCGCGACCATGGGCTCGGTCGCGCTGCCGTTCTTCCAGGGCTCGCGCTACGATCCCCGGATGGTGCTGGGGTCGCTCGCGGCGGGAGGCGCGCTCGGGAACCTGATTCCCCCCGGCATCACCTTCATCATCTACGGGCTGATCACCGAGACCTCGGTCGGCGCGCTTTATCTCGCCGCCGTCGGTCCCAGCATCTTGGTCGTCTTCCTGTTCGTGCTGGTGATCCTGTGGAAGGCGCGCACGGCCGCGCCGCTGATCGACAAGGACGCGCAGCGCATTCCGCTCGGGGCAAAGCTGCGCAGCCTGGTGGATCTGCTGCCGACCGCGCTTCTGATCCTGATCGTGCTCGGCACCATCTATGGCGGGCTCGCGACCGCGACCGAATCGGCAGCGCTCGGGGTCATGGGGGCCATGGTCTTCGCCGCGATCGAAGGCCGGCTGAACCTCAAGATGCTGAACGCCTCGGCCGAGGCGACGGCGCGCAACACGGCGCTGATCGGGCTGATCCTGTTCGGCGCCTATGTGCTGAATTACGTCTTCGTGGGCCTCGGCGTGCCGCAGGCTCTGGCCAGGCTTGTCAGCGAGATGCCGCTGCCGCCCTGGGCGATCATGCTGCTGATCATCGGGTTCTATCTCGCGCTCGGCACTTTCATGGAGGGCTTCTCCATGGTGGTGACGACGATCCCGGTGGTGTTTCCGGTCGTGGTCGCGCTCGGCTACGATCCGATCTGGTTCGGCGTCATCGTGACGATGCTGGTCGAGATCGCGCTCGTCTCGCCGCCTGACGGCACGGTGCTCTACGTGCTTCAGGGCATGCGCCGCGACGGTGGGCCGATCACCGATGTCTTCTCGGGCGTGATGCCCTTCGTCATCGTCTACATCCTGGCGGTGATCATCCTGATGTGGTTCCCCCAGCTCGCCCTGTGGCTGCCCAAAGCGGTGCAATAGTCAAAAAGCTCGGTTCCACCGCCACAAACCGGCACCAGGCCAACTCTCCAACAATTGTAGAAATTCGGCGACGCCCCCTGAGCGAACATTGCGGGGTAGTGGAACCGGGTTCAGGTGCTGGCGCGGCAAATCAACTCAAGCGGAAGATTTTGCGAAAGTCTCGGCGGTTGAACGCCTTTCAGGCGATAGCGCAGGAGTTGCCCAACGCGTGTCCCGAGATCGTAGGCGTCCATGCTGATCGTGGTGAGCCCGGGTGCGATCTGGCCGGCTGCGTCGTTGTCGCCGAAGCCGAGAATGGCGAGGTCTGCAGGTATGGTGAGCCCGCGAGCGCGGGCCTCGATCAGAGCCCCTGTCGCCAGCAGGTCGTTCGCGCAGAAGACGGCCTCGATTGCCCCGCCTTCGTCGATCAGCCGCCCCAGCGCCACGCGGCCATCGGCGATGCTTTGAACGTCGGGGACTGTGACAGTGTAGCCTAGCGTGATTCCGCAGCGCTCTGCCTCGGCGCTGAAACCCTGGAGGCGCAGAGCGCCACGGCCGCTGTTGCGCCCGATGAAGGCCAACCTGCGGTAGCCCTTCTCAGCCAGATGCCTCGCAGCCATGGCACCGGCATCGACATTGGAGAAGCCGACGAGCATGTCGATCGGATCGCGTGGGAAGGCCCAGGTTTCGACAACCGGTATGGCGAGTTCCCGCAGCGCCTGCCGGTTTTCCTCGAGCTCGATCACCCCGGTGAACATCACGGCAGCCGGCCTGAGGCTGCGCAAAGAGCGCACCATGGCGACCTCCTTCGCATAGGAATAGGAGGTCTGCCCGATCATCAATTCGTAGCCTTCCGGCTCGAGCTGGGCGGCCAGCCCTTGGATGGCGAGGCCGAATTGCTGGCTCATGATGTTCGAGACGAAGGCCGCGACCAGCGTCGAATGGCCGGAGCGAAGCGCCCGCGCATGCGGATTCGATTCGTAGCCGGTACGCTCGATCGCTTCGAGCACCTTCCGTCGCGTGTCCTCGCTCAGCTTTTCCGGCCGGCGGAGCGCGCGCGAAACCGTGATCGGCGAGACGCCGGCCAGACGCGCCACCTCCTCGATGCGAGGCGAGCCTACCGAGGCACGCGCCGCGACAGCCTGCCCCTTGACGCGCACCACGTCGTCGTAAGTCGCATGCCCTTCCGGCTCGTCCGTCATCCAGCCCTCAACCTGCCGCCGCCCCTCAGCCGAGTCCGAGAGCCACGCGATCCAGCCTGCGACCGACTTGGATCAGGCAATCGCCGGCTTCGCTGTCGCTGTGCAGTCGCCGCGAAATCACGATGCCTGAGCTCGCGAAACGCTGCTCGTCCTCGGCCATCTCGAGGCGACCGAAATCATGATACCAGCCGGCGAGGTCGCCTGCCTCCACCTCGGCCCCACAATCCACTGCCGGCTCGAACCAGCCGCGGCGCGTCGCGTAGATCGCCTGAGCATGGCTCTGCAAGGCGAGCAGCGTCATCGGCTGTTCGATCGGCGCATGCGGACCGAGCACCGGCTCCGCGATGCTGCCGAGCGCCAGCAACAGGTTGCTGATGGCGCGCTGCGTCAGAGCCATGCTCTGGGGCGTCACGGTTCCGCCGCCGCCGAACTCGCCGGACAGGCCGATCGCACCGGCGCGCGCAGCGCCCGCCATCGAGGTCGGTGCCTGGGCGCCGTTCTCGGCAACGAAGCCATAGGGCATGCCGAGCCCCTCCATCAGCGTCAGCGCCTTAGCGAAACGCTCCGGTGGACCCTGCCGCTCGACCAGCGCGCAGGGCAGATGCGCCATGGACGTCCCGCCCGAATGCAGGTCGAAGACCACGTCGTGGCGCGGGAACAGCTCCTGTTCGAGAAAATGCGCGATCCGGAAGGTCGGGGCGCCCCCCGCATCTCCCGGGAAGGCCCGGTTGAGATTGCCTTCGTCGAGCGGGGAACGGCGGCGCGCGGCAAAGACTGCCGGAGCATTGGCGAAGGGCAGGATGGTGATCTCGCCCCGCATCATCTCGGGCGTCATGTGCCTGATCAGGCGGGTGAGCGCGATCTCGCCTTCATATTCGTCACCATGGTTGCCGGCCATCAGCAGGACGCGAGGGCCGTCGCCGTTGCGGATGCGGCAGACCGGCACCTTGACCTGGAAATAGGGAGAGCGGTCGACCGAAAAGGGAATGCTGAGATGGCTGAGCGACTTGCCGTTTGCGGCAAAGTCGATCTCGTGGAACAGGCCGGTATGCATGGGGGCACCTTGCTGCGCTGCCGTCGCTGGAGTGAGCCGGCAGCGGCTTTCGGATCAGACGGCAGCGAGCGCCGTCATCTCGACGCGCAGATCGGGGTCTGCGAGGCGGGCCTCGACGCAGGCGCGCGCCGGCGGTTTGGCCTTGTCGATCCAGGCATCGTAGACGGCGTTCATCGCGTCGAAATCGGCGATGTGCGGCAGGAAGACGTTGACCGCAGCGAGCTTCGACTTGTCGGAACCGGCTTCCTTTAGCAGCGCCTCGATCTTGGCGAGCACATCGGCGGTCTGCTCGGCGATGCCGGCCTTGCGGTTGTCGGCGACCTGACCGGCGATGTGGACGACGCCGTGAAGCACGACGGCCTGGCTCATGCGCGGGCCGACCTGGAAACGCTGGATCATGGGACTTGTCTCCGGAAGAAAAGGCCGGCGCCTCGGAAGCGCCGGCCGGGGAATGGCCTTGGCGAGGCCGTGTCAGAGCGTCGGCAGCGTCTGCTCTTCCTTGAACCATTTGAGCTGGAGGGCGCTGAGCTTGCTGTTCAGCTTGTTCGAGAAGATGGCGGTATTGAGCCAGTTGAGCAGGTTCTGCTCGCCCTGGCGCACGCCGATATGGGCCGGCGACTGGCGGATGACGAACTTCATCTCGACCTCCTTGCCGGGGTTCTGATCCATCACCTTGAGCGCGATGGCGCTGTTCTCGGCGAAGGTGTCGGCCTGGCCGGAGAGATAGGCGGCGATAGCGGCCGGGGTGTCCTCGAAGCGCACGACCTTCACGCCCGGCGCATTGTCCGTCAGCCACAGGTCGAGCGTCGTGCCCTTGGCGACGGCGACGGTCTTGCCCTTGAGATTCTCCGGGATCTTGCCGGTGGCGGCAGGGATCGACTTCGGGCCGTAGACGCCGAGATTCACCACGGCATAGGGCTGCGAGAACATGATCTGCTGGGCGCGCTCCGGCGTGGCGCCAAGGCCGGCGACGAGCACGTCGATCTTGTCGGCGAGCAGGCTCGGGATGCGAGCCGCACCCGTGACCGGGACGAGTTCGAGCTTCACGCCGAGGTCGCTTGCGACCAGCTTGGCGAGGTCGGCATCGAGGCCGGCGATCTCACCCTTGTCGTCCTTGAAGCCCCAGGGGGCGGCATCGGTCAGGATGCCGACGCGCAGCTTGCCCGCCTTGAGGACGTCCTGCAGCTTGTCGGCTTTGGCCGCGACGGGCGCAGCAAGGGTTGCGGCGGCGACGAACGCCGCCATCACGGTCTTGGTCAGGCTCATGCTCTTCTCCTCTGAGGGCTCGTGGCAGCCTTGGGATTCGGCTACTTCACCGAGTTGATGAAACTGCGCAGTTCGGGCGTCTGCGGATTGGCGAAGAGCTCGGCCGGTGGCCCCTCCTCCCAGACCTTGCCCTGATGCATGAAGACGATCTTGTTCGCGACATTGCGCGCGAAGCCCATCTCGTGGGTGACGAGGATCATGGTCATGCCCTGGCGCGCCATGTCCTCCATCACCCTGAGCACCTCGCCGACGAGCTCGGGATCAAGCGCGGACGTCACCTCGTCGAACAGCATCAGATGCGGGGCCATAGCGAGGCAGCGCGCGATCGCGACGCGCTGCTGCTGGCCGCCCGAGAGCTGTTCCGGCCACGCGTCGATCTTCTCGGCGAGGCCGACGCGGGCGAGCACGTCGAGTGCGAGCGGACGGGCCCCGGCCTTGCCGACCTTCTTCGTCAGCAGCGGCGCCAGCGTGACGTTCTTCTCCACCGTCAGATGCGGAAACAGGTTGAAGGCCTGGAAGACAATGCCGACGCGCTGGCGGAACTGGCGCAGATTGGCCATGCCGGCGCTGATCGGCTGGCCTTCGACCGTGATCGAGCCGGAATCAATGGTCTCCAGCGCGTTGATGCAACGCAGCAGCGTCGACTTGCCCGAGCCCGAGCGGCCGATGATGGTGACGATCTCGCCTTCCTTGACGTCGAGCGAGACGCCTTTGAGCACCTCGACCGCGCCGAAGCTCTTGCGGACATCCTGAATTTCAACGAGCGCCATTGAGGCGGGCCTCCAGGGAACGGGACCAGAGGGTCAGCGGCAGGCACAGCGCGAAGTAGATCGCAGCGACCACGCTGTAGGTGAGGAGCGGCTGGAAGGTCGCTGCGCTGGTAACCTGCCCTGCGCGGGCGAGTTCGACGAAACCGACGATCGATGCGAGCGATGTGCCCTTGATGAGCTGGACGAGGAAGCCCACCGTTGGCGGCAGCGACAGGCGCAGAGCCTGCGGGCCGATGATGTGGCGGAACTGCTGCCAGGTCGTCAGGCCGAGGCAGGCCCCTGCCTCCCACTGCGCCTGCTTCACCGCCTGGATGCCGCCGCGCCAGATGTCGCCGAGGAACCCCGCCGTATAGAGCGTGTAGGCGACGCTGACCGCGACGAGCGCCGGAACCTCGACGCCGAGGAAGACCGGCATGCCGAAATAGAAGAAGAACAGCAGCCCGAGCAGCGGCAGGCCCTGGATAAGCTGTATCAGCGCCGCGGCGAGCCAGCGCAGCGGGGCGAGGCGGCTGACGCGCATCGTGGCGAACAGGAGCCCAAGCGGCGCGCCGAAGGCAAGCGCCAGCAGCACGAGCAACACGGTCCACTGCAGCGCATGCACCAGCGAGAAAAGGTCGACGAGGCCGAAGGAGCGCATGGTTCGAAGCCCTCAGCGCCTGACCGGCCAGCGGAAGGCGGCGAGACCGACCGCGGCGAAGATCGTCTTGAACGCCATCACCATCGCGAAACAGATCGCGCAGACCACCGCATAAACCTCGAAGCTGCGATAGGTCCGGCTCTCGATGAAGCTCGCCGCATGGAAGAGTTCGCCGGCGGCGACCTGCGACGCCAGCGACGTGCCGAGCAGGAGCAGGACGAACTGACTGGTGAAGGCCGGGTAGATGTTGCGCAGCGCCGGCGGCAACACGACGTGGCGGAAAATCTGCCAGTTGGTCAACCCGAGGCACTGTCCGGCCTCGAGCTGGCTGCGAGGAATCGAATCCAGCCCTGCGCGCACGATCTCGATCGCATAGGCGCCGAAATACAGACTCAGCGCCACAGCCGCCGCCTCGAACGCCGGCAGCTTCAGTCCGAAGCTCGGCAGCACGAAGAAGATCAGGAAGATCTGGATCAGCGAGGGGGTGTTGCGGAAGATCTCGATATAGGCGCGGATGGCGAAGCGCAGCGGACGCGGTCCAGCGCGCATCCGTGTCGCGCCCGCTACGCCGATGACGAGGCCTGCCGTTGCCGCGATCACCGTCAGGGCCAGGGTGACGAGTGCACCTTCGACGAACTGGTCCTGATAGCGCCAGAGCTGCTGAAAGTTCATGCGACCGCCTTCAACCGAAATGCGTGCGCAGCATGCGTGTCACCGTGCCGTCCTCACCGAGACCGAACACCACCCGCCAGCGATCGAGGCAGGTGCAGGGATGCGAGATGCCGAGGCAGAGAACGTCGCCGACCTGCAGTTCGCTCTCCGGCACCAGGTGCAGGAAGGCGTGCTGGTCGTTGAGTTTCACGACCACGGCGCCCTCGGCCAGGCCGGCGATTGCCTCCCCGTCACGATGAACGGAGAGAAGCACCGGCAGGCCCTGATCGAAGGAGACGTCGCGCATGCCGAAACCGGCGATGGCGAGACCCGGCTCAGGCCGCGACAGCACCTCGGCCCAGAGCCGCAGCGCGGGCCGGAAGCTCTTCGCCGCCGACAGCACCTCGTCGCCGATGGAGAGGCCACCGCGCGCATCGAGCGCCGCAAACGCGCGGGCATAGACGCCATGATCGGAGAAGAAGATCGCGCCGCTGCGCAGGAGAAGCGTCGCTCGCCCATCCGCAGCGACGAGCGGAGCGAGCGCGTCGACGACCAGATCGAAATAGGAGGAGCCCCCCGCGCTCACGATCAGCGGCACCTCGGGTGCGGTAGCACGGATCTGGCCGAAGGCCGCTTTGGTACGATCCATCAGGGCCGCGATGGCGACCTGCGTTGCGAACGCGTCAGAGCCGGCGACAGCACCTTCGTAAGTCGCGACACCTGCGAGCCGTAACAGACCCTTGGAGTTGCTCACGGCCGCGATCACAGCCGCCACCGCGTGTTCGTCACGCGCGCCGGCACGCCCGGCGCCGATCTCGACGAGAACCGGAAGTCCCGTCCTGCCGCCTGTTTCGGCGGCCACGGCGAGTGCGGCGACAGCGTCGGAACTATCGGCGAAAGCGACGAGTTCAACCTCGGGATGCGCGGCGAGAAGCGCACCGAGACGCCGGCCTGCCGCCTTGCCGCCGATCTCGTTGGCAAGTAGCAGGCGCGGCTCGCCCGCCTGCATCAACACCGCCGCTTGCTGGAGATTGGCGACTGATGCTCCCCAGGCCCCGGCCCGGCGAAGCTCGGCGACGATCTCGGGCGACATCGGCGTCTTGGCGTGCGGCGCTATGGCGGCGCCATGAGCAGCGAGATAGCGGAAGAACAGAGTGCGGTTGGCGCGAAGCGACGACTCGTCGACGGTCAAGGCGGGCAGAGACAGATCGCCCCGGCTCGGACTGAGCTGCCTCCGGACGAAATTCTCGACGAGCGTCGGATTGGCGAAAGGGACGCCACGAACTGTTGCGTCCAACGCGGTCTCAGCGTTTGCATCAAATTCCGTCATGACGATCACATGTTCCGCGCCTTCCCATATGCCTACCAGCTAGCAGTCGTCATGACAACGTTATCATTCGAGATTTTTATCGGCCGCAAGCGCAGTTGAGGCCATTTAGGAATTCTTGCGAAGGGAGGATTCCTGGATCATCGCGGCCGTCATGGAGCGTTGCTGAGACGGAAATCCGGGCCCGAAAAAGCGCCGACCTTCTACGCGGGCCACACATCTCGTCATGCTCGGGCATTGCCCGCCGGCACTTGCCTCATTGCATGCGCGCGGCGATCAGGCGCTCCGCCTTGCCGGCTTGCTCTCGCCTGAACCGGCAGTCGTGCATCGAATGACCTTCATAGAGATCGCGCGATCGCCACATCGGCTCTTCGCATCGAGACCCCATGCAGTGTGGACGGAGTCGTAGGCTCACACGGCATCACGCCAACGCCGGGATAGTCCGACCCAGCCCGATGCCAGCGGCTTCCTGTTCGAGATGCCTGAGTCTTTGCTTCGCTGCGCCCGAGCGAATGACCGCTCCATATCCATCAAAAATGAAATAATCCCTTTTCATACATTATAGCTGCGCTATGGTTGGCGGAACGAGAGGGGAGCATGCAACGCCATGCCGCAGCCGACGCCCGAGACGACGCCAGACCACCGCTTCAGCTATATGCGGGCCGGAGATCCCGCCGCGCCCGCGCTCGTCTTCCTGCACGGCATCGGCGGCGCCGCACGCGGCTGGCGTCCGCAGCTCGACGCCTTCTGCGATGATTTTCACACCATCGCCTGGGACATGCCGGGCTATGGCGGCTCCCAGGCCATGGCCGAGGTCAGCATCGCGACATTGTCGGTCGCGCTGACGCAGTTCCTGAGCGAACTGCGCCTCGAGAATCCGATCCTCGTCGGTCATTCGATCGGTGGCATGATCGTGCAGCAGCATCTGGCCGATGGCGGGCAGGCGCGCGCCGTCGTCCTGGCGCAGACCAGCCCCGCCTTTGGCCGGCCCGATGGCGACTGGCAGCGCGACTTCATCGCCGCCCGCCTCGGGCCTCTTGATGCCGGTGCGACGATGAAGGGCCTGGCCGAGGAACTGGTCGCTGGGCTGATCGGCAACGATCCCGATCCGGCGGGCGTGGCGCTGGCGCGCGACTGCATGGGCAGCGGCTCGGAGATGAGCTATCGCGCCATGATGCTGGCGCTGATGGGCTTCGACCTGCGCGAGGCGCTCGTCCGCATCGCCGTGCCGACACTCGTCCTCTCCGGGTCGAAGGACGGCAACGCGCCGGCCCCGATGATGGCCAAGATGGCGCAGCGCATTCCCGGAGCGGCCTATGTCGAGCTGGACGGCGTCGGCCATCTCGCCGGCATGGAACGGCCGGATGCGTTCAACGCGGCGTTGCGCCGCTTCCTCGACGACAACGGACTGAGCGGACGGGAGAGCTGAGCCATGGCCGAGACGACGCCACCACAGGACGCCCCGATCTTCGACCCCGCCGGTTTCGGCCTTTCGCCCGCGACGGCCGCCATCGCCGCTCGCGCCCGCGAACTGGGCCGCACCGTCTTCGCCGGGCGCGCCGAAACCTATGACCGCGAGGCCCGGTTCCCGAGCGAAAACTACACCGATCTGCACAAGGCCGGGCTGCTCGGCATCGCCATCCCCGAAAGCCAGGGCGGGCTCGGCGCCGACTATCTGACCTATGCCGTCGCCGCCGCCGAGATCGGCCGATATTGCGGCGCGACCGCGCTGACCTGGAACATGCATGTCTGCTCGACGCTCTGGTCGGGCCCGCTCGTCGACGACCTCGAGATGAGCGAGGCGGATCGCGCACTGCACCAGTCGCGCCGCGCCGTCCACTACAAGCGCATCATCACGGATGGCGCGATCTATTCGCAGCCTTTCTCCGAGGGTGGGGCGGCGGCGGCCGGCGGCGCGGCCTTCGGCACCACGGCGCGTCCGGTCGAGGGCGGCTGGGTCGTCGATGGCAAGAAGATCTTCGCCTCGCTCTCGGGTCATGCCGACTATTACGGCGTGCTCTGCACCGAGATGGCGACTCCGGACGCCAAGCCCTCGCGCCGCAACACGCTCTATCTCGCCATTCCCGCCAAGGCCGCGGGCGTCTCCGTCGTCGGCGACTGGGACCCTCTGGGCATGCGCGGCACGGTCTCGCGCACCCTGATCTTCAAGGAGGTGTTCGTTTCCGACGAAGCGGCGCTGATGCCGCGCGGGGTCTATTTCCAGGCCGCTTCGCGCTGGCCGCACATGTTCCTGACGCTGTCGCCGACCTATATGGGCCTCGCCCAGGCGGCCTATGATTTCACCGTGCGCTATCTGCGCGGCGAGGTGCCGGGCATGCCGCCGGTGAAGCGGCGGATGTATCCGACCAAGCAGATCACGGTTGCCGAGATGCGGATCAAGCTCGAGCAGATCAAGGCGCTGTGGTTCCAGGCCGTGCGCGAGGCTGGGCCCAACCCCTCCAAGGACCAGGTGCTCCGGGCCTATGCGGCGCAGTATTCGACGATGGAGGGCGCCAACGACCTCGCGCGGCTCGCCATCCGCACCTGCGGCGGGCAGGCGATGCTGAAATCGCTGCCGTTGGAGCGGATCTATCGCGACAGCCGCTGCGGCTCGCTGATGCTGCCCTGGACGGCGGAACTCTGCCTCGACAGGATCGGCCGGGAAGCGCTGTACGAAGCTGGCGAGAGCGACGACTGAAGCTGCGCGGGACGCCGGACATGGATCTCTCGCGCCTGATCGAACGCAATGCCGCCTTCGCGCCGGACAAGCCGGCGCTGATCTTCGAAGGCGAAGCCATGAGCTATGACGCGTTGGCCCGACGCATCGAGGCCTGCGCGGCCGCGCTGTCAGGCCTCGGCGTCGCAAAGGGCGCCCGGGTCGCGATCGCGAGCCTCAACCGGCCCGACTATCTTGTTCTGCTCTACGCCTGCGCCAGGCTGGGCGCGATCATGGTGCCGATCAACTGGCGCCTCGCCGTACCCGAACAGCTCTTCATCCTGACCGACGCGGAGGTGACGCTCCTGGTGCTGGAGGAGGCGTTCGCAGGAATGCTGTCGGGTTACGCACAGGCTCTTCCAGATGCGACCGCGATCGGGATCGATTTCACACCCGAGAGCGGCTTTCGGCTCGACGACCTGCTGACATCGGCGCCGCCTGCGCTGGCGCCGGCCGGCGCGCCGCACGACCCGCTGCTGATCGTCTACACCTCGGGCACGACCGGGCGGCCCAAAGGCGCCGTGCTGACGCAGGAGGCGCTGTTCTGCAACGGCGTGATGAGCCAGCACATGCACGGGCTGACCGGAAACGACCATGTCCTGACCGTGCTGCCCTTCTTCCA
Organism: Allobosea sp. GW822-FHT03F07; assembly: GCF_058801345.1. Taxonomy (NCBI): domain Bacteria; kingdom Pseudomonadati; phylum Pseudomonadota; class Alphaproteobacteria; order Hyphomicrobiales; family Alloboseaceae; genus Allobosea; species Allobosea sp. GW822-FHT03F07. Next base: position 231,837 of record NZ_JBXAND010000006.1, read on the forward strand.
TGTCGGCGGGCTCAACATCCAGACGACCCCAGCGCTGCATCAGGGCGCAACGGTGACGATCCATGCCCGGTTCGCACCCAATGCGACACTGGCGAGCCTGACCCGCGAGCGACCCACCCTGACTGTCCTGGTGCCGGCGACGATGCAGGCGCTGATCGCCCATCCCGACTGGCGCGACGCCGACCTGTCCTGCCTGCGCGCCGTCGCGACCGGATCCTCGATCGTCCCGCAGGGGCTGATCGACGCCTTCAACTTGCGCGGCGTTCCGGTCCTGCAGGTCTATGGCGCGACCGAGACCTGCCCGATCGCGATCTATACGCGCCTCGGCGGTGACCTTTCGCGCAAGGGCTCGACCGGGCTGCCGGGACTGTGCTGCGAGGCCAGGACGGTGGACGATGCCGGTGTCGCATGCCCTCCCGGCCAGGCCGGCGAAATCGTCGTGCGCGGCCCCAATGTCTTGAGCCATTACTGGCGCAACCCGGAGGCAACGGCCCAGGCGCTGAGCGACGGCTGGTTCCGCACCGGCGATATCGGCACGTGCGACGCCGACGGCTACTTCACCGTTCACGACCGCCGCAAGAACATGATCATCTCCGGCGGCGAGAACATCTATCCGGCCGAAATCGAGCGCGTGCTGACCGCCCATCCCGCTGTGGTCGAGGCGGCTGTGATCGGCCGGCCCGATCCGACATGGCAGGAAGTGCCGGTCGCCTATGTGCTGGCCCATCCCGATCATCGAGCCAACGAGGCGGCATTGAGGCTCGCACTCACGGCCACGCTCGCGGCCAATCTCGCCCGCTTCAAGCTGCCGCGCGAGATCGTCTTCGTCGCCGACCTGCCGCGCACGGCGCTCGGCAAAGTCCAGCATTTCAAGCTCAAGGCCGAGCAAAGCGGAGGGGATGCATGAGAATCGCGGTTCTGGGCGGGGGCAACGGCTCTTTCGCGGCGGCGGGCGACTTCGCGCTGCAGGGCCATGAGGTCGCGCTCTGGCGCCGCGATGCGCAGGCCGTCGCGGACCATGTCGGCCAAGGCTCGCGCATCGTCGTGAAGGACTTCAACGGTCGCCACGAAACGAAGCTTGCGCTGGCGACGACGGACATGGCGGCAGCGGTCCGCGGCGCCGAACTGATCCTGTGCCCGGCGCCGGCCTTCGCGCAGGAAGACATCGCCAAGGCACTGGCGCCGCATCTGGTCGATGGACAGGTGGTCTATCTGCCGCCCGCGACCTTCGGCTCGATGATCTTCGCCCGCGCGTTGCACGCTTCCGGCAACCGGGCGAAGGTCGCCTTCGCCGAGACCGGCACCCTGCCCTGGCTGGCGCGCAAGCACGGCCCCTTCGAGGTCGCGATCACGATCCGCGCCAAGCGATTGCCGACCGGCGTGCTGCCGCTGGCCCTGGCCGAGCACGCAATCGCCGTGATCGGCCGCGCCTTTCCTGGCGTCATCGAGCCCTGCGGCGATGCGCTGTCGGGCGCGCTGATGAATGCCGGGCCGATCATCCACCCGCCGCTGATCATCATGAATGCCGGACCGATCCAGCATTTCGAGCGCTGGGACATCCACAAGGAAGGCACGCAAGCCGCGATCCGCCGCGTCACCGACGCGCTCGATGCCGAACGTATCGCCGTGCGCGAAGCGCTCGGCTATGGCGGCCCACATTTCCCGCTCGCCGACCATTATGCGAGGGAAGGCGAGGAGTGGATGTATGGCCGCGGCTCGCATGACCGGCTGACCGATTCCGGCGACTGGCGCGAGACGCTCGACCTGACCAGCCATCGCTATATGCGCGAGGATCTGCGCGTCGGCCTGTCCTTCTTCCGTTCCGTCGGCAAGCTCGCGGCTGTCGGCATGCCCCTGAGCGAGGCATTCCTCGCCATCGGCGGCGCCGTCTGCGGCGAAGACTTCCTGAGAGGCGGCCGCACGCTGGCGAGCCTTGGCCTCGGCGAATACGACAGGGCCGCATTGCAAGACCTGCTGAAGCAAGGCTTCCAGCCATGACCGTCCCACGCCCTGCCATTGCCTGCCTCGGCGCCGGCCGCATGGGCCGCGGCATCGCGGTCGCCTTCGCCTATGCGGGGCACGACGTCGGCATCCTCGATCTCAAGGTTCGCAATACGCAGGGCTTCACGGCGCTGGAGAACGAGGCGCTGGGCGAAATCGCAGCCGCCTTCGGCAGTCTCTCGCGCTTCGGCCTGCTCGCTGAAGACGACATTCCCAAGCTGATGGCGCGCGTCCGCGTTGTGCGGGAAAGCGGCATCGAGGCCGCGCTTGCCACATCTGCGATCGTCTTCGAAGGCGTGCCCGAGATCGTCGATCTGAAGCGCGGCGTGCTGGGTCGTGCCGAGGCCGCCATGGCAGCGGATGCGATCCTCGCCTCGACGACCTCGACGATCCTCGTCGACGATCTGTCCGGTGCGCTCGCCCGGCCCGAGCGCTTCCTCAACGCGCATTGGCTGAACCCGGCCTATCTCGTGCCGCTGGTCGAGCTGTCGCCTGGCGCCAAGACAGACCCGGCCGTCACCGCCACGATGAAGGCGCTGCTGGAGGGCATCGGCAAGGTGCCCGTGACCTGCGCCGCGACGCCCGGCTACATCGTGCCGCGCATCCAGGTTCTGGCCATGAACGAGGCCGCCCGCATGGTCGAGCAGGGCGTGGCCAGCGCCGAGGACATCGACAAGGCGATCACCTATGGCTTCGGCTTCCGCTATGCGGTGCTCGGCCTGCTCGAATTCATCGATTGGGGCGGCGGCGACATCCTGCATTATGCCAGCCGATATCTCGAAGGTGCCTTGAACGATTCCCGCTATGCCGCACCGGAGATCATCGGCCGCAACATGGCGGAGGGGCGTATCGGCATGCGCACCGGCCAGGGCTTCCTCGATTATGACGGCAAGGACATCGCCGCCTATCGCGAGCAGCGGCTCGCCGCCATCGCGGGTCTGTTGAAGCATATCGGCCTGACGCGGCCGCCGGTGCTGGATTGAGGCGGTTCAGCGCCTACCCGAACACGTCCTCGAGCTTGCCGTCGCGTACCACGACCCTGTCGTCGAGCGCGATCGTCGTGCCCATGATCGGCAGATCAAAATGACCCTGCGTATAGCGCCCGGCGAACTCGTTGGCTCCGGTCGAGAACAGGAAGTTGCCGGCGACCGCGCGCAGCTCCGTGCCGTTGCTGTCGCGCTGGTCGTACATGGCCAGCGCCTCGTAGCGCGCCGCCGGATTCATGCCGAAGCCGACATGGGAAACTGCATAGGCCTCACGGTCGCCCCAGGCGGCGAGATAGTCGCGCATCAGCGCGGCATCGACGCCCTCTCCTTCCAGCGAGACCATGTAGTCGTTCTCGAACACCATCGTGACCGGGGCCGCGAGATAGCGCTTGAAGGTCAGGTTGATGTCGCCCGGCGCCATCACCACCGTACCGTTGACCGTGCCCTGTGCCGGAAAGCTGACGACGATCCCGCCGGGCCAATGCGCCAGCGTGCCCGGCCGATCGGTCCAGCCCCAGACGCCGACCGTCGAGGCACCGGCCATGTCGATGGTGAGGTCGGTGCCCGCCTTCGATGTCACATGCATGCGCGCCGTGGTGCGCAGCATCTTCGCCGCGGCGCGAACCCGCGTCTCCAGCGCTGGATCCGGGACCATGCGCTCCAACGCCTCGGGGTGCTCGTTGGAGACGACGAGGATGCGGGCGCCGGCTTTCAGGATCGCAGCGGTCTCTGGGGCATGCATCAGCCCTTCCAGCGTGCAGTCGACGACAAAACCGGCCTGGCCGAGCGCGGCGACGACGGGGCCGAGCCCCTGGATGGCGATGCTCGCCCCGGTCGAGCGCACCGGCACGGGCTGGGTATTGCGCGGCGTCGGAAGGACGATATGGAAGGCTTTCGCGCCCAGACGGGCGAGAGCAAGTTCGGCGAGATGAACATTGAGCCGCCGCGACTGCGTCTCGGAGAGGATCGCAGCCGTATCACCCGGCTTGACCGCGCAGCGGGCGAAGATCTCGCAGAAGGCGTCGATCCATTTCGCTTCGATCCGGTCTGCCAGCATGGATGCTTCCTTGATGCTGTGGCGAACCTCGCTCGCCGGGGCGGAGCCTCCCGGGAAGCTCTGGCCATATTACATGAAAAGGCATATTTTCAATCATGAAAGATCGGGAGAGCATGGCATGACGGGCGAGCGTCCGCGCGAGCCGGCAGGCGGCGAGACCGGCGCCCCGTCGCCAGAGGCCCTGCGCCGGGCGCTCGGCCAGTTTCCGACCGGCGTCGCGATCGTCACGGCGATGCGCGACGGCAAGCCGTTCGGCATGACGGTGAACTCCTTCGCCGCCGTTTCGCTGGAGCCCCCGCTGATCCTCTGGAGCGTGGCGCGCTCGGCCTTCAGCCATGACGTCTTCGCGGGGGCCGATGCCTTCGCCGTGCATTTCCTGGGCTCGGGCCATCACGAACTGGCGCTGCGCTTCGCCGGCCGCGCGCTCGACAAGTTCGCGGGCGTGAGCCACCGCGCCGGGCAGACCGGCGCGCCGCTGATCGAGGAACTCGCGCCGACCTTCGAATGCCGGAGCTGGGCGCGCTATCCTGGCGGCGACCACAGCATCATCGTCGGAGAGGTCGTGCGGCTCTTCGAGCGCAGCCACGACCCGCTGCTGTTCCATTCCGGCGTGCTGCGCGGCATCGAAGGCACGCGGCAGCCGCCGAAGCTCGCCGATGACAGCTTCGCGCGGAATTATCTCGCCTATCTGCTGGCGCGGGCGAGTTCGCTGGTCTCGGGCGGCTTCCATGGCGCCCTGCCGCAATGGAACCTGACCGTGCCGGAATGGCGGGTTCTGGCGTGCCTCTCCGATGTCGAGGCGCTCTCGGTCGGCGAACTCGCGGCCATGGCTCTGATGAAGCAGCCGCGCCTGACGCGTGTTCTCGACGGCATGGAGGAGGCCGGGCTGATCGAGCGCCACGGCTCGCGCGAGGACAGGCGGCGAGTCACCATCCATCTGACGCCGTCAGGGCGCGAGCGCGTCGCACCGGTCCTGGTCGCGGCGAAGGCGCATGAGGAAGAGTTCCTCAAGCCCTTCACGCGCGGGGAGAGGCTGGCGATCAAGCAGGCGCTCGACCTGCTGATCGACCGTCATGGCCGGGATTAGGTTTCGCAGACTCACCCTTCCGGGAAGCCGCGCAGCAGATAGCGCCGCGCGCCATAGAGCAGCCCGTTGAGGATAAGGCCGAGCGCCGAGATCGCGATCAGTGGCACGAACATGTCGGCGGTCTGGAAGCTGCGCGCTGCGCGCACCAGCAGATAGCCCAGCCCCTCGGTCGACGAGATCATTTCGGCCAGGAACACGACGATGCAGGAGATCAGCAGGCCGATGCGGCAGCCTGTCAGGATCGAGGGCGCTGCCGCCGGCAGCACGACCTTGAACGATACCTGCCAGGGCGGCGTGCCGGCGGCGCGGGCCGACCAGACCAGCTTCTTCTCGACGCTCGTTGCGCCTTGATAAGTCGCCAGCAGGATCGGGAACAGCGCATCGACCACGACCAGCGTGATCTTCGAGGCATGGTCGAAGCCCAAAATCAGCATGAAGGCCGGATAGAGCGCGACCTTCGGAATCGGCGCGAGCACCCGGATCAGCGGCCGCACGATCGCCCCGACGAGCGGGCTCGCGGCCGCCGCCAGCCCGATGCCGACCCCGAGCATGACGGCGATCGAGAAGCCGGCAAAAAGGCGAAACAGCGTCGCGCTCGCCTGCGACAGGAAATCGCCGGCCGTGACCTGCTGCGCGAAGCGGGCGAGCACCAGGCCGGGTGGCGGCAGCAGCGACGGCGGGGCATGGCCAAAGGCGACGAGGCCATGCCAGAGGCCGATCAGCAGCGCGATCGGCAAGATTCCGAGCAGGGTGCGGCCTGCCATGCCCGCCGTCATGAGAAGCTCAGCGGCATGCCGCCGCGCTGGTCCGACCAGGCGACAAGCCGCGCCCGCAGCGCGTCGAAGGCAATGTCGAGCACGAGGCCAAGCGCGCCGATGATCAGGATCATGGCGAAGACGGTGTCGTACTGCGCCATGTCGAGCGCGTTGAACAGGATGTTGCCGGCACCGGACTGACGCGCGATCATCTCGCTGGTGATCATGGTGATCAGCGCCAGCACGATGCCGGTGCGGCAGCCGACGAGGATCTCGGGCAGCGCCGCCGGCAGGACGATGCGCAGCATGCGCCGGGCGGGACCGAGCCCCATCGCCGCGGCCGACCAGAGCAGCTTCTGCTCGACGGCGCGTGCGCCCTGATAGCTGTGATAGATCATCGGCAGGCTGACGCCGAGGAAGATCACCAGCGTCTTGGAGACATCGCCGACGCCGAGCCAGAGCATGATGATCGGCATCAGCGCCGCCTTCGGCACCGGGTAGATGACCATCAGCAACGGGTTGAAGAAGGCGGCGACCGGCTCCATCCGGCCCATCGCCAGCCCGAGCGGGATCGCGACCGCGGCCGCGAGCGAAAAGCCGATCAGCATCCGCCTGAGCGAATCGAGGATGTTGGCGAGGGATTCGCGATCGCTCAGGATGTCGGGCACGGTCGAGATCGCCTGCAGCGCCGTCGGGACGCTGTCGGTCGCCAGGGCGAGCGCCGCGACCTGCCAGAGCGCGAGCAGGCCGATACAGGCGAGCAGCGCGGCGATCTTGTCCGGGGAGACGCGGCCCGTCATGCCCCGTGCTCCGGAACCTCGTCGATCAGCTTCTCGATCTCGACGATGTATTTCTGGTAGCGCGGATCGAGCAGCAATTCGGCCCGCACGCGCGGGCGCGGCAGGTCGATATCGACCACGGTCTTGATGCGGCCGGGCGAGGAGGTCATCACCACGACCTTGTCGGAGAGATAGACCGCCTCCTCGACCGCATGCGTCACGAAGAGCACGGTCTTGCGGTCGCGCTCCCAGATGTCGAGCAGGTCGTTCTGCAGCCGGGTGCGGGTGTGGGCGTCGAGCGCGCCGAAGGGCTCGTCCATCAGCAGCACGGCGGGATCGTAGGCCAGCGTGCGCGCGATCGCGACGCGCTGCTTCATGCCCCCGGAAAGCTCCTTGGGATAAAAGCTCTCATATTTGGCCAGCCCGACCATGCCGATGAGCCTGCGGGCGCGCTCCTCGGCTTCCGCCTTCGGGACGCCCTGCTGGCGCAGGCCGTAGCAGACATTGCCGAGCACGGTCTTCCACGGGAAGAGCGCGAATTCCTGAAAGACCGGCCCGCGATCAGGCCCGGGCCCGGTGACCGCCTTGCCCTGGACACGGACGGCGCCTTCGGTTGGCTTGACGAACCCGCCGATGATGTAGAGCAGCGTCGACTTTCCGCAACCTGACGGGCCGAGGATCGAAACGAAGGCGCCGCTCTCGATCGAGAGCGAGATATCGGAGATAGCGACGTGGCGGCTACGGCCAGCCGTAGAAAACGCCTGGGTGACGCGATCGATCTCGATCATCGCGGCGGCCGGCCGAGCGATCTCCGGGCTTCGGGGCGGGGCCTCGACCTCCACCCGTGCGAGCGACATCGCCATCGCATCTCCTTCGCGTCGTCGGGCCTGCGCGCATCGAGGCCGAAAGCGAGCCTGCACCGCCCTTGTGCCGGAGTATAGCCCGGCCTCGCCGCCGGGGAACTTCCTTCAAGCTTAAAATTTTTGCGTGACAGCGCGCATTTCAGTCAGCCTCCGGCGTCCTCGCGCCCGAGGCCCGGGAGCTTCGGCTCGGAGAGCTTGAAGATTTCCAGCGCGTCGGCGCCCGGCCCGCGCTGCGCCTGCGCCATCCGGAAAAGCTGGGCCGAGAGGCCGGCCATGGGCACGGGGCTGCCCGTCGCCTGCGCGACGTCGACGACGGTGTCGAGGTCCTTCAGGATCGTGGCGATGGCGCCGATCGGCGGATCGTAGATGCCCTGCGCCATGCGCGGGACAAAGAGCTGCAGCGGGATGGAATCGGCGAAGCCGCCGGCCAGCGCTTCGGGCAGGCGCCCGGCGTCGATGCCGGCATTGACCGCGAGCCGCGTCGCTTCGGCCAGAACCGTCATGGCGCAGCCGGCGATGATCTGGTTGCAGAGCTTGGTGGTCTGCCCCGCGCCCTGCGGGCCCATATGGGTGAAGCGGCGCGCCATCAGCAGGACATAGGGAGCGACCCGCTCGAACTCGCCCACGTCGCCACCCGCCATCACGGCAAGACTGCCCTCGCCCGCCCCCTTGACGCCGCCCGAGACCGGCGCGTCGATCCAGCCCATGCCGTTGGCGGCCCTGAGGCGCGCGGCGATCGAACGCGTTTTCTCCGGATGGATCGAAGAGAAATCGACCACGATCCTGCCCTCGCCCGGTGCCTCGGCGAGGCCGCCCGGCCCGAAGACGACCTCCTCGACGGCCCTGGCATCGGTCAGGCACAGGAAGACGATCTGCGCCGCCTCGGCTGCGGCCCGCGGCGTCGCGACCTTGGTCGCGCCCTGCGCCACCGCCGGTTCGAGCTTAGCGGCGGAGCGGTTCCAGACGCTGACTGGGAAGCCGGCCGCGAGCAGGCGCAGCGTCATCGGCAGCCCCATCAGCCCGATGCCGAGATAAGCGAGAGGGATCGTCTTCGGCATCTCGGTGCTGGGCATCTCCGTCCCGGGCGTCTCGGTCATCGTCTTCTCCAGCTCAACCGAACCAGGGCCATTCAGCCGGCCCCTCATGCGTCACGGCGCCGCCAGGGGCCTGGCCGACGACCTTGGCGTATTTCGCCAGGGCTCCGCCCCGGTGACGCGGCGGGGCCTGCGTCCAGGCGGCGCGCCGGGCCGCCAGTTCGGCCTCGGGAATGAGCAGGTCCATGGTGCGGGCACCGCCATCGATCCTGATCCTGTCGCCGTTGCGGACCAGGGCGAGCGGCCCCCCGATGAAGGCCTCCGGCGAGACATAGCCGATGCACATGCCGCGCGTCGCGCCCGAGAAGCGGCCGTCGGTGACGAGCGCGACCTTCTCGCCCATCCTCTGGCCGTAGATCAGCGCGGTGACGCCGAGCATCTCGCGCATGCCGGGCCCGCCGACGGGCCCCTCATTGCGGATGATCAGCACCTCGCCCTCTTCATAGGCGCGCTCGCGCACCGCCGCAGAGCAGCTTTCCTCGTCCTCGAAGACGCGCGCCGGCCCCTCGAACACCAGGCTCTTCAGGCCGGCGACCTTGATGACCGCGCCGTCCGGACAGAGATTGCCTTTAAGGATCGCGACGCCGCCATCCGCCATGATCGGGGCGGAGAGGGATTTGATGACCTCCCCGTCAGGCGCCGGGCCATCGGCGAATTCCTGCGCCAGCGTCCGGCCCGTCACGGTCAGGACCTCGCCGTGGAGATGGCCGCCCGCGAGCAATTCGCGGATGACGATGCCGACCCCGCCCAGATCATGCACGTCCTTGGCGACATATTTGCCGCCCGGCCTCAGATTGCCGATCAGCGGCGTGCGCGCGAAGACCTCGCCGACATCGTCGAGCGTGAAGCGGATGCCGGCCTCGTTGGCGAGCGCGGGCAGATGCAGCGCGGCATTGGTCGAGCCGCCGGTCGCAGCCACGATCGCCGCGCCGTTCTCCAGCGACTGCCGCGTGACGATGTCTCGCGGCAGCGGGCCGCCACGCAGCAGCATCTCCATGATCAGCCGCCCGGCGCCGCGCACCATCTGGGCGCGTTCGGCATAGACGCCCGGCACCATCGAGATATTGGGCAAGGAGAGGCCCATGGCCTCGGAGACCATCGCCATGGTGTTGGCAGTGAACTGGCCGGCACAGGCGCCGATCGTCGGCAGGCAGGCGCGCTCGATCTTCTCCAGCATCGCCTCGTCCATGTCGCCGGTCGAGACGGCGCCCACCGCCTCGTAGGAATCGAGCGCCGTCAGATCGCGACCCTGGAAGCGGCCCGGCAGCGCGCTGCCGCCATAGATGAAGATCGAGGGCACGTTGCAGCGGATCATGCCCATCATCACGCCCGGCAGCGTCTTGTCGCAGCCGCCGAAGCCGATCAACGCGTCATAGGCGAGACCATGGACCACCGCCTCGATCGAATCGGCGATGATCTCGCGCGAGAGCAGCGAGAATTTCATGCCCTCATGATTCATGCTGATGCCGTCGGACACCGAGATGGTGGCGAATTCGCGCGGCGTGCCGCCGGCCTCGAGAATGCCCTGCTTGGCCGCATCGACCTGGAAGCCATGCGTCATGTTGCACGGCGTCTGCTCGCCTTTCATACTGACGACGCCGATCATCGGCTTGGCGATGGCGGCATCGTCCAGCCCCATGGCGCGCATGAAGGCGCGGTGCGGCGTGCGGTCGAGCCCGTCGGTGGTGACGCGCGAACGCCACGGGCGATTGGAGGGCTTCATCGCAACGTCCTCGACAGGGGCGCCGACGCGGCGGCGGTCACGGCGGCAAGGCGGGTAGCAGCCGGCTCTTGCCGCTGGCTTATTTTATGCTTGAAATAATTCATCGGCCGTGAGCCGTAAATCAAGTCGGAAAGACGACGGAGAGGGAAACGGGATGAAGAAGCTTGCTCTCGGGGCGCTGGCCGCTCTCGCGCTTTCGGCCGGCGCCGCACAGGCCCAGCAAAAGATCCGTGTCGGCTGGACGATCCCCGCCGAGGAATCGAAGTACTGGATGATGCGCCGCCCGGCCGAGTTCCCGGACCTCGGCAAGAGCTATCAGATCGAATGGGTGCAGTTCCAGGGCACCTCGCCGATGACGCAGGCGCTCGCCGCCGGCGCGCTGGATTGCGCCACGCAGGGCGTGCTCTCGCTCGCCCAGGGCGTCGCCGGCGGCAATCTCAAGGCCTATATCGTGGCGCAGCACGTCTTCGAGAAGCCCGGCGGCTTCTCCGTCTACTGGGCGGTGAAGGACGACTCTCCGATCAAGTCGATCGCCGACCTGAAGGGCAAGACCGTCGGCATCAGCGTGCTCGGCGGCGGAACATACGGTCCCTTCGCGATGCTGCTGAACGGCGCCGGCGTCGATCCGCAGAAGGATATCAAACTGGTCGAGGTCGGCTTCGCCTTGTCGGAGGACGCGGTTCGCGCCGGCCGCGTCGACGCGGTCAACATGAACCAGCCCTTCGCGGCCCGCGCCGAAGCCAAGGGCGGCCTGCGCAAGCTGTTCTCGCTCTCGGAAGCGATGCCGAACATCGTCCACATCCTCGATGCCTGCCGGGCCGATTTCGTCGAGAAGAACCCGGACGCGGTGAAGGCCTATGTCCGCGACCTGACCAAGGGCATGAAACTGGCGCTCGCCAACCGCGAGGAGACGCTGAAGGTCGTCTCCGAAACATTGAAGGCTCCGATTCCGGTGCTGGAGAGCTATCTGCTGAAGGACAACGACTTTGGGCGCGATCCGGGTGCGGCGCCGAATTTCCCGGCGATTCAGAAGATGCTCGACATCTATGCGCAGACCGGGATGCTGCCGAAGCTCGATGCGGCCCAGTTCAAGGGGCCTATAACCGCACCGATCCAATAGCCGCAGTCACCGGATGCCTGCCGCCGCGGGCGTCCGTCCTCAACGCCGGGTCGCGCCGATACGCTGCCCGGCGTCTGCCGTTTTGGCGTTGGCCCGCTAACGGCGGGGTGGCGGCCAGCGGGGTGGATGGGTTCGCATGATCCTGCCCTGCGTCAGCCACAGACGCCATCGGTTGCCACCGGCGATCCTCGCCATGCGGTGCGGCTGTATTCCCGCTGAGTCTGCACCTGGTGAAGAAGCGACTGTCGGGACATTGCATCCCCGACTCGTCATGGAATCCTCCAATCCCCGATGTGGCAGGAAGCTAAGCCGGTGGGCGTGAGACTGACATGACTCAATCTCAATGATTTCAAGGGGGTGGAAGTGGCGGAGACGGAGGGATTCGAACCCTCGATACCCTTGTGGGGTATGCTCATTTAGCAAACGAGTGCCTTCAGCCTCTCGGCCACGTCTCCGTTGGATGCTCTATGCCCGATCGGCGCTCGCTTTGACAAGCCATCGAACGGACAAATCCTGCGGGTTTCCGCATCGGGGGAGGGTCCGCGCTTCGATGCGTGCGGATGGTTATCGCAAAGCTGTCAAAGCGACTGGACAGCCCGTTCGCCACCGACTATACCGCGCCGACCAACAGGGACGCGCCGCAACGCTTCCCCGGCGCCCAGATAGCTCAGTTGGTAGAGCATGCGACTGAAAATCGCAGTGTCGCTGGTTCGATTCCAGCTCTGGGCACCATTTCCCTCCGAGATCGACCCGTTTAACGCTTCAAGCCGTTCGGGTGCTTTGAGTCAGCGCGACCCGCAAACGCGGGCTGCCGCTCTTGCCCGGCATCGGGCTGCCGCTCTTGCCCGGCATGACGACGGCGTTGCCGATCAGCGGTGACGGGGCCACGGCACCGAAGAACGCGATTCGACCGAATCGTGGATCGCGATAGTCAAAACGAGCAACGGCGGGAGCGACCTGCTGGCCTGCAGGCTCTACCGCTTCAGGACAGGCGGCGGTCCTGGATGTCGAGGATGCGGTCGCAGATCGCCCTGTGTTCGGCGAGAAGCTCCTGCAGCGGCGTCAGCGGCCTGAAGGCGCGGGCGTCGTGCTCGTCCTGCGCTTCGCTGGCCCAGGCCTCGATCGCCTCGTCGGCTGCCCGCATCTGCTGCTCGCGCTGGACATCTGTGGCTGGCTCGCCCTGCTCCTGCGCAATGCGCAGCGCAATTCTGCGTCGAAGCGCCTGCTCGGCTTCCAGCACCAGTTCGAGTTCGTCGGTGTAGGCCATGACATACATTTCCGCGAGCGCGGCCGCGCGATGGCCCGGACTATAGCGCAAATGGAAAGGGCGGCAGATCCCTGCCGCCCCTCCGTCATCTTATCCGCCGCATGCGGCCCGGCATCTACTGGACGATCCCGCGCTTGATCAGCCCGTCGATATCGCAACGGCAGGAGCTGCCGACCGGTAGCGGCGGCGCAGGGCAGGCGCCCCGGGAGGTCGCGCAGATCCCCCGGCCGCGGCGGTGGCGCGGACCTTCGTCATAGTATCCGCGGCGGCGGTCATAGCCCCGGTCGTAGCCACGATCGGGTTCCTGGTAGCGCGGGCGCGGCTGGTACTCCGAGGGCGGCGGGCGGTAACCCGGACGCATCGGCCCGAACGGGTCGCCATAAATCTGCGCGCCGGCCGAGGTCGCCGACATCAGCGTCGCGCCAACCATCGCCATCAGTGCGAGCTTACGAAGCATCATGCATTTCCTCTCAGCTTGTGCCACCGCACAGCCATCAAAGGCCGGGCAGGCGATAATGTTCCGGATAGCAGCGCGTTCATGAATGGCGGGTGAAACGCTGCGACCCGGCTCACGCCTCATCGTCCTGACGCGGCGGCAGGCCGGTCTCTGTCTCCTCGACCGGCTCGCCGGGGATGACATAGGAGCCCTTCAACCAGCGCCCGAGATCGATGTCAGCGCACCTTGGCGAACAGAAGGGCTTGTAGCGCACGACGGCCGGCTTGCCGCAGATGGGGCAAGGCCGGGCCGGAGCAGATCTGGCGGCCGGCGGCGTATTCTCGTTGTCAGCCATATTTGAGCGTGATGCCTCCATCGACGACCAGTTCGATGCCGGTCACATAGCGCGCTTCGTCACTGGCGAGGAACAGCGCCGCATGGGCGACGTCCCAAGCCTCGCCCATATGGCCCATCGGGACCTGCGCGTCACGCGCCGCCCACATCGCGTCGACGTCGCCCTCGCCATAGGCCTCGGCGAGGCCGGCGGAATGCTCGACCATCGGCGTCTTCATCAGGCCGGGCAGGATCGCGTTCACGCGGATCTTCTGGGGCGCGTATTGGACGGCGGTGGTGCGGGTGAGCTGGTTCAGCCCCGCCTTGGTGGCCGAATAGCTGGCATAGGGCACGCCGGTATGGCGGATCGAGGCGATCGACGAGATGTTGATGATCGAGCCGCCCTCCCCGTTCTCCTCGAACTGGCGCTGCATCACCGGGATGACATGCTTCATCGTCAGGAAGGCGCCGGTCAGGTTGACCCGGAAGACGCGCTCCCAGACCTCCTCCGAGAGCTCGACGACGCCGCCGACCTCGGCGATGCCGACATTGTTGTCGAGGATGTCGATGCGGCCGAAGCGGCCGAGCGTCTGCGCCACGAGATCGGCGACCGCCTCGGCCCTGGTGACGTCGGCCTGGACGGCGAAAGCCTGGCCGCCCTCGTTCTGGATCAGCGCCGCGGTCTCCTCCGCCGCGTCACGGTTGATGTCGGCGCAGACCACCCTCGCCCCTTCGCGGGCGAAGACCATGGCTGTGGCCTTGCCATTGCCCCAGCCCGGCCCGATCGAGCCTGCGCCGGCCACGATCGCGACCTTGCCCCTCAGACGTCCCGTCATGTCTGATCCCTCCCTGCGGCGCGCTTTGTACGTCGGCGCAACCGTCGCGCGTAGGATCGGGAGTCGCGAGGCGTGGCGCAAGGGTTGGAACCCCGACAATGATAGCGGTCGGCTGCCGGACTGCGCCGACACCCGCCCCGCGCGGGCGCGGGGCGGCGAAGCATGAGGGGCAGCGGAGCGCCGCGAGGCGCGGTATCAGGGTCCGCATCCATTGGCCAGGATGCGGCGCGAAGGGATTAAGCCACCCTCCGCACGCCCCGTGGCGCTCCGCTCATCGGCGATTTCGGACTCCGGGCCGCGCTTATCGGGTCTTTGGCCAGCCTCCGCCGCGAGCCCTTTCGACGCCAGTTCGGCTCATCGCCTCGTCGCGTCTACTCCGGCATGGGACGAAGGCCTGATGCCGCCGACCGTTCCAGCGAGCTCCTCGCACAGGGACCGTAGTATCCCCAGGGCGGTTCCCGAAGCCTCCCGAGTCTGGTGTGTGAGACCAGCCGCAGGCGCCGCCCCCACCCCCACCAACGGCACACCTCCGGATGGCTGCCCCTCGGGGATGAGGTGGAGGGATTATGGAGGTGGAGTGGAAGGCGGGGATTAGTTTTGCGGCGTGGCAAATGCGCCAGGAGCTGACATTGGGCTATCGCCGAGAAGCGGACTTTTGCCAGACCACAAAGCGGAGGTCCGCTCCCAACCCAAGTCTGACTTCAGCCTGGACGAGTGATCTGCTACTCGGCCCATGCCGCGATCCGTTCCGCGATCGCCTCGGGGTCAGCCGGCCAGTCGGTTTTCCGTGACACCGGCCCGCAACCTTCAGAATGTGATAGCTCGCGGCAAGGAAGCCGGAGCTGGTTCATCAGAAGGTCCCGCAGGCGGCAGCGGCGGAATAGTCAGAGCCAGCGGCGAACCTCGGCCTCGTAGCGGCGGTAGTCGTCGCCGAATTTCGCTTCGAGATAGCGCTCCTCGCGGGCGATCACCTGCGTCTGGATCGCGATCAGCACCAACGGGAGCAAGGCGAAGGCGATCGGCCCGTCGAAGCCGATCGCAAGGCCGGCATAAATAAGCGCCATGCCGAGATACATGGGATTGCGGGTCCACCGATAGGGACCGGTCGTTGCAATGAGGGTCGTTGGCTGCGACGGCGGAACGTTGGTGCCCAGCCGCCGGAACAGCCCCGCCGCCGCAAGCATCACCGCCGCGCCGGCAACGAACAGCGGTGCGCCCGTCGCGACCAGCAACCGCCAGTCGATACCGAAAGAGCGCAGGGTGACGAACCGCTCCGCCGCCAGCCCCAAGAGCAGCGCTCCCAGATAGAGGAAGGGTGGAGGGAAGCGCACACCCGCGCTGTCCGGTTCGACGGCCATGCTCATCCTCCAATCTGTGTCTTCTCAAACCAGCATCGACTGCTGGGCGGAGATCCCCGCCATCGCACCTTGCGCTGATGCCTGAGTGACCGAGGGCATTCCGGGATTGGCGAGGTCGCCGGCGGCGTAGATGCCGGGCATGCTGGTTTCGCGGCGCTCGTCGACCTTGAGGGCGATGCCGAGGGGCGTATCGACCGTGGCGAGGCCCAGTGATTCATGCAGGCTTGCGGACGGCTTGTTGCGCGGATGCGCGAACAGGATGTCGACCGCGACATCGGGGCCGGTATCGAGCTTGATGGTGGCATCATGGCTCCCGTGACGGGCGACCCCGATGATCCGCCCATCAACGACAGGTACCTGGCGGCCCGCCAGATCGGCCCGCATGTCGGGTGCGATGTCGTGACCATCGGCGAAGACCGTCAACCTATCGGTCCAGTCGTGAAACAGCCTGACCTGATTCATCGACTGCGGACCCGACCAGATGAGGCCCCAATGCTGGCCGGCGACTTCGAAGCCGTCGCAATAGGGGCATGGGATGATGGATGAGCCCCAGCTTTCGGCATATCCCGGAACAGCAGGCATCTGGTCGACAACGCCATAACTCAGGATCAGGCGGCGCGCCTTCAGGCTTTCGCCATCGCCGGTGAGGACGGAGAAATTGTCGATGGTACCGGAGATGCCGTCGGCGCGGGCATTGACCATCCTGATCGCAGGATAGCGCGCCAGTTGCTGCCGCGCCTCGGCCAGGATGTCGGACGGCGGCTTGTGATCGTGGCCGAGCACTCCGTGCGAGCGGCCCGCAAAGCGATTGCGCGGCAGGCCGGTATCGAGAACGGTGACCTTGCGGCGGGCACGGCCGAGCTGCAAGGCGCCGGCGAGACCGGCAAAGCTGCCGCCGATGATGATGACGTCATCCATGACGATAGGCTCCTTGTTGTGGATGGAAGAGGATGGGCCGGACTTGGCGTTGGCCGGGGCGCGGGCGATGCCGATGGCGGAAAGCGCCGCGGCCAGCTTCAGCAGGGTTCGTCGCTGCATGGATCTCTCGTATTTCAGGCCGTCGATCGTCCGACAAATGCTCTTGCGCATTTTTGATACTACATGGTATCGTAATACGAGAATTACGATACTGTCAAGGACTGGAATTGTCGTGACCGAAAGTAGCCCGGGCCGGCGCGGCCGGCCCGCCAACGAGGCGCTTGGCCAAACGATAGTCGACGCCGCGTTCGAACTCTTTGTGGAATTGGGTTTTCAAGCGACGACCTTGGACAAGGTCGCCCAGCGAGCGAGGATATCCAAGCTCAGCATCTATCGGCACTTCGAGAACAAGGAGGCGCTGTTCAGCGCGGCCATCGCGACCCACTGCCATCAGTTTGCGCCACAGGCCCTTTTTGAAGGCGTCGACGGTTCGGCCGAAGATCAGCTCATGGCGGTGGGAACATCCCTGATTCGCACGCTGTTGAGCCCGGACGTCCGCAGTGTCGAAGCCATGATCATGGCCGACAAGACGAACCAAAAATCGTTAAGCAAACTGTTTTACGAAGCCGGCCCCGCCTATGTCATCGCCCAAATCGAGGCCCTGTTGCGTCAGTTGCACGCGAAGGCGGTTCTGAACGTGCCCGATCCTCTCCGGTCCGCCCGCTTATTTGCCGCGCTTATCAAAGGATCCGATCTCCTGATTATCGCACGCTTCGATCAGGCGAGAGCAGAGGACGACAACGAAATCGAATCCTATTGCCGGTCGGCTGTCGCCATGTTCATCGCCGCGCACGGTGGCAACGACCACGCGGGTGGATTGCCCAGTTAAGAACGGATCAGAATGCCCAAAAGCGGACTTCCACCGCGTCACCGAAGGGCCAATCCTTGGCGCGCGATATATAGCCGAGCTGAACCGCCCGAAACCGGACGCTAAGAATGTCAGGAAGGGGCCATCAGCCCCGCTCACCCCACATTCATCCAGCCAAACCGCACCGGAAACCCCTCTCCCCCCAGCAGGTTGACCGTCTCGTGCAGCGGCAATCCCACTACGGCCGTGTAGGAGCCGACGAGCTTGACGACGAAGGAGCCGGCGATGCCCTGGATGGCATAGCCGCCCGCCTTGCCGCGCCATTCGCCCGAGGCGAGATAGGTCTCGATGTCCTCGTTCGAGAGGCGCTTGAAGCGCAGCCTGGTCTCGACGACGCGCTCGCGGATCGCGCCGGACGGCGTGACGAGCGCGACCGCGGTGTAGACCCGGTGCGCCCTGCCCGAGAGCAGGCGCAGGCAGGCCGCGGCCTCGTCGACGATCTCGGCCTTGGGCAGGATGCGCCGGCCGACCGCGACGACGGTGTCGGCGGCGACGATGTAGCAGCCTTCGAGATCGGGCCGGCTCGCGGCGCCGACACGCGCGGCCTGCGCCTTCTCGCGGGCGAGGCGGCGGGCGAGATCGCGCGGGCGCTCGCCCTTCAGCGGCGTCTCGTCGAGATCGGTCGGCAGCATCGCATCGGGCTTCAGCCCGGCCTGCTCGAGCAGGGCCAGGCGGCGCGGCGAGGCGGAGGCCAGCACCAGCATCGGCCGCCAGCCGGGATGTTTGGGAGAGGCGAAAAAGCTCAAGGGCAGCCCGACGAGGTTCCGACGCGGCCCGAACGCCGCGCTGCGCCAACAGCCTCTAGAGCATTTTCCGCGATGGATAAATCCGTCTCGCGCACCCTACTCAAGACCCCTGCGCCCGACGGTGAGGCTGCCACGGCCATGGGGCGGCCATTCACCGTGCGCATAAAATGAGCAGGAAAACCGAGCCGTATTGCATTGCACACAGAGGCGGGAACCGCCACATTGCGCTTTCGTATGTCGTCGCGGCCGCCATGCGGGGATCGTCCCTCCGACATCCCGTCCCGAAGCCCGGAGTAGCTCACCACATGGCGCCATCGACCAGGAAGCCCCGTTCCGCCAGCGCAGCGAGGGTGGAAGCGCAGGCGCTTGCAAGCAAGATGATGACGCTCCAGGCCGATGCCGGGCTGACGATCGCGATGCGGATGCCGTTGCTGATGAAGGGCGCGCTGGGCGACAGCCGCGGTCAGCGCGAGGCCGCCAAGGCCGTCAGCGAGAAGGTCTCGGCCGTCATGGAGAGCGGCTTCGCCGCCAGCCAGGCCACCGCGATGTTCTGGTGGGGGATGGCACTCAATCCACTCGCCAGCGTCGATCTCGCCGAGGAAGCCGCCAAGGTCGCCAACAGCACGCTCGAGCCGTTCTCCAAGCGCACCCGCGCCAATGCGGCGCGGCTGACCGGCCGCCGGCGCTGAAGCGCGACGGCTTCGGCCTTCGCCTCTGATCAGCCGGGCTCGGCGGGTGCCTCGGGCGGCAACGCCATCGCCGCCTGATACTCGCGATCGAGCTTGCGGTAGCGCGCCGCGCTGAGCGGGATCAGGGCGAGATAGGCGATGACGATCAGGGCCAGCACCTCGAAGGGATAGGCGAAGAGCAGGCCCGCCACGACCACGACCGCGACGAAGATCGGCAGCACCCGGTCACGCGGGATGCGCGTGCCCAGCGTCTTTCCGGCATAGCAGGGGATGCGCGAGATCGTCAGGAAGGCGATGAAGAGGATATAGAGCCCCACCGGAACGGCGCCGTAATCCTGCACGGGCACGCCGATGAAATGCAGGTAGAGCGGCAGCATGGCCGTGATCGCGCCGGCCGGCGCCGGCATGCCGACGAAGAAGTTCTTCTGCCATTCCGGCCGGTCGGGATCGTCGATCATGACGTTGAAGCGGGCGAGGCGGAGCGCCATCGCGCAAGCCAGCGTCAGCACGATGATCCAGCCGAAGGATCTGAGGTCGTGCAGCACGAAGATCCACAGGACATAGCCGGTAGCGACGCCGAAATTGACGAAGTCCGAGAGTGAATCAAGTTCCGCGCCGAAGCGCGACGTGCCCTTGAGCATGCGCGCGAGCCGGCCGTCGACGCCGTCGAGCGCCGCCGCGATCAGGATGCAGATCGTCGCCGTCTCCAGCTTGCCCTCGACGACGAGGCGCATCGCGGTCAGGCCGAGGCACAGCGCCAGAAGGGTGATGACGTTGGGCGCGATTAGGCGGAACGGGATCGGCTTGAAGCGGGCGCGCCGCGATTCGGCGCGCTCGGGCTCGAAGGGAGGAAACAGGTCGCTCATGCGAGCGGGAATACGCGGTTTTGAGGTCGGAGGCTAGGCGGGATGGCATTCGAAGGCGCGGGATCCCCTCTCCTGTAAGGAGAGGGGTAGGGGTGAGGTGCTGGCCGCTGGACCAGCGGAGTATCACCTCACGGCGTAGCGGCGGTGAGGTCACAGCCATAGCGACAGACGGCCGACACCTCACCCTGCCCTCTCCTTACAGGAGAGGGTTCCCCGCGCCTTCTCCTGAAAGGTCAAATCCCCCGGAACATCCGCGCCGCCGCTTCGCTGCCGGCGAAATCGGCCAGCACCGTCTCGCCCGCCAGGGCCGTCTGGCCCTCGCCGACCAGAGGGGCGACGCCGACGGGCAGATAGACATCGACGCGCGAGCCGAAGCGGATCAGGCCGAAGCGCTCGCCGGTGCCGATGACGTCGCCCTCCTTGACGAAGGGGACGATACGGCGCGCGATCAGGCCGGCGATTTGGACGACGCCGACGATGCCGGCCGGGGTCTCGATCGCGAGCGCGTTGCGCTCGTTGTCGTCGCTCGCCTTGTCGAGTTCGGCGTTCAGGAAGAGGCCTGGCGTATAGGCCATCTTGACGATGCGACCCGGCACCGGGGCGCGGTTCACATGGCAGTCGAAGACGTTCATGAAGATCGAGATGCGCGTCATCTGCTCGGCCGGAAGGTTCAACTCCGGCGGCGGCAGGGCCGAGGCGATCTGGCTGATGCGGCCATCCGCCGGCGAAATCACCAGCCCCTCGCGCTGCGGCGTGATCCGGATCGGATCGCGGAAGAAGTAGCAGATCCAGATGGTGATGATCGCGCCGATCCAGCCGAAGGGCGACCAGAGATTGGCGAGCACGATCGTCGCGACCAGCGCGATGGCGATGAAGACGTAGCCCTCCTTGTGGATGGGCACGATCACCTTGCGGACGGAATCGACGAGCGACATGGGCAAAGTCCCGTAATGTGGCTGCGCGCCTCGCGCGCATGATGCGTTTGCGGCGGCATTTTCAGCCGCAGCTCGTGGCGCTGTTTAGGAGGTTCGGCGCGCCGGGGGAAGAGCCGGCCGCGGCCGCCACACGGAACCCCTGCCCGCCCAACCCGTTGCCCGTTGGAGGCGTGCGACAAGCGAGGAGGTTGCCATGGCGAAATCAGCGGCGAAGCGGAAGGCGGACAAGCCGAAGGCAGGCAAGGCCGGGAAGGCCGCGGGCAGGCAGCAGCGGCGCATCCAGAAGCAGGTCGCACGGGCCGAGGTGAAACCGGCGAAGTCCCGCCCGGGCGCCATGCAGGCCGGCGCGCGGCTCTATCCGGAGCCGCCCTTCAAGAAGCAGCACCAGCCCAAGCCGGGCTCGGAGGCGGCTCTCGACCCCGCGCCGATGTATGACGCGCCCTACTACAAGGGCTCCGGCAAGCTCGAGGGCAAGGTCGCCATCATCACCGGCGGCGATTCCGGCATCGGACGGGCGGTGGCCGTGCTGTTTGCCCGCGAGGGGGCAGATGTCGCGATCCTCCATCTCGGGGAAGACCGGGATGCGGCCGACACGCTCGCCGCGATCGAGGCCGAGGGGCAGCGCGGCATGGAGATTTCAGGCGATGTCCGCGACGCACAGTTCTGCCGGAAGGCAGTCGAGAAGGTGGTCAAGGCGTTCGGCCGGCTCGACATCCTCGTCAACAATGCCGCCTTCCAGGTCCATGCGCCGCGCTTCGAGGATCTGACCGAGGAGCATTTCGACACGACGCTCAAGACCAATCTGTACGGCTATTTCCACATGGCGCAGGCCGTGCTGCCGCATATGGGCAATGGCGGGGCGATCGTGAATTCGGGCTCGGTCACCGGCCTGCTCGGCAACAAGGACCTGATCGACTATTCGACCACGAAGGGCGGGATCCACGCCTTCACCCGCTCGCTGGCGACGCATCTGGTGCCGCGCGGCATCCGCGTCAACGCGGTCGCGCCCGGCCCGGTCTGGAGCCCGCTCAACCCCTCCGACAAGACGGCCGAGGATGTCGCGCAGTTCGGCGCGAAAACCCCGATGCAGCGACCGGCACAGCCGGAGGAGATCGCGCCGGCCTATGTCTTCCTCGCCTCGGCACAATGCTCGAGCTACATCACGGGCGAGATCCTGCCGATCATCGGCGGTTACAATGGCGGCTGAGAACGAGCGCATTCGCGCCCCAATCCGAGCAGAGCATGGCGCCATGACCACGCAGAGCAACACGTGACGACACTCGCCGCCCTGGATACGACGCCGTCCTCCGGTCTGGTCGAAAGCCGGCGACCGGCCCTGTCAGTGATCGCCTCGCTGCTGCGCAACCCGCTGCAGGCGATGCCAAGGGAAGTCTATCGCGAGAAGCTCGTGCTGGCGAAGACCGGCGGACGCACCAGCCTCTATGTCTGCGATCCGCCGCTGATCCAAGAGGCGCTCACCAAACAGGCCTCCTCGCTGGGCAAGGGCGACCTCATCCGCCGGGTCCTCGGCCCCGCCATCGGCGAGGGGTTGCTGACGGCGGACGGCGCGCATTGGCGCTGGCAGCGCCAGGCGGTCGCCTCCGGCTTTCAGCACGAAAGGCTGCTCGGTTTCCTGCCGGCGATGATCGCTGTTGCCGAGGCGACGCGCGAGCGTTGGCAAGCCGTATCAGCGCCGCTCGACATCGGCCACGAAATGATGCGCACGACCTTCGACATCATCGTGGAGACGATGCTGTCGGGCTCGCAGGCGCTCGATGTCGGCAAGGTCGAACGGGCGATCTCGGACTATCTCGAACCGACGAATTTCATGTTCGTCTACAACCTGTTCGGCGCGCCCGACTGGCTACCTTATCCCGGTCGCCGCAAGGCGCGAGCCTCGGTCGCTTATCTGCGCGAGAGCCTGGACGGGCTGGTGGCGCAGCGCCGTGCCGACGGAATGAGCCGCGGCGACCTGCTCGATATGCTACTTGATACCTCCGATCCGGAGACCGGCCGGGCGATGGGCGACGCCGAGATCGTCGACAACCTCCTGACCTTCGTCACCGCCGGCCATGAGACGACGGCGCTCGGCCTCGCCTGGACGCTGCATCTGCTCACCCAGCATCGTGAATACGAGGCGGCCGTGCTCGGCGAGATCGCCGGCGTCAACGGCGGCGGGCCCTTGCTGCCGGAGCACGTCGCCGCCCTGCCCCTGACCAAGGCGGTGTTCCAAGAGGCGATGCGGCTCTACCCGCCCGCGCCCGTCATCACGCGGCAGGTCGAGGCGCCGTTCACGCTCGGCGGCGTTTCGCTGAAGCCGGGCATGGTGCTGTATGTGCCGATCCAGGCCGTGCATCGCCATGAAAAGCTCTGGGAGCGGCCGGAACAGTTCGACCCCGGCCGGTTTGCCCCGGACGCTGCGCGCGGGCGGCATCGCTACGCCTATCTGCCCTTCGGCTCGGGGCCGCGCATCTGCATCGGCAGCGCCTTCGCCACGATGGAGGCGGTCGCGATCCTGGCCGTGCTGCTGCCGGCGTTGCGGCTGCAGCCGCTCTCCACCACGCCGCCGGAACCCACCCTCAAGATTACGCTACGGCCGAAACAGCCGCTGCGGATGAGGGCCTATCCGCGCTCGTGAACGAGAGCGGTGTCAGGCCGGCGCGCGATAGGTGGTGAAGCGCCGCGCGGCCAGCCAGGTCAGCACGACGAAGGCGACGAACAGCAGCCCTTCCGAAATCGCGAAAGGCGGTTCGGACTGGGTCGGCGCCAGAGCGCGCAACGCCGGGACTTTCGAGAAGAGCTGCGCCACCAGGACGAAGAGCAGCAGATAGAAGCTGATCATCACCGTGATGGCGTAGGTGCGGCGCCAGACCCCGTCGAGACGGCGGGCATAGAGCGCGAAACCCGCGATTCCGACGAGCACCAGCGAGATCGTGCCGATGATGTGCGACGGCAGCACGCCATTGAAGGGAAAGCCGAAGCCGGTCGCGCTCGTCGCAAAGGCGGTCGAGAGGAAGACACCGGTCCAGCCTGGCCGGATATGCCCGTTCAGCAGGCCGGCCGCGACGGGAAAACCCGCCACGATGGCGATCAGGCTGAGCCAGGTATGAAACCCTACGAATGTGGTCGGATCGAACATGGCAAGCCCCCCGGCTCTCGAACGCGGAGCCGGAGGCTCCTCTTGCGTCAAGATGCAGGAAGCGCGCCGCAGATGCGAGCGGTTTCAAACTGTGGCGTCGCCTTTTCCCACGCGGGAGAAGGGGAGCCCCATTCACGGCGTCAGGCTCACCCGCACGCTCGGCTCCTCCTCTGCGGTGGCGCGCTGCAGCGTCGCCTTGGCCTCGTCGACCTGGCGCTGGCGGTTCCAGAGCGCAGCGTAGATGCCGTTCGCGGCGAGAAGGTCGCGGTGGTGGCCGCGCTCGGCGATCAGCCCCTTGTCGAGCACGATGATCTCGTCGGCATTGATGACGGTCGAGAGGCGGTGAGCGATGACGAGCGTCGTGCGCCCTTCGCTGACACGGTCGAGCGCGTCCTGAATCTCCTTCTCGGTGAAGGAATCGAGCGCCGAGGTGGCCTCGTCCAGCACCAGCACCGGCGGGCCCTTCAGGATGGTGCGGGCGATGGCGACACGCTGCTTCTCGCCGCCCGAGAGCTTGAGGCCGCGCTCGCCGACCGAGGTGGCGTAGCCCTCGGGCAGCGACTTGATGAAGCGGTCGATCTGGGCAAGGCGCGCGGCCTCCTCCATCTCCGCCTCGGTGGCGTCGGGGCGGCCATAGCGGATGTTGTATTCGATCGTGTCGTTGAACAGCACCGTGTCCTGCGGGACCATGCCGATGGCTGCACGCAACGAGACCTGCTGCACGTCCGCGATCGGCTGGCCGTCGATCAGGATGCGCCCCTTCTGCGGCTCGTAGAAGCGGAAGAGCAGGCGCGAGATCGTCGACTTGCCGGCGCCGGAAGGGCCGACGATGGCGATCGTCCGGCCGGCGGGCACGGTGAAGGAAATGCCCCTCAGGATCGGCCGCTCCGGGATATAGGCGAAATGCACGTCCTCGAAGCGCACCTCTCCCGCCGGCACCGTGAGCGGCGGCGCGCCGGGCCTGTCCTGGATCTCCGGATCCTTGCCGATCAGCGAGAACATCTGCTCGATGTCGAGCGTCGCCTGCTTGATCTCGCGATAGACGGTGCCCATGAAATTCAGGGGCATGTAGAGCTGGACCAGCATCGCGTTGATCAGCACGAAGTCGCCAACGGTGTGCGTGCCAGCGCGAACACCCTGCACCGCCATCACCATCGAGATGGTCAGGCCGATCGCGAAGATCGCGGCTTGGCCGAAATTGAGCCAGGCCAGTGAGGTGTAGGCCTTGACGGAATTGCGTTCATAGCGCGCCATCGAGCGGTCGTAGCGCGCCGTCTCGCGGGCTTCCGCGCCGAAATACTTCACCGTCTCGTAGTTCAGCAGCGAATCGATCGCCTTGGAATTGGCGTCGGTGTCGGACTCGTTCATCTGCGCCCGGATGGCGATGCGCCATTCCGTCGCCTTGATGGTGTAGACCATATAGGTCGTCACCATGACGACCAGCACGACGACATAGACCCAGTCGAACATCACCAGCAGCACGGTGATGATCAGCGCGAGCTCGATCACCACCGGCACGAGCTGGTTCAGGCCGAGCCGGACCATCTCCTCGATGCCATTGCGGCCGCGCTCGAGCACGCGCGTCAGCCCGCCGGTCTTGCGCTCCAGATGGAAGCGCAGCGAAAGGTGGTGCAGATGGCCGAAGGTCTGCAGCGCCAGCGTGCGCACCGCATGCATGAAGACCGGCGCGAAGACGGCGTCGCGGAGCTGGATGAAGGCGGCCGAACCGACCCGGGCCAGGCCATAGAGCACGGTGAGCGCCAGCGGCGCGCCGACCAGCCAGGGCAGCCAGCGTTCGAGCGTCGAGGGCGTGCTCGCCAGCGCGTCGGTGGCCCATTTGAACGTGAAGGGCACACCCATCAGGATGAGCCGCCCCGTCACCAGCAATGCGAAGGCGATGATCACCCGCCGGCGCAGATCGGTGCGATCCGCCGGCCAGAGATAGGGCCAGAGCGCGCGGAAGGTCTCGACGAAGCCCGAGCCAGGCTTGAGCAAGGCGGGGCGTGCGAAGGTCGGCGCCGGAGGCGGCACGGCTGGCGGAGGCATCTTGGGACGATTCCAGGTTGGGGCGCTGATATAGGCGCAATCCCCGGCAAATGCATCTGGGCTGGCACAGGGGCGGGATTGCAAAGGCTGCTGCCTTGCTTACGTCCAAAGCCCGGTGTCAAACTGCCTCTGGAGCGCTCAAAGGCGCGTCACCGGGGAAGAAACAACCATGAAGATTCAACGCGTTGTCGTGACCGGCCTGCTCGGGATGGCTGCCGGCCTCATCTCTGCCGCCCTGCCTGCCGCCGCCCAGGGCACCAAGCCGCCTGCCCAGATCACCATCAAGAACATGCGGACCGCGCCTCTCACGGTGTTCGAGATCGCCACCGGCGGCGACCAGCCGCGGCTCGTCGGCAAGATCGCCAAGCCCCTGGCCCCGGGCAAGAGCATCGCGGTGAAGCTCAACAAGCCGGCGGGCTGCAGCTATTTCGTGCTGGCGAAATTCGGCGACGAGGTCGAGAGCGACGCCGAGGGCATGGATCTCTGCAAGGACAAGATCATCCGCCTGACGGAGTGAGGCCTTGCTGTGCCGTCATGCTCGCCCTTGTGGCGAGCATCCACGACTTGAACACCGTCCTCGATCAAGGAAGACGTGGATGGTCGGGACAGGCCCGACCATGACGGAAGCGCCTCACACCGTCGCGCCGGCCCGCAGCAGCTTGTAGGTGATCGAGTCGACCAGCGCCTGGAACGAGGCATCGATGATGTTGGCGCTGACGCCGACCGTGGTCCAGCGCTCGCCGGTTTCGTCCATCGACTCGATCAGGACGCGCGTCACCGCATCGCTGCCGCCTTGGAAGATGCGGACCTTGTAGTCCACCAGCCGCAGGCCCTCGATCAGCGCCTGATAGCGGCCGAGATCCTTGCGCAGCGCCTGGTCGAGGGCGTTGACCGGTCCGGACGGGCCTTCGGCCGCCGTGATCAGCACCTCGCCGCCGACCGTCAGCTTCACGATCGCCTCCGAGAAGGTGACGAGGTCGCCGAGCGCATTGTGCCGGCGCTCGACGTTCACGGCGAAGCGCTCGACCGTGAAATAATCCGGCACCTCGCCCATGATGCGCTTGACCAGCAGCATGAAGGAGGCATCGGCGCCCTCGAAGGCATAGCCCTGCGCCTCCTTCTCCTTGATCTCCTCGAGCACCCGGCCAAGCCGCGGGTCGTCGCGGCCGAGGGTTACGCCGATGCGCTCGAGCTCGGCGACGAGGTTCGACTTGCCGCCCTGGTCCGAGATCAGCACCTTGCGCGTGTTGCCGATCGCCTCGGGCGGAACATGCTCATAGGTGCGCGGATCCTTCAGCACGGCGGAGGCATGGATGCCGGCCTTGGTGGCGAAGGCCGAGGCCCCGACGAAGGGCGCGTGCCGGTTCGGCACCCGGTTCAGCATCTCGTCGAGCTGGCGCGAGGCGTGGGTCAACTCCGCGATCTGCGCGTCGTCGACGCCGATCTCGAAGCGCCCGCGATACCGCTCCTTAAGCTTCAGCGCGCCGATCAGCGTCACCAGATTGGCGTTGCCGCAGCGCTCGCCGAGCCCGTTCAGCGTGCCCTGGATCTGGCGCGCGCCGGCCTCGACCGCCGCGAGCGAATTGGCGACGGCGCAGCCGCAATCGTCATGGGCGTGGATGCCGAGATGATCGCCCGGAACGACCTTGGCGACTTCGCGCACGATCGCGCCGACCTCGTCCGGCAGCGTGCCGCCATTGGTGTCGCAGAGTACGACCCAGCGCGCGCCGGCCTCATAGGCGGTGCGGGCACAGGCGAGCGCGTAGCCGGGATTGGCCTTGTAGCCGTCGAAGAAGTGCTCGCAGTCGAGCATGACCTCGCGACCCGCCGCCCTCGCCGCCTCGACGCTTTCGCGGATGCCGGCGAGGTTCTCCTCGAGCGAGATCTCGAGCGCGACATGGACATGGTAGTCCCAGCTCTTGGCGACGAAGACGATGGCGTCCGCCTTCGCCTCCAGCAGCGCGGCGATGCCGGGATCGTTGGCGGCCGAGCGCCCTGCCCGCTTGGTCATGCCGAAGGCGGCGAATTTGGCGTTCTTCGTCGGCTTTTGCGCGAAGAAGGCCGTGTCGAGCGGGTTGGCACCGGGATAGCCGCCCTCGACATAGTCGATACCGAGCCTGTCGAGCAGAGCAGCGACCGCACGCTTGTCGTCGAGCGAGAAATCGACGCCGGTCGTCTGCGCACCGTCGCGCAGCGTCGTGTCGAACAGATGGATGCGCGCGGCGCTCATCGATCGCGTCGCAGCTTGAAGCGCAGGACGCGTGGCACCACCATGGCGAGCATGACGAGCTTGATGGCGACGGAGAGCGAGCCGGCGGGGCGGATTTTCGGGGTCGGGGTCATGAACGCATTTCCGCAACGTCTGTTGGATCGATACGAGGCAGGCCGTCGAGGTCGTGCCAAAGCGTGTCGCTCACCTCGCCCGGTCGCTGGAGGATGTCCGCGTTAAAGAAGCGCCTGATCCGATAGCCCTGAGCCCTCAGCCAGGCGTCTCGCACGGCATCATGCGCGTTCTCGGCATGCTGGCCGCCGTCGGCTTCGATGACGAGGCGTCTCTCCATACAAACGAAATCGACGATGTAGCGTCCGAGGGGCATTTGGCGGCGAAACTTGAAACCGCTGAAGCGACGATCGCGAACCAGATACCAAAGCTTGCGCTCGGCCTCGGTCGGCGCCTTGCGCATGGCGCGGGCGCGACTTTTCAGGGTTTGCGCTCGCGTCGGAGCGAGCTCCCCTTCTCCCCTTGCGGGAGAAGGTGGCTGCGCAGCAGACGGATGAGGGGGCGCCGTGACGTTTACGGTTGGCGATTTTGTAGCCGTCTCGGTGGCATCGTCGCGCTGCCCCCTCACCCCAACCCTCTCCCGCGGGGGGAGAGGGGGTGCGTCGCGGTTCATCGCTTCACCTCCCAGGTCGTGGTCGGCTCGCCGGTGGCAGGGTCCTTGCCGTCCTTGAGCGCGATGCCCATGGCGGCGAGTTCGTCGCGGATGAGGTCGGATTCGGCGAAGTTCTTGTCGCGGCGGGCGACCAGGCGGGTAGTGATGAGCAACTGGACGCGCGCCTTGTCCACGCCCGATTCTGCGATCTTCTGGGCGCGCCACGAAGCGGGGTCATGCCGAAGCAAGCCAAGAATTCTCGCTGCCGCAACGACCGCTGATGCAGAGGCTGGATTGCGGATGTCCCACCCGAACGAGCCTCCCATTCTCAAGGATCCCATCTGGGCGGAATTAAACAGCGGGTAGAGTTCAGAAACGGCGGCAACCGTGTTCAGATCGTCAAGCAATGGCTCTACGACAGAACTAATAGGCTCGGCTGCTTCATCGATCGCAGTGCCATCTAGCCATTCATACCACCGATCGAGCGTCTTCTCCGCCTCCTCCAACGCCTTCACCGTCCAGTCGATCGGCTGGCGGTAATGCGTCTTCAGCATCGCGAGCCGCAGCACCTCGCCGGGCCATTTCCGCCCGCCAAATGTATCCGTCTGCAGCAGCTCGTTGATGGTGACGAAGTTGCCAAGCGACTTCGACATCTTCTCGCCCTCGACCTGCAGGAAGCCGTTATGCATCCAGTAGTTGGCCATGCGGCTGCTGCCGGCCGCGCTGCCGAAGGCGCAGCAGGATTGGGCGATCTCGTTCTCGTGATGCGGGAAGACGAGGTCGATGCCGCCGCCATGGATGTCGAAGACGTTCTTGCCCGGATCGTCGCAGGAGAGCCCGCCTCCGAACGGTTCGAGCAGCTTCGCCATCGACATGGCCGAGCATTCGATGTGCCAGCCGGGACGGCCGGGCGTCTCAATGCCGGCGGGTGACGGCCAGCCCGGATCGACGCCCTCGCGGCTCGGCTTCCAGAGCACGAAATCCATCGCGTCCTTCTTGTACGGCGCGACATCGACGCGGGCGCCGGCCATCATCTCGTCGAGCGAGCGGCGGGCGAGCGAGCCGTATTTCGGCGCCTTCGCCAGATGCGCGACCGCCGGGACATGGAAGAGCACGTGCTCCTCGGCTACATAGGCGACGCCGCGCGCGATCAGGCGCTCGATGATCGCCTTCATCTCCTCGATATGGTCGGTGGCGCGCGGCTCCTCGTCCGGCCGCAGGCAGCCGAGCGCATCGACATCGGCATGGAATTGCGCCGTCGTGGCTTCCGTGACCTTCGCGATCGCCTCGTTCAGCGGGAGGGAGGGCCAGTCGCGCGCCGCGCGCGCGTTGATCTTGTCGTCGACGTCGGTGAGGTTGCGGGCATAGGTGACATGGCTCTCGCCATAGAGATGCCGCAGCAGCCGGTAGAGCACGTCGAAGACGATGACCGGGCGGGCATTGCCGATATGGGCGTAGTCGTAGACCGTCGGGCCGCAGACATACATGCGGACGTTCTGCGGATCGACGGGGACGAAGTCCTCCTTCTTCCGCGTCAGCGTATTGTAAAGCCTCAAGGTCGGCGACATCGGGTCTGTTGTCCTGGCGAAAAGCGAAAGCGTGACGGCGAGCCTGTCCTGGCCGCTGGCCGGAGGCGCTGTCTGTCTTTCCGTTTCAGGATGAGGACGTGAGCAGCCGGCCAGCGAAAGCTAGCGGCAAATAATGCAAATCCGGTTGAGGGCTCGCGTCATCGACACAGGCTTGCCTGCGCGCGGGCTTTGCGTCAAGAGGGCGCCGCAGTTTCGCCGCACTGCACAACCAGAAGGCCGGCACTTCATTCAATTTTAACTGACTGGAACCATCCTCTCGATTCGAGGGTTGAGCGCCCGTCAGCCACGAGGACACCTCAGATATGCGCCGCGCCGTTGCCCTGATCGGCCTGTTCGGGATTGTCGGAGCCGGGCTTTCGCTGTCGGTCCTGCCGACCAGCAAGACCGTCGCCGCCCCCAGCGACCAGCGCACCTTCCTGATCCCCGCCAGCGACGGCTATGGCGTGGCGGACTGCATCTCCAGCAAGTCCGAATGTGGCAAGATCGTCGCCGATGCCTGGTGCGAGGCGCAGGGCTTCGCCAAGGCGAGTTCCTTCGGCATCGCCTCGCGCGAGGATTTCACCGGCTCGCTCTCGAAGGCGGCGCCCCCCGCCGGAGCGCCCGAGCAGCCACTGGTCATCACCTGCGGCGGCTGAGGCCGCTCGCAGACAGACGTCGCCCTAGCGTCTCGACCTGGCCGGCGGACTGTGACTCCGTATGAAATCCGTCGCACTCAATACTTCGATCGGACAATCGACCGGTCAGACGCCGAGCAGGCCATCATAGCATTTTGCCTGTTGGCCGCGGTCGCCCCAGCGCATCTTCTTGAGTTGCGCAAATAACCGTTTCGCGCATAATCTGAAAATGGCTGTCTTGCAGTCTCGACCCTTTGGAAGC
Source organism: Allobosea sp. GW822-FHT03F07 (assembly GCF_058801345.1). Classification (NCBI taxonomy): domain Bacteria; kingdom Pseudomonadati; phylum Pseudomonadota; class Alphaproteobacteria; order Hyphomicrobiales; family Alloboseaceae; genus Allobosea; species Allobosea sp. GW822-FHT03F07. The sequence continues at coordinate 263,137 of NZ_JBXAND010000006.1, forward strand.
GGCTACGCATGCTTTTTGTCGAGGTCTACCCGAATCCTGCAAGCGAAAGGGCGCCATCTCATGGATAAATCAGAAACCAAGACACCGAACAATGATTCAAGGCGCCTAGAAACGGATCACACCGAATCGCAGCGTTATCTTGCAGATGAAGAAGCCATCTACGCGAGAGCCGAATACATATTCAAATTAACCGATTCATTGATATTCATACTTCTAGCCAGCATGTCCGGCGGAATTATCGGATTCTTCTTCGCTGGAGCGTTCAATATAGCCGCCTCATCTTTTATTTCCATGGCACTGGGGCTTCTGATGGGCTTTGTTCTGTGGGGCAACAAAAACAAGAAAAAGAACTAAATTTATCGACCGTACCTATATTTTGAATTTCCAAACGCATATCACTTATAACTACACACTTCCTAATAATAGCAATATAATCTATCTGAGCGATTTTATTCAATACGAAATCCCGAAATCGAAACTATTTTATCTATCCATTAACACAGACGGATACCGCAACCCATCCAGTCAATCTCGGCAACCCGCTCCAGCTCCTCGTGATCCGTGCAGGCACCCGGCCCAAAGCACGAGCGTCCGTCTGCGTCCGCAGAGACCTGCAGCGATCGAACCCCGCCCTGTCCCAGGGATGACGGGCGGTCGCCTCTCATTTGATCCAGTCGGCGCATTTCGGCACATCGCCCGTGCCGCCCCAAGGCATGATCGGCACGGTCGAGGTCGAGTTCTGCGGCGAGCCGTCGATCAGCTTGTCGGTATAGACCAGATAGACCAGCACATTGCGCTTGGCGTCGCAGCCGCGCACGATCTGCATCTTTTTCCAGATCAGCGAACGACGCTCGCGGAAGACGACGTCGCCCTGTTCCGATTTCTCCTTGAACTTGATCGGACCAATCTGGCGGCAGGCCAGCGAAACCTCGGAGACCTCTTCGGCCACGCCGAACATGCCGGAGACGCCGCCCTTTTCGGGGATGGTGTAGTGGCAGGCGACGCCCTCCACCAAGGGATCGTCGACGCCGTAGACGGCGAGTTTATCGTTCGGCGTCAGCATCTTCCAGACGGTCGACTTCCGGAAGATCAGGTCTTCCTGTGCGGCCGCCGGGGCTGCGAGGCCTACCGCCACGGCAAGGCCGGCCAGGACTCCAAAGACAAGACGGCAGACCTGCATTCCCGTTCTCCCCAGCCGTTCTCAACCGGCACCGACCACGATATGGGACCACGGGGCCGACAGCGCCAGCCCCGAGCGAGATGCCGCATGCCGACAACCCTGCCCGTGCTCGAAACCGAACGCCTGATGCTGCGCCCGCGCAGCATGGAGGATCTCGATCGGATCGCGCGGCTCAATGCCGACCCGCAGGTGATGCGCCACATCGCGCCGCCGGGCTCGCCGAGCATGAGCCGGGAGGCGGTCGCGGCGCGAAGCTTCAGCCATGTCGCGATCGGGCTCGGTTACTGGAGCGTCTTCGGTCGAGCCGACGACGATGGGTTCCTCGGCTATGTCGGCCTGATACCGGGCGCAGATGACGGCGATGACCCGCAGCTCAGCTATCGCTTCGAGACAGGACATTGGGGCAAGGGCTATGCCTTCGAAGCCTCCGAACGGCTGGTTCGCCATGGCATGGAGGCGCTCGACCTGCCCGCCATCGCCATTCTCACGCATCCGCAGAACGAGGCGTCCTGCCGGCTCGCGCAGAAACTCGGCTTCACGCGCCAGGGCGACGCATCGGCCGTGCTGATCGGCGATCCGCCGGTGCCCGGCGCCAGTTTTCGTCTCTCGGGCGATGATTGGCGCAAACGCCTTCAGGCCGCCAACGGCTTGAAGGCGAGATAGGCCGCGGCGATCGCCCCGACGGTGCCAAGCAGGAACAGCACCAGCTTCAACTGGGTGACGCGGCTGGCGAAGGCGACGTCGCCGGCCTCGACCCTGGGGTATTTGTCGAGCAGCCGGGCCACCGCGAGGTTCTCTGCGACGTCGCAGAGGCCGCCGAGCAGCCAGCCGCCGCCGCAGAGCACTGCTACCCACCAGGGCTGGCCGCGCATCGAGAGGCCGGCGATCAGGATCGCGCCGACGATGGCATAGGTGAAGGCGCAGGCGACATCCGCCGGCAGCACCCGGTTGCGATAACGCGCGCGGTGCGTCTCGCCATACATGGCGAAGAGCCTCTCGACATCGGCAACGTTGAAGCCGTTCCAGTCGTTCTCCAGCATGCGCGGCACGCCCTGCCGGCTCGACCAGAGGCCGACCGCCCAGAACAGGACCATCACCAGCACCGGCCCCCAGACAAAGAAGGCGAGCGGCACGGCGGCGGAATAGAACGGCACATGGTCGATCATGGGGTTCAGGCTCTCGCGGCGGGCTTCGTCGGGGGGCAGGCGTTGACGGCGGCAGGTTAGCCGCCCCCCCGGCAAGCGCCAAGCCCATGATGACGGAGTTCGCGCCCTCAACCGGCCGGAAGGATCTCCTGCTCGATCGCCCCGAAGATCGAATGGCCGGCAGCGTCCTTCACCTCGATGCGGACGGTGTCGCCGAAGCGCAGGAACGGCGTGCTCGCCTTGCCGTCCCGGAGCTTCTCGACGATGCGCTGCTCGAGGATGCAGGCATAGCCGACGCCGCCATCCGCCAAAGCATGACTCGGGCCGCCATCGGCGCCCCGGTTCGAAACGGTGCCGGCCCCGATGATCGTGCCGGCGCCGAGCCGGCGCGTCCGGGCGGCGTGAGCGATCAGCGCGCCGAAATCGAAGGTCATGTCGACGCCGGCATTCGGTTTGCCGAACAGCTTGCCGTTGACCTGCGCCAACACCGGCAGGTGCAGGCGGCCTTCCCGCCAGGCGTCGCCGAGTTCGTCGGGTGTGACGGCGACCGCGGAGTAGGCGCCGGAGGGCTTGGACTGGACGAAGCCGAAGCCCTTCGCCAGTTCGGGGCCGGCGATGTGGCGCAGGCTGACGTCGTTGACCAGCATGACGAGGCGGATGCAGCCGAGCGCGGCCTCCGGCGTGACGCCCATCGGCACATCGCCGGTGACGACCGCGATCTCGGCCTCGAAATCGATGCCCTGGTCCTCGGCTGCCGCATGAATCGGCTGGCGCGGGCCGAGCGGCGTATCCGAGCCGCCCTGATACATCTGCGGCTCCGTCAGGAGGCTCGCCGGCGGATCGACCCGGCGACCCTTGCAGGCCAGTTCGATATGGTTCGGATAGGCCGAGCCGTCGAGCCATTGAAACGCGCGTGGCAGGGGCGCGGCGCAGTCATGTTCGTGAAAGCGGAACGAGGGAACCGAGCCGTGCTCGAGGCCGACCGCGAGATCGGCAAGGCGCGGCGCGTGCCGGTCCCAGTCGTCGAGCGCGGCCTGCAAGGTCGAGACGATGGGAAAGGCGTCGGTCGCCCGCGTCAGATCCTGCGAGACCACGACCAGGCGGCCATCCCGACCATGCATGAGCGAAGCGAGTTTCATGTCTTTTCATTCCTCGCACGACGCGCCAATAAGGGCCCAACGAGCCCGTGGGAGGAACACCTTATGAAACGTCGCGACTTTTTGAAAACCGGTGCGCTCGCGGCCGCCGCCACGCCCGTCGCGATGCCGGCCGTCGCGCAGTCGCAGCCCGAGGTGAAGTGGCGGCTGACGTCGAGCTTCCCGAAGTCGCTCGACACGATCTACGGCACCGCCCAGCAATTCGCCAAACTCGTCAGCGACGCCACCGACGGCAAGTTCCAGATCCAGGTCTTCGCGCCGGGCGAGATCGTTCCCGGTCTGCAGGCCCTCGACGCCGTCTCCTCGGGCACGGTCGAATGCGCCCATTCGCCGACCTATTTCTACATCGGCAAGGACCCGACGCTGGGTCTCGGCACCGGCATCCCATTCGGGCTCAACGCCCGCCAGCAGCATAGCTGGTGGTATTTTGGCGGCGGCGAGCAGATCGTGAACGGCGTGCTCGACCGCTTCAACGCCTATTCGATCCCCTGCGGCAACTCGGGCACCCAGATGGGCGGCTTCTTCCGCAACGAGCTCAAGGGCGTCGACGACCTCAAGGGGCTGAAATTCCGCATCGGCGGCATGGGCGGGCAGGTTCTGGCCAAGCTCGGCGTGGTGCCGACGCAGATCGCGCCGGGCGACGTCTATCCGGCGCTGGAGCGCGGCGCGATCGACGCCGCCGAATTCGTCGGTCCCTATGACGACGAGAAGCTCGGCTTCATCCGCGTCGCCAAATATTACTATTACCCCGGCTGGTGGGAGGGCGGCGCGATGCTGCACCTGATCATCGGCAAGGAGGCCTGGGCCAAGCTGCCCAAGCACTACCAGGCGATCGTCCAGCAGGCTTGCGAAGCGGCCAACAACTGGATGCTCGGCAAGTACGATTTCGTCAATCCGGGCGGCCTGCGCCGGCTCGTCGGCCAGGGCGCGCAGCTGCGGCCCTTCCCGCTGCCGGTGATGGAAGCAGCCCTCAAGGCCGCTGAGGAGTATTACGCCGAGACCTCGGCCAAGAGCGCGGACTTCAAGGCCGGCTACGATTCGATGGTCGCCTTCCGCGGCGAGAACCTGCTCTGGTGGCAGGTCGCGGAACTCTCCTTCGATTCCTTCATGAACAGGCTGAAGGCGCGCTGAGCGGGTTGCCGGAAAAAGAAGGCGGCCAGCGGATCATGTCGACGAAACCGCCCTCCCCCCAGCCGGAAACGCCGCTGCGGCTGGAGCAGTACCTGCCATACCGTCTCAACGTCGTCGCCTTTCATTCGGCGAGGGCGCTGGGTCGGATCTACGGCGCCCAGTTCGGTATCGGCATCCCGGAATGGCGCGTGGTCGCGCAGCTCGGCGAGTTCGGCAAGCTGACCTCGCGCGACATCGGCGAACTCGCCCAGATGCACAAGACCAAGGTCTCGCGCGCCGTCTCCGAGCTGGAGCAGCGCGGGCTGGTCTCGCGCTCGGAGAACCGACAGGACCGGCGCGAGCACTTCGTCGCGCTGACCTCGGCCGGCGAGCGCATCTATGCCCAGATCGTGCCGCTGGCGCTGGCCTTCCAGGCGCGCTGGACGGAAGGGATCGCGGCCGACGAGATGAAGGTGTTCGAGCGCGTACTCTCGACGCTGACCGAGCGCAGCCGCCACCTCGCCGGCAGCTATCGCGACGACGAGGGTTGAGGGGACGCGCTGGCGGCGCCTTCCCAACGGCCACCCACATTCGCGCGGTCATCCCGGACCCAGCGAAGCGGAGATCCGGGATCCATGCCGGAGCGCTTGCCGGTGAGGTTCAGGCATGGATCCCGGGTCTCCCTCCGGTCGCCCGGGATGACCCGCGCTTTATTGTCCAGGCCAGGACGTAATCTGCGCTTCAGAAAAACCTCGCGAGATTCCTGCGGATGCGCTCCAGCGGCGGCTCGCCGGGCGGGGGCGGCACGAAGCCCTGGCCGGTGATGGTCTCGAAGGCGCGGACATAGACGTCCGTCGTCTGCGCGATCAGCTCCGGCGGGATCGGCGGCAGGTCTTCCTTGTAGGGGTCGCAGCGCGCGACCACCCAGTTGCGGACGAAGTCCTTGTCGAACGATTCAGGCTTCTCCCCGGCCGCGAAGCGCGCGGCATAGCTGCCCGCCATCCAGTAGCGGCTGGAATCAGGGGTGTGTATCTCGTCGGCGAGGAGGATCGTGCCGTCCTTGTCGGTGCCGAACTCGTATTTGGTGTCGGCCAGGATCAGACCGCGCTCGGCCGCCATCGCCTGCCCGCGCGCGAAGAGCGCCAAAGCGTAGGCGCTGACGGTGTCCCACTGCTTCTGGGTCAGCAGGTCTTCCGCAACGATCTGGGCAGCCGAGAGCGGCTCGTCATGGCCGCCGTCGAAGGCCTTGCTGGTCGGGGTGATGATCGCCTCGGGCAGCTTCTCGTTGTCGCGCAGGCCGTCCGGCAGGCGCTCGCCGTACATCTCGCGCTGGCCCTGCTTGTACATCGTCAGGATCGAGGTCCCGGTCGTGCCGGCGAGATAGCCGCGCACCACGATCTCGACCGGAAGAATGTCGAGCCGCCTGCCGATCACGACATTGGGATCGGGATATTCGAGGACATGGTTGGGGCAGATGTCGGCCGTGTTCTCGAACCAGTAGCGCGCCGTCTGGGTCAGCACCTGGCCCTTATAGGGAATCGCCGCGATGGCGCGGTCGAAGGCGCTCAGCCGGTCGGTCGAGATCAGGATGCGGCGCCCGTCGGGCAGATCGTAGTTCTCGCGGACCTTGCCGCGATAATAGTTCGGAAGTTCGGGGATGAAGGCGCCTTCCAGCGCCAGAGGTTCGGTCATGTCGGCATCGCCCGGTCATGGCGCCCACGCGACGTGCACGGGCGGGTTGGAGCGTTCTAGACAGTCGTGACGCCCGCGCCAACCGCCTTCGCCAGCGATTGCCCGGCGTCGGCGAATATGGCATGCGAAGCGGGCGCCGACCTTGCCCTCAGCGTCCAGCGAGGCGTCCCTCCTTAGTTCCGTCGCGTTTGGCGGGTGTTGTTCGTCCCTCGGGCGAGCCGCTAGGCTTGAACAAGGCCAGCTTTGGGCAAGGGTCGTCCGGCAGAGCAAGACCACAAGCAGGTGACGTGACGCGACCGGCTATGACATCGAGAGCTTTCTGGCAGCGGCAGTGCGGGCGCTTCGGTGCGGCGTTGCTGGCCGTGGTCTCCATGGGCGGCGCCGCGCTGGCACAGTCGCCCTCCTGCGCTGCGTGGCGTTCCGAGCTTGCGAGCCTGCAGGGCCAGCGCAGCGGCGGCGATCCGCGCGCGGCGCAGGCGGCGCAGCGCGTCGGTTCCCAGCTCGCGCAGGCGACGAACCAGTATCGCGCCATGGGCTGCGAGCGCGGCGGCTTCGCCTTCTTCGGCGAGGGCCCGCCGGCGCAATGCGGCGGCCTGCGCGCCCAGATCGGGCAATTGCAGGCTCAGTATGCCAGCCTGCAGCAACAAGCGCAGGGCGGCGCGGTGGAACAGCGCCGGGCGCAGCTCGCCGCCGCCATCAACAGCAATTGCCGCGCGCCCCAGCAGCGCGGCTTCTTCGAGACGATCTTCGGCCTCGAACCACGCCGCGGCGAAATCGATTCGACGCTGCCGGAACTCGACCCCGAGCAGCCGCTCGAGCCCGAGAAGCCGCGCATGGGCGGGCCTCAGACCGTCTGCGTGCGGACCTGCGACGGCTTCTTCTTCCCGCTCGCCAACAATCCGGGCGGCCGCGAAGGCGGCGACGAGATGTGCCAGGCGCTCTGCCCGGGAACCGAGACGCTCGCCTATGGCATGACCAATGGCGGCGAGATCCAGAACGCCGTCGCACGCAGCACCGGCCAGCCCTATTCCTCGCTGCCGAACGCAGGCAAGTACCAGCGCAGCTTCGATGCCGCCTGCACCTGCCGGGGCCAGGGCCAGAGCTGGGCTCAGGCCCTGAAGGAAGCCGAATACCTCCTCGACAAGCGCAAGGGCGACGTCATCGTCACCGAGCAGCGCGCCGCCGAACTCTCGCGCCCGCGGGAAGCCACCAAGCCGGACCCGAAGCGGCGCGGCGCGGCGCCGACTCCCCAGCCGGCCGCGGCGCCGGAGATTCCCGACGAGAAGCCGATGCCCTCCGAGAATTCGCCGACGGCCGGCACGGAATCGGCGGGCGTCGGGCCGAGCACCGTGGGCGAGCGCGTGCTCGACAAGGGCGACGGGCTCAAGCGCGAGACACGCAGCGTCACCGGCGAAAAGCGGACGGTGCGGATCGTCGCGCCGAATCTGGCCCCGAATCTCGGCCCCGCCACCGCGCGACCCTGACGGCGAGCCCATTGGCGCATGCGCCGACAGCATGGCTATTGCGCGCAAATGTTCCGGACAACCGATGGACGCATGAATGCTGCGGCGCGATAGAGGGGTCAACCATCAACCCCGCTTGCCTGGAACGCCGCCAGACCGTGCCCTGATCGTGCCGCTGCGGCGACCGAGGACGAAGTTCTGACGACGCCGGGCGCAGAGGCCGCCATGTCAGAAACCGTCGCGACAGCGCATCCGCATCCGCATCCGCATCCGATCGAGATGGCCGACGCCAAACGCCGCCTCAAGGCGATCTTTGTCGGTTCGGTTGGCAATCTCGTCGAGTGGTACGACTTCTACGCCTACACCGCGTTTTCGCTCTATTTCGCGCCGGCCTTCTTCCCATCGAGCGATCCGGTGGTGCAGCAGCTCAACGCGGCGACTTTGTTCGCGGCCGGCTTCATCGTGCGCCCGCTCGGCGGCTGGCTCTTCGGCCATCTCGCCGACCGCTATGGACGGCGCCTGTCGCTGACCGTCTCCGTGCTGATGATGTGCTTCGGCTCGCTGATCATCGCGCTGACGCCGACCTATGCCACGATCGGCTTCGCGGCGCCGGCCCTGCTGGCCCTGGCGCGCATCATCGAGGGGCTGAGCCTCGGCGGCGAATACGGCGCCTCGGCGACCTATCTCTCCGAGATCGCCGATCCCGAGCATCGCGGCTTCTATTCGAGCTTCCAATACGTCACGCTGATCGGCGGCCAGCTCACCGCGATCCTCGTGCTGCTGCTGCTCCAGAACGTCTTCCTGACGCATGAGCAGCTCGTCGAATGGGGCTGGCGCATCCCCTTCGTCATCGGCGCGCTGCTGGCGGTCACCGCCATGTTCATGCGCCGGCACATGCACGAAACCGAATCCTTCGAGGCCGCCAGGAAGAGCGGCATCAAGCGCGAGAGCTCGCTGCGTGGCCTGCTGAAATATCCGCGCGAGGTCGCCATCGTCGTCGGCCTGACCGCCGGCGGCACGGCCGCCTTCTACACCTTCACCACCTATATGCAGACCTTCGTGCGCCAGACGGCCGGCTTCTCCGACATCACCACGACCTATGTCATCGCCGGCTCGCTGATCTTCGCCGCCGCGCTGCAGCCGATCTACGGGCTGATCTCGGACAAGATCGGACGCAAGCCGATGCTGATCTTCTTCGGCGTCTGCGGCACGCTGTTCACGGTGCCGCTGCTGACGACGCTCGCCGGTACGAAATCACCCTGGGTGGCGTTCCTGCTGATCTCGGGCGCCTGGATCTTCGTCGCCGGCTACACCTCGATCAACGCGGTGGTGAAGGCGGAGCTGTTCCCGACCTCGATCCGCGCGACGGGCGTCGCCGTGCCTTATGCGCTCACCGTCTCGATCTTCGGCGGCACGGCGCCAGCGATCGCGCTCTGGTTCAAGCAGCAGGGCCACGAGCAGTGGTTCTTCTACTACCTCGCCGGCGTGATCTTCATCTCGCTGCTGGTGTATTCGACGATGCGCGACACCAAGCACAGCTCGGCGATGCATCGGCATGATTGAGCTATACGTCGGCCCTCCTCGTCATGGTCGGGCTTGTCCCGACCATCCACGCCTTCCATCGTAGAGCGCTACGACCAAGACGTGGATGCTCGCCACAAGGGCGAGCATGACGGTGCGGGCATGAGAACCGTCAAGCGGCTTCGCCGGCAAGGCGCCGCAGCGCCTTCTCACGGCCGATCAGCGGCAGCAGCGCGGCCAGCTCGGGGCCGTGGTCCTGCCCGGTCAGGGCCTGGCGCAGCGGCATGAACAGGGCCTTGCCCTTCGCCCCGGTCGCGGCCTGCACCGCGCTGGTCCAGCTCTTCCAGGTCATCACGTCGAAGGGTTCGGGCGGCAGCAGGGACGCCGCCGTCGCCGCGAAGGTGGCATCCGCCATGACAGGCTTGATCGGCCCGCGCACGACGTCGTCCCAGAGGCGGGCCTCGTCGAGCTTGCCGAGATTGCCGCGGATCGCGAGCCAGAACGGCTCGCCGCCGCCGATGCCCAATTCGGCCAACCGGGAAGCCACCGCCTCATAGGGAAGCTGGTGCAGCGTCCGCGCGCTCAACGTCTCCAAGTCGTGCTCGTCGAACTTCGCGGGGGCACGTGAGACGTGGGCGAGATCGACCAACCCGGCGAGTTCATCGAGGCTGGCAACGGGGCGAACGGCATCCGACGAGCCGGTCAGCACGGCGAGAGCCGCCACCGCGAGCGGCTCGACGCCGGCCTCGCGCAATCCGCGCAGCGAGAGATGGCCGAGGCGCTTCGACAGCCCCTCGCCGCTCGCCGTGGTCAGGAGGTTGTGGTGGCCGAAAGCCGGCAGCTGCGCGCCCAGCGCCTCGAAGATCTGGATATGGACCGCCGTATTGGTGACGTGGTCCTCGCCGCGGATGATATGGGTGACGTTGGTCGCCGCATCGTCGACGACCGAGGGCAGATGGTAGAGATAGCTGCCATCCTCGCGGATCAGCACCTGGTCCGACAGCGACGCGCAATCGACATGGGCCTCACCGCGGATGAGGTCGTTCCAGGCGACGATTCGCGGCTCCAGCAGGAAGCGCCAATGGGGCCTGCGCCCCTCGGCCTCAAGCTTCGCCTTATCCTGCGCCGTCAGCTTCAGCGCGGCACGGTCATAGATCGGCGGCAGGCCGCGCGCGAGCTGGCGCTTGCGCCGGCGGTCAAGCTCGTCGGCGGTTTCATAGCAGGGGTAGAGCCGGCCGGCGGCGCGCAGATCCTCGGCCGCCGCATCATAGAGCGAGAGCCGCTGCGACTGGCTGATCACCAGGTCAGGCACGATGCCGAGCCAGGCGAGATCCTCGGCGATGGCCTGCGCGAATTCGGGCTTCGAGCGCGCCAGATCGGTATCGTCGTAACGCAGCATAAAGCGGCCGCCATGGCGGCGGGCATAGAGCCCGTTGAACAGCGCCGAGCGGGCGTTGCCGATATGCAGGTAGCCGGTCGGCGACGGGGCGAAGCGCAGGAGAGGCGAAGCGGTCATGGGCGAAGAGATCATGGCGGCGCTTATGGCGCGTTTGCCCGACAGCGACAATCGTCCCTGCGGCTTGCCTCAGAAGTCGAAGCTTTCGCCGCCCGCCCGGCCGACGCCCTTCACCAGCGCAGCATCGGGGGTGTAGGCGGCCTCGCCCTTGTCGGCGAAGCCGTTGACGATCGGGTAGCGCCGGTCGCGGCCAAAATTGCGGCTGGTGACCTTCACCCCCGGCGCGGCCTGGCGGCGCTTGTATTCGGCGCGGTGGAGCAAGCGCTCGACGGCCAGCACGGTCTCGCGATCATGGCCCTGGGCGACGATGTCGGCGACGCGCTGCTCGCGCTCGATCAGCGCGACAAGGATGGGGTCGAGCACCTCATAGGGCGGCAAGGAATCCTGGTCGGTCTGGTCGGCGCGCAATTCGGCGCTGGGCGGTCTCGTCAGAATCGCTTCGGGGATGACGATCGCGTCGGGACCCAGCGCGCCCAACGGCTTCCAGCGGTTGCGCAAGGCGGCGAGGCGGAAGACGTCGGTCTTGTAGAGATCCTTGATCGGATTGAAGCCGCCGTTCATGTCGCCATAGAGCGTGGCGTAGCCGCAGGACATTTCCGACTTGTTGCCGGTCGTCACCAGCATCCAGCCGAACTTGTTGGAGAGCGCCATCAGCAGCGTGCCGCGCGCGCGGCTCTGCAGGTTCTCTTCGGTGACGCCGGGCGCCTGACCCGCGAACAGGCCGGCCAGCGCGGCATCGAAGGCCGCGATGGTGTCCGCGATCGGCACTGTCTTGTAGTCCACGCCGAGCGCATGCGCGCAGGCTTGCGCATCGGCGAGGCTTTGCGGACCGGTGAAGCGCGAAGGCATCATCACGCAGGTGACGCGGTCTGGCCCCAGCGCATCGACGGCGATAGCGGCGCAGAGCGCGGAATCGATGCCGCCGGAGAGGCCGAGCACGACGCTGGGGAAGCCGGTCTTGCCGACATAGTCGCGCAAGGCGAGCACACAGGCGGCGTAGTCGGCCTCGTCGCCTATCTCGATCGCGGCGGGCTGTCCCGGCTCGCAGCGCCAGCGCCCCGCCTCGCGCCGCCACTCCGTGACCACGAGCGCCTCCCGGAAGGCCGGCAGCTGATGGGTCAGGTTGCGGCCGGCGTCGAGCACGAAGGAGGCGCCGTCGAAGACGAGCTCGTCCTGTCCGCCGACCTGGTTGAGATAGACCAGCGGCAGGCCGGTCTCGACGACGCGCGCCACCGCGACATTCATGCGCTCGTCGCCGACGCCGCGCCGGAAGGGCGAGCCGTTGGGCGAGAGCAGGATCTCGGCCCCAGTCTCGGCGAGGCATTCGGCCACGTCCTCGCTCCAGATGTCCTCGCAGATCGGCAGCCCGAGGCGGACGCGGCCCCGGAAGGGCACCGGCCCCGGCAAAGGCCCGGGCGCGAAGACGCGGGCCTCGTCGAAGACGCCGTAATCCGGCAGCGCCACCTTGAAACGCACCGCCTGGATCACGCCGCCATCGAGCAGCGCATAGGCGTTGTAGAGCTTGCCGCCTTCCACCCAGGGCAGGCCGAGCAGCACGGCCGGGCCACCATCGGCGGTTTCGCGCGCCAGATCCTCGCAGGCCTTCCGGCAGGCGTCCTGGAAGGCCGGCTTGAGCACAAGATCCTCCGGCGGGTAGCCGCAGAGGAAAAGCTCGGGGAACATCACGAGATCGGCGACCGCCTCCCCTGCCAGCCGCCTCGCCTCCCTGATGCGGGCCGCGTTGCCGGCGATGTCGCCGACGGTCGGATTGGATTGCGCAAGCGCGAGGCGGAAGGAGGCCGCGGTCATGGCGCGGCTGTAGCGCGGCGGTGCGGAGCGGGCAATGCCGCCGGAGCCGGGCGGACCTGCCGATCGCGGCCGCCGCTTAACCCGACGTTAGGGTTAATCGCGCATGAATCGATCACGAGCCGCTCTTGCACGATTGCCGGCCGCCGTTCGGAGAAGCGAGCATGCGTACCCGCCAGATCACCGCGATGGGCAGAGCCCCCCTCGCCGCCTGCGCCCTCGTCGCCGGCGCGCTTGTCGTCGGCTCCCTTGCCACGACCACGACCTCTGAGGCCGCCGACTACCCCGTTCTGCGAGGCTCCCAGATCGAAGATGCCCCGGCGCCTGAAACCTTCGACAGCAGGATGAACTGGTCGGGCTTCTATTACGGCGGCGGCGCCGGGGTCTCGTCGACCAAGTTCGAACCGGGCAACGGCCTGCAGGATTTGGCGCGTTTCGCCTATCGCAACACGCTCCTCGGCAGCGAGTTCGACATGGGCTCGCTCGTCGGCAACCTGCCTTCCAAGACCGACAGCGGGGCGACCTTCTTCGGTTTCGCCGGTTACAACTGGACTTTCGGCGACGTGATTCTCGGTCTCGAAGCCGACTACACGCGGTCCAACCACGAGTATCTGATCTCCGACTACATCGCTCGGCGCTCCACCACCTCCGATGGCACGGACAACGGCTACTCGCTCACCACCAACCTGGGTGCCGAGCTGCTCGACTATGCGACCGCGCGCATCCGCATGGGCTGGGCCTATGGCCGGATTATGCCCTTCGGTACGTTCGGCGGCGCGGTCGGGCGCTTCAACACGGTATCGACCATTGATGCTACCTGGCGTTTCATACCGCCAAATTCAACCACCGGTGCAAACCTCACGGCAGCCGGCTACCCTCTGCGCGTCGGCGCGAGCAAGACCAACGTCTACGGCTTCGGCCTGACCGCCGGTCTCGGCGTCGACTGGGCGCTGACCGACAATCTCTTCCTCCGCGCCGAGTACCAGCTCATCCGCTTCGCCGATGTCGAGGGCACGACGACGACGATCAACACCGCCCGCGTCGCCGCCGGCCTGAAGTTCTGACATCGATCATTCGCGAACGCGAAAAAGCCGGGGCGGTCGCCCCGGCTTTTTCGTTTGTCACGGCTATGGTTGCCGGCGCAGTCTACTCGGCCGCCTCGACCTCGGGCCGCGTCCGCCCTGCCCGCTCGCGCTTGACCAGCTCGGCGACGAGGAAGGCCAGCTCCAGCGCCTGCTCGGCATTGAGGCGCGGATCGCAGACCGTGTGGTAGCGGTCGTTCAGATCCGCATCGGTCATGCCGCGCGCACCACCGGTGCATTCGGTGACGTTCTTGCCGGTCATCTCCAGATGCAGGCCGCCGGCATGGGTACCTTCCGCCTGATGGACGGCGAAGAAGTTCTTCACCTCGGTCATGATCAGGTCGAAGGGCCGGGTCTTGTAGCCGCTCGCCGCCTTGACCGTGTTGCCGTGCATCGGATCGCAGGACCAGACGACGTTGCGCCCTTCCCGCTTGGTGGCGCGCACCAGGGCCGGCAGGTTGTCGAAGACCTTGTCGGCGCCGAAACGGCCGATCAGCGTCAGGCGGCCGGCCTGGTTCTGCGGATCGAGCACCTCGATCAGCTTGAGCAGACCGTCGACCGTGGTCGAGGGGCCGCATTTCAGGCCGATCGGATTCTTGATGCCGCGGAAGAACTCGACATGCGCATGGTCGATCTGGCGCGTGCGATCGCCGATCCAGAGCATGTGGCCGGATGTGTCGTAATAATCGCCGGTGGTCGAGTCCGTGCGTGTCATCGCCTGCTCGTAGCCGAGCAGCAGCGCCTCATGGCTGGTGTAGAAGTCGGTCGTACGCATCTCCGGATGGGTCTCCGGGTCGATGCCGATGGCGCGCATGAAGTCGAGCGCCTCGGTGATGCGCTCGGCGACCTCGTTGTAGCGCGAGGAGGCAGGAGCATCCTTGACGAAACCGAGCATCCAGCGATGAGCGTTGTCGAGATTGGCGTAGCCGCCGGTCGCGAAGGCGCGGATCAGGTTCAACGTCGCCGCCGACTGCCGGTAGGCCTCGAGCTGGCGGCGCGGATCGGGGATGCGCGCCTCCGCCGTGAACTCGTTGTCGTTGACGATGTCGCCCTTGTAGCTCGGCAGCTCGACGCCGTTGACGGTCTCTGTGGGAGCTGAACGCGGTTTCGCGAACTGGCCGGCGATGCGACCGACCTTCACGACGGGCGAGCCGCCGGCAAAGGTCAGCACCACCGCCATCTGCAGGAAGAGCCGGAAGAAATCGCGGATGTTGTCGGCGGAGTGCTCGCCGAAGCTCTCGGCACAGTCTCCGCCCTGGAGCAGGAAGGCCTCGCCGCTTGCGACTTTCGCGAGTGCCTTCTTGAGCTTGCGCGCCTCACCCGCAAAAACGAGCGGCGGAAAGCCGGCGAGCTGCTGCTCGACCGCCCTCAGGGCTGCCTGGTCCGGATAATCCGGGATCTGCTGGACGGGCTTTGCCCTCCAGCTCTCGGGCGTCCACCGCTCCGACATGGGTCCTGCTCCTGACTTGAAATCGCGCCGGTTAACCTCTTTGAAGCGCGAAGGCGGGCCTATACACCCATGACGCCGCGAAGGCCACTGTGCCGCTCATGCGCCATGCGCCGTGCGGGGCCGCTCTCATGGTTAGCGAATCCTGAATCGCTTCAAAGGGCTAGCGATCGCGGCTCACAAAATGATTCCGATCGGCGAGAAACCGATTCAACGGCATCACGCGGCGATTCAACGCGTTCGGATTTTGAATCAGCCGAAACTGGACCCGGCTTGCGCACTGCGCGCGCTCAGGCCGGCTCGACATCGGTGCGGCTGAAGTCGTCGCCCTTGAACAGCAGCCTGGCCTTCAGGTGCTTCGCCGTCGCATAGGAGAAACAATCGCCGAGATTGAGGATGCCGGGGCGACCGCCGCCGAGGCCATAGCGCTCGGATGCTTCTATCGCGAGCGCGGTGATCGCCATGTCAGGGGCGATGGGTTTGATGCTGGCAGACCGCATGAACTCCTCGACGATCGCAAGGCCGTCAGGGCGCGAACAATCCTTCCAGCGCGCGATTGCACAAGCCGCTTCCCAGATCGAGATGGTGGAGATCGAACGTTGATGATGGACGGCCAGGCGCGCGGTCATGGCTTGCGCGTCCAGTTCCTCCGCCAGAACTGACACGATCGCCGACGCATCGACGACGATCACCGCCGCTCGTCCTCTCCGTTCAGTTCGTCGTAAAAGGCACGATCCGGGATTGGCCCCCTGTCAGGCATAGCGGCCAGTCTCGCCCGCAACGGCGCAAGCTTCTCCCAAAGCGTGGGCTCGGCGGCCTCGCGCTCCGCCTTTTCGCGCAGCGCGTCATGGACGATCTCGGTCAGGCCCTTGCCGTGCTTGCTGGCGAGTTGGCGGGCCAGCGCCTCGACCTCGTCGTTCTTGATGCTGATGCCCATCCAAGCACCTCGTTCTAGAATACATCCCGCAGCATTCTAGAATACGCTCGACGACGTCTCAAAGCAATCGTCCCGCCCTACCCCGCCCGCGGCGTCCGCATCGTCACCAGCTCTTCCGCAGCGCTCGGATGCAGGGCGATGGTGCGGTCGAAATCGGCCTTGGTCGCCCCCATGGTCACCGCGATGGCCACCGCCTGGATGATCTCGCCGGCGTCGTGGCCGAGGATGTGGACGCCGAGCACCTTGTCGGTCTTCACGTCGACGACGAGCTTCATGTAGATGCGCTCGGCCCGGCCCGAGATCGTCGCCTTCATCGGACGGAAGCCGGATTCGAAGATGCGCAGTTCGTAGCCGGCGGCAGCCGCCTGGGCCTCCGACAGACCGACCGTGCCGATCTCCGGCGTGGTGAAGACCGCCGAGGCGACGAGGCCGTGATCCATTTGCCAGGGCTTGCCGCCGAAGACGGAGTCGGCGAAGGCATGGCCCTCGCGGATCGCGACGGGGGTGAGGTTGACCCGGTCGGTGACGTCGCCGACGGCATGGATCGACGGCACGTTGCTGGCCGAATTCGCATCGACCACGACTTCGCCCACCGGGCCGAGTTCGACACCTGCTTCGGCCAAACCGAGCCCCGCCGTATGGGGGCGCCGCCCCGTCGCGACGAGGATCACGTCGGCATCGATCGGCGCGCCCTTGGCGCAATGGGCGCGGCGGCAGCCATCGGGCAAGAGTTCGATCCGCTCGACCGTGCAGCCGAGGCGGAAATGGATGCCAGCATGTTCGAGCGCGTCGCGCAGGCGGCTGCGGACGTCCTCGTCGAAGCCGCGCAGCACATTGTCGCCGCGATGCAGCACCGTGACCTCGACGCCGAGGCGCGCGAACAGACTGGCGAATTCGAGCGCGATGTAGCCGCCGCCGACGACCAGCATGCGCTTAGGCAAGCTCGGAAGATGGAAGATCTCGTTCGAGGAGATGCCGAGCTCGCCGCCCGGGATCGGCGGGTCGAAGGCCGGCCAGCCACCGGTCGCAACCAGGATGTGCCGGGCGCGGACCATCTCGCCGCTCTTGGCGAGGCGCACGGTATGGGCGTCGACCACCGTCGCGCGCTCTTCGCGGATGGTGACACCCGCCCCTTCCAGCCCCTTTCGATACAGGCCCGACAGGCGGGTCACCTCATTGGCGACGGCATCGCGCAGCGTCGGCCAGTCGAAGCTCGGCTTCTCGACGGTCCAGCCGAAGCCGGCGGCGTCCTCGAAATCCTCGGCGAAGCGGCTGGCATAGACGAAGAGCTTCTTGGGTACGCAGCCGCGAATGACGCAGGTGCCGCCGATGCGGTCCTCCTCCGCGATCATGACGCGCGCGCCATGGCCGGACGCAATGCGCGCGGCGCGGGTTCCGCCCGAGCCAGCCCCGATGACGAAGAGATCGACGTCGAATTCAGCCATCTTGCCCTCTCAAGCCTCTCGGCCCTGCACCATGGGCCGGGCAGCCAGCCATAAGGTCGCTGCGGCCAGCACCGCAATCCACCAGCCCTGCCAGGCGCCATGCGCGACGGACGCAACGGCGAACGCGGACGCCGCCAGCGCCAGCCGCGGCGCCAGATCCCGCGCCGGCAGATGGCGCAGGCGATAGAGGAAGGCGAGCCCCGCAAAGGCCAGCAGGGCAGCACCGACCGCCCCCGTCTCGACCCAGGCCTGCATCGGCGCGCTGTGGGGATGCCCGACCGCGAGCATCGCACGATGCGGCGGCGAGACCTCGAGCGCGACGGGATGACGATCCAGCGTCGCCGAGGTGCCGAAGCCCGAACCCAGGAGCGGCCGCGCCAGGATGGCTTCGCCGAAGCTCAGCCAAACATCGGTTCGCTCGCGCGTATGCGAACCCGCGAGCTTTTCGTGCAGCGCCGGCGGCAGGCTCGCATCGACAAGCCTACCCGTGACCGGAGACAGCAGCATGGTCGCGGCAAAGCCTAGTGCCACGGCCAACAATGTCAGCCGCGGCAGCAGGAGCGCTGCGAGCCAGGTGACCGCCATGATGGCGAGGCCGAAGCCGGTGGCCCCGCTGTCGGACTGAAAGGAGAGCGCGACGAGGGCGAGCAGGACGAGGCCGGCGAGCAGTCGGTCGCGCAGCATTGCGGCGGGACGCAGCAGTCCAGGCAACACGGCGGCCGAGAGGACGAGGCAGGTCAGGGCCGGGCGATTGAAGATGAAGCCCTGCTGCTTGCCGATGCCGAGCATGATCCGCAGCGAAAGACCGCTCGCAAGTTCGGCCATCATCAGGACGACAGCTGCTACGAGCGCCAGCGCGAGCGCCCGGTCGGCATCGGTGCCGGGCCGGAATCGGCCGCTGACCGCGATCAACAGGCCGAATGCCAGCGGCAGCACCAGCTCGCCCCATGCGGCAAGCCCCGGGGCCGGGCGATGACTCCAGGCCAGGGTCGCGAGCGACCAGGCAACGAAGGCGCAGAGCGAAAGCGCGACCGGCCCGCGAAGGCACGTCCGCAGGCGGGACAGGAAGGGGCCCGCGCCCTCGGCGATGACGGCGGCAGCGACAAAGCAGCCGGCCGCGAGCCCGAGGATGAGCGGGGCCGAACGGTTTGCCAGCCACATCGCCAAAGGCATCAGGATGAGCAGGACCGTACCGAGCGCGGCCAGCCTGCGCGACAGACGCTGCGCGTGGCCGGACGTAGCGGCTTCGGTGCCGGAGGGGGCTGTCGTGGTCATCGTGCAGCGCTTACGCGATCATCGCGAATGCGGCCAGAGCCTTGTCGAGACCGCAGGCCGAGGTCGTAGAACCAAAGACCAAGAAGCCGGCCGTTGGCCCCATGCCAGACGAAATCTCTTGACTCATGATTATGCAATCATGCGCAATTGACGCTGACGCGCCCAGCCATCAGTGGCAGGCCTGCGGCTGAAAAATGCGCGGGGAAGCCGCGTGCGGAGGAAATTCACATGCTCACATCCATTTTGAAGCGCGGCGCCATCGTGGCGGTCGCGGTTGCCGGCCTCTCGACAGCGGCCTTCGCCCAGCTCGAGCTGAAGATCATGGCCCCGGCTTCGCCGGGCGGCGGCTGGGACGGCACGGCGCGCTCGATGCAGCAGGCGCTGACCGCGTCGGGCATTGCCAAGAGCGTGCAGGTGACCAACGTCACCGGCGCCGGGGGCACGATCGGCCTGGCGCAGTTGATCAACGCCAAGGGCGACGGCTCGCAGCTGATGGTCAACGGCTTCGTCATGGTCGGCGCGATCCTGCTCAACAAGTCGCCGGTCAACCTGACGCAGGTGACCCCGATCGCGCGGCTGACGGCGGAAGCCCTCGTCATCGTCGTGCCCACCGATTCCCCGATCAAGTCCGCCAAGGACCTGGCCGAGCGCGTCAAGGCCGACCCGGCCAAGGTGACCTGGGCCGGCGGCTCGGCCGGCGGTGCCGACCACATCCTCGCCGCTCTGTTCGCGGAAGCGGCCGGCGGCGATCCCAAGAAGATCAACTACATCCCGTTCTCGGGCGGCGGCGAGGCACTGGCAGCCATGCTCGGCGGGCGCGTCACCGCCGGCATTTCCGGCTATGGCGAGTTCGAGGGCCAGATCAAGGCCGGCAAGCTGCGCGTCGTCGGCGTTTCGTCCTCGGCGCGGCTCGCCAATGCCCCGGACGCCCCGACGCTCAAGGAGGGCGGCGTCAATCTCGAGCTGATCAACTGGCGTTCGGTCGTCGCCCCTCCGGGCCTGACAGCCGACCAGACGAAGACACTGTCGGACGCCGTTTCGAAGCTGGTCAAGACGAAGGAATGGGCCGAGATCCTGAAGGCTCGCGGCTGGGACGACGCCTATCTCGGCGGCGCCGAGTTCGAGGCCTTCATGAAGGCCGAGCAGGCGCGCGTCGCCAAGGTCATGACGGATGTCGGCCTCGTAAAGTAATCCCGAGATCGCCAAGGAAGACGAAGGGGGCCGGGAGATCGGCCCCCTTCGCGCCTCGGCACCATCCTCCCCGCATGCACGGCCAGACGACGGGAATGCCATGACGAACGAAAAAATGGCTCGCGGAGCCGACAGGCCCGCCCTCATCGTCGGCGTCCTGCTGCTCGCACTGGCGGGCATCGTCTATTACGACGCCTCGCAGCAGACGATCACCTCGAATTACGGCCTCGGACCGACGGCCATGCCCATGGTCGCCTGCATCGGACTGGTCCTGCTCGGACTGGCACATCTCTTCGTCGCCGTCCGCGAAGGGCTGCCGAAGCCGGAAAGCGCCGATCGAGGCGCGCTGCTCTGGATCGTCGGCGGTCTCATCGGCCTGATCGCCTGCATCGCCGTTGGCGCCGGCTTCGTCATCGCGATCACCATCCTCTTCGCCTGCACGGCGCGAGGCTTCGGCCGGCGCGCACTGGCAGTCGACGTAGCGATCGGCTTCGCGCTCGGCCTCGTGATCTTCCTCGTCTTCGCCAAACTCCTGACCCTGCTCTTGCCGGTCGGGCCTCTCGAACGCCTGTTTCTTTGAGGACCGCCGGCCATGGAAACCGCTCTCTCGCTCCTCAACGGCTTCAGCGTCGCGCTCGAGCCGTCAAAGCTGCTGTTCTGCCTGATCGGCGTCTTCCTCGGCACGGCCGTGGGCGTGCTGCCCGGCATCGGCCCGGCGCTGACGGTCGCGCTGCTGCTGCCCGTGACCTTCAAGCTGGATCCGGCCGGCTCGCTCATCATGTTCGCCGGCATCTACTATGGCGGCATGTATGGCGGCTCGACCACCGCCATCCTGCTCAATGCGCCCGGTGAAAGCGCCTCGCTGGCCACCGCGCTCGAAGGCTCGAAGATGGCCAAGGCCGGCCGCGGCGGCCCGGCGCTGGCGACGGCCGCGATCGGCTCCTTCGTCGCCGGGCTGATCGCCACGATCGGCCTGGCCTTCCTCGCGCCCTGGCTCGTCGAGGTCGCGATCAAGTTCGGCCCATGGGACTATTTCGCCCTGATGATCGTCGCCTTCGTCACGGTCTCGGCGACCTTCGGGGACTCGCCCCTGCGCGGGCTGACGAGCCTGTTCCTCGGCATCACGCTCGGCCTGATCGGCATCGACAAGCTGACCGGCCAGGCGCGACTGACCTTCGGCGTGCCGGAACTCCTGAACGGCGTCGAGGTGACGACGCTGGCGGTCGGCCTCTTCGCCGTGGGCGAAGCGCTCTACGTCGCCTCCAAGCGCCATCGCGACCCGGAAGAGATCATTCCGATCAAGGGCTCGCTGTGGATGAGCAAGCAGGACTGGAAGCGCTCCTGGGCGCCCTGGCTGCGCGGCACCGCCTATGGCTTCCCGATCGGCGCCCTGCCCGCCGGCGGCGCCGAGGTGCCGACCTTCCTGAGCTATTCGACCGAGAAGAAGCTCTGCAAATATCCGGAGGAGTTCGGCAAGGGCGCGATCGAGGGCGTCGCGGGGCCGGAAGCCGCCAACAACGCCTCGGCCGCCGGCACGCTCGTGCCGCTGCTGACGCTCGGCCTGCCGACCTCTGCGACGGCGGCGATCATGCTGGCCGGATTCCAGCAATACGGGCTGAACCCTGGCCCGCTCCTGTTCGCCGAGAAGCCGGACCTGGTCTGGGGCCTGATCGCCTCGCTGTTCATCGCCAACGTCATGCTGGTGATCCTGAACCTGCCGCTGATCGGGCTATGGGTGAAGCTGCTCGCCGTGCCGCAGCCCTGGCTCTATGCGGGCATCCTGGTGTTCGCGACCATGGGCACGCTCGCCGTCAACGCCTCGCCGGTCGAACTCGGCATGCTCTTCCTGTTCGGCTATCTCGGCTATCTGATGCGGCGCTACGACTATCCGGTCGCGCCGATGGTGGTCGGCCTCATCCTCGGGCCGATGGCCGAGGCACAGCTGCGCCGTGCGCTCCAGATCAGCCTGGGCGACCCGATGATCCTGCTGGAGAATCCAGGCTCGGCGACGCTGCTCGGCCTTGCCTTTATCGCATTGGTCGCGCCTTTCGTGATGAAAGGGCTGAACAAGTTCAAGGCGAGCGAGGACTGAAGCGCTCATCAGGCGCGCTTCTTTATCTTGCACAGAAACACGCCGTCATCCCGGCCGAAGCGCCGGGATCCATCGTAGGGCTCCAGCGCTCTACGATGGATCCCGGATCTCCGCTTCGCTGCGTCCGGGGATGACGGGCTTGTGACCTTACCGCCCGACCACGCCGAGCCGGATCAGGCTCTCCCCCGTCGCGGCCAATGCGTCAGCGGCGGGCCGTGGCTCCCAACCCAGCATGGCGCGGGCCTTGGTGCTCGACGCGGTCTTGCTCCGTCCGAGTTCCGGCGTCGCCGCCTGCCGTGCGGCAGCGCTGAAGCGTGCGACGAAGCGGACCAGCCAGTCGGGCAGAACGCGCGTCGAGACCTTGCCGGCTGCAGAGCCGAGCCGATCGCGCAGCGCCTGCGCGATCTCCTGCATGGTCAGGAAGTCGCCGGCCGTGGCCAGGAAACGTTCCCCGGCAGCGGCGGGGTCCGTCATCGCCCGCAGATGCAGATCGGCGACGTCGCGGACATCGACGACACCGAACATCAGGCGTGGCAAAGCCGGCAGCCTGCCTTCGAGCATGCTCTTCACCAGCAGGGTCGAGGCAGACAGCTCAGGCCCGAGCAGCGGGCCGAAGATGCCGACGGGATTGACCACGGCAAGTTCGAGCCCGTTCCCTTCGCCCAGCTTTCGGCCCTCGCCATCGACGAATTCCCAGGCCGCGCGCTCGGCGAGCGTCTTGGATTTCGGATAGGCGGCAAGGCCCGGCGCGGACACGTCGGTCCAGTCGCTCTCGGAATAGGGGCGCGTCAGCACCTTGCCATAGCCGATCGCGGCGAAGGAGGAGGTCAGCACGACGCGCTCGACGCCAGCGGCGTGGGCCGCCCGCAGCACCCGGAGCGTGCCATCGCGGGCCGGTCCGATCAGTTCGTCCTCATGCTTCGGCGCGGCCGCCGGCAGCGGCGACGCAACATGCAGCACATAGCGACAGCCGGCCACGGCGCGCGGCCAGCCGTCATCGGCCATCAGGTCAGCCGTCACCACCTCGAGGCGCACGCCCGGATCGATGCCTGCGGCCGCAAGCGCGGCGCGCAGACCGGCCTCGCGCTGCGGCGAGCGCAGCGTCGTGCGGACCATGTGCCCTGCCGCCAGCAAGGCGAGGATGCAATGACCGGCCAGGAAGCCGGAGCCGCCGGTGACGAGGACAGGGGCGGCACTCATGCAGGAGATCCGTTGGTTCAAGCGGGGCGCAGATGCGCCCTCGTCTATCGCCTTTCGCCAGTTGATGGGAGTGCTGCGCCGAAGGCGGTAAACAATTGCGGCGCAACTGTGTTCGTACCATGCTGCCCTTCAGTCAGTGGCCGGAGCCTCGACAAGCCATGAGCGACATCCCCCTCTCCTCAGCACCAGCATCCCAAGCAACAGCCGAACCCAGCCTCCACCGGGTCATGGGCCCGTGGCTGCTGCTGCTCTTCATCGTCGGCGACATCCTCGGCACCGGCATCTACGCGCTGACCGGGCAGGTCGCCAAACAGGTCGGCGGCGTGGTCTGGCTGCCTTTCCTCGTCGCCTTCGTCGTCGCGCTGGTGACCGCGTTCAGCTATCTCGAACTGGTCACGAAGTATCCGAAGGCGGCCGGCGCCGCGCTCTACACCCACAAGGCCTTCGGCATCCATTTCATCACCTTCATCGTCGCCTTCGCGGTGATGTGCTCAGGCATCACCTCGGCCTCGACAGCGTCGCGCGCCTTCGCCGCCAACATGTCGAACGCCTTCAATCTCGGCCTCGCCGGCACTTTCGGCATCACCGCGATCGGGCTCGGCTTCATGGCGCTGGTCGCGGCGGTGAACCTGCGCGGGGTCGGCGAAAGCGTGAAGGCGAATGTCGTGCTGACCTGCGTCGAGCTGACCGGCCTTTTGATCATCATCACGATCGGCATGATCGCGATCATGGGCGGCCAGGGCGACGTCTCGCGCGTGCTGGAATTCAAGACGGCGGGCGATGGCGGCGCGTTCTGGCCGGTGATCGCCGCGACGACGCTCGCCTTCTTCGCGATGGTCGGCTTCGAGGATTCGGTCAACATGGCCGAGGAGTGCAAGGACCCGAGCCACATCTTCCCGAAGGTGCTGCTCGCGGGGCTCGTCATCACCGGCACGATCTATGTGCTGGTCTCGATCTCGGCGATCACGCTGGTGCCACCCGAGCAACTCGGCGAGGGCGAGACGCCGCTGCTCAAGGTAGTGCAGGCCGGCGCGCCCAACTTCCCGATCTGGATCTTCGGCTTCATCACCATGTTCGCGGTCGCCAACAGCGCGCTGATCAACATGCTGATGGCGAGCCGGCTGGTCTACGGCATGAGCCGCGAGCATGTGCTGCCGCCGGTCCTCGGCAAGGTGCACCAGACCCGGCGCACGCCCTATGTCGCGATCGGCTTCACGACCTTGCTCGCCTTCGCACTGATCACCTTCGTCGGCGAGGTTCCGGCGCTCGGCGGCACGACGGCGCTGCTGCTGCTCTGCGTCTTCACCGTCGTCAACATTGCCGTGCTGGTGCTGCGCAAGGACAGGGTCGAGCACGACCATTTCCGCACGCCGACGCTGCTGCCGATCCTGGGGGCTCTGGCCTGCGCGTTCTTCGCGGGCCCATGGACCGGCCGCGACCTTGTCCAATACAAGATCGCGGGCGTCCTCATCGGCATCGGCGTGCTACTTTGGATCGTGACCGTGATGGTCAACCGTGCCACGGGCATGCGGCCGAGCGCGCCCGACCCCGACGATTTCGGGCGCATCGGCCCGACGAACTGAGAGCGGCAGGCCAAACGAAAAAGCCGCCGGCCCATGGCCGGCGGCCTTCTGACAGGATAGCCGATGGCGGCTCCTTCAGATCACAGCTGATGGCCGCGCTTGCGCATTTCCTCGCTGAAGCGGTCGAACAGGAAGTTGCTGGTCTGCAGGCTCCAGGGCTGCATCAGCGCGAAGATTTCGTCGATCGCGCGCGGGCGGGCCGCGTTGTAACGCTGCCCGACCGGCGACTTGAAGAAGGCCGCGACGTCGCGCAGATCGGCCTCGCTCATGCGCTTGGCGAAGATATAGGCGGCGGAGGCGATGATCTCCTGGCGCTTCTTCTCGGCCTCGGGCCGCAGCAGCAGGATGACCTCCTCCATGTCCTTGCGAACCTCGGGACGCGTCGTGGCGACCGTCTGGGTGACGCGCTCGCGGAACTCGAGATAGATCGCCTCGAAGGACTCGGCGAGCCCCGACAGGACGACGACATCGCGGCCCGCCTCGAGCCAGCTCTGCGGTACGTCGACCTGCGCCGGCTGCGCGGCGGTCTGCGCCTGCACGGGCATGGCGAACACAAGCGCCAGGCTGACGGCCGCGCCGGCCAAATGGTGACGGATCATGGTGAGCCCCTTCCTCATGCGCCGGATCGCGCAATCGCATCTGGATGACGGCCCGCGCCACGCATGGCCCGCCAGCCGCTGGATCATTTCGTAGCGCCCGGCCGGGCGCCGCCTCAAGGCAACCCCGATGCCGAACGGCGCATCAAGCGGTCTCCATAGAGCATCGTCGCGCAAAGTGGAAACTGGAATTCGGGCGTGCCGATGTCGCATGCACAAGCGCCCCGAAACCGGCAATAGGCTGAGCAAAAGCGGTCAGTCGAGCGTTCCGAGCACCGTCAATCCCGTGCCGCTGGCGAGAATCGCGGCGCTGGCGAGGCCGAGGAACAGGCCGTGCTCGACCACACCGGGAATCAGGGCGAGCGCGGCCGCCAGCGCCTCCGGGCGTGCAATGGCGCCGAGATGCGCGTCGAGAATGTAGTGCCCGCCATCGGTGAGGACCACGCTGCCATCGGGCTTGCGGCGCAGGACGAGGTCGCCGGTCGCGCCGACGGAGGCGATCGCGGCGACGACGGCACGGCGGGTCACCTCCAGGCCGAAGGGCACAACCTCGATCGGCAGCGGGAAGCAGCCGAGGCGTTCCACGAGCTTGCTGTCGTCGGCGATGACAACCATCCGCGCCGAGGCGGAGGCGACGATCTTCTCGCGCAGCAGGGCCGCGCCGCCGCCCTTGATCAGGCGAAGCTCGCGATCGACCTCGTCGGCGCCGTCGACGGTGAGATCAAGCTCCGGCGTCTCGTCGAGCGTCGACATCGGGATGGCGAGCGACCGCGCCTGCGCCTCCGTCACTTCCGAAGTGGAGACGCAGATCACATCGAGGCCGTCGGCGACGCGCTGGCCAAGCAGGTCGACGAAATGCTTCGCCGTCGAGCCCGTACCGAGGCCGAGCCGCATCCCCGGGCGCACGAGTTCGAGCGCACGCGCGGCTGCAAGCTTCTTGAGATCGTCGGGGCTCATTCCATCATTCTCCGGAGCACGTCATCGCGAGCACCCGCAATGACGGCCCGGGGCCGCCGGTTCAAGCCCCGAGACCGCCCATCAGCATGTATTTGATCTCGACGAACTCATCCATGCCGTGGAGCGAGCCCTCGCGGCCGAGCCCCGATTCCTTGACGCCGCCGAAGGGGGCGACCTCGGTGCCGAGCATGGCGGAGTTGATGCCGACCATGCCGTATTCGAGTTCCTCGGCGACGCGGAAGGCGCGACCGAGATCCTTCGAGTAGAAATAGGCCGCCAGCCCGAAGGGCGTGTCGTTGGCGAGCGCGACGACCTCCTCCTCGGTCTTAAAGGTGTAGACCGGGGCGACGGGGCCGAAGGTCTCCTCGTTCGTCACCAGCATCTTGGTGGTGACGCCGGATAGGACCGTCGGCTCGTAGAAAGTGCGACCCAGCGCGTGGCGATGCCCGCCGACGACCACCTTCGCGCCGTTGGCGATGGCGTCGGCGACATGCCGCTCGACCTTCTCGACCGCGCGCTCGTTGATCAGCGGGCCCTGCACGACGCCGACCTCGACGCCGTTGCCGACCTTGAGCTTAGCGACCTCGCCGGCGAACTTGGCGACGAATTCGTCATGGATCCCCTCCTGAACGAAGAGGCGATTGGTGCAGACGCAGGTCTGACCCATGTTGCGGAACTTGGCGGCGATGGCGCCCTGGACGGCGGCATCGACATCGGCGTCGTCGAAGACGATGAAGGGCGCGTTGCCGCCGAGCTCGAGGCCGACCTTTTTCACGGTCGAGGCCGCCTGCTGCATCAGGAGCTTGCCGACCGGGGTCGAGCCGGTGAAGCCGATGAAGCGTACCGCCGGGTGCGAGGTCATGACCTTGCCGATCGCGACCGCATCGCCCGTGACGATGTTCAACACGCCCTTGGGGAAGCCGGCGCGGATCGCGAGTTCGATCAGGGCGAAGGCGGTCAGCGGGGTGTCCGGCGCGGGCTTGACCACGAAGGTGCAGCCGGCGGCGAGGCCCGGCGAGCATTTGCGGGTGATCATCGCGGCCGGGAAGTTCCAGGGCGTGATCGCGGCGCAGACGCCGACGGGCTGCTTCTGGACGATGATGCGCGAATTCGGGAAGGGCGAGGGAATCGTCTCGCCATAGATGCGCTTGGCTTCCTCCGCGTAGAACTCGACGAAGGAGGCGGCGTAGGCGACCTCGCCGCGCGACTCGACCAGCGGCTTGCCCTGCTCGGCCGTCATGATCTGCGCCAGATCCTCCTGGTTCGCCATGATGAGATCGAACCATTTGCGCAGGATCGTCGAACGCTCCTTGGCGGACTTCTTCGCCCAAGGCTTGAAGGCGCGCGAGGCCGCCTCGACGGCGGCCGTCGTCTCGTCAGCGCCGAAGCGCGGCACCTTGGTCAGCACCTCGCCGGTGGCGGGATTGTCGACGACATCAACGCCCTCGCCGATCCAGGCGCCGTCGACATAGCACTGCGACTTCAGGAGGGACGGATCGTTCAGCTTCAGCATGGCAGCCTCGATGACGCGAAAGGAAGATTTCGCGCCTGATCTAGCATGCCGGGGCCGCGGCTGACGACAGGCCGGAGGCGCATAACAGCAATAGGTCCTGCGCTTTTCGGCCCTGCCGACGGCGGAATATTTCGACGTGCTATTTCGCCTGGGCCGTGCAGACGGTCTTGTCGTCGAAGACGTAGCAGATGCTCATCTCGCCGGTGCGGATATTGACCCGGAAGATGCCGCCCTCGCGCTCATGGCGAGACGGCATCAGCGTGTAGTCGCTCGGCGCCTGCGGACCTGCCCCCTCGCCGGCAGGGAAGCAGACGGTGACGCCGACGCCACCCTCCTTGAGCTGGAACTGGCAGGCCGCGACTTCGCCAGTCGCCTTGTCGATGCGGTAGACCCGGTTCAGGTCGGTCTGCGGCGCCGGCGCGAACTCGAAGGGCGCAGCCAGCGCGACCTCGCTGAGCGCCAGCCAACCGCCGGCCGCCATGGCAGCCAATCGTCCGAGGGATTTCGACACCGCACCATTCCTTCCGCGAATCGAGCGGAGGATAGCATCATTGGCTGGGCGGACGATCTCCTGTGCTCCGCCTGCGAAGCCTCGTTGCCGAGCCTGCTTGCCAAGCCCCGCCGAAGCGCCTTTAAGCGGGCAGCCGCCTTAGTTGGAGAGCCATACCGATGAGCCTGCCCCCCATCGTCGTCTTCGATCTCGACGGCACGCTCGCCGAAACGGCTCCCGATATCATGCGCACGCTGAACGTCATCCTTGAGCGCGAGGGCCTGCCGGCGCTGCCGCTGGAGCGGGCCCGCGAGTTGGTCGGTGCCGGCGCGCGCGCCCTGATCGAGCGCGGCTTCAAGGTTTCGGGGCGGCCGCTCAATGAGGCGACGCTGGAGCGGCTGTTCGAGGATTTCCTGCTGATCTATGCCGAGGACGTCGCGTCCAACAGCCATCTCTTCGACGGCGTGCTCGATGCGCTCGATACGCTTGCCGCCGATGGCTACGCGCTCGCGGTCTGCACCAACAAGCCGATCCTGCATACGCGGCTGATCCTCGACCATTTCAAGATCGCGCAGCGCTTCGCTGCCGTCGCCGGCCGCGACAGCTTCCCGTTCCACAAGCCCGATCCGCGCCACCTGACCCTGACGATCGAGGCGGCCGGGGCCGATCCGGCGCGGGCCGTGATGATCGGCGATTCGCGCACGGACATCGCGACCGCGCGCGCCGCCGGCATCCCGACGATCTGCGTGCCCTTCGGCTATACCGACGTGCCGATCGAGACACTGGAGCCGGATGTGATCATCCAGCATTTCGACTCGCTGCCCGAGGCCGTGCGCGCGGTGTTCGGCCAGCGCGACAAGGAAGTCCGCAGCAAGGTCGCGGCTCATTCTTGACGCCAACGCGCGCGCCGACTAGGAGAGGCGCCGGTGCGGGCGACTAGCTCAGCGGTAGAGCACTCCCTTCACACGGGAGTGGTCACAGGTTCGATCCCTGTGTCGCCCACCACCGCATTCCCAGGTCATTGCCGCCAATATTCCACCGCTGCGAAGTGCCGCCGGGTTTGGCCGAGAACTGTGCCGGTTCTGCCCCTTCTACGAGATGCACGAGGCGCATCTGTGTGAAGAATGCTGGGACGAAGCCGATTCGGATCTCGCTCCATGCTCAAGTCAAATACGCTGCTGATAGTCGGGGCGGGAGCCAGCAAAGAGGCGGACCTGCCGCTAGGCCTCGAACTTATGCCAAAGGTTCTTGCGGCTACGAAGATCGAAAGGCGCGACATCGGACCGGCCAAAGGCGACCGAGAACTGATGCAAGCGTTGGGGGCACATGAACGTGCGTTGCACCGGTCTCTAAACGACACGGTCGACAAATATGTACGCGCTCATGGGCGAATGCAGGAAGGCCTCAAGCTATCCTATTCGATCGATAACTTTCTCGACGCACATCAAAGTGACGAAGCCGTCGTCACGCTTGGGAAGCTGGGCATCGTCAGAGCGATTCTGAACTCCGAAGGGCGCTCAAAATTACGGGTCGACGATCAAGATTACGTCGACGTCTCTAAGGTCGGAGACACTTGGTATGGCGACCTATTTAAGATGATGAACGAAGGCGTATCCAAAGAAAATACCGATCATTTTTTCTCAAAAATTGAGATAATTTGTTTCAATTACGATCGATGCATAGAGCATTTTTTCACTAGAGCCCTAATGAGCTATTATTCCATGAATTTTGCGACTGCGGGAGAGATCGTATCCTCGCTGCATATACACCATCCCTATGGAAAAGTTGGCTTTCTGCCATGGCAATCGCCGAACCAATCGACTCAATTTGGCGATCCAACCGTCAGCGGATTCGAGTTGGTACGCCTAGCGTCGCAAATAAAGACGTTCACTGAGCGCCACGAAGATGACGACTTACTGGCGCGCATGAGGCACGCCGTGCAGCGAGCAGAAACCATCGTCTTCCTCGGCTTCGCGTTTCATCCTCAGAATATGGAGTTGATCGCGCCTGCCGGACTCGGGCGCGCAAAAAGGGTATTCGCGTCAGCCTGCGGTATGTCGAAATCTGACATCGATTCCACGCGCGAGGGCATTGCCCAATGGCTCCAACGCCCCGATCGCAGCTTTATCGAGATCGGGGATCTCACTTGCTCTAGGCTGTTCGCCGAATATCGACGGAGCATCCCTCGCGCGTGAACCTTGCACTCGCCGGCCGCTCCGCCATCTTTCAGAAATGAGCGACCCGTTCGATCTTGAGCGCTTCGTGTCGGCGCAGGCCGCCGCCTTCGACGACGCGCTGGCCGAGCTTCGCGCCGGGCGCAAGCGCGGCCACTGGATGTGGTTCGTCTTCCCGCAACTGCGCGGATTGGGCATTTCGCCGACCTCGCAGCACTTCGGACTATCGGGCCTGGGCGAGGCTCGCGCCTATCTGGCGCATCCGCTGCTCGGGGAGCGGCTGCAGCGTTGCACGCAGGCCGTGCTGGCGGTCGAGGGCCGCAGCCTGCGCGAAATCTTCGGCTCGCCGGACGACATGAAGTTCGCATCCAGCATGACGCTGTTCGCGCTCGCCGCACACGAAAGGCCCAGCCTGTTCGATCAGGCGATCGAGCGCTGCTGCGGCGGGCAGCGGGACGCCCGCACGATCGCGCTCCTTCAGGGCTGATGCTGCGCTCAGCCGCGCTCGTCAGCGCGGCGCATCTCCCATTGGCGGTTCAGCCTGAGCGCGAGCAGCGTCACCACCGCGCCGGAAAGCAGATAGGCGCCGGCCGAGATCAGGCCAAAGCGGGTTGAGAGCACGAGCGCCGCCAGCGGCGCGAAGCCTGCGCCGAAGAGCCAGGCGAGGTCCGAGGTCAGGGCCGAGCCGGTATAGCGGTAGACCGGCGAGAAGGCGGAGGCGACCGAGCCGGAGGACTGCCCGAAGGACAGGCCGAGCAGGATGAAGCCGCCGATCATGAAGACGATCTCGCCAAGGAAGCCGCCATCGAGAAGCTGCGGCGCGAAGCCGCTGAACACGGCGATCGCCATCGCGCAGCCGCCGAGAAGCGCGCGCCGGCCGATCCGGTCCGCGATCACGCCGGAGGCGACGATCGCCATGGCGCCGAAGACCGCACCGACCGCTTCGATGACGAGGAAGCGGGCCGGCCCCTCCTGCGTGAACAGATAGACCCAGGAGAGCGGGAACACCGTGACCATGTGGAACATGGCGAAGCTCGCCAGCGGCGCGAAGGCGCCGATCACGACATGCTGCCCTTCGGCCCGCAGCGTGTCGATGATTTTGGCCGGCTGCAGATCGCGGCTCTCGAACAGCCTCTGGTAGTCCGGCGTCACGACCATGCGCAGCCGGGCGAACAGCGCCACCACATTGATCGCGAAAGCGACGAAGAAGGGATAGCGCCAGCCCCAGTCGTAGAAATCCTCGGCCGAGAGATTGCCGACGAAGAAGGCGAAGAGCCCGCTCGCCACGATCAGACCGAAGGGCGCGCCGAGCTGCGGAATCATCGCATACCAGCCACGATGGCGCTGCGGCGCATTCATCGCCAGCAGCGAGGCGAGGCCGTCCCAGGTGCCGCCGAGCGCGATGCCCTGCCCGATGCGCGCCAGCGCCAGCAGCCAGACCGAGGCGATGCCGATCCGCTCATAACCGGGCAGGAAGCCGATCGAGCAGGTCGAGATGCCCAACAGGAAGAGGGCGAGCGTCAGCTTGGCGCTCTTGCCGATCTTGCGGTCGATGGCGGTGAAGATGACCGTGCCGAAGGGGCGCGCGATGAAGGCGAGTGCGAAGATCGCGAAGGAATAGAGCGTGCCGGTCAGCGGATCGGCGAATGAGAAGACCAGTTTCGGGAAGACGATGACCGAGGCGATCGCATAGACGAAGAAATCGAAGAACTCGGAAGTGCGGCCGATGATGACGCCGATCGCCATCTCGCCGGGGTTCACCGCGCCATGACTCTCGCTCAGATGGCTGGAATCGCGTTCGTCCGTCAGCGGGACTTGCGTCGCGGGCATCTGAGCCATGATCTCTAACCGTTGCGCGTGGATCCAGGGAGGGCGGCACCGTAGCGTTTTGCCGCGGAGCGGCTGCTAGTGCATTATCCGACGGAAAGGCGGCATTGGGCAAATTGTCCAATGTCCCCTTTGCTGCAGTGCAGCTAGCGGTCTCGCCGAACATAGCCTTGCGAAAGGTGCATGCTTTGAGCCGTCTGCGTCTCGCCCTCGTCATTCCCCTGCTCGTCGCCCTCGGCGGCTGCAACCTCGTCGTCATGGCGCCGGCGGGCGATGTCGCGGCGCAGCAGCGCGATCTCGTGGTGATCTCCACGGTGCTGATGCTGCTGATCATCGTGCCGGTGATGGCGCTGACCGTGTTCTTCGCCTGGCGCTACCGCGCCTCGAACAAGGACGCGACCTACAAGCCCGACTGGGACCATTCGACCGGGCTCGAACTGGTGATCTGGGCGGCGCCGCTGCTGATCATCATCGCGCTCGGCGCGCTCACCTGGATGGGCACGCATCTGCTCGACCCCTATCGCAAGCTCGACCGGATCGCGGCGGGGCGGCCGGTGCCGGAGACGGCCAAACCGCTCGAGGTCGAGGTCGTGGCGCTCGACTGGAAATGGCTGTTCATCTACCCGGAACAGGGCATTGCGACGGTCAACGAGCTCGCCGCGCCGGTCGACCGGCCGATCCATTTCCGCATCACCTCGTCCTCGGTGATGAACTCCTTCTACATCCCGGCGCTCGCCGGCCAGATCTATGCGATGCCGGCGATGCAGACGCGGCTGCATGCGGTCATCAACCATCCCGGCCGCTATCAGGGCTTCTCGGCCAATTACAGCGGCGCCGGCTTCTCCGGCATGCGCTTCGCCTTCTTCGGCCTGTCCGAGGGCGATTTCGCGGGCTGGATCGCCAAGGCGAAGGAGGCAGGCGGCACGCTCGACCGCGCCGCCTATCTCGAACTCGAACGCCCAAGCGAGAACGTTCCGGTCAAGCGCTTCGCCGCGACGGAACCCAAGCTCTTCGACGCGATCCGCAATCTCTGCGTCCAGCCCGGCAAGATGTGCATGAGCGAGATGATGGCGCTCGACGCCAAGGGCGGGCTCGGCCTCGCCGGCATCCACACCACCCTGCCCCTCGCCTATGACAAATACACCCGCCGCGGCGGCGAAGCCCCCTTCGGCGCGCAGCCGAGCTACATCGCCTCGATCTGCACGATCGAGGAAGCCAAGGCGTTGATGGCGCTGGTGCCGGCCGACACGACGCCACGCGACCTCGCCCCGATGCGCGGGCTCGGCCTGCCCCTCCCCGCCCTCACGCCACGCCGGCCGCAGACCTTCTCCGAGCTGCTGAGCCAGGCCCGGCCGTCCAATTCCTGAAGCGAGTTTCCCCGTGACCAGCGCTTCCACACCCCATTCCATGGTCTTCGGCCGGCTGACGCTGGAGTCCTTCCCGGTCCATGAGCCGATCGTGCTCGCGACCTTCGTCGTCGTCGCGCTCGGCGGCATCGCCGTCGTCGGCGCCATCACCTATTTCAAGCTCTGGGGCTATCTCTGGCGCGAGTGGTTCACCTCGGTCGACCACAAGAAGATCGGCATCATGTACATGGTGCTCGGCCTGATCATGCTGCTGCGCGGCTTCGCCGACGCGGTGATGATGCGGCTGCAGCAGGCGATGGCCTTCGACGGCTCCGAGGGCTACCTCAACGCCCATCACTACGACCAGATCTTCACCGCGCATGGCGTGATCATGATCTTCTTCGTCGCCATGCCGCTGGTGACGGGGCTGATGAACTATGTCGTGCCGCTGCAGATCGGCGCGCGCGACGTCTCCTTCCCCTTCCTGAACAATTTCAGCTTCTGGATGACCACGGCCGGCGCCGTGCTGGTGATGATGTCGCTCTTCATCGGCGAGTTCGCGCGCACCGGCTGGCTCGCCTATCCGCCGCTTTCGGGCATCGCCTACAGCCCCGATGTCGGCGTCGACTATTATATCTGGGCGCTGCAGGTGGCGGGCGTCGGCACGACGCTGTCAGGCATCAACCTGGTCTGCACGATCGTGAAGATGCGCTGCCCCGGCATGACCCTGATGAAGATGCCGGTCTTCACCTGGACCTCGCTGTGCACCAACGTCCTGATCGTCGCGACCTTCCCGGTGCTGACGGCCGTGCTCGCGCTGCTCTCGCTCGACCGCTATGTCGGGACGAACTTCTTCACGAACGACTTCGGCGGCAACCCGATGATGTACGTGAACCTGATCTGGATCTGGGGCCATCCGGAGGTCTACATCCTGATCCTGCCGGCCTTCGGCATCTTCTCGGAGGTGACCTCGACCTTCTCGGGCAAGCGCCTCTTCGGCTACACCTCGATGGTCTATGCGACGGTCGTCATCACGATCCTGTCCTACCTCGTCTGGCTGCACCACTTCTTCACGATGGGCTCGGGCGCGAGCGTGAATTCCTTCTTCGGGATCACGACGATGATCATCTCGATCCCGACCGGCGCGAAGATCTTCAACTGGCTGTTCACGATGTATCGCGGGCGCATCCGCTTCGAGGCGCCGATGATGTGGACCGTCGCCTTCATGCTGACCTTCGTCATCGGCGGCATGACCGGCGTGCTGCTCGCCGTGCCCCCGGCCGATTTCGTGCTGCACAACAGCCTGTTCCTGATCGCGCATTTCCACAACGTCATCATCGGCGGCGTGCTCTACGGGCTGTTCGCGGGCATGATCTACTGGTTCCCGAAGGCCTTCGGCTTCCGGCTTCATCCGCTGCTCGGGAAATTCTCTTTCTGGTTCTGGGCGATCGGCTTCTGGTTCGCCTTCATGCCGCTCTATGTGCTCGGCCTGATGGGCGTGACGCGGCGGATGCGCGTCTTCGACGACCCGTCCCTGCAGATCTGGTTCGTCATCGCCGGCTTCGGCGCCTTCCTGATCCTGCTCGGCATCGTCGCCTTCCTGCTGCAGATCGCCTACAGCATCTGGAAGCGCGACGAGCTTCGCGACGTCTCCGGCGACCCCTGGGACGGGCGCACGCTGGAATGGGCGACGTCCTCGCCGCCGCCGGCCTACAACTTCGCCTTCACGCCAGTCGTGCATGACAACGACGCCTGGACCGACATGAAGCGGCGCGGCTATGTGCGCCCGCTCGACGGCTTCAAGCCGATCCACATGCCGAAGAACACGGCGACCGGCATCGTGCTCGCGGGCATCTCGACGGCGCTCGGCTTCGCGTTGATTTGGCACATCTGGTGGCTGGCGGCGCTCTCCTTCGCCGCGATCATCGTCACGGCGATCACTCACAGCTTCAACTACCACCGCGACTTCCACATCCCGGCCGAGGAGGTCGTCCGAGCCGAGGACGAGCGCACCCGCCTGCTCGCCGGATCGAGGGCCTGAGCGTCATGGCGAGTTCGATGGCCAATTCCATTCCTGCCGCGCAGAGCGGCGAAGCGCCGGTCTTCTATCTGCGCGACGAGCATCCACATCCGGAGGGGCACAGCACGCCGCTGGGCTTCTGGATCTACCTGATGAGCGATTGCCTCATCTTCGCGATCCTGTTCGCGATCTTCGGCGTGCTCGGCGCGAACTATGCCGCCGGTCCGGGGCCGAAGGACCTGTTCGACCTGCCGCTCGTCGCGCTCAACACGGCGATGCTGCTGTTCTCCTCGATCACCTATGGCTTCGCCATGCTGACGATGGTGCAGGGTCGTGTCGCCGCGACGCAGATCTGGCTCGCGGTGACCGCGATGTTCGGCATCGCCTTCCTGAGCATCGAGCTCTACGAGTTCCACCACCTGATCCATATGGGCGCGACGCCGCAGCGGAGCGCCTTCCTCTCCGCCTTCTTCACGCTGGTGGGCACGCACGGGCTGCACGTCACCTTCGGCACGATCTGGCTGTTCACACTGATGGTGCAGGTCGCGAAGCACGGGCTGATCACCGCCAATCGCCGGCGGCTGATGTGCCTCTCGATGTTCTGGCACTTCCTCGACGTCATCTGGATCGGCGTCTTCACCTTCGTCTATTTGATGGGGATGCTGCGATGAGCGCCGAGACCCACACGGACCACGATGCCGGCCATGACCACGGTCATGACGAGCATGCCCACGGCTCCTTCAAGAGCTACATGATCGGCTTCGTGCTCTCGGTCATCCTGACCGCGATCCCGTTCTGGCTGGTGATGTCAGGCGCCCTCGGCAGCAACCAGTTGACCGCCTTCGCGATCATGGGGTTCGCCGTCGCCCAGATCATCGTCCACATGATCTATTTCCTGCACATGAACGGGAAATCGGAAGGCGGCTGGACGATGCTGGCGCTGGTCTTCACCATCATCCTCGTGGTGATCGCGCTCGCCGGCTCGCTGTGGGTGATGTACCATCTCAACACCAACATGATGCCGGTTCACGACATGAGACAGATGCCGTGAAAGAGGCTGCCGCGGCGCGCGCGCCGCGGTCCCTGCCCGCCCTCGCCATCGGCACGCTGATCGCGCTTCTCGGCGTCGCCGGGCTAGCCGCGCTCGGTGTCTGGCAGATCCAGCGCCTCGGCTGGAAGCAGGCGCTGATCGAACGGGTGGAAACGCGTATCCGGGCGACGCCGGTCCCCGCGCCCGGCCCGGAACGCTGGCCAGAGATTGCGCAGGACGAGTATCTGCGCGTGACGCTCTCTGGCCGTTTCCTGAATGACCGCGAAACCCTGGTGCAGGCCGTCACCGAGCGGGGCAGCGGCTTCTGGGTGCTCACGCCGCTGGTGACGGATGCGGGCTTCACCATCCTTGTCAATCGCGGTTTCGTTCCCCCCGACCGGCGCGACCCGGTCAGCCGGGCTTCGGGCCAGCCGTTGGACACGGTCGCCATCACCGGCCTGCTGCGCCTGAGCGAACCCGGCGGCGGCTTCCTGCGCACGAACGCGCCGGCCGAGGGACGCTGGCATTCGCGCGATGTCGCGGCGATCGCAAGGGCGCGCGGGCTGGAGAGCGCCGCCCCCTATTTCATCGATGCCGACGCCGCGCCCAATCCCGGCGGCTATCCGGTCGGCGGGCTGACCGTGCTGCGCTTCTCCGACAACCATCTGGTCTACGCGCTGACCTGGTTCGCATTGGCGCTGATGCTCGCGGGCGCCCTGTTCTTCGTGCTACGCGGCGAGTACAGGCTGCGAAACGGCACGGAGCAAGAGCATTAGCGTCCGCGACACCACCAACCGCACGAACCTGCTGCTGCTGGTCCAGCTTCGCTGGCTTGCGGTCGGCGGCCAGGTCCTGACCATCCTGATCGTGCAATGGGGCCTCGGCATCGCCCTGCCCCTGCGCGAGATGGCGTTGGTGATCGCGCTCCTGGTGCTGCTCAATCTCGTGAGCCTCGTCCGGCTTCGTCGCCGCGCCGCCGAGGTCAGCAATGCCGAGCTGTTCGCTGCGTTGCTGTTCGACGTCGCAGCGCTGACCACGCAGCTTTATCTCAGCGGCGGCGCGACGAACCCGTTCATCTCGCTCTACCTGCTCCAGATCGGGCTGGCGGCCGTGCTGCTCGAACGCTGGTCGACCTGGGTGCTGGTCGCAATCGCCAGCCTCTGCTTCATCGGGCTGATGGGCGTCCATCGCCCGCTCGCATTGCCGGTCTCCCTCGATGACGGCGTGCCGCGGCTGCATATCCAGGGCGTCTTCATCTGTTTCCTGATCGCGGCCGGGCTGCTCGTCGTCTTCATCCAGCGGATCAGCCGCAACCTGCGCATCCGGGACGAGCACCTCGCCGATCTGCGCCAGCGCGCCGTCGAGGAGGACCATATCGTGCGCATGGGCCTGCTCGCCTCGGGCGCGGCGCATGAACTCGGCACGCCGCTCTCGACCCTCTCGGTGATACTCAACGACTGGCGGCGCATGCCGGTGTTCAAGGCGCAGCCAGATCTGATCCAGGACATCGGCGAGATGCAGGGCCAGCTCGATCGCTGCAAGCGGATCGTTTCCGGCATCCTGATGTCCTCAGGCGAGACGCGCGGCGAGAATCCCGGCCGCACGACGGTGCGTCGCTTCGTCGATGAACTGGTGGCGGAATGGCAGTCGCATCAGGCGCCGGTCCGGCTGGACTATGTCAACGTCTTCAAGCCCGATGCGGCGATCGTCTCGGACCCGGCTCTGAAGCAGGTGATCTGCAACATCTTCGACAATGCGCTGGAGGCCTCGCCCGACCATGTCGGCGTCAGGGTCGAGCGGCGCGAGGACGATCTGGTGATCATCGTCACGGATGAGGGAACGGGCTTTCCCCGCGAGATCCTCGCCACGCTCGGCAAGCCCTATCGCTCGACCAAGGGGCGGCCGGGCGGCGGCCTCGGGCTCTTCCTCGTCAGCAACGTGATGCGCAAGCTCGGCGGTACGTTGTCGGCGCAGAACCGCGACGGCGGCGGCGCCTGCGTCACCGTGACCCTGCCGCTCGCCTCGCTCTCGCCGACCCCGGCGATCTGGGAGGGCAGCCATGGCGGATGAGAAGACGCTGCTGATCGTCGAGGACGACCCGGCCTTCGCGCCGGTGCTGCGCCGCTCCTTCGAGCGCCGCGGCTACAGCGTGCTCGACTGCGACGGCGTCGACAGCCTGCGAACCCTGATCGAGACCGTGACGCCCCGCTACGCCGTGGTCGACCTTAAGGTGGTCGGCGGCTCGGGGCTCGAATGCGTCAAGCTGCTGCATGCCCGCGACCCCCGCATGAAGATCGTCGTGCTGACCGGCTTCGCCAGCATCGCCACCGCCGTCGAGGCGATCAAGTTGGGGGCCTGCCACTATCTCGCCAAGCCCGCCAATACCGACGACATCGAGGCCGCCTTCGACAAGGTCGAGGGCGATGCCGAGGTTCCCCTCACGCAGCGCCAGACCTCACTGAAGACTCTCGAATGGGAGCGGATCCACGAAACCCTGGTCGAGACCGACTTCAACATCTCGGAAACCGCCCGCCGCCTCGGCATGCATCGCCGGACGCTGGCGCGGAAGCTGGAGAAGCGGCGCCTGACCTGAGACCCGGTCGGGGCCCTTGCCTCGCCATCGCCCTCACACCATGGCGTGTGTCCGGGAAGTCACTTTCCCCAACAACGAAATGCTTCGCGGGGTGCAACAGGTAGCCGGCTGGCCCCGATCTTGCTCCTATTGACGCGCTGGGGGGTGAATCGGAACGCCGGAAGGACGGTGATGGACGCATTCACCATGGTCATTCTCGCCTGCATCGCGGGCGAGCCGAAATGCACGAGCGCGCGCGTCGCCGACGTGCGCTTCACGACGATCGAGGCCTGCGAAGCGCGCATCGACGGCATCACTGATACGATGACCCAGGAGTTCGGCAAGAAGCCGGAGTTCAAGGGCCGCGCCGTGACCTATGATGTCAGCTGCATGAGCCGCAAGGAGATGCTGCAGAATTTCGGGATCGCCGATTCCGACGCCTGATCGCAGCCTGGTGAGCAGGCGGACGGCTGCGGATCGACGCCTTCCTTCCAAGGTGTCGAATCTGCGCCCGAACCGTCATGTTGCAGGCGCGCAACGGGGCCTGTCAAAGCCCTCGTGCTCGCACCGATGTGATGGCGATCAGATTGCGCCCTCGGCCTGATTCTGACAGGAAATTGAGGAGTTGTTGACCTTTTCTGGCCAACTTCTTGCCCCATATTCCTTTCGCTGCCTGCCCGAGGTCCCGATGAACCGCTTTTTCCGCATGGCCGCACTCTCCGGCCTTGGTCTGCTCGCCCTGGCGTCCACCGCCAAGGCGGAGATCGATCCGCTGACCCGCCAGCCGCTGTTCACCTCCGAGGACCCGTCCAAGGCCCAGGCGACCGCGATCCCGCGCGAGATCGTGTCCTACAGCAGCCGCTACAATCCCGGCACGATCGTCATTAACACGACCGAGCGCCGCCTGTATCTGATCATGCCGGACGGCAAGGCGATGCGCTACGGCGTCGGCGTCGGCCGCCCGGGCTTCGACTGGGCCGGTGCGCAGACGATCACCCGCAAGCAGGAATGGCCGACCTGGACGCCGCCCGCCCAGATGCTGAAGCGCCGCCCCGACCTGCCGCGCTTCATGCCCGGCGGTCCGGAGAACCCGATGGGCGCGCGCGCGATGTATCTCGGCTCGACCCTCTACCGCATCCACGGCTCGAATGAGCCGGAGACCATCGGCCAGGCCGTCTCCTCCGGCTGCATCCGCATGCTCAACGAGGACGTCATGGACCTCTATGAGCGCGTCAAGGTTGGCACTCGAGTCGTCGTCGCCCGCTGAGCGGAGTGACCGTACCATTCAGATCAGGGTCGCCCCTCGGGGCGGCCCGTTTTTGTTGGTTGCGTATGCCGCGGCTGGCATAGCGGCCCCGCTCTCGCACTGGCATTCTCGAAGCTGGATTCAGCAACTGACGAGAATGAACGTGGATGATGTCGTCAATGCCTTCGTGGCCGGACCGCGGGTTCGTATCTGCGGGCAAGCGGGCGGGCCGCTCTCCGGACTGAGCTTCGCGGCCAAGGACCTGTTCGATGTCGCTGGCGTGCCGACCAGGGGCGGCAATCACGACTGGGCGACGTTCAACCCCGTGCCGGAGCGCCATGCCTGGGCGGTCCAGACCCTGCTCGATGCCGGGGCGGATCTGGTGGGCAAGACCATAACCGACGAGGTCTCGCTCGGCATCCTCGGCGAGAATGCCTTCGACGGCACGCCGCTCAATACCGCCGCGCCCGATCGCGTGCCGGGCGGCTCGTCGTCGGGGTCCGCGGCGGCTGTCGCGGCCGACCTCTGCGACACGGCGCTGGGCACCGATACGGGCGGCTCGGTGCGCGTTCCCTCCAGCTTCTGCGGCCTCTACGGCATCCGCCCGACCCATGGCCGGATCGACGTCACCGGGATGCTGCCGCAGGCGCCCTCCTCCGACACGACCGGCTGGTTCG
This sequence comes from Allobosea sp. GW822-FHT03F07, assembly GCF_058801345.1. Classification (NCBI taxonomy): domain Bacteria; kingdom Pseudomonadati; phylum Pseudomonadota; class Alphaproteobacteria; order Hyphomicrobiales; family Alloboseaceae; genus Allobosea; species Allobosea sp. GW822-FHT03F07. The sequence goes on from NZ_JBXAND010000006.1 coordinate 304,427, forward strand.
CGCGCGATGCGGATACCTTCGCCAGGGTCTCGACGGTGATGCTGGGCGAGGCGCCCGGCCCGCTGCCGACAAAGCTGATCGTGGCCGTCGATGCCTTCGGCTTCGCCGACCCGGACGTCGCCGCGGCGCTTGCGCCAATGGTCGAGCGGCTCGGCAAGATCATCGGCGAGGTGCGCGAGGAGTTGATGGCGCCGCAAGGTCTCTCCGTCTGGGCGAAGGCGCAGCGCACGCTGCAGCCGGTCGAGGCCTGGGAGACGTTCAGGCCCTGGGTCGAGAGCGCCAATCCGCGCATGGCCTTCACCGTAGCGGCCGGGCTTCTCAACGGCGCGCGGATGCCGGAAGCGGATCGTGCCTGGGCCGCGCTGATGCGACAGGAGGCCAGGGCAAGGCTGCATTATCTGCTGCCGCCCGGCACGATCCTGTGCCTGCCGACCACGCCTTTCCCTGCCCCGAAGCGCGGCCTCTCAACGCCGGTCCAGCAGTTCTTCAAGGACCGGATCAGTTGCCTGTGCTCGCAGGGCGGGCTGACCGGCTCGCCGCAGGTGAGCCTGCCCGGTGCGACGGTGGATGGTGCGCCGGTCGGGCTTTCGATCATCGGCGGGCGCGGCACGGACGCCGCGCTCGTCGCCGTCGCCCAAGCCATGGAGAAAGCCGCGTGACCGACCTGACGCCCAACCTGCCCGATGTGGTCGCCGAGGTTTCGGCGCTGTTCGAGCGTTACGAACAGGCGCTGATCGACAAGAATGTCGATGTGCTCGACGCGACCTTCTGGAACAGCCCGCACACGATCCGCTACGCGCTGCACGAGAACGGCTACGGCTTCGCCGAAATCCATGGCCACCGCGTCGCCCGCCCGCCCGGACCCGGGATCAAAGAGAAGCGGATCCGGCTGGAGATCCTGACGCTCGGGCGCGACATCGCGACCGTCAACCTGGAGTTCAAGGTGCGTGGCCGCGACCTGATCGGCCGGCAGAGCCAGAGCTGGGTGCGCTTTCCCGAGCTCGGCTGGAAGGTGATCTCGGCGCATGTCTCGACCATGGACGGCGTGCGGCTCTATTGAACGTCGTCATTGCGAGCGTCAGCGAAGCAATCCAGGGAAGCGTCGAGCGCTACGGCTCCTGGATTGCTTCGTCGCTCTCGCTTCTCGCGATGGCGGGACTGTCGCGCGCATCCTCGCCTGAAACGGCGCTGACCACCTCACCGCCGACGTAGCGGCTCCCGCGAGAGCCCCTGCGCGGCAAGCGCTTCGAGATAGGCCTGCATCTTGGCCTCGCCCGTTTCGCCGAGCTCGCGCAGATAGTCCCAGCCATAGATGCCGGTGTCGTGCATGTCGTCGAAGGTGAGCTTCACGGCATAGTGACCGACGGGTTCGACGGTGAGGATCTCGACCTCGGCCTTGCCGGGTATGGTCTTCTTCTGCGTCGGGCCGTGGCCCTGCACCTCGGCCGAGGGGCTCTCGACACGCAGCAATTCGGCCGCGAGCGCATAATTCGCGCCGTCGTCGAAGGCAATGTGAAGCGTCCGGCGGTCCTTCGAGAGGCGGATTTCGGTCGGCCAGGATGACATCGGATCGGGTTCTCGGTGACGGGGCGCGACACTGGCTGCGCTTGACCTTGGCCGCAGCAATGCCAATGTCTCGGCACCATAGCAATGCCGCCTTCCCGCACAGCGCGGAAGAAGGCAGGCGCCAGTGACCGGACAGTTTCAGGCCGTGCTGCTCGATACGACGATCCCCGAGACGACCAAGCCGACGATCGCGCCGCTGACGCGCCCGGTTCTGACCGACCCGTTCGGCCGCGATATCTCCTATCTGCGGATCTCGGTGACGGATCGCTGCGATTTCCGCTGCGTCTATTGCATGTCCGAGGACATGACCTTCCTGCCCAAGCGCGATTTGCTGACGCTGGAGGAGATCGACCGCGTCGCCTCCGCCTTCGTCGCACGCGGCACCCGGAAACTCCGCCTCACCGGCGGCGAGCCTCTGGTCCGGCGCGACGTGATGAGCCTGTTCCGCTCGCTCTCGCGCCATCTCGCCACGGGCGCGCTGGAAGAGCTGACGCTGACGACGAACGGCTCGCTGCTCGACCGTTACGCCCAGGAACTCGCCGATTACGGCGTGCGCCGGATCAACGTCTCGCTGGACACGCTCGACCCCGACAAGTTCCGCAAGATCACGCGCTGGGGCGACCTCGGCAAGGTGCTCGGCGGCATCGAGGCGGCGCGCAAGGCGGGCATGAGGGTCAAGATCAACGCGGTCGCGCTCAAGGGCGTCAACGAGGACGAGATCGAGAGCCTGATGACCTGGGCCCACGGCCTCGGCATGGACCTGACCCTGATCGAGGTGATGCCGCTGGGCGAGATCGAGCCCGGGCGCATCGACCAGTTCCTGCCGCTCTCGGTGGTGCGGGCGCGGCTCATGGACAGCTACAACCTCGTCGACGATCCGTATCGCACCGGCGGCCCGGCCCGCTATGTGCGCGTCAAGGAGACCGGCGGGCTCGTCGGCTTCATCACGCCGATGACGCATAATTTCTGCGAGAGCTGCAACCGCGTGCGGCTGACCTGCACCGGCACGCTCTATATGTGCCTCGGCCAGGAGGACGCCGCCGATCTGCGCGCCCCGATCCGGGCTTCGGCCGACGACGCCGCCCTGCATCGCGCCATGGAAGAGGCGATCTCGCGCAAGCCCAAGGGCCATGACTTCGTCATCGACCGGCGCCGCAGCCGGCCAGCGGTCGGCCGCCATATGAGCGTCACCGGCGGGTGAGCGGACGGCTGCGCACCCGCACGCGCCGCCCGCTGGGGACGGCGGCGTGCGCGCAGCGCCAATGCCTTGACGCGCTTCACCAAAGCATTAACGCTTCGTTGATGGTGGCTGTTGCGGGCGTTCGATGATCAGAGGCATTCTTCCTCGGCTCAGGTCGACCGCGCATGACGTCTCCCGCTTCGTGCTGGAGACCCGGATCGCCCGGCTGGCGACCATGGCCATCAGGCTCTGGCCAAATCTGCGGCTGCTTTCGCTGCTGCTGGCCCTGCTCGTCATCGCCTGTGTCGTCTTCGCCGGCTTGTCGGCGCGCAGCGTGTTCACGGCGCTGGCACCGGCCTCCCCGAGCGGCATCGGCGCCGGAATCGCCGCGGGCCTGGCGGCCCTGACCGTGCTCGCGCTGTGCGCCTTCACCGTAATTGCCGGGATCGAAACCGCGCTGCGACTGGCGCATGACGTCGGCCGGCATCGCGTCGGCGTGCTGCTGGCGCTCGCCGCGATCGCCGCGGCGTTGCTGGCGATCGCCAGCGTGCCCGCCACGGAACATCCGACGACGGAGGGATGGATCGTGCTGGCGATCACCGCCCTGCTGCTGGCCATGACAGGCTGGTTCCAGCGGACCTATCGCCGGCCGGCCCGACGCGGCTTCCGGGATTTCCATGTCGATGTCGTCGACGCCCGGCATTTCCTGGCGAGATCCGTGCATGGCGCATGAACCCGGCGCCGCCAACGGCATGCTTCCGCCGATCACGGCCCATCACCTCGCCGAGGTGGTGCAGGCGGGGCATCATGGCGCGAGCGATGCGCTCGACAACAACCCGCCACCGCATTCGACCCTGCCCTCGCAGACCGAGCTGACCCTGCTGGCGCGCGTCATGGAGCTGTTCGGAGCGATCCGGCAGGAGGCCGCCTCGGCGCTGAACGCCCTGCATGCCGAGATCGCCGGCCGGCGCGAGATCTTCACCCAGGAGCGCTATGAGGGTCGGGTCCGCTCGATCGAGGCGTCAATGCGCGCCTTGCTGAACCGACATGGCGGCGAGCTGGAGCAGCGGGTCTATGACGCGCTCAAGGCCAAGCGGGAATACGAGTTCTTCAACTACACGCATCGCCGCACCGCCGATCCGAAGATCGACAAATGGCAGTTCATCCTGCTCTTCCTGATCGTGCCGCTGGTGATCGAGAGCCTGCTCAACGGCAACTTCTTCGCGGAGGCCAGCGAGTTCGGCCTCGTCGGCGGCGCCGCAACCGCCGTGATCATCTCGGCCCTCAACATCGCGCTGGGCTTCCTCGTCGGCCTTTGGCCGGCACGATATTGCCAGCATGTGCGAGCCTCGCATCTGTTCTGGGCCCTGCCCGTCTATGCCGCGCTGATCGCGCTGATCGTGCTGTTCAACCTCGCCGTCGGACATTACCGCGAGATGCTGATCGCCACGCCCGATGCGCGCTCGCTGCAGGTGCTGCCGCGCCTGATGGAGAGCCCGCTCGCGATCACCGAACTGAAATCGGCGGCGCTGGTGCTGATCGGCTGCATCGTCGCCTTCGCCGCGGCCGTGAAGGGCTATTCGGCCTTCGGCACCTATCCCGGGCATGGCGCAGCCTACAAGCGCTGGCGCCAGCGCTGGAGCGCGGTCGAGGACGAGCGCCGCCGGCTCGATGTCGAACTGCTGCCGGAACTGGAAATCCTCCGATCCGGCATCGACGGCTTCAAGGAGGACTGCGCGCATGAACTCGCCCGGCTGCAGGCCTTCAAAGCCAACGCCGACCAGGCGCGCGATCTGTTCAATGCGCGCCTCGCACAGCTTCGTTCGGCCAAGGACGCCGCGCTGATGCAGTATCGCGAGGCCAATCTGCGCGTGCGGACGGATATCCCGCCCGCCTATTTCTCGCAATCGCTCAACCTGCCCGAGATCGACGAGCCGACCGAGCTTGCCGAGCATCGTGCGGTCAGGACCCTGATCGCCGATTTCGAGCGGCAACTGGCAAACATGCCGGCCCTGGTCGAGGCCAAGTTGCGGGAGCGGCTGGCTCTGGTGCGCGGCCTCGATCTGGCCGGTGAGATCGAGCGGCTGAAGACGCGGGCCGCCGAGGCGGGGCGCGATGCCTTCGAGCAGGACGAGGCGGCGCGCCGGCAGATCAATGCGGAATTCGCCGCTATGGAACGTGAGAATTCGCGTCCGGCGCCCGAACCGCGCCGTCATCCCGGACGCAGCGAAGCGGAGATCCGGGATCCATCGTAGGGCCAAATCCGTCAAAGGAACGGCCCTCCGATGGATCCCGGGGCAAGCCCGGGATGACGCTCAGTGTTTCCGAGGATTGCAGAATGAAGAGTGGTCGATGAAGAGCGAGAGCTGGGCGATCGTCGCCTCCATCTTGGCAGGCGTCGCGCTGGTCGGCTTCTTCGCCGCGCCCTCGCTGCTCAAGGGACCGCCGCGCGATTCCGAATCGCTCTGCCTGAAGACCGGCGCGGTCGGCCATACGCTGGTGCTGGTCGACAAGAGCGACCCGTGGAGCGAGGTCCAGGCCGGGCGGCTGAAGCGGCTGGTCAAGAAGATCGGCGACGAGCTGCCGCCGGACCGGATGCTGTCGATCTATGTCTTCAACGACGTGTTCGAGCCGGGCTTTCCGCCGCTCTTGTCGCTGTGCAATCCGGGGCGGACGGCGAGCGAGCTGATCGGCAATCCGCGCCGCGACTATATGCGCTGGGTCGAGAAGTTCGGCCGGCCACTCGACGACGCGCTGGCCGTCCTGACACAGCCAGCCAAGGGCAACCTCTCGCCGATCGTGGAAGCGGTGGGCGACGTCGTCTCGCGGCCCGAGACGCGCGTGCGCGACGGCGACAAGGCGCTCGTCCTGGTCTCGGACATGCTGCAGAACTCGAACCAGTTCACCGTCTTCGGCAGCAACGCCGCAGCGCGCGACCCCGAGCGCCTCAAGCGCCTCGTCGGCAAGGTCTGGAAGGATTCAGGCGCCAGCGCCTGGCAATTGCAGGTCCACCAGGTCCAGGGCGTCTATGACGCGCAACGTCTCGAACAGGCCGGCTCGCTCTGGCAGCAGACGCTGCGCGGGCTGAACATTCCCTTCGTCTGGGAACGGCTCTGACGGCCGGCCTGCGCCGGTCTACATTCGGTAGGCCATCCGCACGCCGCCCCAATGACGGCCCCTGACCCGCAGCGGGGCATCGACCTCGCGGACCATTTCGGTGACGCCGCCGCCCATGTCGCGCAGATAGGACTGGACGAGGAAGGGCCGAACCGAGCGGGCCGCCGCGATGCCGGCGCGGTCGTCGAAGATGCGCCGGTTGCGGGAGTGGGCCGCGTTCCAGGCCGGATCACCGCTGCGTTGAGGCAGCGAATAGGCCTGGTTGTGGACGGGGATGAAGCCGTTGCGGTCGATCGCCACCGTGAAGAGCAGGCGCGGATCGCTCGCGAGCGTACGCGCCAGCACGGGCGGCAGAAGGGTCTCGAGAGCCGGCAAGGCGCGGTTGCTATACTGCTGAGGGTCGGTGCCGGTTTCCGCGACATAGTCCACGTCGAACAGTTCCGCCTCGCTCGCGAGGCCGTCATCGAGGGCGCCCGCCATCACAGCGGAGAGTTCGGCTGCGAAGGCCTGGGCCTTGTCGGTCAGCGGGCGGTAGGAGTTCTCGATCGTCTCGATCAGCCCATCGAGCTGATGCGCCTCGCCGGCCGCCTGGCGATCGAAGACCATGTGCAGGCCGAGTTCGCTGGTCGCCGCCATGCGGCAGGGCATCGGCGGCAGGTCGGCGATCTCGATCGAACCGGAGATGCCCGGCACGAACATGTGATCCTGCGGGCTCGCGAGCAGAACGCCACCACGGCCGAGATCGATGGTGCGGCTGACGAAGTCGACGGCACCGAACCTGGCCTTGGCACGATGCTCGACGGGAAAGCGGTCATGCTGCCGGCGGTCGGCAAAGGAGGAGTGCCGCAAGGTCGGTATGAACCGCCGCAGCATGCCGCATGCACGGCTGGCACCTATGCTGGTCACCCTGCGGGCATTGGCGCTTTCGGTCGCGGCCGACAGCGCCACGCGGTCGATCTCGTCGACGCGCTGCACCACCGTCTCGACGAAGCGCGCCGTCTCACCCGCATTGCGCGAGAGTTCCGCCGTCGCCGCCGCCTGCTCCTGCGAGGCCGTCCCGATCGCGGCGATCACCGGGTTGACGTCGCGCACCATCTGGAGGGCGTCCGTCACGATGGCGGCCGAGCCATGGGCAGCCTGCGTCAGCCGGTCGACGCGGTTGCGGATACTCTCGACCGCATCGCGCACCTCCACTGAGAGGACCTTGACCTCCTGCGCGACGACGCCGAAGCCGCGCCCGGCCTCGCCGGCGCGGGCAGCCTCGATCGAGGCGTTCAGCGCGAGCAGATTGGTCTGGCGCGCGATCTCGGCGATCGAATCGACGATGCCGCGGATCTCGGCCGTTGCGACGGCGAGGCCCGTCATCATCTCGGTCGCCTCGCCGGCGCGGGTCGCGGCTGCGTCCAGTCGCTCGCGCGCGTGGCTCATCGAGCTGCCGATTTCCTCGGCGGCATCGGAGACCTGCTGCGACGCCGTCACCAGCGCTGCCGAATTCTCATTCGCAGTCGCGGCCGCAGTCCGCATCCCGATGACGCTCTCATGGATGGCGCTGGATCGAGTCTCGGATTCGGTCGAGAACCGCTCGGCGCTGCCGAGATCGGCAGTCAGGCGACGCATCGCGGCCACCACGTCCTGCTCAAGGACGTTTACCGCTTCGCGATTGGCGGCGCGGCGGGTAGCGACCATATCCGTTGCGGCCAGGACGGCGGCGGACGCCGCTTCCGCCGCCACAGCGGCATCGACCGCAGCCGCACGGCTTCGACTGCTCAGCCAGCGTCGAACCCTGCCGTGCATCAGGCCATCCCGTTAGGTTAAGTCAGCCGCTTCCTTATGGTTCGAGATTGTTAACAAAGACTGACGACTGTGCCCGGAGCAGGTCGATCGGGCGCCTGTGGACATGGACCCAAACGAGGTGCGCCTGTAAGGCTCCGACAGGGTCATATGTCCCATCCCGCCTTCCTCCCGCGCCCTGCCGAGCCAGCATCGCCCATGACGAGCATCAGCGACGACGTCTCGACGGCAGGCCGATCCGCCCTCGACCCGAGCCCCTTCTCACTCGACAGCCTCGCGGCCTGAGCCAGGACGGGACGACGCCGTGGCCAGCCCCGAACAGAATCGCCGCGGCATTCTCGCCATGCTGGGCGCCATGGCGCTCTTCATCTGCAACGACGCCCTGATGAAGCTGGCGCGCGAGGCCTACCCGGTCGGGCAGGCGATCACGCTGCGCACGGCCTTCGCGCTGCTGGCCTCGCTCGGGCTCGTCCTCGCCTTTCGGGATGGTGCCAGGCTGCGGCTGGCCGCGAAACCGATCGTGCTGCTGCGCGGGCTGATCGACGCCGGCGTGACGCTGACCTTCATATGGGCGCTGGCCAAGCTACCGCTGGCGGATGTCACCGCGATCCTGCTGGCCTCGCCGATCATCATCGTGGCGCTTGCCGTCGTCCTGGGCATCGAGCGTGTCGGCTGGCGCCGAACCATTGCGGTCTTCGTTGGCTTCTGCGGGGTTCTGGTGGTGCTGAGGCCGGCGGCGGATTCCTTCGATTTCGCCGCCCTCGTCGCGCTCGGAAGCGCCAGCCTCGCCGCCTGCCGCGATCTGCTGACCCGCCGGATCGGGAACGAGATTCCCTCGACCGTCATCGCCCTGATGACGACCGCGATCGTCGGCCTCGTCGCCTGCGGCTACGGGCTGTTCGAGGTCTGGGCACCGATCTGGCGCCGCGAAACGCTCTATGTCGCGGCGGCGGCCGCGTTGATGACGGCGGGAAGCATCTGCATCATCAGCGCCTATCGCAACACCGATGTCGGAGTCGTCTCCGGCTATCGCTATTCGGTCGTCATCCTCGCCGTGCTGATGGGTTATTTCGTCTGGGGCGAGATTCCCGATGCCGTCGCCTTCCTCGGCATAGCCTTGATCGTCGCGAGCGGGCTCTACACCATGCACCGGCAACGCGTCGTACCCGACTCGAAGCTCAAGATCGCGGGCGGACCACCGGCATGACGGCGATGGCGTTGAAGCCGACATTGGTGGTGCTGGTCGCGATGTCGACCTTGCAGCCGCTCGCGCTCAACCTGATGGCGCCGGCTGCGCCGAACCTGGCGCGCCATTTCGGCGAGAGCTACGCGACGATCCAGCTTACCCTGACGCTGTTCCTTGTGGCGGTGGCCCTGACACAGCTCGTCAGCGGCCCGCTCTCCGATCGCTTCGGCCGCCGGCCCTGCGTCAATGCGGGCATCATCCTGTTCGTGATCGGCTCATTGCTCGGCGCGCTGGCTCCGTCGATCGAGCTCTTGCTGCTGGCGCGGGTGCTGCAGGGCGCGGGCTCGGGCTCGGTCTTCGCGCTGTCGCGCGCGATCATCCGCGACACCGCCACACGCGACCAGGCTGCGAGCCAGATCGCGACGGTGACCATGGTGATGGTCGTGGCGCCGATGGTCGCGCCCTGGCTCGGCGGGCAGATCGAGGTCGCCTTCGGCTGGCGCATGATCCTCTGGTTCATGACGGTCACGGGCGCCGTCGTGCTGTTGCTGACAGTGGCTCGACTGCCGGAGACCGCCCCTGATCTCGGCCAGCGGACGCCGCTCCTCGGTGTGTTCCGCGCCTTCCCGCAGCTCGCCGGAAACCGTGCTTTCAGTTTGAACGTCATAGCCGTCTCGACCAGCACCTCCGCCTTCTTCGCCTTCATCGCCGCGGCACCCTATGTCGTGGTCGAGACCATGGGGCGCAGCAGCGACGTCTACGGCACCTATTTCATCCTGAACGCGCTGGGCTACATGTTCGGTAATTTCGCCATGGCGCGGCTGGTGGTCCGCATCGGCGCCCCGCGCATGGTCCATCTCGGGCTCGTCATCTCGGCCGTCGCGATGACGATAGCGGTTCCGCTTGCGCTGCGCACGGACTGGGTGCCGCTGATGCTGTTCCTGCCACTCGCCCTCAACGCCATCGGCAACGGCATGACGATCCCTGGCGCGACGGCAGAGGCGCTGTCGGCCCGGCCGGAACTTGCAGGCTCCGCCGCCGGGCTGATGGGCGCGATCCAGCTCGGGCTCAGCGCGCTGATGACGGTGCTGATCAGCTGGCTGGTGACGATCTGGTCGCCTTCGCTGGTGGTATTGATGTGGCTCCTGACCGCGGCCGGGCTGGTCGCGATCCACCTAGGCCGGCGGGACGCGACGCCGGACCGCTGACGGAGGCCCGGGTGATGGCAGAGCCGGCTCTCCCGCTCAGCCTTCCAGGCGCCTGAGCAGGCTCGAGGTATCCCAGCGACCACCGCCGAGCTTCTGCACATCGGCATAGAACTGATCGACCAGAGCGGTGACCGGCAGGCGCGCACCGTTGCTGCGCGCCTCGTCGAGCACGATGCCGAGATCCTTGCGCATCCAGTCCACGGCGAAGCCGAAGTCGAACTTGCCCGCATTCATGGTCTTGCCGCGGTTCTCCATCTGCCAGGAGCCGGCGGCGCCCTTCGAGATCACCTCGAGCATCGCCTCGACGTCGAGCCCGGCCCGCTTGGCGAAGTGCACGCCCTCCGACAGCGCCTGGACGAGGCCGGCGATGCAGATCTGGTTGACCATCTTGGTGAGCTGGCCGGAACCGGCCGGGCCCATCAGCTTGCACATGCGGGCGTAAGCCGCGATCACCGGCTCGGCACGGGCATAAACCGCAGGCTCGCCGCCGCACATGACCGTCAGCACGCCGTTCTCGGCGCCGGCCTGGCCGCCCGAGACCGGCGCGTCGACGAATCCGAAGCCGCCGGCCTTCGCGGCAGCATCGAGCTCGCGGGCGACATTGGCCGACGCCGTGGTGTGGTCGACGAATACTGCGCCCTTGTCCATGCCGGCGAAGGCGCCCTGTTCGCCCAGCGTCACCGAGCGCAGGTCATCGTCATTGCCGACGCAGGCGAAGACGATCTCCTGGCCCCGCGCCGCATCGGCGGGGGTCGGCGCCGAAATGCCGGCATGCTGCGAGACCCAGCCTTGCGCCTTCGTCGGGTTGCGGTTGTAGACCGTGACCTCGTGGCCCTTGGCCTTGAGATGACCGGCCATGGGATAGCCCATGACGCCGAGACCGATGAACGCGACTTTGGCCATGTTTCGCTCCGCTGCATTGTTCTGAATTCGCCAAGCGCTTTAGCTTGCGGCAAGCCCGCTGGGAAGGAGCGCCGCTGCGACGGCGCATATGCGCGAGAACGAGGCGCCGGTTGTGGCACGTCGCCGAACGGGCTACGGCATCGGGCCATGACCATATCCAACGACGACGAGCTCAAGGGATTGCAGGAGATCGGCCGCATCGTCGCGGCCGCGCTCGCCGCGATGGGAAAGGCGATCGAGCCGGGCATGACGACAGGGGAACTCGACGGGATCGGCCGAGCCCTGCTGGAACAGGCCGGAGCGCGGTCGGCACCGGAACTCGCCTATGATTTCCCGGGAGCAACCTGCATCAGCGTCAATGACGAGATCGCGCATGGCATTCCCGGCGAGCGGCGGATCGAAGCCGGCGACCTCGTCAACATCGACGTGTCCGCGGAGAAGAACGGCTTCTTTTCCGACACCGGCGCCTCTTTCGCCGTACCGCCGGTCGCTCGCAGGACCGAACGGCTGTGCCGTGACGGGCGCCGCGCGCTCTGGGTCGGCATCGGGCAGGTCGGGGCCGGCAAGCCGCTGGCCGGGATCGGACGGGCCGTCGGGCGCTTCGCCGAGAAGAACGGCTATACGCTGGTCCGCAACCTCGCGAGCCATGGCGTCGGTCGCTCGCTGCATGAAGAACCGACCGAGCTCGCGACATGGCCGGATCGTTCCGAGCGCCGGGTGATGCAGAAGGGGCTGGTCTTCACGATCGAGCCGTTCCTGTCGCTCGGGGCGAACTGGGCCGAGAATGGCGACGATCCCTGGACGCTCTATGGCGAGCCGCGTGCATTGACGGTGCAGTACGAGCACACCGTCGTCGCGACCGCCAACGGAGCCCTGATCCTGACGCTTCCAGCCTGATCCAGGAACGATCGGCGCTGGCGATCAGCGCAGCGCCATATGCCTCGTCAGCCTGAGTTCGAGCCTGTCCCAGACGCGCCGGATGACCTCGACCAGGACGAGATAGATCAGCGCCGCGTAGAGGTAGATCGAAAGGTCGAAGGAGCGGGCGAAGGCGAGCCGCGTCGCGCCCATCAGGTCGAACAGGGTCACAAGCGAGGCGACCGCGCTCGACTTGATCATCACGATGAGTTCGTTGCCGAGCGGGCGCAGGGCCAGGATCATCGCCTGCGGCATGATCACATGGCGAAGCGTCGCCCAGCGATGCAGCCCGAGCGCCAGCGCGCCCTCGAACTGGCCGCGCGGAATCGACTGGATCGCGCCGCGCAGGATCTCGGCCTGATAGGCTGCCGTATTGATGACGAAGGTCAGGAGCGCGCAGTAGAACGGCTCCCGGAAGAACCACCAGAGCCCGAGATCCGTCCAGAAAACGCGGAACTGGCCGAGCCCGTAATAGACCAGGAAGAGCTGGCAGAGCAGCGGCGTGCCACGGAAGAAGGTGGTGTAGCCATTGATCAGGCCTTGCGCCCATTTCGGGCCGTAGAGCCGCGCGACGGCAAGCCCAAGCGCCAGCACGAAGCCCAGCGTCACCGAGATCGCCACCAGTTCGAAGGTGATCCAGAGGCCGCTGAACATGCGGCAGCCATAGTTCTGGAAGACCTCGCTGCCGACGAGCCAGCCCGGATATTCGCACCAGCTCATCGCGTCGCGCCCCCGAAGGCCGCATAGCCGCGATTGGTGCGCGCCTCCAGCTTGCCCAGCCCCCAGGCGGAGGCGAGCGAGAAGGCGAGGTAGATCAGCATCGCCGCCCCGAAAAACAGGAAGGGCTCCTTGGTCGCGACATTGGCGCGGGTGGTGATGAACATGATGTCCGGCAGGGTGATGACCGAGACCAGCGAGGTCTCCTTCAGCAGCACCATCCAGTTGTTGCCGAGGCCGGGCAGCGCGACACGGATGAGCTGGGGTAGGACGACGAGGCGGAAGGCCTGGGCCTTCGATAGTCCCAGCGCCGCCGCCGCCTCGCGCTGACCCTTCTGGATCGAGTTCAGCGCACCGACCCAGACTTCGCTGGAGAAGGCCGAGAGGACGACGCCGAGCGCGATCATGCCGGCGACGAAGGGCGGCATCGAGAAACTGCCCGGCAGTCCAAGCCATTCCCAGAGCCGCTGCAGCAGGATCTGGACGCCAAAATAGATGATGTAGAGCGTCAGCAGTTCGGGCACGCCGCGGAAGACGGTGGTGTAGCCCGTCGCGATCCAGCGCAGGATGGCGCTGTCAGAGCGCTTGCCCAGCGCCACGACCAGCCCGAGCGCCAGACCGAAGGGCAGCGTCGCCAGTGCGATCGAGATGGTGATTCCGGCGCCCTGGAGCAGCGCGAGGCCCCAACCGCCCTCGCCGAAGCCGAGCAGAGCAAGCTTTTCGATCATTGCGACCTACGCTGGCGACCTACGCTGGAAGCGCCCGCCGGCGCGATGCCGGCGGGCGTGACATCGGCAGGTCAGTTGGTGGCCGCCAGCTTGAACCACTTGTCCTCGAGCTTCTTGTTCGAGCCGTCGGCGATGGTTTCGGCGATCGCCTTGTCGAACAGGGCCTTGAGCGCGGTGTCGCTCTTGCGGATCGCTGCTGCGACGCCCGGGCCGTGGATCGCAGGATCGCGCGGCACCTCGGCGATCAGCTTGCAGCAGTCCTTGCCCTTGCCGTTCAGAAAATCCGAGAGGGCGAGCGCATCGGCGACGATATAGTCGAGCCGGCCGTTGATCAGATCGAGATTGGCCTCTTCCTGCGTCGGATAGAGACGCGGATTGGAGTCCTTGTAGAACTTCTCGAGGAAATTGGCGTGGATCGTGGAGCCCTGCGCGCCGACCGCCTTGCCCTTGAGCGCTACGGGAGTGATGTCGTTGCCTTTGGTCGCCTTCGGCCCGACCATCCAGATCGGCGTCTTATTGTAGACGCTCGTGAAGTCGACCTGCTTCTTGCGCTCGTCGGTCGCGTTCATGCCGGCGATTATGACATCGTACTTGTTGGCGAGCAGCGCCGGGATGATGCCATCCCAGTCCTGCACGACCCAGGTGCATTTCACCTTCATCCGCTCGCAGAGCAGGTTGCCGTAGTCGATCTCGAAGCCTTCCAGCTCCTTCTTGGCGTTGAGGTTGTTGTAGGGCGGATAGGCGCCTTCGGTACCAATCCGAACTTCCTTCCACTCCTTGGCCTGCGCCAGGGCGCCGGTGGCGCCGACGACCGTCAGCGCGGCGGCGGCGATGAATTTCGCGAAACCCTTCATTCGGACCTCCCACAAGGTTTTGGCCGGACGGGCGTTTCGAGTTCCCATAGCCAGCTCTGCCCACAGATTGGGCGATGCCGTGCCATGGCCGCAAGTGGGGGCTCGCAGCTTTTCTGAGCCAGCCCGCCGAATTATTCGGCAGGGCGGGCGAGAGGCTGTCATGTCGAGCAAGTGCGCCGCGAGAGACCGGGTCCCGGGCGCGATCAGCGGGCCTTCGTCGCACGGAGGCGGTCGTCGAGCACGGCCACGATCCAGATCGCGAAGCCGCCGAGCGCCAGCGCGGTGCCGACCCAGCCCGTCGAGGTCCAGCCATGGCCGGCGGCGATCGCCATGCCGCCGAGCCAGGGCCCGAGAGCGTTGGCCGTGTTGAAGGCCGAGTGGTTGAGGGCGGCTGCCAGCGTCTGCGCGTCCTCGGCCACGTCCATCAGCCGCGTCTGCAACATGGCGCCGAGCCCGCCGCTGGTGCCGATCAGGAAGATCACGATCGAAACCGTCCAGATGTTGCCGGCGGCGAATGGAAACAGCGCCAGGGCTGCGGCCGTCCAGAGCAGCATGCCGCCGACCGAAGGCATCAGCGCCCGGTCGGCCGCCCAGGCGCCGACCAGCGTGCCCGCCGTCAGGCCGAGGCCGAAGACACAGAGAACGACAGGCACCACCGACGGCGCGACCTGTGTCACCTCCATCAGCGTCGAGGCGACATAGGTGTAGACCGCGAACATGCCGCCGAAACCGATCGCGCCGATGGCAAGCGTCAGCCAGACCTGCCGGCGCTTGAGCGCGCCGAGTTCACGCAAGGGGCTCGCACCAGGTTCGACCCGGTCGCGCGGGGCGAAGGCATAGACCAGTGCCATGGTCAGCAGCGCCAGCAGGGCGACGATGCCGAAGCCCCAACGCCAGCCGAGCGCCTGCCCCATCCAGTTAGCGAAGGGCACGCCGATGATCGTCGCGACAGTCAGGCCGAGCATGACGCGCGCGACTGCCTGGGCCCGGCGGTTGGGCGGCGAGAGCGAGGCGGCGACGAGCGCGGCCACACCGAAATAGGCGCCGTGCGGCAGGCCGCTGAGGAAGCGGAAGAGAAGCATCCAGCCATAGCTCGGGGCCAGCGCGCTCATGAGGTTCGCGACACCGAACACCGCCATCAGGCCGATCAGCAGCGTCCGGCGCGACAGCCGCGCCGCGAGCACGGCGATGATCGGTGCGCCGACGACGACACCGAGCGCATAGGCGCTGATGACATGACCAGCCGTCGGCTCGTCGATGCCGAGTCCGGCTGAGAAATACGGCACGAGGCTCATCACCGCGAATTCCGTGGTGCCGATGGCGAAGCCGCCCATCGCGAGCGCGAACAGGACCAGCCCGATATGGCTGCCCGGGCGGGCCTTGGCCTGCACTGACGCAGTTGCCCCGATGTGGGTGTCGTTCGTTGCGAGAGTCATCAGGATCGGAAGCCCATCTTTGGCGACGCAGCATTTTTCGCTGCGATGCAACAAGATGGCATAGCCATGCAGCTTGCGTCAGATCAACACGACGTGAGGAGCGCCGGCATGAATTTCCTGCATGGGTCGAGCGCGCTCGTTATAGACAGAACCGAATGGCTGGCTTTTGCCAGCCCGAACCTCACGCCTGTGATCGAGAGCTCGCCATGCTGCCCTGGATTCTGCTCGACACCGCGAAGTCGCCCGGCGCCGGTCCCGAACTCCGGCTGAAGCGGCGCGGCGCCGAGTTTTCGATCATGCTCGGCAGCATCGAACTGATGAACAGCCGCCTCAGCGGTTCGGAGGAGGCGCTGGCGACGCTGGTCGCGACGCGTCTCGCTGGCCGGCCCAAACCACGCATCCTGATCGGTGGGCTCGGCATGGGGTTCACCTTGCGCGCCGCGCTGGCGAGTTTCGGCGGGGATGCCGAGATCACCGTGTCCGAACTCATCCCCACCGTCGTCGCCTGGGCACGCGGGCCGATGGCGGAGCTTTTCGCCGGTTGCCTCGACGATCCGCGTGTCACCATCGTGGAGCGGGATGTCGCGCAGGTCATCGCCGAGGGCGCGGGACGCTATGACGCGATCCTGCTCGATGTCGACAACGGTCCGGACGGGCTGACCGTGGCCGCCAACGACCGGCTCTACGATGATGGCGGCCTCGGCCTGGCGAAGGCGGCGCTACGCCCCAGCGGCATCCTGGCCGTCTGGTCGCAAGGACCCGACCGGCGCTTCACCCAGCGATTGCGGCAGGCCGGCTTCGCGGCCGAGGAGGTGACGGTGCGGGCCCATCGCGGCCGCAGCGGCGCCCGGCACGTCATCTGGCTGGCACGCAGGGCCTGAGGCCGCCGGGTGCCCTAGGGCCGCCCCTTCCCGAGCGCCCTGGCCTCTGCGATCAGGCAGAGCTCGGTGAACAGGACCTGCGCGGCGCATTGGGCTGTGTTGGAGGTCGCGTCATATTGCGGGGCGACCTCGACGACGTCGGCGCCGACGATATCGGCGCCCTTCAATCCGCGCAGGATCGCCAGCGCCTCGCGCGGCGTCAGGCCGCCGACCTCGGGCGTGCCGGTGCCGGGCGCGAAGGCAGGGTCGAGCGAATCGACGTCGAAGGAGACGTAAGTCGGCCCGTCGCCGATCACGGCAAGCGCCTTGGCGATGACGGCCTCGATGCCGAGATCATCGACCTCGTTGGCATGGATCACGGTCATGCCGGACTCGTAGGAAAACTCCCAGAGATACTCCGCCCCGCCCCTGATGCCGATCTGGATGACGCGCTCGGGATCGAGCACGCCGTCTAGCACCGCCTGCCGGAACGGCCCGCCATGGTGGAACTTCGAGCCCTCATAGGGCCCCGACGTGTCGCAATGGGCGTCGATATGGATCATGCCGACCGGACGCTTCGCGCCGACCGCCTTGAGGATCGGATAGGTGATCGAATGGTCGCCGCCGACCGCCAGCGGCGAGACGCCGGCCGCGACGATCGTCCTGAAGGTCGCCTCGATATCCTCGTGGCAGCTTTCAAGCGAATAGCGCGAGCGGAAGGGCACGTCGCCGATATCGGCAGCCTTGAGCATACCGAAGGGCGCCGTGCCCAGGACATGATCCATCGGCCCCATGCGCTCGACGGCGCGCACGGCGCGCGGCCCGAGCCGCGTGCCGGCACGGTTGGTGACGCCGAGATCCATCGGCAGGCCGATGATCGCGACGTCGAGCCCACCGAGATCGGGAAGGCTCAGGGCGTCCGGGCGATAGGGTGCGCTGATGAAGGTCGCCACGTCCGAGAACGGCCATTTGCGCTTGTCGCCCTTGAACTGGTCGGCGGCGACCTTGGCGAAGCGGGGATCGTGGATGTCGGCGCCGCTGGCGCCGGCATAGCGCGCCCTCAGCCGCTTCAGCTTGTCGTGATCCATGCTCCGTCCCTTCATGTGCAGCGAGCATCCTTGTAGCCGAGCATGCCGAGGCCGCCAAAGCAGGCCCGGCACTAGCCAAAAGTCGCAGGCCAGAGCGTTGAAAGTGCTCGCGATTGGCGAGGCGCTCGTCTAGAAGGCCAAGCAAGTATCGAATGATCGGCGAGCGCGGCCGAACCGCCTCCCACCGCCACAACACTCGGAAATCCGAGACCCATCGAGGAGATGTCCATCATGAAGCGCCGTCAGTTTATCCAGACCGCTACCGCCGGTGCAGCAGCGGCCGCGATCGCCTCGCCGGCCGTCGCGCAGTCGAACCCCGAGGTGAAGTGGCGTCTGGCGTCGAGCTTTCCCAAGTCGCTCGACACGATCTATGGCGGCGCCGAAGTCATGGCCAAGATGGTCTCCGAACTGACCGACGGAAAGTTCCAGATCCAGGTCTTCGCCGCGGGCGAAATCGTCCCTGCCCTGCAGGCCGCCGACGCCGTCACCAACGGCACTGTCGAGATGTGCCACACGGTGTCCTACTACTATGTCGGCAAGGACCCGACCTTCGCGATCGCCGCTTCGGTGCCGTTCGGCCTCAATGCGCGCGGCCAGAACGCCTGGCTGTACCAGGGCGGCGGCAACGACCTGTTCAACGAGTTCTACAAGAAGTTCAACATCTACGGCCTGCCCTGCGGCAACACCGGCGCCCAGATGGGCGGCTGGTTCCGCAAGGAGATCAAGACCGTCGCCGACATGCAGGGCCTGAAGATGCGCATCGGCGGCATCGCCGGCCAGGTGCTCGCCAAGCTCGGCGTCGTGCCGCAGCAGATCGGCGGCGGCGACATCTATCCGGCGCTCGAAAAGGGCACGATCGACGGCGCCGAGTGGGTCGGCCCCTATGACGACGAGAAGCTCGGCTTCTCCAAGGTCGCGCCGTACTACTACTATCCCGGCTTCTGGGAGGGCGGGCCCTGCGTCCACGCCTTCGTCAACCTGGAGAAGTGGAACGCGCTGCCCAAGGCCTACCAGGCTGCCCTGACCGCCGCCTGCACCTATGCCAACACGCAGATGGCGGCGAAGTACGACCTGCAGAACCCGCCCGCGCTGAAGCGTCTCGTCGGCGCCGGCACGCAGCTGCGTCCGTTCTCGCAGGAAATCCTGGAAGCCTGCCTGAAGGCCTCCAACGAGCTCTACGGCGAGATTTCGGCCAAGAACCCCGACTTCAAGAAGGCGATCGACGCCATGGCCGCCTTCCGCGGCGACCAGTATCTCTGGTGGCAGGTGGCGGAGCTCAGCTTCGACGTCTTCCAGGTGCGTTCGCGCGCACGCTGAAGCCTGATACCGGCGTCTTCGCGGCGCCGGTCGTGCCTTTCGTTCAAAGCCCGGCTTCGGCCGGGCTTTTTTCGTTGGGATCGGGCTTGCGGATCGCCCCCCGCGCCAAGCGCCGTGACGGCCGCGGATCCACCGCGATTCCATACCATAGGCGCATAACCGGCATGCATTTTCCTCTTGCGTTGTGTTGCAAACCTGCTTTTCTGACGGAATCGTGACGATCGGCCCGGAACCGGTGCGCGAAAGGACTCCAGGGAGGAGACGGAATGAAGCGTCGTCAGTTCATGAAAGTTGCAGGTGCCGGTGCGGCCGCCGGCGTGATCGCAAGCCCGGCCATCGCTCAGGCGACGCCGGAGGTCAGGTGGCGGGTGACCTCCTCCTTCCCGAAATCCCTCGATACGATCTATGGCGCGTCCGAGGTTCTCTCCAAGGCCGTGTCGGAGGCCACGGACGGCAAGTTCCAGATCCAGGTCTTCGCAGCCGGCGAAATCGTCCCGGGTCTTCAGGCGGCCGATGCCGTGACCAACGGCACCGTCGAGATGTGCCACACCGCATCCTACTACTATGTCGGCAAGGACCCGACCTTCGCCTTCGGCACGGCGGTGCCTTTCGGGCTCAACGCGCGCCAGCAGAACGCCTGGTTCTACCATGGCGGCGGCAACGAACTGCTCAACGAGTTCTACAAGTCCTACAACATCTACGCGCTTCCAGGCGGCAATACGGGCTGCCAGATGGGCGGCTGGTTCCGCAAGGAGATCAAGACCGTCGCCGACCTCCAGGGCGTGAAGATGCGCATCGGCGGCTTCGCCGGGCAGGTCATGGCCAAGCTCGGCGTTGTGCCGCAGCAGATCGCCGGTGGCGACATCTATCCGGCGCTCGAGAAGGGCACGATCGATGCAGCCGAATGGGTCGGCCCCGCCGATGACGAGAAGCTTGGCTTCAACAAGGTCGCGCCGTTCTACTATTATCCGGGCTGGTGGGAAGGCGGCGCCGCGCTGCACTTCTTCCTCAATACCGCCAAGTGGGACGCGCTGCCGAAGGCCTACAAATCGGTGCTGACGACCGCCGCGGCGCTCGCCAATGTCGACATGCAGGCCAAGTACGACGCTCGCAATCCCGCCGCGCTGAAACGTCTCGTGGGCGCCGGCGCGCAGTTGCGGCCGTTCTCGCAGGAGATCCTGGAAGCCTGCCTCAAGGCCTCGAAAGAGGTCTATGCCGAGACCTCGGCCAAGAACCACGCCTTCAAGAAGGTCTATGACGCGATGTCGGCCTTCCGCGGCGACGAATATCTGTGGTTCCAGATCGCCGAATACACCTACGATAACTTCCTGATCCGCGCTCGCGCGGCCAACCAGCTCTGACAAGGAGCGACCGGCCGCGCACGCGGCCCAACTGGAACCCCACCCCGGCCGCGAGGCCGGGGTTTTCCGTTGCCGGAGAGGCGCATATGCTGGCGGCCTTCGTCGCGCCTTTTTTGCTACGTGTTGATAGGCCCTCGGTTCGCCTCCGGATTCGCCCCATGCTTCGCCTTGCCGGCTCCGCTTTCTTCATCCTCCTGACAGTGGCCTCCGCCCAGGCTCAGTCGATCGGAGAACCCTTGCCGGGTCGTGGCCAGGTCAAGGAACGGGCGAAGCCGGCGCGTCCCGAACAGCAGGCAGCGCGGCCCTGCCCCGAATACGGCCCCGGCTTCGTGCGTGTCGACGGCTCTTCGCTCTGCGTGCGCGCCGGCGGCTCGGTCCGGGCGGAATTCGGCAAGAGCTCGCGGAACGGCTACGGCTCCTCCGCCGGTGCCCTGGTCCATCTCGAAGGGCGCGGCCAGACCGGCATGGGGCCGGTGCGCACGGTGATCCAGATGCGCGGACAGGTCGATCGCAACCTCGATTCGGGCAGCTTCCAGTATCGCTGACGCCCTCGCGGGCTCAACCGACGAGGCGCGAGACCTCGCGGCGCAGCACCGGCACCAGTTCGTCCTCGAACCAGGGATTGCGCTTCAGCCAGGCATTGTTGCGCCAGGACGGATGCGGCAGCGGCAGGATTCGGGGGCGCTCCGGCCGCGCGAAGATCGCACGCCAGTCGCTGACCGTGTCGGAGAGGCTCGCGCCCGCTCCGGGGCCTAGATGCCAGGCCTGGGCATAGCGGCCGATCGCGAGCACGAGTTCGACCACCGGCATCGCAGCGAAGACGCGGGCGCGCCAGGTCGGAGCGCATTCGCGGCGCGGCGGCTTGTCTCCGCCCTTGGCATC
Source organism: Allobosea sp. GW822-FHT03F07 (assembly GCF_058801345.1). Classification (NCBI taxonomy): domain Bacteria; kingdom Pseudomonadati; phylum Pseudomonadota; class Alphaproteobacteria; order Hyphomicrobiales; family Alloboseaceae; genus Allobosea; species Allobosea sp. GW822-FHT03F07. The sequence continues at coordinate 325,539 of NZ_JBXAND010000006.1, forward strand.
GAGGCCCGGGAAGCAATGGCCCATCGGCACGATCGCGACCTTCGCCGCGTCGTAGAAGACCGCCTCGTCGAGGCCGAGCCAGCCACGCAGCCGCACGCCGGAGGGGTCGGTAAAAGGCCTGCCGCTGGCATGGACGCGGGTGCCCGGCGCTTGTCCCGCGATGCAAAGCCGCGCGGTCACCGAAGCCTGGATGACCGGCCTCGGCTGATGCGGCAGCGGCGGCGGATAGAGCGGCGCATCGCGGCAGATCCGGCAGGCCCTCAATTCGCGCAGGACCGTATCGAGAGGTTCCGGCCCGGTCATCGCCTCGCCAGCCGCGAGCGGTTCGGGCGCAAACGACCTGGAACCTGCGAGATCAGCCCATCGCAGGTCCAGGTGGGAGGGCCTTGGCTGGCGCCCTCCGGATCCCCCGCCTCGACGGTCGCCATGCCGTTGATGCGGCCGCTCGACCGGTTGCGCAGGACATAAAGCCGGCCGCTGCGCTCGACCGTGAAACAGTAGGTCCGGCGCGTCTCCTGCGGGCCGTAATAGTAGCAGACAGCTTCCGCCGTCGTCGTCCAGCAGGCGTCGCGGTTGGGAACGTTGCGATTATGGCCGGTGGCGCGACCATCGGGATGATGATGTTCGCTGAAAGGCATATTGGTGCCGGAGTAACGCCCGGCCACCGTGTTGCCCTCGAAGGCGCGCCGGATCGCCTCGCCATCGAGCCGCTCGGCCGCCTGCGCGGCGGCGCCGGGCGTGATGACGACCGCGAGCATGGCGGCGGCAAGGCTCCTGGGCAGCATCAGCGTGCGGCGAGACGCCGTCGCGTCATCAGCGGTTCGGGCGCTTTCGAGATCAGGCCATCGCAATACCAGGACTCGCCGTTGTCGCCATGCTTGCGCGGATTGCCCGGTTCGACCGAGGCGAGCGCATTGATCCGGCCGTTGCCGGCATTGCGCAAAACATAGAGATCGCGGCTGAGTTCCACCGTGAAGCAATGCACCGTGCGGTCGCTCTGCGGTCCGTAGTAGTAGCAGACCTGATCGGCCCGCGTGGTCCAGCAGGCATCGCGGTTGGGCTGCCAGCCATTGTGGCCGAGCGCACGGCCATCGGGATCGTGATACTCGGTGAAGAAGCCACCATTGGTGTAGCGGCCGCTGACGGTATTCCCTTCGAAGGCGCGCCGGATCGCCTCGCCATCGAGCTTGTCGACCGCGAAGGCGGGCAGCGGCGGCGCGGCGAGAGCGGCCAGGAGGAGAATGGCGGCTCGCATCAGGCCTTCCAGCTCGGCCGGGCGGAGAGTTCGGCGTGCCAGCGCCGGATCTGGACAAAGTCCTCCGGCAGCGGAATGCGCGAGGGCCTCATGAAATCGATGGCGATGCCGGCGGTGATGTCGGCGACCGTCAGCTCGTCGCCGCAGACATAGCGGTTGCCGGCGAGCTGCAGCTCGAGGATCCAGAGGTGATCGTCGATCTGCTCGCGATTGGCCTCGGCCCATTCCGGCACCTGCTCCTCGAGTTCCGCCATCGAGGGGTGCGAATGACGAAATACTGCGGCGACGGCCGCGAACAGGCCGAGCTCGATGCGCCGATTCCACATCTCGATCAGGGCCTGATGCTTGGCATCCTTACCGAAGAGCGGCGGGTTCGGATGCAGGCTCTCGATGTAACGGCAGATCGCGACGGTCTCGGCCAGCGCCGTGCCGTCGTCGAGCACCAGGACCGGCAGACGCTGCGCCGGGTTCAGCTTCGTGAAGACCTCGGTCTTGTGCTCCTTCTTCGCCATGTCGATCGGCACGATCTCCGGCAGGGGCACACCCTTTTCCGCAAAGAAGATGCGCACGCGCCGCGGATTGGGCGCCCGCCCGCCATCATAGAGTTTCATCGACATCCTCTCCGCCATCGCCGCGCGACCCGACCATGCCGAGGGCCGGATGGTCAATCCTTTCAAGGCTCTTCGTGATGGTTGTGTGGCGCCGGGACCTGCTCCTCCCTATCGCCCCTGCCCACGCCGCCAGGTCTCCGGGCGCTCGAACTGGAAAGCCCAGATACCGCGCCCGGCCGCCTTCGCCTCGGCTTCCTCGGCGCGGTAGGCGCCATAGGCGACGGCATGCCCATCGCGCACCAGCATCGCGTTGATGTCGGTCTCGCCCTGACGGCACTGGGCGAGGCCTCGGCCATAGCGATCGACCTTGCCGATCTCGCAGGTGACGATGCCGCGCGACAGCAGCACCTCCAGCGCCCGCCGCGAGGCACGGCCGCAATCGACCGCGCGGCCGGCCCGATCCGTGCAGCTTTGCCGGAACTCGGGCGCGTCGAGCCCTTGCAGCCGCAGTTCCTCGCCGGCGAGGCGCAGGGAATCGCCATCGATCGCGCGGGCGGCGCCGATCAGCGTTCGCGCAGGGCCGAGGCGATATTGCAACACCGCGCCTGCAATCGCCAATAAGCCAATGATTCCAAGAGCTACAACGATATCAACGGGGCGGCTGACCCGCCGCCAGCCGAAGGGTCCCTGTCTCGAACGGGTGAATCCGAAGCGCGTCATCAGGAAGAGCTTAACGATTTGCCGACCATGATGGCGAGCCCGTCGCGCATCCCGCGCGCAGGAAGAGGTTAATCACGTCCCGATCATGCCTGAAGTGACGGCCGAACAGGTGCAGCGTGGACGCGGGCCGGACCCGACCGCCCTCGCGCGCCGCAAGCTCGTCACGCGCGAGGTCAAGTCGGTGCGCGAGCGGCTGACATCCTCGACCGGGCTCGAACGCGCCTTCGATCATGAGCTGCTGCGGGTCTTCGCCGAATACCGGATGAACGGCTCGGTCGGCACGCTCGTCCTGGCCATCGGCATCGCCGCCGCGGCATGCCTCTGGGTGCCGGTCTACATGGTCACGCCCTGGGTCGGGGCGGTGCTGCTGGCGACGATGATCATCGTCGTGCTGAGCCGGCGCTTCCTGGCGCAACCGAGCGACGAGATCGGTATCAAGCGCTGGCGCCGCGGGTTTGCGCTGGCGGAGGGCTTCCACGGCATCTCCTGGGCGCTGATCCTGATGGTCTTCGCCAAGGTCGACGCGCCCGGTGCCAAAGTCTTCGTCACCACGACACTGCTCATCGTCAGCGCCCTGACGGTGATGCTCGCCGCCTCCATCCCGATGGCGGTCTATGCCGGGATCGTTCCGATCATGATCGGCATCGCCGCCTTCTTCTGGGGGCGGACCGACATGGACAGCCTCACCACCGCCGTCATGGCGGCCTCGGCGCAGCTCTTCTTCGTCTTTCTGGCCAACCGGCTTTATGCCAGTTCGGTCTCGGCTATCGCATTCCGGGCGGAGAAGGACGCGCTGATCGCCGAACTCGAAACCGCCAACGCCAATTCCGACGAAGCCCGGCGCAAGGCGGAGGAGGCCAACCTCGCCAAGTCCCGCTTCCTGGCGACGATGAGCCATGAGCTGCGCACGCCTCTCAACGCCATCCTCGGCTTCTCCGAGGTGATGAAGAACGAGGTCTTCGGCGGACATGCCAACGCCGCCTACAAGGAATATTCGGCCGACATCCACAGCTCCGGCCAGCACCTGCTGGAACTGATCAACGAGATCCTCGACCTGTCGCGCATCGAGGCCGGAAAATACGAGCTAAACGAGGAAGCGCTCTCGCTCGCCGCCATCGCCGAAGATTGCCGGCACATGCTCAACTTGCGGGCCAAGGCCAAGGGCCAGACCATCCGCGAGGCGGTCGAGCCCGACCTGCCGAAGGTCTGGGCCGACGAGCGTGCGATCCGGCAGGTCGTGCTCAACATCCTCGCGAACGCGATCAAGTTCACCCCGCCGGGCGGCGAGATCACCATCAAGGTCGGCTGGACCGCGAATGGCGGCCAATATGTCTCGATCACCGATACCGGTCCGGGCATTCCCGAGGACGAGATCCCGGTCGTGCTGCAGACCTTCGGGCGCGGCTCTCTGGCGATCAAGACGGCCGAGCAGGGCTCGGGGCTCGGGCTGCCGATCGTGAAAGGGCTTATCGACCTGCATGGCGGCGGCTTCAGCCTGAAGTCGAAGCCGCGCGCCGGCACGGAGGTGACGATCACGCTGCCGGCCGTGCGCGTGATGGACACGCTCGCGGCGCTGCCCGAGCCGGAGACGCGGGCAGCGTGAGGGGTCGAAGCCTTGGAGCGTGCTAGTTCTGCACGGAACCACGGCGTCATCCCGGGCTTGCCCCGGGATCCATTGGAGGCCTCCGGAGCCCTACGATGGATCCCGGAGCTGCGCGGCTACGCCGCTTGTCCGGGATGACCGCGCGCTCCTGTCAAATTCAGCGCCCTCTGGCGGATCATCGCCCCGCGCCGAACGTCGCCTGATGGCACGACCAGCCTCAATTGATGGCGAAGCAGTAGAGCAGGCCGGCACCGCCGGTGCTGCGCAGCGCATCCTGGCTGCAGCCGCCGCGCGACAGATGCGACATGTTCCAGGACTTCGCTGCGGCTGAGTCGTCGAGCCCACTGCGGTCGTGATGACCGACCATCACCGCGCCCTCCGTGCCGCTCTTGGTATAGTTCCCGCAGGTGCGGTCCTCGCCCGGCCCGAAGGTGGTGCCGTCGGCTTGGGAGCCCGTCAGGATGTCGTGCTGGTTCGGGGTGTCGCCGCGGCCGTTGACGGGCTCGCCCTTCTCGTTGAGCGCCGTCTGCTTGGTGAGGTTCGGCGCAGTGCCGTGCAGATCGGCGACGCTGGTGGCGACGATCACACCCTTGGCATTCTGCCACGGACCGGTGCCGATGCGATCGCGGGCATTGACGGCTGTAGCGCCGCCGACGGCCTGGGTGGAGAGATAGGCCCGCCAGGTCTTGCCGCCGGCGCCCGCAGCTTGAGCAAGGCGCTGGCAGATGGCGTCAGCGCCGGCAAGCCCGCCGAGATCGGCGCCCTTGCCGGAACCCGTGCTGGTGACGAAGAATGTCATCGCGGCCGTCTGGGCTGCTGCCGAGCCCGAGGCCAGCGCCAGCAGCCCGGCTGCGGCGACAAGTTTGAAACACGTTGCGTGCTTCATCTATCCCTCCCGCGGTTCTTGCGCCCCGGGTGCGGTCTCGTGCGGATGCCGATTTCGGCCCGGAACGATGACGGGCAGAGTTCAACACAATTCCGCCATCAGCAAGGCAGCGACGGCCTGCGCCCCTCGCCCTCTCCATCCATGGGTCGAGGCTAAGCCTTCCCGGCCACGCCCGCCTGGGCGAAGGTCGCCATGCCCGAGTGGATCGCAGCCGCAGCCTTGACCAGGCTGGCGGCCAGTGCCGCGCCCGAGCCCTCGCCCAGCCGCATGTCGAGCGCGAGCAGCGGCTGCTTGCCGAGATTGGCGAGGACCTGCGCATGGGCCCCTTCGGCCGAGAGATGGCCAGCGAGGCAGTGGTCGATCGCCGAAGGGTCGAGCGCGTGCAGGATCGCGGCCGCGGCCGTCACGACATAGCCGTCGAGGATCACCGGGATGCGCTGCGAGCGGGCGGCGATGATGGCGCCGCAGATCGCCGCGATCTCGCGGCCGCCGAGGCGGCGCAGCACCTCGAGCGGGTCCTTGAGATGCGCGCGGTGCAGGGCAAGGCCAGCCTCCACGGCGGCGATCTTGCGCTTCAGGCCCTCGTCGTCGAGGCCGGTGCCGCGCCCGCACCAGAAGGCGGCGTCGCCGCCATAGAGCGCGGCATAGATCGCAGCCGCCGAGGTAGTGTTGCCGATGCCCATCTCGCCGAGGCAGAGCAGGTCCGTGCCGCCGACCAGCGCCTCCATGCCGAAGGCCATGGTGGCGACGCAGGCGCGCTCGTCGAGAGCATCGCCTTGGGTGAAATCGCCGGTCGGGAGATCGAGGGCGAGATCGAAGACCTTGAAGCCGAGATCGAAGGCGGCGCAGATCTGGTTGATCGCCGCGCCCCCGGCCGCAAAATTCTCCAGCATCTGGCGCGTCACGGCCTGCGGAAAGGCCGAGACGCCCTGCGCGACGACGCCATGATTGCCGGCGAAGACGCAGACGAGCGGGCGATCGACCGTCGGCCGACCCTTGCCCTGCCAGGCGGCGAGCCATTCGGCGATCTCCTCCATGCGGCCGAGGCTGCCCGCCGGCTTGGTCAGTTCCTTGTCGCGGGCGCGCACGGTGTTGGCCGCCGCCATGTCGGGGCCGGGCATCGCGGCGATGAGCTCGCGGATGTCGTCGAAGGGAAGTCCGGAAGCGGCCATGGCGATGTCTCGTGCGGCGATGGTGATGCGCCGGCGCAATCGCGATGGCTGGCCGGCCGCTGCTGCTGCTATAGGCTGCGCCGCGGGAAGACAATCGAGGAACGCGGGACGCGGCATGGCCGAGGCTTCGACAGAGACAGTGACGGCGCCGCAGCCAGAACCCGTCTGGCCGGGGTGGCCGATCGCGACCGCGATCTGCATCCGCTTCTATTCGCGCCTGCCGGTGCCGCGCCTGCCGGGTGAGGCGGACCCGCATGCGCCGCCCGATTTCCGCACCGTGCCGCGCGCCCTGCCCTTTGCCACGCTGGTCATCGCCCTGCCCGCGACGCTGGTGCTGTGCGGCGCCGGGGTGGCCGGGCTCGGCGGCCTGCTTTCGGCTGCGCTCGCCATCGCGACGTTGGCGGTGACGACGGGCGCCTTGCACGAGGACGGGCTGGCGGACAGCGCCGACGGCCTCTTTGGCGGGCGCACACCGGAGCGGCGGCTGGAGATCATGAAGGACAGCCGGCTCGGCAGCTATGGCGCGTTGGCGATGGGGCTCGCATTGCTGCTACGGGTCGCGGCGCTGGCGATGATCCTCGATCGCGCGGGGCCGCTGGCGGCTGCCGGCATGTTCATGATCGCGGCCGTCGTCTCCCGGATGTCGGGTGTCCACCTGCTGGCGACGATGGGGCCTGCTCGCCGCGACGGGGCTTCCGCATCGGTCGGACGGCCTTCGGAGCGCACCGCGCTGCTTGGATATGCTGTCGCTACGATCCTCGCGCTGGCCACGGTCTTCGCATCCGGCCTGCCACCATCGGGCCTCGCATTGGGCTTCGTTCTGGCGGCGGCGAATGCTCTGCTCGTCAGGCGCCTCTGCCTGCGGCTGATCGGCGGGCAGACGGGCGACGTCGCGGGGGCGACGCAACAACTAGACGAGATCGCCGTTTATCTCGGCTTCGCGCTCGCCTTAGGGATCAGCGGCCCATGAGCGGCATCTCCTCGCCCTGCATCAAGGCCTGCATGCTCGACCCCGTCAGCAAGCTCTGCGAGGGCTGCGGGCGCTCGCTGGCCGAGATCGCGCGCTGGGGCGGCATGAGCGAGCCCGAGCGGCGGGCGATCATGGCGAGGCTGCGGGAGCGGACCGCAGCCCGTAGTCAGGCGTCGGCTCCGGCTCCCGAGGGGGCCTGAGCAGTCCTCGCCAACGCCTCCCCGGTCAGGCGGAAGAAGACCTTCTCGGTCTGGGCGGCGGCGCCAAGGCTTTCGTAGAAACGGATCAGCTCGGGATTGCCGGAATCGGCCGTCCAGTCGAGGCGCCTGTGGCCGCGAGCTAGCGCCAGTTGCGCCAGCGCACGCATCAGCGCGCGGCCGATACCGCCACCCCTTGCCGTGCGAGAAACATAAATCTCCTTCAGGAAGAAGCCCGAGGCGAGACCCGGCCCCGGATAGATTGCGCAGGCCGAGGCGAAGCCGAGCAGCGCCCCGGCGCGCTCGGCGATGAGGATATCGACGCCCTGCGGCAGCCTCGCGAGACCGTCGAGGATCGCCTGGGATGGCGGACAAGGTACGCGGTAATGCACTTGCATTTCCGCCATCAGGGCCGCCAGGGCCGGATGGTCCGAAGCGGCGAGTGCGCGGATGCCAAAGGGCGTTGCGTCCTGCGTCACAGCGGCCCTCCCCAGCTCAGTTCAGCAGCGACCAGAGGAAGCGGCCGGCAACCGCCAGCAGGAACAGCCCGAAGACGACCTCGAGCCGCCGCTTCGACAGGCGGTGCGCCAGGCGCGCACCGATCGGCGCGGTCCAGATCGAGGTCGGGATGAACAGCAGGAAGCCGATGAAGGAGACGTAGCCGAGCGACAGCGGCGGCAGGATGTCCATCTTCGGCCAGCCGGCATAGATGTAGCCGAGCGCGCCGGGGATCGAGACGAGGACGCCGAGCCCCGAGGAGGTCGCGACCGCCTGATGAATCGGGCGACCATAGAAGGTCATGAACAGGCTGGAGAGCTGCCCGCCGCCGATGCCCATCAGCGCCGAGAGCACACCGATGATGGCACCGTAGATGTTCATCAGGACCGTGCCGGGCATTTCGGTGCCGAGCTTCCAGCGGTCGGAGGCGAAGAGCAGGCGCAGCGCGCTCGCCACCGCGACGACGACGAAGACGATCTTGAACAGGTCGGCGGGCGCATAGCGGGCGACGACGCTGCCGGCGATGACGCCGAGCACCGCCGGCACCGCCCAGAGCTTGAGGATCGTCATGTCGACCATGCCCTTGGCGCGATGCGCCTGGAAGGAGCGGATCGAGGTCGGGATGATCACCGCCAAAGAGGTGCCGACGCAGAGCGGCATGCGGACCTCTTCGGGCACGCCGATGACGCGAAAGACCTCGTAGAGGATCGGCACGATGACGGCGCCGCCACCGACGCCGAAGACGCCCGCCAGAAGCCCTGTGAGCGCACCCGCCACGACGAGCGAAACGGCGAGGAAGACGAGATCCCCGATGGGTATTCCAGCAAGCATGTCAACGATCCGACAGAGAGGAAGGCTGCTGTGGGCGATTTCGCCTGTCGGGGCAAGCGCGCCGTGGCGGGGCGGATATGCAGCGCGGCGGGGGATCGTCGGTGGTTGGCAGCAGCAGGCAGAGAGCAAGAGCGATGCCGACAGGGCGCGATCCGCATGCTTGGGCTGCACGACTGCCCCTCGTCAGCACCGCTCGACCCGCGACAACCGCGCTGATGATCTGTAGCTTGCGTGCGTGCCCGGCAAGCCGCGGCGCACGACGCGAAAGGAGGGCCGAAAGACGACCAAAAGCCGGCGCAAAGCCAGCCAAGACAACAACAATCATGGGAGGTAAACGATGACAGACCATTCTGCTCACGACCGCGATCCCGCGCAGCACCAGGCTGCAATCCTGTCCAGGCGTACGCTGATCCATGCGGCGGGGCTCGGAGCCCTGGCCGCGACAGCCGGCCCCGCCCTCGCCCAGACCTCTGCAGGCCCTGCCGCACCACCGACAACGATCACGACCCCGCCGCGCGACTTCAGTCGCAACGGCGCGCCCACGACCTATTTCTGGGATCCCGACGTCATCACCCTCGACCCTGCCTTCGGCGGGCTGGCCCAGCCCAATGCGGCGATCCAACGGATCTGGACCGGGGGTCTCTGGGTCGAGGGCCCCGCCTGGAACGCGCAGGGCCAGTATCTCGTCTGGAGCGACATCCCGCGCAACCGGCAGATGCGCTGGATCGAGGATGACGGGCGCGTCACCGTCTTCCGCTCGCCCTCCGGCAACAGCAACGGCAACAGCTTCGACTTCCAGGGCCGGCAGCTCTCCTGCGAGCATCTGAACCGCCGCGTCGTGCGCTACGAGCTCGACGGATCGGCAACCGTGCTGGCCGACTCATTCGACGGCAAGAAGCTGAACTCGCCCAACGACATCGCCGCCCATCCGGACGGCAGCTACTGGTTCACCGACCCGCCCTATGGCGGCCAGCTCTACGAGGGCGCGCCGGACGCCGCCGGTGGGCCGAGCAACGCCGCAGGCAAGCTCAATCCGCGGCTGGGCCAGCCGCCCGGCATCGGGCTCGCCAAGCGCGAACTCCCGACCAACACCTACCGGCTCGATCCGAGCGGACGTCTCGACCTGGTCGTGCCGGAGTCGCAGGTGCCCGACCCGAACGGACTGTGCTTCTCGCCCGATTTCAAGAAGCTCTACATCGCCTCGACCGGCAAGGGGCCGGGCGATACCGGGCCGGGCGGCAAGGGCGACATCCACGTCTTCGATGTCGGCACCGACAACAAGCTCAGCAACGGCAAGCGCTTCTCGGACTGCATGGTCGACGGCGTGCATTGCGGGCCGGACGGTCTGCGCTGCGATGTCGAAGGCAATCTCTGGGCTTCGTCCAATGCCGGGCGCAATGTCGGCTATAGCGGCGTGCTCGTGTTCAACCCCGCCGGGAAGCTACTCGGCCGCATCCGCCTGCCGGAGGTCTGCGGCAATATCTGCTTCGGCGGGCCGAAGCGGAACCGGCTGTTCATGGCGGCGAGCCAGTCGATCTACGCGCTGTACCTCGCGACGCAGGGCGCCGGGCCGGGCTGAGGGGGCGGACTCACGCCGTCATCCCGGACAAGCCGCCCTCGGATCGCCTTTGGCCGACCCAAGGACAGGCTCCTCGGCGCTGATCCGGGATCCATTCCTGAGCCGTTCCGGAATGGATCCCGGGTCTCCGCTTCGCTGCGCCCGGGATGACGGCGCGTCTCCCAGGCGAAACCAGTGCGCTTACGCATCCAGGATCGGCGCGAAGCCACCATGGATCAGGCGCTTGCCGTCGAAGGGCATTTCGCGCTGCATCCGCGGGTCGGCCATGACCTTCTGCCAACCGGCGTCGCGGACTGCCTTCGAAGGCCATTCGATCCAGGAATAGACCACCTTCTCGTCGCCGGTCGCCTTCACCGCACGCCTGAAATCGGTGACCTTGCCGTCGGGAACGTCATCGCCCCAGGTGTCGACGACGCGCGACGCACCATGCTCCCGCAGAATCGCGCCGTGATGCGTCGCGAACTCGCGATAGGCCTCCTTGCTGCCTGCCGGAACCGCCGCGACCATGCCATCGATATAGGCCACATTGCCGTGGGCGCCCTGCTGGGCAATCGGAGAAAAGCCGCCGAAGATCATGCGCTGGCCGTCGAAGGCCATTGACGCACCCATCTCCTTCATGCGCGGGTCGCTCGCCATCTTCTGATTGGCTGCATCATAGGCCGCCTTGTCGGCATATTCGAGCCAGGAGAAGACGACGACCTCGTCGGGCTTGGCCTTCACGGCGCCCTTGAAGTCGGTCAGCTTGCCGTCGGGCACGTCGTCGCCCCAGGCCTCGACGAAGCGCTGCGCACCGAACTCGCGGAAAATCGGCGCGGCGTTGGCGGCCTGCTTGCGGTAGGCTTCCTTGTTCGCAGCCGGGACGGCCACGACGAATCCCTGCACATAGGTCATGTCATTTCCTCCGTTGGTTTCAGGAGCCGGGCTGACCTCCCGGCAAGCGGCGACGGGCGATGCCCGTCGCCGTCGTCAGGCTTCAGCCGCAGCAGGACGCGACCGCGGCGACCGGCATGGCGCCCGCGCTGGCCTGCGGCCGGTCCTCATAGCGATCATGGTGGCGCATCCAGTCCATGACGGCCTCCTCGTTGCGGCCCTTCGGCGTCAGGTCGAGGACGTTGTAGGCGCCGACCAGCAGGTCGCAGCCTCGGGCGTAAGACGAATAGGTGTGGAAGATTTCGCCCGCGTCGTTGCGGTAGAAGACGCTGAAGCCCGGCATCTCGCCACCCTCGCCATCATGCATCTCGTAGTTGTATTCGTAGCGGCCGGCAGCCTTCTCCTCAGGGCTCGGCGAAACATGGAAATCGGCATTGAAGTCGCTGCCGGCCGAGGACACCCAGTCGAACTGCCAGCCCATGCGCTTCCGGAACGGCTGAAACTCGGCATAAGGCGCGTGAGAGACGGCGACGAGGCTGACGTCGTGATGCTTCAGATGCAGGTTCGGGCCGTCAAAATGATCGGCCAGGAACGAGCAGCCGGGGCAGCCTTCCTTCCAGCCGGGCCCGAACATGAAGTGGTAGATCACGAGCTGGCTGTTCTTGCCGAACAGATCGGCAAGCATCTGACGCCCTTTCGATCCTTCGAAGACATAGTCCTTCTCGACCCTGACCCAGGGGAGCGCGCGCCGCTCGGCGCTGAGCGCATCGCGCTGTCGCGTGAACTCCTTTTCGCGGGCGAGATGCGCCTTGCGGGCAGCCACCCATTCGTCGCGGGATACGATCTGATGCTGCATCGTTCCGTCTCCTCGTTGTGCGGACGCGGCTTTTCGAACGGCCTGGCCCGGCGGTTTTCCCCCTTTGGTCGGCTTGGGCATGGGTGCCCGATCGGGCCCTGCAGAGCGCGAGCCCGCTGCAACCAATGCCATCTTTCTCAGGCGAACAGCTCCTCCAGCTTGACGAGGGAGCCGGTCCAGCCATGGGTGTGGCCGCGCACCGCCTGTTCGTCGAACAGCTTCTCGTGCAAAAGCGTCAGGATCGTGCCGTCGCCATCGGGCTTGAACGTCACGGTGACCCGCGAGACGCGCTCCGGCGTCGTCACCCAGGACCAGCTGAAGGAAAGCCGCTCGTTCTCGACGACCTCCTGGTAGATGCCGGAAACCTCGTGACGCTCGCCGGTATCCTCCAGCATCACGACCCGATAGGCGCCGCCGACACGGGGATCGACCGCCACCTCCATCGTCCTGACATTCTCCGGTCCGAACCAGCGCATCAGCAATTCGGGATCGGTCCAGGCCTGGAAGACCTCGGTCGGCGAAGCGTTCAGCCGCCGCTTCAACGTCAGACTGGGCGTGGTATCGACCTTCTTGTCCATCGCGTCCGGCCTCTCCTTGGCGGTGCCCCGTCAGACGCCCTCTGAACCGCCCTCTTCCGGCCCCTTGTCGGCGCGGCGCTCGTTCAGCATGGCCTCAAGTGCGTCCAGGCGCTGCGTCCAGAACCGCTGGTAGCGTGCGAGCCAGCCCATCGCCTCCTCCATCGGATCGGCATTGAGGCGGCAGGAGACGGTGCGTCCCGTCTTCGTCCGCGTGATCAGCCCGGCATCGGACAACACGTCGAGATGCTTCATCACCGCCGGCAGCGACATCGGGAAAGGCTGCGCCAGCTCGCTGACCGACAGGGCGTCCTCTCCCTCGAGACGTGCCAGCAGCGCCCGCCGCGTCGGGTCCGACAGGGCGGAGAAGGTGCGATCGAGCTGCGCTTCTTGAAACTTAACCATAGAGTTAAGTTAATGCTCAATCCTATGTGTCGTCAAGCGCGAAATTCGCGATCAGCCGGAGACTGTAGGGAAAGGCGAAGTTTGCCGCAGTGTAAGAAAGCGACCGCAATCCTGTTGGTGCGCGCTGGCATCTGTTCAGAATGGAAGTCCTGCGGGTCGACGTCGCGAAGCGAGGCTGTCCGTCGTCAGATGTGAATGAAAAGAGAGGCATAGTGTTGCCGCGATTGTCGGTCGAGTTCCGCAATCTGCCTTTGGACGCCCGGCCTTAGCCGGGCGTCCAAGCCGTTTCTGAGAAATGCCGATTAACCGAGCAGCCACGCGAGTCGAGCCTTACGATCGGCGAATGGGGCGTCTGGACTGCGATTGCAATCGGCGTGGGCGGCCGCTTCGGGTTCGGCTACCCACAGCGGAATTTACCGATCCCTCCGATGCCGTCCGCCCCGCCGGAGCCAAGGCCTCCGTTGTGGGAGGGGACGCCGAGCGGGGTCGAGCTTACGATCTATGAGCGAAACCGGAAGGCGCGGCGGCTGTGCATCGAGCACTACGGCCCGACCTGCCAGGCCTGCACACTGACCTACGAGGAGAAGTACGGCGCGATCGGCGCGCAGCTGATCCACGTCCATCATCTGACACCGTTGTCTGAAATCGGCGAAGCTTACGAAGTCGATCCGATCCGTGACCTCGTACCACTCTGCGCGACATGCCACCATGTCGTTCACAGCCGGATCCCGCCCTACAGCGTGGATGAGGTGCGCAAAGCCGTTCAGGATGTAAACAGGCATCCGCTTTGACCCCACAATCGGCATCTTGCCTGACCCTGCCATCCTCGATTTTCTCGCAAGCTGGCAGGTGCCTAGCCAACTTGGCGGGGGCAGTCTTGGGCGCCGATCTGGAGTGCGCCCCCTGAGTCGGACAAGGTGACGGCCAGCAATTGACCGGGGAGCCGGGCTTTCGAAGGATGGAAGCCCATGGCCCGACACCGTTCCCACAGCATCGAGTTCAAGCGCCAGGTGGCCCATGACTATCTGGCGGGCGAGACGCTCCACAGCCTCGCTCGGCGGCACGACCTGTCGCGCAACCTGATCCGCATCTGGATCCAGAAGTTCGAAGCCGGCGCCTTCGACGATGAGGCGGTCGCCGCCGACACCATCGAAGCCTACGAGGCGCGCATCGCCGCACTGGAACGGCTCGTCGGCAGGCAGGCGCTGGAGATCGAGTTCCTAAAGGGGGCTCTGAAGCACGGACCGCGGCCGAGAAGCGCGACTACATCCGTCATCACCGGCCCCGCAGCCTCTCCGTCGCAGAAGGATGCCGGCTGATGGGGATCGCGCGCTCGACTTATTACGACAAGCCGGCCATCAGCATCGACGACACAGCGCTCGTCGAGACGATGGCGGCGATCTCCGAGAGCTTCGAGGCCTATGGCTACCGCCGGATGCAGGCAGCGCTGCGGCACCGCGGGCTTGTCGTCAACCACAAGAAAATCCGGCGCCTGATGCGCGAACATTGCCTTCAGCCGCTGCAGCGCCGGCGCTACGTCGCCACCACCGATAGCGATCACGAACTGCCGATCTTCCCGAACCTGGCGAAGAACATGGTCCCGGACGGGCCGAACCAGCTCTGGGTGGCCGACATCACCTACGTCGCGATCACCATCGGCTTCGTCTACGTCGCGGTGATCCTCGATGCCTGGTCGCGCAAGGTCGTCGGCTACGCCATCGGCCGCTCGATCGACGTCCGGCTGACGCTGGCCGCCCTCCGTTCGGCCATCGAAAGGCGAAAACCGCCGCCCGGCTGCGTGCATCACACGGATCGCGGGTCGCAATATGCTGCGGGGCTCTACCGGCAAACGCTTGCCGACCATGGTCTTGTCGGATCGATGGGGCGCCGCGGCAATCCCTACGATAATCTATGGACGCCTCCCGCCACAAGATGATTTCTGACGTCGAGCCCGGCACTGGGTGCGTAAATCTATCCGGCCTG
>NZ_JBXAND010000007.1:0-221709 GCF_058801345.1 Allobosea sp. GW822-FHT03F07
GCATCCGCCGCATCCCTCTCCTCCCGCATCGGACAGCTCAACGACCTCGTCGCAGCCTTCAGGACAGGGCAGGAGGGGGTGGGAAGCGGCGGCACGAGCCATCACAGCGTCGACGCTCATCAGTATGGCAGCGTCCGCCGCGCTGCGTGAACACAAGCGAATTCCCCACCGCGGCACCGATAGCCGCGGCGGGCTCCTTCCGCTTCGCACAACGAAAATCAAACGATAGCCAACAAATCGCTCCGGGGGCGTTGACAGTACCGCGGCGCCTCCGTAAACGAACCGCCGTTGCCCAGGTGGCGGAATTGGTAGACGCACCAGCTTCAGGTGCTGGCGCTCGCAAGGGCGTGGAGGTTCGAGTCCTCTCCTGGGCACCACTCATCTACCAGAGTGGTGGTTTGTCAGCGCCTTAGCTGATATCAAGGGTCATGCACGACGGCCGGCGCCGCGAGCGCCGATCCCGCCTCAACTGGCCGCGATCGCGGCGAGCGGTATCGCCGTTCGCACGAGCTTCGCCATCGGATCCGCCCAGCCCCGCTTCTCACGCTGAACCGGATATCGAGAAGCATGCCGGCGGCGCTGCATCGCGGCCGACGCGCTCGCCTGCTATGATGAAGTCGTCAGGGAGACTTGCAGCTTGGCCCGGGTCGATACGCGCAACAGCTCACGCTACTGGAAGGACGCCCATGTCCCGGGGCTGAGCTGTCTCGCCGCCGATTTCACCAGCCATGACTATGCACCCCACAGCCACGACGCCCTCGTCGTCGCGGTGACGGAAGACGGCGGTTCTCAATTCAAGAGCCG
Source organism: Allobosea sp. GW822-FHT03F07 (assembly GCF_058801345.1). NCBI lineage: Bacteria > Pseudomonadati > Pseudomonadota > Alphaproteobacteria > Hyphomicrobiales > Alloboseaceae > Allobosea > Allobosea sp. GW822-FHT03F07. Next base: position 805 of record NZ_JBXAND010000007.1, read on the forward strand.
CGGTTCGACGGAAGAGGCAAGTACCTCCGCGCTGCTGGTGTTCAATCCGGCCGAACCGCATTCCGGCCGCATGGGCTGGAGCCGGCGCTGGCGCTATCGCGGGCTCTATCTCGACCAGCCCGCCATCGATGCGGTGGGGGCTGCGCTGGGCATCTCGGCGACACCCTACTTCACCGCCAACGCCTTCCGGGACAGGGTGCTGGTGGCGTCCTTCCTGTCGCTGCATCGCGCCCTCGACGAAGGCCGCGACCCGTTCGAGGAACGTGAGCTTCTGGTGGGCAGCTTCGGCGTGCTTTTCGGGCGCCATGGCAGCGGCGGGGAGCGAATCCTGGCAGCACCACGCGACCGTGTCCTCGCGGGCAAGGTCCAGGCGCTGATGATCGACCGGCATGCGGAGGAGCTGACGCTCGACGGCATGGGCGCGACTGTGGGCCTGACGCCGTTCCAGCTCATCGGGCTGTTCAAGCGGGCGACTGGGCTGACACCGCATGCCTATCTGACGCAAATCCGCCTGAAGGCGGCGCTGCGGGACCTGAAGGCGGGCACGCCGATCGTCGAAGCGGCCCTGGCTGCCGGATTCTGCGACCAGAGCGCGTTGAACCGGCATTTCAAGCGCTGTTTCGGGATCACGCCGCTGCAATGGCTGCGCGCGACGCAGAGCTGACAGCCGGGCTCTCGGCTTTTTGCAATTCCAGCCAATAGCGGCCGGCACCACTCTGCCATTTCTTCCTGAGAACCGCGCCGGCCTCGGCTTCGCGGTGTTTCCCCCTGTTGCAAGCCTCAGGATGACTCCGGCATGAGCCGCTACTACTGCCTCGACAACCCCGACACGCTGACGCTTTCCACCGCGATAACCGCCTCCGCGCCGGGTCGGCTGCTGCTCGCAGAGAGCCCGTTCTACCCCGGCGGCGGGGGACAACTGCCTGATCGCGGTCTTCTGCGCTGGGCGGGTGGCGAGAACATGATCACCGGCTTCGAGCTGAGGGGCGGCGAAGTTTGGCACCTGCTGGCCGAAACGGTCCAACCGCCCACAGGGCCGGTCGAGGCCGTGGTCGATCCCACGTTCCGGCAGTTGATGCGCGAACTCCATACGAGCCTGCATATCGTCAACGCGCTGGTCTACCAGTCCTTCGACGGCGCGCTCGTTACCGGCGTCCAGATGAACGAGGACGGCACCGCGCGGATCGATTTCGATCTGCCCGAGGCCGACAACGACCGCCTGAAGGCGCTCGAGCCGGCGATCAATGACGCCATCCACCAGGACCTCCCCGTCCGCGAGACCTTCGTGACGCAAGCGCAGGCCAGTGCGGAGCCCGGCCTGATCCGGTCGCGCTCCGTCGCGCCGCCTGCGACGCCCGACGGGCAGGTACGGATCGTCGAGATCGTTGGGCTCGATCGCCAGGCCTGCGGCGGGACCCATCTCGCCTCGACCGGCGCATCGCGCCCGCTGAGGATCATGAAGATCGACAACAAGGGCCGTCACAACCGTCGCCTGCGCATCGGCCTCGAAGGCCTGTGATGCGGCCGCTTCTGACGGCGCTATGGGCGCGGCCAGCGCTGCTGCTCTGGCTGCCGCCGCTGTTCTGGGCCGGCAACCTCGTGCTCGGCCGCGCGCTCGGCCCGAGCTTTCCGCCGGTATCACTTGCCGTCGGGCGCTGGCTGGTGGCGCTGTCCGTGCTTGCGCCGTTCGTCGCGCGGCAAGCTCATGAGCAGCGTCGCCTGCTGCGGCAGCATGCCATGCTCGTCTTCGGCTGCGGCGCCTTCGGCATCGCCGGCTACAATGCGCTCGGCTACCTCGCCTTGCAGACCGTCCCTGCCGCGAGCGTCGCCTTCCTGAACTCGACCCTGCCGTTGATGGTGCCGCTCGCCGCGTTCGCGCTCGGCGTCGAGCGGGTCGCGCCGCGGACGCTGTGCGGCATCGCGCTCTCCTTCGTCGGCGTCGCCTGGATCGTGTCGCGTGGCGATGTCGGCCATCTCGGGCAGCTTTCGCTCGGCGGCGGCGAGCTTCTCGTTCTCGTCGCCGTCGCCAACTACGCACTCTACTCGGTACTGCTTCGGCGCAAGCCCGCCGCACTCGACCCGCTCGTCTTCCTGGCGGCGACGATGGCGGCCGGCCTGATCGTGCTGACGCCGTTCTGGCTCGCGGAGCTAGCCCATGGCGCGACGATCCCGCACGACGCAGGCTCGCTCGCGGCCGTCGCCTATATCGGGCTCTTCGCCTCGCTGCTCGCCTTCGTGCTCTGGAACCGCTGCGTCGCCACCCTCGGCGCAACCGTCACGGGCGCCTCCTTCCATCTCGTGGCTCTGTTTACGGCCACGCTCGCCTTCCTCGTGCTCGGCGAGCCGGTCCGGCCGTTCCACCTCGTCGGCATCGCGCTGATCCTGACGGGCTTCGCGCTCGCGACCATAAGGCGAAACGCACCGCGCCCCTGAGCCGCCGACGGGAGCGCCGCGCGCATGTCTGTCCGGCACGACGATGACTGTTTTTTGTGCGCCGCGAGGGCTAGAACGCGGCACGATGTCCGATATCGCGCTTCAGACCCGAGCGGCGAGCCCCTGGTTCGTCGAGGCCAAGGCCATGCTCTCGCTGAGCTGGCCGATGGTGCTGACCAACATCGCCCAGACGGCGATGACGGCGACCGACGTGGTGATGATGGGGCATCTCAGCCCCGAGGCTCTGGCTGCCGGTGCACTCGGCGCCAATCTCTACATGGCCGTGCTCATCTTCGGCATCGGCGTGATGGCGGCGGTTTCGCCGATGATCTCGATCGAACTCGGGCGCAACCGGCACGCCGTGCGCGAGGTCCGCCGCACCGTACGGCAGGGGTTCTGGGCGGCAGCGGTCATCGTCGGGCCGATGTGGCTGTTCCTGTGGCAGGCGGAGGCGATCCTGGTCGCCATGGGTCAGGATCCGGCGCTGTCGCGCGCGGCGGCCTCCTACATGCACACGCTGCAATGGGGGCTGCTGCCGTTCTTCTGCTATCTCGTGCTGCGCGGCTTCGTCGCGGCGCTCCAGCGTCCCTTCGCGGCTTCGGTCGTCGTCGTGGTCGCGGTCGCCTTCAATGCGCTGGCAAATTGGTGCCTGATGTTCGGCGCGATGGGCTTTCCGGCGCTGGGCCTGCCCGGCTCGGGGCTGGCGACGGCGCTGTCCTCGCTCTTCATGTTCCTGGGCATGGCCGTGGTGGTGACACGTGACCGGCGGTTCCGGCGCTTTCGCCTGTTCGGACGGTTCTGGGTGGCGGACTGGCCGCGCTTCCGCGCCTTCTGGCGGCTCGGGCTGCCGATCGGCACGACGCTGGCCTTCGAGGTGGTGATCTTCAATGGCGCAGCCCTCCTGATGGGGCTGCTCGGCCCGACATCGCTGGCCGCCCACGCGATCGCGATCCAGATCGCTTCGCTGACCTTCATGGTTCCGATGGGCATCGGCCAGGCTGCGACGGTGCGGGTCGGGCGGGCCTTCGGCGCCGGAGACAAGGACGGCATCACGCGGGCCGGGGGCGTCGCGATCATGCTGGGCTTAACCTTCATGGCGCTGACGGCGCTGGTGATGCTGTTTGCGCCACAGATCCTGGTCGGCCCCTTCCTCGACCTCACCAAGCCGGGCGCGCCCGAGGTCGCGGCGCTCGCCATGTCCTTCCTGCTCTATGCCGCGATCTTCCAGATCGCCGACGGAGCGCAGGTCGTCGGCTCCAGCATCCTGCGCGGGCTCGGCGATACGCGCGTCCCGATGATCTTCGCCGGTCTCGGCTACTGGGGGATCGGCCTGCCGCTCGCGGCCGCGCTCGGCTTCTGGACACCGCTCGCCGGCATCGGCATCTGGATCGGGCTCGCGGTCGCCCTGACGATCGTCGCCATGTTGATGCTCGGGCGTTGGCGGGTCCGCGACAGGCTGGGGCTGATTGGCGCGGCCCGCTGACAAAGGCTCGATCGACGGCAATCCGCCTTGCGCGCGCCATGGCGCCATGCAAGGGGACGCCGCCTGAAACAGAAGCGCCGCTTCCCGGAGAGCACCATGTCCAACAGCAAGTACGTCTGGTCTCGCATCGACGAGAAGGCGCCTGCCTATTTCGCGCTGTCGGACCGGATCTGGGGCATGCCGGAGCTGAACTATGAGGAGGTCCGCTCCGCCGCCGAGCACCGCGCCATGCTTGAAGCCGAGGGCTTTCGCGTCACCATGGGCGCCGCCGGCCTGCCCACGGCCGTGATCGGCGAGGCCGGCGAGGATGGCCCCATCATCGCGATCATGGGCGAATACGACGCCCTGCCCGGCCTCAGCCAGGCCGAAGGCGTCGCCAAGCCCCAGCCGCTGGAATCGAGCGACAACGGCCATGGCTGCGGCCACAACATGCTGGGCTCGGCTTCGCTGCTCGCAGCCGCCGCCGTCAAGGACTGGCTCGCCGCCCAGGGGCTCAAGGGTCGCGTGCGCTACTACGGCTGCCCGGCGGAGGAAGGCGGCTCGTCGAAGGGCTTCATGGTCCGCGCCGGGCTGTTCGACGATGTCGACGTCGCGCTGTGCTGGCACCCTGCTTCCTTCAACGGCGTCAACCGTGCCTTCTCACTCGCCTGCGTCGAGGTCGAGTTCACCTTCACGGGCCGCGCCTCGCATGCCGCCGCCGCACCGCATCTCGGACGCAGCGCGCTCGACGCCGTCGAGCTGATGAATATCGGCGTCAATTACATGCGCGAGCACATGCCTTCGACGGCCCGCGTGCACTACGCGATCATCGATGCCGGCGGCATCGCGCCCAATGTCGTGCAGGCCAAGGCGACGGTACGGCACCTGATCCGCGCCCGCAATCTGGCCGAGATGTGGGAACTCGTCGGGCGCGTGAAGAAGATTGCGGAAGGCGCCGCCCTGATGAGCGAGACGCAGGTCGTCGCCCGGCAGCTCAGCGGCGATGCGAACCTCGTCGGCAACCTGCCGCTCGAACAGGCGATGCAGGCCAATCTGGAGGCGCTCGGCGGGCCCGGCTTCGACGCGGCCGACCACGCTTTCGCCGCCAAGTTCCAGGCGACGCTCAGCCAGGAGGACATCGCCTCCTCCTACGCTCGCTTCGACCTCGAGCCCAAGCCCGGCGAGGCGCTCAGCGACATCATCTACCCGCTCGGCGCCGGCAACGACAATTCGGTCGGCTCGACCGATGTCGGCACGGTCAGCTGGGTGGTTCCCACCGTGCAGTGCCGCACTGCCTGCTATGCCGTCGGCACGCCCGGCCACTCCTGGCAGCTCGTCGCGCAGGGCCGCGCGCCGGCGGCCCATAAGGGGCTGGCGCTCGCGGCGAAGGCCATGGCCGGCGTCGCCGCCGACGTCATCGAGAACCCGGCCCTGCTCCAGGCCGCGCGGGCCGAATTCGAGGCGTTCCGGGCGAAGAACCCCTTCGTCAACCCGATCACGGACGACATCGAACCACCGCTCGACATGGCCGCTCACTAGCCACCGTGACATCCCGGGCTTGCCCCGGGATCCATCGGAGGGCCCCGGAGCTCTAGGATGGATTCCGGAACTGCACCGCTTCGCGGCTTGTCGGGGATGACGGAAAGGTTCGGTGCAGAATCAGCCGCCCCTAACTCTCGCGGAAGGCGCGGGCCATGCTGTCCCTGAGAGGTTGCATCAGATACTCGAAGAAGGTCCGTTCCGTCGTACGGATATAGACCTCGGCCGGCATGCCGGGTGTCGGCTCGAAGCCACGGATCTTGTCAACGCTGGCGCCGTCCAGCCTGACGCGGACGACATAGATGTCGGGCGCGGCCGGCAACGAGCGGGTCTTGTCGTCGGGCAGGGCATCGGCGGAGATATAGATCACCTGCCCGTCGACCATCGGCGTCGTGCGCTGGTTGAGCGCGGTCAGCCTGACCATCGCCGTCTGGCTGTGCTTGATCTTGTCGATGTCCTGCGGGCGCACCCGCGCCTCGATGACAACTTCGTCCTGCAGCGAGACGATCTCCATGATGGCCTTGCCGGGCTCGATGACGCCGCCCGTCGTGTGGTAGCGCATCTTCACAACCGTTCCCTTGACCGGGGCGGTGATGCGCATGCGGTCGAGCTGGTTGCGGATGCTGCGGCCACGCTCGCGCACATCGTTCAGCTCGGCGCCGATCTCCTGGAGTTGCTCGGAGGCCGTCTTGGCCGCCAGCTTGCGGACGCCCTCGATCTGTTCGAGCGAACGCGCGATCCGCTCGCGGGAATCGCCGATGTCGCCGGTGATGCGCCCGACCTCGCCCTGGAGATTGGCAGAGGCGCGTTGCAGCGCCAGAACCTCGGGCTTGCGGATGTAACCGCGCGCGAGCAGCGCCGTCTTGGCCTCGAGCTCCTCCTTCAGCAGCTTGGACTGCTCATGGATCGCGGCGAGTTGCGTGCGACTGCCCGCGATCCGTTCCTCGAGCCCGTCGATGCTCTTCTGATAGGTGATGATGTCGCTGGTAATGCTCGCCTGCCGGGCCGCGAAGGTGGAACGCTGGCTCGACAGCAGCGTCGCGATGTCGGGATCACCCTCGGCCGCCAGAAGATGCATCGGGAACTCCAGACGCGGCTTGCTGGCAGCCTCGGCCCGCAGCCTCGTCTCGATCGCCTCGGCGCGCATCTGCCGCAGCAGGAGCCGGCGCAGTTCAGCGCGGGGCGCCACGTCGTCGAGCGTCATCAGGAGCTGCCCGCTCTCCACGACATCGCCCTCGCGCACCATGATCTTGTTGATCACGCCGCCTTCCAGATGCTGGATCGTCTTGTTCTGCCCGGTCGTCACGAAGACGCCCGTCGCGATGACCGCACCGGAAATCGGCGCGGTGTTGCCCCAGACGCCGAAGCCCATCACCGTCGCCACCACGACGACCGAGCCGAAGAGCTTGGCCTTGGCCGTGCTGCGAGGGATGCCCTCGTACCAGGGCTGGATCTTGGCGATTGAACTGGACATCGCAGGCGCCTCCGGCAGCTGGAGCATCGACCCGAAAAGTGGATTGCGGCATTTCGGAAGACGTCGATGCAAACTCGAAAATCTACGGCATCGCACCGACGCCGCAGGGCCTTCATGCGGGCTGGACACCGCCGTCGATGCTGCGCTGCCCCGTGATCAGCGGCAGGATCTCGTCGCGCAGGCCCATGACCTGCACGGCGCCGTCCTTGATCATCATGATCTTATCGACGCTGCGCAGCAGGGTCGGGCGTTGGGTCACGGCGACCACAGTCATGCCGCGCTCCTTCGCCCGCTGCAGGGCGACGGCCAGCGCCCTCTCACCGAGCACGTCGAGGTTGGAGTTCGGCTCGTCGAGCACGACCAGCTTCGGATTGCCGAAGAAGGCGCGCGCGAGCCCGATGCGCTGCTTCTGCCCGCCGGACAGGGGGCTGCCATCCATGCCGATCTGCGTCTCGTAGCCTTGCGAGAACTGCGAGATCATCTCGTGGATATCGGCGATCTCGGCCGCCTCGAAGACCTCGGCGTCGGAGGCGTCCTCGCGCATGCGTGCGATGTTGGCCTTGATCGAGGCCGGGAAGAGCTGCATGTCCTGCGGCAGATAGCCGACGTTCTCGCCGAACTGACGCGGATCCCAGTTGCGCAGATCCATCAGATCGAGCCTGACGTTCCCCGCCGTCGGATTGATCGAACCGACGAGCATGCGCGCGAGCGTCGACTTGCCGCAGCCCGAGGCGCCCACGATCGCCAGCGAGTCGCCCGGTTCCAGGGTGAAGCTGATGCCGTTGAGGATGACCTTCTTGTTGGGCGGCGGCACGTAGAGGATGCGCTCGACATCGAGCCGGCCGCTCGGGCGCGGCAGGCGCAACCGGTCGAGATTGAGCGGCGAGCTCTGCAGCAGGGCCTGCACGCGGGAATAGGCCGCGCGGGCATGGATGAAGCTGCGCCAACCCTCGATCGTGCCCTCCAGAGGTGCCAGCGCCCGTCCGGCAACGACCGACGACGCGATAACCATGCCGCCGGTGAGCTGCCCGGACAGCGACAGCCAGGCGCCCCAGCCCAACATGGCGATCTGCGTTCCCAGCCGGAAGAACTTCGACAGGCCGGTCATCATGATATTGCGGTCCTGGGCGCTGACCTGCGCCTTCAGCGACTCGGCCGTCTCGCGCCCCCAGATCATGACGCCTTCAGGGATCATGCCCATGGCGTTGATCACCTGCGCGTTGCGCGACATCGCCTCCGACTGGAGGTTGGCGCGCGTCGAATAGGCGCTTGCGCGGGCGAAGGGCACCGCCGTGACCTGCTGGTTGAGATAGGCGATCAGCACCAGGACGAGTGCTGCAACCGTGACGATGTAGCCGAGATCCGGATGGATCAGGAACACGGCGAGGAGGTAGATCGGCGCAGTCGGCGCATCGAGCATGGTCAGGATGACCGGCCCGGTCAGGAAGCTGCGAATCTGCTGGAGATCGGCAAGCACCTGGAACTCACGGCCGGAGCCCGCCTGGGCCGCCTTGGCGGCGGCGGCCAGCACCGGCGCGCCGAGCCTGCTTTCGACATCGACGGCGATACGCATGAGGATGAAGCGCCGCATCATGTCGAGCAGGACATGGGCGAGGATCGCGACCATCACGATGATCGAGAGCATGACCAGCGTGTCGAGGCTGCGGCTGGTCAGCACGCGGTCGGACATCTGGAAGAGATAGATCGGCACCGCCAGCACGAGCGTGTTCACGACGATCGAGAACACCGCGACGACGACGAGGTTGTGGCGCGCGTCCGACAGCCCCTTTCCGAGGACCTGCTTGAACTCACGATCACCGAGGCGCTGCTCGATCGGCGACCCGCCGCCACTGCCGCCGCCACCGCCGCCGTTGCCGCCGTTGCGGGGCGGCGCCGCGCCGCCGGCCTGCATGGACGGTATCTTTGGCCGAACGGTGCCGGACGCCTGCCGCGGCGCAGCGGCGGGTGTGGGGGCGACCGGCGACTCCGCATGCAGCGGCCTCACGGCCTCGACCGGCTCATTGGTGTTGGCGCTCGGCAAGCGCGCCACGCCCTGCAACCCCGGCGCACGCGGCATGGCAATGCCCGAGCGAACAGGTGGTGGCTCCTCCGTCACCGGCGGTTTGGGATTGTCCTGTGTCATGACCGCGCCGGCGCCCCTCAGCTCAGCATCTGTGACATGATGTGGTCACTCGCGCCGGAGGTTTCGGCTGGACGAGTGTCCGGCTGGCAGTTCGGCTCGAGATCCTGCTCGCCGGCGAAAGCGACGAGTTCCGGCACGAGCGTGGTCGTGTCGTGAACGACGACAGTGTCTTTCTCGGTGATGATGTTCGTCTGGATCAGGATGCTCTCCTCATAGACGTCGCCGCCGACATATTTCGACGTGGAGAGCGTACCGGGGTCGATGATGCGTGCGTCGTTCACGGCCGAATTGCCGCCACCCGAAACACCCTGGATGCTGTTGTCGGTAGCGCTCGCCTGAATGCTCTGGTCGACATCCGAGAGGACGTTCATCTGGGTGATCATGTTGACGTCGTAATAGTCGCCGTCGACATAGAGGATATTCAGCGTGCCTGTGATGCTGCCTGTCAGGTTCCAGGCGGCATCGGGCCTCAGCGCGGTGACCTGCTGGTCGAGCCCCTCGAGCAGCGACCGCTGCGCATCGTTCAGCGCCTGGAAGTCGGCGCTGTCATAGGTCGTGACGCTCGCCTCGTTGAGGAGATGGTTGAACCCGGTCGAAACCTCGGCCCCCTTGCCGTCCTCGGCATCACCGGAAAGCAGCTTCGCGACGTCGCTGTCCAGCACGATATTGTACTGGAATATCCAATCGACGCGGTGGTAGTCGCCACGGATGATGATGATGTCGTATTCGTCGAACCCGTAGACCTGCGCGAGATTGCTTTGGCCGTTGGCGCCGGCCTTTGCATCGAACAGGGTATTTTCCGTCGTCTGCACAGTCCGATCGTTGTCATCGAGTCCGTTGAACTGGACGACCGTCTTGACGTCGTAGAAGTCGCCCCTGAAGACGTCGACATGCCATTTGGGCGTCCCGGCCGCGCCGCGATGGCCTATGGTGATGTCATAGGTCACGAACTCGGCGACGTTATGCAGTTGGTTGCCGTCCGTCCTGATGTCGGGCTCCGTCCCATCCGGACGCGCGATGTCGACATGGTCGGAATCAGTGAGAATATTCACCTGGACGATGCCGCGGCTGAAGAAGTAGTCGCCGCCGACGATCAGTGAGCCGCTCGCTTCATTGGCATCGACGATGACGGCGGCGTTGACCTGCGTGTTCCGTCCTGTCTCGACCAGCGTCCCAACGCCCTGCGTGGGGGCCGGCGTGTCGATGCGGCTCTCGGCCGTGATCGCCGGCTGAGCTGCAGGAATGTACCAGGGGACGGTGTCATAGGGATCAATCACCGGCAGTGGATCTTCCGTCGCCACGCCATCGACGATGCGACCGGAAGGCGGCTGCGATGTCGCTTCGGCCTCCAGCGACTGGCCCTCGGCGCGCCAGCCGGCATCCCGGTCATGCACGAACCCGATGATCGAGGCCGAGTCACCGGTCCCGAAGCGCGGCAGGGAATCGGGGGTTTCGGCGAGGGCCCGCGCGACCATGCTCGCCATGGCTTGCGAGGTGTCGATTGCCTCGGGAACGACGATCGTTCCGTCCTGTGCCTGCTCGCCCTGGAGCACGAGCGTGTCGGACGTGAGCGTATCGCGATCCTCCATCTGGTTGACCTGTTTGATGGCGATCAGGGTCTCATAGCCGCCATCGGCATAGTCGACGGTGATGTTCTGCTGGAGGTGCAACACGATGGAGCGATGCGACAGCTCGGGCTCGGGAACGAGAGCCGTCCTGGCGGAGGCCACATGGGCCGGCGCCGCGGAGGCCTGAGGCATCGCCGTTGCCGGCATCGTCGCGCGCGAAAGATGATGCGACGGGTCGGTGAACGACGGCTCGGGCAAAAGGAGGGGGCGCGACGCCCATTCATCGAATTCGGGTCGTAAGCCGGTCTCCCGGAAAGATGCGTAGAAATCGTCCGGGCGGCGGGGGTCAAGGCCGCCATCATAGATCTCGGTCGAACGAGCGAGGGCATCTGCGATGTGAAGATAGCCTGCGAAATGCCAGATGGTTTCGGTGAAGCCAACGGCGGTCATGGCACGATCCTGCCTTCTACGACGGTCGCGTTGGGCCGTTCAGGAACTGAAGATGGTGTGAGGGCGGAAGGCCGCGCGGAAGGCCAAGCCTTCCGCGCGGTTCGATCCGGCCGTCCGGTCCGCGGACCGGAGTATCTTCAGACGCCGTCGTTGATATCGCCGCCAACCGCCTGCAGATCGATGGAGTTGAACTGGATGTTCGCGCCCATCGCGATGTGCTGGGTGAAGGCCTCCTGTGTGATCGAAGCCGCAGCGCTGGCCGCACCGATGCCGGTGAAGGTGCCGTCATCGCCAGTGATGGTGCCGACATTCGAGGTGGCGGTGCCGCCCCAGGCCGTAGCCGTCATCGAGAAGTCGCCGGCGGAACTGGCCTCGTCACAGCGACTCCAGCAGTCCGGATCGAGTCCAGCCGAATACGACACGGAGGCCCCGTTCAGCGTGTCGTTGTCCGTCAGGTTGCTGACCTGATCGATATTGAAGTTCGAGCCCGTGGTGGTCAGCTGGCTGACGGCATCGGGCATCACGATCGACTGGGTGATGTCGTCGATCTTCTCGATGTCGATCACGTCGTCGTCGTCCGGCAGGCCGCAGGCGCTCAGGTCGAGACCGAGATTGACCTCGACGTTCACGATCGAGTCGACGGTGTTGGTGACGTGGTTGTCGATCGTGTTGGTGTTCGTATTCGTGTTGGTGTTGTCGTTGGTGTTTTCGTTGCCGTTGCCGTTCAGATTGAGATTGCCGTTCAGGTTCCCGTTGCCATTCAGGTTGCCGTTGGCGTTCCCGTTGAGCGAGCTGTTCCAGACGCTCGTGTCAACGGCCTGACCGGCATACTGATACTGCCCCTGGCCTTGCCCCTGCCCCTGACCCTGGCCTTGTCCCTGACCCTGGCCCTGACCTTGTCCCTGGAGCTGCGCCTGCAGTTCCGCCTGCGCCTGAGCCTGAGCCTCGGCCTGGCCCTGAGTCTGGTCCTGATCCTGGCTCGGATCATAGGGCTTATAGTGCTTGTACGACTGACTCATGATACTCAACCTATCGACTGAGGGAGCATCGGAGAGCTGGCGCAATCGCATCTCTTCTGTGCTGCGACTGCCTTGGCGTCCGATCTCGCAATGGATATTCGTGAATTCAGGCGCGCCCTACCGCAATGTCCGCAAGCAAAAATGCGCCTCACCCCGCCGTGGCGGCGGCAATTACAATCCATCCTAAGTCATTGGGCGAACCTCCCCGCTAGCGCCATGAGAGACGGCACGAGACTTCGCTATAGAAGTCAATTCGGGACAGAAATGAAAAAGTATAGATTTAGAATAGAACGATAAAATATTAACTATAAACTATCTTCACTCACAATATATGCTTATTCCGCGAGTCAATAAGACGACGCGCAGTTATTTTCATTGACAGGGTTGGACCGAAAATTTCGATTTTCCCGTCTTATTGAAACGATAATTTAATTATGCTACCCATCCGTCAACTTTAATAAGTGCTACCCAGTATGCGTTGGCCATAGCCTTTTTCTTACCCAACGCGGGTCGGCAGCCGGGAGGGCGCGCAAATGCCGGGCTCGAGCATGTTCCGCAACGAGACTGCGGCCTATCTCTTCGTGGAGAGGCTCGCCTGGGAAGGCCGCCCGCGGTGTTCCCATTGTGGGGAACGGGCACGGCTCGGACGGCTTCAGGGCAGCAGCACCGCGATTGGCACCTGGAAATGCTATCGATGCAGGAAGCCGTTCTCCGTCCGGATCGGGACAGCCTTCCACCACAGCCATGTGCCACTGCATGTCTGGCTTCAGGCAACGTATCTGCTCGCGGACACAGACGGCGCGACCAGCGTGCTCGCGCTCGTTCAAACACTCGCGGTGTCGCAGCGCACGGCTTGGCACCTGAAGCAGAAGATCGTCGCGGCGCTGGCCGCGGTCCCCCCGGATCCGATCCCGCTCGACGAGGGGCTCGACGGCGACGGCATCGAAGCGGACGAAAGCGAGCGGGCAGGCGCCTCATTTGCGAACGCCAGTCGCTATGAGCGCTTCCTGTCCGTGGTCGGGCCGCGCAGGCGCCCGGAAACGTGGCAGCGTTTTCTGTCGGGACTGTATGGCCTGCTCGGGCGCCGGCCGCCTGCCTGCGACGGAGATCCGAACGCAGATCGAGACGAGGAATTCCAACTCGAGCTTGCGCTCGATGCCTACGAAGTCGGCCCGATTTCGCACAGGCCCGATGCGTGGTTGGGCGAAGCTGTCAACGACGTGCGCCAGCAAGCGGCTGCGTCACATGCTGATCCCACAAAGCCTGAAGATAGCGGCGCTGTTGATCTTCAGCAACCGCGTCGAATTCCGCAACGTCAGCTGGCTGCACGAAGCTCGGATCCCAGATTTGCGCCTCACTAGGAGCGGAGGCAACGTCGATGGCCTCCAGTGCATGGAAGAAGCCCAGGCCGGCCGCCGCTCCGTCGAGGAAGTCGGCATCGTCGCTGCTCGACAGCAGGCAGAGTTCCGCGCCGATCAGTTCGCCTCCCGCCCCGGTGATGGCGTTGAGCACCGATGCCTGCACGGAAGCGAGCGCATGGTCGGGCAGATGCGCCGCCCGGCGCTCGGCCATCAGCGTCACGACCGTCGACAGGAAGCCGAGCACCCGCGGATGCAGCCACTCGCCGGGAGGAACCGCAGGGGAAGGCAGGGGGGCGCCGAGTTGCACGGAAATGGCGAGGTCCTCGCGCTGGAAGGGCGCAAGCGCTGCCGCAATCGAGCGGCTCACCGATCTGGCTCTGACGAGACCGAACATGATCTGGCCCGTGGCGAGAGAGTGTCGGCTAACATCATAGAGGAAGGCGTTGGCGATGAAACGATCATCCTTGCCGCTCGCGCCGGATTTTGTCGCATTGGAGGCGGCTGCCCAGGCCGGAAATGAGGAGCGCCAGAAATTCCTGGCGCTGGTCGGGGATCTCAACTTCTCATGGTCGAACAACGAGAGCCTGTTCATCTATGTGCTGATGCTTCTCGCCGGCACCGATGAGGTCAAGGCGGCGATCATCCATGCGACGCTGAACACGACGCGGGCGCGGCTGGACCTCGTCCAGCGCCTGTCCAAGGTCGTCCTTCGCGACGGCATCGTTCGCCGGGAACTCGACGACATCGTCAATGCGTTCTCCAACAGTACGAGGCTGCGCAACGACCTCACCCATGCGACCTTCGTGCCGGCCGCGGATGGGGGGGTTTCGCATACCCAGAGCATGAAGCTGCAGGAAGGCGGCCGGAAACTGCGCTTCGGCGCGACACGCTCGCTCGACGAGGAGAGGCTCGCGGAAATCCGCGACGCGGTCCAAGAGCTAAAGACGCTCAACCGACGCATCTGGGCGTTCCTCCCGGTCCTGGAGCAGGCGATCTCCAATCCTCCCGCGCCTGCGCTGGCGAGCTGAACCCGCAGGCGCTCCGCGTTCCCGCCCCGGCGCGCCATCATGGCCACGCGCACTTCACGGCCACGCCCAAACGGCGCTAAGTCAGGCACTCTCGCGCTTGGTGCGCGTAGCTGAAGTGGCATGGCGTGAACCTCAAATTTCTCGAAACCTTCGTCTGGGTCGCCAGGCTGCGGAATTTCTCGGTCGCGGCCGACAAGCTCTGCACCACGCAGGCCGCGGTCTCGAACCGCATCGCGACGCTGGAGCGCGAGCTCGGCGTGCGTCTGTTCGAGCGTGACCTGCGCAATGTCGGGCTGACGCCGCATGGCCAGCGCGCGCTACCCCAGGCAGAGGCGATCATGCGCATGGTGGCCGAGCTCGAGCGCTCGATCGCCGATGCCGGCCAGGTTCGAGGGACGGTGCTCATCGGCACGGTCGATTCAGTCGTCTATGCCTGGCTGCCGCGCCTGATCGAGCGGGTGAAGGAGACCTATCCGAACGTCGCGATCGATCTCAACGTCGACACCAGCCTGAACCTCGCCCGCCAGATCCAGGACGGGCAGATCGATCTCGGGCTGATCATGGGGCCGGTGGTCGCGCCCCATATCCGCAACATCGAGCTCTGCGTCTTCGACTGCCTCTGGATCGGCTCGCCGAAGCTCGCACTCAAATCCGGACGGCTCGCCATCGCCGATCTCGCGGCTTATCCGATCTTCGCCTACTCGAAAGGCTCGCAGCCGCATCATTCGGTGCTGCGCGCGATCGAGTCGTCCGGTATCGATCCCGAGACGGTGAGGGTGTTCAACTCGAACTCGCTCGCCACCATCACCCGGCTGATCCGGGACGGCGTCGGCGTCGCCGTGCTGCCGCGCGCGGTGGTGCAGGAGTTCCTCGATACGGGCGAGCTGCATGTGCTCGATGTCGAGGCAAAGCTGCCGCCGCTGCATTTCCACGCCGTCTTCAACGACAATCCGGGCAACACCCTGCCGGCCCTGATCGCCGATATGGCGGCGGAAATCGCGGCGTCCTGAGCCGGCTGCCAAGACCATGACGCTCTGCCTCGCCAACAGGCAGGCCGTGGTCACGGCGCTGTCATAAGCAATTCTTGTCGGCGCGAACAAGAATTTCGCGTTTGCCGGCCCGTCGCGCCTTTGCTCTCCTGCCGCACCGACAGCGGGGAGAACGCCGATGAAGGTCTCACTCATCCAGATGAACTCGCAGGACGACAAGTCCGCGAACCTGAAGACGGCGCGGACCATGGTCGAGAAGGTCGTCGCCGAGGACCGGCCCGACCTCATCGTCCTGCCCGAGTACTACGCCTTCCTCGATGGCAGCGCGGCGGCGATGCGCGGGAGCGCCGAGACCTTCCCCAACGGCGAGAGCTACCGCCTGATGTCGGGGCTGGCGGAGAAGCACGGCGTCACCATCCATGCCGGCAGCGTCGCCGAGCGCGACGGCGACGACTACTTCAACGCGACGATCGTCTTCGGTCCCGACGGCAAACAGATCGCGCATTACCGCAAGATCCATCTCTTCGACGTCGATGCTCCCGGCGGCGTCAGCTACCGCGAGTCCAACATGGTGTCGCGCGGGCGGGAGGTCGTCACCTACAAGGTCGGCGAGACCACGGTCGGCTGTGCGATCTGCTACGACATCCGCTTCCCGGAACTGTTCAGAAAACTGCGCGACGCCGGCGCTGACGTCATCGTCCTGCCCGCCGCCTTCACGCTGATGACGGGCAAGGACCATTGGGAATTGCTCGCAAGGGCGCGAGCCTGCGAGACGCAGACCTGGTTCCTCGCCACTGGCCAGACCGGCACGCACGCCCAGGGCAAGAACGCCTGCTACGGCCATTCGATGGTGATCAACCCCTGGGGCCACATCACCGCCCAGGCCTCGGACGGCGTCGGCACGACCAGCGGCCGGCTCGATTTCGACTACACGACGAAGGTCCGCGCGGCGGTGCCGGTCGCCAACCACCACGTCATCGCCTGAGCGGAAAGCACGTCCATGTTCATCGTCAATCCCATGCCGGCCCAGATCCCGGGCGATCTCGTCTCCCTGCTGCAGCAATGCGAGGTGGCGACCATCGGCCATGTCCTGCATTCGGGCTTCGTCGATCGCGAGATCCGGGCCGTGCTGCCGACCAAGCGCATCGCCGGCACGGCCGTCACCATCCGCATTCCCCACGCGGATTCGACCGCGCTGCACTACCTGACGAAGATGGTGCGCCCGGGCGACATCGTCGTGATCGACCGTTGCGGTGACAGCAAGCATGCCTGCTGGGGCGGCGTCGTCACCCATGCGATGAAGAATGCCGGCGTCGCGGCCGGCGTGATCGACGGCCCGGCTACGGACTTCTCCGAGATCGTCAAGACCGACATGCCGATGTGGTGCCGCGGTCCCTCGCCGATCACGACCAAGATCCTTGGCACGGAAGGTGCGATCAACGTCCCCGTCAGCGTCGGCGGCCAGACGATCGAGCCCGGCGACGCGGTGCTCTGCGACGAGAGCGGCGTCGTGGTGCTGAAGGCGGCGACGGCGGAGACCTATGCGCGCAAGGCGATCGAGATGCAGCAGAACGAGCTCGTGCTGCTGGAACGTCTGCGCAAGGGCGAGAAGCTGCCCGACATCTCCGGCGCGACCGCACTCGTGGAAGGCAAGCTCGCCAAATCCTAATTGACGGAATCAATCGACCAGGCCTGACGACGGGCGGAGCACCGCCCGCGCAACAACAGAGGGGATAGACCATGCAGACATCCACCAAGCTCGCCGTCGCCTTGGCGCTGGCCACGGGCCTCACCACGCAGGGCGCGTTCGCGCAGCAGCAGACCGTCACCGTCATGGCCTATTCCGGCCTGTTCCAGGAGCGCTACACCAAGGCCGTGATCGAGCCCTTCATGAAGGCCAATCCCGGCATCAAGATCGAGTACTTCCCGATGCCGAACTCGGCCCAGATGCTCGGCAATCTGCGCGCCCAGAAGGCTGCGCCCCAGGCCGACGTCGTCATCATGGACGTGTCGGTCTCGAAGGCCGCCACCGACGAGAAGCTGCTCGTCAAGATCGACGACAAGGTCTCGAAACACGTCGCCGACCTCTATCCGAACGCCCGCATCCCCGATGTCGACGGCGTCGCCGTGACCTTCGACAACCTCGTGATGCTCTACAACACCGACGCGGTGAAGGAGGCTCCCAAGAGCTGGATGGATTTCACCAAGCCGGAGTTTAAGGGCAAGGTCGCGATCCCCGGCATGCCCGATATCCAGGGCTTGTCGCTCGTGCTGATCATGGACAAGGCGCGCGGCGGCACCGACTACCTCAAGAGCGTCGACAAGGGCATCGCGGCATTGGGCGAGATCGCGCCCAACGTGCAGACCTGGGAGCCCAAGCCCGAGGTCTACGTCACCATCATCTCCGGTCAGGCAACCGTCGGCGCCGGCTGGAACGCCCGCGCTCAGGTCAACACCGACATCTCGAACGGCAAGCTCAAGGCCGTGCTGCCGGCGGAGGGCTCGGCCTTCCAGATCAACACGATCAACTATGTCGCGGGCGGCCCCGGCAAGGATGCCGGCGCCAAGTTCATCGACTACGCGTTGTCGCCCGAGGCCCAGAAGGCCTTCACCGAGAGCATGTTCTACGCCCCGACGAACGCCAAGGCGCAGATTTCGGAGGCCGCGATCGCACGCACCGCGGTGAAGTCGATGGACAAGGTCATCCCGATCGACTGGATCGCCCTCGCCAAGGTCCGCGAGCCGATCATGGAGCAGTGGCGCCGCAAGGTGATCCCGCTGAGCCGCTGAGCCGGGAAGGACAGACCGTCATGAGCGATCCTAGCATGGCACGAGGCCAGGGCTTTCTCTCCATCCGGGGGCTGACCAAGCGCTATGCCGGCTTCACGGCGGTCGACAACTTCGATCTCGATGTTCCCAAGGGCGAGCTCGTCGCGTTTCTTGGGCCTTCGGGCTGCGGCAAGACCACCTCGCTTCGCATGATCGCCGGCCTCGTGCCGGCGACTTCGGGGCGCATCGTCGTCGGCGGGCAGGACCTCACCACGGTCCAGACCCACCGACGCGACATGGGCCTGGTGTTCCAGAGCTATGCGCTGTTCCCGCATATGAGCGTGGCGAAGAACGTCGCCTTCGGTCTCGAGATGCGCAAGGTTCCGAAGGACGAGATCGCCAGGCGCGTCAAGGAAGCGATCGCGCTGGTGCATCTGACCGGCAAGGAGGAACACCGGCCGGCGCAGCTTTCGGGCGGGCAGCAGCAGCGCGTGGCGCTGGCGCGCGCGCTCGTGATCCGGCCCTCGATCCTGCTCTTCGACGAGCCGCTCTCCAATCTCGACGCCAAGCTGCGCGACGAGATGCGCAACGAGATCCGCGACATCCAGCAGCGGCTCGGCATCACCGCGATCTTCGTGACGCATGACCAGAGCGAGGCGCTGACGATGTGCGACAAGGTCGTGGTCATGAACCAGGGCCGGCTCGAACAGTTGGGCACGCCGGTCGATCTCTATGAGCGTCCGAAGACCGCCTTCGTCGCAAGCTTCGTCGGCCGCACCAACCGCCTGAAGGCCATGGCGAAGGACGGCTTCGCCGATTTCGCCGGCCAGCGTGTCGCAGCCCCCGCCGGCCTGTCCGGCCCGGTCGAGGTGATGGTCCGGCCGCATCGCGTCGCCCTGGCCCCGGCCGGCGGCGAGGGCGTCGCTGGGACGGTCGCACGCGCGATCTTCGCGGGCGACATCCTGCAATACGACATCGACGTCGCCGGGCAGACCGTCTCGGTCGAGCTCGCGACGCGCGGCGGCGAGACCGTGCTCGCACCGGGAACGGCGGTCGCCCTGTCGTGGCGGCCGCAGGACGTCTTCGTCTATGGGGCGGCGGCGTGAGCGCGGCCATCACCATGCCGGCGCCCGTTGCCCTGCCACGCTCGAGCGGGCTTGCGCTGGTCGTCGCCCTGATCGCGCCGATCGCGCTGGTCAACGCCTTCGGCTTCCTCGCGCCGGTGCTCAATCTCGCGCGGATGTCCTTCTACGAGGTCGAGCCCACGGGTGCGATGCGCGAGGCCTTCTCGCTGGCGACCTGGGCCAAGGTCGTCGCGGACACCTTCTATGCCGAACTGATCGTCAACAGCATCACGGTCAGCCTCGGGATTACCCTGCTGACGCTGGTCTGCTCCTATCCGATCGCGCTCTATCTGCACCGCTCCAGCGGCACCTGGAAGACGATCCTGCTCGTGCTGGTGATCTCGCCGCTGCTGACCTCGGCGGTGGTGCGGACCTATGGCTGGATCGCGATCCTCTCGGAGAACGGCCTCGTCAATAACCTGGTCTCCGGCTTCGGCCTCGAGCGCCTGCGGCTGATGTTCAACAAGACCGGCGTGGTCATCGGCCTCACCGAGATCCTGATGCCCTACATGATCCTGGCGCTGCTCGCCGGCTTCGGGCGGCTCGATCCGCGCGTCGAGGAGGCGGCCTCGACGCTCGGCGCCCCGCCCCTGACCGTTTTCCGCCGCATCATCCTGCCGCTGACGCTGCCGGGTATCGCGCTCGGCTGCCTGCTCTGCTTCGTGCTGGCGGTGTCATCCTTCATCACCCCCAAGCTGCTCGGCGGCGGGCGCGTCTTCCTGCTCGCGACCGAAATCTACGACCAGGCGATCGTGACGCTGAACTGGCCGCTGGCCGCCTCGCTCTCGATCCTCGTGCTCGTGATCTTCGGCGCCGCGCTGGTGCTCTACACCCGCGCGCTGCGCGCGATCCTTTGAGGGAGGCCGATCATGGATGAACGTCCCGTCTCCCCTGCCCTGAAGCTGCTGGCGTTCCTGATGTTCGCCTTCCTGCTGGCGCCGCTGATCGTCGTCGTTCCGATCTCGTTCTCCGGCGACAGCTACATGATGTTCCCGCCTTCGAGCTGGAGCGTGAAATGGTATCCGGCGATCTTCGACGATGGGAAGATGACCGCCGCCTTCTGGACGAGCCTGCTGCTGGCCTGCGTCGTCACGGGCTTGAGCCTCGTCATCGCCTTGCCAGCGGCCTTCGCGCTGGTGCGGCTGAAGCCGCGCGGGGCGGAGGCGCTCTCCAGCCTCTTCACCGCGCCGCTGCTGCTGCCGACGATCGTGCTGGGCCTCGCCATCCTGATCGTCTTCGCCCGCTTCGGCCTGCTCGCGACCTTCCCCGGCCTCGTCGCCGCACATCTCGTGGTGACGCTGCCCTATGCGCTGCGCGTGCTGGCCACCGCCCTGTCGACGCTGCCGATCGCGGTCGAGGAGGCCGCGTCGACGCTCGGCGCCTCGCCCTTCACCGTCTTCCGCCGGATCACGCTGCCGATGATGAAGTCGGGATTGATCGGCACGACGGCGCTGTGCTTCCTCGTCTCCTTCGACGAGGTCGTGCTGTCGCTGTTCATGACCGGCCCGCGAATCCAGACGCTGCCGGTTGCGATGTATCACCATGTCGAGCAGCAGGCGGACCCGCTGGTGGCGGCGCTCTCCGTGCTCCTCGTCGTGCTCACCCTTCTCGTCGTGCTCGTGGTCGACCGGACCTCGGGCCTGGCCAAGACCTTCGTGAAATGAGCAGGCCGGACAAGCACTAGCTCGAACTGAATACTGCCTTCTGACCAACCCGACCCGCTCGCCACGCGCGAGCGGGAACACTGGAGCCTTGCCTGATGGATCAGGACATCCGCATCGCCGTCGACATCGGCGGCACCTTCACCGACATCGAGATCCTCGATGCGACCTCCGGCGCGATTCACCAGATCAAGACGCCGAGCACGCCGGCCGATCCCTCGATCGGCCTGCTGACCGGCATCAGGCAGGCCTCGGAGCGGTTCGGCTTCCCGCTGGAGGCGGTGCAGTACCTGCCGCACGGCACGACCATCGCGACCAATGCCGTGCTCGAGCGCAAGCTGCCGCTCGCCGCCATCGTGACCACGGCCGGCTTCGAGGACGTCATGCAGATCGGCCGCCATGGCCGCACCGATGTCTATGCGATCACGCTCGCCCAGCCGGAACCGCTGGTAGCGCGGCGCTTCTGCTTCGGCGTGAAGGAGCGCGTCAATGCCGCCGGCGAGATCACCGTGCCGCTCGACGAGGCCGGTGTGCGCCGCATCGCGGGCGAACTCGCCAAGGCCGGCGTGAAATCGGTCGCGGTCTGCCTGCTGCACGCCTATGCCAACCCGTCGCATGAGCGGCGGGTCGGCGCGATCCTCTCCGAGCTGCTGCCGAATGTGGCGATCACGCTCGCCTCCGATATCTCGCCGGAGATCCGCGAATATGAGCGGATGTCGACGACCGCGCTCAACGCCATGCTGGTGCCGATCGTCCAGCGCTACACCGACCGGCTCGCCGGACGGATGAAGGAGGAATTGCCGGAGGCGCAGGTCTATCTGGTCCAGTCGAATGGCGGCGTCTCCGGCCTCGCCAAGGCCGGGCGCGAGCCGGCGCGGCTCCTCCTGTCGGGCCCGAGCGGCGGCGCCGCGGCGGCGAAGCGTCTTTCGGCCGAACTCGACGAGCCCAATCTTGTTGCTGTCGACATGGGCGGCACCTCCTTTGACGTCTCGGTCGTGCATGACGGCGCGGTCTCGATGGTGAACGAAGGCGAGGTCGACGGGCTGCCCGTGCGCCTGCCGATGATCGAGATGCGGACGATCGGCGCCGGCGGCGGCTCGATCGCCTGGGTCGACGAAGGCGGACGCCTGCGCATCGGCCCGCATTCGGCCGGCGCCGATCCGGGCCCGGCCTGCTATGGCAAGGGTGGAACCAAACTCACCGTCACCGACGCCAACCTCCTGCTCGGTCGCCTCGACGGGGCGAGCTTCATGGGCGGCGCGATGCCGCTCGACCGACAAGCGGCGCAGAAGGCCGCCGAGGAGATCGCGAGCCGGCTCAACCTCTCGGTCGATCAGGTCGCGGCGGGCGTCGTCGATGTCGCCAATTCGGCGCTGGCGACAGCGACGCGGCTCTCGCTTTTCGAGAAGGGCATGGATCCCGAGGATTTCGCTCTGCTCTCCTTCGGCGGCGCCGGCGGCGTCCATGCCTGCGAGGTCGCGGAGGAGCTCGGCATCCGCCGCGTGATCTTCCCGGCCCATGCCTCGACGCTCTCGGCCTGGGGCATCCTCTGGTCCGACATCGCCCATGACCTCAGCGCCACGCAGATCGGCCTTTTCGCCGATCTCGCTCCCCGCCTCGGCGACATCGCCGCGCGCCTCGTCGCGGAAGCCCGGCAATTGCTGACCGAGGACGGCGTCGCGGAAGCCGCGCAGGGCTTCGAATGGGCGGTGGACCTGCGCTATGCCGGCCAGGCCTTCGACCTGCGCGTCGCGCTCGACGATGCCGACTTCTCGCCGGCCGGCGTCGCCAAGGCGACCGTCGGCTTCCATGCCCTGCACCGCCAGCGTTTTTCCTATGACGAGCCGGAGGTCCCGGTTGAGATCGTGGCGCTGAGGCTGAAAGCGGTCGGCCGCCTCGCCAAGCCGGTGCCGGCGCAGGACATCGAGGTTAAGGCCAATGAGACCGCGCCGACCCGGCCTGTCCATGGCCGTCATGGCGCGGTCGCCACCCCGGTGCGCGAGCGCGACGCGATCAGCCGCACGACATCTGTCGCGGGACCGGCCATCGTCGAGGAGCCCTACACCTCGATCTATCTCCCCGCCGGCTGGACGATCCTGACCCATGCGTCGGGCGCCCTCATCGCCGACCGCGCCGACAGCCACTGAGGTTTAAAGACCATGACGAAACACATGACCGATCTTCAGCCGGCCATCGACCCGATCCGCCTCGAGGTCATCCGCAACGCGCTGGTCGCGGCCTCCGAGGAGATGAGCATCACCATCTGGCGCACCAGCCGCTCGACCGTGGTGCGCGAGATCCTCGACTTCTCGACCGCCGTCTTCGACGCGGAAGGCAACAACATTGCCCAGTCGGCGCGCATCCCGGTCCATCTCAACTCGATGTCGGACTGCCTGCGCACGATCCTCGACCGGTTCATTCCGCTGGAACAGTGGAACGATGGCGACGTGATCGTCACCAACGATCCCTATTCCGGCGGCCAGCATCTGCCGGACATCCAGACCTTCCGGCCGGTGTTCGTGGATGGTCGGCGCGTCGGCATCGTCGGCACGCTCTGCCACCATGTCGATGTCGGCGGCGCGGCTGCCGGCAGCTACTACGCCGCCGCGACCGAGGTCTTCCAGGAGGGCATCCGCATCCCGCCGCTGCGCCTCGTCGACAAAGGCGTGCTCAACACCGGCGTCTTCGAGATGCTGCTGCACAATGTCCGCCAGCCCGACGAGACGCGCGGCGACCTCAATGCGCAGATCGCCGCGCTCGGCATCGGCGAGCGCGCGGTTGCGCGCATGGCCCGCAAATACGGCACGGATTCGCTGGCCGCCGCGATGGCTGCGATCCTCGACGGCTCCGAGGCGATGATGCGCACCGGGCTGAAGGCGCTGCCGGACGGCGAGGCCTCCTTCGTCGAGCTCGTCGACGATGACGGCCAGTCCGACGAGCCGATCAGGCTGGCGGTGAAGATCACCAAGACCGGCGACCGCATCGCGCTCGATTTCGAAGGCTCGAGCCGCCAAGTCAGCGGCCCGGTCAACAACACCCGCGCCATGACCTGCTCGGCGGTCTATTACGCGCTGCTCGCCGCGCTCGGCGGCGACATCCCCGCCAATTCCGGCTGCTATCGGCCAGTCACCGTGACCTTGCCCGAGGGTAGCGTCGTCGACGCGGAGTTCCCGGCTCCGGTGGCAGGCCGCATGGTGATCAACCACCGCATCGCGATCGCCGTCTTCGGGGCGCTGGCCGAGATCGCGCCGGCTCGCATCCCCGCGGCCTATTACGCGATCTCCTATGTCTATGCGCTTCAGACGGTCGGCCGGAAGGGCAAGGGCCAGGTCTATTTCGACATCGAGGTCGGCGGCTGGGGCGGCCATGCCGGCGGCGACGGCGCGAGCGCGCTCTCCTGCGGCCTGCACAACAACACCAATGCGCCGATCGAGATGGTCGAGGCGAAATATCCGGTGACCTTCACGAAGTACGGGCTGATTCCGGATTCGGGCGGAGCCGGGCAGTTCCGCGGCGGCCTCGGCCTCGTCAGGGCATGGCGGCTGGAATCGGATGCCGGCAAGCTCGGCGCGCATTTCGAGCGCTTCAAGTTCCCGCCGCATGGCGTCCATGGCGGCCAGCCGGGCTCGCTCAGCAGCATGACGATCACGCGCTCCGACGGCTCGCGGACGCCGCTACGCTCGAAGATCTCCGGTATTCCGCTGAAGCGCGGCGACGTCGTCACCATCGAGACCTCGGGCGGCGGCGGCTTCGGCGACCCGCTGAAGCGCGATCCGCAGCGCATCGCCAAGGACCTCGCCGACGGCATGATCAGCCCCGAAAAGGCCGTCTCGCTCTATGGCTACTCGGACCAGATGGGAGCCCTCGCATGAGCGATCATCGCCCAGTGGACGGCGTGCATCTGAGCCTCGCGGAGGTCGAGGCGCTGACCCGGCGGGCGCTCACCGCCTGCGGCGTCGATGCGCGCAACGAGCCCGCGATCACCGCCTCGGTGGTCGCGGCAGAAGCCGAAGGCATCCACAGCCACGGCCTCGCGAGGCTGCCGACCTATTGCGAACATGCCAAGGTCGGCAAGATCGACGGCAAGGCACGGCCGGTGCTCGACAGCCCCCGACCCGGCCTTGTCCGCGTCGACGCCAAGGGCGGCTTTGCCCATCCGGCGATCGATTTCGGGCTGCCAGCCCTGTGCGAGGCGGCCAAGGCGCAGGGGATCGCGGCGCTCGCGGTGACCAATTCCTATAATTGCGGCGTCGTCGGCTACCATGTCGAGCGGCTGGCCCGCGAAAGGCTGCTGGCGCTCGCCTTCGTCAATGCGCCGGCCTCGATCGCACCGATGGGCGGCACGAAGCCGGTCTTCGGCACGAACCCGATCGCGCTCGCGGTGCCGCGCGCCGGGGCCGATCCGCTGGTGCTCGACCAGTCGTCGAGCGTCGTCGCCAAGAGCGAGATCGTCGTCCACCAGCAGCGCGGCGAGCCGATCCCGCTCGGCTGGGCGCTGGACCGCGCCGGCAACCCGACCACCGATCCGCAAGCGGCTTTGGCGGGCGGCACGATGGTTCCCGCCGGCGGCTACAAGGGCGCGGGGCTGGCGCTGATCGTCGAGATCTTCGCGGCCTGGCTGACCGGTGCCAATCTCTCGATCGACGCCTCGTCCTTCGCCGACAATCTCGGCGGCTCGCCGCGCACGGGCCAGTTCTTCATCGCGATCGATACCGGCGCGATCGCAGGTCCGGACGCGGCCGAGCGGCTGGAGCGGCTGTTCGGCGCCATCACGGCTCAGGACGGCGCGCGCCTGCCGGGCGGGCGGCGCAGCCAGGCGAGGCAGCGAACGGCGACGGAGGGCATCACCATCCCCAAAGCCCTGCACGAAAAGCTGCTGCGCTACGCCGCCTGAGCAACGAGCGGACATGACCGTCACAAGACGGTCATCAGCCGGCCTGTATGCCACGCGGATGGCATCCTCCCCGGCTCATCGCAGCGACGGCACCCTGCCGCGCGGCCTGGCGACAGGCATCGGCGCATCCGCAAGCCCCTTGCTGGCTCTGCGGGATTTCAGCGTGGCCTTTCGGGGCCGGGACGGCCTGGTGCCGATCGTGCGCGGCATCGACCTTTCTCTCGCGCCGGGCGAGGCGCTCGGCATCGTCGGCGAATCCGGCTGCGGCAAGAGCGTGACATGGCTGGCGGCGCTGCGCCTACTCGGGCGCGGCGTGACGACGAGCGGCGAGGCGCTGCTGTCGGGGCGAGACATCACCCGCCTCTCCGAACGCGAGATCGCCGGCATCCGCGGCGGGCGCATCGGGCTGATCTTTCAGGACCCTACCAGCTCGCTGAACCCGGTGCAGCGGATCGGAACGCAGCTCGCCGAAGTGCTGCGGCTGCATCGCGGTCTGCGCGGCGAGGCGGCTCGCACCGAGTCGCTGCGCCTGCTCGATCGCGTCGGCATCGCCGATGCGCCGCGCCGGCTGAAGCAGTATCCGCACGAATTCTCCGGCGGCATGAACCAGCGCGTGATGATCGCGCTCGCGCTCGCGGGCGAGCCCGACGTCCTCGTCGCGGATGAGCCGACCACCGCGCTCGACGCGACGATCCAGGCGCAGATCCTCGACCTGATCCGCGAGATCCGCCGCGACACCGGCATGGGGCTCGTCCTGATCTCGCACGACATCGGCGTCGTCGCCGATCTCTGCGATCGCGTCTGCGTGATGTATGCCGGCCGCGTCGTCGAGACGGCGGCGACGCAGGACCTGCTGACGCGCCCGCGCCACCCCTATACGCAAGGCCTGCTCGCCGCCCTTCCGACACTCGACGGACCTCGCGTCCGGCTGACGCCGATCCCTGGCACCGTGCCAGCCCCCGACGCGATGCCCCCCGGTTGCGCCTTCGCGCCGCGCTGCCCGAACGCCCTCGAAGGCTGCGGCGCCGAAATCCCCTCGCTCGTTCTCGCCGCGCAGGACCAGCGGGCCGCCTGCCTGCGGCTCGGCGAGACCATTGCGACCTCTGGCAAGCTGTCGCCGGCTGTCCCCGCAAACTCATTCGCGGAGGCCCCAAGGTGAGCAACCTACTCGAAGTCAGCGATCTCGTGCGGCACTACCCCGTCGCGACAGCCGGCGGCCAGCGCCGCCTGCTGCATGCCGTCGACGGGGTGAGCTTCCGCCTCGCGACTGGGCGCACGCTCGGCATCGTCGGCGAATCCGGCTGCGGCAAATCCACCACCGCCAAGCTCGTGCTCGGCCTTCTGCCAGCGACGCACGGGCGGATCGAACTCGCCGGAGAGCCCGTGACCGCGACCCGCGACCGGGCCTGGCGGGCTATGCGCAAGCGGATGCAGATGGTGCATCAGGACCCGCTGGCCGCGCTCGACCGGCGCCTGCCCGTCGGCGAACAGGTGATCGAGCCCTTGACCATCCACGACATCGAGGCCGATCCAGCCACCCGCCGAGAAAAAGCACTCGCCCTGTTCGAGGCGGTCGGCCTGCGGCCCGATCTTTTCCAGCGCTATCCGCATGAGCTTTCCGGCGGCCAACGCCAGCGCGTAGTCCTGGCCCGCGCCCTCGTGCTCGGCCCTGAACTGCTCGTCTGCGACGAGCCGATCTCGGCGCTCGACGTCTCGGTCGCGGCACAGGTCATCAACCTCTTGCAGGATTTGCAGGCCCGCTTCGGCATGGCCTATCTCTTCATCAGTCACGATCTCAAGGTCGTCCGACAGATCGCCGACGAGGTCGCGGTGATGTATCTCGGGCGCATCGTCGAACAGGGGCCGCCCGAGGCGCTGTTCCATGCGCCGGCGCATCCCTACACGCAGGCGCTCGTGTCGGCCGTGTCGACGCCGCTCCGCGGCACGCGCGAGCGCATCATCCTGCAAGGCGACCCGCCCAATCCGGTCGACCGCCCGGCCGGCTGCGCCTTCCATCCGCGCTGCCCGCGCGCCATCGCGCGCTGCCGCGAGGAAGCGCCGACCTTACGCCCGACGATGGACGGACGTCTCGCCGCCTGTCATTTCGTGCCTTCGGCTGCTCCCACTGTCGCGGCCGCCGCCTGACCTTCTCTCACCGCTGGATAAAATCCCATGGCACATGACGACAAGCCCACGGCCGACCGCGTCATCGTCGCGGTCTTCGACGGCTTACGCCCCGATCTGCTGACGCCCGAGCTGACGCCGAACATCCTCCGGCTCGCCGCGCGCGGCACCTGGTTCCGGCAGGCCCGCAGCGTCTTCCCCTCGGTGACGCGCGTCGCGACGACCTCGATCGCGACCGGCGCCCCGCCCGGCGTCCACGGCATCGTCGGCAACGCCTTCTACCACCGCGCCGCCATCGCGGACCGAATCTTCGACACCAGCGACGCCTCACAGATACGCCGGGCCGAGGCCCATCACGACGGCCGACTCGTCGCGGTCGACACGCTCGGCGATGTGCTCGCGCGGGCCGGGAAGCGCCTCGCCGTGGTCCATACCGGCTCGGCAGGCTCGGCGCATTTCATCAACCCGCGCGCCCGCGCCAACGGACACTGGACCTTCTCCATGCATGGCGCAGAGGCGACGCAGACGCCCGAAGCCGTGCAAGCCGCGCTCGCCCTGCTCGGCCCGCTGCCTGAGCGCGAACTGCCGCGCATCGCCGAGCTAGGCTATGGCGGGCGGCTGATGACCGAGCATGTGCTGCCGAAGCTTGCGCCCGATGTCGCGCTGATCTGGTTCAACGAGCCCGACACCACCTTCCACTACAAGGGTCTGGGCTCGCCCGAGGCGAAGGCTGGGCTCCAAGAGGCGGACCGCGCCTTCGGGACGATCCTCGACTGGGTCGAGGCCCAGCCCGATGCCGAGCGCATAGCGGTGATCGCGGCCTCCGACCATGGCCAGATCTCGACGGGATCGATCGAGCCGCTGTTCGACGCGGCCCGGCAGGCCGCCTTCGATGTCGGCACGAGCAAGGAAATCGGCGATGCCGCCTTCATCGCGACGGGCGGAATCAGCGGCGAAATCCGGCTGCGCGAGGGCGACGGGGCCGCGATTGCCCGCATCGCGCAATGGCTGATGGAGCAGCCTTCGGTCGGCCATGTCTTCTCGCACGCAGCCAACGAGGTCGAGGGCGAGGTCGAGGGAACGCTGTCGCTCGGGCTGATGGGCAATGGCCATGCCGAGCGCCAGCCGGACCTGATGTTCATCCTCAGATCGGAGCTCGCGGCGGACCAGTACGGGCTGCCGGGCCTGGGCGCTATGACGCCGGGAGACGTGCCGCTCGGCGGCGGGATGCATGGCGGCATCAACCCGCATGAGCTGAACACGGTGCTGATCGTCGCCGATGGCGAAGGCAGTGGCGCCGTCTCGCAGGAGCCGGCCGGCATCATCGACATCACACCGACGGTACTGGGGCTGCTCGGCCTCGCCCCGGCCGCGTCGATGGTCGGCCGCAATCTGATGCACCCTGCGCGCGAGGAAGCGCGCACCAGCCGCCACTCGACCGGCGCGGGCGGCTTCACCCAGCATGTCGACATGGTCGAGCAGGACGGCCGCCGCTTCATTCTCGGAGGCGGGCAGTAGCCTCGGGCGAGGCAACCGCGGAACAGCCCTTCTCCCCTCGTGGGAGAAGGTGGCAGCGCGCAGCGCTGACGGTTGAGGGGGCGCTGTGACCTCTCCGCCGAACGCGACGCCAACGGGAAAGCGCAGCGCGCCCCCTCATCCGCCCCTGCCGGGGCACCTTCTCCCGCGAGGGGAGAAGGGAAGGCGCGGGCCGCCCTCAACCCTTCGCGAACGTCAGGTTATCCGGGCGCAGGTCCATGAAATAGAAGGTCGTCGGGCGCCAGGCGATCGACTTCTTGATCGCATAGGCCTCGCTCGGCTGGTAGAGGATCGTGGCCGGGGCCTCGTCCTCGAAGATGTCGAGCATCTGCGTGAACAGCGCCTTGCGCCTGGCCGGGTCGGTTTCGGCTTCGAGCGCAGTGCCTGCGGAGTTGAAGGCGGCAGTGGAGGTCCAGAACTTCGAGACCTGGATTTCGCCGGCCGGTCCCCAGGCCACCCAGATCGCGCCGAGCGGATCGGGCAGGCGCGTCGAGTTCGACCAGTTGAAGATCTGCACGCCCGGCCCGCGCAGCTGGGCCGAGTTTTCGACCACCTGCAGCGAGGCGTTAATGCCGACGGCCTTCCACTGCTCGACCAGGATCTGCGCGGCTTCCAGCGCATTGGTGTAGTAGTTCGCCATCGTGCGGTAGACGATCGGCTCGCCCTTGTAGCCGGCTTCCTTGAGCAGCGCCTTCGCGCGCGCCGGATCGTAGGGCAGCTTGCGACCCTCGACGAACATCTGGCCGTATTCGGGATAGTTGTGGCCCTGCGGCACCTGGGCCGTGCCCTGCCAGAGGGAGTCGACCAGCTTCTGGCGGTCGATCGCGCAGGAGAGCGCCTGGCGCACGCGCTTGTCGGCGAGCACCTTGTCCTGCTCGTTGAAGGCCAGCACATGGACGTTCGCCAGCACGACCGAACGCACGTCGATGTCCTTGTAGTCGCCGACGACGCCCATCTGGTCGGGCGGGACGTTGGTGATCAGGTCGTAGTCGCCTGCGACGAGGCCGGCGACGCGGGCGGCGAGTTCCGGCACGCGCTTGAAGGTGACGCGCCTCGCTGTCGGCTTGCCCATGAAGTAGTCTTCGAAGGCTTCGAGCACGGTCGCCTCGGCGGCGGAGTGCGAGACGACGCGATAGGGGCCGGTCGCAACGGGCTTGCGCGAATAGGCCTCGAAGCCCATCGCCTCATAGGCGCGCTTGTTGACGATCCAGGCGCACCAGGAGGCAAGGCGCTGCTCGAGCAGCACATCGGCCACTTTCGTCTTGAAGCGGACGGTATAGCGGTCGATCGGCTCGACGCTGGCGAGCACGCCGAAATAGGCCTTGCCGCCGGGGATCTGCGCCTTGTCGCCCCAGAGGCGGCCGTCGCGGAAGGTGTAGGCGACGTCCTCGGAGGTCAGCTCGTCGCCATTGTGGAACTTGACGCCCTCGCGCAGCGTGACGACGAGTTCCTGCGGCGAGACGCGCTCCCACTTCGTCGCGAGATGCGGCTTGAGTTCCGAGCCGCCGCCATCGGCGCTGCCGAGGAAGTCGCGCCGGATCAGCGTGTCGAAGATCGAGTAGGTGACGCGGGTGCCGACATTGGAGAGCTCGCGCGCCGGCTCCAGCGTCGCCGGCAGGTCGGCGACCGCGACGGTGAAGTTCGGGCGGTTCGCTTGCGCTGAGGCCTGCGGCGCCTGGGCGAAGGCCTGCGGCGCCGCGAGCAGGGCGGAGACGGCTGCGGCGCCTTCCAAGAGTTGGCGGCGGGAGATGACGGTCATGGCTGTCCTCGCAAAAGGCGGCGAACGGAGCCGGCCAAGGACCGCCCCGCGATCGTGCTGCCTTGCCTCAGCTTGACGACAGGGCCGTGACAGGGCGCGCCGCCAACAGCAGGCGCGGATCGTCGAGCATCACGGCGTCGGGACCCAGCGCCACGACCCGCTCCATCCCGTCGGCATCGATCCGGCCAACCGGGAATGGCGGATAGCCCGGCTCGGCAACGGAACGCGGCTGGCCAACCATGATCGCGACCCGTAGTCCGGCAGCGCGGGCGGCGGCGACCCGCTGGGGCGTCGCCACGCCCTGCCAGAGCCGGAACCAGCCGGCGCCGGCGGCGCGGGCCGCCTCGGCGCAATCGGGATCCGGCACCAAGGCTAGAATGGCGATGTCGGGGTTCAATGCACGCGCCGCCGCGATCAACGCGATCTCTCGCAGGCCGAGCAGGCTGCGCCCCATCGCGCCGCCTGCCTCGAAGGCTGCGAAAATCCGCGGCAGCAAGGCCGGTTCGTCAAGCTTGACGTCGAGCAGCAGGCCGAGCGGCGCCGAGGCCGCAATCGCCTCGTCGAGCGTCATCATGGCCGGAACCAGGGCCTGCAAGGTCGCAAGATCGGTCTCGGCAACGCGGCGCGGATCGCCGGCGATGCGGGCGAGATCGGCATCGTGCAGGCAAACGAGCGCTCCATCCGCACTCAGGCGCAAATCGGTCTCGACGAGGTCCGCGCCGATCGCTGCGGCGGCGCGGAAGGCTTCCGCCGTGTTCTCAGGCGCCAGCAGCGCGCCGCCGCGATGGGCGATGGCGAGGGGCAGCCGACCGATCGGCGCGCGCGGGTCGAAGGCCATCGCTTAGTTCCGCTCGCTCGTCGGGTCGAAGCGATCGCGCAGCCAGTCACCGAACAGGCTCATCGACAGCGTCGTCAGGAAGATCGCGAGGCCGGGGAAGACCGCGATCCACCAGGCGTTGAGGAGATAGCGCCGCCCCTCCCCCAGCATCAGGCCGAGCGAGGTGCCGGGCGGCTGCACGCCGAGCCCGAGGAAGGAGAGCGAGGTTTCCAGCAGGATCGTGCCAGGGAAGTTCAGCGTCGCCTGCACCACCAGCGCCGCGACGATATTGGGCAGCAGATGGCGCAGAATGACGCGCGAGGTCGATGCGCCCAAAGCCTCGACGGCGTTGATGTAGTCGCTTTCCTGCTCGGAAACGACGAGGCCGCGCGCCAGCCGCGTATAGCGGTCCCAGCCGTCGATGCTGACGAGGACGATGAAGAGCAGGATGTTGTTGCCGAAGAAGGCCAGCATGGTCAGCGCCAGGAACAGCGCCGGGATCGCCGCCTGGGCATCGACCGCCATCATGATGGTCTGATCCGTGATACCCCGGAAACGCGCCGCGACGAAGCCGAGCAGCGTGCCGAAGACCGCGCCGATCAGCGTTCCCAGCACCGCGATCAGGATCGAGGTCCGAATCGCGAAGATCAGCCGGCTCAGGATATCGCGGCCGAGCTGGTCGGTGCCGAGCCAATAGGTCGTGCCGCCGCCTTCGAACAGCGGCGGCTTCAGCCGGGCGGCCAGGTTCTGGGTGGTGTAGTGGATCGGGGCGAGCCAGTCGGCGAGCAATGCGACGAGCACGACGAAGACCAGAAAGCCGGCCGAAAGCTTCACCACGGGCGACATTGTGCCAGCGCGGTTGCGCGCCTTCGGCGCCGGCACAGAGAGAGCGTCGAGACTCGCCATCACGCGCTCTTTCCCGAAGCGCGCGCGAAGCCGCCTAGGCGCGGATCGATCAGGATATGGAGGATGTCGACCAGCAGATTGGCGCAGACCATGATCACCGTGATCGTCAGGATCACCGCCTGGACGACCGCGAGATCGCGCGTCGAAACCGAATCCACCAGAAGCCGGCCGACGCCCGGCCAGGCGAAGATCGTCTCGACCACGGCGCTGCCGGCGAGGATGCCGCCGATCTCGATGCCCAGGAACATGAGCAGCGGCACCGAGGCGTTGGGCAAGGCGTGCCGCAGGATGACCGCGAGCGGCAGCACGCCACGACCGCGTGCCGCCCGGATGAAGGGCTTGCCCAATACCTCTAGCGTCGAGGTGCGGGCGAAGCGTGCCAGACGCCCCGCCAGCGGCAGGCCGAGCGTGACCATGGGCAGGATCAGATGCCACGGCGTCTCGGAGCCGGCGGAGGGCAGGACGCGCAGCTTCAGCGCGAAGAGCAGGATCAGCAGGATGCCGAGGAAAAAAATCGGGATGGCGTAACCGAACACGGCGGAGGCCATGGCGAGCCGGTCGATCGCGCTGTTGTGGCGCAAGGCCGCGAGCACGCCGAGCGGCAGGCCGATCAGGAGCGCGAGCATCAGCGCGCTGGAGCCGAGCAGGAAGGTCTTGGGCAGCGCCTCGACAACAGCGTCGAAGGCCGGCCGGTCGTCGGCGAAGGAGAGGCCGAAATCGCCGCGGGCGACGCTGGCGAGATAGCGCCCATATTGCTCGATGAGTGGCCGGTCGAGCCCCCAGAGTTCGCGGTAATAGGCGCGCACATCCGGCGGCGTATCGATCGAGAGCATGATGTCGGCGGGATCGCCCGCCATGCGCAGCGCGACGAAGACGGCCGAGACGCAGATCAGCACGGTCAGCAAGGCGCGCGCGAAGCGAAAGGCCAGGAACTGAAACATCGACGGTCGGAATCCGCTTTGCCGTGAAAGGCTCCGCTTTTGCGGACGGATTCATGACAGGTTGATGACTTCTACCTCTTGCCGATCTGCACCGTGCCGACGGCGGGCCGGGCAGCGGCGTCGGGCTGGCCCCAGGACGGCGGCACCTCATGCGGCACATGGACCTCGCTGGTCGCGGCCCCGCTCCAGAGCGACTGCAACTGCGCGACCACGTGGCAACCGAAACTCTCATAGGGAATTCGGATCGAGGTGAGCCAGGGTGCGATCCAGGCGTTGATGGCATTGCCGTCGATGCCAACGAGCCGGCAGCGCTGCGGGATCGGCAC
This sequence comes from Allobosea sp. GW822-FHT03F07, assembly GCF_058801345.1. Lineage (NCBI taxonomy): Bacteria > Pseudomonadati > Pseudomonadota > Alphaproteobacteria > Hyphomicrobiales > Alloboseaceae > Allobosea > Allobosea sp. GW822-FHT03F07. The sequence goes on from NZ_JBXAND010000007.1 coordinate 35,128, forward strand.
GCCGTGCTCCACCGCCAGCCGATAGGCGCCATAGGCGATCATGTCGCTGACGCAGAGCGCGCCGCGCGGCCAGCCGCCCTCGCGCACCAGCATGCCGGCGGCGGCATAGCCGACCTCGATATGCGAGAGGCCGGGGCCGATCGCCCGCCGGATCGCATCGTCGGGTACGCCGCGCGCCGCCAGCCGCTCGATGAAGCCGGCCGCACGCTCCGCGGTGCTCGAGACGTTCTGCTGCGCCATCAGAACGGCCGGACGATCGATGCCGCAGCCGAGCAGGAAATCGGCGACATCGGCACCGGCCTTGCGGTTGTCGATGCCGACATAGGCGCCGCCGCCGAGGGGGTTGCGCCGCGCCACGAAGACGGTCGGGTCGCCGCGCCGCAGCGTCTCCTCCAGCCCCTTGCTGCTGACCGCGCTGACCATGACATAGCCGGCAACGAGTTGCGCCCGCATCGCCCGCAGATAGTCGTCCTGCAGTTCCGCCCGGTCATGGGTGTCGCAGAGGATCATGACGAAGCCGGCATCGCGCAGCGCGGACTCGACGGAGACGGCGATCGCGGCCATGGCTGGATTGTCGAGATTGGGCGCGAGCATCGCGACGACGCGGCTGGCGCGATGGCGCAACGCCCGGCCCACGGAGTTCGGCCGGTAGCTCAGCCGCGCGATCGCCTCCTCGACGCGCGCGATGGTTTCGGCCGAGGCACGCCCGGTCTTACCGTTGACGATGCGCGAGACGGTCGCGACCGAGACGCCGGCGTCCCGCGCCACCGTCGCCAGCGACGCCGCGTGCTTGCGCGATGCTCCCGATGGCGGCCTCGCCGCTTGAGGTCTTGCCGATTTGCCCGTCATCGCCGTGCCGGTTCTCCCCGGGCGCCCCTGCGGCCTGTCCGCACAAAAAGCCGGGCACCCCAGCAATGCTACCGAATGGGGGCGTTGACAAGTTAGGCAAACGTTTGCCTTAGTGCCGGCCAAGGCGTCCAGGAACGCCGGACAACATGCAGGGATGAACGCAGATGCAGAGCAGACACTGGATTTCCGCGCTCGTGCTCACGGCCGGCCTCTCGACGGGCCTCCTGGCCAGCAGCACGGCCTTCGCCCAGACCACGGTGCGCATCGCCTGGTATTCCGACGGCAATGAGGGCGAAGTCGTCTCCGACCTGCTGAAGCGCTTCGAGGCGCAGAACAAGGACATCAAGGTCGTCCTCGACCAGGTGCCCTACAAGGCGATCACCGAGAACCTGCCGGTCCAGCTCGCCTCGGGCCAGGGTCCCGACATCGCCCGCGTCGTCGATCTCGGCGGCATCGCGCGCTACGCGCTGGATCTGCGGCCGCATCTCAAGGACGCCGCCTATTGGGAGAAGAATTTCGGTCCCTTCCTGCCCTGGATGCGGACCGCCGGCGACGACAAAGCCATCACCGGCTTCATGACGCAGCTCACCGTGACCGGGCCGCTCGTCAACAAGACTCTGTTCGAGCAGGCCGGCATCGCGATGCCCGGCGCCAAGGCGAGCTGGGAAGACTGGGCGAAAGCCGTGAAGGAGGTCGCCACCAAGACGCAGGCGCCCTTCCCGCTCGCGATGGACCGCTCCGGCCACCGCTTCTTCTCGGTCGCGATTTCGGAAGGCGCCAAGGTCTTCGACGCCAAGGGGGAGCCGGCCGTCATCGACGACGGTTTCAAGCGCGGGGCGCAGCTCGTCTACGATTGGCACAAATCAGGCGTGATGGCCAAGGAGCTCTGGGGCTCGGTCTCGGGTGCGGCCTATCGCGGCGCCAATGACGAGTTCAAGAACGCCCAGGTGGTGATGTACCAGTCGGGTTCGTGGCAGATCGCCCAGTTCGACAAGACGGTCGGCAACGCGTTCGACTGGGTCGCGGTGCCCTCGCCCTGCGGCGTCGCCGCCTGCACCGGCATGCCGGGCGGCGCCGGTCTCGTCGCGATCAAGGCGACGAAGAACCCCGAAGCCGTCGCCAAGGTGATGGAATATCTCGCGAGCGAGCCCGTTCTGAGTGAGTTCTATGCCCGCTCGCTGTTCGTGCCCGGCCATCTCGGCATCGCCGCCAAGGGCGTCGACTACAAGGATGCGAGCCCGCAGGCGCGCGCAGCCCTCAAGGTCTTCTCCGACCAGGTCGCGAACCTCTCGCCGGTCGCTTTCAAGCTGCAGGGCTATGTCAACAACCGCATCATCTTCAATGCGGTGATCAGCCGCGTCGGCCAGGCGATTTCGGGCGAAACCAGCCTCGACGAGGCCTATAAGCGCATCGCCTCGGACATCGAGCAGCAGATCGCCGAGCGTAACAAGAAGTAAGGACGCATGGCTTCCGCCGAACCAGCCGCCCGGCAGGGCGAGAACGCCGGCGTCGCACGCTTCGCCGCCGCGCCGCTCGCCCTGCTGATGCGGGCCCTCGACTGGCCGATGAGCGCGCTGCAGCGCCTCATCGGCGAGCGGCGGATGGCCTATGCCTTCCTGCTGCCGAACATCGCCTTCTTCGGCCTCTTCGTCTTCCTGCCGCTGATCATCAACGTGGTCTTCTCGGTGACCGGCGGGGCGGAGCTGTTCCCGTCGCAGCGGCCGTTCGTCGGCGGCCAGCAATACGGTTACCTGTTCGACTGCGGCTCCTTCCTCGATCCCGGCTCCTGCCGCGAGGACCATTTCTGGCGCGGCGTCTACAACACCGCCCGCTTCACCCTGTTCCAGGTCACGGCGATGGTGCTGTTCTCGCTGGTGACTGCGGTGGTGCTGAACATGCGCATCAGGGCGCGCGGCTTCTTCCGCGCGGTCTACTTCTTCCCGGTGCTGCTCTCGCCGGTCGTGGTGGCGCTGACCTGGAAGTGGATCCTGCAGCGCGACGGCCTGCTCAATGCTGCGATCACCGGCCTGGGCGGCGAGCGCATCCTGTTTCTGGTCGACCCGTCATGGGCGATGTTCTGGATCGTCTTCGTCTCGATCTGGGCCCATATGGGCTTCTACACGCTGATCCTGCTCGCGGGGCTCCAGGCGATCCCCGCCGATCTCTACGAGGCCGCCGAGATGGATGCGACGCCGCGCTGGCGCGTGTTCTGGCGCATCACCCTGCCGCTGCTCTGGCCCAACATGATCGTCGTGATCGTGCTGGCGCTGATCAAGGGCGTGCAGACCTTCGACGAGGTGTTCGTGCTGACCGGCGGCGGACCGGGCACGGCCACGCTGATGGTCGTCCACTACATCTATGAGACGGCGTTCTCGAACCAGGTCCAGAATTTCGGACTGGCGGCGGCGGCCTCCGTCGTGCTCGGCATCGTGCTCTTCGCGCTGACGTTGGCGCAGCTGGCGGCCAGCAGCCGGAAGGGGTCGGCATGAGCCTCGTGACCAAGCTCGCCACCGCCCGCCGCAACCCAGGCCGCTGGCATTGGACCGACATCGCGGCCTATGCCTATCTCGCCTTCGGCGTCATTCTGATGTTCGGGCCGGTGCTGTGGCTGGCGCTGTCCTCGTTCAAGACGCAGGCGGGGCTGCTCGAGTTTCCGCCCTCGCTTTTGCCGATGTCTCAGAAGGAGGTCGTGGTTCCCGGCCATCCGCAGCCGCTGCCGCTGTTCGAGGTGACGATGCCGGACGGAACGACGCGCGTGCTCGCGCAGGTCCGGCGCATCGGCATCCAGGCGCAGATGGTCGATCCCGCCAACCCGGCGGAGACGGTTCGCGTGCCGATCGACAAGCGGACGCCCGTGCGCGGCTTCAAGCTCGCCACCGAGAACTATACCGAGCCGCTGGAGCGCTTCGCCTTCACGCGCTTCCTGTGGAACTCGGTCTTCGTCACGGTGATGGCGACGATCATCACGCTGATCATCAACTCGATGGCGGCCTATGCGCTGTCGATCTACGAATTCCGCGGCAAGAACACCGTCATGCTGATGGTGATCGGCACGCTGATGATCCCGATCACGATCATCCTCGTGCCCGTCTATCTGGTCGTCACCGAGCTCGGGCTGGTGAATTCGCTCTGGGCGGTCATCCTGCCGGGCGCTGCGACGCCGACCGGCGTCTTCCTGCTCAGGCAGTACATGCTGACGCTGCCGCGCGACCTGATCGAGGCGGCGCGCATGGACAAGGCCTCGGAGTGGCAGATCTACTGGCGCATCGTGATGCCGCTCGCCATGCCGGCGCTCGCCGTGCTCGCGATCTTCTCGGTGATGTGGCGCTGGAACGAGTTCCTCTGGCCGCTCGCCGTCCTGACCAAGACCGAATCCTACACGCTGCAGATCGGCCTCAACGCCTTCCAGGGCGAGCTCCAGACGCAGTGGCACTACCTGCTCGCGATGACGGTGGTGACGCTGCTGCCGGTCGCCCTCGTCTTCGTCTTCCTGCAGCGCTTCATCACCACCGGCATCGCCAATACGGGCATGAAATGAGCGAACTCAGCCTTTCCGGCGTCCGCAAATCCTTCGGCGGGACGCATGTCCTGCATGGCATCGACCTCACCGTCGCGGACGGCGAATTCGTCGTCTTCGTCGGCCCCTCGGGCTGCGGCAAGTCGACCCTGCTGCGGGTCATTGCCGGCCTCGAGGAGGTGACGGACGGCACGGTCGCGATCGACGGCACGGACGTGACCGGCCTGCCGGCTTCCGAGCGCGGCCTCGCCATGGTGTTCCAGTCCTATGCGCTCTATCCGCATATGAGCGTCTACAAGAACATGGCCTTCGCGCTGGAGAATATGGGCCTGGCGCGCGACGAGATCGACAAGCGGGTCCAGCGCGCGGCAGCGATGCTGCGGCTCACCGACTATCTCGAACGCAAGCCCAGGGCGCTCTCGGGCGGCCAGCGCCAGCGCGTCGCGATTGGCCGCGCCATCGTGCGCGACCCCAAGATCTTCCTGTTCGACGAGCCGCTCTCCAATCTCGATGCCGAGCTGCGCGTCGCCACACGCAAGGAACTTGCCGCGCTGCATGCCGAGCTCGGCGGCACGATGATCTACGTCACCCACGACCAGGTCGAGGCGATGACGCTGGCCGACCGGATCGTCGTGCTGCAGGGCGGCAAGATCGAGCAGATCGGGACGCCGCTCGACCTCTACAACCGGCCGGACAACCTCTTCGTCGCCGGCTTCATCGGCTCGCCGCGGATGAACCTGCTGCCGGGAACGGTGGCACGCGTCGGCTTCGTGAGGCTCGGCGAGGGCGGCCACGAGGTCGCCTGCGAAACAGGGGCGCTGGCGTCCGGCGCCGCTGTGACGCTCGGCGTCCGGCCCGAACACCTGTCGCTTTCGGAGGGCCAGGGACTGCCGCTGTCGATCGACCTCGTCGAGCGCCTCGGCGGCGAGAGCTATCTCTACGGCGCCTCGCCGGGCCTGCCGCAGGTCACGCTCAAGCTCGACGGCCAGAGCGGTCATCAGCGGGGCGAGACCGTTCCGCTCGCCTTCCCGCGGCAGAGCCTGCACCTCTTCGACGCGGCGGGCAAAGCGGTCAGGGTTTGAACATGCGCGCGGCCAGCCCGGGCGATTGAAATCTAGGCATTCGGAGACGACGTTATGAAAGCCCTCACGCAAGGCCGTTATCTCGGCCGCGATGGCGAAGCCGCCCTGTTCGATGTCGGCCTCGGCGCGACGATCGCGGTGCGCATCCTCGAAGGCGATATCGGCCGGGTGACGCTGAAGCCGCAGGACGGCTACCGGCTCGACCGCGGCTGGTCGATCGCGCCCGGCGGGCTGGAGCCCAGCTACGAAGGCCGCCCGCGCGACGATCTCTCCGGCTTCGCCGTTCCGAAAGCGGCCGTGACGGAGACGGATGGCAAGGTCGCGCTCTCGGCCGGCGATCTCACAGCCGAGGTGACGCTCTCGCCCTTCGGCATCGCCTGGCGCCGCGCCGGCGAGCACAAGCCCTTCCTGCAGGATCGCACCACCCAGGCCTACCTGATCTCGCCACACACCGGCGCGGTCGCGCATTTCATGGCCCGCGACTACACCGAGCGGCATTACGGCCTCGGCGACAAGGCCGGCCCGCTCGACCGCACCGGTCGGCGCTTCGCCATCGACGCCGTCGACCCCTGCGGCTTCGACGCGGAACTGTCCGACCCGCTCTACAAGATGCTGCCCTTCTTCATCGTCGACGGTCCGGCCGGCGCACATGGCGTCTTCTACGACAACCTCTCGACCGGCAGCGTCGATTTCGGCTGCACGCTCGACAATTACCATGGCCTGTTCCGCTCCTGGAAAGGCGATGACGGCGATCTCGACTATTACGTCATGGCCGGCCCGAGCGTGCCGGACGTGGTCAAGCGCTTCTCCTGGCTAACCGGCGGGCAGGCCTTCGCGCCGCTCTGGTCCTATGGTTTCGGCGTGACCTCGATGGCGATCGCCGACGCTCCCGATGCCGATGCGCGGATCAGCGACTTCATCGGCAAGCTCGCGACCCATCGCATCCCCTGCGACAGTTTCCATTTCGGCTCGGGCTATACGCAGATCGGCCATCGGCGCTACGCCTTCAATTGGAACCGCGACAAGTTTCCGGATCCGAAGGCGACGATGAAGCGTCTGAACGACGCCGGCATCTTCACCGTCGCCAATCTCAAGCCCTGCCTGCTCGACGACCATCCACGCCTGAAGGAGACGCTCGATGGCGGCTTCCTGGTGAAGGACGGGCAGACCGGGGAGCCGGCCGTCGCCCAGTTCTGGGACGGTCTCGGTTTCCACCTCGACTACACCAACCCGAAGGGCCGGGCCTGGTGGCGCAACGGCATCGAGACGGCGCTGCTCGACTATGGCTTCACCACCGTCTGGAACGACAACAACGAATACGAGATCTGGGACGAGGACGCGGTCTGCGACGGCGACGGCCGCCCCTTCCGGCAGGCGCTGGCGCGCCCGGCGCAGGCGCTGCTGATGACGAAGCTCTCCTATGAGGCCCAAGCCGCGCGCGAGCCCGGCAAGCGCCAGTATTCGATCACGCGCGGCGGCTGCGCCGGCATCTCGCGCTATGCCCAGACCTGGTCCGGCGACAACGAGACCGCCTGGAAGACGCTGCGCTACAACCTGACGCAAGGTCTCAATATGAGCCTGTCGGGGATGTTCAGCATCGGCCACGATGTCGGCGGCTTCCATGGCCCGACGCCCGGCCCCGAACTGTTCGTCCGCTTCAACGAGTTCTGCGCGCTCTGGCCGCGCATGGTGATGAACTCCTGGAACGACGACGGCGTCGTCAACCTGCCCTGGATGTATCCGGAGATGGTGCCGCTGGTGCGCGCCGCGCTGTCGCTGCGCTACCGGCTGATGCCCTATCTCTACACGCAGATGTGGCGTGCCAGCCGCGACGGCATCCCGGCGGTGCGCCCGCTGCTCTACGACTTTCCGCAGGATGCGACCGCGGTGAAGATCGACGACGCCTTCATGCTCGGGCCGGACGTGCTGGTCGCGCCGGTGCTGGAGGAAGGCGCGCTGGAGCGAAGCGTCTACCTGCCCGCCCATCCCGGCGGCTGGTATGACTGGCATGAGAAGAAGCATCATGCCGGCGGCGCCTTCGTGACGGTCGCTGCTCCGCTCGGGCGCCTGCCGCTCTTCGTCAGGGCCGGCGCGCTGATCCCGCTCGGTGACGAGGCCGGCATCAGCGAGTTGCGCGAACTCCTGGTCTGCGGGCTTGTCGAGGGCGCGAGCGGCGAGCTCTACGAGGACGACGGCGAGACCGCCGACTGGCGTGGCGATGGTGCGACACTCATCCGGTTCAAGGTGCTAGGCGGCGAGATCGAGATGGCGCAGGAGGGCGGCCAGCCCCTGCCCTTCGACAGGATCGCGATCCGGCAGATCCAGGACTGACGGCCGGCGAGCGCGAAAGTCGGCGGCAGCGCGCCGCCGACCACTCCGGAACAGAACCGCCGCTCAGAACCGCAGCAGGCACTCTCGCAGCGTCGTGGGTGTCTCCGGATCGGCTTCAGCCGCTTTGATCCGGAGCGTCTGGCCCGCCACGGCCGCCGCGCGGACATCGCGCGGGTTCAGCCCGAATTCCTGCTTGAAGGCACGGCTGAAGCTCGACGCGTCCTCGAAGCACAGGCCATCGGCGATGGCGTTGATGCTGGCGTTGTTGCCCGTGTCGGACAGGTCGGCATAGCCGCGCAGCAGGCGCCGGTGGCGGATATAGCGGGCGACGCCACCATCGTCATGGAAGAGCCGGTAGAGCTGCGTCCGCGACATCCCGACCTGACGGCAGAGGAGCGTGGCGTCGAGACCGGGCTCGCGCAGGTTCATGTCGATGTATTGCCGGACCTTCTCGCGCCGCGTCAGGTTGATCTGGCTGGAGGCGAGGTCGAGACGGTCCGACGACGGGCCGGCGCAGGCCAGCACCATCGCGCGGACCGCATTGGTCAGGCGCGGCATATCGGCGGCTTCGAGCTCGACGAAGCTGCGCTGAAGCAGCCCGATATAGTCGCCGAGCAAGCGGCCGAGCGGCGTGTTCAGCGCCTGGGCCTGTGCCGCGTCGAGAAGCGGGGCCAGCTCCCGGAAGCTGTCCCGCGGCAGATAAAGCTGCAGCCGCTCGTCATGGGAGCGCTGGCTGACCAGTTCGCGCCCCAGCGAGGCGACATAGGGCACCGAGGCCGGCACATCGAGCGGAATGCCCGCACCGCTCGAGCCGATCGTCCGGCGCTGGCCGAGCGTGATCACCCAATGGTCGATCGGGTTCGCGCGCAGCAGCGCCGTGTTGCGCACCGCGGTCAGTGCCGGGGCCTTGACGTGGCTCAGCCCGAATTCGTCGAGCGTCCAGACCACGCTGCTGGCCGGAAAGCCGGCTTCGCCATCGCCCAGCGTGACGTTGAAAACGCCTTCGAACCAGCCCTGCCACGCGTCGAATTGCTCCCGGATCGGAAGGTCATTCGTCGTGAAGCGAACTGGAATCATCACGCTACCGGCTGCACTGGGTGCCGCACGGTAACACGCCAGGCGGGCGCGTTGATACAAGGCAGAGCAATTGCAGCAAAACGCCCCCTCCCCGCGAGACGCATAGCGAACTCGCAGGATAGGGCCTCACTTCGCGCCGTTTTAGCCGCTCAGGCTAGGGCCGGCGCCCCACCATCCCCTCACCAGCGACGGCAGACCTGAACGCGGCGCGTCTGCCAGCGACCGCGATGGTCTCGGAAACGCCGCGTCTCCCACCAGCAGCGGCGGCGCGGACCCCACTGGGCCTGCTCGATATCGCTTTGCAACGCGATACCGGGGGTCGCTCCAACAGGAGCAGCGACGGCGCCTTCGGTCGCCAGGGTGGCGAGGGCGAGGCCGGCGGCCAGAGTGAATGCTCGAACCAGCATCTTTCGTTTTCCTTCCCTTGAACGGGACGAGACGATCGCCCCGTTCAGAAGCGCCAGATCAGCGGCACGATGAAGACCGAGACGACGAAGAACCAGATCATCAGCGGCAGGCCGAGCTTCCAGTAGTCGCTGAACTTGTACCCGCCCGGCCCCATGACCATGAGATTGGTCGGGGTCGCGATCGGCGTCAGGAAGGAGGCGGCGGCAGCGACCGCCGTGCTCATCAGCACGGGCCGCGGCGAGATGCCCATCGAGGTGGCGGCCGCGATACCGATCGGGATGATGATCAGCGCGGTCGCGGTGTTGCTGATGAGCTGGCCCATGATCGCCGTCAGGACGAAGAGGCCGGCCAGCAGGGCCGTCGGGCCGGCGTCGCCGACCATCGTGACGAGACGATCGGCCAGCATCTTGGCGGCGCCGGTTTCGATCATGGCGGTCGAGAGCGGCATCATCGCGCCGACCAGGATGACCGTCGTCCAGCCGATCGCGCGATAGGACTGCTCGACGCTCATGATGCCGCAGAGGATGATCGCGCCGGCCGCCAGCAGGCCGGCCACGGCGGAGGGTACCGCGCCCGTCGCCAGCAGCAGGACCATCGCGAACAGGATCACCACAGCCTGCTTGGCGCCCGGCCCCATCGGCACGGCCTGACGCCTCACGAGGTCCGGCGAGCTGACGACCAGCACGTCGGGATCGTCGAGATGGGTGTCCAGCGCCTTCCAGGTGCCCTGCAGCAGCATGGTGTCGCCTGCCTGCAGGACGATGCCGCCCGCGTCCTTCGTGGCATTGGCGGCGATCTCGCTGCCCGCGCGCTGCACGGCCAGCACGATCAGGTCGCCGCTCTGCGTCACCATGCCCGGAAACACGCTCTGGCCGATCAGGCCGGAGCGCGGCGGGATGACGACCTCGGCGAGGCCGGAGCGGCGGTTGAACAGGGTCTCCTCGCCGGTACCGGCGGCGGCGCTCTCGTCCCGGAAGGCGAGATGCAGGGCCGCGGCGAAGTTGGCAGCGGCCTCGGCGTCGCCGCGTAGCAGGATATGGTCGCCCTCGGCGATCGTGCCGCGGCGCAGCGGCCCGGCGCTCTCGCCTTCCTGGATCGCCACGAACTGCAGCCCGGGATAGGCCGAAAGGTCGACTGCGGAAGCCGGCTGGCCGATATAGGGGCAGGTGGTGCGCACGCGCATCTGGTAGACGCCGCTGGCGAGGCCGTATTGCTCGACGAGTGTCCTGGCGTGGCGGCTGAAATCGGTCGGCATCGTCGCGCCGTTGCGCTGTGGCAGCAGTTTCTCGCCGAAGAGGATGATGATCGCCATCGTGCCGGCGAGCAGCGGAATCCCGGCGAGCGCGAACTCGAAGAAACCGAAGCCGGCCTTGCCGGCATCGATTGCGGCCTCCGAGACCAGCACGTTCACGGGCGTTCCGGTGAGGGCCAGCATCGACCCGGCATGGCCGGCGAAGACCAGCGGCATCAGCAGTTGCGAGGAATTGCGCCTGAGCCGAACCGCGATGACGACGACGACCGGAAGCAGCGCCGCGACCGCGCCGTTGAGGCTGATCAGCGCGACGAGGAGCGCGACGAGCCCCATCATCAGCAGCAGGAGCCGCGCCCGGCTTTCCTCGCCCGCGCCCTTGATCAGGAGCTGGCCCGCCCAGGCCGTGACGCCGGTCACCTCCAGACCCGAGCTGACAACGAAGAGCGAGGCAATGAAGATCACGGCCGGATCGCCGAAGCCGCTCAGCGCCTGCGGCAGGGTCAGCACGCCCGTCGCCCAGAGCGCCAGCGAGGTGCCGATCGCGACGATCACGACGGGCACCTTGTTGGTGACGAACAGAACGACGGCAATGGCGATGATGATGCCGGTATAGGCGATCGGGCTCACGCGTCAGCTCCTTGTTGGGCCCATATCGGCCATCGCTACTTTCCCGAGGACCTCAGTCCTCGAGCGTCGCCATCAGGATGCCGAGCCGGCAGCCCTTCTCATATTCGTCGAGCTTGACGAATTCCTTGATGGTGTGGATCTCGGCCTGGCCCGCGCCGATGGTGATCGTCGGGACACCGGCCTTGTCGAGCCAGTTGGCGTCGAGCCCGCCATTCGAGAAAATATAGGTCGGCTCCAGGCCGAGCAGCCCGAGCGCCTTGGTGGCGCGCTTCACCACCTGCGTATCCTCGCCGAGCCGGAAGGGCGGATAGGCCGCCGCGCGGCGGAAGGTGACCTCGGCGGTGTCGCCTTCATGGTCGGTCACCGCGGCCTTGGCCTTGGCAAAGGCCGCCTCGTAGCCATCGACGATCTTGGTGGCGAAGCTCAGCTCGGGGCTGCGCGCCTCGCCCTTGAGGAAGGCGTAGTCGGTGACGACGTTCGTGGCGTCGCCCGCCGGCTTGCCGTTCTTGCCGCCGAAGATGCCGATGTTGCTGGTGCCGAACTCGTCGCCCTTGACGACCTTGCCGAACCAGCCGGCCGCCTTGGCCTCGGCGAGGCCGATCGCGCCGACCAGCGTCGCCGAGATGCCCTTGTCGGGCGCAACGCCGGCATGGGAGGCGCGGCCCTTGATCTCGACTTCCCAGTTCTCCTGCCCGACCGCGCCGATGATCAGCTCGGAAGCGAGCTGGCCATCGACATTGATGCACATGGCCGGCTCCTTGAGCTCCTTGGGGTCGAGCTCGCGGGCGCCGTGCAGCCCGCTTTCCTCACGCACCGTGAACAGCAGCGTGATCGGCGGATGGGGCAGCTTGTTCTTGATCAGCGTCTCGGCCAGCACGACGAGCAGCGCCACGCCCGTGCGGGCATCGCCGCCGAGCGCGGTCGTGCCGTCGGAGACGATGCGGTTGCCCTCGCGCTTCGGCTTGGCGCCGGCGCAGAGCGGCACGGTGTCGAGATGGGTCGAGAACAGCAGGCGCGGGCCGGGCTTGGTACCCGGCAGCTCGACGATCAGGTTGCCGGTCTGCGTCGGCAGCGGAATGCGCTTGTTGGCGTCGTCGAAGCGGATCGCGGAAGCCGGCACGCCGATCTTCTTCAGTGCGTCGCTGACGGCAGCGGCGATCGCTGCCTCCTCGCCGGTGACGCCCTCGACCGAGAGGAAGTTCATCAGGTGGTCGATTGCCGCTTCGACATCGAGCGGGACATTGGCAGTGCTCATGACATCCATCCGCAGTTGGCTGCATTCGAGTCTTGGCCCGCCCGTGGCGGCAGGCCGGGTTGGCAGGATCGGCGCGGCCGCTCAAAGCCCCCAGGGCAGGCCGAGCATCTTCCAGACCGCGAAGAGCGCGGTCCACAGCACGAACATCCAGACGACATAGGGCAGCATCAGCGAGACGATGGTGCCGACGCCGGCGTTGCGGTCGTATTTCTGGGCGAAGCCGACCACGAGGGCGAAATAGGCGTTGAGCGGCGTGATCGCGTTCATCGGGGAATCGCCGACGCGATAGGCCGCCAGCACGGCCTCGGGTTCGACGCCGAGCTTCATCAGCAGCGGCACGAAGACCGGCGCGAAGATCGCCCATTTCGCAATGGCGCCGGTCAGCAGCAGATCGATGATGGCGACGACGACGATGAAGCCGAGCAGCAGCGGCAGCGCGCCGATATTGGCTGATTGCAGCACGCCCGAGAGGCTGAGCGCCATCACGGTGCCCATGTTGGTATAGGTGAAATAGGCGACGAACTGGCTGAGCACGAAGAACAGGAAGATCGTGCCGCCGAGATTCTTGATCGACTTCTCGATCGCCGCGATGACCTCGGTCAACGTCCTGAGCGTGCCCGCGCCGATGCCGTAGCACCAGCCGGTGGTCAGGAACATCAGCATGATCAGCGCGATCAACCCGTTCATGAAGGGCGAGTTGCCGATCAATTCTCCCGAAACGGGATTGCGCAGCGGGGCTCCCGACGGAAGGGTGAGCAGCAGGAAGACGGCGATGAGGCCGAGCAGGCCGAAACCCGCGAAGCGCAGGCCGCGCGATTCCTGATCGGACAGAACGGTGCTCTGCTCTGTTGTCGTGCCTTCGGCGGCGAGCTTGGGATCGTAGGGGCCGAGCCGCGGCGCGATCATCTTGTCGGTGATGAAGGCGATGATGACCGTCAGGAACAGGACCGAAGCGATCGAGAACCAGACATTCGAGGCCAGCCCGATCGAGCGGTTGGGGTCGACGAGATGGGCGGCGTCGTTGGTAAACTCGACCAGGACCGCATCGAGCGGCTTGATCAGCATGTTGACGGTGAAGGCGCCCGCCACGGCCGCGAAGCCGAGCGCGAGGCCGGCCAGCGGATTGCGACCGACCGCGAGGTAGGCGATGCCCGCCAGCGGGATCAGCACAAGGTAACCGGCATCCGCTGCGATGCTGGCGAGGATGCCGACGAAGGCGAGGATGTAGGTCAGCGCCCAGTGCGGCGAGACGATCACGAGCTTGCGGATCAGCGCCGTGACCAGCCCGGATTCCTCGGCGACGCCGGCGCCGATCATCGCGACGATCATCAGCCCGACCGCGGTGAAGCTCATGAAGTTCGGGATCAGCGACGAATAGATGAAGCGGATGCCTTCGACATTGAGCAGGCTGCGGATTGCCGTCGTCGCCGTCTCGACCTTGTGGGTGTCGGGATTGATGCGCTCGAATGTGACGGCCGCGCCAAAGATACTGAGCACGGCCGAAAGCACGATCACGATGCCGATCAGGATCAGGAAGATCACGACCGGGTGCGGCACCATGTTGCCGACCTTCTCGACACCGTCGAGGAAGCGCTGCATCGCCGTCTTCGGAGCGGTGCTTTCAATGGTGGACATCTCGGCCTCCCCTCAGGCCGGGACGACGCCCGGCGCGAAACGAACAAGCCGCCGCGAAGTGATCGCAGCGGAGATGTTCCGCCGAACTTAGTAGCCTGTGCCCGGAGAGCATCTGCACAGAATCCCAAAGCTTGGGCCGGCTGTCCCAAACTTGGCGGGAATGCGGCAGGCCCGGTGCAGCCTCCCAAGGGGTACCCCCGCGCCGTGTCTGCTTGCTGCCGAGACGGCGCTTCATTATCCTGCCAGCATCTTCGGAGGGGGCTCCGATCTGGCTGTCCCATCCGGGACGACTTCGGAGCTAGCGCTGATGCGCGCATGTGAATGCAGCAGGGTCCTACAAGGCCGCCGCGCGCCGGCTCGCGCCGTGCGTCATCGACGGGCCGGCTGATGAGGATCGGCGCGAGAGCGGCATCGCGCCTGAGCCTGCCGACAGCCTTAGCTTTGCTGCTGGCGGCCTGCGCCTCGACGCCCAGCGGATTGCTGCAGCCCGTTGCGTCGGTTCCCGGCGCCGAAAAGGTCGACATGCTTACCGCGACGACGCGCGCGGCATCCGCGGAACCGGGCGTTCTCTACAGCGGCGATCGCGGCCGAGGCGTCTCCTTCAGCAACATCGTCGTCTCGATCCCGCCCGGCCGGGACGCCGGCACGATCCAGCTGCCTCGCGCCGTTCCCGGCAATCCTGCCACGGATTTCACCGTCAGCTCGGCCAGGGCGCTGAGCCGGGCCGAGCTGCCGCGCTGGTTCGCTTCCGCCGGCGGGCGCAAGCGCCGGGCTTTCGTCTTCGTCCACGGCTTCAACACCCAGTTCGACCGCGCGGTGTTCCGCTTCGCCCAGCTCGCCCATGATGCGGATGCGAAGGCGGCGCCGGTTCTGTTCTCGTGGCCGTCCCGCGGGCAGTTGTTCGACTACAGGCTGGATCTCGACAACGCGTCGTTTTCGCGCTCCGATCTCGCCGACCTCCTGTTGATGGCGGCGAGCAGCCCCGCCGTCGGCGAGGTCGTCGTCCTCGCGCATTCGATGGGCGCCTGGGTCGCGGTCGAGGCGCTGAAGCATGTCGCCCTGAAGAAGGGAGGCATCCCGCCCAAGATCGGCAATCTGATCCTGGCATCGCCCGATCTCGATATCGGCGTCTTCCGGCGCCAGGTCGAGGAGATGGGGCAGCGCCGCCCGCAGATCACGATCTTCGCCTCGCAGCAGGACCGGGCGTTGCAGCTCTCGCAGTTCATTGCCCGCGGCGCGACGCGGCTGGGCGCGATCGACCTGTCCCGCGAGGAATACCAGGAACAACTGGGCGGCCTCAGCGGCATCACCGTAATCGACATCAGCGCCGTCCGCGCGAACGACCGCATCAACCACGACACCTACGCGTCCAGCCCCGAAATCGTCCGGCTGATCGGGAACAGGTTGCTCGAAGGCCAGGTCATCACCGATTCGGACGTGACAGGCACGTCGATGGCGGTGGAGACGCTCGGCTCGGCAGCCGGCCTGCTGATCTCCGCCCCGATCCGCGTCTTCGACGCGGCCACCACCGCCAGATAGGAGACGCCGTTCCGCAATTGAACCGAATACAAGAACGATATTGATCGAAATCAAGGCCGAGTATCACAACAAATACGATCTCTATTTTTGGTAACAGCAGCACGATTTTTTGATCTAGACTTGATGAGATGCAGCCGACGGAGGAGACTATGTCAACTCACGCAAGCGTCCCGCGACAACAACTATCGGGAAGTCTTTTCCCTTCGGTCACGATCCAGCAAGGCAATCCCGGCCATCGGATCGACGAGTGGATTCTCGCCACCTCCGCAATGCTCGCCCCGCGTCCTGCCCCGAGGATCGCGGACGAGCGCCCGGGGCCCCTTTCGGAATGGCGCCTCGGCGATCTCACCCTGATCCGCGAGGTGCGTCGCGCCGGGCAGTACGGACCCTGGCCGCGACAGCCACGCCACACCCGGCGCCATGGTAGCGTCGCCCTGCTTCGCACCGACGACGAGCACGGGCCATCGACACTGATCGTGTCGACGACGCGCGCTGATCTCGCGATGCCAGCGCTCGCATGGCCACACCATCACCCTGGCCAGGACTGCGAGGTGCTCACGCTGTTTCTGCCCATCGACGCATTCCACGGCAGGGCGCCGGAGGCGGCCCCGCCTGTACGCCGGATTGACACCGCTGCGGGCTCCGGCGCCCTCCTGGCGCATTTCATGCGGCAGCTCGCGACACAGCTCGACCATATTCCAGATGATCGAGCGAGCCTGCTGGCGGTCGCGGCCCGCGCGCTGGTCGCCGCCTGCACCGTCCCGGAAAGTGCGCATGTCGCGCCCTCCGTGCCCTGCAGCGCTTCCGGCGTCGTCGAGCGCACTCGCCTCGTCGTGCAGCGGCACATGGCCTCGCCCGATTTCGGCCCACCCCAGCTCGCCCGCCTGCTGGCGATGTCGCGCTCGAAGCTCTACCGCCTGCTCGACGGCGACGGCGGCGTCGCGCATTTCATCAACCGCGAAAGACTGGCCCAGGCCTGGCGCGAGCTCACGGCACCGGGAGAAGCGGTTTCGGTGCATGCGATCGCCAACCAGGTCGGCTTCCGCGATCACTCGACCTTCAGCCGGGCCTTTCGCCGGGAATATGGCTGCAGCCCGACCGAGGCACGCGAGCGGGCCTTGCGCGTCCGGCCCGACGCCGGTCGCGAGGGCCTGCGGGAGAATGGGATGAACAGCCCAGTTTTGGGATTCTGAGCTGATCCGGCTGCGGCGGAGTGTTGCTAGCCTTCCGACAGCCGCCTGAAAAATGGGCGCGATGACGCATGCCCGTTTCACCCATCCGGTGATGCAGGGCTGCGACGCCTGGGACAGCCGCGATGCGAGCGAATGATTGATGCGCAAGCCAGCACGCCATGACGGCGCCGATGGCCGGAATTCCGGCGGGAGCGGCCCGCGCTTCACGAACGGCTGTGGCGTCGCCATGCCGGCGCACTTCCGTATCGCGGGCTGCCTCGCTGCGATAATGCTCGTCGTCGGCGGCTGCCAGCGCGAAGCCGAGAAGGCCCCGGAGCCGCAGGTCCGCACCGTCCGCACGACCACAGTCGAAGCGCCGCGACAGATCGCCGACCTCGGTTTCACCGGCCATGTCGAGGCGCAGGACCAGGCGTCGCTGTCCTTCCGCATCGGGGGGCGGCTCGCCGAGCGCCTGGTCGGCGTCGGCGCCACGGTGGCCGAAGGCGAGGTCGTCGCGCGGCTCGATCCGGAGAACGAGCTCAACGATCTGCGCGCCGCCCGCGCGGCGCTGACCGCCGCCGAGGGGGCTCTGCGCAAGGCCGAGAACCAGCATCAGCGGCAGGAGCATCTGCTCGCGCGCAACGTCACCAGCCAGGCCGATTTCGAAGCCGCCGAACAGGGGCGCGTCGCGGCACGCGCGCAGGTCGAGGCGGCGCGGGCCCGCGTCCGGACGGCGCGGGACATCGTCGCCTTCACCACGCTCAAGGCCGATGCACCGGGCATCGTGACGAGGATCGGGGCCGAGCCGGCCGAGGTCGTCGCAGCCGGGCGCATGATCATCCAGCTCGCCCGGCGCGACGGGCGCGACGCCGTTTTCGAGCTGCCGGCCGAGACGATCCGCGCCATTCCCGCCGACGCCAATGTCTATGTCTCGCTCTCCAGCGATCCATCCGTGAGCGTGCGCGGCCATGTCCGCGAGGTCGCGCCGCAGGCCGATCCGGTGACGCGCACCTTCCGTGTCCGGGTGGGGCTCACAAACCCGCCACCCTCCTTCCGGCTCGGCACCGCGGTTTCCGGCAGCATCCGCGGCGGCGAGACCTCGGGCATCGCCATCCCCGCCACGGCTCTGGCCAAGAGCGGCCAAGACACCGGCGTCTGGATCGTCGATCCGAACGCGCTGACCGTCTCGTTGCGCAAGCTCGAACTTTTGTCGCGCGATCCCGCCACCGCCATCGTCGGCAAGGGACTGGCGCTGGGCGACATCGTCGTCACCGCTGGCGCGAATCTCCTGAAGGAAGGGCAGCGCGTGCGCCTGTCCGGAGCCGAGGCACGATGAGTTTCAACCTGTCTGCATGGGCCCTGAAGAGCCGCTCGGTCGTGATCTATCTCATGATCGTGGCGGTCGCGGCCGGCATCTTCGCCTTCGTCAAGCTCGGCCGCAACGAAGATCCCTCCTTCGTCATCAAGTCGATGGTCGTCGCCGCCGTATGGCCTGGCGCGACGATGGAAGACACGCTCAAGCAGGTCACCGAGCGGCTGGAGCGCCAGATCGAGGAGACGCCGGGGCTCGACTTCGTGCGCAGCTTCACGACGCCAGGCCGGACGACGATCTTCGTCAACCTGAAGCAGTCGGTGCCGGCGCGAGACGTGCAGGAGACCTGGTTCAAGGTCCGCAACCTGGTCGCAGACATCCGCCATACGCTGCCGGCCGGAACCCAAGGGCCGTTCTTCAACGACCGTTTCGGCGACACCTTCGGCATCATCTACGGCTTCACCGCCGACGGCTTCACCGGCCGTGAGCTGCGCGACCATGTCGAGGCCGCCCGCTCGCGGCTGCTGCTGGTGCCGGACGTCTCCAAGATCGAGATCATCGGCGCGCAGGACGAACACGTCTTCATCGAGTTCTCCGTGCGAGAACTCGCCAATCTCGGGATCGACCGCACGGCGCTGCTCGGCGCGCTGCAGAGCCAGAATCTGGTGCGGCCGGCCGGCGTCGTCCAGACCCAGGACGAGACCTTCTCGCTGCGGGTCTCCGGTGCCTTCCAGTCCGAGGCCGACCTGCTCGATGTCAATTTCCCGGTCGGAGACCGCATGGTCCGCCTCGCCGACATCGCGACCGTCAGGCGCGGCTTCGCCGATCCGCCGCAGCCAATGTTCCGCGTCAACGGACAGGAGGCGATCGGGCTCGGCATCGCCATGCGGGACGGCGGCGACATCCTGGCGCTCGGACGCAACCTCAAGGCCGCGATGGCCAAGATCACGGCGGACATGCCTGTCGGCATCGAATCCCGATTGGTCGCCGACCAGTCGGTGACGGTTGACGAGGCCATCGACGATTTCATGACCTCGCTCTGGCAGGCCGTGGCGATCATCCTGGTCGTCAGCTTCATCAGCCTCGGCGTGCGTCCGGGCCTCGTGGTGGCGCTCGCGATCCCGCTGACGCTCGCGGTGGTCTTCGCGATCATGAACGTCGTCAATATCGACATGCAGCGCATCTCGCTCGGCGCGTTGATCATCGCGCTGGCGCTGCTCGTCGACGATGCGATGACGACGACGGATGCGATGGTGACGCGGCTCGCGGCCGGCGATCCAAAGGAGAAGGCCGCGACCTTCGCCTTCGAGAAATACGCGGTCGCCATGTTCGCCGGCACACTGGTGACGATCGCAGGCTTCGTGCCGATCGGCTTCGCGGCGAGCTCCGCGGGCGAGTATACCTTCTCGCTCTTTGCGGTGGTGAGCATCGCGCTCGTCGTATCCTGGTTCGTCGCGGTGATCTTCGCTCCGGTCCTCGGCATGGCGCTCTTGAAGGCGCCGGCTCGCTCCACCAATGCGGCGGGACCGGGGCGTGTCGAGAAGGGCTTCCGGCAGATGCTTTTGGGCGCGATCAGGGTGCGCTGGCTGACCATTGCCGTCACCCTCGGCCTCTTCGCGGCCTCGATCCTGGCCCTGCCGCTGGTGCCGCGGCAGTTCTTCCCGGCCTCGGACCGAACCGAGCTGCTGGTCGACATGACGCTGCCGCAGAACGCCTCGATCTATGCCAGCGAGGCACTGGTGCAGCGCTTCGATGCGGCGCTGAAGGACGACCCCGACGTCGCGCGCTGGAGCACCTATGTCGGGCGCGGCGCGATCCGCTTCTACCTGCCGCTCAACGCGCAATTGCCGAACGACTTCTTCAACCAGGCGGTGATCGTCGCCAAGGACGTCGCCGCCCGCGACCGGCTGCAGAAGCGGCTGGAGGCGCGGCTCGCCACCGAGTTCCCGAATCTCGTCGCCCGCGTCTATCCGCTCGAGCTCGGCCCGCCCGTCGGCTGGCCCGTGCAGTATCGCGTCACGGGCCCAGACATCGCCGAGGTCCGCACCATCGCGATGAAGCTCGCCCAGGTCGTCGCAGGGAACGCGAACACCGATCAGGTCAATTTCGACTGGATCGAGCCCTCCCGCGAATTGCGGTTGCGCGTCGACCAGGACGAGGCGCGACGGCTCGGCTTGAGTTCGGCGGCGCTGGCCAGCATCGTCAACACGGTCGTGTCCGGCACGGTCGTGACGCAACTGCGCGACGACATCTATCTCGTCGACGTCGTGGTGCGCGCTCAAGGGTCGGACCGGATCTCGCTCGACACGCTGCGCACCATGCAGGTCGCGCTGCCCGGCGGGCGCTCGGTGCCGCTCTCGCAATTCGTCACCTTCAGCTACGATCTCGACGCGCCGCTGATCTGGCGCCGCGACCGGGTGCCGACGCTGACGGTCGCCTCCGACATCAAGCCGGGCGTGCTGCCGGAGACCGTCGTCACTGCTCTGGCGCCTGCCATCGAGGAATTGCGCAAGACGTTGCCGTCCCCCTACGACATCGCGACCGGCGGCACGGTCGAAGAGAGCGCGACCTCCCAAGCCTCGGTGATCGCGGTCGTGCCGGTGATGCTGCTGATCATGTTCACGGTGCTGATGGCGGAGCTGCGCAGCTTCAAGCTCTTCGCCATCGTGATCAGCATCGCGCCGCTCGGCATGATCGGCGTCGTTGGCGCGCTGCTGCTCTCGGGCAAGCCACTCGGCTTCGTCGCGCTGCTCGGCGTGCTCGCGCTGATCGGCATCATCACCAAGAACGCGGTGATCCTGATCGGCCAGATCGAATCCGAGCGGGCAGCCGGCAAGAGCATCACGGACGCCGCGCTCGACGCCGCCTCGACGCGCTTCCGGCCGATCATGCTGACGGCGGTCTCGACCGTGCTGGGCATGATCCCGATCGCGCCGACCGTGTTCTGGGGGCCGATGGCCTTCGCGATCATGGGCGGCCTGCTGGTCGCGACCGTGCTGACCCTGATCCTGCTGCCGGTGCTCTATGTCACGGTGTTCGGCGGCGCCTCGCCTGGCGCCGACAAGCCGCAGCCTCTCGGCAAGGGCCCGGGCACCGGCCAGGGAAGAGCCAGGGGCAAGCCCTCTCGAACCGCGGGAGCGACTGCACGATGACCGCTCGTCCCGTCCACGCCATGAGGCCGCATCGTCTGTCTCCGTTCGGCCGTGCATCCGGCCGACCTCTCTTGGGCAAACCGTTGCTCGGCCTGGCGTTCCTGCTCGCGCTCGCTGCCTGCGACCGTGCCGAGAAGGCTGCGCCAACGGCCGGCCGCCCGGTGCAGATCGTCAAGGTCGAGGCCAGCAAGCTCGCCGGCGGTCTCGATCTCAGCGGCGAGATCCAGGCCGAGAAGACCGTGTCGCTCGCCTTCCGCATCGCGGGGCGGATCACCGAGCGCCCGGTCAATGTCGGCGACAAGGTCGCGCCCGGCCAGATCGTCGCCCGGCTCGACCGAACGATCGAGACCAATGCCGTCACCGCGGCGCGGGCCGCGCTGGAGGCGGCACGCGGCGAGGTCGTGACCGCGCGCAACACCTTCGAGCGGCAGGAACGGCTGATGGGCCAGGGCTTCACCACCCGGCCGCGCTTCGACGCCGCCCTGAAGGCGCAGGAAGCCGCCCAGGCCGCGCTCGAAAATGCAGAGGCCCAGCTCGATCTGGCGCAGGACAGGCTCGGCTTCACCGATCTGCGCGCCGGTGTCGGCGGCGTGGTGACGGTGCGCAGCGCCGAGCCCGGCGAGGTTGTGCAGCCCGGGCAGGCGATCGTGCAGATCGCGCGCGAGGATGGCCGCGATGCCGTCTTCAGCGTGCCGGCCAGGCTTTTGGAAGCGAAGGCCGGCGAGCAGCTCGTCCGGGTGACGCTGGCGGAGGCGCCCGGCGTCAGCGCCGTCGGGCGGATTCGCGAGGTCTCGCCGCAGGCTGATCCGGTGACGCGAACCTTCCAGGTCAGGGTCGGGCTGCAGGACCCGCCGGAGGCGATGCGGCTGGGCTCGACGGTGGTGGGGTCGATCGAGACCGCATCCGCCGTGATCATGTCGATCCCCGCGACGGCCCTGACCCAGTCCGGCACCTCGCCGGCGGTCTGGATCGTCGATCCCGCCACATCGACCGTCAGCCTGCGCCCGATCGACATCCTGCGTTTCGACCCCGACCACGTCATCGTCTCGCAGGGCCTCGCGGCGGGCGACACCATCGTCGCGGGCGGCGTCCAGGCGCTGCATCCCGGCCAGAAGGTGGCGCCGCTGCCGGCGGCGGGGGCGCGCAGCGCGGCAGCCGCCGCGGTCAAGGCGCCGGGCTGACCGGATCAAGAAGCGGGCCAGTGCCCGCGAAGACTGCCGAAACCTCAACCGAAGGAGCCGAGAACATGAGCGATCTGGTCTTCATCGCATTCCCGACCGAGGAAACGGCCGAGGAGGTCCGCAAGAAGGTGCTCGCGATGCAGCGCGAATACCTGATCGAACTCGGCGACGCCGTCGTCGTGGTCAAGGACCAGGCCGGACACATCAAGCTGAACCAGCTGATGAACCTGACCACGACCGGCGCGGCCTCGGGCGCGCTCTGGGGCACGCTGATCGGCTTCATCTTCATGGCGCCGCTGCTCGGCACCGCGCTCGGAGCGGCGTCGGGGGCGCTCGGTGGCCGGCTGACCGATGTCGGCATCAACGATCAGTTCATGAAGGATACGGCCGAGGCGCTCCAGCCGGGCGCAGCCGGACTGTTCCTGCTGATCCGCAAGATGACGACGGACAAGGTGCTGGCCGATCTGCGGGGCAGCGGTGGCACGCTGATGAGCACCTCCTTCGACGAGACCAAGGAAGCGGCCCTGCGCGAGGCGCTGGCGGCGGCTGCGCCTGGCGGGACGGCTACCGATACTTCGCAGGCCCCTGCCGCGACATGACCGGAGCCGGGGCAGCCGGGCCCTTGGGGGAGCGGGCGCAATGGGCGCTCGCGACCGCCCGGCTCGACGACTTCCAGCCGCTGTTGCCGGCGGAAGCGGAGGTCGTCGCCCGGCTGCTCAGTGGCAACTATGACCGGCTCGGCGACGGCACGAGGCCCGAAAGTCCTGATCCGAGCCGCGTCATCCGCGCCGCCTTCCTGCGCTTCCTGATGCTGGGCGGGCAGGAGGGATGTCGCCCGCATGAGAAGGGCGTCCGGATCACCGGAGCCTGGATCAGCGAGACGCTCGACCTCGAGGCCTGCCACGTCTTCCGCGACATCGGGTTGATCGACTGCCATTTCGAGGCGACGCCGGTCCTGCGCGCCGCGATCATCAACCGGCTGTTCCTGGACGGCTCGTCCCTGCCCGGCCTCGAGGCCGAGCGGCTGGAAGCGCGCGGCGGCGTCTATCTGCGCGGCGCGCAGATCCAGGGCGAGGTCAACATCGCCCAGTCCCGCCTCGGCGGGAACCTCGAATGCGACGGCGCGACGATCCGGGTGCCGAGCGGGCATACAATCGACGCCGCGGCGATCGAGCTGCGTAACCTGCTGCTGCGGGGCGCGACGCTGCGCGGTGGCGTCACAGTCGCCGGCGCCCGCATCGGGGCCGATCTCGATTGCGCCGGCGCGGTCATCGAAGGTGCCGACAGCGTCGCGATCGATGCGACAGAGGTCGAGAACGGCGGCAGCGTCGTGCTACGCAAGGCCGAGATTGCCGGCGAGGTCCGGCTCGTCGCGGCGGTAATCGGCGGCGATCTCGACCTCAGCGGCACGGAGCTGAAGCAACCGGGCGAGATGGCGCTCGATCTTAGCCGCGCCCAGATCAAGGGCGCCTTCTTCCTGCGCAACGAGGCCCGGATCGGCGGCGCGCTCGCCATGACCGGAGCCTCGGTCGGCACCATCCATGACGAAGCCGCATGCTGGCCGGCGCCCGGCGATCTCCTGCTCAACCGCTGCCGCTACGGCGCCTTCATCGCCGCTCCTGTCGATGCGCAAAGCCGGCTCGACTGGCTATCCCGTCAGGCCCCCGAGCGCTGGGGCGAGGATTTCTGGCCGCAGCCCTATGAGCAGCTCGCCTCTGTCTTCCGCGAGATGGGCCATGGCGAGGATGCGCGCAGCGTCCTGATCGTGAAGGAGAAGCTGCAGCGGCGTGCTCGGCGGCAGCGCGCTCGCAACCCGCTCTGGCGCGCCCTGCTGCGGCTGAACGACAATTTCCTCGCCGTGACCGTCCGCTATGGCCGCCAGCCGCTCCTGGCCTTTCTCTGGCTAACGCTGTTCTGGGTCACCGGCGTCGCCGTCTTCGGCGTAGCGGAGGCCGCAGGGGCCTTCAAGCCCAACAGCGCCGTCGTGCTGCGCTCGCCGGAATGGACGCTCTGCGGCGTCACGGCTGCCGAGCAACGCCTCGTCGGCGCGCCGCCGCAGCCGATGAGTGGGCGGGCCGCGCCGGGACAGACGCAACTCGACTGCTATCGCGAGCAAGGGGAGGCTTCGAGCTACCCCGCCTTCAACCCGTGGTTCTATTCGCTGGATACGCTGCTGCCCGTTCTCGATCTCGGCCAGAAGTCGTTCTGGCGCCCGAATCCGAACGGGCTGACCGGCCGGATCGCGATCAACTACTTCT
The DNA here is from genome assembly GCF_058801345.1 of Allobosea sp. GW822-FHT03F07. NCBI lineage: Bacteria > Pseudomonadati > Pseudomonadota > Alphaproteobacteria > Hyphomicrobiales > Alloboseaceae > Allobosea > Allobosea sp. GW822-FHT03F07. The sequence goes on from NZ_JBXAND010000007.1 coordinate 59,775, forward strand.
ACTTCCAGGCGATCGTCGGCTGGGCTCTCAGCCTGCTGGCGGTCGCGGGTTTCTCGGGGCTGGTGAAATCGACATGATGGAGCCTGCCGGCGACCATGCGAGGGGGTGAGAGTTGAGCAAGGCTCCAAAGGAACAACAGGGCGCGGCGGCTGCGACGCGCAGCGACGGCCGCACGCCGCTGATCATCGATCTCGCGCTACAGGGCGGCGGCGCGCATGGCGCCTTCACCTGGGGCGTGCTCGACCGCATCCTCGAAGAGGACTGGCTGACGATCGAGGCGATCTCGGGCACCTCGGCCGGGGCGATGAACGCCGCCGTGCTGGCCTCCGGCTTCGCCAAGGGCGGCCGGGAGGGCGCGAGGCTGGCGCTGGAGGCATTCTGGCGCAAGACCTCGGAGGCGGCGCGGTTCAGCCCGTTCCAGCGCAGCCCGCTCGACATCCTGCTCGGGCGCTGGACGCTCGACAATTCGCCGCTCTTCGTCGCGATGGACCTGATGTCCCGCGTCGTCTCGCCCTATAGCCTCAACCCCGGCGGCTCAAACCCGCTGGCCGACATCCTGACGGAGGTGATCGATTTCGAGGCGCTGGCGGCCGGCCCGATCAAGCTCTTCGTCACGGCCACCAATGTCCGCACCGGGCGCGGCCGCGTCTTCCGCAACGCCGAGATCACGCCGCAGGTGCTGCTCGCCTCGGCCTGCCTGCCGACGCTGTTCCAGGCGATCGAGATCGACGGCGAGAGCTATTGGGACGGCGGCTACTCCGGCAACCCGACGATGACGCCGCTGATCCGCGAGAGCAGTGCGCTCGACACGATCCTGGTCCAGATCAACCCGGTCGAGCGGCCGGGCACACCGACGACGGCGCGCGACATCCTCAACCGGCTGAACGAGGTGTCGTTCAATGGCGTGCTGCTCAAGGAACTCAGGATGATGGCGATGCTGCGCAACAATGCCAATCCGAAGGACGGCGAGGGCGCGCGCTGGGCCGGGATGCGGGTCCACCGCATCACCAGCGACAGGATGGCCGAGCTCGGCTACTCCTCGAAGCTCAATGCGGAATGGGAATTCCTGACGATGCTGCGGGCGGAAGGGCGGCAATCGGCCGAGCTGTTCTACCGGACGCATAAGGATCACATCGGCCAGCGCTCGACGCTCGACCTCGACGAATTGACCGAGGGCGTTTGAACGCATTGGCGCTTGATGGATTCGTGTCCAAACACGCCGTCATCCTGGGCGACCGCAGGTCGTCTCGGGATCCATCATAGAGCGCAGCGCGCGTCGATGGATCCCGGCGCTCCGCTTCGCTACGGCCGGGATGACGTGCCGGATCGTCCATCCTTCGACATATAAACCGCAGCAGCCGACAGGAATGCAGATGACGAGCGGCAAGATCCACCAAGGCGCACAGGTGCTGATCGCGATCATCCTGGTGGTCGCGGCGCTGTCGGTGGCGAGTTCCGTCTTTGCACCGGTCGCCTTCGCGCTGTTCATCATCGCGCTGGTCTGGCCGCTGCAGCGGGCCCTGCAGGGTTTCCTGCCGCGCATGCTGGCGCTGTTCATCAGCATCGTCGTGATGGTGCTCGCCTTCTTCGCCTTCGGCTCGCTGATCGTCTGGGCCTTCGGGCGGGTCGGGCGCTGGATCGCCAGCGACGCCGCGCGCTTCCAGCAGTTTTACGACCAGGCCACCATCTGGCTGGAGGGGCACGGCATCGCGGTGACCGGGCTCTGGGCCGAGAACTTCAACGTCGCGTGGATGCTGCGCATGGCGCAGACGATCAGCGGTCGTCTCAACACGACGATGAGCTTCTGGCTGGTGGTGCTGGTCTACGTCATCCTCGGCCTGCTCGAGGTCGAGGATTTCGCCCGCAAGCTGAAGAGCATGCGCAACCGCCTGATCGGCGGCGTATTGCTCGGTGGCAGCACGCAGACCGCCGCCAAGCTGCATCGCTACATGCTGGTGCGGACAGCGATGAGCCTGATCACTGGCGTCCTCGTCTGGGCCTTCGCCACGGCCGTCGGCCTGCCGCTGGCGGCGGAATGGGGCTTCATCGCCTTCTCGCTGAACTACATCCCCTTCCTCGGGCCGCTGGTCGCGACCGTCTTCCCGACGCTGTTCGCGATGACGCAGTTCGGCTCCTGGCAGGCGGTGGTGTCGGTCTTCGCCTGCCTGAACCTGATACAGTTCGTCGTCGGCAGCTATATCGAGCCGCGCGTCTCCGGCAGCGCGCTGTCGATGTCGCCGGCGCTCGTCCTGTTCTCGGTGTTCTTCTGGAGCTATCTCTGGGGCATCTTCGGCGCCTTCATCGGCGTACCGATCACCATCGCTCTGCTGACCTTCTGCGCCCAGCATCCGTCGAGCCTATGGGTGGCGGAACTGCTCGGCTCCTCGCCACGCGAGCCGGTGCCGGCGAACGACGTCGTCAGGGCGTGACGCCGTCGCGTTCCGGCATGATCTCGATCCGCTCCGGCGCCAGCAGCGCAAGCCCGCCATCGGAAGCCGCGCCGAGCTGGTGGATATAGAAGGCGGTCGGCTCGTCATTCGTCGCCTCCATGACCGGCGACGGCGCCGAGACGATCCGCAGCGGGCCGCAGCGACCGATCCAGTCGACATGGCGGTGTCCGTGCATCGCCACGAGCCGATGCGCATGCGGCTTGAGCTGGCGCACGAAGCGGCTGCCATTGATCAGCGCCGTGCCGATCCGCTCGGAAAAGGCCTTGGCGCGCTGCGGATATTCGACCGGGTGGTGATGCAGCGCGATGATCCAGCGCGCTTGCGGGTACTGCGCCAGCGCCGCCAGCATCGCCCGCATATCCTCCTCCGCGACGAGGCCGAGCGCGTTGGTGAAGGAGAAATGCGTCTCCGCATTCGAGTTCAGCAGCACGACGCCGAGCCCATCGGCTTTCGCCGGAGGCAGCACCAGCGGGAAGACCTCTTCCCAGATCGCCGAGAGCCCCCTGGAGAGGCGCAGGCCGCCCGCATCGGCGAAGGCCGCGATCGCCTGCCGATGCGGTTCGAGACGTTCCGACAGGGTCTTGCCGATCTCGCCGGCGGTCTTGTCCACGACATGGACGCGTCCGCCCTGCAGTGCCTCCATGGCCGAGAGCGTCCGCATCTGCCGCAGGCGCTTGCCCGGGCTGGTCGGCAGTTCGAGCCGGGCCGGATTGGCCCGGTCGACGATGTTGACGTCGTGATTGCCGGGCAGGATCAGCGTCAACGCGGCGAGTTCCGGATGGCGCGCGAGCGCGTCGAGGAACTCGGCCCATTCGGCCGAGCGGCCGGCATCGGTCATATCGCCGGTGATCAGCACCGCGTCGAACGGTTCGCTGGCATGGATCGCCGCCAGCCGCTCCAGCACGAGACCGAGCCGGTCGTTGCCGCGCGGACCGGCGCGCCCGCTCTCGATGCGAAAGCCATAGCGCTCACCGACGACATGGATGTCGGAAAGATGGGCGACGCGCCAGCTTTGGCCGACCGGGACGGCCTCATCGAAACCGGCCAGATCGCGCGGCTGGTCCATGGTCGCGTCGGCAATGCCCCAGATCAGCGCGGCCGCGGCGAGATAGGCGCTCATCACGGCCACCGTATTGGCCAGCGCCGGCCAGAACAGGCGCAGGGGCTGCGCGAGATCGGCGATCTCGCCCGACCAGCGCGTCGCCGGCCAGACCGAGACCGTCAGCGCGCTAGCGGCCAGCGCCGCGACGAGCCCGGCGGCCAGGGCCGTCAGCGCCCGCAGCCCAGCGCGAGCCTCCTCACTCGCGCCGGCGGGGAGGAAACGCTCCACGAAATGGCGCAAGCCTTCGCGGGCGAGCACATAGCCCGGCTGCACGGCCAGCGAATTGAGCGACCAGAAGCTGCGCTCCGCCGCACGGAACAAGGGCCGCAACCCGAACCAGCCGATGGCGCCGACGGCGACAAGGATCAGCAGCGGCCCGATGCCGGCCAAGGCCATGATGCGGCTGGAGATGTTGCCGAACCAGGCGGTGACGACGAGCGGCGCGACGCCGAGCAGGATGCCCGGCACCAAGGCGAGAATGACCCAGGCCAGGACGAGCTTCGGCAGGTTGATCTCGCCCAGAAGCGTACCGGCAATGGCGATCAGCGAATGCGTCTTGGTGCTGCTGGCGTCGTCCTCCGCGTCGCCTCCGCGCGGTTCGATCAGCATCCGAGAACTGACGCCCGGCGCGATGCGATGCCGGATCGACCGCGGCGCTCCGACAATACGGGCATGATCAGACGTCTCGCAGGAACCATCGACGCGACTCGCAACGGCCCGCCCGCAAAATGGGACGGAGGGCACAGAACTGAGACAGATGGCAGATGCCCGGCCCCAGGGCGAATGCTAGCTTGATCTTCACAAGCAAATCAAGATGACATTCGTCAATCGAAGCAGAGATTCCACTAGAGAATGAAACTGGAAAGACATCATCCTTCCAGAATGGAATTTTTTCCGAGATTGCGGATCACTTTTGCTTGTCTGCGCCTAATCAGTCCGAATGCGACCGATAGGTCGACCGACGCCAACAAGGGCATCGCTCGATGAATGCCCTCGCAACGACATTCGGAGGCGCCCCGATACCGACCCTTTTGGGGCGCGGCTTCGGCTTCTTCGCCGTCTGGCTGGCCCTGATCGGCACCGCGCCCAAGGATATGCCGTTCGGGCTTATGGCTGCCGCAGCGGCGACATGGGCGAGCGGCCAGCTCTGGCCCCCGGATAGCAGGCTGTCGCTGTCCGGCCTCATCCGCTTCGTCCTGCGCTTCCTGCCGCAATCCGTGGTCGCGGGGGTCGATGTCGCCCGGCGCGCGATGGCGCCACGCATCGTGCTCCGGCCCGGGCTGGTCGACTATCGCGCGACGCTGCCGCCGAGCCTCGCACAGGGCGCGATGTGTGCGGTGATGAGCCTCCAGCCGGGCAAGTTGCCGGTTTCCTACCAGGCCAGCGGCGACATGCTGGTCCATTGCCTCGACACCGAGGCGCCGGTGGCGGCCGAACTCGCCGCCGACGAAGCGGCCTTCCTGCGCATCCTGTACGCGGCGCACGACCCAAACGGGGCGAGGCAAGGAGGGCGCGATCTTGGCTGAAAGCCTGACCGCTGCGGCCCTGTTCGTCCTGCTGACCAGCGCAGCGGGGCTGGTGGCGGTGCTGCGCTCGCGCATCGCGATCGAGAAGATGATGGCGGTCCAACTGCTCGGTACGGGTGGCGCGGCCACGCTGCTCCTGCTCGGAGCGGCCTCCGCCGAACCGGCCCTGACCGATGTCGCGCTCCTGCTCGTGCTGCTCTCGGCCTTCTCCTGCGCCGCCTTCACGCTCGGCGAAGATGCGGCGGACGGGCCGGACGAACCGTCATGATCTCGCTGGCGAACGGCTTCACGCTGGTCTTCGTGGCGGCCGGCGCCATCCTCTTCCTGGCAGGGACACTGGGACTGCTGCGCTTTCCCGATACACTGAGCCGCCTGCATGCGCTGAGCAAGGCCGATAATCTCGGCCTCGGCCTGATCGTCATCGGCCTGCTGCCGCAGATGCCGAGCGTCGCCGCCGGGTTCAAGCTCGTCTGCATCTGGCTGCTGGCGCAATTGTCGGCGGCCACCGCGAGCCAGTTGATCGCCGGCATCGCCGCGCGGCGGAAGCCGGACGCATGAGCCTCGTCTTCGATATCGCGCTCGTGGCGGGGCTGATCGCGCTCGCGCTGCACATCGTCGTCAGCCGCGACGGCAAGGGCGCCATCATCGCCTTCATCGCCTTCGGAATGCTGCTCGGCCTCGGCTGGGCGCGCCTCTCCGCGATCGATGTCGCGCTGACGGAAGCCGCGATCGGCGGCGGTCTGACCGGCATGCTGCTGTTGAAGGCGCACTCTCATCTCGCAAGCCGGGTCTCGCGCCGCGCGCCCGCGACCGAGCCGAACTGGCATGTCCCGGCGCTGTTCTGCGGCACCGTCACGCTCGGTCTCGGCTATGTCGTGCTGGCCTTCCCGCACCCTGCCCCGAGCCTCGCGCGCGAGGCGATCGCAGCGATCGACGCCACCGGCCTCGGCAACCCGGTGACGGCCGTGCTGCTCGCCTATCGCGCCATCGACACGCTGCTGGAAAAGATCGTGCTGATCCTGGCGCTGATCGCGGTCTGGTCGCTGAGCAGTGATGCCGCCTGGGGTGGGTCCTCGCATCTGCGCCCGACGATGGTGCCGGCGCCGCTCGTCTTCCTCGCCCGCGTCCTGCCGCCCTTCGGCGTGCTGATCGCGGTCTATCAGGTCTGGGTCGGGGCCGACGCACCGGGCGGGACCTTCCAGGCCGGCACCATCCTGGCCGCGATGTGGCTGCTCGTCATGCTGGCGGGCCTACGCCCCGCGCCGCAGACGCGGCGGCAGGCGTTGCTGGTGACGCTGGCCGCCGGGCCTGCAATGTTCATACTCGTCGGCCTGCTCGGCCTCGTCATCGCCCAGGGGTTCCTGTCCTATCCGGAGGCGATCGCCAAGCCGCTGATCGTCGCGATCGAGGTGGCGCTGACGCTCTCCGTTGGCGGTACGCTCGCTTTGCTCGTCGCCGGCCCGCCCGACAGGGCATCCGAGCCATGAGCGCGATCGCCCTCACATCCGCGTCACTGTTCGGGCTCTGCGGCGCGGCGCTCGTCGGCATCGGCCTGTTCTGCGTGATCACCCATCCGGAACTGCTGCGTCGGATCGTCGGCTTCAACATCCTCGGCGCCGGCATCTTCATCGTCTTCGGCTCCGTCTCGCGCCGCGGCGCGGCGATGGGACTGGGCGGCGATCCCGTGCCGCAGGCGATGGTGATCACCGGCATCGTCGTCGCCTTTGCCGCGACGGCGCTGGCGATCGCGCTGCTGCGGCGGCTCGCATCGCTGACCGGCACAGCCACGCTCGACGCGCCCTCGCCCGAGACGCCGCCAGAGACACCATCGGGGAGCGAAGCGTGACGCCGCTCTACGCCGCGACGCCGGGCGGGCTGCTGCTGGTGCTCGCCGTCATGCTGCCGGCTGCCGCCGTGCTGGCGATGCTGGTGCTCGGCCCGCGCCACAGCCGGCGTGTCGCGCTCGCCACGATGGCGCTCGGGCTCGCCGTCGCGCTCGCCATCGGCGTCGAGCTCGTCCGCAGCGGCGCGGCGCTGATCTACATCGTCGGCAACTGGCAGCCGCCGCTCGGTATCGCGCTGCGCGCCGATGGGTTGTCGGTGATGATGCTGGCCGTGACGGCCGCCGTCATGATGGCGACAGGGCTCTTCGCCCGCGACCTGTTCGGGCTCGATAAGACGACCTGCGACGGCCGGCTGGCGACGAGCTTCTGGATGCTGCTGATGGGGCTGTGGAGCGGGCTCAACCTCGTTTTCATCTCGCAGGACCTGTTCAACCTTTATGTCGCGCTCGAACTCCTGACCTTCGCGGCGGTGCCACTGGTCTGCCTCGACGGGCGCGGCGAGACGGTCGCGGCGGCCTTGCGCTACCTGATGTTCGCGCTGCTCGGCTCGCTGCTCTATCTGCTGGGAGCGGGCCTGCTCTATGGCGCCTATGGCACGCTCGACATCCGGCTGATCGCGGGCGCCAGCCAGCATGGCCCGGCGATCCATGTCGCGCTCGCCCTGATGGTCCCGGGGCTCATCGCCAAGGCCGCTTTGTTCCCGCTGCATCTGTGGCTGCCGCCGGCCCATGCCGGGGCGCCGGCCGCAGCCAGCGCCGTGCTCTCGGCGCTGGTGATCAAGGCGCCAGTCTTCCTGATCCTGCGCCTCGTCGTAGACATCGCCCCGCCTGAGGCCGCCGCCATCGCCGGGCAGGTGCTCGCCGTGATGGGGGCCGCCTCGATCCTGCTCTGCAGCGTGATGGCGCTGCGGCAGGAGCGGCTGAAGCTGATGATCGCCTATTCAACGGTGGCGCAGATCGGCTATCTCTTCATCGTCTTCCCGCTCGCTGGCACCGGTGACGGCTCGGCACCCTTCGGCACGATCGCCTGGACCGGCGGGGCGCTGCAACTCACCTCGCATGCGCTGGCCAAGGCCGCGATGTTCATGGCGGCCGGCATCGTGGCGGAGGCGATCGGGCATGACCGCATCCGCGATCTCGGCGGCTTCGGCCGGGTGCTGCCGCTGAGCGCCACGACCTTCGGCCTCGCGGGCCTGTCGCTGATGGGCATCCCGCCGAGCGGCGGCTTCATCGCGAAATGTCTGCTGCTGACGGCCGCAGCCGTCGGCGGCCAGCTCTGGCTGGCGCTGACCATCCTCGCGGGCGGACTACTGGCCGGCGGCTACGTCTTCCGCGTGGTCGACCGGGCGCTGGCGACGCCGGCCGAACCTCTGGTACTGCGCAAGCCGATCCCACTGGGGCTCGAGATCGTGCCGCTGATCCTGGCCGTGCTGGCGGTCGCGCTCGGCTTCCTGCCGCTCGAACCCTTCGGCCTGCTGCAGATCGGCCGGCCCGACATCGCGGGTTCGCCATGAGCGTCGCGGGCCTCGTCCTTGCCGCCTGCCTGCTGGTGCCGCTGGCGATGGCGGCCGGCTGCCGTTCGCATCGCTTCCGGGCATTGGCGCCGGGGCTGCTCTGGCTCGCCCCCGTTCCAGCGATGCTGGCTGCCTGGCTGCTGCCAGCGGGCGCGGCCGCCTCCTTCCCGGTGCCGTTCCGGATGACGCTGGCGCTCGACCAGCCCGGGGCGATCCTGCTCGGCGGCGCGGCGCTTTTGTGGAGCGCGGCCGGGGCCTATGCCGCCTCCTATATGAGCGGCAAGCCCGGCCTAACGGCTTTCAGCGTCTGGTGGCTGCTGACGCTCGCGGGCAGCCTCGGCGTCTTCATCGTCTCCGACATCGCGAGCTTCTATCTGCTCTTCACGCTGGCGAGCCTCTCGGCATATGGGCTGGTCGCGCATGAGCAGACCGTGGCGGCGAAGCGTGCCGGCGTCGTCTACATGGTGCTCGCCTTGCTCGGCGAGGCCTTCATCCTCTTCGCCTTCGTGATGCTGGCCGCCGGCAATCCCGATCCGAACCCGCTGATCCGGGACGCGGTCGCGAACCTGCCGGTCTCCCCGATGCGCGACGGCGTCGTGCTGATGGTGGTCCTCGGCTTCGCGCTGAAGATGGGGCTGGTGCCGCTGCATGTCTGGCTACCGCTGGCGCATCCGGCCGCGCCGATGCCGGCCTCGGCCGTGCTCAGCGGCGTACTGGTCAAGGCCGGCGTGATCGGGCTGATCCGCTTCCTGCCCTTCGACACCGCCCTGCCGCTCTGGGGGGCCGTGCTCGCGACCGCCGGCATCCTGACCGCCTATTGCGGCGTCGCGCTCGGCCTGGCGCAGCGGCGGCCCAAGACGATCCTCGCCTATTCCACCGTCAGCCAGATGGGCCTCGTCGCCGCGATCATGGGGGCAGGGCTGGCGGCCGGCGACCCTTCCGCGCCGGGTCTCGCGGCCTATTACGGCCTGCATCACACGCTGGTCAAAGGTGGGCTCTTCCTTGCGATCGGCGTCGCCATGGCTTCAGGCGGGGCAGGCTTGCGGCCAGTACTGCTGCTGACCGGCCTGCTCGCGCTCAGCCTCGCCGGCCTGCCGCTGACCAGCGGCGCGCTGGCCAAGCTCGCGGTCAAGCCAATGCTCGGCTATGGCGTGCTCAGCTTCGCCATCTCGCTCGCGGCTGCCGGCAGCACGATGCTGATGCTGCACTTCATCGCGGTGATGCTGCGAGAAACCGCCGGCAAACCCGACGCGGCCGCGCCGCAAGGCGAGGTCATCCCCTTCCTCGCAGTCGCCATCGCCTCGCTCGCGATCCCGTGGTGGCTCTACCCAGCCCTGTCTGGCGAGGCCCTCGCGAGCGCCTGGACGATCGGCTCGCTCTGGAAGCTCGTCTGGCCGATGCTGCTGGGTGGGGCGGTCTTCGTGCTCGCGCGGCGGTTCGAAGCCTTCGCCGGGCGCGTGCCGGAAGGCGACATCCTGGTCCTGGCAGAGCGACAGGCGCCGCTCTTCGCACGCCTGCCGGCCGCGATTGCGCGGCTCGATGCGGGCTTGCGCCTCTGGCCTCTCGCCGGGCTCGTGCTCGTCGGCCTCGTGATCCTGCTTGGCGGTCGCTTCCTACTGCCCTCATAAAGCAGGGCCGGCGCCCGACTGCCGGCCCCCTCGGTCTCCTCACCTCGCAATCCTGGACGGCCCGACAGTGAACGCCATCGAAAGCACAGCCCTCGTCGTCGCCGTGACGATCGCGCTGTTCGCCTGGAACCGGCTGCCGGTGGTGGTGGTCGCGGTCGGTGCGGCGCTGTCGCTCTGGGCGCTGGGCGTCGTCACGCTGGAGCAGGCGCTGGCGGGCTTCGGCGATCGCGCCGTGATGTTCGTCGCCAGTCTGTTCATCGTCAGCGCCGCGCTGGAGAAAACCGGCGTCACCGCCTGGGCCGGCCAGGTCCTGATCGCGCGTGCCGGCGAAAGCCGCTCGCGGCTGCTCGTGATCATCATGGCGGTGGCCGGCTGCCTGAGCGCGCTGATCAGTGGCGGCGGCGCGGTCGCCGCGCTGATGCCGGTGGTGGTCATCGCCGCGATCCGGCTCCGGCAATCGCCCTCGCTGCTGCTGATGCCGCTGGCCTTTTCCGCCCATGCCGGCGCCAACATCCTGCTGACCGGCGCACCGAAGAACATCCTCGTCTCGGAGGCGCTGGAGGATAGCGGCCTGCCGGGTTTCGCTTTCGCCGAATTCGCGCTGGTCGGCGTGCCCCTGCTCGCCGGCACGATGCTGATCATCCTGCTGCTCGGCAAGCGCCTGCTGCCCGCGCAGGGAAATGCGCGCCTGCCCGCCGATTTCAGCCGCCACGCCCAGACGCTGGTCGAGCACTACGGGCTCACCGACGGCTTCTTCCATCTGCGCGTGCGCTCGACCTCGGACCTGATCGGCATGCTTCCTTCGGCCGTCGACCTGACGCAGCAAGAGGGCCGGATCGAGCTCGTCACCGTCCAGGCGGACGGGTCGGGCGTCTCGCGTGGGGCTCATCCGATCCGCGAGGGCGATTACCTGCTGGTCCGGGGCGAGGCCGAGGCGGTGGCACGGCTCTGCGCCTCCCGGCATCTCGCCCCGCGCGACGAAGCCGATGACGGAAATGCTGCCGACGCATTGCTGAACCGCCGCACCGGACTCGCCGAAGTCGTGATCCCGCCGCGCTCCGCCTTCATCGGGCGCGCCGTCCACCCCGGCATGACCACGCAGGGCGGCGATCTGATCGTGCTCGCGGTCCAGCGCGCCGGCGTCGACCTCGACCCGGCCAGTCCTGTCCTGCAGGCCGGCGACACGGTTCTGCTCAAGGGCAGCTGGAAGGCGCTCGACCTCAGGCTCGCCGATGCCGATGTGCTCGTCGTCAACTCACCCGATCTGGTGCGGCGCCAGGCCGTGCCGATGGGTGCCGGCGCCTCCGTCGCGATCGCCGCCCTCGCCGGACTCGTTCTCCTGCTGGCGACCGGCGTCGTGCCGCCAGCTGCGGCAGCGCTGCTCTGTGCGCTCGCGCTGATCGGCGCGGGCATCATCTCGGTCGAGGAATCCTACCGCGCCATCCACTGGACGACGATCATCCTGATCGGCGCGATGATGCCGCTGTCGATCGCGATGGTGCAGTCGGGCGCGGCCGATCTGGTCGCGCGCCATCTCGTCGCGGCTACGGGCGGCGGCGGGCCGATCGTCTTCCTCGCCGGGCTGTTCCTGCTCACCGCCTGCCTTGGCCAGATCATGAGCAATACGGCGACGACGATGCTGGTGATTCCGATCGCGATGGCGGCTGCGACGAGCATGGGCGTCTCGCCCCGGCCGATCCTGATGAGCCTGTGCATCGCGGGCTCGGCCTCCTTCATGACGCCGATCGCGACCTCGACCAACCTGATGGTGATGGGGCCGGGCGGCTACGCCTTCGGCGACTACTGGAAGCTCGGCCTGCCGCTGATGATCTGGTTCTTCATCATGGCGGTGTTCTACGTGCCGCTGATCTGGCGGTTCTGACGCTCCCGCTCCTGGCCGCAAGGAAAGGGCCTGTCATCCCGGGCGACCGAAGGGAGATCCGGGATCCATTCCGGAACCTCTCCGGCCAGCGCTCCGGCATGGATCCCGGATCTCCGCTTCGCTGCGTCCGGGATGACCCGAGTCTGGGGTGGAAAGGTTGGTCCTACCCAGGCGTTTTCTCCGCCGCCGTCCCCACCGGCGGCCCGAGCCGCTCGTCGATCCTCTCCAGCAGATAGGGATAGAACGGGTTCGAGGACATCCGCAGCAGCGCGTCGAGATTGACGATCAGCGTGCCGCGCTCGCCGCGCGCGGCGACCGAGCCCAGCTCGATGCCGAAATCGTCCTTCGGATCGGGCGTCATGCCGTAGAGCCCGTCCGTCAGCGGGAAGGGCAGTGCGACATGCGACAGTGAGAAGACGTCGCGCGGATAGGACAGGCCGAGCGCGCGCTCGCTCTCCTCGGTGGCACCGGCTTCCGTCACCCGCTCGACGACCTCGCTCGAATCCGGGCTCGCATTGGTGATGACCGAGAGCCGGAAATTGCGCGGCGCCGGGGGCAGCATCCGGGACAGCAATGTATCGGCCGAGGTGTTCAGCAGGGGGCCGAACTTGGCGCTGCGGTTGAGATCGAACAGCACGAGTTCGCTGCCATTGGCCGGCAGATGGGCATAGAGCGAGGTGATGATCGCGCGCGTCGAGACGGTGAAGTCCATCACCGACTGGAAGGTGATCAGCGGCGGCAAATCCTTCAGCCGCCCGGCGCGGGCCTGCTTCAGGATCTCCTGCTGCAAGGCGGCGGTCAGGAGATGCGACTGGCGCGCGCCATTGACCGGAAAGGAGTTGTACTTGAACGGGTTGAACTCGGGCAGGACGCTGAGCCAGGCCGCCTTGGCGAAGGCCGGCAGGACTGCCGGCAGCGCGGCGAGCCCCGCGAAGCGGGCGAAGGCGGTGATGCCGACCATCGGCGAGATCAGCACGACACGGTCGGCCCGTACGAGCCTCGTATCGTTGAGCGCTTCCAGCGCATACATCAGCGCGAGCGCGCCGCCATTCGAGAAGCCGACCAGGTGCAGCGGCGCGGACGGGCCCGCGAGGCGGCGTGCCTCGCGGACGGCGAGCCTCGTCGCGGCGAGCCAGTCTTCCCATTCGATCTCGGTCAGGCCGGCGGGCACCGTGCCGTGGCCGGGCAGGCGGATCGCCACCGACACGAAGCCGCGCTCGCGATATTGCCGCGCGATATGGCGCAGGCTGTAGGGCGAATCCGTCAGCCCGTGCAGGAAGACGGCCGCGCCCTTCGGAGGCCCGTCCGGCTGCAGCACATAGGAGCGGTTCCAGTCCTGCGCGAAGCGCGCCGGGTAGATCGGGCTGCCGTCGAAATAGCGGTTGACCGGCACGCGCTCGTCGGGGCCGAGCTTCTGCGTGACCTCGGCGCGCACGGCCGCAAAGGCCTCGCCCTCGGCCTTGAGGTAGGCCTGCCAGCCGCTGCGATCGAGCTCGGCGATCGAGAGCTCCTTGGGGATATAGGTGTGCCAGGGCTCGAGCGGCGCGCCGCGCTGGGTATCGTAGATGCGCAGGCCCAGCAGCGAGACGGTGGCGATCGCGATGACGATGGCCGTGCGCTTCAAGGCCTTCTTGAGGAATACCCGCATCTCGCAACGTCCCGCCCGGCCGCATCCATATCTCTGCGCCCGTTATGTCGCTCCGCGCCAGTGCTGGGGAGTGCGCCGCATCCCAAAATCGTTCCTGCCGTCCCCATTTTGTAGGATCGACGGGACGAAGTCTTGCCGCCGATGCGTTCAGGACAGCACCGGGTTCACTCGGAACCACGGCGTCATCCCGGGCCTGCCCCGGAATCCATCGAAGGGCGCCAGAGCTCTACGATGGATCCCGGAGCAGCGCTGCTTCGCAGCTTGTCCGGATGACGCGGCGGTTCTGCAAGAGACAAGGCAGTCCGGTCAGGTGAACATGTCGGCGGTGATGGCGGCATACCAGTCGATGTTCTCGGCCTGGGTCTGCTTGCGAAGCGCGTCGCTTTCGCCCGGCGCGGAGACGAATGTATCAGTCGCGGCGATGCGGCCGTCCTTCGGCTCGTAGCGGCCGCCGACCTTGATCGCGTCGTCGGTGTCGACCAGGCTCCAGCAGGTGTTGATGAAGCGAGCCGGGAAGGCACGGCTGCCGATCAGTTCGCTGCGGATCACCATCGCCGCGACCTTGGCCTGGCTGTTGGCCGAGAAGGCGGATTTCGGCATGTCGCCGGCGATGCAGGCATCGCCGAGCACGAAGATGTTGGGGTCCGCGACGGATTTCATCGTCGCCGGGTCGATCGTGCAGTAGTCGCCCGCCGGGGCGAGCCCCGCGCTGCGCGCGATCTCGCCAGCCATCTGGGCGGGGATGACGTTGACGAAGGCGCAGCCGCTATAGGTCTCGAAGCCGGTGACGACGCTGTTCGTCTTCGGATCGACCGATGTGACGCCGTCATGCACCTTGGGGCCGAGCCATTCGATCATGCCGCCATAGCGCTTCTCCCAATCGGCCAGGAAGGCGGCCTGCTTGGAGAAGCTCTCCTTCGCGTCGAGGATGACGATCCGGGCGTTGCTCTTGCCGGCCTTCTTCAGCGCATGGGCGAACATCGAGGCGCGCTCATAGGGCCCCGGCGGGCAGCGATAGGGATTAGGCGGCGCGATCATCACGATGACGCCGCCATCCGGCACGGCGTCGAGCCGCTGCCGGATCAGTTGCGTCTGGCGGCCGGGTTTCCAGCCATGCGGCATCGCCTCCTCCGCCTCTTTCGACCAGCCCGGGACGGAATCGTATTTCAGGTCGATGCCGGGCGAGACGACGAGCCGGTCATAGGGCAGGCGATGGCCGGTCGAGAGCGCGACCTCCCTGCGGTCGCGATCGATCGCCGTGGCGCGGGCCCGCGCCAGCGTGACGCCATGGTTCGCGGCCAGCGCATCGTAGCGATGCAGTATCTCCTCATAGCTCTTGAAGCCGCCGATAAAGAGGTTCGAATGGAAGCAGGTCTGGTAGGTCTCGTTCTCCTCGACCAGCGTGACGGCAACCGCGCCCTGGCTGTCCCGGGCGATGTATTTCGCGGCCGTCGCGCCCCCTGCCCCGCCGCCGATGACGACGACGCGCGGCCTGGCCTGGCCGAGCACGGCCGGCGCGCCGAGGGCGGGCACGGCCAGCGCGGAAGCGAGGAAACTCCGGCGATCGATCGGCATGGCGCTCTCCAGCTGTTCGCGTCTCTCAATCGGCAGGTTTGAGGCTGCCGTAATAGGCGGCGAGCGCCTCGACCTCGTCGGGCGAGAGGCGTGCGGCGATCGCCTGCATCACCGGGTTATCGCGCTGCTTGTCGCCATAGGCGCGCAGCAGCGCGACGAACTGATCGGCCGGAAGGCCCGAGATGGCGGGAATACCGCCCTGCCCCCTCGCGCCGGGCCGATGGCAGGTGGCGCATTCGGATGAGAGGTGCTGCCCCAGTTCCCGGTCGGCCGCAGTCGCCTGCGTCGCGAAAGCGAGCACGGCCGGCAGCGCTATTGCGAACAGGGCACGCATCAGCGCCTTATCCCCGGCGTCTCGATCGGCAACCCCCTGCCCCGCGCCGCGAGATAGAGTTCCAGCGCCAGATACTCCGGCGAGCCATAGTCGAACTGGGTCGCGCGCACGCCGAGCGAGCAGGCACGCAGGCGCCGTTGCAGCGAGCCGACATCGTTCCATTCGAGGCGATAGGCCGGATAGCCGGTGCCGGCGCCATGAGAGATCGTGTCGCCGCGCAGCTTCTGGCCGACGAGATCGACATGGCATTGCCGGCAGGAGAGGTTGAGCTGGCCCTGCCTGCGCTCGAAGAAGGCCTTGCCTGCTTCATAATAGGGCTTGGCCGCGCCATCCGTCCGCACATCGACAGGCAACCCTCGCGAGAGCGAGGCGACATAGGCCGTCATCGAAAGAAGCTCCGGCGTCTCATGGCCGAAGGCTGGCTCGCCCTGCCGCTCGACCCGGCACTGCTCGATGCGGCCCTCAAGGTTGAGCAGCTTGCCGGTCGCGGCATCGACCTGCGGGTAGCGCGCCGCCGCGCCGCGCAGGCTCTGCTGCGGCTCGGCATGGCAGCCATTGCAGGCCGGCTTGTCCGAAGCGGGCTTGCGGCTGAAGAGTTCGCGGCCCTGTTCGACCCAGAAGAAGGCCGGGTTGCGTGTCTCGTCCGCCTGTTGCCGACGCATCTCCGGTGAGAGGAAGTCGCTGCCGGATTTGATCTGGGCCGTGGCGGGGCCCTGCTGGACGGCGAGACATGCGAGCGCGGCGACAAGCCGGATTACCCCTGAAACACGCGGGTCATCCCGGACGGAGCGCAGCGGAGATCCGGGATCCATTCCGGAACCTTTCGGGGCAGGCGTTCCGGCATGGATCCCGGGTCTCCCTTCGGTCGCCCGGGATGACGCGCGCGTGATCATGGCCGCAAGCCCGATCGACCTCACGTCACGATCAACCTGGCCGTCCGCGTATAGGTCGCGCCGCCGTCCTCGCGCCATTCGAAGACGATGTCGCCGGTCGCGACCGCCCGCGTGGTGAATGAGACGAAGGGGTTGGCGGAGACGCCGGTATGCATGTCGAAGCGGAAGATCGGTTCGCCGGCATAGGTCGCGGTGAGCCGGTTGAGGATCTTGCGTGGCACGATGCCGCCTTTGCCGTCGGACTGGCCGCCGCGGTCCATCGGATGGCGGGTCAGCACCTTGATCTCGACGATCTCCCCGGCGCGGGCCTGGGCCGGAAGGGTAATGCGGGCATTGAAGGACATGATGCGTTCAGCCTCCGTCGATACAGGCGCTCAACGTCACGACGATGTTCGCATCCGTCATGACGAAGCGGCCGTCGCTCAACGCCGCCACCGCCGTCACCGTCTGCGATTGCGCCAGCCGCAATGTCGTCGCGACCTCGGCGCGGCCGGCCCGCGGGCCGAGATGGAAGCGCGCCATGTCAGGAAACGGGTTCTTCTCGGCGATCACATGAATCCAGCGGACATGATCGGCCTCCGTCATCGGGCTCTCGACGGCAATCTTCGTATCGACCGAATTACCGTTCTCGACGAGGGCCGGAATCTCCAGCGTGATGCGGCCGCGCTCCGCCAGCGTGCCTTCGGTGACGCGCGAAATCAGCTGCGCGAGTTCGGCCGAGGTCTCGGCGACGGCACGCCCCGGCAAGGCCGCGACCAGCAGGCCGGCCGCAGCGCCCGCGACGACGCGCCTGCGGTCGACGGGGGCCTCAGAACGTCTTGAGCGAGGCGAGATAGCTGACGACATCCTCGATCTCCTGGGCCGACAGGGCCGGCTTGCCCCGATAGGCCGGGGCGACATCACGCAGGTCTTCCGTCCTGAAATAGGGCGGCATCACGGTCTGCGGGTTCAGCAGCGAGGCATCGACCAGCCGCAGCCGAATCTGGCCGGTGTCGAGCCGAACTCCGACGCCGGCGAGCGGCGGGCCGATCGTGCCCTGGAAGGGCTCGGAGGGGTCCGCGCCCCGATGGCAGATCAGGCAGTTGCCACGCTCGCGGTCGCGCACCAGCGCCTCGCCGCGCGCGACGTTGCCGACAAGGCCGCCAAGGGGATGCACAATCGCGTCGCCGGTGACCGCATAGGCTTCGAGCGCGCTGACCGGCGCAACGCCACCGGCAGCCAGAATGGCCCCGGCGAACGCCATGCGCGACAGCATCCTTGCCCGCCTCACGCCTTCTTCAGATCGGCGTTTTTGAGCGGCAGATTGCGGATGCGCTTGCCCGTCGCGGCGAAGATCGCGTTCAGGACGGCAGGCGCCGCGACCGCGATCGTCGGCTCGCCGACGCCGCCCCAGAAGCCGCCCGAGGGCACGATCACCGTCTCGACCGCCGGCATCGCCTCGAGGCGCATCACCTCGTAGGTGTCGAAGTTCTCCTGCTCGACGCGGCCGTCCTTGATGGTGATCTCGCCATAGAGCGAGGCCGAGAGACCGTAGACGAAGGAACCCTCGACCTGGCGCTCGATCTGCGCCGGATTGACCGCATGGCCCGGATCGGTCGCAGCGACGATGCGATGGATCTTGAGCTTGCCATCGGCGCTGACCGACACCTCGGCGACCGCCGCGACATAGGAGCCGAAGCCCATGGTCTGGCAGATGCCGCGGAAGACACCGTCGGGCAAAGGCTTGCCCCAGCCGGCCTTCTCGGCGACGGCGTTGAGCACGGCGAGGTGCTTGGGATGGTTTTTCATTAAAGCGCGCCTGAATTCCAGCGGGTCCTTGCCCGCCGCATGCGCCAGCTCATCCATGAAGGATTCGAGATAGATCGTGTTCTGGTTCAGGTTGACGCCGCGCCAGAAGCCCGGCGGCACATGCGGGTTGCGCATGGCGTGGTCGATCAGCAGGTTCGGCACCGAATAGCCGATCGAGGCCTCCGGTCCCGGCGGGTTAAGGCCCTGGAAGATGGCCGGGTCGCGCCCGTTCTGGATGTTCTGCGGGAAGATGCCGGCGACGATCGACTGGCCGGAGATGCGCATGTGCAGCCCGGTCAGATTGCCGTCCTTGTCGAGCGCGCCGGTCATCTTGCACTGCGTCAGCGGGTGGAAGCGGCCATGCAGCATATCCTCCTCGCGCGACCAGATCAGCTTCACCGGTGTGCCGGGGATCTGCTTGGCGATGGCGACGACCTGGCGGACCCAGTCATGCACCGCGCCACGCCGGCCGAAGCCGCCGCCGAGGTCGATCTTGTAGGCCTCGCATTTGGCGATCGGCAGGCCCGAGGCCTCGGCCGTGGCGGCGAGCGCCGCCTCGCCATTCTGCGTCGGCGTCCAGACCTCGCATTTCTCCGGCGTGTAGAGCGCCGTCGCGTTCATCACCTCCATGCAGGCATGGTTCTGGAAGGGATAGGAATAGACCGCCTCGATCGTGCGCGCGGCACCGGCGATCGCTGCCTTGACGTCGCCGTTCTGGTTCCCGACGACGGCGGTGGGAGCGTCGAGCCCTTCCTTCAGCCAGGCCGCCAGGCTCTCGCTCGAGACCTTGGCGTGCTCGCCCTCGTCCCAGACGATCGGCAGCGCGTCGAGCGCGCTCTTTGCCTGCCACCAGGTGTCCGCGACGACTGTGACCGCGCTGTCGCCGACCGGCAGCACATGCCGGACGCCGGGCATGGCCTTGATTGCGGCAGCGTCGAAGCTCTTCACCTTGCCGCCGAAGACCGGGCAGTCCTTGATCGCGGCATTGAGCATCCCCGGCATCTTGAAGTCCATGCCGTATATCTTCTTGCCGTTGGTCTTGTCGGCCGTGTCGAGCCGCGGCAGCGGCTTGCCGGCGATGGTCCAGTCCTTCGGGTCCTTGAGCGCGATGTCCTTGGGCGCTTCCAGCTTCGCGGCGGCGGCCGCGACCTGGCCGTAGCGCAGCGAGCGGCCGGACGCCTTGTGGGTGATCACGCCCTTGTCGGCCGAGCACTCGGCAGCCGGCACCTTCCACTCGTTCGCGGCCGCCTGGATCAGCATCATCCGCGCCGCCGCGCCGCCCTTGCGGACATAGTCATGCGACTCGCGAATGCCGCGGCTGCCGCCGGTCGAGAAATTGCCCCAGATGCGATTGCGGGCGACGTTCTGGCCGGGCGTCGGGTATTCGGTCGTGACCTTCGCCCAGTCGCAGTTCAGCTCCTCGGCGACGAGCTGTGCGAGGCCGGTCAGCGTGCCCTGCCCCATCTCGGAGCGGGCGATGCGGATCACCACCTTGTCGTCGGGATGGACCACGACCCAGGCGTTGATCTCAGGGTTGGCGCCCTGCGCCTGCGCCTCGCTTGCGAAGGGGATCGCGAAGCCGAAGCTGAAGGCGCCGGCCGCGGCGGCTGAGCCTGCGAGCAGGCCGCGGCGGGACAGGCCGGCGCTGGAAGAGCGGGCCTTGGAAGAAGCAGTCGAGGCAGATGTCATGTCGTCCTCCGGATATGGCGTGAAAGCGAGGGAGGCGGCGGTACCTGAGACCAGTCGCGTTCGAACCTCGCGCAACGAATGCGAAAAAGCAGGCGTGACCTCAGCCGCGACCGAGCGTGCCGCCGGCGACGACGTCGAGGATCGCGGTCTTGACCCGGGCGTAGGTGCCGCAGCGGCAGATATTGGTGATCTCGGCGGCAATGTCGGCTTCCGTCGCCTTCGGATTGGCCTGCAGCAGCGCCGCGGTCGCCATGATCATGCCGCTCTGGCAGAAGCCGCATTGCGGCACGTCGTGCTTGATCCAGGCCTGCTGGACGGGGTGCGTGCCGTCGGGCGAGAGACCCTCGATCGTGACGATCTTCTGCTCCGCCGTCACCGCATCGAGCGGGAGCGCGCAGGAGCGCGTCGCGACGCCGTCTATATGCACCGTGCAGGCGCCGCATTGCGCGACGCCGCAGCCATATTTCGTGCCGGTCAGGCCGATCTGTTCGCGGATCACCCAGAGCAGCGGCGTATCGCCCGCCGCGTCGATGTCGATCACCCTGCCGTTCACATTGAGCTTCGCCACCGCAGACCTCCCGGTTCGGGTCAAGAAGGACGGCGAGAGAGCCCACGCGCCTCGCCGGAGTGCCGGGCAGCCGTGCAGGCGCGCCGGTCGTTTTGAATTGGAGGGGATTGAAACTCAGGCGACGCTATCCGCCAACGCCCGAAAATCGGCCGATCACGCGGCGTGAGAGACGCTCATGATGATCGTTTCCGCGCTGAAACGGGTGATTTTCGAGGATTTCCTGCCTGTTGCCACTCGATTGCCGGCATTCCCAGCCTGCCCCAATGCGAGGCCCGCTTCACAGCAAAGTGATGGCGATCGCGTCGGCGTCGTGCGCCTGTCACGCGAAGCTGCGCAAATTCCGGAGAAGAGCCCAGAGCGCCCTTGAAGAAGCGCAGTCCCAATACCTAGATTCAGCGCAGAGGGGCAGCCGAGACACGGACCGGCGCCATGGACAGAAGCCGCATAGCGACGGGCAGCCGCACGGGTGCGGGAGCGACCTTCCCCGTCGATCTTCCGCTTGATCCCGGCACTCTGAACGAACGCCTGTTCGATATCAGCGTCTGGCTGATCGAGCACGACATCCCTCATCAGGCCCGCGTCCTCATGGAGCCAAGGGACGGCCGCATTCGTGTCAGCTTCCCCGACGCGGATGACGCCAGGGCCTTTCGCGCACGGTTCGGGCAGCGCCTCCTTTCATAGCGGGAACCGCCATTCGCACGGCACCGGCCGGTTCGGCGGCATAGCCTTCCGGCGAGGCAACTCCGTGAAGGCCGCATGGCGAGTTGCCTCGGCAACTGACCAATTCTGACTTTCCCCGGCTGCTTGCGCCCAATGCTCAAATTGTGCTGATCGCGTTAGAAACCTCTTATGTCTCCGGCGGTAGCCCATTCCGCATGGGGATGTTTCTCGGACAGAAAAAGCGGTCCTCGGCTCTTCCGCCGGCCATCGAGATCGAGATCATCTCGCGGCTCTTCGGGGCGACGCCGCAGATCATCTGCATCGCGCTCGGCCTGATCATCGGCTCAGCCATCATGGCCGTGCAGACCAGCGATCCGCTGTTCACCGTCCTGACCGCCGCCGGCATCATCACCTCGGCCCTGCGGCTGCTCAACATCGCGGCTTTCCTGCGCCGCGACCCGCGTGTCCCGCTCTCGCTCGCCGAGGCGCGCAACTGGGAAAAGGGTTACGCCTTTACGGCCTTCGCCTTCACGCTTGTCCTGGCCGTGCTGGTGGTGGCGACCTTCCGCTCGGATCATCAGGGCGGCCATGTGCTGAGCATCGGCCTCGTCATGGCGCTGACGGCCGGCTCCTGTCTACGCACGCTGCGCTACTGGATCTGCGTCACGCTCTCGACCCTGGCGATCGGGACGCTGGCGGCCTCCTTCCTGCTCTTCGGGGATCCACTCTACCAGGCGCTGAGCATCCTGCTCGTGGTCTATCTCGTCTCGATCTATGAAGGCTCCGACTACATGGTCGGGCAGATCGAGGAGTTGCTTATCGCGCGGCGCGAACTCGACCTGGCCTCGCGGCACGATCCGCTGACCGGGCTGCTGAACCGGCGCGGGATCGACCGCATCCTGGCCGAGGCCTGCCAGAGCGGCGAGCCGCTCACCGTGCTGATGCTCGATCTCGACGGCTTCAAGCAAGTGAATGACAAGCTCGGCCATGCCGCGGGGGACGATCTGTTGCGACAGGTCGGCAATCGCCTCAGCAGCCTGATGCGGCCCGAGGATGTCGCCGGGCGCGTCGGCGGCGACGAGTTCACGATCGTCATCCGTGGCGAAATCGGCCCGGGCTTCGCCAACTCGGTCGCGACGCGCGCCGTCGCCGCCGTGAGCGCGCCGTTCGAGGTCATGGGCCAGCCGGTCCGCATCGGCACCAGCGTCGGCATCGCGACGCTCGACGGCCCTGTCGCGGACACGGACGATCTGGTGAGCGCCCTGCTGCGCCAGGCGGATGCAGCGCTCTATGAAGCCAAGCGCGCCGGCCGGGGACAGTTCCGCCAGGCCGGCATGCTCTACTCGGTCGGCTGAAACCGCCCGGCCGGGACCATCACGAGCCCCCTAAACATTTGGCCACAAGAGGCGTATCACTTGCAGGGTTTGGATCGCTTCCAAACGATGGAGGTGCGAGCCTTGCCTGCCAGCCACCCTCCCCTTTCCCTGCCGAACCGGATCGCGGATGCCTGCCTCGCGGCGGGCGTCGCGCGCCTGCGACCAGCTGAGGAGCGACCCCACCGATGCACCCCGCCAATCTGCAGATCGAAGGCCTTCTCGCACTCGTCTCCGAACTGACGAGCCAATTGGTCAAGGCCGGCGTGCTGACGCCGGAAGCCGTCAAGGAAATGCTCGCCCAGGCGGAAGGCGCGGTCACGACCGACAAGCAGCGCCGCGACCAGCTCGGCGACAGCCATCGCGACGCGATGCTGTTTCCCGTGCGCTATGTCGGGCGTGCGCTGGCCGCTACCGAAGGGGCGACACCCTGCGTCTCGGCGGTGACGGCGGCTGTCGGGCGCAACAAGAACCGGCACGATTCCGCGCCGCGGCCATAGCGCCGGGCGACGGCCTCAGCGTCCCGATCGCAGGCTCTGCCCGCCCCGGCCAGCGCCCTGCGCCGCCTTCGCATGGCCCGGCAGTCCCTGGGCCTCGCCCCGGTCACGCTGCTGTGTATCCTCGCCGCTGTGCCGGAAGGCCCAGATTTCCTTGGCCGTATCCCAGTGCCGCCGGTCCTGCCCCTCGGGCCTGCCTTCCTGCTCCCAGAGACCGTGAGCAATCTTCCTGATCTCGCTCAGCTCTTTCTCTTTCATCCCTTTCATCGCACGTCCTCCATTTCGTGCTTCTCGCCCACCAGCGCATCCTGAGCAGGCCACAGAACTGTGGCCGCAATGCCGGGCCCGGATATCCAACTCTCACGACGCGTCGGCGTTCCTCCCAGGGAGCTGTCGCCGCCGGACGCAGCAGGTGGCCCCGAACGCCGCGGACCTTCAGGGCCTCAGGCTGGACACGGCCTTCTCCACCGACAGGGAGACGACGCGCAGCGCCGTGTCGTCGGGATCGATCGTGATCTCGAAGCCGAGTTGGCGGCAGAGCGCCAGCATGCGGGTGTTCTCCGCCAGCACCTGGCTGCGGATCGTGCGAAGGCCCTCGGCCCTGGCCCATTCGATGATCAGGTTCATCAACGTCCAGCCGAGCCCGACGCCCTTGAGGTCGGAGCGCAGGAGGATCGCGTATTCGGCCTGGTCATGCCCGGGGTCGGCATGCAACCTGACGACGCCGGCGGCCTCGCCCGTGGCGTCCTCGAAGGCGACGAAGGCCATGGCGCGGGCATAGTCTAGCTGGGTGAGATGGGCGAGAAAGGCGTGGCTGAAAGTCTTCAGCGGCGCGAAGAAGCGCAAGCGCAGATCCTCCGGCGTCACCTTCTGCAGCATGACGCCGATCGCCGCCTCGTCCTCGGGCCGGATTGGCCGGAGCTGGAAGCGCTGCCCGCCGCGCAGCGCAACCTCGCGGCGCCAGCTCGCAGGATAGGGCCGGATCGCCGGCCGGCGGCGGCGCTCCGGCACGCGCTCCAGCATCATGCGCGCATCGACCGCGATGACGCCGGTTTCGTCCGCCAGCAGCGGGTTGAGGTCGAGTTCCCGGATTTCGGGCAGATCGACCGCCATCTGGCCGACCGCGACGAGGATGGCGGCGACCGCATCGAGCCTTGCGGCGGGCACGTCGCGATAGGCCACGAGGATGCGCGAGACGCGGGTTCTGGCGATCAGGCGGCCGGCCAGGCCGAGATCCAGCGGCGGAAGCGCAGCATGGCTGTCGCCGATCAGATCGGCGGCAATGCCGCCGCGGCCGAAGACGACGACCGGGCCGAAGCAGGGATCGGTCGCGAAGCCGACGATCAGCTCGCGCGCCTTGGCGCGCTGCGCCATCGGCTGCACGCTAAGCCCGGTGATCCGGGCCTTCGGGCGGTCGCTCCGCACCCGCGCCAGCATGCGCTCGGCCGCCTCGCGGATCGACGCCTCGGTCGCGAGATCGAGCGCGACGCCGCCGACATCGGATTTGTGGACGATGTCGGGCGAGACGATCTTGAGCGCGATGGGGCGGCCGCGCGCGAGCAGGGGCCTTGCGGCGGCCAGGGCGCCCTCAATATCGGCGGCCACCACCGGCTTCAGCTCTGGAATGCGGTAGATCGCCAGCAGCGTCGAAACCTCGTCGGGGTCGAGCCAGTCGCGCTGCTCGGCCAGGGCCCTGGCCACGATCGCGCGCGCCTGCGCGAGATCGGGCGGCGGCATCTCCTCGGCCGAGGGCGGCGTCGCCATCAGTTCGGCCTGCAGGCGGGCATGGCGCAGCAAATGCTGGAAGCCGAGCACAGCCTCGGCCCCGGTCGCAAAGGACGGCAGCCCGGCCGTCGCAAAGCGCGCGGCGATGGCGTCGTCGCCTCCGATCCAAGCCGCCAGCACTGGCTTGGAGCGGCCCGCGTCCCGGGCCGCCTCGACCACCGCATCGGCGCAAGCTCCGGCCTCGGCGAGCAAATGGGGTGCATTGACCGCCAGAACCGCATCGACGCCGGAATCCGCGAGCAGCCCGGCGACCGCCCTACCGTACTCTACCGGCGTCTGGACCTCGACAATCGCCTCCTCGCCCGAGCCCTCGCCGGCACGCGTCGCGAGCGCGCCACCGAGTTGGCGCAAGCGCCCCTCCGCGAGCGCCGCAAGGCCTGCCCCGTTGCTGACGATCGCCAACCTGCCACCGGCGAGCGGGCGCGTGCGCCCGAGCGTCTCTGCGGCCGCGAACAGTTCGTCGAGATCATTGACCCGCAGCAGGCCGGCGCGATGGAAGGCGGCGCCATGCGCGCGGTCGCCGGTGACGATCAGCCCCGCATGGGTCAGGCCGGGAGCACCTGCCGGCGTTCGCCAGGGCTTCAGCACCAGGACCGGCTTCAGCCGAGCGGCCGCACGGGCCGAGGACAGGAAGCGCGCGGCATCCTCGACCTCGTCCAGCGCCAGCAGGATCGAGCGCGTGCGACCGTCGAGGCCGAAATGATCGAGGCAGTCGGCGAGATCGACATCGGCGGCGGCGCCCAGCGCGACGGCGCCGGAGAAGCCGACATCGCGGCGCGCGGCCCAAGCCAGTATGCCGGCGGCGACCGAGCTGGATTGGGCGATCAGAGCGATAACCCCCGCCTTGGGCACGGCCGGCGCAAAGCTTGCGTTGAGACGCAGGCACGGCGCGACCAGCCCGATCGAATCAGGGCCGATGAGCCGGATGCCGGCCGCACGAGCGGCTTCACCGAGTGCCGCGGCATCGGCCGCGTCGCCATCGGCGATCAGGATTCCGGCACAGCCTCGCCGCCCGGCAGCCGTGATCGTCGCGGTCGCCTGCAAGGCAGGAGCAATCACCAGATCGACCGGCTCAGGCAGGTCATCGATCGTGTCCGGCTCGAAAAGCCGGCCGGCATATCCGCCAGCCCGAATGCCGGTCAGCAACGGTTCCGTCGAAGTGCCCGGCTGCGCCAATACGGCGACGGAGTCGGGTTCGAGCATGCGTTTCAGTCGGTCGGGCGCCATGACGGCATCGTATCAGAAAGCGACAGAGCTACGGGCATGGCTTCGGCGCCGCAGGTCGATCATCGAACGCGGCTTCGCCGTCTTTACCCGAACCGGCACATCAGGCCTGCACCGGCACGTAATAATCCATCGTCGCCCCCGGTTCAGTCGGCGGCTTTCGCCCATTGTAGCATTCGAAATCGGGGGCTCCCGTCGGCGTCAGGCCTGACTCTGGCATGAGTCGCCCCCAGACCTGCCTTAGGCCTTCAGCGATCTGCAGATGGACCGGCCCGCCATCGAAGCTCAGCCGGAACACGACGTAGGTGGCAGGTTCGATCACCCGTCGTTCAAATCCCTCCGGGAGGCTGGCATTCTCATGCACCTCGACGCCAGCCATGTAGCCGAGCGTGCATTCGTGACGATCGATACCTGACACCACGCCGTAGCTCGTCCAGCTCCTGACCTGCCCCTCGATGGGCAGCGCTCCCATCAGGCGTGACCAGAGCTGCGGAATCTCGTCCTTGTTGGTCTCGTCGAAACGCCTTGCCGGTCCGGCCACGACGAAGCGATCGCGTGTGACGAGCTCGGGCAAACGCTCGACGGCGGTTCGGGTCTCAGCGACTGAGGTCATGGGGTACTGTCCTTCCATGGGTTCGACGGCAAAACCCTCGCGGAAGCGAGCGGGAGTCGTGCCGAACATGCGCTTGAAGGCGCGCGTGAAAGCTTCCTGCGACTCGAAACGGCAGTCGAAGGCGAGATCAACGAGCCGCAGTTCCGGCTCGGCGAGCAGGCGCCTGGCCCCCTTCACCAGTCTCCTGCCGCGGACATACTCGACGACCGTGCGCCGCGTATGGGCGAGGAACATCCGGGAAAAGTAATACGGCGAATATCCCGCCTTCCCTGCGATGACTTCAAGGCTCAGATCGTCATCGAGGTGATCTTCCAGCCAGGCGATGATCTGCTTGACGGTATGCGCGGGTCCGGTCTCCATGATCCGCACTATCGGCGGAAGGGCGCCGGCCGTCTTGATCGATCTTGCGGTCAGCCCATCTCGACGTCGCCCAAAGCCATGGTATCGCAGACGCCGAAGCACCATCTGACTGCGAAGAGCGGTTTGCACCGACGCTCCAGCCCCGGACCACCCATGCCTATCGCCTTTGACAACAGCTATGCCCGGCTGCCCGAGCGCTTCTTCGCCCTGACGCCGCCCACGCCGGTCTCCGCGCCGCGTCTGGTGCGCCTGAACGATGCTCTGGCCGAGGAGCTGGGGCTCGACCGCGGCTGGCTGGCGAGCCCCGAAGGCGTCGCAATGCTCGCCGGCAACGCCGTTGCCGCGGGCTCGACGCCGATCGCCACCGCCTATGCCGGCCACCAGTTCGGGCAATTCGTGCCGCAGCTCGGCGACGGGCGGGCGATCCTGCTCGGAGAGGTCGTGGATCGTTCCGGCACGCGCCGCGACATCCAGCTCAAGGGCTCGGGGCGCACGCGCTTCTCGCGCGGCGGCGACGGGCGGGCGGCGCTCGGGCCGGTGATGCGCGAATACATCGTCAGCGAGGCGATGGTGGCGCTCGGCATCCCGACGACGCGGGCGCTCGCCTTCGTGCTGACCGGCGAGCCGGTGATGCGCGAGGAGGCCCTGCCGGGCGCGATCCTGACGCGCGTCGCCAAGAGCCATATCCGGGTCGGCACCTTCCAGTTCTTCGCCGTGCGGCAGGATGTCGAGGGGTTGCGCGCGCTCGCCGACCATGTCGTCGCCAGGCACTATCCGCAGGCGGCGCAGGCGGCCAATCCCTGTCTCGCGCTGTTCGAGGCGGTCATCGCGGCGCAGGCCGATCTCATCGTGCGCTGGCTTTCCGTCGGCTTCATCCACGGCGTGATGAATACCGACAATTGCTCGATCGCGGGCGAGACGATCGATTATGGTCCCTGCGCCTTCCTCGACGCCTACGACCCCGCGACCGTGTTCAGCTCGATCGATGTCGCGGGTCGCTATGCCTATGGCAACCAGCCAAGCATCGCGCTGTGGAACCTGACGCGGCTGGCTGAAGCGCTGCTGCCCTTGCTGGACGCAGATGCCGATGCGGCTGTCGCCCTCGCCCAGACCGCGCTCGGCGCCTTCGCGCCGCGCTTTCAGGCGGGCTATGACGCGGCCATAGCAAGCAAGCTCGGTCTGCCCGGCGACAACGAGGCGGATACCGCGCTCGGCGCCGCGTTTCTCGAAATGCTGGCCAGGCACGGAGGTGACTTCACGCTGAGCTTCCGCCACATCGCCCGGCTGCGTGCCGGGACGGCCGGAGAGGAACCATTGCGCGCGGCGCTCGGGAACGACCCTGCGCTCGATGGCTGGCTGGAGCGCTGGCGCGAACGCAGCGCCGGCACGGCGCCGGGCGCGATGCTCGCGGTCAACCCGGCCTATATTCCGCGCAACCACCGCATCGCCGCCGCGATCCAGGCGGCCGAGGATCACGACGACTTCGCACCCTTCGAAGAGCTGATGGCTGTATTGGCGCAGCCCTTCGAGGAGCGGGCGGAATTCGCGGAGTACGAAAATCCGCCAAGACCGGCGGAGCGTGTCAGAGCAACCTTCTGCGGGACGTGAGGCGTCAGAGCGAACGCAGCGAAGCCTTCCAGGGGCGTGGCGCGCTGCCGCCACTGGATTGCTTCGTCGCTTCGCTCCTCGCAATGACGGGTATCCGCCATGCGCGCAACGCCAACCGCGCTCCGCGAAATGCAGCCCTGACGCCCTGTCCCCACCGGCTCTCTCCATGCTCTGATCGCACCGGCTAACCGATGCCTGACTGCGAGGATGACCGACGATGCATGGCCGCCGCCCGACGATCTATTCCCGCCACGGCATGGTCGCCGCGGCGCATCCCCTCGCCGCCCAGGCCGGGGCGAGGCTACTGATCCAGGGCGGCAACGCTTTCGACGCGATTGCGGCGACGGCTGCGGCGCTCAACGTCGTCGAACCGTTCATGTCGAGCCTGTCGGGCATGGGCTCGGCGACGCTGTGGTCGGCTACCGAGGGCCGCGTGCGCGTGCTCGACTTCGTCCCGCCGATCCAGAAGAGCTTTCCGGCGGAACGCTTCTCGCAGCGCTCCGATCTCGAGCGCGGCCCGCATGCCGTCGCCATGCCTGGCAATCTCGCCGGCTGGTGCGAACTCGCCTCGCGCTATGGCCGCAAGCCGCTCGCCGACATTCTCGCCCCGGCGATCGCACTGGCTCAGGACGGATTCGCCCTCTCGGAATTCGGCGTCGCCGAGCTCAACGAGCAGGCGCCGCTGCTGGAAGTCTGGCCGGAGATCTATCCGGCCTTCGCCGCCACCTATCTTCCCGATGGCGGGCCGGTGAAGCTCGGCCAGGTGCTGCGCCAGTCCGATCTGGCGCGCACCCTGTCGGAGATCGCGGCGAAGGGGCCGGACCATCTCTATCGCGGCGAACTCGGCGAGCGCATCGTCGCGCATCTGCGCTCGCTGGGCGGGCTGATGACGACGGATGATCTGGCGGGGGTGGCGCCGCGCTGGCGCGAGCCCTTCACGGCTTCCTATCGCGGGCTCGAGATCCATGTGCCACCGCCGCCCTGCGAAGCCTTCCAATTCCTGCTCAGTCTCAGGATCCTCGAAGGGTTCGAGCTGGCCAGCCTGGCCAAGGACGGGCCGGAGCATCTCGACCTCGTCTATCGCACGATCCGGCTGGCCGCCGGCGTCCGCATCGCCGCGAACAACCCCTCGCCCGAGGCGCTGGCCGAGATCTTCTCGGCAGCCTCGCTCGCGAAGCTGCGCGGGCGCGTCAGCGACGGCGTGCCGGTCGAGGGGCCGACCGAGCAATGGACCCCGCAGCCAGGCGAGGACCCGGCGCACACCACCTCCTTCTCGGTGGCGGATGCCGAAGGCAACCTCGTCTGCATCACCAACAGCCTCGGCAGCCCCTTCGGCAGCGGCATCGTGGTGCCGGGCACGGGCCTCTGCCTGAACAACTTCCTGTACTGGTCGGATGTCCAGACCGGCAGCCCGAACCGCTCCAAGCCCGGCGACGAATTGCCGATGTGCATGTCGCCGAGCATCTCGACGCGCGCCGGCAAGCCGGTGCTCGCGCTCGGCACGCCCGGCAGCTACGGCATCATGCAGACGCAAGTTCAGGCCATGGTGCAGCATCTCGATTTCGGATTGCCTCTGCAGGAGGCGATCGAGGCGCCGCGCTCGCGACTCTGGGATGGGCGCCTGATCGAGGCGGAAAACCGGATCGCGCCGGAGACGCTGGCCGAATTGCGCCGGCGTGGCCACGACATCGTGCCCTTCGATGTCGGCTGGACGATGCGTTGCGGCGGCATGCAGGCGGTGGCGGTCGATCCTGCCACCGGTATCATGACTGGCGCGGCGGACCCGCGCCGGGATGGCTATGTCGTGGCGGTGTGAGAGCTGCCCGCACTTCCCAAGGGAAACGCCGTCATCCCGGACAAGCCGCGCCAGCGGCGCTGATCCGGGATGACCCGCGCTCTTTAGCAGGCGATCGCTTAGCCGCGGCTGGCCGTGACCACGACTTCGATCATCGCGCCGCCGCCGAGATCGGCGACGCCGACGGTCGCGCGGGTGGGCAGGTCGTCGCCGAAGAAGCCGGTCCAGGCGGCGTCCATCTCCTTCTTCTGGGAGAGGTCGGTGACGTAGATCTGCGCGGCGACGATCGCCTTGCGGTCGAGCCCGACCTCGCCGAGATAGCCCTCGATCTTGCCGAGGATGTTGCTGGTCTGCGGGCCCATCGACTGGGTGGTGTCGTCGGCGATGCAGCCGCCGACGAAGACGAGGTTGCCGGTCTCGACGACGCGGTTCTGGATCGGGGTCTTGATGCTGCGCTTGATGGCCATGTGGTCTTCTCCTTCGGATTGAAGTCAGTGTTGCGCCGCGAAGCGCTCGATGCCGAGGCCGTCGATCGGTACGTTCGAGCGGCCGGTGGCGATGATCTCCGCCATCACGGCGCCGGCGCCGGGGCCGAGCTGGAAGCCGTGCAGCGAGAAGCCGAACTGGTGATAGACGCCGTCATGCTTGCCGCTCTTGCCGAAAACCGGCAGGTCATCGGCGATCTTGCCCTCGATGCCCGCCCAGGCGCGCACGATTTGGGCGCCGCGCATGATCGGGAACAGCTCCCAGACGGTCTTCAGGTTCGACGCCAGCTTGGTCCAGTCGAGGATGGTGCGGTTCTCGTCGCGAATGGCGCGGCCGAGATAGCCGCCGCCGATCAGCACTGTGCCGTTTCCGAACTGCTTGAAGGAGAGCTTCCGCCCGCGCAGGATCACCACCGGCTTGATGAAGGCTGGCAGCGGCGCGGTGATGGACAGCATCGGCGCGACCGCCTCGAGCGGCACGGGCTCGCCGAGATCGGCGGCGATGCGGTCGCCCCAGGCGCCGGCCGCATTGACGATGCGGGGTGCGAGAAAAGCGCCGGCATCGGTGACGACGCGCCAGTTCGCGCCGTCGCGTTCGACGTTCGTGACGCGCACGCCCTCGCGGACATCGACGCCGAGCCGCTGCGCCTTGAGCTTGAAGGCCTGCGTCGCGCGAAGCGGGATGGCCGCGCCGTCGCGCCGCGAGATCACGCCGCCCGGGCAATCCTCGGAGACGGCGGGGACGATCTCGCGCAGCTCCTCGATGCCGATCATCTCCTCATGATGGAAACCGCGCAGATTGAGGTCCTCGACGCGGGCGCGGCACTCGGCGAGGTCGGCCTCGTTCTCCGCGACCAGCACCTGCCCGTCCGAAGTGAAGCCGCAATCGTCGTCGACCAGTTCCTCGATGCGATGCCAGATCTCCATCGAGGCGTTGGAGAGCGGGATCTCGGCGACATGGCGGGCGAGCTGACGCACGCCGCCGGCATTGACGCCCGAGGCGTGACGCCCGGCATGGTCCTTCTCGATCAGGATGACCGAGAGCCCGCGCAGCGCGCAGTGCAGGGCCGTCGAGCAGCCATGGATGCCGCCGCCGATGACGATGACATCGGCGCTGTCGCGGCCCGTCCTCACCGGGCGACCGCCTTGACCGCGGCCTCCGTCGCCGGCAGTGCCGCGAGTTCGGCCAGCGTCACCGGCTTTACCGGCGGGCGCAGGCGATAGTAGCCGGTCTCGGCCGGCGAAACGCCGCGCGCCTGCGCGATCAACTCGACGACCGTCGGCCCGCAGAGCCTGCCCTGGCAGGGGCCCATGCCGCAGCGCAGGAAGGCCTTCATCTGGTTGGGGCCGTTCACGCCGAGGCGGGTCGCGGCGTCGCGGATTTGACCGGCGGTGACCTCCTCGCAGCGGCAGACGATCGTGTCATCCTGCGGCGGGGCGAGGAATTGCGTGGCGGGCTTGTAGAGCAGGTCGAGGAAGCGGCGGCCGCGCAGGCGGCGCAACAGCTCCGTCCGGACCGGAGCGGCCTGCGCATCGCGCTGCCCCTCGCCCAGCTTGCCCAGGCGGAAGGCAGCACCGAAGGCCGCGATCTCGCCGCGCAGCGCCGCGCTCTCGGCGCCGCCGATGCCGGCACCGTCGCCCGCGATCGCGATGCCCGCGACCGAGGAGGCATACCAGTCGTCGAGACGCGGCAACCAGGCATGCTGCTCCTCGTCGAAATAGTGCTCGCAGCCGGCGGCGTTGGAGAAGTTGACGCTCGGCAGAACGCCCTGATGCAGCAGCAGGGTGTCGCAGGCGATGGTTTCGGTCCGGGAGCCGCGCTCGACGCGGATGCCTCCGAGCTGCTTCTCGCCCTGCGCGGCGAGGCCGGTGACGCCGGTGAGGAAGCGCAGCTTGCTCCGCGTCGCCGCCATCAGCTTCAGCCCCTTGGCGAGATAGGGCGATCGCAGGAAGTCCGGCAGCGCAGCCAGCGCCTTGCCCCAGTTGGACCTGGGTGTGGTGTCGAGCACCGCGACGATCTCGGTTCCGGCGGCGGCGAGTTGGCTCGCCAGCAGATAGAGCAGCGGGCCGCAGCCGGCGATCACGGTGCGGCCGGACGGCACGATGCCGGAGCCTTTCAGTGCAATCTGGGCGGCGCCGGCGGTCATCACGCCGGGCAGCGTCCAGCCGGGGATCGGGAAGGGCCGCTCCTGCGCGCCGGTCGCGAGGATGACCTGGGCGGCGCTGATCATGCGGGCCTTGCCGCCGAGCGACAGGCCGAGCTCGAAGCTGCCGGGCGCAGCCTCGTCGGGGCCGATCGACCAGACCGTGCAGCCCGGCGCATAGGTCGCCGTGCTGGCGTCGAAGCGGCCGACGATGCCGCTGCCGCGCCAGTAATCCTCGCCGAGGATGCTGCGATCGGTGACGGGCGTCGTGGTGATCGCACGGTAGATTTGCCCACCGGGGGCTGGGTTCTCGTCGGCGAGCAGCACGGCCAGACCAAGCTCGGCGGCGCGGGAGGCCGCCGAGAGGCCGGCCGGGCCGGCCCCGACGACGACGAGATCGTAGCGTTCAGCGACGGTGGCGATGTCTTTGACGGGCGTCACGAGAGCGCCTCCCCGAACTGGCGGCGGCCGTGCTGCGTCTCGATCCGCATGCCCTCGCTGAGCGGGATCAGGCAGCCCTGGCGGTTGCCGACGCCGTCGATCACGACGAGGCATTCGAAGCAGACGCCCATTAGGCAATAGGGCGCGCGGGGTGCGTCGGACACCGGCGTCTCGCGGCAGGCGACGATGCCGTTGGCGAGCAGCGAGGCGGCGACCGTGTCGCCGGCCCGGCCGGTCATCGGCCTGCCGTCGAAGGTGAAGTTGAGCGCGGCGGCAGCCGCGCGCTCACGCATGGGCCGGAACATGGAATCTCCTCGCGGTAAAGGTCGAGACCGCATCCGGCAGCGTGCCGGAGAGGATGGCGGGCGCGAGCGTCAGGACGTGGTTGGCGGCGAGCGTCACGCCGGAATGGCAGGTGACGACGAAGGCGCCGGGATGGCTCAGCGACTGGTCGTAGATCGGGAAGCCGTCCGGGCTCATCACGCGCAGCGCCGACCAGGTGCGCACGACGTTGAGCCCGGCGAGCCGGGGGAACATTCTGACCGCGCGCTCGGCCATCACCGACAGGATCGGCTGGCGCACGACGGTGTCGAAGCCGCGATCCTCCTGGCTGTCGCCGATCATGACGCCGCCCTCGTCGGTCTGGCGAACCGTGACCATCGGATTTTGCAGGAAAGCTTCCGTCTTCTCGGTGACGATGATCTGGCCCTTGCTCGGCTTGACCGGCGCATCGAGCCCGACCATCGGCGCGAGGCGGGCATTGCCGAGGCCGGCGCAGAGCACGACACGCCCGGTCCGAATCTCGCCCCAGGGGCCGCGGATCGAAAAGCCGCCCTCGCGGGGCTCGATCGTCTCGACGCCATGGCTCGGGCGGTAGTCGACGCCGCGCCGCACGCAGGCCTCGCGCAGCGCCCGGAACAGCTTGAGCGAATTCACATGGCCGTCATGGGGCGAATAGAGCGCGCCGACGACGTCCTTGCCGATCGCCGGCAGGCGGCGCCTGGTCTCGGCATGGTCGAGCACCTCGTAGGTGAAGTTCGTCATCGTCTCCTGGTTGTGGAGGCGGCGCATCATGTCGACGCGCTTCTGCAGCTCGTCGTCCGACAGGCAGAGCATGAAGCCGCCGGGCTGGCTGTGGGCGACATCGATACCACTCTCGGCCTTCAGGATGCCGGCGAGACCGTTCCAGTCATCGGCCGAACGCCGCGACCAGATGGCATATTCGGGCATGCCGAAGCCCTTGGACTGGACCCAGACGAGGGCGAAATTGCCGCGCGAGGCCCGGAAGGCATCGTCGCCCTCATCGAGAATGGCGACGCCGGCGCCGCTGCGGGCGAGCCCCAGAGCGATCGCGCCGCCGACGACTCCGCCGCCGATGACGACCGCATCGGGCTCCTTGATGACAGGGGTGGACACGGTTTTCTCAGCCTTTTCCGGTTCCGACGAACAGCCGGTCGAGCCCGAACAGCCTGTCGAGCGCGAACAGCATCACCGCGGTCAGCGCGATCAGGCAGGCCGAGATCGCGGCGATCAGCGGGTCGATATTGTCCTGGATGTAGAGGAACATCCGGACTGGAAGCGTGGTGGTCTGCGGCGAGGCGATGAACACGGTCATCGTGACCTCGTCGAAGGAGTTGATCGCCGCCAAGAGCCAGCCGGAGACGACGCCGGGCAGGATCAGCGGCAGCGTCACGCGGCGGAAGACCGTCGCCGTTCCGGCTCCGAGCGAGGTCGCCGCGTGCTCGATGCGCTGGTCGATGCCGTAGGAGGAGGCCAGCACGAGCCTGAGCGCAAAGGGCAGGATGACGATGACGTGGCTGAGCACCAGCCCGGTGAAGGTGCCGGACAGGCCGATCTGCGTGAAGAAGCGCAGGAAGGCGATGCCGAGCACGACATGCGGCACCATCAGCGGCGACATGAACAACGCCGTCATCGCCTCGCGGCCGGGGAAGCGATGGCGCGCGATGGCGAGCGCGGCGGGCACCGCGAGGGTGATCGCGATGGTCGAGGACAGCGCCGCGAGCCAGAGCGAGTCGCGGAAAGCCCGCATGAACTCGGGGTAGTCGAAGATCGCCTTGAACCAGCGCAGGCTCGGACCGCGCGTCGGAAGGGAGAGATAGCCCTCGGGCGTGAAGGCGACGATGCAGACGATCAGCAGCGGCGCCAGCATGAAGATGATGAAGAGCGCGTGGAAGACCAGCGCGAGAGGGCCGTTGCGCTTCATTCGAACGACCTCCTCATTCGAACACCTGTGCGTAGCGGCGTTCGACCAGCCGGTTCGAACCGACGATGATCAGCACCAGCGCGACCAGAAGCAGTGTCGCGACGGCAGCGCCGAGCGGCCAGTTCAGGGTGTTCAGGAATTCGTCATAGGCCAGCGTCGAGGCGACCTTGAGCCGGCGACCGCCGATGATCGCCGGCGAGGCGAAGGCGCTGGCGGCCAGCGCGAAGACGATGATCGAGCCCGAGAGGATGCCCGGCACGATCTGCGGCAGGATGACCCGGCGCCAGGTCGTGAGGGAACCGGCGCCGAGCGAGGCGGCCGCGTTCTCGACCTGAGGGTCGAGCCGCTGCAGCGAAGCCCAGACGGCGAGGATCATGAAGGGGATCAGCACATGGGTGAGCGCGATGACGACGCCGGTCTCGGTGAACATGAATTCGAGCGGCGTGGTGATCAGGCCGAGCGCGATCAGTCCCTGGTTGACGAGCCCGGTCGAGCCCAGCAGCAGGGCCCAGCCGAGCGTCCGCGCCACCACCGAGACCAGCAGCGGGCCGATGACCACGAGCAGGAAGGCGCTGCGCCAGGCCGGCGACATCCGGTTCAGGATATAGGCCTCGGGCACGCCGATCAGGATCGTCGCCAGCGTCACCAGCACGGAGATGCGGAAGGTCCGCATGAAGATCTCGAAGAAATAGGAATCCGTCGCGATCTCGAACCAGTTCTTCAGCGTGAACTCCGGCACGATGCCCTTGTACTGCCCCCAATCGTAGAAGGAGAGCAGCACGGTCATGCCGAGCGGGATGATGACGAGCCCGAGGAAGACGGCGAGCGCCGGCCCGGTCAGCGCGTAGGGTGTCGCCCGCGGCGAGACGGCGAACGTCATCGCGCCGCCTCCTCTGGCAGGATGGCGACATCGCCCGCCGCGAAGGCGAGGCGCACGCTCTCGCCTTCGGCCGGCACCGCCGCTCCGTCGTTGTTGCGGATGATGGTGAGGGCGCCTGCCGCGCTCTGCGCGCCGAGCAGCCAATGCGCACCCTGGAAGACGCGCGTGGTGATCTTCGCCTCGAAGCCCGGCTTGTCCGGCGTGGCGAAGACGAGCCGCTCCGGCCGCACGGCGATACGGATCGGGCCGCGCGGTGCTTTCGCCAGAGGCAGCGCGAGCGAATCGATAGCGATTCCGCCGGCGCCGTCTCCGTTCGCGGTCAGGACATTGGTCTTGCCGAGGAAATGCGCGACGAAGGAGGTCGAGGGCGCACCATAGACGGCATCCGGCGCGCCGATCTGCTCGACGCGGCCGTGGTTCATCAGGACGATGCGGTCGGAGAGCGCCATCGCCTCGTGCTGGTCATGGGTGACGAGGATGGTGGTGGTGCCGACCGAGCGCTGGATCTGGCGCAGTTCCCCTTGCATCTCCTCGCGCAGCTTGGCGTCGAGATTGGAGAGCGGCTCGTCGAGCAGGAGCAGCGCCGGCTTGATGACGAGCGCACGGGCCAGGGCGACGCGCTGCTGCTGGCCGCCGGACATGCGCCGGGGATAGCGGTCGGAGAAGCCCTTGAGGCCGACCAGCGCCATGGCTTCGAGCGTGCGCTTCTCGCGCTCGGCCTTGTCGATGCCGCGCATCTCGAGCCCGAAGGCGATGTTCTCGGCGACCGTCATATGCGGGAAGAGCGCGTAGCTCTGGAAGACGATGCCGAGGCCGCGCTTGCTCGGCGGCACGTGGCCGAGGTCCTGCCCGTCGAGCAGGATGCGGCCGCGATCGATCGCGACGAAGCCGGCGATCATCTGCAGCGTCGTGGTCTTGCCGCAGCCGGAGGGGCCGAGCAGCGAGACGAATTCGCCGCGCTCCACGGCGAGGTCGAGCCCGTCGACGGCGACGGCGCTGCCATAGGTCTTGCCGAGGCCTTCGAGAACGAGATGGGACATGGGCGAATGGTCTTCTTGTGCAAGCGGACGACACGCGACCGTCATCCCGGGCTTGCCCCGGGATCCATCATGGAGCGCATCGCCCTTTGATGGATCCCGGGGCTCCGCTTCGCTACGGCCGGGATGACGAGAGGTTCCCGTGGAAAGCGACCGAGGTCTTACCGCTCGACCTCGCGGTTCCAGCGCTTCGTCCATTCCTCGCGCTTGGCGTTGACGATGTCCCAGTCGACCGCCTTGAGGTTCTTCACCGCCTCGCCATAGGGCAGGCCCTTCTGCTCGTCGGGCGTCAGCGTCACGGTCGTGTTGGCGGGGCCGAAGCCGGCGCCGGTCGCCATCACCTTCTGGATCGCGGGCGAGAGCATGAACTGGATGAAGGCGTTGGCCTCGGCCGCGTTCTTCGAGCCCTCGACCGGGCAGGCGGCGACGCCGAGCGCGAAACCGCCCTCCTTCGGGTAGACGAACTCGACCGGGAAGCCGGTGTCGGCGAAGGCCTTGACGCGGCCCGAGCCCCAGACGCCGAGCACGGCCTGGCCGTTCTGGAACAGCTCCGTCATCTTGGCCGGCGAGGGCTCATAGGCGACGATGTTCGGGTTGATGTCCTTCTTGAAGGCCTCGAAGCCCGGCTCGATATTGTTCTCGCCGCCGCCGCCGAGCTGGGCGAACGCGATCAGCGCATGCAGGCCGTAGGTGTTGTTGATCGGTGGCGTGACGATCTTCTTGCCGTAGGTCTTGGACTTGAGGTCGTTCCAGGAGGTCGGGGCCGGCCACTTGTTCTCGTCGAAGACCTTCTTGTTGTAGAATAGGCCGGTGCCGACGAGGCCTAAGCCCACGCCCTTGTTGGACTTGAACTTCATCACCGGCGCCACGTCCTTGTAGACGGGCCCGTCGGTGAGCGTGCCGCAGAAGCCGAGCGCCACAGCCTGATAGGCCGGGCCGTCGTCGACGATGGCGACGTCGATCTGCTGGTTGCCCTTCTGCGCCTGCAGCTTGGCGAGGGTGTCGGTCGAGTTGCCGGCGACGTATTCGATCTTGACGTTGGCCTGCTTCTCGAAGGCCGGAATGACCTCCTTGCGCATGGTCTGCTCGTAGGAGCCACCATAGCCGGCGACGAACATCGTCTTCTGCTGGGCGGTGGCGGCGGACGCAGCGAGCGCTGTGCTGGCGACCAGAGCGAATGTGACGGCAATCTTCACGGGATCCCCTCCTCGTTTTCGAGTGATCCATGAAGGTTCTGCGACAGGCTGGAACTGGTCAAATCGAATGATTCGCGTAAGCCATGCGGGAATGTTATGTCTGGTTTTCCCGAGCCGGAAACCATGCTGAACCCC
Organism: Allobosea sp. GW822-FHT03F07; assembly: GCF_058801345.1. Lineage (NCBI taxonomy): Bacteria > Pseudomonadati > Pseudomonadota > Alphaproteobacteria > Hyphomicrobiales > Alloboseaceae > Allobosea > Allobosea sp. GW822-FHT03F07. The sequence continues at coordinate 98,672 of NZ_JBXAND010000007.1, forward strand.
CGACAGATCGAAGCGTTTCGCACCGTCATCGTCACCGGAGGCATCACTTCGGCCGCCCGCGCGCTTCATATCAGCCAACCGGCCGTGACGCGGTTGATCCACGATCTCCAGTACACTCTCGGGCTGACGCTGTTCGAACGGCGCGGAACGAGGCTCGTGCCCACCAACGAGGCGCTTTCGTTATACCGCGAGGTCGAACGGCAATTCGTCGGGCTGGACCGCATCGAGAGTGCGGCCCGCAAACTGCGCGAGGGCGAGTCCGGCCGGCTCCGGATCGCGGCGCTGCCGACCTTCAATGTCGGCTTCCTGCCACGCATCGTCGGCGCCTTCCTGAAGGAGAAGCCGGGTCTCGAAGTCTCGATCTACGGAAGCATCTCGTCGCAGGTGATGGAATGGGTCGCCAGCGGATTCTGCGATGTCGGCTTCGCCCAGTCCCCGCTCGACTTCCCGAACATCGAGGTCGAGGCGATGGCGCCGGTTCCCGGCCTCGCGGTCGTGCCCGAAGGCCATCGACTGGCCGGAAAGGCCGTGCTGGAGCCGCAGGATTTCGCCGATGACCCCTTCGTGCTGCTCGAGCAGTCGACGCCGATGCGCTACTATACCGACGCCGTCTTCGCGGCAGCACGTATCAGCCGCCGGTCGCGCGTCGAGACGCCGCTGTCGATGATTGCCTGTTCGCTCGTCGCGGCCGGCGCCGGGCTTTCGATCGTCGATCCGTTCACGGCGGCGGAGTATCATGGCCGCGGCGTCGTCGCGCGGCGCTTCCGACCCTCGATCCATTATGATGTCGGCGTCGTCTGGGGCGCCGGACGCCTGCGTTCGACGCTGGCGCTCGGCTTCGTCGAGAAGGTGAAGGCCGCGGTCGAAGCGATGGCTGACCGCGACGCGATTGCAGCAGGGTCGTCAGGCGGCCTGCCTGTCCCATGACGGGAACGGGTCTTCTAGCGCGAGCAGTCCCTGTGTCATGCTCGTCGCAGGGCTGCCGGTCAGGCAGGCATCGAGCGCCGCGCGGATCGCAGCCTCGTCCATCTCCGCCGTGCCGATGAAGACGAGCTCCTGGCGGCGGTCGCCCCAAATCTGCGACCAGTGCTTGCGCATCAGCGCGGCGAACTCCCCCAACCTCGCCGTTATCGGCGTGAGCGCCTTCGTCAGCGACCCGACGAACAGCCGAATCCGGGAGTACAGCCTCGACAGCCTGCAGCAGGCTCTCGACCTTCCCGTCGAAGGCAAGCCGACGGTGATCGCGGGAGGCGCCTCGGGCGGCTGACTTCGGACGCTAATACGCCGCGCGCAGATGCGGGCCGGTCTTCGCATCGACCACGCGCGGCGTCTCGACGTCGACCGGCTTATCCCAGCCGCCGCCGAGCGCCTTGTTGAGCGAGACGAAATAGCTCGTCGCCAGCACGCGGCTCTGCAGCAGCGTGTCCTCGGCGCTGTAGAGCGAGCGCTCGGCGTCGAGCACGTCGAGAAAACTCGCCGAGCCCGACTGGTAGAGCGAGCGTGAGAGCCGCGTCGCCTCGCGATAGGAGCCGGCGGAAGAGGAGAGCTTGCCGGTGCGGACGCGCTCCTTGGCGAGGTTGACCAGCGCGTTCTCGACATCCTGCAGCGCCGTCAGAACCGCCAGGCGAAGCGCGGAATCGGACTGGTCGCGCTGGGCCTGCGCCACTTCGACGGCCGCCCGCAACTCGCCGCCGTTGAAGATCGGCACGCTCAGGCTCGGCCCGAACGACCAGCTGATCGAGGAATTCTTGGCGAGGTCGCCGGATTTCAGCGCCGCGGTGCCGATCTGGCCGGTGAGACTGACCGAGGGGTAGAGAGCAGCCTCCGCCTGGCCGATCTTCGCGGTCGACTGCGCGAGTTGTCGCTCGGCCTTCCGCACATCGGGGCGGTTGCGCAGGACATCGGCCGGGATCCCCGCTGGTGGCGTGCTGCGCGCGGCCGGAATCGGCCCGCCGCGGGCGAGCCGCTGGGCGAGCGCGGCCGGCGGCTGCCCGAGCAGGATGCCGAGCTGATGTAGGCTCTGCGCATAGGACGCCTCGAGGCTCGGAACGGCGGCCTCGGTCGAGCTGGCGAGCGCCGAGGCCTTGGCGACATCGACGGCAGAGGCGGTGCCGGCGTTGAACCGCGTGCGCGTCAGCCCCTCGGTCTCGCGCTGCGAGACGCCGGTGCGCTTGGCCAGCGCGATCCGCGCCTGATAGCCGCGCGCCTCGACATAGGTGGTGGTGACATCGCCGATCAGCGTGAGCAGGACCGCCCGCAGATCCTCGTCGGCGGCGTCGGCGCCGTAGGTCGCTGCCTCGACCGAGCGGTAGTTCGCGCCAAAGAGATCGAGTTCCCAGCTCGCATCCAGCCCGGCCTGATAGTTGTTGTAGGTCGTGTTGGCGGTCTCGGTCGCGGTTCCGCCGACCGAATTGGAGCTCGAACGCGAGCGGGTGAAGGAGCCCGAGCCGTCGAGTTGAGGCAGGAGCGCGCCGATCGCCTGGCGGCGGCTGGCGCGGGCCTCGCGGATGCGCGCCTTGGCCGAGGCGACGTCGAGATTGCCGGCCACCGCCTCCTCGACGAGGCCGTTCAAGGTGCCGTCGCCGAGCTTCTTCCACCATTGCGAAAGCTGGCGCGCCTCGAGCGGCTTCTTCGTCTTCGGCGCATTGCCCCAGCTTGCCGGCAGGAGTTGTCCCGAGACCGCATAGTCCGGCCCGACGGCGCAGCCGGCGAGCGCGAGCACGACGATACTGACGCCGGCCATGCGCGACAGGCGGGCAGCGGTCTCGGCGCCGAGGTTCACGAGCGCAAGGTTCTTGGCGAGAGCTGACTTCGTCATCCGCATCATGTTCTCAATGGGCCTCGACCGGGGCCGCAGCGGGAGTCGCGTCCGGCGTCTTGCGCCAACGCCGGACCGTCCGCGCCACGAGCACATAGAGCAGCGGCACGAAGAACACGCCGAGCACGGTTGCGGCGATCATGCCGCCCATCACGCCGATGCCGATCGAGTTCTGGCTGCCTGAGCCTGCGCCTGTCGCGATCGCCAGCGGCAGCACGCCGAGGATGAAGGCGAAGGAGGTCATCAGGATCGGGCGCAGGCGCTGGCGCGCCGCTTCCAGCGTCGCCTCGACCAGGTTCCTGCCGGCGGCCTCCTGCTCGATCGCGAACTCGACGATCAGGATCGCGTTCTTGGCGGCGAGACCGATCGTCGTCAGCAGCCCGACCTTGAAATAGACGTCATTGGTCTGGCCGAAGAGCGTCGCGGCGGCGAGCGCGCCGAAGATGCCGATCGGGACCGACAGCATGACCGCGAAGGGGATCGACCAGCTCTCGTAGAGCGCCGCCAGGCAAAGGAAGACCACCAGCATGGCAAGCGCGTAGAGCGCCGTCGCCTGGCTGCCCGACAGCCGCTCCTGATAGGACAGGCCCGTCCATTCATGGTTGAAGCCGGCCGGCAGCTTCTGCGCCAACGCGTCGATCTGGTTCATCGCGTCGCCCGAACTGACACCGGCGGCGGCGGCGCCCTGGATGTTGACGGCGGAGGCGCCGTTATAGCGTTCGAGCCGCGGCGAACCGAACGTCCAGTGACCCGAGGCGAAGGCCGAGAAGGGCACCATCGCGCCGCCGCCATTGCGAACGAACCAGCGGCCGATATCCTCCGGCTGCATCCGGAACGGCGCATCGGCCTGCACATAGACCGTCTTCACGCGGCCGCGGTCGATGAAGTCATTGACATAGGCCGAGCCCCAGGCCGTCGAGAGCGTCGTGTTGATGTCTCCCAGCGACAGGGTCAGCGCGCTGGCCTTCTCCTGGTCGATCTCGACGGCGAATTGTGGCGTGTCCTCCTGGCCGTTGGGGCGTGTGCCCGAGAGCACGGGACTCTGAGCCGCCATTCCGAGGAGCTGGTTGCGCACCTCCATCAGCCGGGCATGGCCCGCGCCGGCGACGTCCTGCAGGTAGAACTCGAAGCCCGCGCTGTTGCCGAAGCCCTGGATCGCCGGCGGGGCGAGCGCGAAGACCATTCCGTCCTTGATGCCGCGGAAGGAGGCCATGGCGCGGCCCGCCACGGCCTGCGCCGAAGCCTGCCTGCCGACGCGCTCCTCGAAAGGCTTGAGGCGGACGAAGGCGATGCCGACATTCTGGCCCGAGCCGCTAAAGCTGAAACCGGTGACGGTGAGCACGCCCTCGACGAGGTCCTTCTCCTGTTCCTGGTAATGCCGCCGAACCTGATCCAAAACGGCCAGAGTCCGGTCCTGCGTCGCGCCGACAGGCAACTGCACGATGGTGAAGAGAACGCCCTGGTCCTCGTCCGGCAGGAAGGAACTCGGCAGCCTTGCGAAGAGATAGGCCATGCCGCCGCCGATCAGGAGAAAGACCAGCATGAACCGCATCGGCCGCGCGATCATGCCCGCGACGCTGCCGGCATAGCCGTTCAGCGTCCGGTCGAAGCCGCGGTTGAACCAGCCGAAGGGGCCGGTTCGCGCCACATGGTCGCCAGCGGGCTTCAGCATCGTCGCGCAGAGCGCCGGCGTCAGGATCAACGCCGTGACGACAGACAACGCCATGGCCGTGACGATGGTAATGGAGAACTGCCGGTAGATGATGCCGACCGAGCCGCCGAAGAAGGCCATCGGCACGAACACGGCCGAAAGCACGGTCGCGATGCCGACCAGCGCGCCGGTGATCTCGCCCATCGACTTGATGGTCGCCTCCTTGGGGGAGAGTTTCTCCTCCTGCATCACGCGCTCGACATTCTCGACGACGACGATGGCGTCGTCGACGAGCAGGCCGATCGCGAGGACCATCGCGAACATCGTCAGCGTGTTGACGGAGTAGCCGGCGACCGCGAGCACGCCGAAGGTGCCGAGCAGCACGACGGGCACTGTGATCATCGGGATCAGGGTCGCGCGGAGGTTCTGCAGGAAGACGTACATCACGATGAAGACGAGGATGATCGCCTCGAACAGCGTGTGGACGACCTTCTCGATCGAGACCTGCACGAAGGGCGTGGTGTCGAAGGGATAGACCACGTCGACGCCCTCGGGCAGTGTCGGCTTGAGGCGGTCGATCGTCCCCTTCACCGCCGCCGCCGTGTTCAGCGCGTTGGCGCCGGTCGCGAGATTGACCGCGAGGCCGGCCGCCGGCGCGCCGTTGTAGCGGGTCGCGGTCGTGTAATCCTTCGCGCCGAGTTCGACGCGGGCGACGTCGTTCAGCCGGACGATCGAGCCGGACGAGCCGCTCTTGAGGATGATGTTCTCGAACTGGCCGACGGTCTGCAGGCGGCTGACGGCGGTCACCGTCGCGTTGAGCTGCTGCCCCTTGGCCTGCGGCAGGCCGCCGAGCTGGCCGGCCGAGACTTGGACGTTCTGCGCCTGGATCGCCGTGACGATGTCGCTCGGCATCAGCGCGTATTTCTGCAGCTTGTCGGGGTCGAGCCAGATCCGCATTGCGTAGCCCGCGCCGAAGAGCTGGGTCGAGCCGACGCCCGCAACGCGCTTCAGCGTATCGTTGAGCGTCGAGTCGACATAATCGGCGAGGTCGGTGGTGGTCATCCGCCCGTCGCGCGAGACGAAGGCTGCGACCATCAGGAAGCCGCTCGAGGCCTTGGCGACGGTGATGCCGGTGTTCTGCACCGTCTGCGGCAGCTGGGCGGTGACGAGTTGCAGCTTGTTCTGCACCTGCATCTGCGCGACGTCGGGATCGGCGGCGCTGGTGAAGGTCAGCGTGATCGTCGCCTGGCCCGAGGAGGTCGAGGTCGCCGACATGTATTGCAGGTTGTCGACGCCGGTCATGCCCTGCTCGATGACCTTGGTCACCGAGTTCTCGACCGTCTGCGCGTCCGCGCCCGGATAGCTCGCGCTGACGCTGACCGTGGTAGGGGCGATCTGCGGATATTGCGAGACCGGCAGCGTGCGCAAGGCGAGCAGGCCGGCCAGCATGATGACGATGGCCACGACCCAGGCGAAGATCGGGCGCTCGATGAAAAAACGCGACATGGCGATCAGTTCTTTACGGTCTGGCCAGGGGCCTGCCCGGGGGACGACGCGGCCTGCCGGTTGGCGGCCTTGAGCTCGCCGCTGGCCTCGTCGATCGTGACCTCGTTGCCGGTGACGGTCTGGCCTGCGCGCACGAGCTGAGCGCCCTCGACGATGACGCGGTCGCCGTCCTTGATCCCTCGCTCGACCAGCCAGTTGTTGCCGACATTGCGCGAGGTCGCCATCACGCGCTCCTCGACCTTGCCGTCAGCGCCTACGAATTTGGCGGTCGCCTCACCCTTCGTGTTGCGACCGACTGCACGCTGCGGCAGCAGGAAGCTGTTCTCGGCGACGCCTTCCTGAACCACGGCGCGCACGAACATGCCGGGCAGCAGCAGCCGCTCGGGATTGGGGAACTCGGCCCTGACCGTGAAGGTGCCGGTGGTCTCGTCGACATTGGCCTCGGCGAATTCGAGCTTGCCGGACTGGGCGTATTCCGCCCCGGTGTCGAGCTTCAGCCTGACCGCGACATTGGGGCCCGTCAGCTTCAGCCGCCCTTCCGAAACGGCGCTGCGGAACTTCAGCAGGTTGGTGCTGGACTGGATGACGTCGACATTGATCGGTTGGAGCTGGCGGATCGTGGTCAGCGCCGTGGTCTGGCTGGCCGTCACCAGCGCGCCCGGCGTCAGCGTCGAGCGGTCGACCCGGCCGCCGATCGGCGCGGTGACCTTGGTGAAGCCAAGGTTGATCCGCGCCGTCTCGAGGCTCGCCTTGGCGGAAGCGACATCGGCCAGCGCCTGCGCGAGGGCGGCGTTGGCGTCGTCGTTGTCCTGCTTGCTGATGGCGTTCTGGCGGATCAGGTCGCGATAGCGATCGACCTTGGCCTGGGCGCTGGGCACCGCCGCCTCGGCCTTGGCCAGTGCGGCGACGGCACTGTCGAGCGCCGCCTGATAGGGCGCCGGATCGATCTCGTAGAGCAGGTCGCCGGCCTTGACCTCGCTGCCCTCGCGGAACAGGCGCGACTTGACGAGGCCGCCGACCTGCGGGCGCACCTCGGCGACGAGGCTGGCCGAGACACGGCCCGGCAATTCGGCGCTGATCGCGACCGATTGCGGACGCAGCACCACGACGCTGACCTGCGCCTGCTGCTGTGGCGGGGGCGCCGCCGCCTTTTCGCTGTTGCAGCCAGCCAGAGCCACGCCGAGCAGGGCGCCTCCCGTCAGGAGAAGGCGCTGTGTCGTGTCTGCTGGTATGATCGGCATTGGCTGCCCCATTAGGAAACTATCGAGTTTCTTATCTCTTGATTTCTGCCGCTGTCAAACGCCATTATGTTTCCAGGGGTGACTGGCGATGATCGACAATCAGACTGAAGCGGCGGCGGCGACGCTGCCGCGCGTCCGCGGGCGACCGAAGCAGCGATCCGACCAGGAGGAGCGCCGGCGCATCATCGCGATCGCGCGCGAGCTGTTCCTCGATGTCGGCTATGGAGGCACGACGATGGATGCGGTGGCGGCGCGCTGCGGCGTCTCGAAGAAGACGCTCTACCGCCTCTTCCCGGCCAAGACGGACCTGTTCGGCGCCATGGTCGCGGATCATCGCCGAACGATGCTGGCACTGCCGCGGCCAGATGACGATTTGCCCCCGGCCGAGGCACTGGCCGCGATCTTCCATCTCGACATCGGCGAGGCTGAGAATCGCGAGCGACTGGCCTTCATCCGGCTCGCCACCGCCGATGCGGACCGTTTCCCGGAGATCGGCGAGGCGATCACGCTCGAGGGGGCGGAGCCCGCACGGCGGCTGCTCGCCGACTGGCTCGCCCGGCAGCAGGAGCGTGGCGCGCTACGGCCCTTCCCGCCCGAGGCGGCCTCGCGGATGCTGATGGATATGATCTTTGCCGTGCTGGTGAAGCGTTACCCGGGCGACCAGTTGCTGACGCGCGAGAACCGCTTCGCCCATGCGCGGCGATGCATCGACGTCTTCCTGAACGGACTGGCCCGCGCCGGCGAGCCCGGCTGAATTTAGCAGCAGCCGAGGCGCGAGAGGTAATGCTGTCGCACCGCCGCCTCCAATGGCGGCAGCGCGGCGGCGAGGCCAGCGCGCTCGCCGATGCCGGAGCGATAGATGCCGCGCAGTTCGTCATGGGCGGCGTCGAGATCGACGCCCTGCACGCGGCCATGGCTGACGATGCTGCGGCCAGCGACGATCAGTTCGCGGATGTGGCGGCGGCTGGCGCGCGCGAACAGCAGATCGAGCGGGTCGACCGGCATCAGCGCGTCCTCGTCGAGCGCGGCCCGATCGAGAATCAGGAGGTCGGCTGCCTGCCCTTCCGCAACCTGACCGCCCGCTGGGGCGCCGAGCGCAATGCGGCCGTTCTCCAGCGCCATGGCGAGCACGTCGCGGGGCGCGAGTTCGACGTCGAAGCCCCAGCCTCCATGTAGCGACCAGAGCAGGCGCAGCTCGCGCAAAGCGTCGTCGTCCTCGTCGAAGGCCTGACCGTCGACGCCGAGCGCGACCTTGCAGCCGCGCCGGTGCATCTCGGCCACGGGCGCGAGGCCGGACCGCAGCGCGAGGTTCGAGGAGGTGTTGCTGGCTATCACGCAGCCGGCCTCGGCGATCATCTCCAGCTCGTCCGGTCGCGCCCAGACGCAATGGGCAAGCGTCAGGCGCGGCGAGAGCAGGCCGATCTCCTTCCAGCGCTTGACCAGCCCGTCCGGATAGGTCCGGTCCGCCCATTCGCGCTGGTATTTCGTCTCGAAGAGATGGGTGGTGACGCGCCGGCCGGTCCGGGCCGAGGCCTCGGCGACCGCCTGCCAGAGCGCGTCCGAACCCCATTGCGGGCCGTTCGGGGCATATTGGACATCGACCATCGGGCCGGCGATCGCATCGGCGACCGCATCGACGCGGGCGATCTGCTCGGCGATGGGCAGCATCGGCGCGAGATAGCGGCTCTCGATCTCGGCGCGGGTGACGGGATCCAGCGCATCGAGGACGGGGCCGTGATCGCCATAGAGCAGCGGGTTCTGGTCGCGCATGCCGACGCCGAAGGCGATGCGCACGCCGACATCGCGCGCGGCGCGCGCCATGGCCATGGCCTCGGTCGGTAGGTCGGTCAAACCGAACGGCCTGACATGGTGAATCATCACCGCGCCCTGCCCACCGAGCGCGGCGCGGCCGAGCGGGGCCAGCGTCGCGAGATAGGGATCGACGGGGGCAAACAGCGCCAGCCGGTGCAGCCAGAGTTCAAGCGGCTTGCCGAAGCCTCCGACCGAGCTCGTGCGGATCGGACGGGCATGGTCATGCGCGTTGACGAGGGCGGGCAGCACGACGACGTCGTCCTGTGGCGCGTCAGCGGACGGCGCGATGCCGGCGATGCGCCCGTCGTCGAGCGTGAGCGTTACGTCCGACAGGCTCCTGCGCGCGTCGAAGGCGTGTCCGGCTGTGATCTGGCGCAAGCTGGTGTCTCCGTCGGACGAGCTGGCTTGGAGATGCCGGAAGCAAAGCCCCACTTCAAGGCGCATGGCAGCAAGAAGCGCGCCGGTCCGGCGACGGGCCGCGCAAATTTGCACTCGACAGGCCAAGGACCCGCAGCCCATCCTGAGACCATACCGGCCCCGGAGCGCGCAAACGAGCCCCCTATGCCCCATCATCTGCAAGCCTCGCCCGAAACCTGCCATTGGGGCTATTTCGACGCCCGCGTTCCACCCGCCCTGACGATCGCCAGCGGCGAGACGGTGACGATCGAATCCGTCAGCGGGACGGCCGAGGTGCTGCCGCCGGCGGGCTTCCATATTCCCCCTGAGCTGCATGCGATTCACGCCGCGCAGAAGGGGCCGCCGTTTGGGCCGCACATCCTGACCGGCGCCGTCGCGGTCGAAGGCGCCTGGCCCGGCGACGTACTGCAGATTGACATCGAGCAGATCTCGCTCAGGCAGGACTGGGGCTACAACCTCAACCGGCCGCTCGCCGGCACGCTGCCGGACGATTTCCCGAACTTCCACCTGATGAACATCCCGCTCGACTCCGCCCGTATGGTCGGGACGATGCCCTGGGGGCTGGAACTGCCGCTGGCGCCGTTCTTCGGGGTGATGGGCGTGGCGCCGCCGTTCGAATGGGGTCGCTGCACCTCGATCATCCCGCGCGCCTTCGGCGGCAATCTCGACAACAAGGAACTGGTCGCCGGCACGACGCTCTACCTGCCGGTCTTCGTGCCTGGCGCGCTGTTCTCGGTCGGCGATGGCCATGGCGTGCAGGGTGACGGCGAGGTCAACGTCACCGCCATCGAGACGGCGCTGTCAGGCACCTTCCGGCTGACCGTGCGCAAGGATCTGCGCTTCACCTATCCGCGCGCGGAGACGCCGACCCATGTCATCACCTGCGGCATGGACCCGGATCTCGATCGCTGCGCCGAGAGGGCCCTTCGCGACATGATCGTGCTGGTCGTCGAGCGCACCGGCATCACCCGCGAGCAGGCCTATGGCCTGTGTTCGATGGCCGCCGACCTGCGCGTCACCCAGACGGTGAACCAGCACAAGGGCGTGCACTGCATGCTGCGGAAAGAGCTGCTCGCAGCGCACTGACGACACGCCTGCCTGGAACCGCCGTCGTCATCCCGGGGGCAGGCCGCAGGCCTGAGCCAGAAGCGATGCCGATCATCGCAGGGACGCTGACGCCGGAGAGCTTTTCTGGAGCCCGCATCGGTTCTGGGTTCCGGGCCCATCGCTGCGCGATGTCCCGGAATGGCTGCGGAGGTCCGTCTCAAAGCAAAAGCGCCCGGCCGGAGCCGGGCGCTTCGTGTCTCTCAGATCCTGCTCGTCGGGCCGTACTTGCGTCAGGCCGTACCTGCGTCAGGCCTTGGCGCGGGCCGCACGCTTGGGCTTGGCCGGGACGACCGGCGTGGCGGCCTTGCGGCCGAGACCCATCGACTTGGCCAGCGCCGAACGCGCCTCGGCATAGGCCGGGGCGACCATGGGATAATCGGCCGGCAGACCCCATTTCGTGCGGTACTGTTCGGGCGTCAGATCATATTTGCTGCTGAGGTGGCGCTTCAACGACTTGAAGGCCTTGCCGTCCTCGAGACAGATGATCGCATCCGGCGTGACCGACTTGCGGATCGACACTGCTGGAACCAGCGGCGCCGCAGCCGGTGCTTCGGGCTCGCCGCCAAGCTTCGCGAGTGAAGCGTGGACGCTCGCGATCAGATCAGCGAGGTCCGCACGCGGGACATTGTTGCGGGCGACATAAGCGGAAACGATCGAGGTGGTCAGATCGAGAAGCTCTTCGTTGTTGTCTGCCATGGGACATTCCGATCGCGAGAAGAAAATGACATTGCTGTTGAACACTGTACCGGGATTACGGCGAAGATCGGTCTATGTCTATCGTAAACACACCGAATTTCGGCCCGACATCTGCTCAATCACTACTCACTCGATGAATTTCAACCCACATGCTCGCATTGCGCGCATTCTTGACAGGACCTTCTCTGCTCAGAACAGGATATCGTCGAGGTCATCCGCAGCCTGAACGACGACGGCCGGCGCAGCGGCACCCGCTCCATCCGGCAGGAGCAGCCCGACGACGGCCTGGTGAATATTGCGCTCGCCCACCATCGTGTAGCTGGGCCAGACATGCGCATCGATCAGCCCGCGCACGCGCTCGGCCACGCCAGCCCGCTCCGGCATCTCCCGATCGGCAACCGAACGCGCGAGTTCTACCGCGCCCGATGCGATCAGATCGCTCATCGCGCCGGCATTGGAGAAGGACAGGCGGGCCCGCGCGACGACCTCGCCGAAGCCGCCGCCCTCGCGGCTGAGCTGGCCCAGCGTCACGCCGAGGCGGTCGCCGGTCTGGCGCATGGCGGCCAGCGAGTCGCGCATCGCGCTGTCCAGCGCGGCGAAATGCGCCGCGTCGAGACGCCCACCGCTCTTCAGCGCACTCGACGTCTGCTGCATCTGGGCGAAGGTCGGCGTCAGCGCCGCGGCATCGCTGGCCACCTGGTCGGCCGCGAATTTCAGCTCCTGGGCGATGACGACGAGGCTGCGCCCGCCGGTGCCGATCCGTGCCGCCCGCAGGCCGGCATTCATGCCGATCAGCACGATGCTGGAGACCGTGTCGGCGAGAGCCGCGACGGTTTCCTGGCAGGTTTCCAGAACGGTCGAGAGCGCGTCGGTGACACGGTCGACGCCGGAACGCGCGCGATCGCATTTGGCGAGCAGATCGGCTGCCTGGGCCAGCTCCGCTTCCAGCTCGGCCAGAAACGAGCCGGACTTGCCGCCGTCGCCCTGATAGAGCGAGTGAACCAAATCGAGCAGGCCTGCCGTGTCGCCCGCGAGCAGGGCAAGCGCAGATTCGATTGCGTCCGCATCCTGCGACAGCGTCAGCGCGCTCTCGTCGAGCTGGGCAGCCTGCAGCCGGCGCAACACCAGCGTAGCGGCGCTTCGCTCCTGCGCATCGAGTTCCGCACCCGGCCCGTCCCCCGCCGCGATAGCGCCGAGCAGACGCAAGGCCTTGATCGCATGCTCCAGGCGCTGGCGGATGCTGTCGCCCGATTGCAGGGCGATGATCGCGCCGCCGGCGGCCATGGCGATCTTGCCGGAATGCAGCGCCGCATCACTGGTCAGCGAGACGCTGCGCTGCTGGCGCTGCGCGACCTCGGCCAGGGTCTGCTCGAGACTGCCGGCGAGCGCCGACAGCGCCTGGCTATAGCGCCCCTCGAAATCACGCTGGGCCGTCAGCGCCGTGCCGAGCAAGGCGCTGAGCTGGTCATGGTCGCGGGCGCAGTTCTGGATGGTGCGCTGGGCCTGCGTGGTGAGGGCGACGATCTCGCTGGTGAAATCGCCGAAATCGCGGCCGGCGGCCTGAACCGAGACGGCCTCGATGCGGGCGCTGCGGGCCAGGATGGTAATCAGCCGCATATGCTCGAGCAGACGGTCGAGGGCTTGCGAAGCGTCCTTGCTGTGCGTGGCGAGTTCCTGAAGCACGCCGGTCTCGTCATGCAGGCCGTCATTGATGGCGCGCAGTTCGCCGGCGAGGCCGGAGAGGGTGCGGCCCGCCTCGGCGATCTCATCGCCCGAGAGCTCCGCCGAAAGCGTCGAAAGCTTGTCCTTCAGGCCCTCAAATAGGCTCAAGCCCTCGCCGAGCTGGCTGCCGGCCCTGGCGAAGGTGACGTCGATCTCGCGCGCGCTGCCTTCAAGCGCCTGGATCAGTCTCGGCAAGGCCGGATCGTTGCCGTCCATCGCCATTCCGCCCCCACCGCCACCGATCTCAGACGCCGCGCGCATTCTCGCCCCCTGCACCCGTCCCTGCCCCTGTCGTCGCCTGCGGCCACGCCATGATCTCCTGCGGTACACGCGAGAGCTTGACGATCCGTTCGGCCGCGCCAAGATCGATCGCCTCCTTCGGCATGCCGAAGACGACGCAGCTCTCGGCGTCCTGCGCCAGAGTGCGGGCGCCGGCCTTGCGCATCTCGAGCAGGCCGCGGGCGCCGTCGTCGCCCATGCCGGTCATGATGATGCCGAGCGCATTGGCGCCGGCATATTGCGCGGCCGACCGGAACAGCACGTCGACGGAGGGACGGTGACGCGAGACATGCGGCCCGTCCTTGATCGCGATGCGATATTGCTGGCCGACGCGCTGCAGCAGCATGTGGCGATTGCCGGGCGCGATCAAGACGCGCCCGGTGGAAACCTCGTCGCCATCCTCGGCTTCCTTGATCTCCATCGCGCAGATGCCGTTCAGCCGCCGCGCGAAGGCGAGCGTGAACTTCTCCGGCATATGCTGGACGATGGCGATGCCGGGGCAGTTTGCCGGCAATTGCTCGAGCACCTCGCGCAGGGTTTCGGTGCCACCGGTCGAGATGCCGATGCAGACGATCCGATCCGTCGCATGCCGGACGCGGCCGAGAACCGGCGGCGGCAGGATCGCGTCCGCCGTCAGCTTCTTCTCGACCTGCATGCGCGGCTCGCGCGGCCGCAGCCTCGCCTGCGAGGCGGCACGGACGGCATGGCGCAGCCGGTCGGCCGTCTCCATCAGCGCAAGGCGCGTATCGATGCGCGGCTTGGGCAGGACGTCGACGGCCCCGGCTTCCAGCGCATCGAACAGGGCGCGCGATCCAGCCTCGGTCAAGGTCGAGCAGATAATGACGGGAATAGGCCGCTGCGCCATGATCTTGCGCAGGAAGGTCAGGCCGTCCATGCCAGGCATCTCGATGTCGAGGATCATGACATCGGGCAGCTCGTTCTGCAGGCGGCGGGCGGCGGCGAAGGCGTCCGCCGCCGTGCCCATGACCTCGATGCCGGGGTCCTCACCGAGGATCGAACTGAGGACCTGACGCACCGAGGCGGAGTCGTCGACGATGAGGACTCGGATGGGCTTGCGGCTCATGCTGCCGACCTCCCGCTGACGCGCCCGCCCGCCTGGTAGATGGTGGGCACGACGGAACGCAATTCGTCGATGCCACTCCCTGCCATCGATTCCGAATGGCCGAGCATCAGATAGCCGCCTGGACGCAAATGCGAGGCGAGGCGCGACAGCACCGCCTGCTGCGTCGGCCGGTCGAAATAGATCAGCACATTGCGGCAGAAGATCACGTCGACGTCGCGGTCGAAGGGGTAGCTCTCGTCCATCAGGTTCAGCCGCTCGAAATGAACCTGGCGGCGGAGTTCGGGGGTGACCCTGACGACGTCGTCGCGCGGATCCTTCGAGCGCATCAGATAGCGCTGCTGCATCGGCGAGGGCACCGGCGCCACGAAGGCGCGCGGGTAGATCGCCGAACGCGCCTCCTTGAGCACCTCGGTCGAGATGTCCGTGCCCAGGATCGAGAAGCGCGCGACTTTGCCGGCGGTGACCAGATCCTGCAGGACCATCGCGGCGGTATAGGCCTCCGCCCCGGTCGAGGCGGCAGCGCTCCAGACCTTCAGGTTCGGCGGACGCCCGCCATGGCGCTGCGTCAGCTGTGGCACGGCGATGTCGCGCAGGAACTCGAAATGGCTCGGCTCGCGGAAGAAGTCGGTCTTGTTCGTGGTGACGCAGTCGATCAGGTGGATGAGCTCGTCGTCGAGCCCGCCGCGCTCGAACAGATGCGCTCCATAGGCGTGAAGCCCCGACAGGCCGAGCACCCGCACGCGCTTGCGCAGGCGGCCTTCGACCATGGTCCGCTTGGTCTGCGGCAGCTTGATGCCGACGCGCGACTCGATGACGTTGGCGATCGCATTGAAATGCTTGTCGGTGAGATGATCGAGGATCTCGGAAGCAGACGGCTTCATGGGGTCAGGCGGCCTTTTCCGGAGCGACAGCAGCCAGCGCCGGCAGATCGCCGGACTCCATGAGGCGTTCGAGGTCGAACACCACGATGAAGGCCTCGCCCTTGCGCCCGATGCCGGCGATGTAGTTCGACTGCCAGCGGCCGCCGACATCGGGGGCCGCCTCGGTGTGGTCGTCGTCGAGACCGGTCACCTCGAAGACGCGGTCGGCGACGAAGCCGACGCCCAGCGTGCGTCCCTTGACGGGCACGTCTAGGATGATGATCCGGGTGGCGTCGGTCGGCTCGGCGCGGGGCAGCCCGAGCTTGGTGCGCAGATCGACGATCGGGTAGCCCGCGCCGCGGACATCGATCATGCCGAGCAGGAAATTCGGCGCATGCGGCAGCTTCGAGATCGGCCGCATGTCGAGGATTTCCCGGACATTGCGGATATCGATGCCGAACAGCTCCTGGTCGATGCCGAGCGTCAGATATTGGGCGGTATCAGCCATGGTGACCTCGCGGTGAAAAGGGGCAGGCCGCTGCCTGGACCGAAGCAGCCCGGCCCCGCTCCTCGCGGAACCGGGCGCCCGGTCAGTTGCGGTGGAAGGCGGCGTCGTCCTGGTCCTCGCCGCCATCCATGTCGAAGGCGAAGCCGCCATTGGCGACCTTCTTGGCGGGGCGGGCCGGCGCCTTCTTTGGCTGGATCGCCGCGGCCATGCTGGCCGCCTTGCCGCGGAGCTGCTTGACCGCCTTGTCGACGACGATCGGCTGGGCCGCCGGCTGATGACCGGCACGATCGTCGAGACGGAAGAAGGCGATGGTGGACTGCAACTGCTCAGCCTGGGCGGCGAGTTCCTCGGAGGTGGCCGAGACCTGCTCGGAGGCCGCGGCGTTCTGCTGGGTGACCTTGTCGAGCTGCTGGATCGCCTGGTTGATCTGGGTCGAGCCGACATCCTGCTCGCGGCAGGCCGCCGTGATCTCCTCGACCAGTTCGGCGGTCTTCTTGATGTCCGGCACCAGCTTCGCCAGCATCGCACCGGCCTCCTGCGCGACCTTCACCGTGTCGGTCGAAAGCGTGCCGATCTCGGCCGCCGCCGCCTGGCTGCGCTCGGCGAGCTTGCGCACCTCGGAGGCCACCACCGCGAAGCCCTTGCCGTGCTCGCCCGCACGGGCCGCTTCCACCGCCGCGTTGAGCGCCAGCAGATCGGTCTGGCGGGCGATCTCCTGGACGATGTTGATCTTCGCCGCGATCGTCTGCATCGCGTCGACCGCCTTGCCGACCGCAACGCCCGAGGCCTCGGCGTCCTTGGCCGACTGGCCCGCCATCTTCTCGGTCGTCGCCGCGTTCTCGGCGTTCTGCTTCACATTCGCCGCCATCTCCTCCATCGAGGACGAGGCTTCCTCCGTCGACGAGGCCTGCTCGGTCGAGCCCTGCGACAACTGCTCCGCGCTCGCCGACAACTCCTGCGAACCCGACGAGACGTTCTCCGCAGCCTGGATCGCCTGGGTGACGATGGTACGCAGCTTCTCCAGCATGTTCTCCAGCGAGATGCCCAGCGTGTCCTTGTCCGAGAGGCGCTTGGCCTCGACGGTCAGGTCGCCATTGGCGATCGCATCGGCGACGGTGGCGGTGGCGTTGAGGTTGGCCGTCATGGTGTTGAGCGAGGTCACGAGATCGCCGATCTCGTCATTGCTCTTGACGGCGATGGTCTGGCTGAGATCGCCGATGGCGACCGCGTTGGCGAGGCCGACCGCGCTCGACAGGCCGCGGCTGATGTTGAGCGCGATCCAGGTAGCGGCTGCGATGGCGATCAGCAGCGTGCCGAGGACGATCGAGATCAGCAGGTTGCGGGCGAAGGCGGCGCTATCCGCAGCTTCCTTAGCCGCCTCGGCGGCCGCGCCCTTGATGTAGTCGGTATATTCGTCGAGCAGGGCCATCATCTCGGAAGTGGCAACGGTGCCTTCACCCATCGACAGGTTGGCGGCGCGAATCGAACCGGCCTCCGCCGCGATCTGCGCGACCTTGGTGATCGATTCCAGCGCGCTCGAGAAGGCCGCAAGCGTCCTCTCGGTCGAAGTGCCCGCTTCGGCAATCGGACCGGCGGCCTTGGCGAGCGCGGCACGCACGGTCTGGATCTGGTCCATCGTCGCCTTGCTCAGACGCTGGACGTCCTCGGCGGTCGTGGCGCCGAAGAGCTGGGTCGCGGTGCGGGTCAGGCGCAGCCATTCGAGGCGGGCGTTCTGGAATTCATAGGCGGCAGCGAGCGCCGCCGGCGAGGAGCCCGGCTTGACGAGGTCGGCGAGCATCGCATTCGTCGTGGCCGTGATGTTGGCGATGCGGGCGTTCGTCTCGTTGGTCCAGAGCTCGAAGGCGCGGGCGCTGGAGTTCTGCTTGGCAAATCCGAGGACCTGGTCCTGAACCGAGATAAAGCGCGCGATCTTCGGCGCCATCGCGTCCCAGCGGCGCTTGCCGGCCTCGTCCGCATTGGCCTGGAGCCGGTCGCGAAGCTTCAGGGCCTCGGCGCGCGCATTGGTGGCGGTCTCGATGTTGGTGGCGATGTCCTTGTCGGCCGACGCCATCACCGCGTTCTTCTCGGCCCGGATCGAGCGGTTGAAGAAGGTGCGGATGTCGCCGATCAGGTCGAGCCGGTTGCTCCAGCGGATCAGAGTGCCCTGGGTTTCCGTCATGTTGGACAGCTGCTGGTACGACAACGCACCAGCGACCGTCGACAGGACGATGACGACTCCGAAGGCAGCGGCCAGTTTAGCCTTGATGGTGAAACGCATGACTTGATCCACGATAGGAGAAGATGATCGTCGAGATGTGGAGAGAGGGCGATGCCCCCTCCCGCAGGAAGGGCAGGCGGTCGTCAGGAGGCGCGACGGAACTGGGCGTCGTGCTCGTCTTCCGCCTCGTCGAGATCGAAGGCGAAGCCGCCCGTCTTGCCCTTGGGAGCGCGGGCAGGCGCGGCCTTGGCCTTCTTGGGCGCGGCGGCGGCCTTCATCTGCGCGGCCTTGGCCTTGAGCTTGCCGACGGCCTGGCCGATCCCCGCTTGCGTGTCGTCGATCCGGAAGAAGGCGATGGTGGACTGGAGCTGCTCAGCCTGGGCGGCGAGTTCCTCGGAGGTGGCCGAGACCTGCTCGGAGGCCGCGGCGTTCTGCTGGGTGACCTTGTCGAGCTGCTGGATCGCCTGGTTGATCTGGGTCGAGCCGACATCCTGCTCGCGGCAGGCCGCCGTGATCTCCTCGACCAGTTCGGCGGTCTTCTTGATGTCCGGCACCAGCTTGGCCAGCATCGCGCCGGCCTCCTGCGCGACCTTCACCGTATCGGTCGAAAGCGTGCCGATCTCGGCCGCCGCCGCCTGGCTGCGCTCGGCGAGCTTGCGCACCTCGGAGGCCACCACCGCGAAGCCCTTGCCGTGCTCGCCCGCACGGGCCGCTTCCACCGCCGCGTTCAGCGCCAGCAGATCGGTCTGGCGGGCGATCTCCTGGACGATGTTGATCTTCGCCGCGATCGTCTGCATCGCGTCGACCGCCTTGCCGACCGCAACGCCCGAGGCCTCGGCGTCCTTGGCCGACTGGCCCGCCATCTTCTCGGTCGTCGCCGCGTTCTCGGCGTTCTGCTTCACATTCGCCGCCATCTCCTCCATCGAGGACGAGGCTTCCTCCGTCGAAGAGGCCTGCTCCGTCGAGCCCTGCGACAACTGCTCCGCGCTCGCCGACAACTCCTGCGAACCCGACGAGACGTTCTCCGCAGCCTGGATCGCGTCACCCACGACCTGGCGCAACTTCTCGACCGTGCCGTTCAGCGCCATCATGAGATCGCCGACCTCGTCATTGGTGCTGGGCTTGACGGTGCGGGTCAGGTCGCCGGCAGCGACCGCATTGGCCAGCGAGACGGCGCCGGCAAGGCCCCGGCTGATGCTGAGCGCAATCCAGGTCGCGGCGGCCATGGCGATCAGCAGCGAGGCGCTGACGATAGAGATAAGCAGCGTCTTGGCGAAGGCTGCGGCGGAGAGCGCCGTGTCGCCGATCTCGCTCATGCGCTTCTCGGCGAAGTCGCCATAGGCATCGAAAGCGGCGATGGTTTCGAGCAGCGCCTTGCGACCCTCGCCCTTGCTGAGTTCGACCGCACGGATGTTGCCGCCCTCGCGCGCCATGTCGAGGGCACGCGATGCGATGGCAACAAGCTGCTCGGTGCGCGTTTCCAGCGTCTGCGTCGACAAGCCGAGCGGCCTGAGCGCCGCCGCCGTGCTCGTCAGCGAACGTTTCAGATTCTCGATCTGATTAAGCGCACCGCGACGCCGGCTGTCGAGATCGGCGATCGAGTCGGCCGTCAGCGTTTCGACGACAATGCGCAGCGTCCGCGCCGTCTCATAGCGCATCGTCATGAGCTGCCGGGCGGCTGCGACGCTCGCCAGCGAATCCGGGGTCTTGTCGAGATCAGCGAGCAAGCCGTCGAAGGTGCTGTTCTGGCCGGCGACGGCCGGGACGCCCTCGTTGATCCACAGGCCCTCGGCCCGGTTGCCGGAATTGAGCCTGGCCTGCTTGATCGTCTCGTCCTGAATCTCGTTCAGGGTCTTCATCCTGGCCGAAGCCTGGTCGAGCAGACGCTTGCCCTGCTCGCTGGCCGCGGCATGGATCTCGGACATCATCCGCGAGACGACGGCACGCCGCGTGGCGAGTTCGCCCGCGGCCGCCTCGATGTCCCTGTCGGCGGTCGACAGGATGACGTTCTTCTCCGCCCGGATCTGGGCCTGCAGGTTGTTCTGCAAGTCGCTGAGCTTGGCGACGCGCTGGCCCTGCTCGATGATCGTCTGCTCGGCCTGCGCCATTTCGGAGAGTTCGTAATAGGCGATGCCGCCCGCCGTCATCGACAGGGCGATGATGACACCGAATGTGGAAGCCAGCTTGGCCTTGATGGTGAATCGCATCTTCGTAGCCCCCAAAATAGAACGAGCGATCAGCCCAGGATCCGGGCCATGTCGGGAACGATGACGAATTCGTCGTTCCACTTGGTGATGAAGCGGATGAATTCGGGCCGCCAATGGCTGCCCAGGCGCGGCGTCTGCTGGGCGTGCCGGGTCGAGACCTCGGTAACCTCGTAGACCTTGTCGGCGAGCAGCCCGAGCGTGACGGGATCGCCGTCGATCTCGACCTCGACGACGACGATGCGGGTGTCGGCCGTCTGTTCGGATTTCTGCATGCCGAAGCGGATGCGCAGATCGGCGAGCGGGATGACGTTGCCGCGGACATTGACGAGCGCGGGCAGGAAGGCGCGGGCGCCGGCGACGCGCGTCACCGGGACGGGGTCGATGATCTCGCGGACCATATCGGTCTCGATCGCGAAGATCTCGTTGCCGAGCCCGACCATCAGCACCTGCAGGTCGGCCTCGGTCGCGGGCGACGGCATCGTGGCGGCCTGCCCGGACGTCGCTTGCATCTGAGCCTGGTTCATCACGCGGCCTCCGGCGTTCTGTCGCTCTCCGCCCGGGCCTGGCCGAGGGTGACGAGCTGGGCGACATCCAGGATCAGCGCCGCCGAGCCATCACCGAGGATGGTGGCGCCGGAGAACATGGTGACGTCCGAATGGAGCTTGGACAGCGACTTGATCACCGTCTGGTGGCTGCCGATGATCTGGTCGACGACGAGGCCGACGCGGGTGTCGCCGACCGAGGTCACGATCACCTTCTGGTGCGGATCGGCCTCGCCTTCAGCCTCGAAGAGGTCGCGCAGGCGCAGGAAGGGCACGAGCTCGCCGCGCACGTTCAGGAAGCTGCGTCCCTTGGCGCGGGCCTCGTCGGCCGCCGTCAGCTCGATGCATTCCTCCACCGCCGAGAGCGGGATGATGTAGCGGCCTTCGCCGACACGGATCAAAAGCCCATCGATGATGGCGAGCGTCAGCGGCAGGCGCAGCGTGACGGAGGAGCCATGGCCGGGAATGGTGGTCAGGTCGATGGTGCCGCGCATCGCCTCGATGGTGCGCTTGACCACGTCCATGCCGACGCCGCGGCCCGACAGCGCCGAGATGGTCTTGGCGGTCGAGAAGCCCGGATGGAACAGGAACTGGTGGATGTCGTGTTCGCTCAGATTCGCGCCCGGCTGGATCAAGCCGTTCTCCTCGGCCTTGGCGCGGATGCGGGCGGTGTTGAGGCCGGCGCCGTCATCCTGGACGGTGACCAGCACCTGCGCCCCGACATAACGCGCCGCGAGCTCGATGCGGCCCGTCGCCGATTTCGACGTCTTCGCGCGCTCCTCGGCGCCCTCGATGCCGTGGTCGATGGCGTTGCGGATCAGGTGGACCAGCGGATCGGCGAGGCGCTCGATCATGGTCTTGTCCATCTCGGTGTCCTCGCCGACGGTGACGAAGTCGACCGGCTTGCCGAGATCGCGCGACAGGTCGTGGACGAGGCGGCGGAAGCGGCCGAAGAGCGAGCCCATCGGCACCATGCGGACGCCCATGGTCGAGTCACGCAGGCCCGACGCCAGGCGCTCGATCTCCTCGGCGATCGCCTTGATCGCGAGGTCGGTGCCGGAATGGGCGATCTGGCTGAGACGGGCCTGAGCGATGACGAGTTCGCCGACACGGTCCATCAATTCGTCGAGACGCTCGGCCTGGACGCGAACGGTCGAGGTCTTGTCCTCGGCGCGGCGGTTCAGCTCGGTCTTTTCGGGGGCGGCCGGGGTGGAGGGGCGCTCGGGCACGGCGCGCGGCGCCAGCGTCACCGGCGCGGCGGCGACCGGTTCGAGGGCGACATCGGGCATCGACATGTCGAGTGCGGCGAAAGCCGGCGAAGCCGTCTCGCCCAGAGCCGAAATGACGAGCTTCATCTCGTCGCGGACGAACATGAAGACGTCCTCGATCTCGTCCTTGGAGCAGGCGCTCTGCAGCGTCACCGTCCAGGTGATCAGGCAGCTTTCCGGATCGAGCGCATCGAGCTCGGGGACCTTGTCGAGATCGGCCAGGACCGTGCAGGGGCCGAGCGCCCGCAGATCGTCGAGCAAGACGAGCGGGTTTGTGCCGTTGCGCAGGATGTCGGGCTCGAAGGCGATCTCGATCGTCCAGCCCGCCTGCCGCGGCTCGGGCGGCGTGGGTTCGTCGACGCTCTGGACTCCGGCAGCCGGCGCTTCCGCGCGCGGCGCGGTGGCACCCGCACCGATCAGGCGCTGGAGCTCCTCGACGATGGCATCGCCGATGATCGGATCGGTGGAATCGGGATCCTCGATCAGCGTGCGGATATAGTCCCTGGCCGAGAGCGAGACCGTGACGATGTCGTGGTTCGCATCGATCTTGCCCTTGCGGATCAGGTCGAAGGCGGTCTCGAAATCATGGGTGAAGGCCGCGACCTTGTCGAAGCCGAACATCGCGCCCGAGCCCTTGATCGTGTGCAGCGCCCGGAAGGCGGCGTCGATCAGGTCGCGGTCCCGCGGGGTCTGGCCGAGGTCGAGCAGCACGGTCTCGAGCGAGTCGAGCAGTTCCGAGGCTTCCTGGCGGAAGGTTTCGGTGGGATCGAGTTCCATCAGCTTCTCACCAGCTTGGCGACGACAGCGAGAAGCTGCTCGGGCTTGAACGGCTTGGTGATCCAGCCCGTGGCGCCGGCGGCCTTGGCCTCCTGCTTCACCGCTTCGTCGGATTCGGTGGTGAGGAAGACGATCGGCACGCCCATGAAGCTGGGCAACCCGCGCAGCGCCTTGATCATCTGCATGCCGTTCATCACGGGCATGTTGAGATCGGTGATGACGAGGTCGAAGCTCTGCGCCTTGGCCTTGGCGAGCCCCTCGGAGCCGTCGCCGGCCTCGACGACATTGTGCCCGGCCGGCCCGAGGACGAGCTTGATCATCTGCCTGACGCTCGGGGAATCGTCGACGGTAAGGATGTTGGCCATGATCAGTTCCCGGACTGTGCGAAAGGCGCTGCGCCGGGCAGCGTCACCCCGGCGCGCTCGAAGGCGGAACGGACGCTCTCCGTCACCGCAAGCATGGTGAAGGGCAGGCCACGCGCGGCGAAGCTGCGCTGAGCGCTGACGATGGTCTGGACGAAGGTGATGTCGGCCTGTTCGATTGCGGCACAGTCGATCTCGACGCCGGCACCCGAATTAACCACGCCGACCAATGAAGCCGTCACGAACCTTGAATTTCGAAGCGTACAATCTGACCCTAGGTCAACTTTTGTGACAACTTCAGCGCCCATATTGCTCATATTGACCGCACCAAAACTCGAACAACACAACAATTACGATCTTCCCTCCAAGATATATAAGCATATTCACTTATAATTCACTTAACGCCCAAATCTATCCCATTTAGATATTGTTGATTATCATGCGTACCTGGAGTCGGCCTTGCGCTACGCGAGTCATCGCAGCTGCGCCCGGCAGCACTCCGGTAACCATAACCGGCCGCATTGGTTATTTTGTTGCTGCAGCGCGATAGCCGGGTCGCTCGGCCCGGCTATCAGCGCCTCCGCCGCGTCTGGGAAGGCTGCTCGCCGAAGGCCTGGCGATAGTCGAGGGCGAAATGGCCCCGGTTGACGAAGCCCCAATGCCGCGCGACCGCCTCGATCGGGCGTGCCGAGAGCGGGTCGAGCAGCTCCGCTCGAACTCCGTTCAGCCGCGCCCGCTTGATGTAGTCGTGCGGAGACATCTGCTTGTGGCGGCGAAAGCCCTCCTGCAGCGAGCGCAGGCCGATGCCGATGGCCTCAGCGACGTCCTGCACCGTGAGGGGGCCTGTCGTGTGCCCGTCGATGAAATCCACCGCGCGCCTGACCTGCCAGGGCGCGGGTGCCGCCGGCTGCCGGTCGAACCAGGACGAATAGCGATGCGGCACGCTTTCCAGGATGAGCATGATCAGAGCGTTGCGCAGCATCTTCGCCGCATGCGGCGCCCGCGCCAGCGCAGCATCGCCCTGAAACCCGGCGGCAATGGCCGCCATGATGCCGGCGATCGCCGCGCCCGCGGCCGAGCCGGCATCGAAGGCCGTCGCGACATCGAGCCGCTCGGTCACCGGGCGCTCGAAGGCATCCTGGAGCGTCCGCGCGACCTCCTCGGCATGGAGCGTCACGGTCGAATGGACGCTCCCTTCGGCATATTCGCCGCTCTGGGCCAATGCCGTGTTGAGAATCAGGCCGTGGCCGGGAACCGCAGCCAGCGTCTCGCGGCCGACCGAGTAGAGCGTGCCGCCGGCTCTCACCAGACGAATGGTCAGATTGTCGTGCGGCTCGCCGCGCCGGAGCCTCATGCCGCCGAGGTAGGCGGCCTGGACGAGATGGGCGCAGGCGAAGCCGTGCGCCGTCAGGCGGGCCTCGAAGCCGGCCCCCCCGAGCGGTTCGAGCACGAGGTCGCGGCGCAGCAGATCGATGAGCCAGGCCTGCGTCTGCCCGACATCGCGGCTGACGAAGTCGAGGCCGGCCGGCACCGGGCCAGGCCCGGCCTTGCGCTTCTCGAGGAGCTTCGACGCGGGCCTCTTCATGTAACCATCTGAGGCTCGGCCGTGCGGCCGATCAAGAGGGCTGAGCGACGTGCCGGCCCTCAGGCACCGACATATTTGAAGTGCGAGCCGATGCTGCGATAGGACGCCTCGAGCACATCGACGCCACCGGCCAGCTTCAGCGCCTCGGCCGTCGCCAGGCCGAGTTCGACGGCCTCGGCGCCCGGCCGATCGAGCGTCGCGGTCAGCCGCTTTGCGCCGTCGAAGGATGTGATCTGGCCATGCAGGTGAAGCCGGTCGCCCTGCCAGACCGCGCTCGCCCCGACCGGCAGGCTGCAGCCGGCGCCGAGCGCATGCAGCATCGCCCGCTCGCCATCGACCTCGGCGCGCGCCTTCGGATCCTCGATATCCTTGAGCATGGCGAGGATATGCGCATCTGCCGCGCGGGCCTGAACGCCGAGCGCGCCCTGTCCGATCGCATAGGGGAACAGCATGGGATCGAGCACTTCGGAGGTCGCGCCTTCAAGGCCCAGCCGCTGCAGCCCGGCCTGCGCCAGGATGACGGCGTCGAGCCCGTCATCGCCGTTGATCTTGGCCAGGCGCGGGCCGACATTGCCGCGGATCGGCACGATCTCGACATCGGGCCGCAGGCTCAGCATCTGCGAGCGCCGGCGCAGCGAGCCGGTGCCGACGCGGGCGCCCTGCCGCAGCTCCGCGAGCGTCGCGCCGCAGAGCACGTCGCGCGGATCGGCGCGCTCGGGGACGGCGGCGAGCACGAGCCCCTCGCGCAGCGTCGTCGGCAGGTCCTTCAGCGAATGGACGACGATGTCGACTTCGCCCGAGACGAGCTGCTCCTCATGCTCGGTCGAGAACACGCCGATCATGCCGAACTGATGGAACTCGGACTTCCGGTCCTTGTCGGCGATGGTGGCGATCGTATGCAGCTCGAACGTGGTGTCGGGATGTTTCGCCTTGATCAGCCCGGCGATGTAATTCGTCTGGGCCATCGCCAACGGGCTGCGGCGCGTGCCGATTTTCAGGAGCATCGAAGAACAACCTACCCCGGAGGCCGTGTCGCCTCCTCATTCGCACGGGTCTATATCAGCGGATGGCCCTTGCCGCGAGTGCGGCGTACCACCACTGCGGCGGGACGCCTTGGCCTGGATCAAGGATACATCGTCCATTCGACGGCGGCCGACGCTCTGCGCCGCCGCCGCGAATTGAACACAGCGCCTGCGGCATGGTCGTGCCGCGGCGGGCAGAGGAGATCAGGGATGATACTCGAAGTCGCGGAGAAGCCGCAGCGCATCGTCCCGGTCACGGCGGAGACGGTCGTCGATTTCTGGCGGGATGCCGGCCCCGAGCGCTGGTTCAGGAAGGATGCGGCCTTCGACACGCTGTTCCGCGAGCGCTTCCTGCCGCTTCATTTCGCAGCGGCGCGGCGGGAACACGACGACTGGGCGCAGACGCCGATCGGCTCGCTCGCCTTGATCATCCTGCTCGACCAGTTCCCGCGCAACAGCTTCCGAGGGACGGCGCATATGTATGCGACCGATCCGCTCGCGCGGCATTTCGCCCGGCGGGCGCAGGGATCAGGCCATGGCGAGGCGATCGATGCGGAACTGCGGCTCTTCCTGCACCTGCCCTTCTGCCATTCCGAGGATATCGCGGACCAGGATCTGTCGGTCGCGCTCAGCACGCCGCTCGGCGGGCCGGCGCGCGAGCATGCCGAGGGGCATCGCGAGATCATCCGCCGCTTCGGACGCTTCCCGCATCGCAACGCCCTGCTCGGCCGCGAGACGACGGCGGAGGAGCAGGCCTTCCTGGCCGAGGGCGGCTTCGCCGGCTGAGGTCAGCCTTCGGGCATCAGCGCCGGTCCCTCTCCCGCCTCGAGCGCGGCGTCGCTGTCGTCCTTGAGATCGACGCCGGTCAGCGCGCGGCGGAAGCCCTGGTCGATCAGCCAGGCGAGCTTGAAGGCGGCGTGCTGGAAGCCGAGGCCGCCGGGGCGGATGTTCGAAATGCAGTTGCGCGCGGCGTCGGTCAGGCCGCGCCGCGGGGCGAAGGTCAGATAGGCGCCGAGCGAATCGGGCGAGGACAGGCCGGGGCGCTCGCCGATCAGCACCACGACCATCCGCGCGCCCAGCGCTTCCGCCGCCTCGTCGCCCAGCGCGACGCGCGCCTGCGAGGCGATGACGAGCGGCGCCAGCATCAGCTGCTGGCGCCGCAGGAAGGGCAGCAGCGCCGCGATGAAAGGTACGGCATTCTGCTGCACGGCGGTCGAGGACAGGCCGTCGGCGACGATAATGGCGAGATCGTAGCCACCGCGACGCGCCGCCAACACAGCCCCGCTCTCCGGCGAGAGGCTGCGGCCGAGATCGGGACGGCGCAGATAGTCCTCGCGCGAACGGGCCGCGCTTTCGACCAAGAGCGTCTCGATCCCGAGGCCGGCCAATCCGGCCGCGACCTCCTCGGGATGGAAGGGCGCGTGCACCGCGTCGCGAGCCTGGGCATGGGCGAGGCCGAAGCGCAGCACCTCGCGCATCGGCAGGGAGGAGCCCGAACGGCCGAGCGCGATGCGCGCCGGGGTCAAACGCGCGAGTTCGGCGAAGCGGGTCGCGACCGGGGGCTTGTCCGACGTGCTCATGGGCTTCTCTCTGAAGCCGGATCGATGTGAACGGGCGCCGCGTCATCCCGGACAAGCGGCAAAGCTGCGCCGATCCGGGATCCATCGTAAGGCTCCGGCGCCCTCCGATGGATCCCGGGGCAAGCCCGGGATGACGGCGCGAAACGGCAACTGTTCGAAAAATCGCCTATGCCGCTCATGCCGCGCGGTCCTGCATCGCGGTCAGCAAGGCCTGTCCGCCCTGCCCGGCGCTGAGCCGACCGGCCGCATCGACGATGTCCATCCGCCGGAGCCAGTCCTCGAATTCCGGCGCGCGCTTCAGGCCGAGAACCTCGCGGATATAGAGCTGGTCGTGGAAGGAGGTCGACTGGTAGTTCAGCATCACGTCGTCGGCGCCCGGAACGCCCATGATGAAATTGACGCCGGCCGTGCCCAGCAAGGTGAGCAGCGTGTCCATGTCGTCCTGATCGGCCTCGGCATGGTTGGTGTAGCAGATGTCGCAGCCCATCGGCACGCCCAGCAGCTTGCCGCAGAAATGATCCTCGAGCCCGGCGCGGATGATCTGCTTGCCGTCATAGAGATATTCCGGGCCGATGAAGCCGACGACCGTGTTGACCAGCAGCGGCTGATAGGCCCGGCAGACCGCATAGGCGCGCGCCTCCAGCGTCTGCTGGTCGACGCCGTGATGGGCTCCTGCAGAGAGCGCCGCGCCTTGGCCCGTCTCGAAATACATCAGGTTGTCGCCGACCGTGCCGCGCTTCTGCGAGCGGCCGGCCTCCAGCCCCTCCTGCAAAACGGACAGCGTGACACCGAAGGAAGCATTGGCCGCTTGCGTTCCCGCGACCGACTGGAAGACGAGATCGACCGGCGCGCCCTGCTCGATCAGCGCGATCGAGGAGGTGACATGGGTCAGGATGCAGGCCTGCGTCGGGATCTCGAAGCGAGCGATGACGCCGTCGAGCAGGTGCAACAGTTCGCCGATCCGCTGCGTGCTGTCGGAGGCCGGATTGATGCCGATCACCGCGTCGCCGCAGCCATAGCTCAAACCGTCGATGGTCGAGGCGAGGATGCCGGCGGCATCGTCGGTCGGGTGGTTCGGCTGGATGCGGACGGCAAGGCGGCCGGGCAGGCCCAGCGTATTGCGGAAGCGCGTGACGACCCGGCATTTGCGCGCCACGAGAATAAGGTCCTGGTTGCGCATCAGCTTGGAGACGGCCGCCGCCATCTCCGGCGTGATGCCGGGTGCGAGCCTGGCCAGAGCCTCCGTCGTCGCGACCTCCGAGCAGAGCCAGTCGCGGAACTCGCCAACGGTCAGGGAGGCGACGGGCGCGAAGGCCGCGGCGTCATGCGTGTCGACGATCAGGCGGGTGACCTCGTCCTCCTCGTAGGGCACCAACGCCTCGTGCAGGAAGCTGCGCAGCGGCAGATCGGCCAGTGCGATCCTGGCCGCCATCATCTCCTCCATGCTGCCGGCGGCGAGCCCGGCCAGCCGGTCGCCGGAGCGCAGCGGCGTCGCCTTCGCCATCAGTTCCTTGAGGTCGGCGAAGACGTAAGACTGCCTGCCGACGGCGACGCGATACCCCATCAACCCTCTCCCGGACGCGGGCCCGATACGTCCTGCGCCATATCAACCGCTCGGCGCGGCGCAAGCAAGGCGCGGGCCGATATCGCTTTCGGGGCTCTCCCCTCGCAGAAATTACGCTGTCATCCCGGACGGAGCGAAGCGCAGATCCGGGATCCATGCCGGAGCGCGTGCCGGAAAGGTTCAGGCATGGATCCCGGGTCGCCCTGCGATCGCCCGGGATGACCCGCGCATGATGACGCAGTTCCGAGCCTGATCAGCGCTTGAGAGCGTGAGGGGCCGCGCATACGCCTTTTGCAGCCACGCGGCATTGCCGCCACACCCCGCGCCCCTTATCCCCTAGCTGACGAGAGCGGGGCCACACCCGCCGCCACGAGCAGGGAACGCCATGGCTGAAACAGACGATACCGGACGCCGCACGATCGGCACTTACGACTATGTCGTAATCGGCGCCGGGTCGGCCGGCTGCTTGCTCGCCAATCGGCTCTCCCGCAACCCGAAGAACCGCGTGCTGGTACTGGAAGCCGGCGGGCGCGACGACTGGATCTGGTTCCACATCCCGGTCGGTTATCTCTTCGCCATCGGCAACCCCCGCGCCGACTGGCTGTTCCAGACCGAGCCGCAGGCCGGGCTCGGCGGGCGCGCCCTGCCCTATCCGCGCGGCAAGGTGCTGGGCGGCTCGTCTGCGATCAACGCCATGGTCTATATGCGCGGGCAGGCGGCGGATTATGACGGCTGGCGCCAGCTCGGCCTGACCGGCTGGGGCTGGGACGACGTGCTGCCCTATTTCCTGGCGCATGAGGACCATGTCGGGGCCGGCGACGGCCGCCTGCACAAGGCCGGCGGGGAATGGCGCGTCGAGAATCCGCGCGTGCGCTGGGCCATTCTGGACGCGATCCGCGAGGCGGCCGCGGCAGCGGGCATCGCCAAGATCGACGATTTCAACACCGGCGACAATGAAGGCTCGTCCTATTTCCAGGTGAACCAGCGGCGTGGCCGGCGGCTCAGCACCTTCAACGCCTTCCTGCGGCCGGTGCTGGACAAGCGCGAGGATCATCTGCGGCTCGAGATGGGCGTGCTTGTCGAGCGCGTCGTGGTCGATGGCGGCCGGGCCAAGGCGGTCGAATTCACGCATGGAGGCGAGAAGCTGCGCGTCGAGGTCGCGGGAGAGGTCGTGCTCAGCGCCGGCGCCGTCGGCTCGCCCGCCTTGCTCGAACGCTCCGGGATCGGAGGCGGCGCGCGCCTGCAAGGCCTGGGCATCGCAACCGTGGCGGACCTGCCCGGCGTCGGCGAGAATCTGCAGGACCATCTCCAGATCCGCCCGGTCTACAAGGTCGAGGGCGTGCGCACGCTCAACAGCGACTATGCCAAGCTCTGGCGCCGGCCGCTGATGGCGCTGCAATATGCGGCGCTGCGCAGCGGCCCGCTGACGATGGCGCCCTCCCAGGTCGGCGCCTTCGCGAAGTCATCACCCGAGCAGGCGACCGCGAACCTGCAATATCATTTCCAGCCGCTCTCGCTGGATTCATGGGGCTCCGGCTTGCATCCCTTCGATGCCTTCACAGCCAGCGTCTGCAACCTGCGCCCGACCAGCCGCGGGCATATCCACATCAGGACGCCGCATGCCGCGGACGCGCCGGCGATCTCGCCGAATTATCTCGACACGGAAGCCGACCGACAGGTGGCGATCGACGCGATGAAGCTGACGCGACGGATCGTGTCGCAGGCGCCGCTCGCCCGCTTCCGGCCGCAGGAGCACATGCCCGGCCCGGCAGCGAGCAGCGACGCCGAGCTGCTGGATGCTGCGGCGAAGCTCGGCACGACGATCTTCCACCCGGTCGGCACGGCGAAGATGGGTCGCGCGGACGATGCCCGCGCCGTGCTCGACGAGCGGCTGCGGGTGCGCGGCATCGTGGGCCTGCGGGTCATCGACGCCTCGGTGATGCCGGCGATCACCTCCGGCAACACCGCCAACCCGACGATGATGATCGCGGAGAAGGGCGCGGCGATGATGCTGGAG
Organism: Allobosea sp. GW822-FHT03F07; assembly: GCF_058801345.1. NCBI lineage: Bacteria > Pseudomonadati > Pseudomonadota > Alphaproteobacteria > Hyphomicrobiales > Alloboseaceae > Allobosea > Allobosea sp. GW822-FHT03F07. The sequence continues at coordinate 129,515 of NZ_JBXAND010000007.1, forward strand.
GACGCACGGAGCCGCTGACGGCCGTCGCGGCGGCCGGCGTGGTCAATGCGATGAAACGAGGCGTCATCCCGGACAAGCTGCGAAGCAGCGCCGCTCCGGGATCCATCGTAAGGCGCCGGAGCCCTTCGACGGATCCCGGGACAAGCCCGGGATAACGGCACAGGGGCGAGAAAATTCCGCGCCTATAGTGCCGGATGGCTGAAGCGGGCGACCTTGGCGCCCTTCATCAGGTTCCGGAAATCCGGTCCGCTGACACGCACCAGCGTCTTGTGATCGCCGCCCTCAAAATAGATGTCGCTGGCGTTGCCGAGGCTCTCGTCCAGGATCACCGGCACGTCATAGGCCGATCCGATCGGCGGGATCGCGCCAAGATCGCAATCGCTGAACAAGGTGCTGACCTCGTCCTCGGAGGCGAGGCCGAGCCGCTTGTTCATGACGTCCTGCAATGCAGAGAGCTCGATCCGGTGCGTGCTCGGCACGACGGCCAGCGCGTATCCGGTCTCATGATGCACGACCACGGATTTGGCCAGGCTGTTGCCGGAGACATGCGCCGCTATCGCCGACTGGTTGCTGGTCCGCGTGCGGTGATGCGAGACGGTATCGTAGGCGATGCCCTCGCCGTCGATATAATCACGAAGTTTCTTTGCAATCGTCATGGTAGGCGCCCCCTCTGCTGGTGGTGACGCATCGACGAGATCATCCTCCTCTCATCATCGGCGAAGTCAACGGCGAAAGGACAGGGTAGAGGTGGAGGAAACCGGACGGGACCCAAGAGCCATGCCGCAACCCTCGCAGCCCAACGGCGATCGAGGCTTCCTCGCCCGCATTCTCTTCGCGATCCTGCGCGGCGTTCTCACGGTGCTGATCGTCATCGACGAGATCGCGCGGCCGCTCTACCGGCCGCTGATCCGCTGGCTGTCGTCATTGCGCATCATCCAGCGCATCGAGATGGCGATCTCGCGGCTGCCGCGCCTCGCCATCCTGATCCTGCTCGCCATCCCCTTCGCCATCGCCGAGCCCTTGAAGCTGCTCGGCCTGTGGATGATGGCCGATGGCCGGGCCCGGACCGGGCTCGTCGTCTTCGCCTTCGCCCATCTGGTCAGCTTCCTGCTGGTCGAGCGCATCTACCATGCCGGCCGCGACAAGCTCCTGACCTATGGCTGGCTCGCCTGGGGCATGGGCTTGCTGGACCGGCTGCGGCGCCGGGCGCTGGACTGGGTCAGGACCAGCGCGGCCTATGCCTTCGCGCTGCGCAGCCGGGACGCGGCGCGGCAATGGTGGCGCTCGCTGCGGGCTTGACGGCGAGAGGAATCAAGCCTGGCACGGAAACGCGTCGTCATCCCGGACGAGCCGCGTAGCGGCGCTGCTCCGGGATGACGGTGCGTCTCGGGTCGACCGTGGAGCCTAAACGACCTGATTGCGCAGGGCATTCTCGCCACGTCCCAATCGGCCGAGATTCTCGACCAGCAGATCGACGACATTGGTCTCGTAGGCTCGCGTCTCGCCGGCGCTGTGCGGGGTGACGATGACCTGCGGCATCGCCCAGAGCGGCGAGCCCGCGGGCATCGGCTCCTCATGGAAGGTGTCGAGCCCGGCGCCGGCGATCCGGCCCTCGCTCAGGGCCGCGATCAAGGCCTGCTCATCGACGACCTTGCCGCGCGCGACATTGATCAGCAGCGCCGTCGGCTTCATCGCGGCGAGCGCCTTGGCGTCGATCAGGTTCTCGGTCTCCGGCGTCAGCGGGCAGGTCAGTGCGACGATGTCGGCCTGCGCCATGACCTCGTGCAACTGGTCGGGCCGCACGATCGCATCGATGCCGGGTTGCGGCTCGGGGCTGCGGCGCACGCCGATGACGCGCAGATCGAAAGCGGCGGCGAGCTTGGCCAAACGCAGGCCGATGCGGCCGAGGCCGACGATGACCAGCGTCTTGCCAGCGAGTTCGTCCTCGCGCCTTGCGCGGTTGCCGATCATCGGGCGCCAGCTCTTCGCCGTCTGGTTGTCGCGGGCGAGGTGGATCTGGCGGGTGAGGCCGAGGATCAGAGCCATGGCGTGCTCGGAGACGGCGCGCTCATTGGCGCCCTGCGCGCTGGCGAGTCGGATGCCGGCCGCGGCGAAGGCCGCCTTGTCGTACTGATCCGTGCCGGCGCTGACCGACTGGACGAAGCGCAGCTTCGGGCTCGATGCGATCAGTTCGTTACGCCAGAGACCGGAGACCACCACCACATCGGCCTCATGGGCGCGGGCCTTGAACTCGTCGAGCGAGCGGACCTCGAAGCTCTTCGCTCCATGTCCCCGCGTCGCAAACTCGGCCTGCAACTGATAGGCGGCATGGGCGAAGCAGATGGTCAGATCGCCTTCCGGCGGCAATGCGGGCATGTCTGTCATTCCCCTTCAGGCAAGGCTCGTTCTATCTCGATTGGTCTCAGGTTAGCGGGCGGCGCCAGAGCTGTCCCGGCATCGCGCGCATGCGGGACCGGCGCGCATGCAAGACTTACGCACTCCGCCAAGGCAAGGCGGCCGACGACAGCGCCGCCTCGAGCCGCTGCCATGCAGCCGCATCGCCTGGCAGCCCGAAGCGCAGCCATGTCGCCTCGTTCCGGAAACGCCGGACATAGATGCCGTGGTGGCCGAGATGGGCGAAGAGTGCCTCTGCGTCGGGCGTGGCGAGCAGGCGAAACAGCGCGGTGCCGCCAACGACCCGGCCGAGCGGCGACAGCAGGGCATCGAGCCGGGCCGCGTCGGCGGCGCGGGCCGCGCCCGCCGCTGCCAGCCATTCGGCATCGGCCAGCGCCTGCGCCCCGATGGCCAGCGCCGGGCCGGCCACGGCCCAGGGGCCCATCGCAGCCTGCAAGGCAGCGATGGGAACAGCCTCGCCGATGGCGAAGCCGAGCCTGAGACCCGCCAGCCCATAGGTCTTGCCGAAGGAACGCAGCACGATCGTCGCAGGCGGCAAGACCGGAAGCAGGCTCGATTCCGGCGTGAAATCGGCGAAGGCCTCGTCGAGGATCAGCATGCCGCCGCGGGCAGCGCAGCGCGCGGCGAGCACGGTGAGATCGGCTGCCGGAAGGCTGCGGCCGTCGGGGTTGTTCGGGTTGACGACCACGATGCTCGCAGCATCCGCCGCTTCGGCGGGCGAGGCCGCCTCCGTGACATCCGCTCCTGCCTTCCGCCAGGCGAGCGCATGCTCGGCATAGGTCGGCCCGAGCACCGCGACGCGGCCGGCCGCGAGGATGGCCGGCAGCACGCGGGGCAGGAGGTCGATCAGGATCTGGGTGCCGGGCGCGGCGACGATTCCCGCCTCGGGCGGCACGCGATAGGCGTTGCGGGCCGCAGCCAGCAGGGCCGCCTCGTCATCGGCGCCGGGCAGGCGCTGCCACAGGCTTAACGGCAGCTCCGGAAGCGGATAGGGGATGGGATTGATCCCGGTGGAGAGATCGATCCAGGGCAGCGGCGTATCCGGAAAGAGCGCCCTTGCCCTGGCGAGATCGCCGCCATGCCAGATGCCCTCAGTCACGCCCCGCCCCGCACGTTTCGCCCCGCCCGCACATCGCCCTGACCATGGCCCTGCCCGACACCTTGCTTCTGTTGCTGGCCGCGCTCGTCGTCGAGGCAGCGGTCGGCTATCCGCAGCGCTTGTATGCGCTGATCGGCCATCCCGTCACCTGGCTCGGCGCCCTGATTTCGTGGCTCGATCGCGCGCTGAATTCGGAAGCCGCGGGATTCGGCGCCCGCAAGGCGGCGGGGATCGCCGTACTCACCATCCTGCTCGCAGTGACGCTGGTCGCCGCGGTCGCCTTGACGTCGCTGTGCGGGATGCTTGGACCGCTCGGCCTGCTGCCACTCGCGCTGCTGTCTTCGACGCTTCTGGCGCAGCGCAGCCTGTTCGAGCATGTCGCGGCCGTCGCCGAAGGGCTGGAGAACGGGGGGCTCGCGGCAGGGCGCAAAGCCGTCTCGATGATCGTCGGGCGCAACCCCGAAAGCCTGGACGAAGCCGGCGTGTCGCGCGCCGCGATCGAGAGCCTGTCCGAGAATTTTTCCGACGGGGTGGTGGCGCCGGCGTTCTGGCTCGGCGTCGCCGGTTTGCCCGGCATCATCATCTACAAGGCGATCAACACAGCCGATTCGATGATCGGCCACAAGACGCCGCGCCACCTCGCCTTCGGCTGGGCCTCGGCGCGCCTCGACGATCTCGTCAACCTGCCGGCCTCGCGGCTGACCGCGCTGCTGCTGATCGCCGCCGCCGCGTTCGACCGCGAGGCCGATGCGGGCGCAGCCTGGCAGGCGGTGCGCCGCGACGCGGGCAAGCACAAATCGCCCAATGCCGGCTGGCCGGAGGCGGCGATGGCAGGCGCGCTCGGCCTGCGGTTGGCGGGGCCGCGGGTCTATGGCGAGGTCGTCGTCGAGGATGGCTGGATGGGCAATGGACGGGCCGAGGCCACGGCACCCGACATCCGGCGCGCACTGCGGCTGTACCGGCGGGCCTGCGGCCTGCTGTGGGGCCTGGCGGCGGCGGGCGTCGCTGCTGGAGTGATGCTCCAGGTATGATTTCAGTCTCTTAAACGTCCAACTCAAGCGCGTCGTCATTCCGGGCGCAGCGAAGCGCAGACCCGGGATCCACTCCGGAACGCTGCTTCTGAAAGGCTCAGGCATGGATCCCGGATCGGCGCCGCTGACGCGGCTTGTCCGGGATGACGGCGTGGGCACGATTAGCCGGACAACCAGCGCCCTTCAGAACTCGATCCCCTGCTGCGCCTTCACCCCCGCCGCGAAATGGTGCTTCACCAGCGTCATCTCCGTCACGAGGTCGGCAGCCTCGATCAGTTCCGGCTTGGCGTTGCGGCCGGTGACGACGATATGCAGGTCCGGACGGCGCGCCGCGAGCGTCGCCACGACCTCGGCCAACGGCAGGTAATCGTAGCGCAGCGCGATGTTGAGTTCATCGAGCACGATCAGGCGGATGCTCTCGTCCGCCATCAATTCCTTCGCCTTGTCGAAGGCGCGGGTCGCGGCGGCGATGTCGCGGGCCTTGTCCTGCGTCTCCCAGGTGAAGCCCTCGCCCATGCTGTGCCAGGAGACCTGGTCGCCGAAGGATTCCAGCGCCTTGCGCTCGCCGGTCTCCCAGGCGCCCTTGATGAACTGCACAACGCCGATGCGCCAGCCGTGGCCGAGCGCGCGCAGAGCCAGCCCGAAGGCCGCCGTCGACTTGCCCTTGCCCGGACCGCTGTTGACGATCAACAGGCCCTTCTCGAGCGTCTTGGAGGCGACCTCGGCGTCCTGCACCGCCTTGCGCTTTTCCATCTTCGCCTTGTGGCGGGCGGCCTCGTCCGGAGTGCTGGTCATACTCGATCTCGCTTCAGGCCTTCATTTCCGGTCTTCACTTCACTTGCATCGGCAGGCCGGCGACCATGAAGACCACGCGGCCGGCACGGGCGGCAATGGCCTGATGCAGGCGGCCGGCCTCGTCACGGAAGCGCCGCGCCAGCGCGTTGTCGGGGACGATGCCGAGGCCGACCTCGTTGGAGACCAGCACGATGGGCCCCGACGCCTGCTCGCAGGCCTCGATCAGGGCGGCGCCCGCCGCAGCCGTATCGCGCTCCGCAAGGATCAGATTGGTCAGCCAGAGCGTCAGGCAGTCGACGAGGATCGGGCGGCCCGGCGGAACACTGCGAATCGCTTCGGGCAGGTCCAGCGGCGCGTCCCACGTAATCCAATTGGCCGGCCGGCGCGCCCGGTGCTCGGCGATCCTTGCGACCATCTCGTCATCCCAGGCCTGCGCCGTCGCGACATAGGTCCAGGGCGGCGGCAGCGCCTCGATCAGCCCCTCGGCATGGCGGCTCTTGCCGGATCGCGCGCCGCCGAGGACCAGGGTGAGGTGGGGAATCGACGATGCCTGCATCGCGACGAATATCTCCGCGTCAGCCCGGCCGGAGCGAAGCGTAGAGCCGGGATCCATGCCTGAGCCTCTGTCGGAAAGGTTCCGGAATGGATCCCGGGTCTCCCTGCGGTCGCCCGGGATGACCCGCGACGACGTTTCGAAGCACGCACTGCATTGCACAGCGCCGCCCGGATGGCTAATGATCTCAGCCGACGGTGCCTCCGCGAGGAGGTGAAAAGGGAACGCGGTGAAAATCCGCGGCTGCCCCCGCAACTGTAAGCGGCGAGTTCTGCGCCATCGGCCACTGGGAGCGATCCCGGGAAGGCGGCGCAGGATGCCTAGACCCGCGAGCCAGGAGACCTGCCGTCGTCCGATCCGCACTTCCAACAGGCCGCCGGCGGGGCGGCCAGGAGACACATGATGACGACGACCTCCGTTTCCAATCAGCAGGCCAGCGTCTCCGAACGCGCCAAGGCCGTCGCTGCCGCGCTCGCGCTGGGCTTCGTTCTGATCTACACGGTGGGCTTTGCCGCCTCGGCCAGTGTGCACAACGCGGCTCACGATACGCGCCACGGCCTCGCTTTTCCCTGCCACTGAGGGAAACAGCACATGGTCAATCGGGTTCTCACGGTCAGTCTTCTGGCCGGGCTTCTGGCTGGGCTCGTCATCGCCGCGCTCCAGCATGTCACCACCACCCCGCTGATCCTCAAGGCCGAGACCTATGAGGCGGCGCTGCGCGCCGTCGCGCCCTCGCAGGCCGCCTTCTCCGGTGAAGCGAAGGTCTTTGGAGAAGCGAAGATCTTGCTCGCCCATGGCGGCGAGGCTCACGCCGACCACGCCGAATGGAAGCCTCAGGACGGCCTCCAGCGCACATTCTTCACCTCGCTCGTGACGATCGCGACCGCGATCGGCTTCGCGGCGCTGCTGCTCGCCGGCATGATCGCCGCCAACGAGACCATCGACGAGAAGCGGGCGCTGAGCTGGGCTGCCTGCGGCTTCCTCGCCTTCGGCCTCGTGCCGGCGACCGGGCTCGCGCCCGAATTGCCCGGCGCCGCATCGGCTGCGCTCGAACAGCGCCAGCTCTGGTGGCTCGTCACCGCGCTCGTCACGGCCGGCGGGCTCTTCGTCTTCCTGCGGATGGAGGCGCCCTGGCTGCGGGCACTGGCGGTGCTCGCGATGCTCGTGCCGCATATCGTCGGCGCGCCGCATCCGGCAGCGCCGGAGAGCAAGGTCCCGGCCGAGGTCGCCGCCCATTTCGCCGCGCTTTCGCTCGCGATCCAGGCGGCGCTCTGGCACGCGACCGGCTTTGCCGTGGGCAGGCTCTGGCCCTGGTTCACGCGCCGCGCGGAAACGCGGTGAGCGTGGACGGGAACACCGGCATCATGTCCGAAGGTGATCTCACCATCCATGTCTGCACGGCCTGCAGGCGCATCCGCGAGGATCTGCCGGATGGTTTCGACCAGCCGGGCAGCGCCCTCGCGGAAGCGCTGTCGCAGCGCCTCGCCGGACAGGCGAACGGCATCACGGTCGTCACGGCCGACTGCCTCGCCGTCTGCAAGCGGCCCTGCACCATCGCGCTCACCGCCGACGGCAAGTGGACCTATCTGATCGGCGACCTCGACACCGACACCCATCTCGACGACATCGTCAGCGCGGCGGAAGCCTATGCCGCAAGCGCCAACGGCATCGTCCCCTGGAAAGAGCGCCCGCCCTGCTTCCGCAAGGGCGTGGTCGCACGCGTGCCGCCTTTGCCGGCGCGCCAGCTAAGGATGACATCATGAACGCCCCGCAGAACCCTTCCCTCGGAAAAATCCCCTGCACCATCGTCACCGGCTTCCTCGGCGCCGGAAAGACGACGCTGGTGCGGCACCTCCTCGAGAACGCGGAAGGAAAGAAGCTCGCCGTGCTCGTCAACGAATTCGGTGATCTCGGCTTCGACGGCGAATTCCTCAAGGGCTGCGGCATTTCCGGCTGCACCGAGGAGGACGTGGTCGAGCTGCCGAATGGCTGCATCTGCTGCACGGTCGCCGACGATTTCGTGCCCGCGCTGGAAAAGCTCCTGAACCGGGCCGATCCGCCCGAGCACATCCTGATCGAGACCTCCGGGCTGGCGCTGCCGAAGCCGCTGGTCCAGGCCTTCAACTGGCCGGCGATCCGCGCTCGCGTCACCGTGGACGGCGTGATCGCCGTGGTCGACGGGCCGGCTGTCGCCGAGGGCCAGTTCGCGGATGATCCCGAGGCGCTCGCGGCGCAGAAGGCGGCCGATCCTAACGTCGACCACGACAACCCGCTAGAGGAGGTGTTCGAGGACCAGATCCTCTGCGCCGACCTCATCCTGCTCAACAAGAGCGATCTGATCGACGAGGCCGGGCGGGCGCGCGTCAGAGCCGAGATCGCCGAGCATCTGCCCAAGGCGATCAAGATCGTCGAGACCAGCCATGGCAAGGTCGAGCCGGCCCTGATCGTGGGCCTGGGCGCCGCCGCCGAGGCCGACCTCGCGGCGCGGCCATCGCATCACGGCGAGGGCGAGCACGATCACGACCATGACGATTTCGACTCGGTCGCGCTGCCGCTGCCGGCCGGCCTGTCGCCGGAAGAGCTGTCCGGCCGCGTCGCCAAGGCCGCCGAGGCCGAGGGCGTGCTGCGGCTGAAGGGTTTCGCTAGCGTTCCCGGCAAGCCGATGCGGCTCGTCGTGCAGGGCGTCGGCCGGCGCGTCGGCCATCATTTCGACCGGGCCTGGGGCGAGAACGAAGCGCGCGACGGGCGCCTCACCGTGATCGGGCTCAAGGGCTTCGACGTGAGCGCCGTGGAGGCCGCGCTGGCGGGCGCCTGAGGCGGGCTGCTTACATTTCGGAACCACTCCGTCATCCCGGGCCTGCCCCGGGATCCATCGGAGGGCTCCGGAGCCTTGGATTCCGGAGCGGTGCCGCTTCGCGGCTTGTCCGGAATGACGGCGCCTCTTTTCAAGGAAGCACGCTTCACGGCGGTGCGTATTGAAGGAACGGCATGCATCTGCTCCCGACCAGCGAGATCAGGCTCGACGACGGCGAGGACGCCGTCGATCTTGGCTTGGCCGCGGGCGACGTGCTGGTGCTGTCCTATGCCGACAGCGATCTCTCGGCGCTGGCGGCGGCTACCGGCACCGAGCTCTCCCTCCGCCTCGCCTCGCTGCGGCGGCTGCGCCATCCGCTTTCGGTCGACCTGCTGATCGAGAAGACGGTCGCGAGCTGCCGTTTCGTGCTGGTGCGCTGCCTCGGCGGCCTGGATTACTGGCGCTATGGCATCGAGCAGCTCAGCGAGGCCTGCCGCGAGCGGGGCATCGCGCTTGCGGTGCTGCCCGGGGACGACAGGGCCGATGATCGGCTCGTGGAATATGGGACGGTCGAGGCCGGCTTTGCGACAGAGCTGCTCGGCTATTTCCATGCCGGCGGCGGGACCGAGAACATGCGGCGGCTGCTCGCCTGCATCGAGGCCAGTCTCGACGGTCACGGCGCCCCCTCATCCGACCCTTCGGGCCACCTTCTCCCGCGAGGGGAGAAGGGCGAGACGGCAGCCGGGCTTCCCTTCCCCCCTCGCGGGAGAAGGTGGCAGCGCGAAGCGCTGACGGATGAGGGGGCGCCGTGCGCGACCCTACTTTCATCGCCGCCGCTCGAGCTTCCACCCTTGTTCGCATTAGCCCCGGACGCGACCCCGCTTCCCTGGCGCGAGGCCCTCGCCGCACTCGCCGCCGACAAACCGCTCATCCCCATCCTCCTCTACCGCTCGGCGGTCAGCGCCGGCGATACGGCGATGGGCGAGGCGATCGCCGCCGCCCTCGCAGCGCGCGGCCATGCGCCGCTCATTCTCGCGCTGACCAGCCTGAAGGACCCGGCGGTGACCGCCGATCTCGCGGCGCTGATCGCGACGCGCAAGCCGGCGCTGATCGTCACCACCACCGCCTTCTCGGCGCGCGAAGGCGCGGATTTCGTGCTCGACGCCGCCGACTGCCCGGTGTTGCAGGCGATGCCGGTCGGCAGCGCTCGCGAGGCCTGGGCTGCCTCGCCGCGCGGGCTCTCGGCCGCCGACCTTGCCATGCAGGTCGCGCTGCCGGAATTCGACGGCCGGCTCGGAGCCATCCCCGTCGCCTTCAAGGCGGAGATCACCGACGCAGCGACCGGGCTCTCGATCCGCCGACTCGTGCCGGACGCGGAGGGTGTCGCCGCGCTAGCCGATCTCGCCACGGGCTGGATTTCGCTCGCCGCAAAGCCTGTCGCCGAGCGGCGGCTGGCGCTGGTGATGTCGGACTATCCCGCGCGTGGAGGCCGAGCGGGATTTGCCGTCGGCCTCGACACGCCGGCGAGCGTCGCGGCGATCCGGGCACTGCTGGAGGAGGCAGGGTATGAGGTCGGACCATTGCCCTCGCCGGTCATCCCGGGCGACCGAAGGGAGACCCGATATCCATTCCGGAACGGATCCGATGAAGGTTCAGCCATGGATTCCGGATCGGCGCCGCTGACGCGGATTGTCCGGAATGACGGCGAGAATTTGATCGACGACACAGTGCTCATGGAGTGCCTGACCAGCGGCCCAGCCGGGTTCGCGCTCTCGCTCGACACCTACCGAGCCTGGCTAACAACTATCCCCGCCGAAGCCCGCGAGGCTCTGCTCGCCGTCCATGGCTCGCCCGAAAACGACCTCGCCTGCAGCGACGGCGCCTTCCGCTTCCGCACCATTCGCGATGGGAATCTCACCATCGCCCTGCAGCCGCCGCGCGATGCGACGCCGGATCGCAAGGCGCGCTATCACGATCCCGATGTGCCGCCCGGACATGGCTATCTCGCTTTCTACCTGGCGCTGCGCGAGACGGCCGGTATCGACGTCCTGATCCATCTCGGCACGCATGGCACGACCGAATGGCTGCCGGGCAAGGCTGTGGCGCTGTCCTCCGCCTGCTGGCCGCGCCTCGTCACGCAGGGGCTGCCGGTGATCTACCCCTATGTCGTCGACGATCCCGGCGAGGCGGCTCCCGCCAAGCGCCGGCTAGCGGCAATCACGCTCGGCCATCTGCCACCGCCGCTGGCGGAGATCGAAGGCGCGGGCGAGGCCGCCCTGCTGCGCGACCTCGTCGAGGAATTCTCGCAGGCGCAGGTGCTCGACCCGCGCCGGGCCGACATCGTCGCCAGCGAAATCCGCTCACGGGCCGAGGCGAGCGGGCTCGCGGCCTCCTGCGGCGTGACGCCGGATCTTTCGATGAGCGAGGCGCTGACACGGCTCGACGCCCATCTCTGCGACATCACGGAAATGCCTTTCCGCGACGGGCTGCACGTCTTCGGGCAATCGGATCCCGACCCCGCCTCGGCCCGAGCCGAGCGCGACGGCCTGCTGCGGGCGTTGAACGGGCGCTTCGTCGCTCCCGGCCCCGCCGGCTCGCCGCATCGCGGCCGGCCGGACGTCCTGCCGACCGGGCGCAATCTCTCGACGCTCGATCCGCGCGCCATCCCGACGCGGGCGGCGGCGCGGCTGGGGGCGCTAGCGGCAAGGGCTGTGATCGACCGGCACCTTCAGGACCATGGCGACTATCCGCGCCGCATCGTGATGGATCTCTGGGCCTCGCCGACCTTGCGTTCCGGCGGCGAGGACATCGCCCATGCACTGACGCTGATGGGCGCCCGGCCGCTCTGGGACGCTGCCTCGACGCGGATGACCGGGTTTGCGATCATTCCGCTGCCGAAGCTCGCCTGCGCGCGGGTCGACGTGACCATGCGCATATCCGGCGCCTTCCGCGACACCTTCCCGCAGCAGGTCGCGCTGCTCGATGGGGCTGCGCGCGCCGTTGCTGCGCTCGACGAGCCCGACGAATGGAACGAACCGGCTGCCGCGCGACGGCGCGGCCAGGCGGGGCCGCGCGTCTATGGCGCCGCGCCCGGGCGCTATGGCGCGGTGATGGCCGACTGGGCGCTCGACGGCGGGTGGACGAGCCGGGCCGAACTCGGCGCCGCCTATCTCGGCGCCTCCGACCATGCCTATGGCGGGCCGGAGGGGACAGGCAGCCTCGACGCCGGCTTCGCCGACAGGATCAGGTCGGCCGATGCCTTCATCCATGTCAGCGACACGGCCGGGCGCGACATCCTCGAGGCGTCGAGCGCGGCCGACGTCATCGGCGGGCTGGCGGCGGCGGCGAAGTCGCTCGGCGTCGAGCCCGCCCTCTACAGCCTCGACAGCTCCAATCCCGAAGCGCCCAAGGCGCGGACCCTCGCGGAGGACATCGCCCGCATCGTCCATGGCCGGCTGACGCATCCGCGCTGGATTTCCTCCCATCTCGCCCATGGCTGGCGGGGCGCGGCCGAGCTGGCCGAGGCCCTCGACACGCTCTTCGTCTTCGCGGCGAGCACGGATGCGGTTTCGGACGGCCTGCTCGACGCGGTGTTTCAGGCCTGGTGCGCCGATACGACCGTCTGGAGCGCGATCGAGGCCGCCAATGCGCCGGCCGCCGCATCGATCCGCTCCCGGCTGGCGGAAGCGGCGCGGCGGGGCCTGTGGACCAGCCGTCGCAATTCGGTCGGGGCTTTCCTCGCCGGTGCACCTGCTGCGCGTGAGGCGGCCGAATGAACGCGCCGTCAAAGGACGAGCTGCGGCGCGGCTGGTGCCCGAGCACGCTGCGGCCAATGGAGACCGGCGATGGCTGGCTGGTGCGGCTGCATCCGCCGGGCGCGAGGCTGACGCCGGCACAGCTCCAACGCATCGCCGCGCTGGCGCGCGAGCACGGCAACGGGCTGATCGAGATCTCGGCGCGGGGCAACATGCAGTTGCGCGGCGTGACGGCGGATAGTCATCCGCGGTTGGTCGCGACGCTGCTGGCCGAGCGCCTCGTCGACGAGCATGACGGCGACGGGCCGCAGCGGCTGACGCTGACCTCTCCGCTGGCGAGTGGCGCCGAAGCGCTGATCGACGCCCTCGCCCACGCCTCGGAGATCGAGACCCTTGCGCGGCACATCCCCAGCCTCCCCGCCAAATTCGCCATTGTCATCGATGATGGTGGAGCTTGCTCGCTCGATGCCCTCGCCGGCGATCTGCGCGTCGTCGGGACCGCACCGGGCATCGCCGTGATCGCTCTGGCGGATCGCATCTGGCTGGGGCCGGTGGCGGCCGAACGGATCGGAGAGGTCGCCGCAGGCGTGCTCCAGCGTTTTGCCGCGCATCGGGCGCAAGCGCCCGACCGCATCCGCCGGCTGCACGATCTCCCGCCGGATGTGCTCGCCGGGCTGAGCGACTTGCCTCAGGCACCATCGCCTGCGCCGCGCACCCACCCTCGCCGGGCCGGGCTGTTCGCGCTCGGCTCCGGGAGCTTCGCGGCGCTGGTTGGCCTGCCGTTCGGGCGCGCGGACGCCAAGACGCTGGACGGGCTCGGCACTGCCGCGGGGGCGCATGGCTGCACCGCGATGCGCCTATCACCCTGGCGCGGGATCGCCTTTCGCGGACTGGCCGAGGCGGGAGCGACCGCGCTGCTCAACGTCGCCAGCTCGCTCGGTCTGATCACTCGTGACGACGATCCGCGCCTGTCCGTCCAGGCCTGCGCCGGCGCGCCGGCCTGCCTGCGTGCGGAGACCCCGGCCATGGCGGATGCGGCGCGGCTGGCGGAAGCGATCGCGCCCCTGTTGGCCGACGGCCTGACGCTGCACGTCTCGGCTTGCGTCAAATCCTGCGCGCGGCCGGGCCCCTCCGACCTGACACTGGTCGGCCACGAGGGACGCTACGGCGTCGTCATCGGCGGCACGGCGCGGGACAGCGCCGTCGCCGAGCTTGACCTTTCCGGGATGATGGCGCGATTGCAGCCCGGACAGGAGATTCACGCCCGCCTGATCGCGGCGGGCCGGCTTTCAGGATCACGGGTTTGAAGACGGCTTACGACTACATCAAGGACGGGGCGGCGATCTATGAGCGCTCCTTCGCGATCATCCGGGCCGAGGCGGATCTCTCCCGCTTCTCGGGCCGGGCGGCGCATGTCGTGGTCAGGATGATCCATGCCTGCGGCATGACCGATCTTCCTCAGGACGTGGAAATGTCGCCCGATTTCGCGGGCGCCGCCGAGGCCGCGCTGAAGGGCGGAGCGCCAATCCTGTGCGACGCCAGGATGGTTTCGAACGGGGTGACACGGGCACGGCTGCCTGCCGGCAACGAGGTCCTCTGCACGCTCGACGATCCCCGCACGCCCGCGCTCGCGGCCGAGATGGGCACGACGCGCTCGGCCGCGGCGATGGAATTGTGGCGGCCGCATCTGGCGGGTGCACTCGTCGTGATCGGCAACGCGCCGACCTCGCTGTTCCGGCTGCTGGAAATGCTCGATGCCGGCGCGCCGAAGCCGGCCGCGGTAATCGGCATCCCCGTCGGCTTCGTCGGGGCGGCGGAATCGAAACAGGCGCTGGCGAGCGACGGGCGCGTGCCTTTCCTCGTGGTGCATGGCCGGCGCGGCGGCTCGGCGATGGCGGCAGCCGCCGTCAACGCGCTGGCGCAAGAGAAGGAATGAGCCGGTGAACAGCGAACCGGCAACCGCCAAGACCCTGCTGTTCGGCGTCGGCCTCGGCCCCGGCGACCCGGACTACATGACCGTGCGGGCCCGCGACCTGATCATGACCGCCGACCGGCTGGTCCATTTCTGCAAGCGCGGCCGGCGCGGCAATGCCCGCGTCACAGCCGACGCGATCGTGCCGCCCGATCCAGGCCGCGAGATCGAGCTCGCCTTCCCGGTGACGATCGAGGTGCCGGTCGAGGACGAGGGCTATAGCGGCCCGATCGCCGCCTTCTATGACGAATCCGCCGCGCGGCTCGCGGCCGAGATGGAGGCCGGACGGACGGTCGCCGTGCTCTGCGACGGCGACCCGTTCTTCTACGGCTCCTTCATGCATCTGTGGCGGAGGCTCAGCCCGCGCTTCCCGACCGAGGTGGTGCCGGGTGTTACGGGCATGGCCGGGGCCTGGACGCGCGCCGCCGCGCCGATCACCTGGGGCGACGACATCATGACCGTGCTGCCCGGCACCCTGCCCGAGGCCGAGCTGACGCGGCGCCTCGTCGACACCGACGCCGCCGTGATCATGAAGCTCGGCCGCAACCTGCCGAAAGTGCGCCGCGCGCTGCGGACGGCGGGGCTGATCCACCGGGCGATCTATGTCGAGCGCGCCACCATGGCCGAGCAGGTCGTGGCGAAGCTCAGCGACAAGGCCGATGACGAGGCACCGTATTTCTCGATGGTGCTGGTGCCCGGCGAGGGGCGGCGGCTGTGAGCGGCTCCCTCACCATCGTCGGCCTCGGCCCCGGCGAGGCGCATTGGCTGACGCCGGCGGCGCAGGCCGCGCTCGATGCCGCCAGCGACCTCGTCGGCTACGGCCCCTATCTCGACCGCATTCCGGCCCGCGAGGGCCGGACGAAGCACGCCTCGGACAACCGCGTCGAGATCGACCGCGCCGGCCATGCGCTGCGGCTGGCGGCCGAGGGCAGACAGGTCGCCGTGGTCTCCGGCGGCGACCCCGGCGTCTTCGCCATGGCGGCAGCCGTGTTCGAGGCACTGGAAGCCGGCGATCCGGCCTGGCTTTCGCTGCCGATCACGGTCGAGCCCGGCATCACCGCGATGCTGGCCTCTGCAGCGAAAGCCGGCGCACCGCTCGGCGGGGATTTCTGCGCGATCTCGCTCTCTGACAATCTCAAGCCCTGGGAGGTCGTCACCCAGCGGTTGGAGGCGGTGCTGCGCGCCGATTTCGTGATCTGCCTGTACAATCCGATCTCGAAGGCCCGGCCCTGGCAGCTTGGCGCTGCGCTGGAACTGGCGGCCCGGCATCGCGATCCTGATACGCCGGTGATCTTCGCGCGGGCCGTTGGGCGCGCGGATGAGAGCCTGCGCATCCTGACCTTGTCGGAGGCGGTCGCTGCGGCGGCGAGCGCCGACATGGCGACGCTGGTGACGATCGGCGCATCGGGCACGCGGCTGATCGTGCGCCCGGACGGAGCAGCGCCTTACGTCTATACGCCGCGCTCGGTGACGAAGAGCCCCTGCGCCACCAGCCAGGGCAGGACCTGATCGACATGGGCGACGGTCTCGACATCGGGCTTGGGCGGGCGCTCTACCATGACCACCGGCAGGCCGAGACGGCGCGCCGCAATGAGCTTGCCGGCTGTGGCGTCGCCGCCGGAATTCTTGCTGACGAGAATGTCGATGCCCTCGCGGCGCATCAGCGCCTCCTCGTCATCGGCCATGAAAGGCCCGCGCTGCAGGATCACCGTGACATGCGGCACGGGCAGGCGGTCGCCGATCGGCTCGATGGCGCGAACGAGGTAGTGATGCTGCGGCGCATCGGCGAATTCCGGCAGGTCGAGCCGGCCGATGGTGAGGAAAACGCGTCGCGGCACGCGCCCGAGCGCCGCGACGGCGGCCTCGATGTCGGGCACGCTCTTCCACTTGTCGCCGGGCTGCGGACGCCAGGACTCGCGGCGGATGGCGAGCAGCGGCACGCCTTCCGCCTTGCAGGCATGCTCGGCATTGAAGGGCATGATCGCCGCGAAAGGATGCGTCGCGTCGATGACGGCGATGATGCCTTCCTCGCGCAGATACTGCCTGAGGCCTTCGATGCCACCGAAGCCGCCGACGCGAACCGGCAGGTTAGACGGACGGGGATCGACTGTATGGCCGGCAAGCGAGATGATGGCGCGAATATCGGGAGCCTGCTCAGCCAGGTGCTGATCAAGCGCCGCCGCTTCACTGGTTCCACCAAGGATGAGCACGGTCATGTCAGTAGTTATGCTTGAAAACGACGGGCTGTCGAGCGGTAGCGAAGCTGCGCCGTCCGGCGCGTACGCCCCCTGGCTCTCCCTGATCGGCCTCGGCGAGGATGGCCCCGCCGGCCTCTGCCCCGAGGCGAAGGCAGCACTCGAGCAAGCCGAGATCGTCTTCGGCGGCGAGCGCCACATCGCGCTGGTGGGAGCCGTTCCCGGCGAACTCCGGCCCTGGCCGCAGCCCTTCCGCAACGCCCTGCCGCAGATCCTCGCCGAGCGCGGCCGCAGGGTCTGCGTACTCGCGACCAGCGACCCGTTCCACTACGGAATCGGCAACAGCCTCGCCCGCGCCATTCCCGCGCAGGAGATGAAGATCATCCCGCAGCTCTCCTCCTTCTCGATGGCCTGCACGCGGATGCGCTGGCCGCAGGAGGAATGCGCGCTGGTCTCGCTGCATGGCCGCACGCTCTATCGGATCGTGCCGCATCTGCAGCCGGGCGCGCGCATCCTCGCCTTGTCCTGGGACGAGACGACGCCGCGGGCCGTGGCCGAACTGATGACGGCGCGCGGCCTCGGCGCCAGCCGCATCGTCGTGATGGAACAGCTCGCGGGACCGGATGAACGTGTCCGCGAGAGCCGCGCCGACGCCTTCGCCTTCGACGACGTCGTGCCGCTGAACCTCATCGCGGTCGAGGTGGCGGCCACCCGCGATTCCCGCATCATGCCGCTGGCGCCGGGCCTCGACGAGGAGTGGTTCGCCCATGACGGGCAGATCACCAAATCGGAAATCCGCGCGATCACGATTTCCGCGCTCGCCCCGCGTGGTGGCGAACTGCTCTGGGATGTCGGCGCGGGCTCGGGCTCGGTCGCGGTCGAATGGTGCCAGCGCCATGTCCGCAACCGCGCCGTCGCCTTCGAGGCCAAGCCCGAGCGGGCGCACCGGATCAGCAGGAACAAGGTCGAGCTCGGCGGCCTCTCGGTCGAGGTCGTCGGCGCGGCGCCGGAAGGCTTCACCGGGCGCCCTGCCCCGGATGCGGTCTTCATCGGCGGCGGGCTGACGGTGGACGGGCTGTTCGACGCCGCCTGGGCGGCGCTGAAGCCGGGCGGGCGGCTCGTCGCCAATGTCGTCACGATCGAGGGCGAGGCGAAGCTCGCCGCGCTGCATGCCGAGCATGGCGGCTCGCTCCGGCGCATCTCGATCGACCGGCTCGCCCCCGTCGGCGGCAAGCATGGCTGGCGCCCGGCGATGCCGGTGACGCAATGGCGGGTCGAGAAGCCTTGAACCCTTCTGCCATCCTGACCGTCATCCCGGACGAGCGGCGAAGCCGCGCCGCTCCGGGATCCATCGTAGAGCGCAGTTCCCTACGATGGATCCCGGAGCTCCGTTTCGCTGCATCCGGGATGACGGCGAGGGTGGGATTAGGGGATTTGCCATGACCGGCCGTCTCGTCGCCGGGCTGGGCCTGCGTCCCGGCACCAGCGAAGCGGACATCCTGGCCTGCCTCGATGAGGCGCTGGCGATCGCGGGGCTCACGGCTGAGATCACGCCGCGCATCGCGACGCTCGCGAGCCGGAGCGGCGAGCCCGGGCTCGCGGCCGCCGTCGCGAGCCGCCGCGCCGAGCTCGTCGCGGTGCCGGACGAGGCGCTGAAGGGATATGAGGCCGCCTGCGCCACGCGCTCGACCCGGA
The DNA here is from genome assembly GCF_058801345.1 of Allobosea sp. GW822-FHT03F07. Classification (NCBI taxonomy): domain Bacteria; kingdom Pseudomonadati; phylum Pseudomonadota; class Alphaproteobacteria; order Hyphomicrobiales; family Alloboseaceae; genus Allobosea; species Allobosea sp. GW822-FHT03F07. The sequence goes on from NZ_JBXAND010000007.1 coordinate 147,819, forward strand.
TCGCCTCGCTCTACGGCGTCGGCTCGGTGGCGGAGGCGGCGGCGCTCGCGGCGGCCGGGCCGGGCGGGACACTGGTGCAGCCACGGATCGCGACGGCCCGCGTCACCTGCGCGCTGGCCAGAGCAACATCATGAAGTGCACGGCATGACGATCCACTTCATCGGCGCCGGTCCCGGCGCGCCCGACCTCATCACGCTGCGCGGGCGCGACCTCATCGCCGCTTGCCCCGTCTGCCTCTATGCAGGATCACTGATTCCGAAGGCGATGCTCGACTGGTGCCCGCCGGGTGCGCGGATCGTCGATACCGCCCCGCTCGATCTCGATGCCATCGTCGCCGAGATGCAGGCGGCCCATGAGGCCGGGCAGGCCGTGGCCCGGCTGCATTCCGGCGACCTCTCGATCTGGAGTGCCACGGGCGAGCAGATGCGCCGGCTCGATGCGCTCGGCATTCCCTACAGCGTCACGCCGGGCGTCCCGGCCTTCGCGGCCGCCGCCGCCACGCTGAAGCGCGAACTGACGCTGCCAGGCCTTGCGCAATCGCTCGTTCTGACCCGAACCTCGGGACGGGCCTCGGCCATGCCGGAGAAGGAAAGGCTCGCGACCTTCGCGGCCTCCGGCGCGACGCTCGCGGTTCATCTCTCGATCCATGTGATCGAGCAGGTCGTGGCGGAGCTGACGCCGTTCTATCGGGCGGATTGTCCGGTCGCCATCGTCTTCCGCGCCTCCTGGCCGGATGAGCGGGTGCTGCGCGGGACGCTCACGACCATCGCGGAGCAGGTTCGCGAATCCGGAGTGGAGCGAACGGCGCTGATCCTCGTCGGGCCTGCGCTGGCGGCCGAGGATTTCGGCGAAAGCGCGCTCTACTCCACCGGCTATGATCGCCGCTTCCGGCCGGGAGGCGGGGTATGACCGCGCGCGGACTCCTGATCGCGGCGCCACGTTCCGGCTCGGGCAAGACCACGATCACGCTCGGCCTGCAGCGCGCGCTGGCGCGGCGCGGCTTGACCGTGCGCGGGCTGAAATGCGGGCCGGACTATATCGACCCCGCCTTCCATGCCGCGGCGACGGGCGCCCCCAGCGCCAATCTCGATTCCTTCGCCATGCCCGACGCCCTGCTCGGGCAGATCGCGAGCGGTGCCGCTGAAGGCTCCGACATCGTCATCGCCGAAGGCTCGATGGGGCTATTCGATGCCGTGCCCGGCCCTGAAGGCCATACCGGCGCGAGCGCCGATATCGCGGCTCTGCTGGGCTGGCCGGTCGTGCTGGTGATCGACGTTTCCGGCCAGGCGCAATCGGCCGCCGCCATCGCGCTCGGCTGCATGCATTACGATCCGCGCATCCGCATCAGCGGCGTCATCCTCAACAAGGTCGCGAGCGAGCGCCACCGCCGGCTGGTGGTGCAGGGCATGGAGCGCATCGGCCTGGCCGTGCTCGGAGCCCTGCCCCGCGAAGCGAGCCTGATCCTGCCCGAGCGCCATCTCGGGCTGGTGCAGGCCGGCGAGACGGCGGACCTGCATGCGCGGCTCGACGCCCTCGCGGATGCGGTTTCGGCCGCCGTCGATCTCGATGCGGTGGTGGCCGTGGCCGGGCCGACCGTCCTGCCCGAAGGCGCGACATCCGTCACCCCGCTGCCCGCGCCGGGGCGGCGCATCGCCATCGCGCGCGATGGCGCCTTCAGCTTCGTCTATCCGCATGTCGAGGCCGGCTGGCGCGCCGCAGGCGCGGAGCTGGTGCCCTTCTCGCCCTTGGCCGACGAGCCTCCTCCGGACGATTGCGATACCTGCTGGCTGCCCGGCGGCTATCCGGAACTCCATGCCGCGCGGCTGGGGGCGGCGACGTGCTTCATGACGGGGCTACGCGCCTTCGCGGAGGAGCGGCCGGTCCATGGCGAGTGCGGCGGCTACATGGTGCTGGGAAAGACGCTGGTCGATGCCGACGGCGCCTCCCATGCCATGGCCGGGCTGCTCTCGGTCGAGACGAGCTTCGCCAAGCGGAAGATGAATCTCGGCTATCGCCGCGCTGTGCTGGAGGTCGACGGCCCGCTCGGCCAGACCGGTACCGCGCTGACGGGGCATGAGTTCCACTATGCGACGGTGGTCACCCAGGGCGAGGACCCGCCGCTGGCTGTTGTCACCGACCCGCACGGCTCGGCACCGGCTCCCGCCGGCAGCCGGCGCGGGCTGGTCACCGGCTCGTTCTTCCACGCGATCGCGGTGGCGGGGTGAGCGGTTCCCCTCCCCGTTTCAATGAGGCCTTCGCGGCGCAATTCGCGGAGCTTCTGGCCTGGCGGCGCGACGTCCGGCGCTTCAGGCGCGAGGCGTTGCCGGAGGGGCTGCTCCAGCACCTGCTGGCGCAGGCGGAGCTTTCGCCCTCGGTCGGACATTCCCAACCCTGGCGCTGGGTGCGCGTGACCGATGCGGCGCAACGCGAGGCGGCGCGGGAGAGCTTCCAGCGCTGCAATGCCGAGGCACTGGCTGCTTACGAGGGCGAGCGGGCGCGGCTCTATGCCAGCCTGAAACTCGAAGGGATGCGCGAGGCGCCCGAGCAGATCGCCGTGTTCTGCGACCATGGCACCGACCAGGGACATGGGCTCGGCCGCCGGACGATGCCGGAGATGCTGGATTATTCGGTCGTCGCCGCAATCACCCAGTTCTGGCTCGCGGCACGGGTCGCAGGGCTGGGCGTCGGCTGGGTCTCGATCCTCGAGCCGGAGGTCGTACGCGAGGCGCTTGGCGTGCCGCCGGAGTGGAAGCTGATCGCCTGGCTCTGCGTCGGCTGGCCGGAGGAAGAGAGCGACGTGCCGGAACTGGTGCGGGCAGGATGGGAGAAGGGACGGAGGGTTTAGACCAGCAAGCGCGGGGAACCCTCTCCTGTAGGGAGAGGGTTCCCCGCGCCTTCTCGTCGATAGATGCCCGGGTCGAGCCAGAGCATGACGCCGGCTCTTACACCGCCACCTTGAACTCGGCGTCGGTCTTCGCCTTGATCTCGTCAAGGGTGACGCCCTCTGCCAGTTCGATCAGGGTCAGGCCGCCGCCGTTCTCGTCGATTTTGAAGACGCCGAGATCGGTGATCACCATGTCGACGACACCGGCGCCGGTGAGAGGCAGGTCGCAGGCCTTGAGCAGCTTCGGCGATTCCGAGCCGTCCTTGTTCTTGGCGACATGCTCCATCACCACGACGACCTTCTTGACGCCGGCGACGAGGTCCATGGCGCCGCCCATGCCCTTCACCATCTTGCCGGGGATCATCCAGTTGGCGAGGTCGCCGTTCTGGGCCACCTGCATGGCGCCGAGGATGGAGAGGTCGATATGGCCGCCGCGGATCATGCCGAAGGAATCGGCCGAGGAGAAATAGCTCGTGGTCTTCAGCTCGGTGATGGTCTGCTTGCCGGCATTGATCAGGTCGGGATCCTCGTCGCCCTCGAAGGGAAACGGGCCCATGCCGAGCATGCCGTTCTCCGACTGGAGCTGAACGCTGACGCCATCGGGGATGTAATTGGAAACGAGCGTCGGGATGCCGATGCCGAGATTGACGTAGAAGCCGTCCTTCAGCTCCTTGGCGGCGCGGGCGGCGATCTGTTCACGGGTCCAGGGCATGTCGTTCTCCTCAGGCCGCGCGCTTGCGGACGGTGCGCTGCTCGATGCGCTTGACGCTCTGGGGCGTATGCACGATGCGCTTCACGAAGATGCCCGGCGTGTGCATGTGATCGGGGTCGATCTCGCCGGCCTCGACGAGGTTCTCGACCTGCGCGACGGTGAAGCGCGAGGCGCTCGCCATCATCGGATTGAAGTTGCGCGCCGTCTTCCGGTAGACGAGGTTGCCTTCGGTGTCGCCCTTCCAGGCATGGACCAGCGAGACATCGGCGAAGATGCCGCGCTCCATGATGTAGCGCTCGCCGTCGAATTCGCGCTCCTCCTTGCCCTCGGCGACCAGCGTGCCGACGCCGGTCTTGGTGAAGAAGGCCGGGATGCCGGCGCCGCCGGCGCGGATGCGTTCAGCCAGCGTGCCCTGCGGGGTGAATTCGAGCTCGAGCTTGCCGCTGAGATAGAGCTCGGCGAAGAGCTTGTTCTCGCCGACATAAGACGAGATCATCTTCCTGATCTGCCGCGTCTCGAGCAGGATACCGAGGCCGGCGCCATCGACGCCGGCATTGTTGGAGACGAAGGTCAGGTCCTTCGCACCGCTCTCGCGCACCGCCTCGATCAGGACGTCGGGAATGCCGCACAGGCCGAAGCCGCCGGCCATGATCGTCATGCCGTCCTTGATGGCGCCGGCGAGCGCCGCCTTGGCGTCAGGGAAAACCTTCTTCATCGCATCGCCTTTTGCCGAGAAATGATGTCGCCGAAGGGCGCGCTACAGAACTAGCCGAGCGGGCGGCGCGGTGGCAACACGCCATTGTGCCAATAAGAAAGCCGGCCCCTCGCGGGACCGGCTTGCCCTGGGCTCGCTGCCTTGGGCTCGTGTCGCCACGGACCGGCGTCAGCGGCGGAAGCCGCCGCCGAGCACGCCGCCGATGGCGCCACCGACGATCGTGCCGAAGATGGCGGCTCCGGCCGCATCGCCGGAGTTGTTGCCCCGGCCGGCGCGCTCGCGCTCCAGGTCGCGACGGATCACCGGGTCACGCTCGTATTCGGGTCCGCGCGCGACGCCGCGGGTCGAGCCCTGGCCGGCTGGCTCGCGGGCGGTACGGGTACGCGGCGGCGCAGCCTTGGCTTCCTCGGCGAGCGCGCGCTGATAGGCCGGCTCGGTCTGGGCACGCAACGCCTTCAGTTGCACCGGCCCCAGGAAGCCGGTCGAGGCGATACCGCGCGTCGTCTGCCATTCCTTGATGGCGGCGCGCTGACTCGGGAGGAAATTGGCGTTGGGCTTGCCGGGCTTGAAGCCGGCGAGGACCAGGCGCTTCTGCAGTTCGCGGCGATCCTGCCCCGAGAGCTTGAGCGCGGTTTCGGTCGCAGCGCTGCCGACCTCGGCCTTCAACGCGTCCTCGTTCACCGCAGTGGACTGTGCGGTGTCGCGCGACGCGACCGGAGCGACCGGGGCCGCCGGCTCGAGCTTGGCGAGGCGGTTCTTGGCGAAAGCGGCGAACTGGCCGGTCGGGAAGGCGTCGAGATAGGCCTTGTAGTCGCCCGGCGAATTGCCGCGCTCGGCCGTCTCCCACATCCTCACGTCCATCTGGGCACGGTCGAGGCCGACCGGGGCAGGGGTGGCGGGCACCGGCACGGCGCCGTCGATCGCCTTGATCGTCACGGAGGGATCGACCGCGGCGAGCTTCAGCGTCGGGTTCATCTTGAACTCGCCGATGATCGAGGAGTTGGTCCAGGGCTTCTGCTTCTTGCCGGTCGATTCCCAGACATCGGCACGAACGCGGTCCATCACCGTCGTGATCGACACTTCCGGCGTCTCGATATGCTTCAGCAGCGCCGCGGTGAACGGGCTGTTGCCGTCCTTCTCGCCGTCGAGCGCCGTGGCGCGCGGGTCGGTGGCGAAGGCGATCAGGATGCCCGAGGCCGACTGCGTCTCGATCGCGGTCAGGCCGCGCGCGACGGAGCGCGACTTGGCGGCGAGCTGCGTCGCGAAGGGGTTGTCGCGGCAGGCGTCGAGAATGAGGATGTTGACGCGCTCGTCGCGCTGCATCTGGCGCAGCACGAGCTGCACGTTGACGGCCCGGAAGTCGAGATCGGCTTCCGACTTCAGCGAGGCGTCGACCGGGATAAGATAATTCTCGTCTCCGACCGCGATGCCGTGACCGGCATAATAGACAACGCCGGCCTTGGCGCCGTCGAGCTTCTGCGCGAACTCGCGCACGATGCCCGTCATCTGGTCCATCTTGAGGTCGTAGCCCTCGACGACCTCGAAGCCGAGGCGCTTCAGCGAGGCGGAAATCGCCGTCGCGTCGCGCTGCGGGTTCGCCAGCGGCGGAACGGAGGTATAGGCGCTGTTGCCGATCACCAGAGCGACGCGGCGATCGGGAGCGGCCTCGGCCGGAAGCACAGAGGCCAGCACAGCCACACCGAGCACACCGGCGCCGACAGCGCCGAGCACGCCCTTGCCGGCGGCGGCGGCGAAGCGGGCGCGGAACGCCAGACCCAAAGACGCGAAGCTCAAGGTACCCTCCCCTGATCGGTCCGCCGCTTCCTGAAGGCCCGGCCTCGCGCGGGCGGATGCGCGCGACCAGCGAATGCTGCCACAGGAATGCCCAATGATAGCCGAGAAATAGACAGATACATTAGCCGAAACCGCCTCGGGCCGTAAACCGGCTTTTCCCAACGGTCATCAAGCTTCCCTATCGTCGATTCCGACATTTCGAGCGATCCTGCACATCGTAGCAGATACGCCCGGCACCAGACCCTTACGTCATTCATTTGCATGAGGCGGGATCGACCTGAGTCGCGCCTACGACCAAGGTATGAGCAAGCCTTCACAAGGCCGTTTTGAGCAGTTGCGACATTGACTTATGCCATGGGCGCGGTGCAGCATGCCATACAAGGGAGATGAGCAATAACAAGAAAGAACAAGATGACGATCGTAAGTGATCTGCATGCCTGAGGACGTTATTCTATCCACCTCGGGACTAACGAAGGATTTCGGCGGCTTCACGGCCGTCAATGGCGTTGACCTCCAGGTCAGGCGCGGAACGATCCATGCGCTGATCGGCCCCAACGGCGCCGGCAAGACGACCTGCTTCAACCTGCTGACCAAGTTCCTTGCGCCCACCAAGGGCTCGATCGTCTATAACGGCCGCGACATCACCCGCGAGAAGCCGGCCGAGATCGCGCGGCAGGGGCTGGTGCGCTCGTTCCAGATCTCGGCGGTGTTCCCGCAGCTCAGCGTCAAGACCAATGTGCGGATCGCGCTGCAGCGCAAGCGCGGCGACTCGTTCGATTTCTGGCGTTCGGAAGACGTGCTGAAGCCGCTCGACGAGGAGGCCCTGCGGCTGGTCGACGCCGTCGGCCTCTCCGCCTTCGCCGAACTGCCGGCGGTCGAGCTCTCCTATGGTCGCAAGCGCGCTTTGGAGATCGCGACGACGCTGGCGCTCGACCCCGAGATGATGCTGCTCGACGAGCCGATGGCCGGCATGGGGCGCGAGGATGTCGAGCGCATCGAACAGCTGATCCGCAAGGTCTCGCAGAACCGCACCATCCTGATGGTCGAGCACAACCTCTCCGTCGTCGCCTCGCTCTCCGACCGCATCACCGTGCTGGCGCGCGGGCAGGTGCTGGCCGAGGGCGACTATGCCCAGGTCTCGAAGGATCCGCGCGTGATCGAAGCCTATATCGGCTCGGGGGTCGGCCATGCTCACTGAGGCTGCGCCCGCCCCCGCGAAAACCTCCGCCGCCGCGCCCATGCTCAAGGTGCGCGGGCTCGAGGCCTGGTACGGCGAATCGCATGTGCTGCACGGCATCGATTTCGACGTGGCGCCCGGCGAGGTCGTGACGCTGCTCGGCCGCAACGGCGCCGGCAAGACGACGACGCTGAAATCGATCATGGGCGTCATCGGCAAGCGCAAGGGCTCGGTCGTGCTGGAGGGCACCGAGACGATCTCGCTGCCTTCGCGCGCGATCGCCCGGCTCGGCATCGGCTATGTGCCGGAGGAACGCGGCATCTATTCCTCGCTCAGCGTCGAGGAGAACCTGATGCTGCCGCCGAAGATCCGGGACGGCGGCCTGTCGCTGCCGCAGATCTTCGAGCTCTTCCCCAATCTGAAGGAGCGCCTGCGCAGCCAGGGCACCAAGCTATCCGGCGGCGAGCAGCAGATGCTGGCGATCGGGCGCATCCTGCGCACGGGCGCGCATTTCCTGCTGCTCGACGAGCCGACGGAGGGCCTTGCCCCGGTGATCATCGACCAGATCGGCGCGACGATCCGCAAGCTGAAGCAGGAGGGCTACACGACCATCCTGGTCGAGCAGAACTTCCGCTTCGCCGCGACCGTCGCCGACCGGCATTATGTCGTCGAGCAGGGCAAGGTGATCGACATGATCGAAAACGACCAGCTCGATGCCAACATCGACAAGCTCCACGGCTATCTCGGGGTCTGATCCCGCCTCCAGGCGGAATCGAAGGCCCCCAATCCGATCCATATCGGACAACACGTCGAAAACGACACCATTCCAGGGAGAGAGAAGATGAAGCTCAAGACCTTTCTGACGACGACCGCGTTCGCCGCGCTGATGGCCGCGCCGGCGCTCGCCCAGCAGATCAGCGTGAAGGCCGGCGTCCTCAACGACCGCTCCGGCCTCTATGCCGACCTCTCCGGCGAGGGCTCGGTCATCGCCGCGCGCATGGCGGTCGAAGACTTCAAGGCCGCCGACAAGGGCATCAAGGTCGAGATCGTCTCGGCCGACCACCAGAACAAGCCGGATGTCGGCTCGACCATCGCCCGCACCTGGTACGATCAGGACGGCGTCGACATCATCCTCGACGTGCCGACCTCCTCGGTCGCGCTCGCCGTCAACCAGATCACCCGCGAGAAGAACAAGATCCACATCAATTCAGGCGCGGCATCGTCCGACCTGACCGGCAAGGCCTGCTCGCCCAACACGGTGCACTGGACCTACGACACCTATGCGCTGGCCCAGGGCACCGGTGGCGCGATGGTGAAGGCCGGGGGCGACTCATGGTTCTTCATGACCGCCGACTACGCCTTCGGCCATGCGCTGGAGCGCGACACCGCGGCAATCGTCACCAAGAACGGCGGCAAGGTGCTCGGCGTCGTGCGCACCCCGTTCCCGGGCACGGATTTCTCGTCCTTCCTGCTGCAGGCGCAGGCCTCCAAGGCCAAGGTGATCGGGCTGGCGAATGCCGGCGGCGACACCATCAACTCGATCAAGCAGGCGGGCGAATTCGGCATCACCGCCGGCGGCCAGAAGCTCGCAGGCCTCCTCGTCTTCCTCACCGACGTGCATTCGCTCGGGCTGGCGACCGCGCAGGGGCTGGTGCTGACGGAATCCTTCTACTGGAACACCAACGACCAGACCCGGACCTGGTCCGATCGCTTCGCCAAGCTCAATGGCGGCAAGAAGCCGACCATGGTGCAGGCGGGCGTCTATTCCGGCATGCTGCATTATCTGAAGGCGATCGAGGCGGCCAAGAGCAAGGACTCGGCTGCCGTGATGGCCAAGATGAAGGAGCTGCCGACGGACGATCCGCTCTTCGGCAAGGGCTCGGTGCGCGCCGACGGCCGCAAGATGCACGACATGTATCTGTTCGAGGTCAAGAAGCCAGCCGAGTCGAAGGGGCCGTGGGACTACTACAAGCAGATCTCGGTTCTGCCGGCCGAGCAGGCCTTCCGCCCGCTCGCCGACAGCGAGTGCCCGCTCGTCAAGAAGTGAGCCCTTGATGCCCGGCTCGGCCGGGCATCAAATCCTCCGGCGTCATTCCGGACCAGCCGCGAAGCGGCGCCGATCCGGAATCCATCATAGCGCTGTCGCGTCCTACGATGGATTCCGGGTCTCCGCTTCGCTCCGCCCGGAATGACGGTCGAGGTTTAAACGACCCTTCGACGTCCAGAACGATCTGAGCCCCGCATGTTCGAACTTCTCGGCATTCCCCCGCAAGCCCTGTTCGGTCAGGTCCTGCTCGGCCTGATCAACGGCTCGTTCTATGCGATCCTCAGCCTCGGGCTGGCGGTGATCTTCGGGCTGCTCAACATCATCAACTTCACGCATGGCGCGCAGTACATGATGGGCGCCTTCGTCGCCTGGATGGCGCTCAACTATCTCGGCGTGAACTACTGGGTCGCATTGCTGCTGGCGCCGCTCGTCGTCGGCGCCACCGGCGTCGCGATCGAGCGACTGCTGCTGAAGCGCATCGCCCATGTCGACCATCTCTACGGCCTGCTCTTGACCTTCGGCTTGGCGCTGATCATCCAGGGCCTGTTCCGCAACGGCTACGGCTCGTCCGGCCTGCCCTACCAGATCCCGGCGGAACTGCGCGGGGGCGTCAATCTCGGCTTCATGTTCCTGCCCTGGTATCGCGGCTGGGTCGTCGTCGCCTCGCTGGTCGTCTGCCTTTCGACCTGGTTCCTGATCGAGAAGACCAAGCTCGGCGCCTATCTGCGCGCCGCGACCGAGAACCCGACCCTGACCCAGGCCTTCGGCATCAACGTGCCGCTGCTGGTGACGCTGACCTATGGCTTCGGCGTGGCGCTGGCGGGCTTTGCCGGCGTGCTCGCCGCGCCGATCTACTCGGTCAATCCGAACATGGGCGCCGACCTGATCATCGTCGTCTTCGCGGTCGTGGTGATCGGCGGCATGGGCTCGATCCTGGGCGCCATCGTCACCGGCTTCGGTCTCGGCCTGATCGAGGGGCTGACCAAGGTGTTCTATCCGGAGGCGTCCGCCACCGTGATCTTCATCATCATGGTGCTGGTGCTGCTGGTGCGGCCGGCCGGCCTGTTCGGACGGGCCGCGTGATGGCCGCCCGCAACGAGACGAGGATTTGACCATGGCCGACATCGCAGCCTCCGACGCATCCTCCGCGATCCTGCCGGGCGAAACCGACAAGGGCACGCTGCGCCTGCACCGGGCGATCATGATCGGGCTCGCGGTCGCGCTCGCGATCGCGCCCTTCGTGGCCTATCCGGTCTTCGTCATGAAGGTTTTGTGCTTCGCGCTGTTCGCGCTCGCCTTCAACCTGCTGCTTGGGTACGGAGGGCTGCTTTCCTTCGGCCACGCCGCCTATTTCGGCATGGCGAGCTATGTCAGCGCCTATACCGCCAAGCATTGGGGGCTGACGCCGGAGCTGGCGATCCTGTCCGGCACCGCCATCGCCGCGCTGCTCGGCGCCGCCTTCGGCTCGCTCGCCATCCGCCGGCAGGGCATCTACTTCGCCATGATCACGCTGGCGCTGGCGCAGATGGTGTTCTTCTTCTCGCTGCAGACGCCGCGCTTCACCGGCGGCGAGGATGGCATCCAGGCCGTGCCGCGCGGACGGCTCTTCGGCCTGATCGACCTCGCCGACGACCGGACGCTGTACTGGCTGGTGGCCGCGATCTTCATGGCCGGGCTGCTGGCAATGTACCGCATCATCCACTCGCCCTTCGGCCAGGTCTGCAAGGCGATCCGCGACAACGAACCGCGCGCGATCTCGCTCGGCTACCGCGCCAACCAGTACAAGCTCGCGGTCTTCGTGCTCTCGGCGACGCTGGCCGGGCTCGCCGGCTCGACCAAGGCGATCGTGTTCCAGCTGGCTTCGCTGACCGACGTGCACTGGTCGATGTCGGGCGAGGTCGTGCTGATGACGCTGGTCGGCGGCCTCGGCACCGTGTTCGGGCCGATCGCCGGCGCGCTCGTCATCGTCTCCATGCAGAACTACCTCGCCAGCCTCGGCGCATGGGTCACGGTCGTCCAGGGCGTTATCTTCGTCATCTGCGTCATGACCTTCCGCGAAGGCATCGTCGGCGTCATCGCCAAGTGGATCAGGAAGCCGCTGTAGCGCCTCACTTCACCAGCTTCAGCACCTCGCGGAAGCGGGGATGGCGGGCGCTCTTCAGCCATTCGAAAATCACCATCTCGGTGGTGACGATCTCCGCGCCGTGGCTTTCCAGCCGGCGCAGCGCGACTTCCTTCGATTCCTGCAGGCGCGAGCCGGTCGCGTCCTGAACCACCGCGACGCGGCGGCGATGGGCGAGCAACGAGAGTGCAGTCTGCCCGAGGCAGACATGCGCCTCGCAGCCGCAGAGCACGAGCCGGCCATCTCCCGCGAGCGCTTCGAGGAATGCGGATTCCACGCAGGCATCGAAGCTCATCTTGGTGACGACCGGCCCGGCGCCCGCCAGCTCCGCGACCGTGCCGCCGAGGCCGGCCGGGTTCTGCTCGGTCATCAGGACCGGCACCGAAAGCAGGCCGGCCGCGCCGACGAGCCGCTGTGCGTTGGCGACGAGGCGCGGACCGTCATGGATGGCGGGCATCAGCCGCGCCTGGAAATCGATGATCACCAGGGTGGAATGGCCGGCGTTGAGCAAGGGCATGGAGGCTGAGCCTTCCCGAAGCAGGGCGCGAACCGCACGAAATCCTTTATAGGGCTCGCCAGCACCGCACCGAAAGCCCCGTCCGGCCACATGGCCGCGGGGTTTCTGGCGAATGCGTATCCAAGGGGATGCGCGGGGCCTGATGGCGTCGCAGCCGACGGCTGCGTGCCGAATGTCGATGTCGAATGTCGATGTCGAAGCAGCGCCGACAGGCGCCACCCGACCCCGCGCGCGGTTCTCGTCTGGTTTCGCTCGCCGCCATTGAGGTCGGTCACGACCGGGATTGCTGAAGGCCCGGGCGACGAGCGGTCCCTCCGTGAAGCAGGGCCCGCAACGGCCCCGTCCATGAACACCGCAACCCCGCCCGGCCGCACGATGCCTCGCGACAGCCCCCTTGGTCGGGCGGAGCGAGGGCAGATTAGGCAAGGGGCGATGGGGCGGGGATAAGATTTCGCGAGAACCGCGACGCCTCTACCCTTCTCCCGCGAGGGGAGAAGGGTTCGCGCCTTTCGGGCGATGGCATCGACAGCCGGTCCCATCCGGGGAGAGCATGGCCGCCAGACCCTCACTGCTCGCCCCGCCTCTGGCACATGAATTGGCCGCCTTCTAGTCTGAGCCTGGACGACGACGCACAGGCAGGCGCATCAATTCATGGACAAGCGGGTCGACACTCACGCGCAGCACGCGCCGGCGACCCATGCTTCGACGCAGCATGCGCCGCTGAGTCATGAGGACATCCGCAGCATCCTCTTCGGCATCATGCTGGCGATGTTCCTGGCGGCGCTGGACCAGACCATCGTCGCCACCGCCATGCCGACGATCGGGCGCGAGCTCGGCGACGTCACGCATCTCTCCTGGGTGGTGACGTCCTATCTGCTGGCCTCGACCGCCGTGACCCCGCTCTACGGCAAGCTCGCCGACATCCATGGCCGCCGGATCGTGCTGCTCTCGGGGATAGCCGTGTTCATGCTCGGCTCGGTCGCCTGCGCGATCGCGCCGTCGATGTGGCTGCTGGTGGTGGCGCGCTTCGTCCAGGGGCTGGGTGGCGGCGGGCTGATCGCGCTGGCGCAGACGATCGTGGCCGACATGGTCTCGCCGAAAGAGCGCGGGCGTTATCAAGTCTATATCGCCAGCGTCTTCATGGCCTCCTCGCTGCTCGGGCCGGTGCTCGGCGGCGTCATCGCCGAGCGACTGCACTGGTCGGTGATCTTCTGGATCAACCTGCCTCTCGGCATGGCGGCCTATTGGATGACGAGTTCGGCGCTGAAGCGGCTGCCGCGCCATGAGCGGCCGCACAAGCTCGACGTGCTCGGCGCTCTCCTGATCACCGCCGCGACGATGACGCTGCTGCTGGCGTTGTCCTGGGGCGGAACCGCCTATCCCTGGCGCTCGGCGCCGATCGCGGGTCTCGTCGGCCTGTCGCTCCTGCTCTGGATCGCTTTCGCCTGGCGCCTGCGGACGGCGGACGAGCCGCTGATCCCGCTCGACGTCCTCGCCAATCCCGTCGTGCGGATGGGCACGATCGCGGCCGGCTTCGGTATGGGGACCTTCATCGGGCTGACGATCTATCTGCCGATGTATTTCGAGAGCGTCGCAGGCCTGAGCGCCGCCCATTCCGGACTCGGGCTGCTGCCGCTGACCTGCGGCACTGTGGTGGGTGCAACGACGTCGGGGCGAGCGATGACGCGCCTGACGCATTACAAGCGCGTGCCGGTGGTCGGTCTTGCGCTGGCGCTGTGCGGCATGGTGCTGCTGACGATCTATGCCGGGCGGATGCCGCTGGTGCCGTTCTGCGTGCTGCTCGGCCTGATCAGCCTCGGGCTCGGCACGATGCTGCCGGTCGCAACCGTCTCGATCCAGAACGCGGTGCTGCCGCATCAGCTCGGCACGGCGACGGGCACCGCGAACTTCTTTCGCCAGATCGGCGGCGCGCTGATCGTCGCCGTGTTCGGGGCGATCGTGCTCGGCGGCGTCGGCGTCTCCGGCGCGGGGATCTCGCACGAGACGCTGAAGCTCGAAGCCGTCGATCGCGAGACGATGGTCAGGCTGTTCCAATATGTCTTCGCCGCGACCGCGATCGGCTTTGCCTGCGCGCTGTTCTTCCTGCTGCGGATGAAGGAACTGCCGCTGCGCAGCAGCGCTGCCGAGGCAGCGAAGGCATTGGCAGGAGATTGACGCAGGTCAGGACAGCCATCGCGCTTTGGGCTAGCCTGACACAGGGTCGTCGCAGGACGGGCCCCATTCTCTATCTGTGACCTTGCATCGGCTTCTTCCGAAAGCCGCACTCCACTTTTCGGGCCGATGCGCAGCAATAGCAGGAGAACCCCATGTCCGATCTCGTCGTCATCGTCTATCCGACCGAAGCGCGCGCCGAGGAAATGCGCCAGAAACTGTTCGGGCTGCAGAAGGAATATCTGATCGAGATCGGCGATGCCGCTATCGCGGTCATGCATGAGGACGGCAAGGTCAAGCTGAACCAGCTCCTCAACACCACGGCGATGGGCGCGGTCTCCGGCTCGTTCTGGGGGCTGCTGATCGGCGCGATCTTCCTGATGCCGCTGGCCGGCGCGGCGCTGGGCGCGGCCTCGGGCGCACTCGGCGGCGCGCTGACCGATTACGGCGTCGACGACAAGTTCATGAAGGAATTGTCGGCCAGCCTACAGCCGGGCAACGCCGCGCTGTTCGTGCTGGTCAAGCGCGTCACCGGCGACAAGGTGCTCGAGGCCCTCAAGGGCACCGGCGGCACCGTTCTGAAGACCTCGCTCGACCATACCCGCGAGCAGGCGCTGCGCGATGCGCTGGCGGGGGCAACGGCCGCGGCTTCGGACGCCGGCGCGCCGACGCCGGTGGGGTGAGCAAACCCCACAGTCCAAAGTCATTCCGGGCGGAGCGAAGCGGAGACCCGGGATCCATGCCGGAACGGCTCAGGCATGGATCCCGGATCGGCGCCGCTACGCGGCTTGTCCGGGATGACGGCGCGGTTGGATGATCAATCCCGCAGCAGCTCGTTGATGCCGGTCTTGGAGCGGGTCTGGGCGTCGACCGTCTTGACGATGACGGCGCAGGAGAGCGAGGGGCCGGGGGTGCCGTCCGGGAAGGGCTTGCCCGGCAGCGAGCCCGGCACCACCACCGAATAGGGCGGCACCTTGCCGACATGGACGACGCCGGTGGCGCGGTCGACGATCTTGGTCGAGGCCGAGATGAAGACGCCCATCGAGAGCACCGAGCCCTCGCCGACGATGACGCCCTCGACGACCTCGGAGCGGGCGCCGATGAAGCAGTTGTCCTCGATGATGGTCGGGTTGGCCTGGAGCGGCTCGAGCACGCCGCCGATGCCGACGCCACCCGACAGATGGACGTTCTTGCCGATCTGGGCGCAGGAGCCGACCGTCGCCCAGGTGTCGACCATGGTGCCCGAGTCGACATAGGCGCCGATATTGACGAAGGACGGCATCAGCACGACGTTCGGCGCCAGGAACGAGCCCTTGCGCGCGGCAGCCGGCGGCACGACGCGGAAGCCGGCGGCGCGGAACCGGTTCTCGCCCCAGCCCTCGAACTTCGACGGCACCTTGTCCCAGAACACGCCCTCGCCCGGGCCGTTGGCGATGATCATGTTGTCGGTGAGGCGGAAGGAGAGCAGCACCGCCTTCTTGAGCCACTGATGCACGACCCACTCGGCGCCGACCTTCTCGGCGACGCGGGCCTCGCCCGCATCGAGCATCTCGATCGCCCGCTCCACCGCCTCGCGCACCGCGCCCTTGGTGTTGATGCCGATCTCGGAGCGAGCCTCCCAGGCGGCGTCGATGGTGGCGGCGAGATCTGTCAGCGACATGGCGCGGCTCCGGCGTTTACAAAAGCCCGGGAGCGATGGCGGAAGGCAGCGGCGGCGTCAAGCGCGACGCGCGGGACGGGCAGGCGTCCCGCCGCGCCCGGAGGGGGAACGACGGTGCCCACGCCGTGTTAGGGTGGCATCGCGGACGCCGTTTTGCAGGAGGCCACCATGAAGCGTATCGCCCTGTCCCTGATGCTGGTGCTGGCGGCCGGCGAAGCGCTGGCGCAAGCGCGCCCCTCGACGCCCAACCGGACCTGCGCCGCCAACCGCCAGAGCGTGCTCGCCAATGGCGCGATCGTGCTCGGCACCGGCGGCCAAACCTATGACCGCTTCGTCCGCGACCTCGGCTTTTGCGCGCATGGCGAATTCCTCGAGCCGGCCTGGGTACCCAGCCGCGATACGCCGCAATGCTTCGTCGGCTATCGCTGCAAGGTGGACTGGCCCTGGGATTGAGGAGAAGACATGCGGCTGTGGATCAAGAACCCCCTCGGCATCGTCGCCGAGGGCGCGGGCGGCGGCGTGGTCGTCGACGAAGCGTTCATCGTCGAGCTGGTCGCGGCAGGATCCTCACCTGCAGCGCCGGTGGACGGGGTTTTCGACGCCTCGAACCATGTCGTGCTGCCTGGCCTGATCAACACCCATCATCACTTCTACCAGACGCTGACGCGGGCCCATCCGGCCGCGATCGACCGCGAGCTGTTTCCCTGGCTCACCGCGCTCTACCCGCTCTGGGCGCGGCTGATGCCGGAGGATCTGCGCCTGGCGATCAGGGTGGCGCTGACCGAATTGCTGCTGTCTGGCTGCACCACGGCGGCGGACCACCACTATCTCTATCCGAAGGGGCTGGAGAACGCCGTCGACATCGCCGTCGAGGAAGCGCGCACGCTCGGCATCCGCGCGACAATCTCGCGCGGCTCGATGAACCTGTCGCAGAAGGATGGCGGGCTGCCGCCCGACAGCGTCGTGCAGGACGAGGACACCATCCTCGAAGACAGCGAGCGCGTGCTCGGCCTGTTCCATGATCCGACTGAGGGCGCGATGATCCAGATCGCGCTCGCGCCCTGCTCGCCCTTCTCGGTGACGCCGGCGCTGATGCGCAAGAGCGCGGAGCTGGCGGCCCGCTTCGATGCGCCGCTGCACACCCATCTCGCCGAGACGAAGGACGAGGTCGCCTATTGCCTCGAGGTCTATGGCAAGCGCCCGCTCGACCTGCTGGAAGAGACCGGCTGGATGCGGCAGAAGACCTGGTTGGCGCATGGCATCCATTTCTCCTGCGAGGAATGCGAGCGGCTGGGGAAGGCGGGCGTCGGTGTCTGCCATTGCCCGACATCGAATGGCGTGCTCGCCTCCGGCTTCTGCCGCACGCGCGAGCTTGAAGCGGCCGGAGCGCCTGTCGGCCTCGGCGTCGACGGCTCCGCCTCCAATGACGGCTCGAACCTGATGGAGGAACTGCGCCACGCTTTGCTGATCAACCGGCTGCGCTATGGGAGCGCAGCGGCTGTGACGGCGCAGGACGTGATCCGCTGGGCCACGGAAGGTTCGGCACGCTGTCTCGGGCGCTCCGACATCGGCCGCATCGCGCCCGGCCTGCAGGCGGATCTCGCGCTCTACAGGCTGGACGAGCTGCGCTTTTCCGGCGCGCATGATCCGGTCGCGGCTCTCGTGCTGTGCGGCGCCAGCCGCGCCGACAGGGTCATGGTCGCAGGACGCTGGCGCGTCATCGACGGGGCGGTTCCGGGGCTTGATATCGCGGCGCTGCGACGGGCGCATGGCGCGGCGTCGCAGCGCTATGCGTGAAACGCCTTCGCAATCTCGACGCAATTGCGGCATTGTCTCGGGCGGATACGCCGACCAGCCGAAGGATGCCGGAGATGAAGATCGCGCTTTTGGCCGCGCTCGCCCTCACGATCACCGCCGGGGGCTGCATCACCGCGCAGGAGCAGAGGGCGCTCGATGCCGAGAAGTGCCGTGGCTATGGCTTCCGCGCCGGCACGGACCCTTTCGCGCAATGCCTGCAGGCCATCGACCTCAACCGCTCCGCCAACATGCGTGCCTGGGCCTATCGTGACTTCGGCGGCCCCTATGGCGGGTTCGGCTATGGCTATTACGGCTACCGGGGCTGGTGATCTAACTTCCTATTTTAGCATCGGCTTTTCCGAAAGCCGCATTCCACTTTTCGGGCCGATGCCCTAGCCCTCGCCGCCCTCGTCCGGGCGAAAATCGCGCAGTTCCGGCAGCTTGGCATGGAGCCTGCGCAGGAAGTCGGTGAACTGCGCCCGCTCTTCCGGCGTGAAATCCTTCAGCATCATCCGCTCGCGGGCGAGGGCGAGCGCGATCAGCCGGTCGTGCAGGGCGTAGCCGCTTTCGGTCAGCGCCAGGATCTGGCGGCGGGCGTCGCGGCCATCCGCTCCCTCCGTGACATGGCCGGCCGCGACCAGCGCAGCGACGCCGCGGCTGACCGCGCCCTTGTCGAGCCCGATGACCTCGCAGATGCGCTGCGCCGGGATACCGGGCTCGATGGCGAGCTGGGAGATCACGCGCCATTCGGTGACGCCGACGCCGAAGCGTTCCAGATAAAGCCGCGAGGAGCTGCGCGACCAGGTGTTGGAAATCGCCGTCAGGAAATACGGGACATAGCCGCCGAGATCGAGAACCTCCCGCTCGCCGCCGTCCCCGGCAGCCCTGTTGCGCTTCGTCGAAGGCATCGCTCGTCCTGACATCCGTGACCTGCATTTCACATGCGGTGACGGGACGGGGCAAGCCGCCATGTCCCGGCGGCAGCCGGACGCCGCCATTCGCCCGGTGCAGAACGCCTAATATCGGCGTGGCCGCATCGCCGAGGCGAGACAGGCGAGCGAGAGCGTCATGGCAGCGACCGCGATGCCCGCGCAGATCACGCCGGCAGGCGTGATCCTGGCGCTGCCCTGCAAGGTGACGTGCTTGCCCAGCCGCAACTCGAAGGCCGACCTGATTTCCTCGGGATGCGAGGGAGCGGATGTGGGCTCTGCTTCGATGACGGACATGCTCGACCTCCGGCCCGGATGGCCGACATTCGCATGACGACCGGCAGCGCCGCCAGAGAGTCGCGGGCGTCAGCCGCCGACCGCCTCCCGCCGCCGCAGCAGGTAGGTGTCCATGATCCAGCCATGCCTCTGGCGGGCTTCGGCGCGGACCCGCTCGATCTTAGCGGCGACATCGGCGAGGCGACCTGTGATCAGGATTTCATCGGCCGTGCCGAGATAGGCGCCCCACCAGATGTCGAGGCCTTCCGGCGCGATCCGCGCGAAGGTCTGCTCGCCGTCGAGCAGGACGACGACGCTGTCCTGGCCTTCCGGGAAACCCGCCGCGAGCTTGCGGCCGGTCGTGATCATGACCGGCTCGCCGATGCGGTTCAGCGCGATCGCGTGGCGTGCGGCGAGCACCTGGACGCTGCTGATGCCGGGGATGACCTCCCAATCGATGGCGAGGCCGCCCGCGCGCACGCGCTCGACGATGCGCAGCGTGCTGTCATAGAGCGCAGGATCGCCCCAGACGAGCAGGGCGCCATGTTGCCCCTCGGCCAGCTCATCCCTGAACAGGCGTGCGTAGTTGTCGGCGATTCGCGCATGCCAGTCATCGACGACGCCGCGATAATCGGAGCCGGCGGGGGCGCGCTGCGGCGTGCCGACCGTCACCATCCGGCAGGGCTTCTCGATGAAGCGTGCGCAGATCTCCTCGCGCAAATGGCGCAGCGCCGCCTTCTCCTCACCCTTGTCCGGCAGGAAGACGACATCGGCCCGGTTCAGCGCCTTGATCGCCTGGACCGTCATCTGGTCCGGGTCGCCGGCGCCGATGCCGATGATCAGAAGTTTGCGCATCCCCGCCTCGCCACCCGCTCCGGAGCGCGGCATGTAGCATGGCGGCCGGCGCGAAGGGATAGGCTCCAGACTTCAGTGATTTCAGCCAGTCATCAACGCGCGTCATCCCGGGCGACCGCAGGGAGACCCGGGATGACCGCGCAGGAGGCCCAATGGGTGAGCCGACTGACATCATCATGCATGACAGACCGGCCCCTCAAGGCGAGGGCTCACTGTCCCAAACAGCCGCTCAGGCGCGGCCCGCGACCTCGGCGCGGGCGAGGTCGATGCCCGGCGGCGGCACGACGCTCAGCGCCAGGGACGCCTGCAGCGCCGCCAGGTCCTCCGCAGGTGACGGATGCCAGCCGCAAGGACAGGGATGATCACCGAGATGAGCATCCGCGACCTCCCTGTAGACGGAGCCGACGGCCTCGGCCGCGAGTTCCAGAACCGCCATCGGCGACAGCCGCGACCCATGCAGGATGCCGCAGAAGGCGTTCATCATGGCCTGCCGGATTTCGGCGCGGGCCTCGTCGAGCGAGGTCTCCCTATCGGGATCAGGCCGCATGGCGCGACTGTCCATCCCGACGATGGCCCTGACGGCCGGCGCTTCGACCCCGTTGCTGCCGCTCGGGCTCCGGCAGCGCCACCATCAGCAGGTCGACCAGGCGCTGCATCCGTGGCGGCAGCTCGCGCCCGGCTTCGACGCCGAACGGCTGCTTCACCAAGACGAGCGCGCGCCGCAGTTCATGGCGGCTGGCTTCGGTGCGGACGACCTCGCGGATGATGATCTCGTCGATGCGGCCGATCGCGGCGGCGACATCCGCTTCACTCACTCCGCTCATCGGCCATCTCCATCCGCGCTGGTTGAATCGGGGCGAGCGGACAGATAGGCGCGAATGGCAGAGTCATCAAGCCTTTGTTTTTATTGAATAAATAGAACTATTCGAATGTAGGGGGGCGACTCGAGCCGCCACCGGCATCACAACGCCTTGACGATCTCCAGCCTGGCGCCATGGGCCAGAGCGCGGTCGAGGCAGCGATCGGCCGGGCCGAAAAAGGAGATCGCATAAGCGCCCTGCCCGCGCCGGCCGAGATGGCGCGTCAGGCTCTCGCAGGCATCGCTGCGCGCCTCCGTCAGCGACAGCACCTGCCGACCGAGGCGGAATTGTGCAAGGCCGAAGCCGAGGCCGGGCACCGTGCCGCAAGCGACGGGTTCCAGCCCGGTCAGCGCCCGATAGCGCGCGACCGAAGCGGCAAGGTTGCGCACCGCCACCGTGACGCCGGCGACGCCGGTCACGCCATTGGCGTGCTTGCGGGCCTTGCCCTCGGGCACGCGCAGCGCGCGCGGCGTGACATCCTCGCAGATGAAGGGGATGTCGGGCTCGGGCGGGCGGGCCGAGCGCCAAGCGATGCGCGTGCCATCCGGCTGCAGGCGCTCGCCATCGATCGGCCCGTCGATCTCGATGCCCGCAGTGCGGGCGCGGGCGAGATCGACATCGAGCGTATCGGCCGGCAACAGGGCGTAATCGACGAGGCCGCTGCCGGCCTCGTCCAGCACCTTCCACCAGCGGAAGTCCGGGACCGGCCGCGAGAAGGCGATGATCTCGAGATAGGCGCCATCCGCCAGCACGACGAGGGCATTGCGCGAGCCGCGCGGATGCTCGCCTCCCTCAAGCACGGTGAAGCCCAAAGCCTCGTAGTCGCGCAACGCCTGGTCGAGATCGGCGACGGCGATGACGATGTGGTCGATGGACTGCGGCATGAAGGCGGTTCTCCGGAGACAGACGGGACGGGCGGCTCAGGCGCTGGCGGCGATGGCCTCGATCTTGTCGAGACCGCCGAGCCTCGGCGCGAAGGACGTCCAGACCTTGCGGGCGCCGGCCTCCCAGGCGGGACGGTCCTCGGGCTGCGCGATCTTGCCGCCCTCGGCCGCAGCCCTGGCCATCGAGGCCTCCTCGTCGGCGACGATCAGCTCGTCGAAATAGGCCGTGCCTTCGGCGGCGGCGGATGCGAGCGCCGCCTTCTCCTCGGCGGAGAGCCCCTTCCAGAAGGCGGCCGAGACCATGACGACGCCGCTCGCCCAGATATGGCCGGTCTCGATCAGCCAGGGCACGACCTCATATAGCCGGAAGCCGACATAGGCCGATTTGGTCAGGTCCATGCAGTCGACAACGCCCGTCTTCAGCGCATTGTAGGTCTCGGGGATCGGGATTGGCGTCGGATAGGCGCCGAGCCCCGACCAGAGCTCGGTATGGAGCGGGCTCTGGATGACGCGGATACGCTTGCCACGGATCGCGGCCGGCGTGGTCAGCGGCTCCCTGGCGAGGAGATGGCGCGCGCCATAATTGATGAAGCCGAGCACGACGAAGCCCTGCGCCTCGTATTTGCCCTTCAGCTCCGTGCCGAGCGGCCCGTCCAGCACGCGGCGCAGATGCCCGCGGTCGCGGAACAGGAAGGGCAAGTCGAGGAGCTGACCCTCCGGCACCCAGCCCGAGAGCGCCGAGATCGTCGAGAGCGACGCCTGCACCGAGCCGAGCCGCATGCCTTCAGCGACCTCCTTCTCGCCACCGAGCGCGGCATTGCCGACGACGCGCAGGTCGAAGCGGCCAGGCGCCGTCCGTTCGAGCGTCTGCGCCATGCGCCGCCAGATCTTCGTCTCCGGTTTGTCCTCGCCGAAGAGAGAAGCGACCGTCACGGGCCGGCCGGCGGCGCAAGCGCCGCGAGCGGCGAGGAGCGCCGGGGCGGCCAGCAGGCCGGCACCGACCATGCGGCGGCTCGGAAACATCCTTCCAGAACTCCTTTTCGGCGCTGCTTCATGCCTCGGCCGGAATGCGCATTCCCGCAAGACGGGCCGGCGCATCGCCGGAATGTAAGGATGCAGCTTGACGTCAGCCATCCCCAGCCAAAACAGGCGCGAGGGCACCCCAAGGGCAGCGGCGCGAAATCTCGTATTGATACGATTCCCGAAGAGTAGATACGCTGAAATCACTGATTCGCGTTGGCGTTCCCGAAGCTCCTCAGGCGCGATTTTCGAGGCCATCACTTGAACGCCCTCCCGGTTGCCTGTTCGAACGATTGGCTGGGCCCGTCAGCGCGCCTGGAGGAACAGCCCATCGCTGCGGCAGCGCTTCGCCACCCACCATCGCATCTCCCACCGGAAACCGGCCTGATCGCGCCGGATGTCGACCCGACCCAGAGGCTTTCACAGGCACAGCAGGGCTTTCTCGAATTGCGTCTCGAGGCTGCGCTGGGTCGTCTGGCGGCGATGGAGACGCTGCTCGCGGCCGAGCGTCTGCAACTGCGCGAGACGCAGGCCGCACTGGCCATGGCCGAACGCGCCCTGCAGCGACACCGCGAGACGATCGCCGCCTCGGACCTGCGTCGTCAGGACACGGCCGGCGAGATCGAGCGGTTGAAGCAGGGCCTGCATGAAGCCGCGCTCGAAAAGGCCCGGCAGGGACACCAGATCGCCGCGCTCGGCAACACGCTCGCCGGCAAGAGCGCCGAAATCGAACGGCTGAAGGAAGCCGGCGCCGGCATCGAGGCCGAGCTGCGGGCGGCTCGCAGCAAGCAGAACGTCGCATCGGACGCCTTGCAGCGGGAGTGCCTGCGGCTCGAGGAGGCCTTGCAGGGCGAACGTCGCGACAAGGTGCTGCTCCAGCGTGCGCTCGATCTCGCCCGCGCCAACCGGCGCGCGCTGCAGGAGCAGTTGCAGCAGCCGCCAGCCGCCCGGCCGCCGGACCACAGGATCGCGCTTCGCCTGCCGTCCGGCTCCAGCGCCATGCCCTTGCGCATCGAGGGGCCCTTGCGCATCGAGGGGCCCGCACGCGCCGAGGATAACACTTTGCCGGGCATCGCATTGCCTGCGACCGCATTCTTGCCTGCCGCCGTCCTGCCTGCTGCCCCATCCCTCGTCCAAACCATCGAACAGGAAGGGCCGATCCAGCCATCCTGTCCGGCGCTCACGGAGCACCTCCATGCAGCCTGCCATTAGCGACCTCGCCACCGTCACCAGCCTGCGCCAGAGCGGCCCGGCCTCGGAGCCGTTCCCGGGCGCCTCGGACAAGATCACGGCGTTTCCGGCGGCGCCCGCCCAGCAGGACGCGGCGCGGCCCGTCGCGGTGCCCGTGCCCGTGCCGGCGCCTGCTCCCGCCAGCCAGCAGCGCGACTGGCCGTCGGCGCTGGCGCTGATCGAGGAAACCAGCGAGGCGATCCGGATCAGCGACCTGCGCTATGCGCAGCTCGAGGAAAGGCTGCAGCAGACGATCTCGCAGGCGGCGGTCAATATGCGCGAGCTGGAAGCGCAGATCGCCACCGCCAACGAGATGCTGTGGCGCTCCGAGGAGCGGGCCCGGCAGGCCGAGGCGCGCGCCATGGAGGCGGAAGCCTGGCTCGCCCGCCTGCACGACGCCGTGACCACCTCCTTCTCGCAGGCCAACCGCCCGCAGTCGCGCGGCTGACCGTGACGCAGGAGGCTCCCAGTCTCAGCCGCGCCATGCTCCGGTCGCCGGGCTGGAGAGAGGCTGCCGAGCGGACCGAGGCTGGTCCGGCGCCCGCGCCGCAGCGCGCCCCTGCGCGCCGCAACGCCGGCAGGCCGGATCCCCGGGAGACGCTGGCGCTGGTGGAGAGCGCGGGCGCAGCCTTCGAGACGCTGCAGTTGCAGGTGCTGGGCGTCCTGCAGAAGGCGAAGGGTTCGCTTCAGGATGCGGATCGGGAGAAGGCCCAGCTTCAGGACGAGATCGAAGCCCTGGCGCGCGAGAAGGACGACTGGAGCCAGCGCGCCCAGAAGGCCGAGGCGACGCTCGACCGCGCCAACCAGGTGCTTCAGACCCAGCAGAGCGTTCTGGAGAAGGCTCTGCTGCGCGAGCGCGAGGCGGTGCAGCGCGCCTATATGCTCGAACTGAAGCTACGCCAGACGGGGGCAGGCGGGCGGCCGGGCTGACCTCCGCATCGATGCGGGGCGCGTCGTCACGCGCCTGCAGCAATTCCGGCCTTCCCGAGCAAAAGAAGTTGTTCGCAACTCTTCAAAGCCGATCTTCGGATGTTGCCAGGAATCACCGCGCGCCCTCTGCTGGCAGAGCGTTTCCAGCGCGGTCCTGAACATGTCAGCCGGGCTGCCGGCAGCGGCTACGTCCCGCGTCGATGGGGGGCAAGGTGGGGTGGCTTCGATGATCGGTGCAAGTCTGAGGCGCCTGATGGGCGGGCGGAGCGAGGAGCCGGAGCTGCGGCTGCCCAAGACCCTCGACGCGCCTGCCTTCGACGCGCCCGCGCTCTCCGCCAACGAGCCCGGCGAGCCGCCGGCGCCAGTTCCCGCGCCTGTGCACGAAACTCCGCCGAAGCCCGGCAGCTCTCACGAAGTCGGCCAGTTGATGGCCGCGATCAGCGACCAGTCCAACGAGCTCCAGACCGAATTCGCCAAGATCTCGAACTGGTCCGTCCAGCTCGACCTGCTGATGACGCGCACCGCGACCATGCAGCAGATCCTGCCCAAGTTCATCCAGACCTCGCAGGACCAGGCGGCCCAGATCGAGGAACTGACCGGACTCTGCAACCGGCAGGACCGCGAGATCAACGGCCTGCAGTTGGAGCTGGGCCACTACCGGCCGCTGGCGATGCGCTATGAGGAAGAGCTGCACCGCAGCCGCGCGGCGCTCGACCAGACGCAGAACTCGCTGTCCATGCTCGAAATCGAGCACGCCAAATTGCAGGGCGAGATCAACGGATTGCTGCAGCGGCTCTCCAGCACCGATTCGCGGGTGCAGCGCCTCTCGGAGGAGCGCCAGGTCGTCGAGCAGAAGCTGCTCGAGAAATCAGCCGCGGCGCAGAACCTGTCGCGCGAGGTCGCGATGCTGCGCTCCGATCTCGTGGCCTCCAGCGGCGAGAACCAGCGCCTGCAGCGCGACATCGCCGCGCTGACCGAGAAGATGAGCGGCGAGCGCGAAGCCTCGAACGAGGCGGCGAGCCAGGCCCAGGCGCGCATCACCGCCGCCCTGCAGACGATCAAGGAACTCGAAGCCCAGGCCGCGGCGGCAGCTGAGCGCGAGCGCAAGCTGGTCGACGACATCGCGCAGCGCGACAAGAGCGTCTACGACCTCGACATCAAGCTCTCGGCGCTGCAGTCGAAGGCCGACTTCCTGACCGGAGTGAACCACCAGCTCCGCAACGATCTGCGGCACCATATCGACCATGTCGGGACGCTGGAGCACTCGAACCGCCAGCTCATCGAGGCGATGTCGCGCAACCGCCAGGCGACCGAGGCCATCGGGCCGGACGGCTACGACGTGCCCCCGATGAAGGCCGCCAGCGGCGAGTGAGGCCGGGCCAAGGTTCGGGCCTGCCGCCTATTCGAGGAACCTCTGGGTCATCCCGGACAAGCCGCACAGCGGCGCAGCTCCGGGATCCATCGTAGAGCGCAGTTCCCTACGATGGATCCCGGAGTTCCGCTGCGCTCCATCCGGGATCACGGCGGAGGATGATGCGATCAGCCCGCTCACCCAGCCGCAAACGCCGCGTTGATGATCGCCTGTGCGTCTTCCTGGATGCGGCGCAGATGGGCGTCGTCGCGGAAGCTCTCGGCGTAGATCTTGTAGACCTCCTCCGTGCCCGAGGGGCGGGCGCAGAACCAGCCTTCAGCCGTCACGACCTTGACGCCGCCGATCGCAGCGCCGTTGCCGGGCGCTTCGTTGAGGACGGCCGTGATCGGCTCGCCGGCGAGCGTGTCGGTCGCGACCTGCGCGCGCGACAGCGTCTTGAGCACGGCCTTCTGCTCGCGGGTGGCAGGCGCATCGACGCGGGCATAGAGCGGCGCTCCCAGCTCCTTCGTCAGCGCGATATAGCGCTCGCCAGGGTCGGAGCCGGTGACGGCGGCGATCTCGGCCGCGAGCAGGCCAAGGATCAGGCCGTCCTTGTCGGTCGACCAGCTCGTGCCGTCGCGGCGCAGGAAGGAGGCGCCGGCGCTCTCCTCGCCGCCGAAGCCGAAGCTGCCGTCCGAGAGCCCGTCGACGAACCATTTGAAGCCGACGGGAACCTCGACCAGCCGGCGCCCGAGCCTGGCCGCGACGCGGTCGATCATCGCGCTGCTGACGATCGTCTTGCCGATGCCGGTATCGCTGCGCCAGCCGGGACGGTGCGTGAAGAGATAGTCGATCGAGACCGCGAGGTAGTGGTTGGGATTCATCAGCCCGCCGCTGCGGGTCACGATGCCGTGCCGGTCGGCGTCGGTGTCGTTGGCGAAGGCAACGTCGAAACGGTCCTTCATGCCGATCAGGCTGGCCATCGCATAGGGCGAGGAGCAGTCCATGCGGATCTTGCCGTCCCAGTCGGCGGGCATGAAGGCGAAGGTCGGATCCAGAGTCGTGTCGACGACGGTCGCGTTCAGGCCGTAGCGCTCGATGATCGGCGCGTAGTAGTCGAGCCCGGCGCCGCCAAGCGGATCGATGCCGATGCTGACGCCGGAGGCGCGAATCCTGTCCATATCGACGACCGTGGCGAGGTCTTCGACATAGGCCGGGAGATAGGCGTGTCGCCGGACGAAGTCCGAGGCCAGCGCCTTCGCATAGGGCATGCGCCTGATCTCGGCGAGCCCGCCCGCCATCAGCTCATTGGCCTTGCGCTCGATCCAGCCGGTCGCGTCGGTATCGGCCGGGCCGCCATGAGGCGGATTGTATTTGAAGCCGCCATCGGCCGGCGGGTTGTGCGAGGGCGAGATCACCACGCCATCGGCGAGACCCGTGCCGCGGCCGCGGTTATGCGTGATGATCGCATGCGAGACGACCGGGGTCGGCGTGAAGCGCAGCTTCTCGTCGACCAGCGTGGTCACGCCATTGGCGGCGAAGACCTCGAGCGCACTCTCGAAGGCCGGGCGCGACAGCGCATGGGTGTCGATACCCATGAAGAGCGGGCCGTCGATCCCCTTCTCCTTGCGGTAGAGGCAGATCGCCTGGGCGATCGCCAGGATATGCGCCTCGTTGAAGGAGAGCAGGAAGGAGGAGCCGCGATGGCCCGAGGTGCCGAAGGCGACGCGCTGCGCCGCCTGCGCCGGATCGGGCCGGTCGAAATAGGCTTTGGTCAGCTTGGCGACATCCACGAGGAGGCTGGGATCGAGCGGCTTCCCGGCGAGCGGGCTCACGGTGGACGTCATCAGGTTTCCTCGGCAACGAAACGAAAAGCTCGGTTCACGACGTCCGGATGAAGCCTGTGTTCCCATCCGTCAATCATGTCCGCCGCCTCCGGCCGCAAAACCCGGGCCAGACGCGGCGACGTGCGCTCACTGGCTCAGCAGAGCGTCGATCTTGTGACGCAGAAAAGCCCGGTCGGCGGCAATGTGGATCGGGTTGCCGGCCCGGTGGCCGTAGATCGACGGGATCGGGCTGAGCTCGGCCGAGCGTGCATTGACCAGCAAGGGCAGCTCGGCCTCGTTGTCGGCAACCTGAAAATAGCTGTCCGTCCGGCCCGGCAGCAGCAGGACCCGCGCGGTGACGGCGGAAAGCGCAGCCGCGAGATCCCCGCCAAACGCGGCGCAGCGGCTGACATCGCCGTCCTGCCAGGTCACGATCTGGGCGAGAAGGTCGTTGGCGTCGCGCCGCGCGAAGGCGCCGTCCCAGGATCGCGCCAAGAAATCCTCCAGCGTTTCGAAACCGAGGCCGCGCCACGCCTCCTCGCGATAGAAGCCGTGCGACAACGCCCAGCCTGCATAGACCCGGCCCATCGCCCGCATCCCTGCGACCGGCGACGCGAGGAAGCGGCCGTTCTGAAAGGCGGGATCGGCGGTCAGCGCCGCCTTCACCCCTTCGAGGAAGACATGATTGAACGGCGCGCAGCGGGCACTGCCGCAAACCACCGCCGCGCGCTCGACCATGTCCGGATACAGCGCCGCCCAGTGATAGGCCTGCATGCCGCCCATCGACCAGCCATAGACCAGTGCGAGCCTGTCGATGCCGAGTTCCTCGAGCAGCAGGCGATGCTGGACCGCGACGGCATCATGGTAGCTGACCAGCGGGAAACGGCCATCGATCCAGGCCGCCGGCGCGTTCGAGGGCGAGGAGGACAGGCCGTTGCCGAAGAGGTTGGGGATGACGATGAAGTAACGCTCGGGATCGAGAACGCCATCGCGCGAGACCAGCCACTGCGTATCATGGTGCTGTGCGCTGAAGGAGGTCGGATAGAGGATGACGTTGTCGCGCGCGGCGTTCAGCCGGCCGAAGGTCTTGTAAGCCAGCTTCATGTCCGGAAAGACGATGCCGGACTGAAGGGTGACATCGCCAGCCGCGAAAACCGCGTGATCTTCGGTATCAATCATGCTCGCTGCTCCGGCCACTTGTACCTGCCCAGGGCTCGATCAACCCGTACGATCGGCGCGGGCGATGATGGCGTGCAGCAGAACGTTCGTCCCGGCCGCCGCATCCTCGCGCCGGCAATCCTCGAACTCGCTATGCGAGATGCCGTCCTTGCAGGGCACGAAGATCATCTGCGTCGGACAATAGGGCGCCATCCGGATGGCGTCATGGCCGGCTCGCGAGCGCAGGCGCATCGTGCTGAAGCCCTGTTGCGCGGCGATCTCCTCGATCAGCCCGGCGAGAGCGGGATCGAAATCGACCGCCTCGCGATCCGGCGACGCCTCGACCTCGATCGCGATACCCGTGCGCCGGGCGATCGCGGCGGCGGCCCCGGCGATCTCGCGCCGCATCGCGGCCATGCCGGCACGGTCAGGATGCGTGCCGGAATAGGTAAAGACGACGCGGTGGGGGATGTTGATCCGGTTGTTGGGCCAGAGCCGCAGAGAAGCGACGCCGGCCGATCCGACCGGCGCATTGCGATGGCCGATCGCCTCGATCGCCGTGATCAGCTCCGCCGCGGCGGCGAGCGGATTGCGGCGCTGGCCCATCGGCGTCGCCTGCGCATGGGCGTTGTCGCCGAGCAGGGTCACGTCCGCGAAGCAGTTGAACTCGCCGCCCTCGACCACGCCGATGACGTGCCCGGCCTCCTGCAGGCGGTCGCCCTGCTCGATATGCAGCTCGAAATAGCTGTCGACCGGCCGCTGCAGCGGCGCATCACCGAGTTGGCGGATACGTGCCAGCGCCTCGGCGACGGAAACGCCGGAAGGGTCCTTCGCGGCATGGGCCGCAGCCAGCGGAAGCTGGCCGGTGAACACCGCCGAGCCCATCAGGCCGGGCGCGAAGCGGGCGCCCTCCTCGTTCGTCCAGTTGACGATCTCGATGGGATGGCGGGTCCGCAGGCCCACCTCGTCCAGGGCGCGGATGCAGGCCAAGCCCGCCACGACGCCGAGCACGCCGTCGAACTTGCCGCCCGGCGACTGCGTGTCGAGATGGCTGCCGACGAAGACCGGCGGCAGGCGGGGTTGCGTTCCCTCGCGCCTCCCGAAGACATTGCCGATCGGATCGACCGAGACGCTCAAGCCCGCCTGCTCGAACCAGTAGCGCAACAGGCTGCGAGCGGCGCCATCGGCTTCCGTCAAAGCCAGGCGGTCGCAGCCTCCGGCCGGCAAAGCGCCGATCTGCGCGAGCGTCATGATGTCGGACCACAGGCGCTCGTCGTCGACGGCAAGGCTGGGCAAAGGCTTTTCTCCGTGTCGGGCGCCGCTTGGTCGGGCGGGCCAGCCTGCCCCGTCGAACGCAGAGTATGCAACGCTCAATGCATCATGGCCGAGCCGACCGCGACGCGCCTCCTGTGCAGATGATCAGCCGAGCAGGCTGCGGACGATCAACATGAAAACGGCCCCCCCGAGGTCGATCAGGGCATCGGGAAGATCGAAATCGGACCTGTGCCGATGGGGCGAGTTTCCCGCTGGCGCCATGCTTCTCCCGCCATGCCCCCCGGATGCGAGTGAAGTGCGGCGCAAAACTTCGTTAAGACAGCGCCTGTAGAGCTCTTAACCATCGGATCGGATCACAGAACCGGAACGTCGCCCGGCCCGGATCGCGGGCTAAGCGATCCAAACCGGTCGGGGCGGCCAGCGCCCCATGAAGCGACGATGGGGAAACGGCCGACCGCCTGCCTTCGACGCAAGATCGAACCGAGCCTGTCCCGCCGTTCCGCAACGCCCCACCGCCGAAAGCTGACCTGCCATGCTGAAGCACGCCTCCATCGTGTCGAAATCCATCGGCGTCGTCGCCGTGATGAGCGTCGTCGCCATCGTCATCGCGCTCGTCGGCTGGACCGGGCTGACCCAACTCAAGCGCTCGATGCTCGATGTCGAGCAGACCGGCGGTATCGCGCGCGAGGCGATGGATCTGCGCATCGACATCATCGCGATCAGCCGGATGACCTACCAGCTCGCGCGCCAGCCCGAGAAGCACGCGGATTTCGCGACCGAATCCGAGCGGCGCATGAAGGAGATGCTGGCGAGGCTGCCGATCCTGGAAGCGATGGCCGATGCCGAGGAGAAGCGGCTGATCGGCGATGTCCGCGCCAAGCTCGGCAGCTATTTCGACAAGATCCGCGCGATGGTGGCGGCGTCCCGGAGCGCGACCGGCGATCGCTCGGCGGTCGAGGCCGCGCTCGCCGCCTGTCTCGACGGCCAGAAGGCCGTGACCGACGCGGTCAAGGCCTACACCACCTATTCCGGCAAGGCGATCGAGGCGACACGCGACAGCGCCTTCGCCGCAGCCGATCGCTTCCTCATGGTGCAGGTCGTCGTCGCCGTCATCGGCATCCTCGGCGGGCTTCTGCTGAGCCTGTTCGTGGCGCGCCGCGGCATCCTGCTGCCGCTGCGCGGCCTCAACGGCACGATGCACCGTATCGCCGACGGCGATCTCGACAGCGCCGTCGAGGGCACAGACCGGCGCGACGAGATCGGCCAGATGGCCGCCTCGCTGCAGATCCTGCGCGACAATCTGCAGAAGATGCGCGCGCTCGAGCAGCAGGAGCGCGAGGCGTCCGCACGCCGCCTGCGCGCGGCGGAGAGCATGGCCCTGGTCGTGACGGATGTCGGCGCGGTCGTGTCTGCTGCGGCAGCGGGTGATTTCTCGGCGCGTCTGCAGATCGAGCAGGCCGACGAGCAGATGCAGAAGCTGGTCGCCGGGATCAACGAGATCAACGCCGTGGTCGATTCGGCGACGAGCGAATTCGCCAGGGCGCTGTCGGCGGTCGCCGGGGGCGATCTCACCGTACGGGTCGATTCGGCCTATCGCGGCAAGTTCGCCGAGCTCAAGGGCGCGATCAACGAGACCGTCGACCGGCTGTCCTCGACGGTGCGCACGATCCAGGTGACCTCGGCCGATGTCGGCCTCGCCGCCCGCGAGATCAACATGGGCGCCGACGACCTGTCGAAGCGCACCGAGGAGCAGGCGTCGAGCCTGGAAGAGACCGCCGCCACGACCGAGGAGCTCGCCGCTTCCGTCAAGGCCTCGGCCCAGGCCTCGAAGGATGCAGCCGCCATCGCCACCGAGGCGATGCAGGCAGCTCAAAGCGGCGGCGCCATCGCCGGCCAGGCGGTCGAGGCCATGGCCCGGATCGAGAGCGCCTCGCAGAAGATCTCCGACATCATCCGGGTGATCGACGACATCGCCTTCCAGACCAACCTGCTGGCGCTGAACGCCGCGGTGGAAGCGGCGCGCGCGGGCGATGCCGGCAAGGGCTTCGCCGTCGTCGCCTCGGAGGTGCGCACCCTGGCACAGCGCTCCAGCGCCGCCGCCAAGGACATCTCCGGCCTGATCTCGTCCTCGAACCTGGAGGTCGGCGAGGGCGTCAAGCTGGTGCGCCAGGCCGGCGAGCAGCTCGACCAGATCCTGGCCTCCTCGAAGAAGGTCGCCGCCACCATCGCCGACATCTCGGCCGCCGCCGGCGAACAGGCCAACGGCATCGACGAGATGAGCCAGGCCGTCGCCCATCTCGACGAGATGACGCAAGCGAACGCCGCGTTGTCAGAGCAAAGCGCCGCATCCGCCGCCTCCCTCTCCTCCCGCATCGGACAGCTCAACGACCTCGTCGCAGCCTTCAGGACAGGGCAGGAGGGCGCCGCCGCCCACCACCAGCCGGCAGCGCCCGCCGCCTCCGAGCCCGAGCGCCTGCGCAAGCTCGCCGAGGCCGCCTTCGTGCAGGCCAAGGCGGCCGCGCCCCGCACGCCTGCCGCCGCGCCTGCCCCGCGCGCGCCGGTCAAAAAGGTGGCCAACGGCCGCGCTGGCGATGCCGGATGGGAAGAGTTCTGAGCCGGCGCAGCCAGCTGAAACGAGCCCGAACATTTCGAGGCCAGCACCACGTATTCGAGTGCGCGTCATCCTGGACGGAGCAAAGCCCAGATCCGGGATCCATGCCTGAAGCTTGATCAGGAACATTCCGGCATGGATCCCGGGTCAAGCCCGGGATGACACCGCGTGGGTCCGCGCACACTCAGCTTGCGCTATCCGGGCTTCCCGAGGATCGTCGCAACCTCCTCCGCATCGATCCGCCGCCGCTCGGACAGTACCCCGGCGATCTTCTTCTGCGCCGCGATCATGCGGGGCGCATAGAGGATGGCGGTGGCGGCCCTGGCGCAACGGTCCCGAAAGGCCGCCTCGTCCGGCGGGCGTAGGAAGGCGATATAGGGCAGCATCTGCTCGATATCGTCGGCGTGGGACTGGATCGCGCCGGGATACCATTTCACGCCCTCGCCCTGGTTCCAGTAGATCATCTCGCCGCAATATCCGGCAGAGAGGATCACGACTTCCGCCTCGGCACGGGCGGCATCCTCCGACCGCCCGGCGCGAAAACCGCGCTCATAGGGCAGGAAGCAGGTTTCACCGGTGACGCCATAGGGCGGCCGCAGCCAGGCATGGCTGATGAAGCGCCGGTGATGCCAGCCGACGACGATATGGCCGGCCTCGTGGAAGGCGCAGGCGGCGCGGCGGATGTCGACGGGGATGGCGCTCAGGTCGACGCGCGGTCTCATGCTTTCTCCTGCTCGCGCGCTACGTCGTCATCGCACCCGCCATGCCCAGCCCCGCCAGCTTCCCGATGGGCCGTCATCAAGCCAGCACGTCGGCTCAGTCGGTTCGGAACGAGATTTACGGCGGCACGAGCCAATTGCGAAGGCGGGAGCTTTGCGGTGCCGGATTGGAGAGTGGCCCGCGATGGTATAAGAACAATGAGAAAGACTGCGCGGCTCCGTCGCCGGTCTGCCGGAAAGATCGCCTCCAGATGAGAGGGGAGATATCCGATGGCGCGTTGGACCGTACTCGCCCTGTCGCTGCTCGCGGCATGGCCCCCTTCAGCCCGAGCGGCCGGCGACCCTGCCGCGGGCGAGAAGGTCTTCCTGAAATGCCGCGCCTG
This sequence comes from Allobosea sp. GW822-FHT03F07, assembly GCF_058801345.1. Lineage (NCBI taxonomy): Bacteria > Pseudomonadati > Pseudomonadota > Alphaproteobacteria > Hyphomicrobiales > Alloboseaceae > Allobosea > Allobosea sp. GW822-FHT03F07. The sequence continues at coordinate 181,723 of NZ_JBXAND010000007.1, forward strand.
CCACCAGATCGGCGAGACGGCGAAGAACGCCGTCGGACCGAAGCTGAACGGGCTCCTCGGCCGGCCGGCCGGATCGATCGAAGGCTACAGCTATTCTCCTGCCAACAAGAACTCCGGCCTCGTCTGGGACGAAGCGACCTTCCGCGACTACATCAAGGCGCCGCCGGCGAAAATCCCCGGCACCAAGATGGTGTTCCCGGGCCTCAAATCGGAGACCGAAACCGACGACATCGTCGCCTTCCTCAAGCAATTCGACGCAGACGGAAAGAAAAAATAACCGGATCGCCGCGCGATTTCAGATCGCACGCGGCCTGACGCGGCCCGGCATCAATTGACAAGGATCGCGAGCGGGACGACAACATTCGACGACTATGGCTGCCGGGCCTGAATGCCTCGCGGCGAGTGCACGTGCTTCGGGCCAGGATTGGCCCTCCAGGCGAGCCGAGGTTCGGCGATGGCTAGGAGAAAGCAACGTTCCAAACCCGCGGGCGCGCTCCGCCGAGCATGCGCCCCACGGCCTCCATGTGCCGCGCCTCCCTTCGCCGTTTCCCAACTTTTCGCCGGCGAGTTCCGCTGCCGGCCGTGCCGTTTCAGCGTTTTCATACCGAGCAGGAGTTCGTCTTCGTAGCGTCGCGATGCGGCCCTCGCGCCGCGACGGCTCCTGGATGCTGTTCATCGTTGCCCGGCAAGGGATGACAGGGGATGGCTATCGCGATCGCACTGGCTCTGGTGGTCATAGGCTCGGTGGTGTTCCACTTCGTGAGCCCGTGGTGGTGGACGCCGATCGCCTCCAATTGGGGCTATATCGACGACACCCTGATCATCACCTTCTGGATCACCGGCGTCGTCTTCGCCGCGGTCGTGCTGTTCATGGCCTATTGCGTCCTGCGCTTCCGCCATCGCGAGGGCCAGCGCGCCGCCTATGAGCCCGAGAACAAACGTCTCGAATGGTGGCTCGCGATCGGCACCGGCATCGGCGTCATCGCCATGCTCGCACCGGGCCTCGTTGTCTGGAAGCAGTTCGTCACGGTGCCCGCCGATGCCGCGACCGTCGAGATCGTCGGCCAGCAATGGCAGTGGAGCTACCGTCTGCCGGGCGCGGACGGCCGGCTCGGCGCGACCGATGTCGCGCATGTCACCCCGGAGAACCCGTTGGGTCTCGCCCCGAACGACCCGCACGGGCAGGACGACGTCATCATCCAGGGCGACCAGCTCCATCTGCCGCTCGGCAAGCCGGTGAAGCTCCTGCTGCGCTCGCTCGACGTCCTGCACAATTTCTACGTGCCGGAATTCCGCGCCAAGATGGACATGATCCCGGGCGTCGTCACCTATTACTGGCTGACCCCGACCCGGACCGGCACGTTCGAAGCGCTCTGCGCCGAACTCTGCAGCACCGGCCACGCCTTCATGCGTGGCGGCGTCGTGGTCGAGCCGGGCAGCAACTACCAGGCCTGGCTGCAGCAACAGAAGACCTTCGCCCAATTGCAAGCGCCGTTCAGGGCGCAGGCGAGGAACTAGGGAAGAACGAGGAGCGGATCCGGGACGAGCCCCGAGACGGGCCGTCGGATCCGGCAGGGAGCGGAAGGGTGTCCTGATGGCGGACGTGACGCATGGCATTGGAGGAAAGGCTGGCGTGGCAGGCCCGGCTTCCGTGGTGGGGCACGACGATGTCGAGCTCTACCATCCGAAGAGCTGGGTCACGAAATACGTCTTCTCGCAGGACGCCAAGGTCATCGCCATCCAGTACTCGCTGACCGCACTGGCGATCGGGCTGGTCGCACTGGTGCTGTCCTGGCTGATGCGGATGCAGCTCGCCTTCCCCGGCTTCCTCGCCTTCATCGACGCGGATTTCTACTACCAGCTCATCACCATGCACGGGATGATCATGGTGATCTACCTGCTGACGGCGCTCTTCCTCGGCGGCTTCGGCAACTATCTGATCCCGCTGATGCTCGGCGCGCGGGACATGGTCTTTCCTTACGTGAACATGCTGAGCTTCTGGATCTATTTCCTCGCGGTCATGGTCCTCGTCGGCGGCTTCTTCGTTCCGGGCGGGCCGACCGGCGCGGGCTGGACCCTCTACCCGCCGCAGGCGATCCTCGCCAATACGCCCGGCCAGCAATGGGGCATCGTGATCATGCTGGCCTCGCTGATGCTGTTCATCATCGGCTTCACCATGGGCGGGCTGAACTATGTCGTGACCGTGCTGCAGGGACGCTGCCGGGGCATGACCCTGATGCGCATGCCGCTGACGATCTGGGGCATCTTCACCGCCACCGTCATGGCGCTGCTCGCCTTCCCGGCGCTCTTCGTCGGCGCGGTGATGATGACGCTGGATCGGCTCATCGGCACGAGCTTCTTCATGCCCTCGATCGTCGCGATGGGCGAGCGGCTGGCCTATCGCGGCGGCAGCCCGATCCTGTTCCAGCACCTGTTCTGGTTCTTCGGCCACCCGGAGGTCTACATCGTCGCGCTGCCGGCCTTCGGCATCGTCTCCGACCTGATCAGCACCCATGCCCGCAAGAACATCTTTGGCTATCGCATGATGGTCTGGGCGCTGGTCGCGATCGGGGCGCTCAGCTTCGTGGTCTGGGCGCACCACATGTATGTCAGCGGCATGCATCCGGCCTTCGGCTTCTTCTTCGCGACGACGACGCTGATCATCGCCATCCCGACCGCGATCAAGGTCTACAACTGGGTTCTGACGCTCTGGCGCGGCGACATCCACCTGACCGTGCCAATGCTGTTCGCGCTCGGCTTCATCGTCACCTTCGTCAATGGCGGGCTGACCGGGCTCTTCCTCGGCAATGTCGTCGTCGACGTGCCGCTCTCCGACACGATGTTCGTCGTCGCGCATTTCCACATGGTGATGGGGGTCGCGCCGATCCTCGTCGTCTTCGGCGCGATCTATCACTGGTATCCGAAGATCACCGGGCGCATGCTCAATGACGCGCTCGGCAAGCTGCATTTCTGGGTCACTTTCCTGGGCGCCTACGCGATCTTCTTCCCGATGCACTATATCGGGCTGATGGGCGTGCCGCGGCGCTATCACGAGATGGGTGCGATGAGCTTCGTGCCGCCCTCGACCGTGGACCTCAACATCTTCATCACCGTGGTCGCGCTGATCGTCGGCGCGGCGCAGCTCGTCTTCCTGTTCAACCTGTTCTGGAGCCTGAAGCGCGGCCAGCCCTCGGGCGGCAATCCCTGGCGCGCGACGACGCTCGAATGGCAGACGCCGCAGACGCCGCCCGCCCATGGCAACTGGGGCAAGGAACTGCCGGTGGTCTATCGCTGGGCCTATGACTACAGCGTGCCCGGCGCCGCGCAGGACTTCCTGCCGCAGAACCAGCCGCCCGAGCCGGGCGTCACGGAGGGAGCGCGGGCATGATCGTGATCGTCACCTTCATGGTCGTCCTGGCGGGCTTCGCGGGCTGGTGGCTGCTGCGCCAGGGGCTCGCCAGCAAGCCCTGGCTCGAGGTCGGCGTCTCCGGCGAGGCCGCATGGACCGGGCCGGCGCCCAGGCCCACGGCGAGGCTCGGCCTCATGGCTTTCCTCACCGTCGCCGGCTCGCTCTTCGCGCTGCTCGTCAGCGCCTATTTCATGCGCATGGGCATGGCCGACTGGCGCGCGCTGCCGATGCCGATCGTGCTGTGGTTCAGCACGGGCCTGCTGATGCTGAGCAGTCTCGCGCTGCAGACCACGGTCACCGCCGCGCGCCGCGCCGAACTCGACGGCATTCGCTCCGGCCTGCTCGCCGCGGGGGTGTCGGCGCTGGCCTTCCTCGCCGGCCAGTTGCTGGCCTGGCGCGAGTTGGCCGATGCGGGCTATTTCGCCGCCTCGAACCCGGCCGGCGCCTTCTTTGGCCTGGTCACCGCGATCCACGGCCTGCACATGCTCGGCGGTCTCGTGGCGCTGTGGCGCGTCACGGCGAAAGCCTTCGCCATTCCGATGGGCAGCACGCCCCAGGCGATCGGCGCCTTGCGGCTCAGCGTCGAGCTCTGCGCCACCTACTGGCACTTCCTGCTCGCGGTCTGGCTCGTGCTGTTCGCCCTGCTGATGCGGTGGGCGGACGAGTTGATCGAGATCTGCCGTGCATTGGTGACCTAGAGCCAAGGATCGAGAGCATGATGTCGTCCGAAATCCGGCTCCCACTTTTCGGCATCATGCTCCAGCGAGGTTGCGAGCGATGAACGAGGTCCTGCCATCGACGGCTCATTCCGAGGCCGCCCCATCCGCCGGACTGCCCGGCCTCGTCTCGGACTGGTCGTCTGACCGGCGGGCGTTCAAGGACGTCTCCTGGGGGAAGGCCATGATGTGGGTCTTCCTGCTCAGCGACACCTTCGTCTTCGCCACCTTCCTGATCTCCTACATGACGGCGAGGATGTCGACGACCGTGCCCTGGCCCAACCCGAGCGAGGTCTTCGCGCTCGAGATCGCCGGGCACCACCTGCCGCTCATCCTGATCGCGATCATGACCTTCGTCCTGATCAGCAGCAGCGGCACGATGGCGATGGCGGTGAACTTCGGCTACCGGCGCGACCGCAGGAAGACGGCGATCCTGATGCTGGCGACCGCCCTGCTCGGCGCGACCTTCGTCGGCATGCAGGCCTTCGAATGGTCCAAGCTGATCTCGGAGGGCGTGCGTCCCTGGGGCAATCCCTGGGGCGCGGAGCAGTTCGGCGCGAGCTTCTTCATGATCACCGGCTTCCACGGCACGCATGTCACAATCGGCGTGATCTTCCTCCTGATCATCGCCCGCAAGGTCTGGCGCGGCGACTTCGACAGCGGCCGGCGCGGCTTTTTCACCAGCCGCAGGGGCCAATACGAGATCGTCGAGATCACCGGGCTCTACTGGCACTTCGTCGATCTCGTCTGGGTCTTCATCTTCGCGCTGTTCTATCTCTGGTGAGAGGGGCCGCCATGTCGCACACCACCGGCCACGCCGAAATCCAGCCCGCGACGCAGAGCGAGGGACAGCACCATCCGATCCGGCTCTATCTCGTCGTCTGGGTCTGGCTGTTCGTCCTCAGCGCCTGCTCCTACATGGTCGATCTCTTCCACCTCACCGGCTATCTGCGCTGGTCGCTGATCCTGCTCTTCATGGCGTTGAAGGCCGGGCTGATCATCGCCGTCTTCATGCACATGGCCTGGGAGCGCCTGGCGCTGAGCTACGCGATCCTGCTCCCGCCGACGCTGCTGCTGGTCTTCGTGGGGATCATGATCCTGGAATCCGACTACACGCTGCTGTCCCGGGCGACCTTCTTCACGGGCGGCTCGTGAGCCGGCGATGTTCTGGAGACGGGCATGACTTCCCGGCTCGCCATGCGGGCCGCACGATCATGCCCCGCAAGCTTGCGACCGTCAGAGGAGGGTCCGACCCATGGCTGCCAAGGAGCTGAAATTCTCGTCGGAAGCGCGCGACAAGATGCTGCGCGGCGTCGACATCCTCGCCAATGCCGTCAAGGTCACGCTGGGGCCGAAGGGTCGGAACGTCGTGATCGAGAAGAGCTTCGGTGCGCCACGCATCACCAAGGACGGCGTCGCGGTCGCCAGGGAGATCGAACTCCCCGACAAGTTCGAGAACATGGGCGCGCAGTTGGTGCGCGAGGTCGCCTCGAAGCAGCATGATGCCGCCGGCGACGGCACCACGACCGCGACCGTGCTCGCCCATGCCATCGTCCGGGAAGGCGCCAAGGCGGTCGCCGCCGGCATGAACCCGATGGACCTGAAGCGCGGCATCGACATGGCGGTCGACGCCGTGGTCGCCGATTTCAGGAAGAACGCCAAGACGGTGACGGCCAACAGCGAGATCGCCCAGATCGGCACGATCTCGGCCAATGGCGACGGCGAAATCGGCCGGATGATCGCCGCGGCGATGAAGAAGGTCGGCAATGAGGGCGTCATCACCGTCGAGGAGGCCAAGACCGCCGAGACCGAGCTCGACATCGTCGAGGGCATGCAGTTCGACCGGGGCTACATCTCGCCCTACTTCATCACCGATCCCGAGAAGCTGCGCGTCGAGCTTGAGGACGCCTATGTCCTGATCCACGAGAAGAAGCTCTCCTCCCTGCAGGCCCTGCTGCCGCTGCTCGAGGCGACGATGCAGTCCGGCAAGCCGCTGCTGATCATTGCCGAGGATGTCGAGGGCGAGGCGCTGGCGACGCTCGTTGTCAACAAGCTGCGGGCCGGCTTGCGGATCGCAGCCGTCAAGGCACCGGGCTTCGGCGATCGCCGCAAGGCGATGCTGGAGGACATCGCGATCCTGACCGCCGGGCAGATGATCTCGGAGGATCTCGGCATCAAGCTCGAGACCGTCACGCTGCAAATGCTCGGCCGCGCCAAGAAGATCACGATCGAGAAGGAGACCACGACGATCATCGACGGCGCCGGCAAGAAGAAGGACATCGCGGACCGGGTCGCCCAGATCAAGGCGCAGATCGAGGAGACCACCTCCGACTACGATCGCGAGAAGCTGCAGGAGCGCCTCGCAAAGCTCTCCGGCGGCGTCGCGGTGATCCGCGTCGGCGGCGCGACCGAGGTCGAGGTCAAGGAGAAGAAGGACCGCGTCGACGACGCCATGCATGCGACCCGCGCGGCGGTCGAGGAAGGCATCCTGCCGGGCGGCGGCGTGCCGCTCCTGCGGGCGCTCAAGGCGCTCGGCGGCCTCAAGCCGGTCAATGGCGACCAGAAGACCGGGGTCGACATCGTGCGCCGCGCCCTGCAGGCCCCGGCGCGCCAGATCATCGAAAATGCCGGCGCGGACGGCGCGGTCGTGGTCGGCAAGCTGCTCGAGGCGAACGACTACAACTGGGGCTATAATTCCGCGACGGGCGAATATCAGGACCTGGTGGCGAATGGCGTGATCGACCCGGCCAAGGTCGTGCGCACGGCGCTGGAGGACGCCGCCTCGATCGCCTCGCTGCTGATCACCACCGAGGCGCTGGTCGCCGAACTGCCGAAGAAAGAAGCGCCGCCGGCCATGCCGGGCGGCATGGATTTCTAGGCGACGATCATCGCAGGTCGATCGTCGTCTCGACGACGTGCCGCAGCGCCGGTGCGTCCTCCGAGGTCAGCGTCATGCGAAGCCGCAGGCTGTGTCCCGGCAGCGCGCCTTCCCGCGCCGTGCGTTCGATCTCGCGTTGCGAGGTCACCCCGACCTCCTTCAGGAACTTGCGGACGGCCATGTTGAAGCGGTCCTCGTCCATGATCGACCTCCAGAGTTGCCGGCAGGGCTTCCGACGGCGCTGTCAGGCGGAGCGCCGGAGCCGTGCGGCGATGTCGGGGCGATGCCGATTGAGCCAGGCGGTCGCGGCGGCGCCGTCGACGCGACACTCGAACGTCGCCCAGGACGGGTCCTCCCGCGTCTCGATCTCCAGCCGGTCGCGGGCGTAGCGGATCAGTTCGTGCAGCGCCTCATAGCCGGGGCGCGCCTCCAGCCCATCGGCGACCCAGGGCACCGACCAGTCCTTGCCGGCGAGCAGGATGATCACGCGGGCGTCGGCAACCTCGAACCAGGGCGTGGCGTCGAACGCGACCCGCATCGCCTCATCGGCCGTGTGGCACTGTGCCTGGATCATGATCCGCTCCTGCCGACCGGACAGCGCCCCGCATGATAGCGCAAAGCGAGCGGCGATGCGCGCGCCATGTGACCACCCCCGCCCGCAAAATGCCGCAATGCAGCATAATGATAAGCCTGCTTATAATAAGGACACTTCCCTTGGCCCCGCGTCCGCCACGCCGCGAATTGATCTTCCAGCTCGTCGAGACGGCGCGGCTCATGCGCGGCCATGTCGACCGGCGCGCCCGGGAACGCGGGACGACGCGGGCGCAATGGGGCGTGCTCACGCGGCTGCGCCGCAACGAAGGCATGCGGCAGGCCGAACTCGCCGAACTGCTCGACATCCAGCCGATCTCTGTGACACGCATGATCGACAGGCTGGAACAGCAGAATCTGGTCGAGCGTCGGCCCGACCTGAGCGACCGCCGCGCCTATCGCCTTTTCCTGACGAGCGACGGGCATGCGCTCGTGGACGAACTGGACCCGTTGCGTCAGGACATCGCCGATCACCTGCTCGCCATGGTCGACGACGCCACGATCACCGTCATGCTCACCGCACTGGCCAGCATCCGCGAGCAGGCCCGGCCAGCGGACGCGGAAACCACCCCCGCCATCGAAACAGCCGCGTGACGAAGAAGCCCATGAAGACCTCGAAACTCCTGCTCATTTCCTGTGTTGTCGCGGCAATCGCGGGCGGCATCTGGTTCGGCCGTTCGCACGGGGCGGTCGAGCCCTCGCCGCGCCAGGTTCGCGGCGCCGAAGGCTTTCCGGTGGCCGTGGTCACCGCGGCGGCCGAGGCGGGCGACATGCCCGTCGTGAAGCGCTCCATCGGCTTCGTCGAAACGCCGGCGAGCGTCGTGATCCGCTCCCGCATCGACAGCCAGATCGTCGAGCAGCACATCGCCGACGGCCAGTTCGTCAAAAAGGGCGACCTGCTCTTCACGCTCGATGACCGCGACATCAAGGCCCAGATCGCCAAGGACGAGGCGGCGGTCGCGCGCGACGAGGCCCTGCACACGCGCAGCGAGGGCGATCTCTCCCGTTATCGGCAGCTTCTCGCCCGCAATGCCGGCACACAGGCGCAACTCGACCAGGCGACGGCCGACGAGCGCTCGAGCGCGGCCACGATCCAGTCCGACAAGGCGACGCTCGAGGCGGACCGGCTGAAGCTCGGCTATACGCGCATCCTCGCGCCGATCGACGGCCGGGCCGGCGCCGTGCAGGTCACGCCCGGCAACCTTGTCTCCGCCAATGCCTCCGGCACCGCCCTGGTCACGCTGACGCAGATGAAGCCGCTGCGCGTCAGCTTCACCCTGCCCGAACGCGATCTTCCGGCCCTGCAGGCCGCGCTTGCCCGCGGCGCGCCGGTGCCCGTGCTCGCGCGCCTTCCCGACGCGGACAGGGCGGTCGCCCGAGGCGTTCTGAACTTCGTCGACTCCGTCGTCGACACGGCCTCGGGCACGATCAACGCCAAGGCCGCCTTCGCCAATGACGATCTCTCGCTCTGGCCGGGGCAATATGTCGAGGTCGAGGTCGATGTCGACATGCTCAGGAACGTCGCGCAGATCGCCACCGTCGCGGTGCAGCCCGGCCAGAAGAGCCCTTACGTCTACGTCGCCAAGGATGACGGGACCGTCTCGCTGCGGCCGGTCAAAATCGCACTGAGCGATGGCGGGCGCACCGCGCTGAGCGAGGGCGTGAAGCCCGGCGAGCGCGTCGTCGTCGACGGGCAAATGCGGCTGAAGGACGGCGCGAGGTTCCGCGAGCACGACCCGCAGCAGCCCGCCGTGCCCCCCGTCGCCGCAGCCGTTGCCGAAAGAAGCGCGCCATGAACGTCTCGGCCTTCTGCATCCGGCACCCGGTCGCAACGATCCTCATGTCGGTCGCGCTTGTGCTCGCCGGCGCCTTCGCCTATCGCGTCCTGCCCGTCGCGGCGCTGCCCCGCGCCGAGTTCCCGGTGGTCAACGTCTCGGCGCAACTGCCCGGCGCATCGCCCGACACGATGGCGACCTCCGTCGCGACGCCGCTGATCAAGCAATTCGCGACGATCGCCGGCATCGACAGCATCTCGACGACGAACTCTCAGGGCGCGACCTCGATCGCGATCCAGTTCGTGCTGAGCCGCAACATCGACGCGGCCGCAGCGGATGTTCAGGCCGCGATCGCCCGCGCCCAGCGGCAATTGCCGCAGGAGATGACGACCGCGCCGAGCTATCGGAAGGTCAACCCTGCCGATGCCCCGATCATCCTGATGGCGCTGAAGAGCGACGTCATCCCGCTCTCGCAGCTCGACGCCTTTGCCCAGCAGGTGATCTCGCCGGCGCTCTCGACCGTCGACGGCGTGGCGCAGGTGCTGATCTTCGGCAGCCAGAAATATGCGGTGCGCATCCAGATCGACCCGGTGGCGCTCGCCTCGCGCGGCATCGGCGTCGACGAGCTGCAGGCCGCGATCACGGCGAGCAACGCCAATACGCCGGTCGGCACGCTGCAGAACAGCGCGCAGCAGCTGACGATCCAGGCCCGCACGCAGCTCGCCGACGCGCAGCAATTCGCGAACGTCATCATCGCCACCCGCAACGGCAAGCCGGTGCGGCTCGGCGACGTCGCCAAGGTGATCGATTCCGTCGAGAACGCGCAGACATCGAGCGCCTATGACGGCACGCCCGCGATCGTGCTCGCCGTGCAGCGCCAGCCCGACGCCAACACCGTCGAGGTGGTCGATCGCGTCAAGGCGATGCTGCCCTCCTTCAGCGACCAGATGCCGGCGGCAGCCTCGATCTCGTTCCTGAACGACCGCTCGACCTCGATCCGCGCCGCCGTCGAGGACGTGCAGTTCACGCTGGCGCTGACCATCGGGCTCGTGGTGATGGTCATCTTCGTCTTCCTGCGCCGGCTCGCCGCGACGTTCATCCCCGCCATCGCCGTGCCGATCTCGGTCGTGGCGACGCTGGCCGCGATGTATCTCTTCGGCTTCGCCATCGACAACATCTCGCTGCTGGGCCTGACGCTCTCGGTCGGCCTCGTCGTCGACGATGCGATCGTGATGCTCGAGAACATCGTGCGGCATATGGAAGAGGATGGGCTTTCGGCTTTCGACGCAGCCCTGAAGGGCTCCTCGGAGATCGGCTTCACCATCGTCTCGATCTCGCTGTCGCTCGTCGCCGTGTTCATCCCGGTGCTGCTGATGGGTGGTGTGATCGGCCGAATCTTCAACGAATTCGCCGTCGTGGTGACGGTCTCGATCCTGGCCTCGGCCTTCGTCTCGCTGACGCTGACGCCGATGCTGTGCGCGCGCCTGCTCTCGGGATATGGCGCGCATCACCGGGAAAACGCGGTCGGGCGCGCGCTGGAACGCGGCTTCTCGGCGCTGGTCGCCGGCTACGACCGGACGCTCGGCTGGTGCCTGCGGGTCAAGCCGCTGATGCTCCTGTGCTTCTTCGCCACCATGGCGGGATCGGTCTGGCTGGTGCAGACCGCGCCCAAGGGCTTCTTCCCGCAGGAGGATATCGGCCAGCTCCAGGTTACGACCGAGGCGCGCCAGGACATTTCCTTCGGCGCGATGAAGGAGCTGCAATCCAGGGTCGCCGAGATCTTCCGCAAGTCGCCTTTTGTGGCCCATGTCGTCCAGAGCGTCGGCGGCAGCGGGGCTGCTTCCTCCGCGCTCAATTCGGGCCGCCTCTTCGTCGAGCTCAAGCCGAAGGAGGAGCGGCCGGCCCTGCCCAGGGTTCTCGCCGATCTGCGCCGCGAACTCGCAGGGGTCGCCGGCATCACCGCCTTCATGACGCCGGTGCAGAACCTCAATATCGGCGCGCGCTCCTCCAAGAGCCAGTACCAGCTCGTCGTGCAGGGGCTCGACCAGGCGCTGATGAACGAGTGGGCCGTGAAGCTCGCCGACGCGATGGGCCAGGACCGCGCCCATTTCATCGATGTGGCCACGGATCTGCAGAACAGCGCCTCCGAGGCGACGCTGGTGGTCGACCGCGACAAGGCGAACCAGCTCCGGATCGGCGCCGACGTCCTGCGCTCGACGCTTTATTCCGGCTTCGGCGTGCGCCAGGTCTCGACGATCTATACCGCCGGCGACAGCTACCAGGTCATCGTCGAGTTCGATCCGCGCCATGGCTGGTCGCCGGACAAGCTCGACCAGATCCGCATCCGCGCCGGCAACGGGCAATTGGTGCCGCTGGGCGCCTTCGCCAGCGTCCAGCGCACCGTCGGGCAGCTTACGGTCAACCAGCTCGGCCAGATCCCGGCCGCGACGGTCTCCTACAACCTGCCGGCCGGCGTTGCGCTCGGCGACAGCGTCTCGCGCATCGATGCGCTCAAGAGCTCGCTCGGCTTCCCGGCCACGCTCTCGACGACGCTCGCCGGAACAGCCAAGACCTTCCAGGATTCGCTCGGCAACCAGGGCATCCTGATCGCGGGCGCGATCCTGACAATCTACATCGTGCTCGGCATGCTCTATGAGAGCTTCATCCACCCGCTGACGATCCTGACCGGCCTGCCCTCGGCCGCGATCGGGGCCCTCGGCGCGCTCCGGCTCTTCGACCTCGACCTCTCGGTCATCGCGATGATCGGGCTCCTGATGCTGATCGGCATCGTCAAGAAAAACGCGATCATGATGATCGACGTCGCGCTCGTGCTGCAGCGCGAGGGCGCGAGCGCGCAGGACGCGATCCACCGCGCCTGCGTGATGCGGTTCCGGCCGATCCTGATGACGACGCTGGCTGCGCTGATGGGCACGCTGCCGATCGCGCTGGGCGCCGGCGCCAGCGCGGAACTGCGCCAGCCGCTCGGCATCGCCGTGGTCGGCGGCCTGCTGATCAGCCAGGTGCTGACGCTCTACATCACGCCGGTGCTGTTCCTCTATCTGGACAAGCTGGGCGGGCGGCTCTCCGGCAAGCGGGCGAGGACGCCGGCTCCCTTCCCCGCCCCGGCGGAATGACGAGCGGTTCGAGCGCCGAGCATGCGCGACCTCGGCCCCTCGGCAGATGTGGGCGCGCCGCAGAAGGCCGTTGATCGCGATCAAAGCGGTCGCGGACGGATTTGGCCTATATTAGGCGCGTGTCGCGCAGGTGGAAGCCCACATCCTGACGCAGCGGCCTTCTCCAACGAGGGAGCACGGCAACGATGACGGCGATCGGGATCAGACGGCGGAAGCGAGCACTTGCGTTTCGCCGCGGGCTGGGGCTGCTCGCCCTCGAGGCCGCCCTGCTCGCGTCGGGGGCCGGCCGGGCGCAGGGTGTCGGCGATGCGCGCGCAGGCCGGGAGGTCGCAACGTCGCTTTGCATCCAGTGCCATCAGATCGACGGCGCCGGTCGCGATCCCAGCCGAGTTCCGCCCGGCTTTGGCGCGATCGCCGACATGGCCTCTCAGACAGCCCTTTCGCTGCGCGTCTTCCTGCAGACGCCGCACGGCAACATGCCGCGCTACCAGCTCACGAGGGACGAGACCGACGACGTCATCGCCTATATTCTGAGCCTCAGAGCGCGCTGAGTGACGACAGGAGCGACGACGTCGCCCGAACGCCGCACTATGGGCTGCGGCCGGCGCCCCTTCAGGCGGCGTCGACGACACGCCACACGGGCGGCGCGTCCGAGACGTATCGGGCCTGTGGTCTTTCGCCCGCCGCGCCCTTTGCCGCGTCGCGAAATCCCGCATTGCCGAAGCAGCGGCAATCAGCTATCCAGCCTGCACGGTTAGCGCCCGTAGCTCAGCTGGATAGAGCGTTGCCCTCCGAAGGCAAAGGTCACACGTTCGAATCGTGTCGGGCGCGCCATATTTTTCAATAGCTTACGGCGACCGGCCGCCGTCTAGTGAAATATCCGTCAAATAAACCGTCTGTGGAGGTTTGCGGACGCTCGAGGATGCGGGCGGACCTACAACGGGGTATACAGCACATCAACGTGCCATTGTGCTGCGCGCCCATCCGACGAGAGGATTTTATGTCGCTTCGTCCGTCGCCCGTGGGCTTTATTAGTGTCCTTGATGCTCTCGTTAGGCTCCTGAAGATCCAATTCAGCAAGCAGCTTGAAAATTTGCACCGAAAGCAAAAATCTACAATCGATATAAGCATAGCGCGCTTAGGTCGCAAATTTCCCGACGGTTTCGTTGAATATGCACTGCGCGATCCTCGATTTGATGATCATGAAAATTTTGCACCGATCGAACTTCTTCCGGAATTCAGAGAGTTGTGCTCTTACGCGTGCTTTACATTCCAAAATTTAGTTGTTGAAGGAAAATTTAATATAGATGGAGATTCTATTATAGATCAATTATTATATAGAATTACAAATAAAGAATTTCGTAGATTAATTCCTCATGAATTCTGTCACGAATATATCGCGACGCGCGGATTCATAACAAATTTTCGAGTGAGTGAATCAGAATTTTCTGAAGCAGCTAAAATTTATACAGAAGTTTTTATTTCTGATCGTGCTAAATTTTCTTCACTGCGGCCAATGGGAACTGTCAAGGTACGGGGACGCCCTCCCGAAAAAACCAACGGAGTGAAGGCGCGTCTCCGCAAACTGCCGATTGAGGAATTTGTCGTTTTGCAAACCAGGACGGAAGAAGCGTCCGCCAGCGAATACGGGGTATCGAGAGCCACTTTCAGGCGGGCATATGCCGAGGTTGAACGGGAAAGGAATTCCTCGGAGGCAATTTCCGACAATTCCTGACTTTATGGAAATGCGGGAGATTAATTTCGGACAAGGAACAAATAGCGACCGCTCAAAGAATCGATTTGAACTTGTTCGGTGGCCTACCAACGTCACTGGACAAGGAAAGCAGATCATGACCGAGAAAGTCGCCTTTCGAATTCAAGAGTTAGTAAAATCCGGACCGTTGAGCCGATCAGCGCTATACGATCTAATTAAGACGGGCCACCTTCCAGCAAGGAAATGCGGGCGCAGCACAATCATCTTGGCCGCGGATTGGAACAACTTTCTTGCGAGCCTGCCGATGCGCATAAGCGCCGACGTGAATGTCGAGCCCCCGGAAGTCGACGCCCCTTATGCGTCCGACGCCGCCTGATTCCAGCGGCTTTCGGCCAGTACCCGTCGCGCAACTGCGCGCACTCATGAAAATTTGCTCCACTCATGCCGATCCTGGCGGCCTTCGAAGGATCGAGCTCGGAAAACCTCGATAGCAGGAGGGGCCTTCCCCGGCCAAATGACGACCTATGTCGAAAATCAGCTTGAATCACTGCCGCTCCAAACATGAGCCGCTGATAAGAGCGTGCGCGCAAATGCTGTACGACACCATTGGCCGCGGCAAAGCTCACCCGTATTTCCTGACTCTGACATTCGACCGTTACGACGACCGTTACCACGTTGGCGGCGGATGCCACACGGCACCCAGCAGGGCAGAGGTTCTTGGCGGTCTCACACGGAAGATGCCGCCTTCAGCAGCTCTTGATCGGCGCCAAGCGGATATCCGACGCTTCTATGTCCGGCTCTGCCGCCCGCTCTTGGGGCGCGACTGGAGCGCAATGGGCGACCTGCAACCGCGTGGGATTGGCTGGCTCGACCGCCCTGCCTACAAGGGCGCCAAGAACAGGAGCCCTCTTGCACGCCAGCCTGGTGACGTCTTCCAGCATGCTCACATTGTGCTCGCAGTTCCGACGCTGACGCCGTTGGGGCGCGACACCGCGATCAATCATCGTTTCGAAAAGTTGTACGCCAACGGGATCCTGGGATTGATCTGGCACAACTTCCAGAGAGAGGGGGAGGTTCACGTCAAGCCCAGTTGGGACCCACACGGCGCCCTCGACTACATCGCAAAGAGCGCGAAGAGGGACGGCAGCTTCGAAGACGACATGATCATTCTCCCTGCTCGATAGGCCCCCTACCCCTCGTGCACGTGCACGTGCGCGCGTGCAAGGGGGGTGCCAAGGTGAAGGCTGGCGAAATCGGGCCGCTCTCGGTGCTTTGCTCTCGCAAAAATAGGACGCGGTGGGGGAGGACCTCCCTCACATGAGCTGGCATAGCGCGGGGGAGGGACGCTGCGGTTCGGCTGCAGCCATTCGCCACGGGTCACAGCGGGGTCAAACGGGGCACGATTTTCTGTGAACCGGTCTCAGAATATCAGATACTTAGCGAAGATCATGCTCCAATGCTGAAGCGCAAAAGGGGTCTTCAGACGTATCAATTCATTGGCAGCTTCCTGTCGCTAATAGCCGATCGCAGCGTTAGTTCGATTGTAGATAACCCCGCTTTCGCGGCATTCCGTGCGAACTTCGGCGGAACTGGGATGACGGACGCAATCAAAAGCTGCCCGGGCTCGGCTGCTGCAACTGCATCGTCCTCTGACTGCGCCGTTGCGCCAGTGCCGCCTCGTACTGCGCATCAACGAGTTGCTGCGCTTGCGCCCGACGTGTCACTTGCGCGGTCAAGTCAGCATTGACCTTGGCGAACTCGAGTTCGGCCTCGGCCTCGGTCATCTGTTTGCGGTCCGTCTTCTCGGCAATGACCAAGCGCGATTGCATACGCACCGCTGCCAGGTCGGCGCCCCAAACCTCACCAAGGCGCCCCTCAGCGGCGTTATGGCATCGTGCCCTTTCGACGTTGCTCTTGAAGGTCTGCTGCCGACAGGCACCGCGCTTTGACTCGATATCTGCAGCGACCCGATCGGCGGCGCGGATGCAGCCGCCTAGTGTCAGAACCAACCTCATCGCGGCGGCAAGATGCCCGCACCCGCGCGCCTGCCGCCTGCCGCCTGCCGCCTGCTAGCCAGCCACGTTTCGATCAGCGAATCATGCGAGCCATCAGTGAGGCGGACGCCAGCTGTCATCGACATTGAGAAGACCCCGACAATAGGAAGGGAAAGAACTCGGTTCACGATCAACTGACAGAGAACTCCCGCTCCATGGCATCGGCACGCGGCGCAGGCGCGCGGTCGCTATTGTTCGAGAGGGGCATCCGATCGGAAGCGATGGCTTTGCGCAGCCCCCACCGCGACATCAGCGCGGTGAGATATCCACCGAGCATCCAGCTTCCAAAAAATCCGGTGAGGTATCCTAGGTCTCCGAATCCGACGGCTCCCACAAACAGCGGTGTGGCTTTCCGCCAACCGAACAGGACGTCGCCGGCGAGAATAATTGCCCCGAGCAAAATCGAACCCGTCAGCCAGTTCGGCACGATCCGAGCCGCTGCGGAAGATGCGTTCAGCGCGAACGGCCCCATCAGGCTATAGCGCGCCCAAACCCCACAAAGCCCCCCGACGACTGCGGAGCCAAGCGCAACGAGTATCAGCCCTACGAGCATAAAGTTTGCGAAGGCGGTATCGCCTGTTGGCATCAGCGCGATGGCCGAAGGTGCCGCCAGCAATCCTCCCCCGACTGCGGCATTGCGCGCCCATCGATGTGGGATGCGCTCAAGCCAAGCTTCCGCATGGCTTTGGTAAGTAGCCTCGGATCGTATCGATGATGGCGATGCTCGCGAGCAACTTGGCTCCGAGGGCTCGACTTTCACAGTAGGGGCACTGAAGCCCCTCGCAACCCAGAACACCGCGGAAATGATAAGCCCGATGAACATGCCGGGGCCAAAGAGGATCGCCAAAAAGCGCGGCATGTTGAGATGGCGCGGGTACGACGGGGCGTTGGTCCGGGGAATATCGTCGAAGAGCGGAGCGAGTCCCGTCGTAACCCGCGTTCTGGGAAAAAGGCCGCAGTCGCGGTTCCATCTACGCGTTCCGAAGGAGTCGAGCGCATAAACAGGTTCTGCGCAGGTAACAAGTCCGTCGTCATGCTCCCCCTGGCTGCCGTGATACTCGAGCACAGCGAAGCTAATGACACCGACCGTCCATGCGACGGCCATGACGATCGAGAGCCGCTGCCATCCATTCAACACCGACCTAACCTCCTCATCGACACGGCCACGCCCGATCGCAGCTGACGCCCGGAAGACGCAGCTCTCGACCGCTCGCAAACACGAGTTCCTCGCCGAGCTGAATAGCACGAGAAACAATGAATCGGAATGATCGTTCCTGGATCGATCGTTCTTGTTCCCCGCCTTTGGCGTGCATGGATCTCAAGGATGTCCTGGCTACCAATCTTCGCCGCCTTCGCCGCGAGCGAGGACTGACGCAAGAAGATCTCGCTGAACATGCCGGGATCAGCAGTCGCTATGTTGGAGCCGTCGAGCGCGGAGACGTCGCCGCCAGTGTTACCGTTCTGGGACAGCTTGCGGCTGCGCTCTCAATCGAGCCGAGTGAGCTCCTGGCGGCAAAACAGGCCACTTCGCGCGACACATAGCGGCAAGGACCGAATGAACCTGTTTGGCCGATACCGTTGAAAAAGTCGCTGTTGCTGGGGGCATCAAGTCCTGATTCAGTCTTCCTCGGCGGAGGGTGGCGCGATGATGTGCGAACTGCGGGTGGCGCAAGAGGCGCTGTTCTACGAGTTCAGCCTGGAGCGGCATGTGCCAGCCGGTCACTGGGTGCGCGCCATCGATCGCTTCGTCGATCTCTCGAATATCCGCGCGCATCTGCGACCGTTCTACAGCGAGATGGGGCGGCCCTCGATCGATCCGGAGCTGATGATCCGGATGCTGCTCATCGGCTATTGCTTCGGCATCCGCTCGGAGCGGCGCCTTTGCGAGGAAGTGCATCTCAACCTGGCCTATCGCTGGTTCTGCCGGCTCGGGCTCGAAGGCGACGTCCCGGACCACTCGACCTTTTCGAAGAACCGGCATGGCCGCTTCCGCGAGAGCGATCTCCTGAGGGAGCTATTCGAGACGACCGTCCGGCGCTGCATCGCGGAGGGGCTCGTCAGCGGCGAAGGCTTTGCAGTCGATGCCAGCCTGATCAAGGCCGACGCCAACAAGCAACGTTCGGCGGAGGCTTCTGAGCCGGTCGACTGGGACGATCTCGCTCGGACACGGCGCTCGGTGCGCGAGTATCTAGACACGCTCGACGAGGCCGCCTGGGGCGCAGCCAGCGAGGCCAAGCCGAAGTTCGTCTCCCGCTCCGATCCGGCGGCGCAGTGGACGGGAGCCCTGAAGGGCCATGCCTTCTTCGCCTATGCGACCAACTATCTGATCGACCTCGACCACGCCGTCATCGTCGATGTCGAGGCCAGCCGCGCGATCCGGCAGGCCGAGGTCGGATCGGCCCGCACCATGCTCGACCGGACGCAGGAGCGCTTTGGGCTCTGGCCGGCCCGGCTCGCCGCCGATAGCGCCTACGGCTCGGCCGAGAACCTCGCCTGGCTGGTCCACGAACGCGGGATCGAGCCGCATATCCCGGTCTTCGACAAATCCCAGCGCAGCGACGGCACTTTCAGCCGCTCCGACTTTGCCTACGATCACGGCCGCGATCTCTACATCTGCCCGGGTGGGAAGGAGCTGAGGCAGCGCCAGAAGGCCTATCGAACGGAGCGGCCGCTCGTCGATGACGAGGGCATGATGCGCTACCGCGCCAGCAAGTTCGACTGCGACGCCTGCCTGCTGAAGCCGCAATGCTCACCCAACATACCCGCTCGCAAAATCCTACGCTCGATCCACGAGGGCGCCCGCGACATGGCCAGGCACATCGCGCAGACCGACGCCTATGTCGTCTCACGGCGCGAGCGGAAGAAGGTCGAAATGCTCTTCGCCCATCTCAAGCGCATCCTCAGGCTCGACCGGTTGCGACTCCGCGGCCCCAATGGTGCCAGAGACGAGTTCCACCTCGCGGCAGCAGCCCAGAACCTCAGGAAGCTCGCGAAACTCCTGCCGAACGGACCTCAGATCAGGCCGGCATGAGAGGCCGAGCCTCGATCGGCCAAATTCCCTACGCGGCAGCTGCGCTCAGATGGCCGACTTTTTCAACGGTATCGGTGGGAAGCGGCCCTTTAGCCCACGCCCCGGCCCTCGCCTCCAACGAGCGCCCTTGTGCAGAGGCGTCGCTAGGTAGAGATTGATCGCGCCGTCGCATCCAGCCCGGGCGCATCCTGAGACCCGGCCGGGTCGAGTCGACCGCAGAAGCGGGAGATGACGTCATGAAGTACATGATCAGCTGGTGGGAACGTCCACAAGGTTCAGCCATTGAGTACGAGAATGCGCAAAAGCGTATACTTGAGGTTTTTCGTCAGTGGAAGGCACCTGAAAACTTCAAGATTGAGCTGTTCGTAGTACGAGTAGGAGACTGGGGAGGTTACATGTTGGCGGACTGCGACGATCCACTGACCGTCCATAAGTTCTGTTCTATGCTCCCCGCTTTCGAATTCCAGGCGAGACCCGTTATTCCGGTCGAGGACGCCGTGCGCGGTGAACTCGAGGTCATTGCCTGGCGCGAGGGTTTGACGAGCGCCTGAACGCAGGAATCCTCTCGTCCGGTTCCTCCAATGTCGGTTCAGATGTCTGTTTGGGGCTGCCCGAGTGGTCGGGCCGCACAGTCATTTCAAAGGCGCAACGGCCTCGGCCAAGCTCTTCGACTGATGGATTCCGGTCAGCCGGGGATGCCTAGCAACAAAATTCTTCAGGCTAAGTTGAGCATTTTGCTCTCTCCCGCGTTTAGCTGGCGGGAGGAGGAAAGACCGATGCGACACGATCTTACAAATCACGCATTTGCGGCCGTCCTTGCCTTGATCGCGACCTCGCCAGGCTGGGCACAGGATCAACGCCCTGCCGGATCAAGCCAGTCGCTCACGTGCAAATTCAGCCGCGATCATGAGGAATCGCGGATCATCCTGAATGGAAGCTGCTCTGGCGCGCTTGACTTCAGCATCTCCGTCCGGGTCGAGACCCGGTCCGCTTCGCGGACGGGGGGGTATGAAAGAACTTTCCGCGATGGCACAGGCCCCGTTGCCGATCTGTAGGGCTCCCGTCAGGGCCAGACGCATTCGTGAGCAAGATGTCGGTCGGCTGCTCAAGGCTCAGTGAGCAGGCCGTTGGTCTGCTCTAGCATACGCGCGATTGCCGCCACGTCCTGCCCGAGGGCGGTCAGTTCGAATTTCTGCTCAGGGTGGGAAGCGGTCATTGTCTTCCAAGACGAGCATGTCGGCTATGCCGCAACTTGCCCGGGCGAGCGGCTGGTGGTTTTGGCCCATTCCGGACGCTCGGAACGTCCGCTCGCTGGCTCGTTAGCTAAACAGCTGGCGATAGGACCGGAGTCGACCCATTATTCACGACGGACAGGCCGCCTTGCTCAGGTCGGCGAAGGGGCGCGATCTAGTTGTCGGAACTGTTGCTTAAGCAAGATCACTGCCTCCGGCCCTCCGGCATTCCTATGTTCTGACTTCGTGTGTTTCGACCGTCGGTGTAGGTAGCCCGGCAATCCGTGCGCAGCAAAAAGGAGACTCGATGTTCCTCCGCGCCAGAGACAGAAATCGTGGCGCTGTCGCGGCCTTCGCTTCCGACTGCAGCAAGCGTTTGTGCCAAGCGCATCGCGGCGCATGATCATTCTTCGGCCCCTTCTCCCCCACATTGAGGTCGTGGTGCTCGTCGCGGCGGCCACGGCACTCGCGGGTGTCATCGTTTGGCTCACACCACTCGACAGCGTGTCTGCGATCTACATGCTGCCGGTGCTGATCGCGGGGGTACGACACGGCACCGGCTCAGCCGTCTTCGCCGCCCTGCTCGGCGCCTTCATGACGTCGCTGTTTTATCCGCCGCTTTTCAGCCCGCTGGTCTTCCAGCCGTCCCAACTCATCGACCTCGTCACCTCTCTCGCCGTCGCGTTGACGGTCGGCCCGCTCGTAGGCCGGTTGCGACTCCAGTCGCGCATTCTCGACGAGCACCGGTTGCGGGAGCGTACCGACGAACTACGAGACATTCTGGTCGAGTCGGTTTCCCATGAACTGCGCACGCCGCTCGCCGGGATCATGGGCGCGGCGAGCGTGCTCACCAGTGCTCCCGAACTCGCTGGGCGCGAGCCGTTGCTTTCCCTGACAACTGGCATCGAGCAGGAGGCCGGCCGGCTCGACCGGCTGATCCAGGACGTGCTCGATCTCGGCCGCATCCGCGCCGGCGCCCTGCAGCCGCATCTCGACACGCTCGACCCCTGGGACATCGTCAACGACGCGCTCGCCACCGCGCAGGACCGCCTGCGAGCCAATGACGTGCGGCTGGAACCCGCCCACTCGCTGCCGCTGGTGCGAGTCGACCCGGCGCTGACCGCCCAGGCCCTGGTCAATGTCCTGGAGAATGCCGCGAAATACACGCCATCCGGCGGTTCCATCCATGTCTCGGCGAAGGCCGCGCCAGGCTCGGTCGCTATCGCGGTGCGAGACGAGGGTGCCGGCCTTGAGGCCGGGGAGGACTGGCTGATCTTCGAACGCTTCCACCGCGGCGAGCGCCATGCCGACATCGCCGGCGGCAGCGGGCTGGGCTTGACGATCGCCCGGGTTTTCGTGGAGGCCAGCGGCGGGCGCATCGTGGCGCTCAGCGCGGGACCGGACCGGGGCACAACCCTGCGCCTGATCCTGCCCGTCGCGGAAGCCAGGGAGGGCGATCATGACGACGACTGAGGCCGCTTCCGGCGCGACAGTCAACGAACCGCTCGTGCTCGTCGTGGACGACGAGGCCGCAATTCGCCGCTTCCTACGGACGGGGCTGGAGATGCACGGCTTCCGCGTCGTCGAGGCCGAGACGGCCCGGCAGGCGAAGGAGCTCGCCGTGATGCGCCAGCCGGACCTCGTCGTGCTCGACCTCGGCCTGCCCGATGCCGACGGCGCCACCGTGGTCGAGGCGCTGCGCGGCTGGTCGCATGCCCCGATCATCGTGCTCTCCGTGCGCAAGTCGGAAGCGGAGAAGGTCAGGCTGCTGGAGGGCGGCGCCGACGACTATATCGTCAAGCCCTTCGGCATGGCGGAGCTCCTGGCCCGCGCCCGCGTCGTGCTGCGCCGCGCCGTGCGGCAGGAGACTCCCGAGCCTGTCATCCAGGTCGGCGGGCTTTCGATCGATCTCGCACGCCGCCTCGTCAGCCGCGACGGCAGCGCGATCATACTTTCGCCCAAGCAATTCGCGCTGCTGCGCATTCTGGCGGTTCACCACGGCAGCGTCATGACCCACCGACAACTGATGCGGGAACTCTGGCCGCAGGAGCCGGACGAGGATGTGCAGTATCTGCGTATCCTGGTGAAAAAGCTGCGTAATCGCATCGAACCCAACCCTGCGCGGCCGATCTATGTGGTGACCGAGCTCGCCGTCGGCTACCGCCTGCGCACCCAGGAGCAACTCGACGCCTCTGGTTATGCCGCGGCTATGCAGTAAGCCGACCCACATCATGGAACGGATAAGAGCGTAGCTGCTAACGGCGGCGTTCGGGGAAACGTCGCTGTCGCGCGGGGATTCATGTTCAAGCTCTGGCTGGCGGTCGCCACCATCGGCGTCATGGCGGGCGTCGTGGCGATCGCCTGGTTCTTCTGCCGTCAGCTCATGCCGCTGGCGCGCTTCATCGATCGCATCAGCAGCGTACTCGGCGTCATCGCGAGCTGGCTCGTGCTGCTGGCCTGCCTCATCAGCGCCGGCAACGCCACGATCCGCTACCTCTTCTCCTACAGTTCGAATGCCTGGCTCGAACTGCAGTGGTACATGTTCGCCGGCATGGTGCTGCTCGGCTCGGCCTATACGCTGCGGGTCAACGAGCATGTCCGCGTCGACCTGCTCTACGGCGCCGTCTCCGACCGCGTCCGCCACTGGATCGACCTTCTCGGCGGCGCGATCTTCCTGCTGCCGATGTGCCTCGTGATGATCTGGTTCACCTGGCCGTGGTTCGTCCAGTCCTGGACGCTGAACGAAGCCTCGAACAATGCCGGCGGCCTGATCCGCTGGCCGGTCATCCTGCTGCTGCCGGTCGGCTTCGTGCTGATCCTGCTCCAGGGCATCTCCGAGATGATCAAGCGCGCCGCAGCGCTGCGCGGCTTCCACCAGCACGAATACGCTTACGAGAAGCCGCTGCAATGATCGACACGATCCGCGACAACCTCGGCCCCATGATGTTCGGGGGCGTCGTCCTCTTTTTGCTCATCGGCTACCCGGCGGCCTTCTCGCTCGCGGCGGTCGGCCTGTTCTTCGGCTTCATCGCGATCGAGATGGGGGTGATCGCGCCCCAGTACATGGGCAACCTCACCTTCCAGCTCTATTCGATCATCTCGAACGACCTGCTGCTCTCGATCCCGTTCTTCACCTTCATGGGTGCGATCCTGGAGCGCTGCGGTCTGGCCGAGGACCTGCTCGACTCGATCGGCCAGCTGTTCGGCAGCATCCGCGGCGGCCTCTCCTATGCGGTCATCTTCGTCGGCGCGATCCTCGGCGCCATCACCGGCACGGTCGCAGCCTCCGTCATCGCCATGGCGGTGATCTCGCTGCCGGTCATGATGCGCTACGGCTACGACATGAAGCACGCCACCGGCGTCATCGCCGCGTCCGGCACCATCACCCAGCTCATTCCGCCCTCGCTGGTGCTGGTCGTGCTCGCCGACGTCATGGGCCGCTCGGTCGGTGACATGTATGCCGGCGCCATCGGCCCCAGCATCGTCCAGGTCGCGCTCTTCTGCATCTGGGTGGCGATCCTCAGCATCATCAACCCGGCCGCCGTGCCGGCCCTGCCGCCGGAGGCGCGCACGCTGAAGGGTTGGGCGCTGGCGTGGAAATGCGTCCGCGGCATCGTTCCCTCCGCGGTGCTGATCTTCCTCGTGCTCGGCACGATCTTCATGGGGTTGGCGACGCCGACCGAAGCGGGCGCGATGGGCGCCGTCGGCGCCCTGGCGCTGGCGGCGATGTACCGCACGCTGACCTGGAAGCTGACCTATCAGGCGATGTCCTCGACCATGCGCATCACCGCCATGGTCACGATGATCCTGATCGGCGCGCGCGTGTTCAGCCTCGTCTTCCAGGGCGTTGGCGGCGGCAAGTGGATCGAGCACATGCTCACCGGCTTGCCGGGCGGTCAGGTCGGCTTCCTGACCTTCACGATGATCTTCATCTTCTTCATCGCGTTCTTCCTCGATTTCTTCGAGATCGCCTTCATCATCATCCCGCTGCTGACGCCGGCAGCCGAGAAGCTCGACATCAACCTGATCTGGTTCGCGCTGCTGATCTGCGCCAACATCCAGACTTCGTTCATGCATCCACCCTTCGGCTTCGCGCTGTTCTACCTGCGCGGCATCGCGCCACCGACGGTGAAGAGCCGCGACATCTATCTCGGCTCGATCCCCTGGATCGTGCTGCAGCTGATCCTGGTCGCGATCATGATCGTCTTCCCGCAGATCGTGACCTACTGGCTGGACAAGCCGGTGACGCTCGATCCGGCGGCGCTGGAGAAGCAGCTCAATTCGATGCCCTCCTTCGGCACGATCGAACTCAACGGCCTGACACCGCCCCAGCCTTGACGTAGGCGGTCAGTCGCCTTTTTGGCACTTCACTAGAGCATATCCATTGATCGTTGAATCGATTGTGAAGTGACCGGAGCCGCGGTGTCTGATTCAACCTGCCGCGCAAGGGAGGTAGGCAATGGCGCGGGCTCTAAGTGACGATCTTCGTGTGCGTGTCGTGAAAGCTTCGACGGCTGGTTGATCCGAGCCCTTAAAGCTGGATCGCTTTGAGCTAGAGTTTTCCGCGTCGTGTCCCTTGGGCTGGGAGGAGCGGAAGACGATGAAGGATTCGAAGTTCTCGGACGCGCAGAAGGCGTTCATCCTGAAGCAGGGGAGACCCAATGACCGCTTCTCGTGACCTCTCGCGCCATCCTCGTTGGCCGGCTTCGGGATTATGGCGGGGCGCTCCGCTTGCCGCCGTGGCATTGGTCGTCGCGGTCCCCTCTCGCCGCTTGCGCCGAACCGCACTCGGAACGTCGCCGCGGGCGGCAATGGCCTGCTCCGCATGACGGCCGCCCAGCAACGGCCAACGCTTAAGCTGATGCTCGGCGCGACCGGTGTGGTGTTCGGCGACATCGGCACCAGCCCTCTCTATGCGTTCCGCGAGAGCTTCGTCGGCCACCACCGGCTGCCGCTCGACAGCTTCCACGTGCTCGGTGTGCTGTCCATGCTCGTCTGGGCACTGATCCTCGTCGTGACGGTCAAATATGTGTTCGTGACGATGCGCGCGGACAACCGCGGCGAGGGTGGTAGCTTCGCTCTGCTTGCACTGGTCGAGCGCGTCGCGAAGACATCCCCCGCCTTGCCCTGGGTCGCAGCCGCCGCGCTGCTCGCCACCGCGCTCTTCTACGGCGATGCCGTGATCACGCCGGCGATCTCGATACTTTCGGCGGTCGAGGGCCTGTCGCTCCTGAACCCGAGCTTCAGCGAGCTTGTGATCCCGTTGACGCTCACGATCATCGTCGCGCTGTTCGCGATCCAGCGTTATGGCACGGGAGTCGTAGGCGGTCTGTTCGGGCCGGTGATGGCACTCTGGTTCCTGACGATCGGCGTGCTCGGGACCGTTCAGATCGCAGCCAACCCGGCGGTGCTCGCAGCGGTGAATCCGTCCTATGCCGTCAGCTTCCTCCTCGCCGATCCGGTGGGTGCCTTCTTCACCCTCGGCACGGTGGTGTTGGCGGTGACCGGTGCCGAGGCCCTCTATGCCGACATGGGGCACTTCGGTCGCGGCGTGATCGCGCGTGCTTGGCTCTGGCTGGCGCTGCCGGCGCTGCTGCTCTGCTATGCGGGGCAAGCGGCATTGGTTCTGTCCGACCCTTCGGCGATCCGCTCACCCTTCTATCTGATGGCACCCGATGGGCTGCTCGCGCCGTTGCTGCTGCTCGCTGCCGCCGCGACGGTGATCGCCAGCCAGTCGATCATCAGCGGCGCCTTCTCGGTCACGCAGCAGGCTATCCAGCTCGGCTATCTGCCGCGCGTGAGGATTACGCACACATCGAGCGAAGCGCGCGGACAGATCTTCGCTCCGACCGTCAACATCCTGCTGTTCCTGGCGGTCGTGGCGCTGGTGCTCGGCTTCAAGAGCTCAAGCGCGCTTGCGGCGGCGTTCGGGCTCGCTGTCACGACGACGATGGTGCTGACGACATTGATGATCGGCTTTGTCGTCTTCCGGATCTGGCGCTGGAGTCCCGTCTGGGCGGTGCCGGCCTATGCTGTGCTGCTTCTGCTCGACCTTGGCCTGTTCGCGGCTTCCGCGACCAAGTTCTTCGATGGCGGCTGGCTGCCGGTGACGATTGCCGCGGTCCTGGTGCTGGTCTTCGACACCTGGCGAAGGGGGCGGGCATTGCTCAACCGCCGGCTCGCCGAGGAGACGATGCCGTTCGAGACGTTCCTGCAATCGGCCGCCAAGGTCCAGCGTGTGCCGGCGACCGCGATCTATCTGACCAGCAGCAAATCGGGCATGCCGCCGGCGCTCCTTCACAACCTCAAGCACAACCTCGTCCTTCATGAGCACGTGTTGATCGTCACGGTCGAGACGGCGCTGATGCCGCGTGTCTCCGAGGAAAACCGGCTGGAAGTCGAGCCGCTCGGCCATGGCTTCACGCGCGTGACCATTCGCTATGGCTTCGCCGAACACCCGGACGTTCCGCAGGCGCTCGCGCCGGTCATGAAGCGCGAAGGCTGCAACCCGATCACATCCGGCTATTTCCTCAGTCGCCAGACACTGGTGCCCACCCGCCGGCCCGGCATGGCGCTGTGGCGCGAGCATCTGTTCGCGGCAATGGCACGCAATGCCGAGACGCCGATGACCTTCTTCCGGTTACCGGTGAACCAGGTGGTCGAACTGGGCAGCCAGATCGAGATCTAGGCAATCGCGTTTGTGGTGTCGTGCGCATCGAGAGCAATCCCGGAGCGCGGTCCTCAACGTCGAAGCGGTGGTGCCGTGGCCCGGACGATACCAACGTATAGCGGCGCTACGCCATGGTCCGATTGATCCGCCAGCCGGTAGTGAGCAGAAGCGTCATGTCTTCGCCGCGTCAGCGGATCGACGGCACCAGCGCAATAACCGGCCGAACAAGGCAAATGGACAGCGACCGACCTAGCTGCCCGGCAATGGCGTCGAGCCACGGCCGAGCGGCCCTGCGATCAATCTGGACCACTCCCGGCGCAGCCTGCCGGGCGAGCGCGGCGCGGGCTTAGTCCCGCCGGCTCGCCTCCCGGGCCGCCTTGGGCGGTTCGAGGAGGTGAACCATGAGCAACGTCATCCTGTTTCGCGGCAGAGCCGCACCCGAGTTCGACCGCGCTGGATGGACCGCCTTTCGGGCGGATGCGGCTGGGGCGTTTCGGCTGCGTCCGGCGCCTAGCCCGGTCCTCGTCGCGGTTTGGCATCGCAACCGCTCCAACGGACGGCTGGAATGCCGTTGGATCAGCGAAGGCAGCATAGGTCTCGACGCGTGTGAAAGTCGCCCCGCCGGCGCCGCCTGGGCCACCTGAGCTGGCCCTCCATTTCATACGGCCGCGGGCGCGATCTGGCGATCTGGTCGCGCCCGCCGATGCCCACCGCAGCGTCCCCCACCACCTTGAGGTGCACCATGGTGCTTCTATCCAACGACCGCCGGGGACACAGCGCCTTGGCCGCGCTGACGCTGAACCGCGTCCTGCCCAATATCTACGACCTGACCGCATTCGCGCTCCTAGCCGCCCTGGCCGTGCTCGTGCTCCACGGCGCGGCCGGGATGCGCCTGCCGCTGGAAGGCCTCGCCGCCGCGCCGGTCGCGCTCGATCCTGCGCTGCTGCCCGAATACGCCCTGCGCACGACGATGCGGATGTTCGCGGCGATCATCGCCTCGCTGCTCTTCACCTTCGTCATCGCGACGCTCGCGGCCAAGAGCCGCCGCGCCGAAATGGTCATCATCCCTGCGCTCGACATCCTGCAATCGGTCCCGGTGCTCGGCTTCCTGACCTTCACCGTCACCTTCTTCATGGGCCTGTTCCCCGGCAGCCAGCTCGGCGCCGAATGCGCCTCGATCTTCGCGATCTTCACCAGCCAGGCCTGGAACATGGCCTTCTCCTTTTACCAGTCGCTCAGGACCGTGCCGCGCGACCTCGACGAGGTCAGCCGAGGCTTCGGGCTCTCGCCCTGGCAGCGCTTCTGGCGGCTGGAGGCTCCGTTCGCGGCGCCCGGACTGGTCTGGAACACGATGATGTCGATGTCGGGCGGCTGGTTCTTCGTCGTCGCCTCCGAGGCGATCACCGTCGGCGACACCACCGTGCAATTGCCCGGCCTCGGCTCCTGGCTGGCGCTCGCCATCAGCAAGCAGGACTTCGCCGCAGTCGCTTGGGCCGTGCTCGCCATGGCGGTCGTGATCGGCCTCTATGACCAGCTCCTGTTCCGGCCGATCGTTGCCTGGGCCGACAAGTTCCGCTTCGAGCAGACGGCCGGGCAGCAGAAGCCGCGCTCCTGGGTCTATGGGCTGATCCGGCGCACGCGGCTCCTGAGGCGTGTGATCGCCCCCTTCGCCTGGCTGTGGAACAGGCTCCTGCTGGTCAGGCTGTCGAAGGCGCCGCTGGCCGCGCCGGCCCCGCGGCGGGCCACGCAGGTAGCCACACGGGCCATCGACTATGCCTGGTTCGGTCTGATCATCGCCGCCGGCGCCTGGGCGGCCTGGACGGCGGTGTCCTATCTCGGCCAGAGCCTGTCCTGGAGCGATGTCGGGGAGCCGCTTGGTCGCGGCTTGGTCACCTTGCTGCGTGTGCTCGTGCTCATCGCCATCGCCAGCCTGATCTGGGTGCCGGTCGGCGTCTGGATCGGCTTGCGGCCTGCGGTCGCCGAGCGCGTCCAGCCGGTCGCGCAGTTCCTGGCGGCCTTTCCTGCCAATGTGCTGTTTCCCTTCGCGGTCGTTGCGATCGTCGCGACCGGGGCGAGCCCGGACGTCTGGCTCTCGCCGCTGATGGTGCTCGGCACGCAGTGGTACATCCTGTTCAACGTCATCGCCGGCGCCAGCGCGTTCCCGACCGACCTGCGCGAGGCTGCTTCAGTCTATCAGCTCCGCTCCTGGACCTGGTGGCGGCGCGTCATGCTCCCGGGGATCTTCCCCTATTACGTCACCGGCGCGCTGACCGCCTCCGGCGGCTCGTGGAACGCCAGCATCGTCGCCGAAGTCGCGAGCTGGGGTGACACCAAGCTGGAGGCCTATGGTCTCGGCTCCTACATCGCCAACGCCACGGTGGCGGGCGATTTCCCCCGCGTCATCCTCGGCATCGCCGTGATGTCGCTCTTCGTCACGCTCTTCAACCGCACGCTCTGGCGCCCGCTCTATGTCTTCGCGGAACGTCGCCTGCGTCTCGACTGACCCATCCCCGTTGGAGGATCGACCATGGATGCCACCATCACCGCTCGGAAGACCGGGGCTGCTCCGCTCGTCGCGGCCAGGCAGGTCTGCCAGACCTACGACAAGGGCGCCTCGGGATCGCTCGTGGTGCTCGACAATGTCGACGTGGAACTGCGGCCCGCCGAAATCGTCGGCCTGCTCGGCCGGTCCGGCTCCGGCAAGTCGACCTTGCTGCGCGCCATCGCCGGCCTGATCCGGCCGAGCAAGGGCGCGATCACCTTCCAGGGCGAGCCGGTGACCGGGCCGACCTCGGGCGTGGCCGTCGTCTTCCAGAGCTTCGCGCTGTTTCCCTGGCTGACGGTCCTGGAGAATGTCGAGCTCGGACTGGAGGCCCAGGGCGTCGTACCGGCCGAGCGGCGCAAGCGGGCACTGGCGGCGATCGACCTGATCGGTCTCGACGGGTTCGAGAGCGCCTATCCGAAGGAGCTCTCTGGCGGCATGCGCCAGCGCGTCGGCCTGGCGCGGGCCTTGGTCGTTCATCCCAAGGTGCTGCTGATGGACGAGCCGTTCTCGGCGCTCGACGTGCTTACCGCCGAGACGCTGCGCACCGACCTGCTCGACTTGTGGTGCGAAGGGCGGATGCCGATCGAGGCCATCCTGATGGTGACGCACAATATCGAGGAGGCGGTGCTGATGTGCGACCGCATCCTGATCTTCGGGTCCAACCCCGGCCGGGTCATCGCCGAGATCCGCGTCGACATGCCCCAGCCGCGCAATCGGCTCGATCCGGCCTTCCGCACGCTGGTCGAGGATATTTATGCGCGCATGACCGCCAGGGCGGGCGCACCGGTGCGCGACGGCCTCTTCCCCGGCACCGGCATCGCGATGTCGCTGCCCCGCGTCTCGACCAATCTGATGGCCGGCCTGATCGAGGCCGTCGCGGCCGAACCCTATCGCGGCGAGGCCGATCTGCCGCCCTTGGCGGCGGAGCTTCACCTCGAGATCGACGATCTCTTCCCGATCGCGGAAACGCTGCAGCTCCTGCGCTTCGCCGACCTGGAGGGCGGCGACATCAAGCTGACGGCGCCGGGCCTGCGCTTCGCCGACAGCGATGTCGACGAGCGCAAGCGCCTCTTCGCGCAGCACCTTGCGAGCTATGTGCCGCTCGCGGCGCATGTCCGGCGCGTGCTCGACGAGCGGCCGACCCACAGGGCGCCGGCGCGCCGCTTCCGCGACGAGCTCGAGGATCACATGTCGGAAGACTATGCCGCCACGACCTTGAAGGCGGTCACGAACTGGGCCCGCTACGGCGAATACTTCGCCTATGACGAATCCGCCGACCTGTTCACGCTCGAAAACCCGAGTTGAGAGGGCCCACCATGCCCCGGGGAAGCCACAGACGCTCGGCTGACCATTTCGATGCATCGCCGTCGACACGAGGACGCTCACCGGCAAGCAGGTGCTGCCATGAACAAGAACGACGACCTCCTAGGCCAATGGCTGGAGCAGCGCAGGCTTCACGGTGGAGCCAAGCTGGACCGGCCGCGCCAGGAAGCGGGCCGGCCAAAGCTTCTGATCCGTCTGTTGGTTAGGACGGGGGCTGTTCTGGCCCACCGTGAACGTTTTGCTGTGGGCGTCCGAATGGCAGCTCCGCCTGATCTCAAGACTACATTTCCTCGGGCTGCTGCCTCCGGGCTGGACCCGCCGGCTCCTGCGGCTGTCGGACCATCCCGCACGCTGTGGTCTGGCGCTGATGCGCAGCAGGCACCGGGGGCAACGCTTGTTCGTCGGGAAGCGTGGTGATGATGATCGGATTTGAACAGGCCGCGCTCAATCTCGGGACCGCCTTCACGCTGGGCGCCGTGATCGGCTTCGAGCGGCAATGGCGGCAGCGGCTTGCCGGCCTGCGCACCAACACGCTCGTGGCCCTGGGGTCGGCCATCTTCGTGATGTTCGCGAGCCTCATTCCCGGCGATGCCAGCCCGACGCGAGTTGCTGCCCAGGTCGTCTCGGGCATCGGCTTCCTCGGCGCCGGCGTCATCTTCAAGGAAGGCCTCAACGTCCGCGGCCTCAACACCGCCGCGACCCTGTGGTGCTCGGCCGCGATCGGGCTCGTCGCGGACGCCGGCTTCCCGCTTCACGCCCTGCTCGCCACGGGCTTCGTCATCCTGGTCAACCTCGCCCTGCGCCCGCTGATCCGGCTGATCGCCCGTCAGTCGATGGCAACAACGGAGCTCGTCGTCTGCTATACCGTGACGGCGGTCTGCCGCGGCGAAGGCGAGGCCCATGTCCGGGCGCTGATGCTCCAGGGCTTCGGCTCGGCCCGGCTGCATCTCCACCAGCTCGACAGCAGCAATATCGAGGATACCGATCGGGTCGAGGTGGCGGCGACCGTGACGGCCGACCACCGGGAGGATGCCGCCCTGGAGCAGATCGTCGGCCGCCTGAGCCTCGAGCCGGTCGTCACCGCCGCGCGCTGGCGGGCCGAGGCGATGGTGGAATGAGATATCGCCGCAAGATGCTGGACAACGCACCGGGACGCGCTGTCTTCTCGGCCATGCCTGCTGGTGAAGGCCGGCCTGCCGGGGGTGACGCATGATGCTCAATTGGGGGCGTTTCAGGATCGGGGCGCCCCTGCTTTGGCCGGGCCTGTTTGGGCTCGTGGCCGCGATCTTCATCGCCGACACCGTCACCAACCTGGAGATCGCGGTCGCCGTCCTTTACGTCGCCGTGATCCTGATCTCGGTCGGGTCCGGCCGGCCGAGTGCGGTGGTCTTCGTCGGCGCGGGCAGCGCGGCTCTCACGGTGCTGAGCTACACCCTGACCCCGCACGGCGTCCCTGAGTCAGGTTTCGTCAACTGCGCCCTGAGCCTGCTGGCCATCGGCTCGGCGACCTATCTCGCGACCAGGATCGGGGCGGCTGAAGCACGGGCAAGGCAGGCGCAGGCCGATCTCGCCCATATGTCGCGGGTCACGACCATGGGAGAGTTGACCGCCTCGATCGCCCATGAGGTGAGCCAGCCGCTCGCCGGCATCGTCGCCAACGCCCATGCCGCCATCCGTTGGCTCGCCGCATCGCCACCCAACCCGGATGAGGCGCGGCGCGCGCTCGACCGGGTCGTCACCGATGCCGATCGCGCGGGCGAGGTGATCGGCCGGGTGCGGCGCCTCGTCACCAAGGCGCCGCCATCGCGCGAGAGGATCGATCTGGTCGAACTGATCGAAGAGGCGCTGCTGTTGGCCCGCAGCGAAATCCGCCGGAACCGGGTCGTGCTGCGCACCGACCTCGGAACCGATCTTCCCCCGCCGCTGGGTGACCGGGTCCAGCTCCAGCAGGTCGTCCTCAACCTGGTCGTCAACGCAGCCGAGGCGATGGGGGGCCTGGAGACCGGACCGCGGGACATGCTGGTCAGCGCGGCGGCGGACGGCAGCAAGATCACGGTCAGCGTCCGCGATACCGGGGTGAGCCTCGCTCCTGACGCGATCGACAAGGTGTTCGAGGCTTTCTACACGACGAAGCCCGGCGGCATGGGCATGGGTCTGGCGATCAGCCGCTCGATCGTCGAAGCCCATGGCGGCACGATCTATGCAGCCGCCAACCACCCGCGCGGCATGGTGTTCGGCTTTACCGTGCCGCTGAACGTGCCGGTGAACAAGAGTGCGGCGAGTTAGAGCCGTGGACCAGGACACGCCAACCGTCTTCGTCGTCGACGATGATCCGTCCGTACGCGACGGGCTGGACAGCCTGTTCCGCTCGGTCGGCTATGCGGTGTCGTGCTTCGGCTCGGTCCAGGAGTTTGCGCTGTTCCGGCGACCGGACGAGCCGTCCTGCCTCGTGCTCGATGTCAGGATGCCCGGGCCGAGCGGCATGGATTTCCAGGCGGAGCTCGCGACGATCTGTGATCCCCTGCCGATCATCTTCCTGACCGGCCATGGCGACGTGCCTATGGCGGTCCGCGCCATGAAGGCGGGAGCGGTGGAGTTCCTGCTCAAGCCCTTCCGCGA
Organism: Allobosea sp. GW822-FHT03F07; assembly: GCF_058801345.1. NCBI lineage: Bacteria > Pseudomonadati > Pseudomonadota > Alphaproteobacteria > Hyphomicrobiales > Alloboseaceae > Allobosea > Allobosea sp. GW822-FHT03F07. The sequence continues at coordinate 215,414 of NZ_JBXAND010000007.1, forward strand.
GCAGGACCTGCTCGACGCCGTCCGCTCCGCCATAGACCTCGACCGGACCCGGCGCCAAGGCCAAGCGGCAGTCGCCGAGATCAAGGCTTGCTTCGCGACGCTCTCGGCGCGCGAGAAGGAGGTCATGGCGCTCGTCGTAGCCGGGCGCCTCAACAAGCAGATCGCGGCGACACTCAACTTGAGCGAGATCACGGTGAAGGTTCACCGCGGCCAGGTCATGCGCAAGATGGGGGCCTCGACACTTGCGGATTTGATCAGGATGGCGGACCGCCTGGCCGCTGCTGCCGAATGAACGCGCGAGGGTCCTTGCCTGAAGGGCCTCTCTGGCATGTTCAACGCCCGGTTTCGGGCAACCCGTCAACGTCAGCTCCTGGCGCATCTCGTCCGGGCAGACGGCTGGCGATTTTGGCCCGTTGCAGACATCCCGCACGTCTGCTTTCAGGCACTGCGATGAGGTTGGCAGCGATGCAGCGGGCGTTGATGCGCAGCCAACTCTCGGAGCATCCGACTTCGGGCCGCAAGTGGAGCAACGGCTTTCGAGCGCAGACTTCAGAAGCCGGTTTGTCGCTTTCGCGCTCGCTGTTAGTCTGCGCTGTGGGGGGATGCCGTGTACATCGCAGAAATTCGAATCGAGAACTTTCGCCTGTTTGGCGCAGGTGATCAGGCCTTCATTCTCCCTCTGACGCCGGGACTTACCGCACTGGTTGGCGAGAATGACGCCGGCAAGACTGCGGTAATTGATGCATTGCGGCTGGTGCTCGGCACGCGCGACCAGGATATGCTGCGCGTCGATCCGATTGACTTCCATCAGGCGACACTCGGCGGCGCGCACGCCGACCAAATCGTCATTCGGCTGACCTTCCGCGGCCTGACCGCCGCCGACCGCGGCGCTTTTGCCGAGTTCCTGACCTATGAGACGATCGCAGGCGCCACCGACACTGCACTGATCGTGACCTGGGTGGCGAAGCGAAATGCCAAGGAAGGCAGCTCGCGCCGGGTTCTGCCGCCCGAATGGCGTACCGGCGCCAAGGGCGACGGGCCGTTGCTCGACCTGGGGGCACGATCGCTGCTGACCGCGACCTATTTGCGGCCCCTGCGCGACGCCGAGCGGGCGATGAGCGCCGGGCGAGGATCACGGCTGTCGCAAATCCTCCAGCACACCAAGGAAATCCGCGACACCGGAAGCCCGTTCAACAAGCTTGCCGACCCGCCGGACGACCCGAAGATGTTGAGCGTGCTGGGCTTGGGCGATTATGCCAGCCACTTATTCGGGGAGAGCGAAGGCATTAAGCAGGCGCGCAAGCGACTCAACGACGAGTATCTGAAGCCGCTCTCATTCGCCAATGACCTGCTGCACGCTCGGATTGGCGTGGCCGGCGCACAGGACGACAGCCTCAGATTGCGCCAGCTGCTCGAGAAGCTCGAACTCGCACTCACCGCTTCGGTCGATGCTACGAGCGCGCATACCCGCGGGCTCGGCTCTAACAACCTGCTGTTTATGGCGTGCGAGCTGCTGCTGCTCGCGGCTGAAAGCGACGGTTTCCCGCTCCTGCTTATCGAAGAGCCCGAGGCGCATCTCCACCCGCAGCGCCAGCTGCGGCTGATGTCGTTCTTGCAGGAACAGGCGGAGAAGAAGCGCGCCGACGGACAGCGCATCCAAATCATCACGACGACGCACAGTCCCAACCTCGCCTCCGACCTAAAGCTCGGCAATCTCGCCCTGATCGAGGGCGGGCGGGCATTCCCACTGTGCGAGGGTGCGACCAAGCTTAGCGCATCGGACTATCGCTTCCTCGAACGCTTCCTTGATGTGACCAAATCAAACCTGTTCTTCGCCCGGGCGGTGATGATCGTTGAAGGCGATGCCGAGAATATCCTGCTGCCAGTGATTGCCAGGCTGCTCGGCCGCGACTTCCACCATCATGGTGTGTCCGTGGTCAATGTCGGCGGGGTCGGTCTCGGACGTTATGCGCGGGTGTTCATGCGCGAGGATGAGGCTAAAGACGGTGCCATCAATATCCCTGTCGCTTGCATCACCGACATGGACGTGATGCCCAACAACGCGCCCTGGATCGTCGGCAAGCTTGAGGCAGGCCAGCCAATCCCGGCCCGCCCGCCGTCCAAGCGGCAATGGCGGATTAAAGCCGATTTCCCAGGCGACGAGCTGGAGCAGCGTCGGGCCGAACGCAAAGCCAAGGCGTCCGGCCAGAAGGTCGAGACATTCGTTGCCGACGAGTGGACGCTCGAATACGACCTCGCCTTTCATGGGCTCGGCAAGCATGTCTACCGCGCGGCTTCGCTGACTCTCGCTGATGGCGGGCTCAACGCTGGTACCATCAACCAAGCCGTCGTTCTCGCCGCCGCAGACGCTGCCTATCAGGCGCTCGTCGATGCCGCTCACGATCGGCCAACGCTCGCCTCGCATGTGTATGCGCTGTTCGAGGCCGACGGCGCCTCCAAGGCGATCAGCGCGCAATATCTCGCCGAGCTGCTCGAGAAGGAGATCGCGGACGGCACGCTCGATGCTGAGGGCCTTCGCGAGCGGCTTCCGCCCTATGTCGTCGCCGCGATCGCGCACGTCACCGGGCCGTTCGTGCCACCGGCTGCCGGGGGCGCGGCAGCCGAACCGGACCCGCCCGTAGCCGCCCCCAACCCGGCCGCCTGAGTGATGCTCGACAATCTAATCCGCGAAGAGGACGTCGCCTGGGCGGCAGCACTGATGGGGCTGGGTCCGAATGGGTTCGCGCCGGTCGATGGCGATGACAGCCGGCTTCAGGCGATGCTCCGGCTCGACACAGTCGATTTCGAGGCATGCCCCGGCAGCGGCAAGACTACCTTGCTGGTCGCCAAACTGGCGGTGCTGGCGATGCGCTGGCCGCACCGGCAGCAAGGCATCTGCGTGTTGTCGCACACTAATGCCGCGCGCAACGAAATCAACGCGAAGCTCAGCAATACCGCGGCGGGCATCGCGCTCACGCGCTACCCCCATTTTGTCGGCACGATCCACTCGTTCGTAAATGAGTATCTGGCGCTGCCCTGGCTCCGGTCGAAGGGCATCGAGGTGCGCTGCGTTGATACGCAGATTGCGCTTGCAAAGCGCTGGGCTCTTCTGCCGGGCAATAGCCGCTGGGCGTTGCAGCGAGCCAATCGAGCGGAATCCTGCCTGATCTACAGTCAGCCAGATTACGGCGGCGGCAAGACCGGCAACTTTGGGCCGCAGACGCCGACATACCAGGCGATCATAGCCGCACGTCGCTCTTCTAGCGAACAGGGCTATTTCTGTTTCGACGAGATGTTCATCTGGGCAAACCAGCTGCTCGACCAACACCCGGAGACGATGTCCACGCTTCGACGGCGCTTCCCCCTCGTTTTCATCGACGAGGCGCAGGACAATAGCGAAGCGCAATCGGCGCTGCTGCACCGCATTTTCTGCGATGGCGACGCGCCATCGCGCCGACAGCGGTTCGGCGACTCTAATCAGGCCATCTATGCGAGTTCCAACCACAGCGGCGCCACGACTGATCTCTTTCCGGGCGAAGCGGTACACCAGATGCCACGCAGCTATCGCTTCGGTCAGGATCTCGCGGATCATGTAAAGGGCCTAGGCGTCGCGCCGCAGTCTCTGGTCGGCGCGGGGCCCTCCAATCACCTTGGCAGCGATCCCAAAGCGCCTGTGATTGTCCTGTTTGACGATGGGTCGGTGCAGGTGGTGCTGGCGCGCTATGGTCAGCACCTTCTGGACAGCTTCGACGGAGCCACACTCGAGAACGGCGTATTCACCGCGGTTGCTGGGGTGCACGAGCTCGGCGAGAACGATCGCATCCCGCGAGCGATGGGGCATTACGTGCCTAGCTACGACCCGACGTGCGCGAGGAAAGAATCTGCCCCGAACAGTTTCGCGCAACACCTCGCGCGAGCACGGTTCGAGACGGCGGGCAGTGGCAGCGCCAACAAGCTGGTCAACGCGACGGCGGCAGCGCTGCTCGCCGCGAGCGAGCTTGCCGGCGGCACGCACGTCCGAATTTCGCGAAAGTCCCCACATCGTCGGGTCGTGGAGACGCTCGGCGATAGCGATGCGCGGGCCAACTATCTCGCGCTGCAAGAGATCGTCCTGACGAACCAAGGCGATATCACCTCTGCGAGCTGGGAAGCGGATGCAATGGCCCACATCGAGGCGGTGGTGCGGCAACTAAGCGGTGTCGCTGCGTTAGATGGCGATGTCGTCACGTTCTTGGCGGTACCTCAGGCGCAGGCCATAGCCGCGGGCGAAGCTGCCATCGTTGCGCGCACCGATAACCTATTCGCTTATCCCCCGGACGCGCCGCGGGTACGCATTCGTCTGGGTTCGATCCATTCGGTAAAGGGCGAAACGCACACAGCGACACTGGTGCTCGACAGCTTCTTCCACAACCACCACCTGAGCGAACTCAAGCCTTGGTTGCTGGGGACGAAATCGGGCGGTTCCTCGACAAACCGTAGGGGCAGGCAAGTCTTCGAAGGTCCCCGCATCCTTGCGCGGCTCAAGCTCCATTATGTCGCGATGACCCGTCCGACCCACCTGCTGTGCCTCGCGATGCGTAAGGATGCATTCGGCAACGGGGAGCTCGACACGCTGGCGGGTCGCGGCTGGACGATCATCGACTGCTGCGCACCCGCTCAAATTATAGGCGCTGCCCCTTCCGTGTGAGACTCTGGACCGGCGACTGCCGCCCACTCTTACGACGACACGCTGTTGAGACAACCGCGCATGCTCAAACAGAACGCATCGGCAAAGGATCTGTGGAGACAGTTGCTGGAGCAACTTTCGAGAGACCCGTACGCGACGTTGCAGGATTTCAACTACGATCCCACAGAAGACGACGAGAAGTTCCAGGCCGCCATGCGCCAGGCGGGCTGGTCGGAAGAGCAGATCGCCCTGAGAGCGAACATCCATAGGGAGCAGGCTGAAAGCGCTCCGACGACAAGTCCAGGCGTGAACCCGCACGCGGAGTATATCTTCGGCAAGTTGTGCGACGACGTTGAAGCGGCCATGGACCGCCTCGGGATGAGCTCGCACACTCAGGTGGCACGCGGGCTAGAGCCGCGGCTGGGGCCCTATGCGGCCAAGACAAACGTTATAATGACGGACGAAAGCATCATCACGGTCGGCACACAGCTGTTCCGGTTCTGTGGCTTGGTCGCGCGCGCTTTCATCCGGACCCTGCAGCTAGACGCGGAGTTCTGGGATTCGGATCGCTACACCAAGGAAGCTGCAATTCGACTGATCCGCAGTCGAGGTGACCTGTTAGTCTACTGGACACGCATCTACATGTCATATGCGCTGACCGGCATGCACATTCTCGTGCCCTTCAAACCCGCGAGCATCTTCGAGCTTTCATTCGAACACGTGGCCAGGGCTATGGAGATGTTTGCGGTGGCCCACGAGTATGGCCATCATCATCACAATCACGGTCGTCAGATTGATCCGCAAGCCGAGAAGGCGGAGGAATTCGAAGCCGACCAGTTTGCTTTGAAAATCTGCTACGAAGCCGACCGTTTTCCGGATGCACTCGGGTACAATCCCTACCTGACATCCGGCGCCGGCGGATTTATCCTTCTGCGGGCGTTGCGTACATTGCGGACAGTCGAGACCCGGCTGAACGGGGTTCAAATCCGCAGAACCGACAGCCATCCAGACGCCGACGAGCGAGCTGCTCGGTTCGAGACGATCGCCGTGCTCCGGCCGGTAGAATTTGCGACGCTGCTGCACTTCAGAACAGCCTCGGCGCGCATCTTGGACGCCGTCGACACCGAGATTGCGCGTTGGCTGAACGGGCTAACGCCGGCGACAATGCGTCAGATCGATCGCTGGAGATCGCTGCCTAATATCTGAAGTGTCAGCGACGCCGCCATACCTCAGAAACCTCAACCTCACCTCGCATGATCACTACACGCCTGACAAAATCGCTGACGTTGGGAACACCGGACGTGACTGCGAGCTCAACCACTGGCTCTCTGCGGTGCGTCCTGAGGCGCGCAGCGTAGTTGTAGTCGGCGATGCTGACGATAGTCGATCGCCCCCTCGGCGCCGGCATCGGCTTTGTCGCGCCGGTATTGATGGGAGCCAGGGTGATTTGCTGCTTGTAGGCGGCCACCAGCGGAGCGGTGTCGATCTCAAGTACATCGTGCTCGGCTTCTGCGTAGGCACGGGCGGTGAGGAGACGCAGAAGCCTACTTCTCTGTCCGGCGTCAGCGCTCTTGAGACCATTTAGGGGTTTTCGGGAAGGGAGGATTTCTGGATCATCGCAGCCATTATG
>NZ_JBXAND010000008.1:0-204136 GCF_058801345.1 Allobosea sp. GW822-FHT03F07
GCCACCGCATCGATGTCTCCGGCGAGCGCCAGCGTCAGCACGTCCGCGTTCAGGCCGTCGATGACGGTCCGCGCCTGGGCGCCGGAGCCGCCATGCGACTGGCGGATCGTGGTGATCTTCCTGGCATTCTTGGCGTTCCATTCCGCGATGAAGGCGGCGTTGATCTCGCGATAGAGTTCGCGTGTCGGATCATAGGAAACGTTCAGGAGCTCGGTCTGGGCGCGAGCACCGGCGACAACGCCGAAGCACAACGAGAAGGCTCCGAGAACGAGGCCGGCTTGAACCAGGCGGCGAAATGCGGGGCGGGCCATCGTGCTCTCCGTTGTTGGGAACAATACAATCGATGGATCGATTGTTCTTTTTACAGAACGAAGCGTATGCTGAACCAGATCGACCGACAACTGTTTGCGGCAGCACTGTGTTTCAAAGTTGACCGCTTCCGGAGAATAGACTGCCGAAGCTCGGCCCGCTCAAAGAAGGCTAATTTTCCTCCCTTCGGGGCAGAGTTCTACCCCTTTGAGATGTTCAGATCCCGTCGCCTAGAACATTCTCCGGCGCCGGTTGGTTCCGGCTCCGGTGCCGCCAGAGGGTATGCGCAGACGCCCACCCCGCGCCGAGCAAAACGGGTCGCAGCACGAGATCGGCCGCAGCAACAGGCAACGCCATCGCGAGGCTGCCCGTCAAGCCGTAGACAAGGCCTCCCGTCAGAAGGCTCGCAACCGTATGGCCGAGGCCCAGGCCGGCCAAACCCGCTCTTCTGGCCGAGCCGGCCGACCCAATATGAATGCGGAGCTTCGAACGCAGGGCTGCCAACCGGCTTTCGGAGTGGCGGCCCGCCTCGGCTTGCTGCGGGATATCCTCTGCAACAAAGCCGAACGCGACCGTCTCATGGCTGATGCGGTCGATCAGGATGAAGCCGCCAAGCTCCGTGCTTTCAGCGAAAGACAAGGCGGCGATCGGCCTGTCGAGATCGATCGTCGCCAGGCCGATATCGTTCATCGCCAGGCCCGTCGTGGGCACTTCGGCCAGCGTCACGACGTCGATGCCGTGATGCAGCGTCCTGACCACCGCGTGGGCATTGCTGCTGGCGAGCTTCAGGGCATAGCTGTTGCCGAGCGCAAGCGGCGCCTCGCTGGTCCAGAGCAACCGCGCGGTCAGCTTGCGCCGCACGGCCGGGCGCTGCGCGGCGGCGACGATCAGGTCGCCGCGCGAAATGTCGATCTCGTCTTCGAGCGTGACCGTCAGCGCCTGACCGGCGGAAGCGTGCCCCGCATCGCCCGCCGGGGTCAGGATACGCGCGATCCGGCTGGTGCGGCCGGACGGCAGGACGGCGACGGCGTCGCCCGTCTTGAGATGGCCGAGGGCGAGATTGCCGGAATAGCCGCGAAAACTGGAATCGGGCCGGTTGACCCATTGCACCGGCAGCACGGCACCCGGATGGGCCGCACTTTCGGGCTCGATAGCGACGGTCTCGAGATGGTCGAGCAGCGGCGCGCCCTGATACCAGCCCATCGACGCCGAGGCGCTGGTGACGTTGTCGCCGTCGCGCGCCGAGATCGGCACGAAGCTAATCTGGGTGAAGCCGAGGCCTGCGACGGCACGACGGTAGTCGGCGCAGATGCGCTCGAACACGGCCTGGTCATAGCCGACCAGATCCATCTTGTTGATGGCGACGACGACATGGCGGACACCGACGAGCGCGACGATGAAGGAGTGCCGCAGCGTCTGCTTGAGCAGACCCAGGCGCGCATCGACCAGGATGACGGCGAGGTCGGCCGTCGAAGCCCCCGTCGCCATGTTGCGGGTGTATTGCTCATGGCCGGGCGTATCGGCAACGATGAAGGCGCGGCGCGGCGTCGAGAAATAGCGATAGGCGACATCGATGGTGATGCCCTGCTCGCGCTCGGCCGAAAGCCCGTCCACGAGGAGCGCGAAATCGACCTTGTCGCCCTGCGTGCCGAATTTGCGCGAATCCCGCTGCAGCGCACCGAGCTGGTCGTCGAAGACAGCCCCGGTTTCGAACAGGATGCGACCGATCAGGGTCGACTTGCCGTCGTCGACCGATCCGCAGGTGATGAAGCGCAGGAGGGAACGTGGCTGCAGGCCGTCGTCATTGGCAGGGCCGTTTCCTGGCAGCGTCGCCTCGCGGGCGCGCTGCCGGGCATTCAGGGCACTCATCAAAAATAGCCTTCCTGCTTCTTCTGTTCCATCGAGCCCGAACCGTCATGGTCGATGATCCGGCCCTGGCGCTCGGAACTCTGCGAGGTCCGCATCTCGGCGATGATATCGGTCAGGGTGGTGGCGTCGCTTTCGATCGCCCCGGTCAGCGGATAGCAGCCGAGCGTGCGGAAACGGACCATGCGGGTCTCGACCACCTCGCCCGGCAGCAGCGGCAGACGCTCGTCGTCGCGCATGATCAGTGCGTCGCCGCGGCGCAGGACCGGGCGCGGTGCGGCGAAGTAGAGCGGCACGACGGGGATGCTTTCCAGCGCGATGTAGTCCCAGACGTCACGCTCGGTCCAGTTCGAGAGCGGGAAGACCCGGAAGCTCTCGCCCTTGCGCTTGGCCGTGTTGAACAGCGACCAGGGCTCGGGCCGCTGGTTCTTCGGGTCCCAGCGATGATCGGCGCTGCGCAGCGAGAAGACGCGCTCCTTGGCGCGGGTCTTCTCCTCGTCGCGCCTCGCGCCGCCGAAAGCGGCATCGAAGCCGTATTTGTCGAGCGCCTGCTTCAGGCCTTGCGTCTTCATCACATCGGTATGGATGCGCGAGCCGGAGGAGATCGGGTCGATGCCGGCCTTCACGCCGTCCTGGTTGATATGGACGATCAGCTCCAGCCCGAGCCGGCGTGCGGTCTCGTCGCGAAAGGCGATCATCTCGCGGAACTTCCAGGTCGTGTCGACATGCAGCAGCGGGAAAGGCGGCTTGCCGGGCGCGAAGGCCTTCATCGCAAGGTGCAGCAGCACGGCCGAGTCCTTGCCGATCGAATAGAGCAGCACAGGATTGTCGCAGGTCGCCGCGACCTCCCGCAGGATGAAGATCGCCTCGGCTTCGAGCTTCTGGAGATGTCCCGGAGCGATCACGAGGCGATCTCCACGGCGCGCACACGGACGAGACGGCCGTCCGCCCCGACATGCAGGCCGCACTCCTTGGCAGCATCCTGCTCCCACCACCAGCGGCCGGCCCGTTCGGGCTCGCCAGGCGCGATCGCCCGCGTGCAGGGCGCGCAGCCGATCGAGACGAAGCCGCGCTCATGCAGCGGGTTCAGCGGAACGTCGTTACCGCGTGCGAAATCCAGCGCCCCTTCGCGCGACCAGTCGTAGAGCGGGCTGATCTTGATCAGGCCACGCTCGATATCCTCCTGCATGAACGACGTGTCCGCGCGGGCCTGCGACTGGTCGGCGCGCAGTCCTGTGATCCAGCCGGACGCGCCCCGCAAGGCCTGATCCAACGGCACGAGCTTGCGCACCGCGCAGCATGCCTTGCGGGCCTCGGGCGAGCTTCTGAAGCCATTGATGCCCTGATCACGCACCAGGCGTTCGACATCGTCGGCCCGGGGAAAATGCGCCTCGATCAGAATGCCGTAGCGTTCTTCCGTTTGCGCCCAGAGATCATAGACCTCCGGAAACAGCCGGCCGGTATCCAGCGTCACGAAGGAGATCCTGTCGCCCAGCCCGACGCGCGCTATGACATGCGTCAGAACCTGGTCTTCCAGGCCGAAGCTGGTGGTGAAGACGATGCTGCCCGGTATCGCCGCGCAGGCTTCGTGCAGCCGCTTCTCGACATCACCAGCACGAGCGGCTTCGCCGGCGGAGTTGGCCGGTGAGATTGCCGGCACGGGCGCCGTCAAGAAGGAACGGCGTTCGGTCGCAGCCGACATCGTGGAGTTCCTGACACAAAATGCGCGGCTGCAAAAACCGCAGTCAGAAGCTTAGCCGAGAGCCGGGAGAGAGAGTTTCCGTAGTTGGCGCGCGATGGGGGAGGTTCATTTCCCGGCGCGATGGGATGCTGGAAGGACGTTTCTCGCGGGAACATATCAAATGACATGACGGTAGAACCGGATTGGTGGCACCGCGTGCGGGACAGCCTGACGGCAGGGCAACTCGCGAGCACGAACGATGCGATGTGCGATACCATAGCCCAAGGCGAAGGAGCCAAGGTGTCCGGACTGACCTATCTCATCAATGCTCTCGGCGGCAGGGACGAACTGACCGAAGAGGATCGCGGTCAGATCCTGGGCCTGACGCAGCGCAAGAAGTCATTCCCGAAAGGCGCACAGCTCGTCATCGAGCATACGCGGCCTCCCGAAAGCTGCCTGATCACCGGCGGGCTGGCAGCGCGCGAGGCGTTCCTGGCGGACGGTTCCCGGCAGATCTCGGCGATCCATGTTCCCGGCGACTTCGTCGATCTGCACGCCTTCCTGCTGAAGCTGATGGACCATAGCGTCGTCGCACTGACCGACTGCGAGGCGATCTTCGTGCCGCATTCGGACCTGCTGCGGATCAGCGAGCAGGCGCCGCATCTCACACGCCTGTTCTGGCTGTCCACGGTCATCGACGGCGCGATCCAGAGGGCCTGGATCGCCTCGATCGGGCGGCGCTCGCCGATGGCCCATATCAGCCACCTGCTCTGCGAACTGTATCTGCGCCTGCAGGTGGCGGGCCTCGTCTTCGACGACGCGTTCGACCTGCCGGTGACGCAATACGATCTCGCCGACATGATGGGTCTGTCGCTGGTGCACGTGAACCGCGTGCTGAAGAGCCTCAAGCGGACCGACTACTTCACCTGGGAAGCCGGCCGCGTCCATATCCGCGATTTCGCTGCGCTGGCGAAGCTCGGCGATTTCGATCCGACCTATCTCAATCTGACACGCGAGCCGCGCTGACCGAAAGCCTTAGGGAACACCCAGGCCGCTGTCGCATTTAGCCGTCATGCCTCGCTACTTCATCGACAGCTCAGATGGTGCGCGCTCCGAACGCGACGATACGGGACTGGATCTCGACGACGACGCGGCTGCTCGGATCGCGGCGCTCGACGCGCTGCCCGACATGGTGCGGGAGGCGCTTCCGGACGGAGACGAGCGCATCTTCAGCGTCCATGTCCGCAGCTCCGACGGATCGGACCTCTACCACGCGGAAATGACCCTGGTCGGGAAGTGGCTGAAGACCTGACGGCCTCCTGCGGGCGATGGTCGGCGCCCCATGCAAGGACCTCGACCCAACGCGCCGCGAAACCCGCCGCTTCGGCCAGTTCGCGCAATCGTAGCGAAGGGAGAAGGAGAGTGGTGCCGCAAGAGGGATTCGAACCCCCGACCCCCTCATTACGAATGAGGTGCTCTACCAGCTGAGCTATTGCGGCGACGCGGCAGCCTCTACCAGCCCGGCCGATTCTTGGCAAGTTCCCGGCAAGGCAATGCCGAGCGGCATGCCCGAAATTCAGTCCTTGCGCAGCTTCTCCGTCTCCGGCTTCTCCTGGCCGAGCGCCACGATGCCGCGGCGGATGGCGCGGGTGCGGGTGAAGTGCTTGTGCAGGGTCTCGCCGTCGCCGAAGCGGATCGCCCGCGTAAGCACCGCCAGATCCTCGCTAAAGCGACCAAGCATCTCCAGCACCGCGTCCTTGTTGTGCAGGAAGACATCGCGCCACATCGTCGGGTCGGAGGCCGCGATGCGGGTGAAGTCGCGGAAGCCACCGGCCGAGAACTTGATCACCTCGGACTGCGTCACCGCCGCCAGATCCTCGGCGGTGCCGACGATGTTGTAGGCGATCAGATGCGGCAGATGGCTGGTGACGGCGAGGACGAGATCATGATGCGTCGCGGTCATCACCTCGACGATCGCGCCCATGCCCTCCCACAGCTGTCGCGTGCGGGCGATCGCCGTCTCGTCGGTGCCGTCCGGCGGCGTCAGGATGCACCAGCGATTGAGGAAGAGGCTCGGGAAACCGGCATCGGGGCCGGAATTCTCGGTACCCGCCACGGGGTGAGCCGGAACGAAATGCACGCCCTCGGGGAGATGCGGCCTGACCGCCTCGACCACGGAATTCTTGACCGAGCCGACATCGGACAGGATCGCGCCCGGCTTCAGCGAGGCCGCGATCTCGGCAGCGACCGCGCCACAGGCGCCGACGGGTACGCAGAGCACGACATGGTCCGCCTGCTCGACAACCTCGGACGCCGTCTCCGCCACCTCGTGCCCGAGATCGAGTTCGCGGGCGCGCTGGCGCACGGCCGCGTCGCGATCATAGAGGACGACGCGGCCAGCGAGGTTCAGATCCTTGGCGGCATGGGCGATCGACGAGCCGATCAGCCCGACGCCGATGATCGCGAGCCGGCCGAAGAGCGGCTCGGAGCGTCGCGGCGCGAAGCTCTGCTGGGCGAACTTCTGCGAAGCCTGCGCCATCACGCCGCCAGGAATTCGGCGAGCGCGGCGACGACGAGCCTGTTCGCCTCCTCGGTGCCGATGGTCATGCGCAGCGAGCCCGGCAGCCCATAGGCGCCGACGCCGCGCAGGATCAGGCCGCGCTGCGTCAGGAAGGCGTCGGCTTCCTTGGCGGTCTTGCCCGGCGTCGTCGGGAAATGGATCAGGACGAAATTGCCGACCGAGGGCGTCACGGTCAGGCCGAGCTTCTCCAGCTCGGCCGTGGTCCAGGCCAGCCATTTGTCGTTGTGCTCGATGGCCGCCGCGACATGGGCTTCGTCGGCGATGGCGGCCGCTCCGGCCTCGATCGCCGCGCCGTTGACGTTGAAGGGGCCGCGGATGCGCTCCAGCGCGTCGATGATGTGCGCCGGGCCGTACATCCAGCCGATGCGCAGATTGGCGAGGCCGTAGATCTTCGAGAAGGTGCGCGTCATCACGACGTTCTCGCTCTCCGCGACCAGCTCCAGCCCGGACGCATAGTCGTTGCGGCGGACATATTCGGCATAGGCCGCGTCCAGCACCAGCAGCACATGCGAGGGCAACCCTGCATGCAGGCGCTTGACCTCGTCGAAGGGCAGATAGGTCCCGGTCGGGTTGTTGGGGTTGGCGAGGAAGACGATCTTGGTGCGCGGCGTCACGGCCGCGAGGATGGCGTCGACATCGGCCGTGAAGTTCTTCTCCTCGACGACGACCGGCTTGCCGCCGGCGGCCAGGATGGCGATCCGGTAGACGAGGAAGCCGTGCTCGGTGAAGACGCCCTCGTCGCCATCGCCGAGATAGGCCTTGGTGATGAGCTGGAGCAGCTCGTCCGAGCCGGTGCCGCAGAGTATGCGGCCCGCATCGAGGCCGTAACGAGCGGCGATGGCCTCGCGGAGCTTGGTCGAAGAACCGTCCGGATAGAGTTCGAGCTTGCCGGCGATCCTGCCATAGGCCTCGATCGCCTTCGGGCTCGGGCCGAGCGGGGTCTCGTTCGAGGAGAGCTTGTGCAGCTTGACGCCGGCGGGAGCGGCCGACTTGCCGGGCACATAGGCCTCGATGTCGAGGACGCCGGGGCGGGGAACGGGGCGGGTGGCTGCGGACATGGTCTGGCTCTCTTCGATTGCAACAACCGCACCGTCATCCTGAGCGACGGCAGGTAGACCCGGGATCCATCGGAGGGCTCGGCACTCTACGATGGATCCCGGATCGCCGCTGCGCGGCGTCCAGGATGACGATGGCGGTTCAGGAGGACATCAGAAGCGGTTCACGAACGGACGGGTTTGAAGGCGAAGCGGGCGGCGTGGCTGCCGATCTCGGAGAAGTCGCTGAGACCGGCAGGCTCCAGCGCCTTGCGGATCGCGACCTGATCGACCTCGCCGGAGGCTGCGACCAGAAGGGACAGATGCGAGCCGTCCGCGGCCGAGGCCGAGACCTCGGCGAGATGCTGGGCGAGGCCGTGGCGCAAGCCCTCCGACCAGCGCTCGACACGGGCGGCGTAGAGCACGATCTCGCGCACCGCCGCATCGGCGAGGGGCTTGGCGATGCAGTAGACCGGCGTGCCGGCCGGATGGTCCGGACGCTCGATGAAGGGCAGCCGCGCGATGATCTTGGGAGCGTCGGCGCCGATCAGGTCCCGCCACCAGATGCCGGCGCTGGCGCCCTGGTCCATGCGGAAGATACCGAGATCGCCAGCCGACTCGGCGACCGCACGAATGACGGCGCGGGCATCCTCATGGGTGACGAAGGGAACCGTGAAGCCGAAATGAAAGCGGGCGGAATCGCGCATCGCCGCATCGCCGCCGGAGACGTCGGCATGCACGGCGTAATTCGCCTGCACATAAGTGAAGGTCGCGATGATGATGCGCCAGATGCCCTCGATCGTGTCGAGCGGCAGGAGCCCCTTATGGCGCAGCGCCAGACGCTTCATCATGTCGGCCTCGCGGCCGGGCCGGAAGGCAGAGCCCGAGGCCTGGGTCTTCTTCACCGAGATCAACGTCTCGATGATCGAGGAGCGCTCCATCAGCAAGGCATGCATCTCCGCATCGATGCGGTCGATCTCGGCGCGCAGATCGGCAAGGGTGGTCGGAGCGGCTTCGGTCATGTCGCGCTTCTTGGCTGACTTCCTCAGCCCTCGTCCTGAGGAGCAGGCGTCAGCCTGCGTCTCGAAGGATGTTCCAGGGTGCGCTGGAGGATCCTTCGAGACGCCGCTTCGCGGCTCCTCAGGATGAGGGCTCAGGGTTGGACTAGGCTCTTAGCGCTCCCTTCGCCCCTTGGCAAAGCCGCCCTTTGCATCGCCGCGTTGACAGAACGCGCGCGTCGCGGCATCGCTAGAGTTCGATCTTCCGAACAAGCCGGGCGGCAAGACAAACTATCCCGTCGAAGCGGACAAGAATGAGCGACTTCTCCTCAAGCCTGGCCGATCCGCTGAAGGAGGCCAACGAGCCCACCAGCGAGGTCGCGCGCTTCGGTCCGGACACGCCCCTGGTCATGGATTGCGGCGTCGCGCTCGACCACTGGCAGATCGCCTACCAGACCTATGGCACATTGAATGAAACCCGGTCGAACGCGATCCTGGTCTGCCACGCCCTGACCGGCGACCAGCATGTCGCCAGCCGCAACCCGATCACCGGCAAGGGCGGCTGGTGGACCGCGATGGTGGGCTCCGGCAAGCCGATCGACACAGACCGCTTCTTCGTGATCTGCGCCAATGTCGTCGGCGGCTGCACCGGCACAACCGGGCCGGCCTCGACCAACCCCGAGACGGGCAAGCCCTGGGGCCTCGCCTTCCCGATGGTGACGATCCGCGACATGGTGCGGGCGCAGCGGCACCTCATCGATCGCTTAAGCATCGAGACGCTGTTCTGCGTCGCCGGCGGCTCGATGGGCGGCATGCAGGTGTTGCAATGGGCGGCGAGCTACCCCGAGCGCGTTTTCTCGGCGCTGCCGCTGGCGACCGCCGCCAAGCACTCAGCCCAGAACATCGCCTTCCACGAGGTTGGCCGCCAGGCGGTGATGGCCGATCCGGAGTGGCGTGGCGGGCGCTATCTCGAAGAGGGCACGCGCCCCTCAAAGGGCCTCTCCGTGGCGCGGATGGGCGCGCATATCACCTATCTCTCGGAGCCCGCCCTGCACCGCAAATTCGGCCGCAAGCTGCAGGACAGGGAGGCACCGACCTTCTCCTTCGACGCGGATTTCCAGGTCGAGAGCTATCTGCGCTACCAGGGCCTGTCCTTCGTCGAGCGCTTCGACGCCAATTCCTATCTCTACGTGACGCGGGCGATGGATTATTTCGACCTCGCAGAAGACCACCGCGGCGTGCTGGCCAACGCCTTCAGGGGCACGAAAACACGCTTCTGCGTGGCCTCCTTCACCTCCGACTGGCTGTTTCCGACCTCGGATTCGCGCGCGATCGTCCACGCCCTGAACGCGGCCGGCGCTTCGGTTTCCTTCGTCGAGCTCGAAAGCGACAAGGGGCACGACGCCTTCCTGCTGGAAGAGCCGAACCTGTTCGCCACGACGCGCGGCTTCCTCCGCGCGGCCGCAAGGGCGAGGGGAATTTGACGCCATGACCCTGCCCGATCTCCAGACCAACCGCATCGATCTCAGGCTGGTCGCGGAAATGGTGACGCCGGGATCGCGCGTGCTCGATGTCGGCTGCGGCGACGGGGAACTGCTCGCTCTTCTGGCCGAGACCCGCAATGTCGATGCGCGCGGCATCGAATTGTCGCGCGAGGGCGTTGCCGGCTGCGTCGCGCGCGGTCTTTCGGTCATCCAGGGCGACGCCGACACCGACCTGACCGAGTATCCGGACGATGCCTTCGACTATGTGATCCTGTCGCAGACGATCCAGGCGACGCGCAATCCGCGTTTCGTGCTCGAGCAGATGCTGCGCATCGGCCGGCGCGCCATCATCTCCTTCCCGAATTTCGGACATTGGCGGATGCGCGGACAGGTCTTCTTCCTCGGCCGCATGCCGGTGACGGACGCCCTGCCCTATGCTTGGTGGGACACGCCCAACATCCATTTCTGCACGATCCGCGATTTCGTGACGCTCTGCGACACGATCGGCGCGGTGAAAGAACGCGCAGTCGCGCTCGACGCGGCAGGCGGCCGCGTCGGCGTCAGCGCGCCCTGGTGGTTCTGGAACCTCTTCGGCGCTCAGGCGGTGTTCCTGCTGAAGCGGGGGTGACGGGGGCTTGACGCTCCCGTCATGCCGGGGCTTGACCAGAGCTTCTCTCGACGAGCCCCCCGGGTCAGCGCTGCGCGCCGCCCGAGGATGACGCGGCTTCGTCGCGTCAGTTCAGCGGCACGCCGGCAGGTCGCTTTTCCTTCACCGCCGCGATGTCGCCGAGCATCAAGCTCGACGGACCGACCGTGACGGGTACGGTCTCGCCGTCATGGATCTTTCCGGCCAGCAGCAGCTCGGCCAGCGGATCCTGAACCGACTTCTGGATAACGCGCTTGAGCGGGCGGGCGCCATAGGCTGGGTCATAGCCCTTGTCGGCCAGCCATTGGCGCGCCTCCTTCGACAATTCCAGCACGATCTTGCGATCGGTCAGCAACCTGGCGAGGCGAGCCATCTGGATGTCGACGATCGCGCCCATATCCTCCCGCCGCAGGCGGTGGAACAGGATGATATCGTCGATGCGGTTCAGGAATTCCGGCCGGAAGGCCTGCCTGACCACGGCCATGACCTCGTCGCGGACTTCATCCGTATCGTGCCCCTCCGCCTGGTTGACCAGGAACTCCGAACCGAGATTCGAGGTCATGATGATCAGCACGTTGCGGAAATCGACCGTGCGGCCCTGGCCATCCGTCAGGCGCCCGTCATCGAGCACCTGCAGAAGGACGTTGAAGACGTCCGGATGGGCCTTCTCGACCTCGTCGAAGAGCACGACCTGATAGGGCCGGCGCCTCACCGCTTCCGTCAGCGCCCCGCCCTCCTCGTAGCCGACATAGCCGGGAGGAGCGCCGATCAGACGGGCGACCGAGTGCTTCTCCATGTATTCGGACATGTCGAGGCGCACCATCGCGCTGTCGTCATCGAACAGGAACGAGGCGAGCGCCTTGGTGAGCTCGGTCTTGCCAACGCCGGTGGGTCCCAGGAACATGAAGGAGCCGATCGGACGGTTGGGGTCCTGCAACCCGGCGCGGGCGCGGCGGACGGCTGTGGAGACGGCCTCGACCGCCTCGCGCTGACCGACGACACGCGACGCCAGCACTTGCTCCATGCGGAGCAGCTTGTCCTTCTCGCCTTCCAGCATCCGATCGACCGGCACGCCGGTCCAACGCGAGACGACGGCTGCGACGTGATCGGGCGTCACCGCCTCCTCGACCATGCCGGAATCGTCGCCGCGCGCCTCGATCTCGGCCAGCGTCTTCTCGAGCTGCGGGATTTCGCCATAGGCAAGCTCGCCAGCACGCTGGTACTCGCCCTTGCGCTGCGCCTGCGCCAGTTCGTTCCGGGCATTGTCCAGCCTCGTCTTCAATTCCGCCGCGGCGCCGAGCTTGTCCTTCTCGGCCTTCCACTTGGCCGTGATCGTGGCCGAGCGCGACTCGAGGTCGGCCAGCTCGGACTCCAGTCGCTTCAGTCGCTCCTTCGAGCCTGAGTCGCTTTCCTTCTTCAGAGCCTCCTGCTCGATCTTCAGGCGCACGATCTCGCGGTCGATCGAATCCAGCTCTTCGGGCTTGGAGTCGACCTGCATGCGCAGACGCGCCGAGGCCTCGTCGACGAGGTCGATCGCCTTGTCGGGCAGGAAGCGGTCGGTAATGTAGCGGTTCGAGAGCGTCGCAGCCGAGACCAGCGCCGAATCCGTGATGCGGACGCGGTGGTGCTGCTCGTACTTCTCCTTGAGGCCGCGCAGGATCGAGATGGTGTCCTCGACGGTGGGCTCATCGACGAAGACCGGCTGGAAGCGTCGGGCCAGCGCCGCGTCCTTCTCGACGTACTTGCGATACTCGTCGAGCGTGGTCGCGCCGATGCAGTGCAGTTCGCCGCGGGCCAGCGCGGGCTTCAGCAGGTTGGAGGCGTCCATCGCGCCGTCGGTCTTGCCGGCGCCGACGAGGGTGTGCATCTCGTCGATGAACAGGATGACCCCGCCATCCGAGGACGAAACCTCGTTCAGCACGGCCTTCAGCCGCTCCTCGAACTCGCCGCGATATTTCGCGCCGGCAATCAGCGAGCCCATGTCGAGGGCGAGCAGTTCCTTGTCCTTGAGGCTCTCGGGCACGTCGCCATTGACGATGCGCAGCGCGAGGCCCTCGGCAATCGCGGTCTTGCCGACGCCGGGCTCGCCGATCAGGACGGGATTGTTCTTGGTCCGGCGCGACAGCACCTGGATCGTGCGGCGGATCTCCTCGTCGCGGCCGATGACCGGGTCGAGCTTGCCGTCGCGCGCCGCGGCGGTGAGATCGCGGGCGTATTTCTTCAGCGCGTCATAGGCCTGCTCGGCGGACGCGGAATCGGCGGTGCGGCCCTTGCGGATCGCCTCGACCGCGGCATTGAGGTTCTGCGGCGTGACGCCTGCACGCGCGAGCGCCTTGCCGGCCTCGCTGTCCTTCTCGATCGCGAGCGCGAGCAAGAGCCGCTCGACCGTCACGAAGCTGTCGCCGGCCTTCTCGGCAGCCTTCTCGGCGGTGTCGAAGACGCGGGCGAGGCCCGGCGTCAGGTTAAGGCCGCCCGAACCGCCGCTGACCTTCGGCAGCTTGGCGAGCGCCGCATCCGTGAGCTGCAGCGCCAGTTTCGAATTGCCGCCCGAGCGGTCGATCAGCCCGGCGGCCATGCCTTCATTGTCGTCGAGCAGCGCCTTGAGCAGATGCTCCGGCGTAAACTGCTGGTTGCCTTCGCGCAGCGCGATCGTCTGTGCCGCCTGCAGGAATCCCTTCGCCCTATCCGTATATTTTTCAATGTTCATAGCTTCACTCCGCCCACCGGCACGCCCCGTAGCAGCGTGGTCCGGTTGCCTTTCGTCAGGATGGAGCTCCCATCAGGGCCGCCCCTCGCCGACAGAGATAGGTGTGGCATCCGCGCAACGGAAGAGGGCGGGAACGCAATTGACCTGCGTCAAATCCCGGGGGCACCATGGGGCCATGGCAGGAACGCAGCGACAGCAGTCGATCCGCAAGGCGCTCCGGGCGCTGGCGCCGGGGATTCCGCTCGCCGATGCACAGGCCGTGGTCGCGCTGGCCGAGCGCCGCCATATGAAGGACCTGCCGCCGGCGACCGCGCTCTGGCTCGCACTCGGCAGCCATGTCCGGCACGTCCATACCGACTACGAACATCTGCTGGCGGACGGTTATGATCGCGAGGCCGCGCGCTTCTTCGTGGTCGAGGATACCGACGCCGTGCTTGCCGGCTGGGGCTGCCAGCGTTCGGTCGCCGAGCTGCCGGAAATCGAGGAAGAGGCAATCCGGACGCGCATCGCGCGCAAATGATCGCATTCATGCGAGGATTTCATCGATCTCCTCGCGGTCCTCGCGCTATCCTGCCATCCCGTCTCGATCCTGGGCCGCCTTCATGCGCATCGCCTCGCTCTACCGTTATCCCGTCAAGGGCCTCTCGCCCGAGCGCCTAACCTCCGCCGACCTCGCCCAAGGCGCTTATTTCCCGGGCGACCGGCTGTTCGCGATCGAGAACGGCTCGTCAGGCTTCGACCCGGCCGAGCCTGTCCACCAGCCCAAGATCAAATACCTGATGCTGATGCGAAACGAGGTGCTCGCGACTTTGCGCACCCGCTATGACGATGCCAGCGGCGATCTCGTCATCGGCCATGGCGGCAAGGAGTTGCTGCGCGCCAGCACGGCGACGCAAGAGGGCAAGGACAGCATCACCGCCTTCTTCGAAGCTTTCATGCCTGAGGCGTTGCGCGGCCAGCCGCGGCTGCTGCAGGCCCCTTCCGGCTACCGTTTCACCGATTCCCGTTCGGGCTTCGTCTCGATCATCAATCTCGCCAGCGTCGCCGATCTGGAGAAGCGGGTCGGTGCATCGATCGACCCGTTGCGCTTCCGCGGCAATATCATGGTGGAGGGGCTGGAGCCCTGGGCCGAGTTGGATCTGGCGGGGTGCGAATTGACGACGGCAGCCGGTGCGAAGCTCGAGGTGATCAAGCGGATCGAGCGTTGCGCAGCGACCAATGTAGACCCCCAGACCGGCGCCCGCGACCTGCAGCTGCCGAAGGCCCTGATGACGAGCTTCGGGCATGTCGATTGCGGCATCTATTGCAAGGTCCTCGCCGGCGGCCGACTGGCCGAGGGCGAAAGACTGGAGATCGCCGCCGCTCCGGCCGCACTTGGGATCGACTGAGCAATGGAAAAGGGGCCCTCACGAGCCCCTTCTTTCATCTCGACTGCAGCCCGACCGGGATCACTCGGTCGTACCGTCCGTCTCGGAGCCGAGTGCGTCCATGACCTCGCGCGGCGAGCGGCGACGACGCGGGCGCTTCGGCGCGCTCTCGGCCGGAGCGGCTTCCGCAACATCCTGCGGGGCAGCCTCGACGGCGACCGGCACCGGCTCGGCGACAGGTACGCGCACGGGCGTGGTCAGGAAGGACGGCAGCGCGGCAGCGACGTCGCCCGCATTGTCGGCATCGAGTTCAGCCTCGCGCTCGCGGCGCGGACGGCGCTCGGGACGCGGGCCGCGCTCGGGGCGATCGAAGCGACGCTCACCCTGAACCGGCCGCGGCGCCAGTTCCGGCTGCTCGCCCGGAACCGGGATGTCGGAGCGCGGCGCATCGGGGCGCGGGGTGTAGCCGCCCTGGACGTTCTGTCCGCCTTCAGGCCGATCGAAACGACGCTCGCCGCGATCCTGACGATCATTGCGGTCGAAGCGGCGGTTGTTGTTGCGATCGTTGTTGCGCGGCTGACGGTCGAAGCGCTGGCCGTCAGCACCATCGCCATCCTGACGCTGGCCGTTATAGCCATTGCCGTTCATGCCGCCGGAAGCGTTGCGGATCTCCGGCTGCGGGCTGCCCTGCGGGAAGGGCTGTGCCTCGTCGTCGCCGCCCTCGTCCTCGCCCTCGTCGGCATCCTCGTTGAAGGCGCGATTCGGCGGGAAGCTGTGACCGAACTGCTGGGCCATCTGCTCCTGCGCGGCGAGCAGGATCCGATAATAGTGCTCGGCGTGCTGGAAGTAGTTCTCGGCTGCGACCGGATCGCCCGACGATTGAGCGTCGCGCGCCAGTTGCAGGTACTTTTCCGCGACGTGCTGAGCGGTGCCACGGACCTTTACGTCCGGACCGTTCGACTCGTAGCTCCGCTGAAGCGGGTTGGGCGCTTTCCGGTTACCGCTGTTGTTATTGTTGTTATTGTTGTTACGGCCGCGCATGCGCCGGTTCTGACCTGGTCTCATTCGCGTGAATCTCGCGCTTCTGTGCTCAAAGCAACCGTGGGGTCATCATGCGCGTTCCGGTGCACAGCGGGTTGCGTCGCTGCACCGGGTAAGAGTGACCTGAAGTGGCGTAACGCCGCTGGTCTTCACGCGCTCTTTCCAAAAAGGGACCTTCAGTCCCATGAGCCGACTTGCGCCTTGGCGCCTTCGGTATCCAACCTGGCTTGTCAGTTCCGTCGCTTCCCGGACATGTCCTGATGAAGCGACTGGTCCCCGAAGGCCTTGCCTGCGGCTCCGTGCTGACGACACCAGCTTCGGCTAGAATGGTGCATAGCGGGTTTTGGGCGCCGTTCCAAGCAAAATCGCATGAACGGCCGCGAGAATTCAGTCGATCGTGAAGATCAGAGCGCGCGGATGCCCGCCGAGATCGCGGCGGGAGCCTAGCCAGACGAAGCCCCCATCGCGCATGAGCGCGATCACATCCGCCTCCTGGCCCGCACCGATTTCGAACACGACGACCCCGTCGGGTGCCAGCACATCCGGCAACGTCCTTGCGAAGATGCGATAGGGTCCGAGCCCGTCATCTCCGCCATCGAGCGCGAGCCTGGGATCGTGATCGCGAACGGAAACATCCAGCGTCTCGATATTGTCGGTCCGGATATAGGGAGGATTGGACAGGATCAGATCAAAGCGCCGGTCCAGCCCCGCCGTCCACGAGCCCTGCTGGAACAGGCAACGTTCCGCCACACCGTTCAACTGTGCATTGCCGCGCGCCGTCTCACAGGCCTCGGGCGAAAGATCGACGCCTAGGCCCGTCGCCATCGGAAATTCACTGAGCACGGCGATCAGCAGGCAGCCCGTGCCGGTTCCGAGGTCGAGAACCGCCAATGGTTCCTGCCGGCGCCCGGCCAGATGATCGAGGACAGCGTCGACCAGAGTCTCGCTGTCGGGGCGTGGCTCCAGCGTTGCCGCGGACAGCCTGAACGGCAGCCCCCAGAACTCCCTTTCGCCCAGGATGCGCCAGACCGGCTCGCCTGCACGCCGGCGCGACGCGAAGGCCTCGAGGCGCATTTCCTGATCGGCATCGAGCTTCGCGAAAGGATCGGGATCGCGTTCGCCGACGACGCCTTCCATCAGCAGACGCGCATCGAGGGCGGCGCTGTCGCTGCCACCCTCTCTCAGTCTCGCCGCAAGCCTGCGGCGTGCGTCCGCGATGGAAAGGCCCGTCAGCGCCCCTGCATCTTCTCGTTGACGCAAAAGGTCATCTTGGACCGCATCGCCGACTTGCTTTCGCGCGCGCCGGCCATCTCCTGCTGGCAAACCCGGCGCGCCTGCGACTGCGTCATCGCGCCCTGCAATTTCGCCGGCTCTCCCGCGGTCGCGCGCTTCAGGCCCCCCTGCATCGACCGCTCGACCTGAGTCGCCGTGCCCTGCGCCTGGGCTGGTATCGCCAGCACGCCCACCATCAGTGCGGTCATGGCGATGCTCGAGAAAATCTTGGTCATCGGAGGGTCCCCCCTGTTGCGTTATCGATGCCGGTACAACGCGGGAGGGGCAAAGAGGTTTCATCGGCGCTCTTCTGTCGTCGCTCAACCCATGGTCTCCGCCGTGAGCAGCCTGGCCTGATGCTCCGCCGTCAGGGCGTCGATGATATCGTCGAGCACCAGCCCCTGCATCATCTCATCCAGCTTGTAGAGCGTCAGGTTGATGCGGTGGTCGGTCACGCGACCCTGCGGGAAATTGTAGGTGCGAATACGTTCCGAACGATCGCCGGAACCGACCTGGGAGCGCCTGTCCGCCGAGCGTTCGGCGTCAAGCCTGCCGCGCTCTACGTCATAGAGCTTGGCGCGCAGCAGATCGTATGCACGTGCCTTGTTCTTATGCTGGGAACGCTCGTCCTGAACCACGACGACGATGCCGCTGGGCATATGCGTCAGACGCACCGCCGATTCGGTCTTGTTGACGTGCTGGCCGCCCGCTCCGCCGGCGCGCATCGTGTCGATGCGGATGTCGCTATCGTTCAGGACGATATCGACATCGCCGGCGAGCGGCAGCATGGCGACAGTCGCCGCCGAGGTGTGGATACGGCCGCTGGTCTCGGTATCCGGTACGCGCTGGACACGATGCACGCCGGATTCGTATTTCAGCCGTGCATAGACGCCCTTGCCCGCAATCTCGGCGATGACCTCCTTGAAGCCGCCGACCGTGCCCTCGCTCTCAGAGAGGATATCGACGCTCCAGCCCTTCTGTGCGGCATAGCGCTGATACATGCGCAGGAGATCCCCGGCGAAGAGCGAGGCCTCGTCGCCGCCGGTACCGGCCCGGATCTCGAGGATGACGCCGCGCTCGTCGGCCGCATCCTTTGGCAGCAGCGCGATCAGGATCTCGCGGGCACGCGCTTCGATTTCGAGACGGGCCGCATCGCGCTCCTCGAAGGCCAATTCGCGAAACTCGGGGTCGGTGGCGGGGTCCTCGATCAACGCCTCGGCCTCGGCGAGGCTCGTCTGGGCCTGCCGCCAGGTGGCGATCGCGGCGACGACCGGATCGAGCTCCGAGAGTTCCTTGGCGAGCTCGACGGTGCGCGCGGCCTCGGTCGCCGTGTTGATCTCGGCCGTCGCTGCGGCGTGGCGGGCCACGATGGCGTCGAGACGATCCTGCGGGAGCTGAAGGGACATGATAAACTCGAAATCGGAAAACGGGAGGCTCGGACGACGTTCGATGACGTCGCTAGACCGGAACCTTGAACTCGGCCGCGAAGGCCGCAAGCTGCGGGCGCAGGCTGCTGGTGCCCTCTCCGGCCGCCAGGAGCCAGTCGAGCCGCTCGGCGAGCTTGCCCGCGTCGAGCGCGCGCAGCATCGCCTTGACCGGACCGATCGAAGCCGCCGACATCGAGAAGCCGCGATAGCCCAGACCGATCAGAGCCATCGTCTCGAGCGGCTTGCCGCCCATCTCACCACAGACCGTGACCGGGCAGTTCGCTTCGGCTGCGGCCTCGACGATGCTGCGCAGCGCCCGCAGCGCGCCGACGCCGAGCGGATCGAAGCGATCGGCGACGCGCTTGTTCTCGCGATCGGCCGCGAACAGGAACTGCATCAGGTCGTTGGTACCGATCGACAGGAAATCGGCCTCGCGCACGATCTCCGGCAATTCGAACAGCAGCGACGGCACCTCGACCATGACGCCGAGTTGCAGGCTCAGCGGGGGAACATGGCCCTGTTTCTCCAGCATCGCCTGCTCGCGCCGGACGATGGTGCGGGCGCGCTGGAACTCGTCCACCGTCGCGATCATCGGCAGCATGATCTTCATGTCGCGGCCCGAACCCGCCCGCAGCAAGGCCCGCACCTGCGCCCGCAGCAGGCGCGGCTTGTCGAGGCCGATGCGGATCGCGCGCCAGCCCAGCGCCGGGTTCTCCTCCTCGATACGCTCCATATAGGGCAGCACCTTGTCGCCGCCGATATCGAGCGTCCGGAAGGTGACGGGTCGGCCCTGCGCCTGATCGAGGACTGCCGCATAAAGCGCCTGCTGTTCGCTCGTCGTCGGCATGGTCTCGGCGACCATGAACTGCAGCTCGGTCCGGAACAGGCCGATGCCGGAAGCCGCCGTCGCCTCCAGATTCGGCATGTCGACGATGAGGCCGGCATTGATCTGGAGCACGATCGGCACGCCGTCCTTGGTGACGGAGGGCTGGCTCTTGAGCTTGCGGTACTGCTCCTGCTTGCGGGCGCGAAGCCGCGCCTTGTCCTTGTAGGCGTTCTCGACATCGGGCTGCGGGCGGATCTGCACGGCACCGGCCTGGCCGTCGACGATGACGGCATCGCCCGACTGGATCAGCGCCGTCGCATTGCCGATCTCGCCGACGGCGGGGATGCCGAGCGCGCGCGCGACGATGGCGATATGGCTGGTCGGGCCGCCCTCCTCCAGCACGAGGCCGCGCAGATGCGCGCGGTCGTAATCGAGGAGCGCGGCCGGGCCCATCGATCGGGCGATCAGGATGGCGTTCTCGGGCAGTTCCTCGCGCGCGACGCCGTTGGCCTTGCCCGCCAGCGTGCGCAGCAGGCGGTTGGCGAGATCGTCGAGATCGTGCAGGCGCTCGCGCAGATAGGGGTCGGTCTGGCGCAGCATCTTGGCGCGCGTGTCGGACTGGACGCGCTCGACGGCCGCCTCCGCCGTCAGGCCGGTCAGCACGACCTCGCGCATGCGGCGCAGCCAACCCTGGTCATGGGCGAACATGCGGAAAGTTTCGAGGACGTCGCGATGCTCGCCGATATGGGCGACGTCACCGCGCTCGATCAGCTCGTCGATCGAGGCACGCATCTCGGCGATCGCGGCCTCGAGCCGGTTGACCTCGGCGGCGGGGTGCTCGGCGATGAGGTTGGTGATGGCGATGCGCGGCTCGTGAAGCACGGCATGGCCGAGGCCGACGCCGTCGGCGAGCGCGACGCCGATGCCGTGGATTGGACGGTCGAGGCCGATGGAGGCGCCTGGCCGCGCCAGCGACTTGAGGCCGCCTGCCGCGATCATCTCCGCCATGATCATGGCGGTGGTCTGCAGCGACTCTATCTCTTCGTCGCTATAGAGGCGCGAGGCGCGGTTCTGGATGACCAGCACGCCCATCACCGCGCCGCCGCGCAGAATCGGCACGCCGAGGAAGGAGCGATAGATCTCCTCGCCCGTCTCGGGACGGTAGGAGAAGGCGGGGTGGCTCTGCGCGTCGGAGAGCGCCAGCGGCTCGGCCTCGCGCGCGATCAGGCCGACGAGGCCCTCGCCCGCCCGCATCGTGGTGAGATGCACAGCCTCGCGGTTGAGACCTTCGGTCGCATAGAGTTCGAGCGAGCCGTCCTCGCGCAGGACGTAGACCGAACAAACCTCGGCGACGAGATTGCCGGCGATCAGGACGACGAGCCGATCCAGCCGCTCCTGCGGGCTGATCGACGCTGCCATCACCTCACGAAGGCGGCGCAGCAGAACGCCCGATCCTCCGTGAGCGCCTCGCATCGATCCCAGATCCTCCGCCTGCCGCCCGGCCGTTGCGGCCGACGTTCATCGCAGACCAGACACTTGTCGAAGCCGAGTCGCAAGCACCCTCGGCGTTCCCGGCCTTCTAGCCAGCGAAGGCCATGCTCGGCAAGGCCCAGCGAGCCAAAGGTAAAGGACAGCGCCCATTTGCCCCGCTTTCAGCGGAAATCCTTTCGGAAGACCGGATGTGCAGAGAAGGTCGCAGACCGCTCAGGACGATGCCGGCATAATGGCGGACGAAACCGCCGGCGACGACGTGATCGCGACCTTGTCGGAGGGAGGTTTCCTTGCGGCAGGCCGCGCAGCCTTGCCCTTGCGGGCCACTGCGACCGGCGTCGACTTTTGCCCGACCGGCGGGACGATTGCGGCCGGGGCCATGTCGGAGCCCGCCAGGGCGGCAAGATAGCGCTGCGTCCACCAGGCGATATCGGTCGCCTCGATCGTGGCGTAGAGGCGCTCGAAGCGGCGGATGCGCTCCGATTTCGGCATGGCGAGAGCGGTCCGGATCGCTTCGGCTACCTCATGCGTGTCGAAAGGATTGACGATGAGCGCCTCGCCCAGCTGCTGCGCAGCTCCGGCGAAGCGCGACAGCACCAGCACACCGGGATCGGCCGGATCCTGAGCCGCGATGTATTCCTTGGCGACGAGGTTCATGCCGTCTCGCATCGGCGTCACCAGCCCGACTTGGGCGCGACGATAGAAGCCGGACAGCGCATTGCGCGAATAGGCCTTCTTGACGACGCGGATCGGCGTCCAGTCGAACTCGCCCAGCGCCGCATTGAGGCGCCCGGCGACCTCGTCGGACTGCCTGTCGAGCTCGGCATATTCGGGCACGTCGGAGCGCGAGGGTGGCGCGATCTGGAGCATGCCAACGCGGCCGCGCTGGTCGGGATGGCTGCGCAGGAACTGTCCGAACGCCTCGAGACGCTGGACGATGCCCTTGGAGTAGTCGAGCCTGTCGACTCCGACGACGAGCTTGCGCTCGCCCAGCGACTGGCGCGTCGTCCGGAGCGGTGTCGTGGCCGAGCGGACGGATGCCGCCGCCAGCTTCCGGAAGGCCTCGACGTCGATGCCGATCGGAAAGGGCTGCACGATCGTCTCCCGGCGCCCGACCCGCACCTTGCGCCCGTCGCTCCTGGCACCGCACATCGAGACGAGGCCGCCGATCAGGTTGTTGACGTCGATCGCGGTCTGCATCCCGACGAGATCATAGGCGGCGATCGTGCTGGCCAGCGTCGCTGCAAAGGGCAGCGCACCGAAGACCTCGGCCGGGGGCCAGGGGATATGGTGGAAATAGCCGATGCGGTTGGTGACGCCGCGGCGGCGCAGTTCGGCCGCCAGCGGGATCAGATGGTAGTCGTGGATCCAGATGATGTCGTCTGGCTGCAGCATCGCCATCAGCGCCTTGGCGAAGCGGCGGTTGACGGCAAGATAGCCGGCATAGTCGGCCCGCGAGAACTCGGTCAGGCCGAGCCGGTAATGCATCAGCGGCCAGAGAGCGCGGTTCGAGAAGCCGAGATAGTAGGATTGGCGCTCCGCCTCGGTCAGATCCGTGACCGCGTAGGTGACCTTGCCCCGCTGCATCACGCTGGGCGCCGCCGCCACCTCGCTGACCGCGCCGCTCCAGCCGAACCAGAGGCCGCCCTGTTTTTCGAGGGCCTCGCGCAACGCCACCGCCAAGCCGCCGGCTGCCGCCTTTTCATTGCGCTCGGGAATCGTGACACGGTTAGAGACGATGACGAGACGCATGACGGGTCGGTTCTCCCTGGTCGGCCTGGGGCCTGAACGTGGCGGATGCCCGAAATTCGACACTGAGGCAGGAACAGAACGCCGCTGCGAGCGTAATGTTTCCATGGGCGCGCGCCGATCTTCGGCGTCGCGATGTCGGCCTTGCGTTGAAAACGAGGCGACGGGGGCAGGCTGAAGGCAGAATGTGGCGAGTTCGAGAGCATGCCTCGCGATGCGTGGCGATCCCCGCGATCAAGGCCGTCGGGCCGATCCCGCGCCGCGTTTCCGCCGGTTTTGTTGGCCAGACAGGCTGAGATGATGACATTCACCGAACCCGGAACCGTCAGTGATGCCCGCGACCTGGCTGCGGCCGAGGACGGCATCGCACTGTTTCTCGATTTCGATGGGACTCTGGTGGAGATCGCCCCGGCGCCCGACGAGGTGCGGCTCGACCGGCGGGTGCCGGCAGCCCTCGATTCCCTGCGCCAGGCGCTGGGCGGCGCGCTCGCTTTGGTGTCCGGGCGGCCGGTCTCGTTCCTCGACGCCGCGCTCACCCCCTATCGTTTCGACACGGCCGCGCTGCATGGCGCCCAGATCAGGCTCGACGGCGAGATCCAGTCCCAGGTCGAGGTGCCCGCTGAAATGCGCGGCGCGTTGCGCGACCTCGTGCGTTTCGCGAACAGCCATGTCGGCATCATCGTCGAGGACAAGCGCATTTCGGTGGCCCTGCACTGGCGACTGGCGCCGCAGCTCCATGACGAGGCGCTCGACCTGATGCGTGCAATCGCCGTCCGCATGGGCCCGGCGATCCGGTTGCAGGAAGGCAAAGCGGTCGCCGAGCTCGTTCCCGCCCAAGCCAGCAAGGGCACGGCCATCGCCCAGCTGATGCAGGCTGCCCCCTATGCCGGTCGCCTGCCGGTCTTCATCGGCGACGACATCACCGACGAGCACGGTTTCGAGGCCGTGAATGCGCTCGGCGGGCTGTCGATCCGGATCGGCGCAGGCGCGACCTGCGCGAAGCTGCGCCTCGATTCACCAACCGCGCTGCGCCGCCTTCTTCTCGACGCCGCCGAGCGCGGCAGCCTGACCGCCTCCAGCTTCTCGCAAGGATGACGATGACAGTTTCGACGACGACGGCAGCGGGGCTGCATTCCGCCTCGCTCGACCTCGGCGTGATCGGCAATTGTTCGATCGCAGCCCTCATCGACCGACGCGCGCGCATCGTCTGGGGCTGCTTCCCGCGTTTCGATCGCGATCCGGTCTTCTGCGCGCTGATCGACAATCAGGCCGAGGACGGCGACGCCATGCCCCGCAAGGGCGTCTTCGCGATCGAACTCGTCGGCATGACACGCTGCGAGCAAACCTATCTCGACAACACGGCGATCCTGTCCTCGGTGCTCTCCGACGATCAGGGCAAC
This sequence comes from Allobosea sp. GW822-FHT03F07, assembly GCF_058801345.1. Taxonomy (NCBI): domain Bacteria; kingdom Pseudomonadati; phylum Pseudomonadota; class Alphaproteobacteria; order Hyphomicrobiales; family Alloboseaceae; genus Allobosea; species Allobosea sp. GW822-FHT03F07. The sequence goes on from NZ_JBXAND010000008.1 coordinate 23,880, forward strand.
GCCATCGAGATCCTCGATTTCGCGCCGCGCTTCGTCCGCTATGAGCGCTTTTTCCGGCCGCCGCAGCTCGTGCGCCGCGTGCGCCGGATTTCCGGCCGGCCGCGCATCCGCACGGTGGTCAAGCCCTGCCTCGGCCTCGGCGAGGAGCCGGACGAGATCACGCGCGGCTCCAACCATGTCCGCTTCGTCGGTGCCGACCAGACCATCCGGCTGACGACCGATGCGCCGATTTCCTATGTCGTCGACGGCGTGCCCTTCGCCGTCGACCGGCCGTTCTCCTTCTTCATTGGCTCGGACGAGGCGCTGCGGGCCGAGATCGAGGAAACCGCGCGAGAGTTTCTCGACAAGACGACGGACTACTGGCGCGACTGGGTGCGGTCGCTGTCATTGCCCTTCGAATACCAGCGCGAGGTCATCCGGGCCGCGATCACGCTGAAGCTCTGCGCCTTCGAGGAGACGGGCGCAATCGTCGCGGCGCTGACGACATCGATCCCGGAAGCGCCGGGAACGCAGCGCAACTGGGACTACCGCTTCTGCTGGCTGCGCGACGCCTATTTCGTCGTCCACGCGCTGAACCGCCTCGGCACGACGCGGACGATGGAAGACTATCTCGGTTTCATCACCAATATCGTCGACACCTTTTCCGAAAGCGGCGCCGAGCACCTGCCGCCGCTCTATCCGATCACGCGTGGCGGCGCGCTCGACGAGTTCGAGGCTCCGAGCCTGTCGGGATATCGCGGCCATCAGCCGGTGCGCTTCGGCAATGGCGCGGCGACGCAGATCCAGAACGATGGCTACGGCGCGGTCGTGCTGGCGGCGACGCATTCCTTCTTCGATCAGCGCCTGATCCAGCCCGGCAAGGAGGCCCTGTTCGGCCAGCTGGAACGGATGGGAGAACTGGCCATCGCCTATTTCGACAAGCCCGATGCCGGCCCCTGGGAGCTACGCGAGAAGGAGGCCGTCCATTCCTTTTCAAGCGTGATGTGCTGGGCGGCCTGCGACAGGCTGGCGCGCATCGCCGGCACGCTCGGCCGCGCCGAGCGCAAGGAGTACTGGAAGGGCGAGTCGAAGCGGATCAAGGCCTTCATCCTCGAACGCATCTGGAACGAGGAGCGAGGACATCTGGTCTCCACCTTCGGCGGCGAAGACCTCGACGCCACGCTCCTGCTGGTCTCGGAGCTCGGCTTCCTGAAGCCGGACGATCCGCGCTTCGTCGCCACCGTCGAGGCGATTGGCCGCGATCTGACGCGCGGCGACCTGCTGCTGCGCTATGCGACGCAGGACGATTTCGGCTTCATGCACACCGGCTTCCTGATCTGCGCCTTCTGGTATGTCGATGCGCTGAACGCGATCGGCCGCGCCGACGAGGCGAAGGCCCTCTTCGGCCGCATCCTGAAACGGCGCAACAGCTTCGGCCTGCTGTCCGAGGACGCCGATCTGCACACCGGCGAACTCTGGGGGAATTTTCCGCAGACCTATTCCCATGTCGGGCTGATCAATTCGGCGATGCGGCTCAGCCGGGACTGGGAAGAGGCGTTCTGAGGAGCTTGGCGTCATGGTCGGGCTTGCCCCGACCATGACGCGTTCGATCCTGATGGAGATGCTCGGGTCTGCGCTACGCTTCGCCCGAGCATGACGCTCTCCAGCTCACTCCATCAACTTCGCCGCCCGCATCACCGACAGCGCCAGCGTCTGCGCTGCCGGGACGATGCTCTCGACTTCCAGGAACTCGTCCGGCGTATGCGCCATGCCGCCGATCGGGCCGACGCTGCACAGAGTCGGCGTGCCTTGAGCGGCCGTGAAGCCTGAATCGGCGCAGCCACCGGTGAACTCCGCGATGGTGGCGATGCCAAAACCGGCCGCCGCCTCGCGATAGGCCTCGAACAGCTTCTGTGATTCGGCCGTGCCTTCGAGGGGTAGGAACTCACCCTTGATCGACAGCCTGGCGCTGGTCTCGGCCACGATAGGCGTCTCGATGATGACGCGGATGGCCTCGACGAGTTCGCTGCGCTGAGCGGCCGTGACATAGCGCAGGTCGATCTCGCACCAGGCATTGGGCGCGACGGTGTTCACCGTCTGCCCGCCGCCGATCAACCCGACATTGACGGTGATGCCCTTGGCGAGGTCGGTCAGACCCTGGAGCTTCGGAATCTTGTGGCCGAGATCGACGATGGCCGAGGCGCCCTTCTCGTAGTTCGCACCGGAATGGGCAGGCTTGCCGATGAACTCGGCGCGCATGAAGACGCCGCCCTTGCGGCCGCTGGTGACCGACTGCCGATGATCGCGGGCGAATGTGGTACCGGCCGGAAGTCGGCTGGGCTCGGCATTGAAGACGCAGCGCGACTCGCGCGCGGCGGCCTCGATGACCGGGCGGGAGGATGGCGAGCCGATCTCCTCGTCGCTGGTCGTCAGCATCGTCAGAGGAGCCGACAGGCCACCGCATTCGGCGAAGGCCGCCGCGACGAAGGCCTCGATCACGAGACCCGCCTTCATATCGGCGACGCCCGGCCCATAAGCCCGACCGTGCTTGATGGTGAAGGGGCGCCGCGTCGGCTCGCCCTTCGGGAAGACGGTGTCGCGGTGGCCGAGCAGCAGGACCGGGCGCTGGTCGTTCGCGGTCGGGTTCGGCAGGCGCGCCTTCACCGCATCGCCGAAGCGAGCATCCGGAATGATCTCGACCTCGAGTCCATTCTGGGCATGGAAGCGGGCGATGACCTGGCCGGCGCGGTCGACGCCGTCCTTGTCGTAGGAGCCGGAGTCAGTGTCGACCATCTCGCGCAGCAGCGCGACCATCGCCTCCTTGCGGCTGGCGAGCCAGTCAACGACCTTGGCTTCCTCGGACGTCATTGCGCTCATCATTCGTTCTCATGGTTCCGGACGGGACTATCCGGCAGCTTAGACAATGAGCGTCGCACCCGGTAGCACCATGATGCCACCGGCCCTTCGCAAAAATGCGGGGCGCGCTACTTCGGCGCCACCATTTTGCGGATCAAAGCATCTCGGGCGATCCGGGCGGCGGTGCGAAGCGCCTCGTCATCCAGCCTGCGTGCAGGCTGCTCGATCGCCCTGGCGTAATAGCCCAGCGCCAACTGGTCGGAGGAGATGCCGGCATAAAGGTCCCCGAGGCGCTTGTTGGCCTGGAGCGCCGCCTCGGGCTTGCTCGCCGCCTCCTCGAACACGCCGATCGCCCCAGGCGCATCGCCGGTTCGCGCCTTCAGCTCGGCCAGGGCCAACAGAATCCGGACATCGCCACCGCGCGCGGCGTGCGCCGCCTCGGCATCGGCCAGCGCCGCCTTGAGATCGCCCTCGCCGGTCCGCGCCTCGATCCGGACCAGCAGCGCGTCGGCGTCCGCCGGCATCGTCGCCAGACGCGCCACCGCATCCTCGGCGGCTCCGCGGAAATCGCCGAGGCCAAGTCTGGCCTTGGCGCGCAGCAGCACCAGGTCGGGCTCCGGCGTGGGTGCCGCGAGCGCTTCAGAGGCGAAACGCTCGGCGGCCACGAGATCACCCGTCGCCAGATTGATGCGCGCGGCCAGCGCCCGCCAACGCGGCTCGTTGGGCTCGATGCGGAGCGCCATGGCGACATCGGTCAGGGCAGCGGGATTGTCGGCCATCAGCAGGAGCCGAGCCCGCTCGCCATAGGCCCGGGCGCGATCGGGAGCACGCCTGATCGCCTCCCCGAAATCGGCATGGGCGGCGTTGCTCTGGTTCAGCCGCAGGCGTGCCAGCCCGCGATACAGGAACAGGTCGGCCGTATGTCCCGGCGTCATGCCCGAGCTCGCGGCCTTGAACGGGACCGCAGCGTCGTCGATCGCCCGCGTGAGGTCGGGCACCGCGTCGAGCGACAGTCCCATGCTTGCCAAGGCCATTCCGCGAATGGCGATAGCAGCGAGATTCGAACGGTTCGTGCCGAGCACCGCGGCCGAGACCGCTCGAGCCTCGACGGCATCGCCCTTGGCGAGCAGGGCGCGGGCCCGCAGCGCCTCGCGGAAAATTTCACCGCCCGTTCCCTCGCGCTTCCAAGCTTCCAGCTCGGCCAACGCCTCGTCGACCCTGCCGGTCTCGATCAGTGCGACCACGAAATCGTCGTCCTGCAGGAACTGGCGCCGATCAACCGCAGTCAGCCGCCTGGTCTCACGCAGGTCGGCGAGGGCCGGTTCTGGGCGACCGGCCATGAGCAGGGCCTCGCCTCGCATCTCGATGAGATAAGGAGCGGACGGGTCGCGCTCCAGAAGCCGGTTCAGATCCGCGATGGCCGCCTCGTAGTCGCCCTTGCCATGGGAGGCCATTGCGCGTGTCAGCAGCGCGCTCTTGAGCTCGTCGGAGCCGGTCGGCGCGCGGCGAACGGCGCTGTCGGCGTCGGCCCAGGCCCGCTCGTAAGGTCGCAGATCGGCTCCGAAGCGATAATCCGCCAGGTGTCCTTGCGCACGGGCGATGGTCGCGACGAGATAGTCGGGCGCAGCCGCCACGGCGAGATCGAGATCGGCGATCTGGGCGTCATAGGGCCGAGCCTGTGAACGCAGGACCAGCATGTCGGCCTTCACCTGCGGCGTAGTCGCCAGTTCGACAAGCCTGTCGCAGCTTGGCATGCGGAGCGGATCGTCTCGCTTGCCGCAGCGCGCCTTCAGTTCTGCCTCGTCGAGCTCGGTCACGAGGATAGGCTTCGGCTTGTCAAACTCGGCGACCCTTGCCGCATGGCGCGCCCGCGAGGTGATGTCGTAGTCCATTCTGGCATCGGTTCGGGCAGCGGACTGCGCGAGGACGGCGCGGGCCGCAGCCCGATCGCCAGAGGCCAGCAGGATATCGGCCTTGAGTTCCTGTGCATCGAACAATGTGGGGCCAAGTTCGATCGCCTTGTCGGCATCGGCGGTGGCGCCGGCAATGTCCTTCATCGCGAGCCGGACAGCGCCGCGCGTGGCATAGGCGCGGCCATATCGCGGCGCCGCCTGCAGCACGGCTTCCACATCGGCCAGCGCCGCGCCGAAATCGCGACGGGCCAACCGGGAACGCGCACGGATCTCCGTCAGGTCGTACTGCGCCGGAAAGGCCTGCAGCCCCTCCGTCGCCTCGCGGATGGCGGCCTCATAGGTGCCGAGATAATACAGGCTGCGGGCCCTGGTGATCGAGGCCTCGCTGCCGCGGAAGCCGAGGTCGCGGGCCCTGTCGATCTGCGCGATCGCATCGCTATAGCGCCCGGTGGAGTAGTGCAGCAGGCCGAGCATGTACTCGCTGCGCGGATGCCCCTTCTGCCAGAACAGCCCCTTGCGGATGTCCTCGCCCGCGCCAGCGAAATCATACTGCAGCAGCTTGAGATAGCCGCGATTGGCATAGTTGTCGGCGTCGAAGGGATCCTTCTCGAGTGCGACGGTAAAGTCAGCCATCGCGCCGTCCTGGTTGCCCAGGCCGAAGCGGATCTGCGCCCGATCGCGGTAGAGCGCGCCGAAATTCGGCACCAGCCGGATCGCTTCGCTGTAATCCTTTTCTGCCTCGGCCAGGCGGCTGAGGGCCCAGTAAGCCTGGGCGCGACTGAGCAGTGCCGAGGCCTTGACCTTCTGGTCGCCGCGCCCCTTCAGCACGGTCGTGCAGGCTGCGATGGATTTTTCGGTCTTCTCGGCCTTGCAGAGCGCGATCGTCTCTGCCTTCTGGGCCGAAGCGGGCGCTGTGGCGATGGTTGCAGCCAGCGAGACCGTGAGCGCCGCCAGCCATCCGATCCGCGAGAACGAGCAGGCCATCGCCACCTCCCTCATGCCCGGGCTCGCGCATAGCATCGCTCGGCGCGCGCCAGCTTACGCTAGGACAGCGTAGCATGAGCGGGCGGGCGCCGTCATGCCGGCGCGGGAGGGCATCACCCGGATCATCAAAGCCCGCCTGCCGCAGCCGGGCCTCGCCTAGATCCAGCGGCGGGCCGGGCTGAGCGCCTCTGCCCGCGCGTTTCGGAGGCTCAGCGGCGGCTTTCCAGCGCCATGCGCAGCGCGAAGCCTGCGAGCATGGTGCCCATCAGCCAGCGCTGCACCAGCGACCAGAAGGGTCGCGTCCGCAGGAAGACCGCGATGCTGCCTGCGGCAATGGCGATCATGGCGTTGACTGACAGGCTGATGGCGATCTGCATAGAGCCCAGCGTCACCGATTGCGCCAGAACGCTACCCGCAGCCGGATCGATGAACTGCGGCAGCAGCGCCAGATAGAGCATGGCGATCTTGGGGTTGAGCAGGCTCGTCAGGAAGCCCATGCCGAACAGCTTGCGCGGCCGGTCATGCGGCAGGTCGCGAACCTGGAAGGGCGAACGACCGCCCGGCCGCAGCGCCTGCCAGGCCAGCCACATCAGGTAGAGCGCGCCGCCGATGCGCAGCGCGTCATAAGCGTAAGGCACAGCGAAGAGCAGCGCCGTGATGCCGAAGGCGGCGCTGAGCATGTAGACGATGAAGCCGAGCGCGACGCCGCCGAGCGAAATCAGACCGGCCACGCGTCCCTGCGCGATCGAGCGCGAAATAAGATAGATCATGTTGGGGCCGGGCGTGACCACCATGCCCAGGCAGATCAAGGCGAAGGCGGCAAGCTGGGTGGTGTCGGGCATGGCGCGGCTCCTGAACTGCCCCAGGCTTCGCAGAACCCGCGCTGCGGCACAATCGCCACCGCGGCATGGCGGTTCTCCGCGCTGCGCCGGCGCCGGGCCGGCCAGGGAACTCCGCGCCATCGAGATGGTTGTCTCGCCTGACCCGGAGTCCGGGTGGGGGGATCAACGATGACGCTGTTCAGCCGCATTCTCTACACGGTGATCGCATTTGCGCTGCTCGCCGCTTCGATCATGCTGATCGGAGTCGCGGTCTGGCGCACCGCGACGGGCTACTGGACCGGGGACAACGCGCTGGAGACAATGCTGGACGGCATCGGCCTGATCATCATCGCGGTCGCCGTCGCCGATGTCGGCAAGTTCCTGTTCGAGGAGGAGGTCGTCGCCGACCGCGAACTGCGCCGCCCGGCCGAGGCGCGGGGATCGCTGACCAAGTTCATGACCATCATGATTGTCGCGCTCAGCCTGGAATCGCTCGTGCTGATCGCCAAGACGTCGCGCGAGACGATGGGGAACATCATCTATCCCGGCCTGCTCGTCTTCCTCGCGGTGACCGCGATGGTCGGGCTCGGCCTGTTCCAGAAGCTCAGCCAGAACGCGACCGCTGCCGTGCCTCCGGACCATGCCGACGCTGAGAAGGGCAAGGCGCCTGGTCAGGGCCGGCCCCGCTCGCAACAGACCGAGGACGCGCAAGCCGTGTCAGTCTGATCGACCTAGCCGCAGAGGCTGTCAGTTCACGACGTCGACCAACATTAGGTCGGTATCCTCAGGCTTCGCGCCGGCCGCTGTCAGCATGGCGTGAACCTGGCCGCGATGATGCGTCTGGTGGTTGAACATATGCGTCACCAGGAGGCCGACGGGCTTGCGCATCTCGCGCTGCGTCGCGCCGGAAAACCATGTCAGGTCTCCCGCCAGCCAATCGTTCGAGAGACCAGCGGCCCAGTCGGTGATCGTCTGGTCGAAGGCCGTTCGCTCGGCTACGAGTTCGTCCCAGTTCGCCACCAGCCCGGGGGAATCGTGGATGCGGGCCGCCGGCTTCGGCGTATCGGCGAAGCGCGAGAGCCACATCTGGTCGGCCCAGAGCAGATGGCAGAGCGTGCCGTGGATCGACTGGAAGAAGGCGCCGCGATCCAGCCGCCGTGCGGCATCGTCTAGGCTCGCCGCGGCGGCGTAGAGGCTGCCGTTCTGCCAGGCATTGTAGCACGCCAGCGTGCGGACATAGGTCGTATCGATCATGGCGAGGCTTCCCGGAGATGCGCTTGTGGCAACCCTATCAGATGATGTTGGTCTCCAGCATCGGCCGGCCCGCAAGGATGCGCTCATGGCCGAGATCAGAGAGATCCAGCGTACGATAGGCGCCCTGCAGGATGTGCTCGGCAAGGCCGCGCCCCACGGCGGGCGCCTGCTGCAGGCCATGGCCCGAAAAGCCGTTGGCGAGATAAAGTCCGTCCACACCAACAGCCGGACCGATGATGGCATTGTGGTCGAGTTCGTTCATGTCGTAGGGGCCGGCCCAGGCGCGGCCTGTCTTGATCTGCTCGAAGGCGGGAATGCGGTGGGCGAGCGCCGGCCAGACCGTGTCCTCGAAGAAGGCCCAGTCGACATCCTCGACGGAGGGCGCGGTTTCGATCCACTCCTCGTCCTGTTCGGGGGTGAGCGGCGAGCAACTGGCGATGAAGAGCTGGCCCTCCGTTCCGCGCTTGCCCTCCGGACGACACCAGGATCCGGTGCGATCGATCAGCAACGGACAGTTGTCGACCTCGCCCTTGCACATGAAGGAGAAGACATAGCGCTTCATCGACCTGACCGGGATCGAGACACCGGCCGTCGCGGCGAGCTTCGCACCATGCGTGCCCGAGGCATTGACCGCCGCGCCGCAGGCGATGCGGCTGCCGTCGGCCAGCTCGACCGCGGTGAGGCGCCCGGCCTCGACCACATAGCGGGCGACCTCGCCCTGCCGATATTCAACACCGAGCGAGCGCGCCTTCTTGCGAAACGCTTGCAACACGGCCCAGCCGTCGAACCAGCCCTCGCCGCTGACGCCATAGGTGCCGCAGGCGACGTCCTCCGTGTTCATCCAGGGAAATCTGCTGCGCAGCATGGGTGCAGCATAAAGCGCAATATCAGCCCCCTCTGCCGCCTGCAGCGCCTGGTTCGCCGCCAGTACCGGCGCCCCCTCCTCGCCCGCAAGATAGAGATAGCCGCCCTCGTGAAGATCGATGACCGGGACCTCGCCATCGACGGCGAGGCGGCTGCCGATGTTGCGCAGAAAGTCGATGCCATGCAGCGAGATGCGGATGTTCACCGCGCTCGAATATTGCTGGCGGATCGACGCTGCCGACAGCGCCGATGCAGCGTAGCGATAGGTCGGGTCCTTCTCGACGACGATGATCTTGCCGGTGAAGTTCGGGGCGGCGGCGAGATGATAGGCCACGGAGGAGCCGATCGCGCCGCCTCCGCAAATGACGACATCGGCGCTTTCGGAAGACGACATGGCGGGTCCCACAGGATGAGCCGGGCAAACGCGTTGCGTCCCGGTTAGTGAACTCTACGCATGAATGGCGTGGCTGGCGAGACTTGTCGAGTCAGTTCGCTGCGGCGCACTCGCCGAGCAGCCAATCGCGAAAGGCGACGACGGCCGGGAGTTCCGCACGGGCCTCGGGATAGACCAGGTAATAGCCCTCGGAGCCGGTCACGGGGCGATCGAACGGAATGACCAGCGACCCCGAGCGCAGTTCCTCCTCGATCAGGAAGCGCGGCACGATGGCGAGGCCGAGACCGGCGACGGCCGCCTGCGAAACCATGGCGAATTGCTCGAAACGCGGCCCCATCAGCGCCCGCTGCGGCGGCAGGCCTTGCTGCTCCAGCCAGTTGGCCCAGGCGCGGGGCCGCGTCGATTGCTGGAGAAGCGAGCCGCGCAGCATGTCCGCGGGCTCCTTCAGGCCGAGACGCGCCACCAGCGAAGGGGCGGCGACGGGCACGATCTCCTCGCCCATCAGTCGATGCAGCCGCGCCCCGGCCCAGACCGGATCGCCGAAATGGATGGCGGCGTCGAGCTGTTCGCGACCGAAGTCGAAGGGCACCAGCTTCGTGGTGAAATTGATGGTGATGCCGGGATGCGCCTCGGTGAAGCGCGGCAGGCGCGGGATCAGCCAGCGGGTGCCGAAAGTCGGCAGGATCGCGAGGTTGAGCACGCCGCCGGCGCCGCGAAACGCCATGGCGGAGACCGTCGCCGCCGCCAGACGGGACAGCCCGTCGCGAATTTCAGTGGCATAGGCGCTGCCGGCCGGCGTCAGGGTGACGCGCTGGCGCACGCGCTGGAACAGGCCGACGCCCAGCACCTTCTCGAGATGCGCCACCTGCCGGCTGACCGCGCCCTGGGTCAAATTCAATTCCTCGGCCGCCCGCGTGAAACTGCCATGCCGCGCCGCCGCCTCGAAGGCAGCGAGCGCCGACAGGGAAGGGACCGAAAGCCGGCCGGGGACAAGTTCAAAATCCATGATTTTTTCTCATCAAGTCGTGAGAACATATCGGTTGCCGTGACATGGCGGAAGGGGGCATTGTTCCGGTCCTCGGGCGACCTTCCCCGAGCCCTCATCCTGAGGAGCCGCGGAGCGGCGTCTCGAAGGATGATCCAGGCGGCTCCGGAGCCTCGTGGACCATCCTTCGAGACGCGCCTGCGGCGCTCCTCAGGATGAGGGCTGTGTTTCATCGACAGCAGTGATCAGGCAGGCACATGACCTCTCCCCTCCCCAAGGACGCGCTCGCGCTGCTGAAGCGCCTCGGCGTCACCGACGCCGCCTTCGCTACGAAGGGGCTTACCGCTCATTCGCCGATCACAGCTGAGACCGTCGCGACGCTGCGCGAGACCAGCCCGGCCGAGGCCGAGGCCGCGATCGGACGGGCTCAGTCAGCCTTCCTGGCCTGGCGGAAGGTGCCCGCCCCCCGCCGCGGCGAGTTCGTGCGCCTGCTCGGCGAGGAGCTGCGCGCCGCCAAGGCCGATCTCGGCCTGCTCGTCACTCTGGAAGCCGGCAAGGTCACCTCGGAGGGCCTCGGCGAGGTCCAGGAGATGATCGACATCTGCGACTTCGCCGTCGGCCTGTCGCGCCAGCTCTACGGGCTGACGATCGCGACCGAGCGCCCGAACCATCGCATGATGGAAACCTGGCACCCGATCGGCGTCTGCGGCGTCATCTCCGCCTTCAACTTCCCGGTCGCGGTCTGGTCCTGGAACGCGGCGCTCGCCTTCGTCTGCGGCGACAGCGTCGTCTGGAAGCCTTCCGAGAAGACCCCGCTGACGGCGCTCGCGGTGCAGGCCATCGTCGAGAAGACGATGAAGCGCTTCGGCCCCGAGGCCCCCGTCGGTCTTTCGGAGATCCTGATCGGTGGCCGCGAGATCGGCGACATCCTCGTTTCGGATCACCGCGTCCCCGTCGTCTCGGCGACGGGCTCGACCCGCATGGGCAAGGAGGTCGGCCAGAAGCTCGCCGCGCGCTTCGCCCGCGCCATCCTCGAGCTCGGCGGCAACAATGCCGCGATCGTCGCTCCCTCCGCCGATCTCGACATCGCGCTGCGCGGCATCGCCTTTGCGGCGATGGGCACCGCCGGCCAGCGCTGCACCACGCTGCGCCGCCTGATCGTGCACGAGAGCGTCTATGACGCGCTCGTGCCGAAGCTCGCTAAGGTCTACGGCTCGGTGAGAATCGGCGATCCGCGCGAGGCCGGCGTGCTGGTCGGCCCGCTGGTCGACGAGGCCGCCTATCATGGCATGCAGAAGGCGCTTTCCGAGGCCAAGGCCGAGGGCGGCAAGGTCCATGGCGGCGAAAAGGTCGATGTCGGCGTGGGCGGCTTCTATGTCCGTCCGGCGCTGGTCGAGATGCCCAGCCAGTGCGGCCCGGTCGAGCGCGAGACCTTCGCGCCGATCCTCTATGTGATGAAGTACAAGTCGATCGAGGAAGCCATCGCGATGCAGAACGCGGTCGGCGCAGGGCTCTCCTCCTCGATCTTCACGCTGAACATGCGCGAGGCCGAGTTGTTCGTCTCTGACGAGGGGTCGGATTGCGGCATCGCGAACGTCAATATCGGCCCGTCCGGCGCCGAGATCGGCGGGGCCTTCGGCGGCGAGAAGGAGACCGGCGGCGGCCGCGAGGCCGGTTCCGACGCCTGGAAAGCCTATATGCGCCGCGCTACCAATACGCTGAACTACGGCACCACGCTGCCGCTGGCGCAGGGCGTCAGCTTCGACGTGGATGCGTGATTGATTGACACCGCACTCTCCGCGTCATCCCGGACGCAGCGAAGCGGAGATCCGGGATCCATCTTAGAGTGCAGAGTTCTATGATGGATCCCGGATCGGCGCCGCTTCGCGGCTTGTCCGGGATGACGCGCGGTTGAACGAGACGAGGGAAGGAACAAGACCATGGCCGAAGCCGCCCGCAGCCACAGCGCAAGCCACAAGCTGGCTGAGTTCACTTGGGACGACGCCTTCCTGCTCGACGAGCAACTGACCGAGGACGAGCGCCTGATCCGCGACACGGCCCGCGGCTATGCGCAGGAGAAGCTCGCGCCCCGCATCCACGACGCCTATCTCGACGAGAAGACCGACCGCTCGATCTTCAACGAGATGGGCGAACTCGGCCTGCTCGGCGTCACCGTCCCCGAGGAATATGGCTGCGCCGGCGCGAACTACGTCTCCTACGGGCTGGTCGCCCGCGAGGTCGAGCGGGTCGATTCCGGCTATCGCTCGATGATGTCGGTGCAGTCCTCGCTGGTGATGTACCCGATCTACGCCTATGGCGACGAGAGCCAGCGCAAGAAGTACCTGCCCAAGCTCGGCTCCGGCGAGTGGGTCGGCTGCTTCGGCCTGACCGAGCCCGATGCCGGTTCTGACCCGGCGGGCATGAAGACCCGCGCCGAGAAGGTGGCCGATGGCTACAAGCTGACCGGCTCGAAGATGTGGATCTCGAATTCGCCGATCGCCGACGTCTTCGTGGTCTGGGCGAAGTCGGCCGCGCATGACAACCAGATCCGCGGCTTCATCCTCGAAAAGGGCATGAAGGGGCTCTCCGCGCCGAAGATCGGCGGCAAGCTCTCGCTTCGCGCCTCGATCACAGGCGAGGTCGTCATGGACGGCGTCATCGTGCCGGAAGAGAACCTGTTGCCGAACGTCTCCGGCCTGAAGGGCCCGTTCGGCTGCCTCAACCGCGCCCGCTACGGCATTTCCTGGGGCGTGATGGGCGCCGCCGAGGACTGCTTCCACCGCGCCCGCCAGTACGGTCTCGACCGCAAGCAGTTCAACAAGCCGCTCGCCCAGACGCAGCTCTACCAGAAGAAGCTCGCGGATATGCTGACCGAGATCACGCTCGGCTTGCAGGGTTCGCTGCGCGTCGGCCGGCTGCTCGACGAGGGCAAGATGGCGCCGGAGATGATCAGCCTCGTCAAGCGCAACAATTGCGGCAAAGCGCTCGACATCGCCCGCCAGGCCCGCGACATGCACGGCGGCAACGGCATCTCGATCGAGTATCAGGTGATGCGCCACGCGGCGAACCTCGAGACGGTGAACACCTATGAGGGCACGCATGACGTCCACGCGCTGATCCTCGGCCGGGCCGTCACGGGCCTGCAGGCGTTCTTCTGAGACCTTCCGACACCCTCCACGTCATCCCGGGCGAGCGCAGCTCGACCCAGGATCCATGCCAGAGCATCGCCGGTCGGCGGTCAGGCATGGATCCCGGCTCTCCGCTGCGCTTCGGCCGGGATGACGGCGCGGATCTAGAGCGATGACAGCCCCCCCTCCCCTCGCCGGCCTGCGCGTCCTCGAACTCGCGCGCATCCTCGCCGGCCCCTGGATCGGCCAGCTGCTGGCCGATCTCGGCGCCGACGTCGTCAAGGTCGAGGCGCCGGAGGGCGATGACACCCGCAAATGGGGGCCGCCCTTCGTCGAGGGCGAGAACGGCGAGAACCTGTCGGCGGCCTATTTCCACTCGGCCAATCGCGGCAAGCGCTCGATCACCGCCGATTTCCGCACGGCCGAGGGCCAGGCGCTGGTGCGCAGGCTCGCCGCCCACGCCGATGTCGTGGTCGAGAACTTCAAGGTCGGGGGCCTCGTCAAATACGGCCTCGACGCCGCCTCGCTGCGCAAGGAATTCCCGCGGCTGATCTATTGCTCGGTCACCGGCTTCGGGCAGGACGGCCCCTATGCGCCGCGTGCCGGCTATGACTTCCTGGTGCAGGGCATGGGCGGGCCGATGTCGGTGACCGGCGAGCCCGAGGGCGCGCCGATGAAGGCGGGCTATGCGGTCGCCGACATCTATACCGGGCTCTACGCCTCGGTCGGCATCCTCTCGGCGCTGCGCCAGCGCGACGCGACAGGCGAAGGCGCCTATCTGGACATGGCGCTGCTCGACAGCCAGATCGCCGTTCTCGGCAACCAGGCGATGAACTATCTCGTCTCGGGCAATCCGCCGCCGCGGCTGGGCAACGCCCATCCGAATATCGTGCCCTATGACGTGTTCCCGGTCGCCGACGGGCACATCATCATCGCCACCGGCAATGACGGGCAATGGCGCAAGCTGTGCGAGGTGCTTGGCGAACCGACGCTGGCGGACGAGCCGGCCTATATCGACAACCGATCGCGGGTGAAGAACCGCGTCGCGCTGACCGAGCGTCTGCACGTGCTCTGCCAACGCTATCTCAAAGCCGACCTGCTGGCCGCGCTGGAGAAGGTCGGTGTGCCGGCCGGGCCGATCAACGATATCGGCGAGGTCTTCGCGGATCCGCAGGTCGTCGTACGCGGCGTGAAGGTCAATCTCGCGAGCGCCAGCGCCAAGGGCGGCAGCATTCCGACCGTCGGCTCGCCCATCGTCATGAACGGGGTGCGGCAGGTCTCGCCGCGCCCGAGCCCGCAGCTCGGCGAGCACGCCGACGAGATTTTGAACGATCCGGCCTGGGGAGGGCCGCAGCATGGCTAAGCGCACTGGCGGGCAGATCCTCGTCGACCAACTCCTGATCCATGGCGCGACCGACGCCTTCTGCGTGCCGGGCGAGAGCTATCTCGCTGTGCTCGACGCGCTGCACGACGCCAAGATGAAGGTCACGATCTGCCGCGCCGAGGGCGGCGCCTCCATGATGGCCGAAGCCGCCGGCAAGCTGACCGGCAAGCCCGGCATCTGCTTCGTCACGCGCGGTCCCGGCGCCACCAACGCCTCGCCGGGCGTCCATATCGCGCAGCAGGACTCGACGCCGATGATCCTGTTCGTCGGCCAGATCGACCGCTCGATGCGCGAGCGCGAGGCCTTCCAGGAGCTCGACTACCGCGCCGTCTTCGGCACCATGTGCAAATGGGCGACCGAGATCGACCAGGCCGAGCGCATCCCCGAGATCATCAGCCGCGCCTTCCATGTCGCGACCTCCGGCCGCCCCGGCCCGGTGGTGATCGCCCTGCCCGAGGACATGCTGACCGATGTCGTCGAGGCTGTGGATGCCGAACCCTATCAGGTGACGGAGACGCATCCGTCCCTGCTGCAGACCATCGACCTGCAGAAGCGGCTCTGGGCGGCGAAGAAGCCGGTCGCCATCCTCGGCGGCTCGCGCTGGAACCCGCAGGCGATCGAGCGCTTCCAGCGCTTCGCCGAACGCTTCGACCTGCCGGTCGCCGTCTCCTTCCGCCGGCAGATGCTGTTCCCGGCCGACCATCCGAACTTCGCCGGCGATCTCGGCATCGGGCCGAATCCGAAGCTGCTGGCGCGGATCAAGGAGAGCGACCTCGTCATCCTCGTCGGTGGGCGCCTCTCCGAAATGCCGAGCCAGTCCTACACCTTGTTCGGCATCCCGAATCCGGGACGGCCGCTGGTCCATGTCCATCCGGACCCGGAGGAGCTCGGGCGCGTCTACCGGCCGACGCTCGCGATCAACGCCTCGCCGACCGCCTTCTGCGCGGCGCTCGAGACCGTGCATCCGCCGCAGGAGATCCCGTGGGCCGGTGCTGCCGCCGAAGCGCATGAGGCCTATCTCGGCTGGAGCGAGCAGCCCGCCCCGGTGGCGGGCAGCTTCCATCCCGGCGAGATGGTGCGCTGGCTGCGCAACCACTTGCCCGACGACGCGATCATGTGCAATGGCGCCGGCAACTACGCGACCTGGGTGCATCGCTTCCACCGCTTCACCAAATTCGCGACGCAGCTCGCCCCGACCTCCGGCTCGATGGGCTATGGCGTGCCGGCCGCGATCGGCGCCAAGCGGATGTTCCCGGAGCGGACCGTGGTCGCCTTCGCCGGCGATGGCTGCTTCCTGATGAACGGGCAGGATTTCGCGACTGCGGTTCAATATGATCTCGCAGTCGTCGTGGTCGTAGTCGACAACGGCATGTACGGCACGATCCGCATGCATCAGGAGCGCGAATACCCCGGGCGCGTCTCGGCGACGACGCTGAAGAACCCGGACTTCGCCGCTTACGCCAAGGCTTTCGGCGGTCATGGCGAGCGCGTCGAGAAAACCGAGGAGTTCGGCCCGGCCTTCGAGCGCGCGGTCGCTTCGGGCAAGGCGTCGATCATCCATTGCCTGCTCGATCCGGAGGCGATCACCCCGGCGAAGTCGCTCTCGACGATCCGCGCCGAGGCGCTGGCGGCTCAGGCGTCACGCGGCGCCTGAACCGGCGCCGCGAAACCACATCCGACGCATCAGGCCGTCTCGCCAGACGAGCTGATGCAGCAGAGCTGCGCCAATGTGAATGAAACCGAGCACGAACAGGCCGTCGAAGGCCCGTTCGTGCAGGGCGCGCATCCATGCATAGGTCGCCTTGTCGGGCCCGATCGGATGGGGCACCACGAACCAGCCGAAATACAGGGTCGGGATCTGGATCGGTGCCGAAGAGACCATCAGCAGCCCGGTGACCGGCAGTGCTACAAGGCAGAGATAGAGCCCGGCGTGGACGACCCAGGCTGCGTATCGCTGCAGGGGACTGACACGCACGGGCGCCGGAGCGGGCAACACCAGGCGCAATGTGAGGCGAAACACCACGAAGAGCGCGACCGTCAGCCCGACGGATTTGTGCCATTGGTACAATGCGAAACGGCCGAGGAGATCGCGCGTTTCATCGCCCATAAGACGAGCGAGCCCGTATTGGAGCGCGATCAGGATAACCGTGAGCCAGTGCAGCCCGACGAGGGCCGGATGCCAGCATCGTGGCCGGCTGGCAGACCCGATCATCGCGACAGCCGCCCCTTGATCGCGATCTCGACCTGATCATCGACGACGTTGACGTCGTCCCCGATATTGAAGGCGGAACGCGGAAAGGCGGCATTGGCATGGAAGGCCAGCGGCTCGCCGCGCCGGACTCCGCCGGGGCTGCTATCGGCAACGGCGGTCGCTGTCACCGGCCGCGTGATCGCGCGGATGGTAAGTTGCCCCCGGATCGACAGGCTGCCCTCTCCGGTGCGGGTGACTGTGTCGGAGACAAAGGACGCGACGGGATAGCGGGCAGCGTCGAGCATGCTCTCGCCCTTGATGAAGGCATCGACGAGCGCCGTGCCGGTTTGCAGTGAGCCCGTATCGATTCTGATGCGGATTCGGCTCCGCTCGGGTCGGTCGAAATCCAGAGCAACGGTGCCGTCGAAACGCTGGAAGCGTCCTGTGGCAGTCGGCAATCCAAAGCGGCGCGCGACGAACTCCACCTCGGCCGCGCCCGGCTGGAATGCCCAAGGTGTCTGGGCCACCGCCGGACCGACCAGGAGCAGGCCGAGAACGAGCAGCACGACGCGCTTCATCCAGGCAGATTGCAGCGTGGAAAATGGCGCTGCAGCGGCGGAACCGCACGCACACGAAATGGTGAAGCCAGCGCCCTGCAGCCTTCCGG
Source organism: Allobosea sp. GW822-FHT03F07 (assembly GCF_058801345.1). Classification (NCBI taxonomy): domain Bacteria; kingdom Pseudomonadati; phylum Pseudomonadota; class Alphaproteobacteria; order Hyphomicrobiales; family Alloboseaceae; genus Allobosea; species Allobosea sp. GW822-FHT03F07. The sequence goes on from NZ_JBXAND010000008.1 coordinate 41,300, forward strand.
GCCGGCCGGCCGCAGTGCCTTAAAATATATTAACCGCGTCGGTGAACCTGCCCTGAACCTTTTGCGACCATCAGACGTTGAACTGCCAGTCAGTAGAGGACGACGGCGATGTTTGCGCGGCGCGTGGTGATGTTCGGGATGGTGGTGGCCATGGCCGTCACCGGTGCGCCTGGAGCCCAGGCGGCGAATCTGTTCGAGGAGCTGGGGCGCGCCATCTTCGGCGGCGGTCCGCGCTTCCGAGCGACGCCAATCTACGAATATGACGAGCCGGTGCACCAGCGCGCGCCGCGTCAAAAGGCGCCCGAGGCTTCGACCAAACCCAAGCCGCCGGTCGTGCAACTGGACCCGGCAACCGATCCGAACTGGTATCTGAAGGACCCGACGCTAAGGCGCGGCGACATCGTCGTCACCGCCAATGGCGTCATGGTCTATCAGGGCGGACGCGGCAGCGACGATAACCGTCGCGCCGATTTCACCGCGCTCGGCGGCGGCAAGGACGCCAAGGGCTGGAAGCACCAACTCGAGACGGCCGCCGCCGGCGGCCGCAGCTTCTTCGAGGCGGTCTCCGCCCCACCGAAGCCCGCCGTGACAGCGCAGGCCGACGTCGCGCCGAAGCCCTGAGCGTCAGGAACTCCGCCGCCAGCCGAGCTTAGCCATCAGACGAGCTTGGCGGCGACGAGCTTGCGCAGTCCGCGCAGGTCCTTGACGAAGCCGCGGATGCCCTCGGCGAGCTTCTCCGTCGCCATCGCATCCTCGTTGAGCGCGAAGCGGAACGCCTTCTCGTCGAGAACGATCTTCTTCGCCAGTTCCGAGTCCGCCTGGGGAGAGGAGGCCGGCGAGAGTTTGCGCGGCAGGTCACCGGCCGCCGCAGCCAGCTCGTCGAGGAGGCCAGGCCCAATCGTCAGGCGATCGCAGCCGGCCAGCGCCTCGATTTCGCCGGTGTTGCGGAAGGACGCGCCCATCACGACCGTCTTGATGCCGAAGGTCTTGTAGTAGGCGTAGATGCTTTTCACCGAGACGACGCCGGGATCGGTCTCAGCCGTGTACGGCCCGCCGCCGGCCTTGACGTGCCAGTCGAGGATGCGGCCAACGAAGGGCGAAATCAGGAAGGCTCCCGCATCGGCGCAGGCGACAGCCTGCGGCAGGCTGAACAGAAGCGTCAGATTGCAGTCGATGCCCTCGGCCTGCAGCACCTTGGCCGCCTGGATGCCCTCCCAGGTCGAGGCGATCTTGATCAGGATGCGCTCCTTTTCGATGCCGCGCTCCTTGTAGGCGGCGATGATGGCGCGCGCCTTCTCGATGGTGGCCTGCGTGTCGAAGGAGAGGTCGGCATCGACTTCGGTCGAGACGCGACCGGGCACGATCTTGGTCAGCTCGGCGCCGAAGGTGACGGCGAGCCTGTCGCAGACCGCATGCACGGCCTTGTCGCCACCGCCGGCCTTCTTGCCCCAGGCAATCGCTTCATCGACCAGACTGGCATAGGCGGGCGTCTCGACGGCTTTGAGGATCAGCGTCGGGTTGGTGGTGCAGTCGACGGGCTTGAGCCGGCGAACCGCTTCGATGTCGCCGGTGTCGGCGACGACCGTGGTCATCTTGCGGAGCTGGTCGAGCTTGGAGGCGGTCATGGCGGTCTCGTCGCGATCAGAGGCATTGATGGGGCGGAACGTGGGGCGCAGGCGGCGCAGGGTCAAGCCACCGAGCGACACAGTAGCTCTGCATGCTTATGCCGGCCTCCCGACATTGTCATGGCGGCCGAACCGCCTCACGATCATGACGCAACCTTCATGGATATGTCATATGCGGGGACTACCGCCAGCGCGAAGCCCGTCGGGGCACGCGCAAAGGAGAGTTTCATGCGTCACAAGGCGCCGATCGCAATCGTCACCGCCGCTCTCACCCTGGCGGCGCTTCCCGCCCTGGCGGTCGAAGGCAAGCTCGTGCTCTACACCAGCCAGCCCAACACCGACGCGCAGCAGACCATCGACGCCTTCAAGGCGAAGTATCCGAAGGTGGACATCAGCTTCGTGCGCGACGGCACGCCGCGCGTGATGGCGAAACTGCGCGCCGAATTCGAAGCCGGGGCGCCGCAGGCCGACCTGCTGCTGATCGCCGATGCGGTGACGATGGAAGGTCTGAAGAAGGAAGACCGGCTGCTGGCACATGACAAGGCCGAGACATCAGCCTATCCGGCCGGCATCCACGATCCCGCGAAGTTCTGGTTCGCCACCAAGCTGATCACCACCGGCATCGTCTACAACACCAAGGCGACGATGAAGCCGACGAGCTGGCTCGACCTGACCAAGGCCGAGGCGAAGAACCTGCTGGCGATGCCGAGCCCGCTCAATTCCGGCGCCGCGATGATCCACACGATCACGCTGACCGGCAGCCTGCCGAGCGGCTGGGGCTTCTATGAGGCCCTGCAGAAGAACGGCGCGCTCGCCGCCGGCGCCAATGGCGACATCCTGCGCCAGGTCGCCACCGGCGAGAAGCTCTACGGCATGATCGTCGACTTCATGCCGATCCGCGAGAAGGCCAAGGGCGCGCCCGTCGAGTTCGTTTTCCCGAGCGAGGGCGTCTCCGCCGTCAGCGAGCCGGTCGCGATCCTCAAGACCAGCAAGAACCCCGAGGCCGCCAAGGCCTTCGTCGACTTCCTGATCTCGAAGGAAGGCCAGGCGTTGGCCCTGAAGCAGGGCTATGTCGCGGCTCATCCCGACGTCGCGCTGCCCGCCGGCTATCCTGACCGGGCCGCGATCAAGCTGATGCCGTTCGACGCCGCCAAGGCACTGGCGGACGAAGCCGCGTCGCGCAAGCGCTTCAGCGCGATCTTCGAGTGACACTCGCCGCCCATACCGGCTGGCAGGAAAGCAGGCCTCGCCCTTCGTGGCGAGGCCTGAGCCTTCCGACCGGCCTCGGGCTGCCGGTGGTGGTGGCGGCCTGCGCGATTGTGCTCGGCGGGCTGCCCTTCCTGCGGCTGGTCGCGGCCGCCTTCGCGCCCGGATGGCAATTCGCGCCGGACGCGGCGCTGGCCGAGATCGGCAGCCGCGCTGCTATCAACGCGACGCTGCACACACTGGAGACAGCCGGCCTGTCGGCGCTCGGCGCGCTACTGATCGGCGGCACGGCCGCGATCATGCTCAGCGTCACGGATGTGCGTGGCAAGCGGCCGATCGCCTTTGCGCTCGTCTTTTCGATGATGATCGCGCCGCAGGTGGCGGCGCTTGCCTTCCTGAGCCTGTTCGCGCCGCATTCCCCGATCCTCGCTTTCATCGGCCTGGCGCCGCAACCTGGCACGCCGAACCCGCTACTCGGGCGCGGCGGCATCGCGCTGGTGATGGCGCTGCATCACGCGCCGCTGGTCGCGATCACGCTCTGGACCGGGCTGCGCAGCGTGCCGCAATCACTGGTCGAGGCCGCGCAGATGGAAGGCGCCGGCCCCGGCAGCATCGTCGCGCGCATCCTGCTGCCCGTGCTGCGGCCACAGATCATCGCGGCGGCGCTGCTCGCCTTCGTCGCGGGCGTCGGTAATTTCGGCATCCCCGCGCTGCTCGGCCTGCCGGTGAACTATCTGACGCTGCCGACGCTGATCTACCGGCGGCTGTCGAGCTTCGGCCCGGCCGGCCTGCCCGATGCCGCGGCACTGTCGATCCTGGTCGCGCTGGTGGCGGGGCTCGGCATCATCGCCGGCATGCTGGCGACGCGGCGCGCTCGCGGCAAGATCGAGATCGAGCGACCGCTGCAGCCCTTCTGGCTGCTCGGCCGGGCGCAACCCTTCGTCACGGGGGGACTGTGGCTCCTGCTCGCGATCAAGCTCGGCCTGCCCTTCCTCGCCCTGCTCGGCGAGGCGCTGACGCCGGCGCTCGGCGTGGCGCTGAGCTGGCAGAGCCTGACCTTCGACAAATTCGCCGAGGTGCTGATCCGGCAGGACGTGACGATGCGCGCTTTCCGCAACTCCTTCCTGTTCGCCGGAAGCGCCGCTCTGATCCTGGCATTTGTCTCGATCGCCTTCGCCTATGCGCTGGAGCGGCGCATGGGCAAGCTCCGGCGCGTCGTCGAGATCGTCATCGAAATGCCTTACGCTCTGCCCGGCGTCGTCCTGGCCATCGCCTGCATCCTGATGTTCCTGAAGCCGCTGCCCCTGCTCGGTTTCAGCATCTATGCGACTCCCTTCATCATCCTCTTCGCCTATCTCGCGCGTTTCCTGCCGCTGGCCCTGAAGGCGCCGCTGGCGGCGATGGCGCAAATCGAGGCGCATCACGAGGAGGCAGCAAAGCTCGACGGCGTCACGCTCTGGCAGATGCTGCGCTTCATCGTGGCGCCGATCCTGGCCCCGGCCGCGATGGTCAGCGCGCTGATGGTGTTCCTGGTCGCCTTCAACGAACTCACGGTGTCGGCGTTGCTCTGGTCGTCGGGCACCGAGACGCTCGGCGTGGTCCTGTTCTCGCTGAAGGAGGCCGGGCTCGCGGGTGAGGCGGCCGCCATCGCGATCAGCGCATCAGCCGTCATTCTCTCGGCCATGCTGATGCTGGACATGCTGGCCAAGCGGCTGCCGCAGAACGTCCTGCCCTGGCGAATCTGACGGGCCGCCCCGCTCTGGCGGCACGACGACAACTTCCCGGCACAAGATACCGTTAACCACCGCATTGCTAGAGGTTGGCGATGCGTCAGCCCGGCAACCGCCGCGTGCCGGCTGAGGCGTCTCGACCATGGCGCGCTCGCGCCCTGAGGACGGTCCCATGAATCAGCGCACAGCGGAACGGCAGCCGCTCTTCCGGCCGCAGGACAAACGCCGGGTCCTCGTCGTCGAGGATTCCAAGACCTTCTCGATCGCGCTGCGCCAGATGATCGAAGCGGAGACGGGTCTCAAGGTCACGAGTTGCGCCTGCCTGAAGGACCTCAGCAACGCCATCCTGCGCGACCAGGAAGGCTATGCGATCGCGGTCGTCGATCTAAACCTGCCCGACGCACCCGATGGCGAGGCGCTCGACTGGACGGTGAGCCACGGCATCCCGAGCATCGTCTTCACCGGCAGCTTCGACACCGCGACGCGCGCCCGCATCATGGAGCGCGAGGTCTTCGACTATGTCCTCAAGGATTCCGAGTTCGCGCTCGGCAATCTCGTCAACTCGGTCAAGCGGGCGCTGACCAATCGCGAGACGCGCATTCTCGTTGTCGACGACATGACGACGACGCGCCGGCTGCTCGGCCAGATGCTGATAAGCCAGCAATACACCGTCGTCGAAGTCGGTTCCGGCGCCGATGCGCTGGCCATGCTGGAGAAGGACCAGGAAATCCGGCTCGTCGTCTCCGACTACAACATGCCGGACATGGACGGCTACGAACTCGCCCGCCGCATCCGCCGCCGCTACCCGGCCGAGCAGGTGCGGGTCATCGGCATCTCCTCCTCGACCGACCGCACCACCTCTGCCGGCTTCCTGAAGGCCGGCGCGCACGACTTCATCGCACGCCCGTTCGTGCTGGAAGAGCTGCAGTGCCGCATCGCCTCGAATGCCGAGACGCTGCTGCGGATGCGCCAGCTTCACGACCTGGCCTGGCGCGACTACCTGACCGGGCTGTTCAACCGGCGCTATTTCTTCGAGCGGGGCCCGAAGCTGATCGCCGAGGCCCGTCGCGCCGGTCAGGCGACCTCCGTCGCGATCCTCGACATCGACCATTTCAAGCTCTTGAACGACGAACACGGCCATGATGCGGGCGACGATGCGCTGCGCATCTTCGCCGGCCATCTGGCAGAGTCGCTGCACGGGCAACCGCATCTGCTCGCCCGGCTCGGCGGCGAGGAATTCGCGCTGCTGCTGCCGGGCCTGACAGAGAGCGAAGCGGCGAGCCTTACCGACGACGTTCGCGCCGGCGTGGCGAGCCGAAGCATGTCGGTCGGCAAGCTGACGCTGGGACTGACCGTCTCGATCGGGCTTGCCGAGATGACGGCCAACGACAGCCTCGACCTGGCGCTGCGCAAGGCCGACCGGGCGCTCTATGCCGCCAAGCAGGCCGGGCGAAATCGCATTCAGGCCTGAACGGTCACCGGAGCGGGCGGCTCGCCCATCAGCAGGGCGCGGCTCGCCTTGGCCTCGCGCACCACGAAATCGACGATGGCCCGGACGCGGGCGACATCCTTCAGATCGGCATGCACGAGCAGCCAGAAGGAGCGCGTGATCGAGACTGTATCCGGCAGCACCGGCACAAGGCGCGTCTCTCCCTCCGCCATGAAATGGTGGATGACGCCGATACCGGCGCCGCCGACGACCGCGTTCATCTGGGCCAGCACGCTCGAACTCTGCACCTGCGCGCGCAGGCCCTTGGCGACCTCGTCGAGATAGTCGAGCTCGGGCGTGAAGATCAGGTCGTCGATGTAGCCGACGATGCGGTGGGCAAAGAGATCCTCCGATTTCGTCACCGGCGGCATCGAGTCGAGATAGGCTTGTGTCGCATAAAGACCGAGACGGTAGTCGCAGAGCTTGCGCGCCACGACCTTGCCCTCCTTGGGCGGGGCGAGCGTGATCGCGACATCGGCCTCGCGCTTCGACAGCGAGAGCAGGCGCGGCATCGCGATGAGCTGGAGCTCGAGGCCGGGATAGGCGCTCGCCAACTTTGCAAGACGCGGGGCAAGGAAGGTCGTGCCGAAACCGTCGGGCGCGCCGATCCTGACCGTGCCGGCCAGCGCCATGTCGGCGCCGCCGATATCGCTCTGAATGGCGAGCGCATCGGTCTCCATGTTCTCCGCCTTCGTCAGCAGGCGTTCGCCATGGGCAGTCAACGTGTAACCCTGAGGCCGGCGCTCGAACAGCTTGGCCTTGAGGGAGCCCTCGAGCGAGGTGATGCGGCGCGAGACCGTGGCGTGATCGGCGCCAAGGCGGCGCGCGGCTGCCGTCAGCCGCCCCGAGCGGGCCACAGCAAGGAAAAAGCGCAGATCGTCCCAGTCGAACCGCTCCACCGCCACGCTCCCTGATATTTGTGTTTTTGCACGACGCTTGATCTCATGTCGCTATAGCCGTGCGCAAACATGAATGGTAGGGGAGAGCCGGATTTCGAGACACCACCATTCGTAGGGGAGGACGCCATGCGTCAGGTTGGTCATTTCATCGGCGGCAAGCATGTCGCCGGCACCTCGGGCCGCACCGCCGACATCTACCAGCCGATGGACGGCACGGTGATCGGCAAGGTCGCGCTGGCCTCTGCCGCCGAACTGCGCGGCGCCGTCGAGAACGCCGCCGAGGCCCAGCCGAAATGGGCCGCCGTCAATCCGCAGCGCCGCGCCCGCGTGCTGATGAAGTTCCTCGACCTGATCGCGCAGAACAACGACGAGCTGGCCGAACTGCTCGCCCGCGAGCACGGCAAGACCATTCCCGACGCCAAGGGCGACATCCAGCGCGGTGTCGAGGTGGTCGAGTTCTCGCTCGGCGTGCCGAACCTGATGAAGGGCGAGTTCACCGACGGCGCCGGGCCGGGCATCGACATCTATTCGCTGCGCCAGCCGCTCGGCGTCTGCGCCGGTATCACGCCGTTCAACTTCCCGGCGATGATCCCGCTCTGGAAGCTCGGCCCCGCGATCGCCTGCGGCAACGCCTTCATCCTGAAGCCCTCCGAGCGCGACCCGGGCGTGCCGATGCGGCTCGCCGAGCTCTTCATCGAGGCCGGCGGCCCTCCCGGCATCCTCAATGTCGTCAACGGCGACAAGGAGGCGGTCGACGCCATCCTCGACGATCCCGACATCAAGGCCGTCGGCTTCGTCGGCTCGACCCCGATCGCCGAGTACATCTACGCCCGTGGCTGCGCTGCGGGTAAGCGCGTCCAGTGCTTCGGCGGCGCCAAGAATCACATGGTCATCATGCCCGACGCCGACATGGACCAGGCGGTCGATGCGCTGATCGGCGCCGGCTACGGCTCGGCCGGCGAACGCTGCATGGCGATCTCGGTCGCGGTTCCCGTGGGCAAGGCCACCGCCGACGAGCTGGTGAAGCGCCTTATCCCGCGTGTCGAGGGCCTCAAGGTCGGCCCGTCGACCGACGTCACCGCCGATTACGGTCCGGTCGTCACCAAGCAGGCGGAAGAGAAGATCCGCTCTTATATCGATCTCGGCCTGCAGGAAGGCGCGACGCTCGCCGTCGATGGCCGCGCCTTCAAGATGCAGGGCTACGAGAACGGCTTCTATGTCGGCGGCTGCCTCTTCGACAACGTCACCAAGGACATGCGCATCTACAAGGAGGAGATCTTCGGGCCCGTCCTGTCCGTGGTTCGCGCCGAGAGCTATGACGAGGCGCTGAAGCTCACCAACGACCACGAATACGGCAACGGCACCGCGATCTTCACCCGGGACGGCGACGCAGCGCGCGATTTCGCCTCGAAGGTGCAGGTCGGCATGGTCGGCATCAACGTGCCGATCCCGGTGCCGCTGGCCTATTACACCTTTGGCGGCTGGAAGCGCTCGTCCTTCGGCGACTTGAACCAGCATGGCCCGGATTCGATCCGCTTCTACACCAAGACCAAGACGGTGACGGCGCGCTGGCCGAGCGGTATCAAGGATGGCGCGAGCTTCGTCATCCCGACGATGAGCTGACGCAGCTCGTACCGGAGGAGGCATGAGACGGCGGCTGCGAACGATGGCCCCGATCCTGAGCCTCCTCTGCGGCGCGACTGCGGCGCAGGCGGATATCGACCCTGCGCCGCGCGTGCCGCTGGAGCTGATCTGCGAAGCTGGCACGGTCGAAATGCTGATCCTGACCGAGGCCGAGAAAGCGCAGTGCCAGCGCATCTGGCGCGAGCGGATCGCGGAGAGACGACAGCTCAGCCGCGAGCGCCTGCGCCAGACCCGCGAGGAGAACCGCCAGAGGCGGGAGCAGGAGGCAAAAACACCCTCGCGGCCACCGCCGGTCACGGTCGAGACCTTCCTGTCGTCGGGAGACATTGTCTATGGCGATGTGGTGGTGACCGATCGCGGCCCGCGCGTCTTCGTCGGCCGCCCCGACGAGCCCGCAACGGCGGAGGACTTCGTGACGCTGGATTCACCACGCTCGCCGCACCGCGCCAACGGAAGCCAGTATGACGGGGCCTTCCCCGGTCTCCGCAGGGCGCGGCCCGCCCCACCGCAGCGCCCCCCACAGCCTCAGGAGCGCCGACCGTGACGCCATTTTCCCTGACCGAAGACCAGATCGCGATCCGCGACATGGCGCAGGATTTCGCTACCGAGACGCTCGCGCCCCATGCCATGCGCTGGGACGAGGAGAAGCATTTCCCAATCGACGAGATGCGCGCCGCGGCAGCCCTCGGCATGGGCGGCATCTATATCCAGGACGATGTCGGCGGCTCCGGGCTGACCCGGCTCGATGCAGCGCTGATCTTCGAGGCGCTCTCGACCGGCTGCCCGACCGTCGCGGCCTATATCTCGATCCACAACATGTGCGCCTGGATGATCGACCGCTATGGTTCTCCGGAGCAACGCCAGGCGTTCCTGCCGAAGCTCTGCACGATGGAGCATCTGGCGAGTTATTGCCTGACCGAGCCGGGTGCGGGCTCGGACGCCGCCGCGCTGAAGACGAAGGCGACGCTCGACGGCGACCACTATGTCCTCGACGGGCAGAAGCAGTTCATCTCGGGCGCAGGCGTCTCCGATATCTATGTCGTGATGGTGCGCACCGGCGAGGCCGGCCCCTCGGGCATCTCGACTGTCGTCGTCGAGAAAGACACGCCCGGCCTCTCCTTCGGAGCGAACGAAAAGAAAATGGGCTGGAACGCCCAGCCCACGCGCGCCGTGATCTTCGAGAACTGCCGGGTACCGGTGGCCAACCGGCTCGGGCCGGAGGGCATCGGCTTCAAGATCGCCATGGCGGGGCTCGATGGCGGGCGGCTCAATATCGGCGCCTGCTCGCTCGGCGGGGCGCAAAGCGCGCTCGACAAGGCGCTAGCCTATGCCCAGGAACGCAAGGCCTTCGGCACACGCATCGCCGATTTCCAGGCACTGCAGTTCAAGCTCGCGGATATGGCGATCGAGCTGGAAGCGGCACGCAGCCTGCTCTGGCGAGCGGCAGCGGCGCTGGACGCGAAGGCCCCCGAGGCGACGAAGCTCTGCGCCATGGCCAAGCGCGTCGCCACCGACACCGGTTTCGCGGTGGCCAACGACGCCCTGCAGATTCATGGCGGCTACGGCTATCTGGCCGATTACGGCATCGAGAAGATCGTCCGGGATCTCCGCGTCCACCAGATCCTGGAGGGCACGAACGAGGTCATGCGGATGATCGTCGCGCGCGGGCTCGTCGGCCGGGCGAAGGGGAATTGAGGCTATGCGGCGAGCGGTCTCACGCGCTTCTCGATCTCCCGTCCCGATGCCGAGCGGGCGAGGCGCAGATCGTAATCGGTTTGCAGGGCCATCCACATCTCGGGGCTCGTATCGAAAAACCGCGCCAGGCGAAGGGCTGTGTCGGCCGTGATGGCACGCTCGCCCTTGACGATGCCGGAAATGCGGCTGACAGGCGCGTCGATGTCGCGCGCCAACCGGTTCTGGCTGACGCCGAGCGGCTTCATGAATTCCTCCAGAAGCACCTCCCCGGGCGGGATCGGTGCCAAGGCGTCCTCGGAGACGGCCGGCGGATCAATGGTAGTCGACGATTTCGACATCATGCGCTTCCCCGTCCTTCCACACGAAGCAGATCCGCCACTGATCGTTCACGCGGATCGAATGCTGCCCCGCACGATCACCACGCAAAGCTTCCAGCCGGTTGCCGGGCGGGATCCGCAGATCGTCGAGCCGGCCGGCGGCATGGAGCAGCAGCAGCTTGCGGCGGATGATGCGCTCTATCGCCGCGAAACGCCGAACCGGCCTGTCGTGAAACAGGAATTCGGCATCCTTTTGCGCGAAAGATCGGATCACAGGCGCGAAGGCTATTCCGCATAAAGTATTCCGTCAAGAGGAATGAGAGGATACGACCATGACCAGCATCGCCTTCATCGGCCTCGGCAATATGGGCGGCCCCATGGCCGGCAATCTCGTCAAGGCCGGCCATGAGGTCCGCGCATTCGACCTCGTTCAGGCCTCCAAGGATGCCGCCGCGGAGATCGGCGTCGAAATCGCGGATTCCGCGAAGGACGCGGTCGCGGAAGCCGAAATCGTGGTCACGATGCTGCCGGCCGGCAAGCACGTGCTCTCCGTCTGGGCCGACATCCTGCCCGCGGTGAAGAAGGGGGCGCTGGTGATCGACTGCTCGACCATCGACGTCGACAGCGCCCGCAAGGCGCATGCGATGGCCGAGCAGCAGGGTTGCCTGTCGCTCGACGCACCCGTCTCCGGCGGGACAGGCGGGGCCAAGAGCGGCACGCTGACCTTCATGGTCGGCGGTTCCGAGGAGGCTTTCGCGCTCGGAGAGCCCGTCCTGAAAGCGATGGGGCGGCGAATCGTGCATTGCGGCTCGGCCGGCAACGGCCAGGCGGCCAAGATCTGCAACAACATGATCCTGGGCATCTCGATGATCGGCGTCTCCGAAGCCTTCGTGCTGGCGGAGAAGCTCGGCCTCTCGCACCAGGCGCTGTTCGATGTCGCCTCGACCTCGTCGGGCCAATGCTGGTCGCTGACGACCTATTGCCCGGTGCCCGGCCCGGTGCCGACGTCACCCGCAAACAACGACTACAAGCCAGGATTTGCCTCGGCGCTGATGCTGAAGGACCTCAAGCTGTCGCAGGAAGCCGCACAGGCGGCCGGCGCCTCGACGCCGCTCGGAGCCGCCGCGACGCAGCTCTACGGCCTTCACAACGCCTGGGGCGAAGGCGGCGCCGACTTCTCCGCGATCGTCCATCTGCTGCGCGGCCGGGACGCTTCGTGAAGCACGCTTGCGCGAGGGCGTAGGGCGGGTTTAGGACGGTTCTCATGAACGACGCCTCCCGCCCGCGCGAACGCTCGGCCCTCACCGGCTTCGCAGTCAACAAGCTCGACCGACGCGAGGACCTGCGCAACAAGCCCGATGCGGTCTCTGCGCTGCGCCACCGCTCCGGTACGCGCATCGCGATCGTCGCCGGCGAGACGCCGATCCTGAAGCGGCTCGACGGCGAGGCGCTCTCGGTCTGGTTCAGCCATGGCGAGACGCAATTGCTGGGCGAGGGGTTGGAGGAGGCCTTCCTCGGCCTCACCCCCGACGGCGCCCCGCGTTTCGCCAGGCTGCTCGACCGTGCCCAGGCCGACCCCTTGCGAGAGCGACCGGAGCTGTTCGTCACCGATCTGCGCTCCGTCGCGCTGAAGCGCCTCGTGCCGGAGGACGAACTCGGCCCACTCGGCGAGGGCAAGGCCCTGCTCGACTGGCATGCGCGCCACCGTTTCTGTGCCCAGTGCGGCGGCCCGACGACGCTCGGCGCCTCCGGCTGGAAGCGCGAATGCAGCGCCTGTGGCGCGCAGCATTTCCCACGCACCGACCCGGTCGTGATCATGCTGGTGACACGCGGCGACAGCTGCCTGCTGGCGCGGCAGGCCCGCTTCGCACCGGGGATGTATTCCTGCATCGCAGGCTTCATCGAGCCGGGCGAAACCTTCGAGGACGCGGTGCGACGCGAGAGCTGGGAGGAAGCCGGGCTTCGCGTCGGCACCGTCCGCTACATCGCCTCGCAGCCCTGGCCGTTCCCGTCCTCGCTGATGATCGGCTGCATCGCGGCCGCGCTCAACGACGACATCGTGCTCGACATGACCGAGCTCGAGGCCGGCCGCTGGTTCTCGCGCGAGGAAGCGCTGCAGATGCTCGAGGGCACACATCCAGATGGCTTCACCAGCCCGCAGCACCTCGCCATCGCCAATACCCTGCTACGGGCCTGGGCGGTCGAGGGCGAGCGGGTTTAGGTCAGCTCCCTCACGCCTGCGGCCGTTTCGATTCGTGCCCGATAGCGGAGCTCAGATCCCAGCCTGACCTCGGGCGGGCGGTCGATGGTCAATTCGTCGTAGAGCTGCGCAACGGCGACCGGCCCGGGATGATCGAGCACGAGCGATTTCAGCCTTGCGCCGAGGTCCGCCATCGTCGCCATCGAGCGCGCCTTGCCGCGCCGGTCGATGATCGAAGGAAAGGCTCCATCGGCTGGGAGAGAGCCGTCATCTGGGATCGCGAAGTCGAAGGTTGGTTCGATAAAGGGGAGAGCGACCTTCCTTCCGAAGACGGCTTCGCGCCCGGCGAGAACCGCATCGATTGCATCGGTGCGCGCAACCCAGCCCCGCAGGCGCCGGCCAGCATCCCAGCCCGCCCTCAGGCCCTTCTGATCGTCCAGGCCGAACCAGCGCGGTCGGCCTGGCGAGCGGCCCGCGGGATCGAGCGCGACGATCTCCAGATAGACGGAATCGCCGAGCTGGAGCAGGTGGTTGTGGCTGCCCATGTAGTCATGGCGCTGGCCGAAGGGGACGTCCAGATCGAGGCAAGCCCTGACATGCGATACGCCCTCCGCCAGGGTCGGCGCGATCACGGTGAGGTGGTCGAGTTGCAGGCGCGGGCAGTGGTTCATTCCGGTGCCCGAAGCGGAACGCGTCACGCGGCCCCCCCCCTTCTACTGCTCCACCTCGGCAAAGCTCTCGCGGAAGGCGTTGGCCGGATAGACGCCGAGGATCTTCACCTCCTTCGAAAAGAAGGCGAGTTCGTCGAGCGCGCGACGCAGCGCCGGGTCGTCCGGATGCCCTTCGACATCGGCATAGAACATCGTCGCCGAGAAATGGCCATCGACCATGTAGCTTTCGAGCTTCGTCATGTTGATGCCGTTGGTGGCGAAGCCGCCCATCGCCTTGTAGAGCGCGGCCGGCAGGTTGCGGACCTGGAAAATCAGCGTCGTCACCGTCTTGGCGGCGCCCTGGCGGGCGAATTCCGGATATTTCGAGAGGATCACGAAGCGCGTCGTATTGTGCTTCTCGTCCTCGATGTCCTCCATCAGGATTTCCAGGCCATAGACCTCGGCCGCGATCCGCGGCGCGATCGCGGCGCGGCTGAAATCGGCGGCTTCCGCGACCTGACGGGCGGAGCCGGCCGTATCGGCGGCGACCTCGGCCTTGAGGCCGAGCTTGCGGATGATCTTGCGGCACTGGCCGAGCGCATGGATGTGGCTCTGCACCGTCTTCAGCGTCGCGAGCGTCGCGCCCTTCACCGCCATCAGATGGAAGCGGATCGGCAGGAAATGCTCGCCGATGATGTGCAGGCCCGAACGCGGCAGCAGATGATGGATATCGGCGACGCGGCCGGCGATCGAGTTGTCGATCGGGATCATGCCATAGCGGGCCGTGCCGTCCGAGACCGCCGCCAGCGCATCCTCGAAGGTCGCGCATGGTAGAAGCTCGCAATCCGGGAACACCTGCAGCGCGGCCTGCGACGAGAAAGCGCCGGGTTCGCCCTGATAGGACACGATGACGGAGCTCTTCTTATCGGACATGGACTTCAGGCTCCGGCGTGGGCTTCGAGGATCGCGCGGGCGCGATCCAGATCGGGCGGCGTGTCGACGCCACGGGGTACGTGATCAATGATCATCGCGTCGATGCGCATGCCGTCCTCCAGCGCCCGCAACTGCTCGAGGCTCTCGCGCTTCTCCAGCATGGATTGCGGCAGGCTGACGAAGCGGTCCAGCGCCGCGCGCCGGTAGGCGTAGATGCCGACATGGTGATAGAGCGGCCCCTCGCCATAGGGGGCGGTCGCGCGCGTGAAGTAGAGTGCTCGCAGGCGGCTCGGCGTGACATGGCTGCCGACCAGCTTGACCACGCTCGGCGCGACCTTCTCTTCATCGTCGGTGATCAGGCCGACCAGCGTGGCGATCGAGACCTCCGGGTCGGCGAGCGGGATCATGGACGCCGCGATGGCCACGGGTTCGAGCGTCGGGAAATCGCCTTGGACGTTGACGATGACATCATGGCGCCCCTGCGGGTCGAGGATGTCGGCGGCTTCCTTGATACGATCCGACCCTGAGGGGTGGCCCTCGCGCGTCATGACCGCCCGCCCGCCGACCGCCTCGACGGCCGCGCAGATGTCCCGAGAATCCGTCGCCACCGCGACAGGCCCGATATCGGCCGCGACGGCACGTCGCCAGACTCGCACGATCATCGGCTCGCCATGGATGTCGGCCAAAGGCTTGCCGGGCAGGCGCGTGGCCTTCATGCGGGCCGGAATCAGGATCAGCGGATCGGACATCGGAATCGGCAAGCTCTTCGGTCGATGCGTGCAGCGCGGGCCGTGCGCGAGGCGCCGTTGCAAGCGTCAAAAGGTCTCAAAGCGGAGCGTGCTTATACGAGTTGCAATGAAGCGCGCAAAGCGGTTAAGCAACGCTCGGGTGTCGGTGCCTTCAGCCCCGGCCTAAAGCTGTCTTGCTTCCTGCGCCGAGGGCGCCGGGGCCGAGGGTTCGGATACGATGGATATCGAAACCAACAAGATCGCCGGCGCGGCTCTGTCCACGCTGCTGGTGGTGATGGGCCTCAACATGATCGCCGGCATCGTGTTCGCGCCGCACAAGCCGGCCGTGCCGGGCTTCGACCTGCCGAGCGCGGAACCGGCCGCAGCCGGTGGCGCAGCCGCTGCTGCTGTGGCCGACGAGCCAATCGCTGTCCGCCTCGCCAAGGCAGACCCGGCCAAGGGCGAGAAGGCTGTCGGCGCCTGCAAGGCCTGCCACACCTTCGAGAAGGGCGGCGCCAACAAGATCGGCCCGCATCTCTTCGACGTCTATGGCCGCGCCAAGGCCGGCGTCGACGGCTTCGCCTATTCCGCCGCGATGAAGGGCAAGTCGAGCGAGAAGTGGGAAGCCGAGCAGCTCGACGGCTTCCTGAAGAACCCCAAGGCCTATTTGCCCGGCACGATCATGGCCTTCGCCGGCATGGGCAAGCCCGACCAGCGCGCCGACGTCGTCGCCTATCTCAACACGCTGGCCGACGCCCCCAAGCCGCTGCCCAAGCCCTGAGCGGCTTTTTCGGCAGCGCTGATGAATTCGTGAAGCCGGGCCAAGTGCCCGGCTTTTCCTTTGCCCGGCTTTGCTTGGTCGGCCTTTCGCTTGCGCCCGCCATGGTGTTGCCGCCACGATGGCGTCGAGTGGCATGGTTGCACGCGCTCGACGGGTGGGCGACATGAATCAAGGCGATTCGCCGGAAGCCCCGGCCGACGAGGAGACGCGACCCGATGACCACCCGCATCACCCGCCGCAGAGTTCTGGAAACCGCTGCTCTTGCGGCGGCGGGAGCGGCTCTGCCGGGGCTTGGGGGAGGCCTTCTCGGCGGGCGCGCCTTCGCACAGGAAGCGGAGATGCATGGCCTCTCGACCTTCGGGGAGCTCGGGCTGCCCGCGGACTTCCCTCATTTCCCTTATGTGAACCCGAAGGCGCCGAAGGGCGGGACGCTGACCATCCAGATCAAGCAGGCCAGCGGCAACCAGAGCTTCGACACCTTCAACACGCTGAACACCTTCGTCCTGCAGGGCGACGGCGCGGCCGGCATGGACGCCTGCTTCGACAGCCTGATGTCGGGCTCGGGCGACGAACCGGGCACGCTCTATGGATTGCTGGCGAAGAGTGTCGCGGTCTCCCCGGACAAGCTGACCTATCGCTTCCGACTCCGGCCCGAGGCGCGCTTCCATGACGGCAGCCGGGTGACGGCCTCGGACGTCGCCTTCAGTATGAACCTGCTCAAGAGCAAGGGGCATCCGTCCTACCGTCTGATCCTGAACGAGCTGGTCTCAGCCAAGGCGGAAAGCGACGACATCGTCGTCGTGCAGCTTTCGCCCAAGCGCAGCCGCGACCTGCATCTAGTCGTCGCCGGGCTGCCGGTCTTCTCCGAGAAGTTCTGGTCGACCCGGAATTTCGAGGCCTCGACGCTGGAGCCGCCGCTGGGTTCGGGCGCCTACAAGGTCGGCCGCTTCGAACAGGGCCGCTTCATCGAGTTCGAGCGCGTCGCCGACTACTGGGGCAAGGACCTGCCGGTGAATATCGGCGTCAACAATTTCGACCGGGTGCGCTGGGAGTATTTCCGCGACCGCCAGGTGGCGTTCGAGGCCTTCAAGAGCGGCGTCATCACCTTCCAGCAAGAGTTCACCTCGCGCATCTGGGCGACCGGTTACGACTTCCCGGCGCTCCATGAGGGCAAGGTCAAGAAGGAGTCTCTACCGAAGACCGATCCGGTCGGCTCGCAGGGCTGGATCTACAATCTGCGGCGGGAAAAATTCGCCGACCCGCGCATCCGCGAAGCGCTCGGGCTGTGCTTCGATTTCGAGTGGACGCGCAAGACCATCATGTTCGGCTTCTACGAGCGGATGACGTCCTATTTCGAGAACTCGGATTCGAAGGCCGTCGGCAAGCCTTCGCCAGAGGAGCTCGCGCTGCTCGAACCCTTCAGAGGCAAGGTCCCGGACGAGGTCTTCGGCGAGCCCTGGCTTCCGCCCGTCTCGGACGGCTCGGGCAGCGACCGCGCCTTGCTGCGCCGCGCCGACGAGATGCTGCGCGCCGCCGGCTGCAAGCGCGACGGCAATGTCCTGAAGCTGCCGAACGGCCAGCCCTTCGAGATCGAGTTCCTCGATTCGCAGGGCGCGCTCCAGCCCCACACCCAGCCCTTCCAGGCCAATCTGAAACGGCTCGGCATCAACGCGACCTCGCGCCTAGTCGATCCGGCGCAGTATCAGCGGCGAACGCAGGAGTTCGACTTCGACATCGTCAGCATGGCACTGGGTGGCAGCGCGATCCCCAGCGACACGCTTAGGGTCGTCTATGGCTCGCAGGCGGCCAGGACCTCCGGTTCGCGCAATCTCGGCGGCGTCAGCAGCCCCGCGATCGATGCCATGATCGAGGCGATCGGCCAGGCCAACAGCTACGCCAAGGTCGTCGTCGCCGCCAAATGCCTCGACCGCCTGCTGCGGGCCGGGCGCTACTGGATCCCAATGTGGTGGAACGACGAGGAATGGATCGCCCATTGGGACATGTTCGACCGGCCGCAGACCAAGCCTAAATTCGGCTCCGGCGCACCGTCGATCTGGTGGTACAACGCCGAGAAGGCGAAGAAGATCGGGAAGGCGTAAAGCGGCATGCTGAGCTATATCGCGCGCCGCCTCGCCCTGATGGTGCCGACGCTGTTCGGCATCCTGCTGATCTCCTTCGTCATCGTGCAGTTCGCTCCCGGCGGGCCGGTGGAGCGGGTGATCTCGCAATTGCAGAACCCCAATAGCGGCGCCTCCGACCGTGTCGGCGGCGGCTCGGGCGGCGACGCCGGCGCGCAGGCAGCGGACTCCTCCTATCGCGGTGCGCAGGGGCTCGACCCCGCCTTCATCAAGGAACTCGAGAAGCAGTTCGGCTTCGACAAGCCGGCGCATGAGCGCTTCCTCAAGATGCTGGGCGACTACATCCGCTTCGATTTCGGGCGGAGCTATTTCCGTGACGCGCCGGTGCTGCAGCTGATCAAGGAGAAGCTGCCGGTTTCGATCTCGCTCGGCCTGTGGATGACGCTGCTCTCCTATGCGATCTCGATTCCGCTCGGCATCCGCAAGGCCGTGAAGGACGGCTCGCGCTTCGACACCTGGACCAGCGCGGTCGTGATCATCGGCTACGCCATCCCCGGCTTCCTGTTCGCGATCCTTCTGATCGTGCTCTTCGCCGGCGGCTCGTTCTGGCAGATCTTCCCGCTGCGGGGGCTCTACTCGGACAATTTCTCGGAGCTGAGTTTCTTCGGCAAGGTCGCGGACTATCTCTGGCACATCGCCCTGCCGGTGACCGCTATGGCGCTCGGCGCCTTTGCGACCTCGACACTGCTGACCAAGAACTCGTTCCTCGACGAGATCCGCAAGCAATATGTCCTGACCGCGCGGATGAAGGGGCTTTCCGAGCGCGGCGTGCTCTATGGCCATGTTTTCCGCAACGCCATGCTGATCGTGATCGCAGGCTTTCCCGGCGCCTTCGTGCATGCGCTCTTCGCCGGCTCGCTCCTGATCGAGACGATCTTCTCGCTGGACGGGCTCGGGCTCCTGTCCTTCGAGGCGATCGTCAACCGCGACTATCCGGTCGTCTTCGCCAATCTCTACATCTTCTCGCTGATCGGTCTGATCGTGCATCTCATCACCGACCTGACCTACACCTGGGTCGATCCCCGCATCGATTTCGAGACGCGGGAGACCTGAGATGAGCGACACGCTGATCGATGCGCCGCCGCCCGCCTTGCGCAGCGAGGTACCACTGGCCCCGATCGAGGCGAGCCAGGGCTGGCTCAAGCTCTCGCCGATCAACCGGCGCCGGCTGAGCAACTTCAAGGCGAACAAGCGCGGCTGGTGGTCGCTCTGGATCTTCCTGACGCTGTTCGTGCTCTCGCTCTTCGCGGAGTTCCTGGCCAACGACCGACCGCTGATCGTCCACTACAAGGGCGAGTGGCTGTTTCCGGTCGCGGTGAACTATCCAGAAGAGAAGTTCGGCGGCTTCCTCGCCACGACCGACTATCGCGACCCCGTCATCGCCAAGGAGATCGACGGCAACGGCTTCGCGATCTGGCCGCCGATCCGCTACAGCTACCGCACGCACAACCTCGACCTGCCCGTGCCGGCCCCTGCCCCGCCGACCTGGATGCTCAAGGACGAGCAGTGCCGCGCCATCGCCGAGCGGACAGGCGGCACCGGCTGCCGCGACCTCGAATGGAACTGGCTCGGCACGGATGACCAGGGCCGGGATGTGGTCGCGAGGCTGATCTACGGCTTCCGCATCTCGATCCTGTTCGGGCTGATCCTGTGCGGTATCTCCTCGGTGATCGGCATCGCGGCGGGCGCGATCCAGGGCTATTTCGGTGGCTGGACCGATCTGATCTTCCAGCGCGTCATCGAGATCTGGACCTCGATTCCCGCGCTCTATCTGCTGATCATCGTCGCCGCGGTCATCACGCCGAGCTTCTTCGTGCTGCTCGGCATCCTCCTGCTGTTCTCCTGGGTCGCCCTCGTCGGTGTCGTGCGCGCCGAATTCCTGCGCGCGCGCAACTTCGAATATGTCCGCGCCGCCCGCGCGCTGGGCTTGTCCAACCGCGCCATCATGATCAAGCACCTTCTGCCCAATGCCATGGTGGCGACGCTGACCTTCCTGCCCTTCATTCTGAACGGCTCGATCACCACGCTGACCTCGCTCGACTTCCTCGGCTTCGGCCTGCCGCCCGGTTCGCCCTCGCTGGGAGAATTGCTGGCACAGGGCAAGTCGAACCTGCAGGCACCCTGGCTCGGTCTCTCCGGCTTCGTCGTGATCGCGCTGATGCTCTCGCTGCTGATCTTCATCGGCGAGGCCGTGCGGGATGCGTTCGACCCGCGGAAGACGTTCGCATGACCGCCCCCCTCCTCTCCGTCCAGGACCTCTCCGTCGCCTTCCGCCAGGGCGGGCGCGAGACGCTGGCCGTCGATCGCGTCTCCTTCGACCTCGCCCAGGGCGAGACGCTGGCCATCGTTGGCGAGTCCGGCTCCGGTAAGTCGGTCTCGGCGCTGTCGATTCTCAAGCTGCTGAACTACCCCTCGGCTCATCACCCTTCCGGCAAGGTCATGTTCAACGGCCAGGACCTGATCGCGGCCGATGAGGACGCGATGCGCAAGGTGCGCGGCAACGACATCACCATGGTGTTCCAGGAGCCGATGACCTCGCTCAACCCGCTGCACACGATCGAGCGGCAGATCGGCGAGATCCTCGAGCTGCACAAGGGGCTGCGCGGCGAGGCTGCGCGGGCACGCACACTCGAACTGCTCGAGCTCGTTGGCATCCGCGATGCAAGGAGCCGGCTCGACGCCTATCCGCATCAGCTCTCCGGTGGGCAGCGCCAGCGCGTGATGATCGCCATGGCGCTCGCCAACGAGCCTGACCTGCTGATCGCCGACGAGCCGACCACGGCGCTTGACGTCACGGTGCAGGCACAGATCCTGAAGCTGCTGAAGGAACTGCAGGAGCGGCTCGGCATGGCGATGCTCTTCATCACGCATGATCTCGGCATCGTCCGGCGCATCGCCGACCGGGTCTGCGTCATGCTGAAGGGCCAGATCGTCGAGCAGGGGCCAGTGGCGGAGATCTTCGGCAACCCGCAGCACGCCTATACGAAGCGCCTGCTCGCCGCCGAGCCGAAAGGCCGCCCGGCCCCCGTTCCAACGGATGCTGCGCCTCTGGTCGATGCCGGGCCGATCAAGGTCTGGTTCCCGATCAAGAGCGGCTTCCTGCGCCGCACGACCGGCCATGTAAAGGCGGTCGACGGCATCGCGGTGAAGGTCCGCGAGGGCGAGACGCTGGGCGTCGTCGGCGAGTCGGGCTCGGGCAAGACGACGCTGGGGCTCGCCATCCTCCGGCTGATTTCCTCGGAAGGACCGATCGTCTTCCTCGGCGACCGCATAGACGGGCTGTCGAGTTCGGCCGTGCGGCCGAAGCGCAAGGATCTCCAGGTCGTCTTCCAGGACCCTTACGGCTCGCTCTCGCCGCGCATGTCGGTGGCGGAGATCGTCGCCGAGGGGCTGACCGTACAGGCCCGGCAGCAAAGCTATGCGGAACGCCGCGAGGTCGTGGCGCAGGCTCTGAGCGATGTCGGGCTCGACCCGTCCGCGATGGACCGCTACCCGCATGAGTTTTCCGGCGGCCAGCGCCAGCGCATCGCGATCGCGCGCGCCATGGCGCTCGATCCCAAGTTCGTCGTACTGGACGAACCGACCTCCGCGCTCGACATGTCGGTGCAAGTCCAGATCGTCGAATTGCTGCGCGACCTGCAGGCGCGGCGCAGGCTCGGCTATCTCTTCATCAGTCACGATCTCAAGGTCGTGCGGGCCATGGCCCATCGCGTGCTGGTGATGCAGAACGGCAAGGTTGTCGAGGAAGGCCCGGCCGAGACGATCTTCTCGCAACCGCGTGAGGCTTACACGCAGGCGCTGCTGGCGGCGGCGCTCAACCTCGAGCCGGCCGGAAGCGCCGCCGTGAGGGATTGAGCATGGCCCGCGCGATCCTGATCGTCCTGGATTCCGTCGGCTGCGGCGGGGCCGAGGACGCCCATCTCTATGGCGACACGGGTGCGGACACGCTCGGCCATATCGCGCAGGCCTGCGCCGAGGGGGGCGGCGACCGCGCGGGCCTGCGCAGCGGAGCCCTCGCCCTGCCAAATCTCGTGCGGCTCGGCCTCGCCCATGCCTGTGAAGCCTCCACGGGCCGGCCACTCACCGGGGCCGTGAAGCCCACCACGCCTGGTGGGCGGCACGGCTATGGCGTCGAACGGAGCCAGGGCAAGGACACGCCGTCCGGCCACTGGGAAATCGCCGGCTGCCCGGTGCCGTTCGCTTGGGGTTACTTCACCGCGCTGGAGAATTCGTTCCCGCCCGCGCTGGTCGCCGCCATCATCCGGGAAGGAGGCCTCCCCGGCATCCTCGGCAACAAGCACGCCTCGGGCACCGCCATCATCGACGAACTGGCCGAGGAGCACATCCGGACGGGTCAGCCGATCTGCTACACCTCCGTCGATTCCGTGCTGCAGATCGCGGCGCATGAGGAGCATTTCGGGCTGGAACGACTTTATGCGCTCTGCCGCAAGGTGCGGATGCTGGTCGATCCCCTGAAGATCGGGCGTGTCATCGCGCGGCCTTTCATCGGCTCAGCCGAGACCGGCTACACGCGAACCGGCAACCGCAAGGACTTCGCCATCCCGCCGCCGAACGAGACGATCCTCGATCGCCTGACCGCACGCGGACGCAAGGTGATCACCGTCGGCAAGATCGGCGACATCTTCGCCCATCGTGCGACGGGCGAGGAGATCAAGCCCTTCGGCAATGCCGCCATGTTCGATGCTGCGCTGGCGGCCTGGGAGCGCCTGCCGGACGGCGGCTTCTGCTTCGTCAATCTCGTCGATTTCGATACGGAGTACGGCCATCGCCGCGATGTGCCGGGCTATGCGGCAGCGCTCGAAGCCTTCGACGCGATGCTGCCCCGGCTGGAAGCGGCGCTACAGCCCGGCGACCTCGCCGTCATTACCGCCGACCATGGCAACGACCCGACCTGGCCCGGCACGGACCATACCCGCGAGCATGTGCCGATCCTGGCCTTTGGGCCTGGCACCGCGCCGACGGCACTCGACCGGCGCGAGAGCTTCGCCGACATCGCCGCCACGCTCGGCCACTGGCTCGGCGTCGGGCCGGTGGGGCCAGGCCGGGTCTGGTAGGCGCTCAGGCCGCCGCGACGCGCTCGCAGAACTCCGCGACCTCCGCCCGGATGCTGCGCACCTGGGCGGCGAGTTGATCGGCAGAGTCCTGCACTTGCCGGGCGGCGTCATGGGCGCCTTCGGTCATCGCCTCGAAGCTGCCGACGATATCGGCGCTGCGCCGCGCGCCCTCGAAGGACATCCGGACCTGATGGGCGATCTCGGAGGTCGCCTGCCCCTGCTGCTCTACCGAGATAGCGATCGCATCGGCGACGCGCTCGACATCGCCGATCGCCACAACGATGTCGCGGATCGCTTTCAGCGAGCGCTGTGAGGCCTCCTGCATGGCGCCGATCTGAGAGGAAACCTCGTCCGTCGCCTTGGCTGTCTGGGCCGACAACGTCTTGACCTCGCTGGCGACGACGGCAAAGCCGCGCCCCATTTCTCCGGCGCGGGCTGCCTCGATCGTCGCATTGAGGGCGAGCAAGCTGGTCTGCGCGGCGATGCCGCGGATCAGGTCGACGACAGCCCCGACCCTCTCGCTGTTGCGGGCGAGTACCTCGACCTCGCTGCTGGCCTTGCGCGCCAATTCAGCCGCCGTCGTCGAGCCCTCGGCCGAATGGGAGACATTGCGGCCGATTTCCCCGATCGATACCGCCAGTTCGTCGCTGGCCGCGGAGAGATGGTCGATGCCCGACATGGTTTCGGAGGTCGCATCCGAAACCAAGACGGTCTGACGTCGCGCCTGATCCGAAGTCCCGATCAAGGCCGTGGCCTCGCCCTGCATGACATCGGCCGAACGGTCGAGCACGGCCATCTCCAGCTCCATCTTCTCTTGGAAATGGGAAACGATCTCGTGCAGCACCTGCGCGCGACGGCTCAATTGATCGGCCAGGCGCTTCTCGTTCTCGGCCGCGACACGCTCGCGCTCGGCGGTTTCGCGTGCGAGCGCGAGGCTGTCCGAGTTCAACAGGAACATGCGCTCCATGATCACCGCGATGGTGGCGAGGAAAGAGGTCTCCATGATCACGATGACCGCGTGCAGCAGCACGCGCAGCAGGCTGCCGCCCTGATAGAACACGGCAGAGGGCAGCACATACTGCAAGACGAGGTGATGGACCGCCGTCAGGGCGGCGCCCATAACGATGGGACGCCAGTCGCAGAATCCGGCGAGCACGGCCAGGATCGCGAAGTAATACATGTGCATGTCCGGCTGCCAGGGATGGCCGGCCAGGCTGAACACGAGGATCGACACCTGGCCGATCAACGTGACCGCCATGAAGAGTTGCGTCAGGGTGGCGGCACCCCGGGTCGCATAGAGCAGCAAGGCGCCCGCAGCGAGGGCGAAGGCCATCGCGACGGGCACCAGGCCTTCCTCGCCGCGCAGCCAGAACGCCAGCCCGATGATCGGCACATGCAGGAAGGCGAGCCCGAGCAGCACACAGGCCACGCGCTGGCGGACGACATCGAGGGTCCAGATCATGACGCCGCAGGCTCCGGTGCCGCCGCGTCGAGGCAACCGGCGAGCCCCACGAGGGCCAGCACCATGACGGCGCCCTGTGGCCTGGCCCATTGAGCCGCTTCGGCTGGCGCCGCGATCACGACGAAGGACGATCTTCCCGAACGCAGCACCGGATAGCCGGCGGATAGGCTGCGCGTGATGGCTTCATCTGCCGATACCCAGGGTGCAAAGACGATAGCCACCGGCTGCGCCTGCCCCGGCGAGGCGCCCGGCAATGCGAGCAAAGCAACGAAGATGCTGGCGAAGAACATGAGGCACAGTGCGGCGCGCTCGCGGCCGGACAATCCCCGGTTCGCTGGGGCCTGGATCATCATTCTCGATTCCATGGATTGTCCGAACGCTAGACGACCGCCCGCAGCCCCCCAGCAGACGGTTCCAAATGGGATGGTTCGGGTTAAGGGTCCCTTTAGCGGCGATCCCCCTGCGACGTTTCCCAAGCTTGCCGACACAGCGGCGGCCAAGAGCGAGCCTCGGCTCCGACAACGCTGGATTGTGGGAGATTCTGCCCTTGCGTCGTGCTCTATCGACATCGAGCGGACGAAACCTCAGTTCGGCGACATTCTACCAAAAAGCGCTGGGACGCGCCTGATTTCTCCGCGAAAGCAGCAGCCCGACCGGATCAACCCATGATTGCAGCTGCATCGGATATCGAATCTCGCCCCACCATGCCGCGACGTTTCGTCGCGTGTACGATCTGTCTGCTCAGGAGGCCAAACGAGCCTTGATCCGGCGCATCAGCCCGTCACGAACGTCGCGATAGGCGTCCATGACCTGGTCGCGCGAGCCCTGGACCACCGTAGGGTCGACCGTCGGCCAGTATTCGACCTCGGCGGCGACCGTGCGGGTGAGATCCAGCGCCCTGTGATGCGCTTCCGGCGAGAGCGAGATGATCAGGTCGAAATTCAGCCCCTCCCACTCCTCGAGGTCCTCAATGGATTTCGGCTTGTGCTTGTGCGCGTCGATGCCGATCTCGTCGAGCACGGCGAGGGCGAAGGCATCGACCTCGCCGCGCCGTGCGCCAGCCGACTGCACATAGACCGACTTGCCGAAGAAGTGCTTGGCCATCGCCTCGGCCATGGGCGAACGCACCGCATTGTGCGCGCACATGAACAATACGCTCTGGACCTTGCGCGCAGCGGGTGGCGACAAGCGCTCAGCCCTTCCAGTGCAGCGCGTAGATGAGCGTGAACAATCGCCTTGCGGTGTCAAAGTCGATCTCGACCTTGCTGGCGAGACGATCAACCAGGATACCGGCCGCCTCGTCATGCAGGCCGCGCCGGCCCATGTCGATCGCCTCGATCTGCGAGGGCGTCGCCGTGCGGATGGCTGCGTAGTAGCTCTCGCAGACCATCGCATAGTCCTTGACGATGCGGCGGAACGGCGTGAGCGAGAGGTGATGGGTGACGACGG
The DNA here is from genome assembly GCF_058801345.1 of Allobosea sp. GW822-FHT03F07. NCBI lineage: Bacteria > Pseudomonadati > Pseudomonadota > Alphaproteobacteria > Hyphomicrobiales > Alloboseaceae > Allobosea > Allobosea sp. GW822-FHT03F07. The sequence continues at coordinate 67,321 of NZ_JBXAND010000008.1, forward strand.
GAGCGCCGTCGGCTTCCTTGATCTCGAAGGCCAATCGACGCTCGACCACGGCGAGGTGGGCGAGATAGGGCCCGCCGTCATGGCCCGGTAGCGCAAAACGGTTCCGCTCGATCAGGTCGTAGATCGCAACCGCGCGCTCATGTTCCTGATCGGCCGAGCCGCCGCCCAGCGAAGACGAGTCGAGCGTGACGCCGACGAGGCGCTGCTTGTCGGATGTCGTGGCTTGAAGCATCACACCTCCGCTCCCGGTTGCGGCGCAATCTCCTTGTCGAGAATCGGCCGCGCTCAGCGATTGAGCCTGATCGTCACGGAACGGCCATGCGCCTGCAAGCCCTCGGCTTCGGCGAGCTGCGTCGCGGCCGGTGCGAGAGCGCGCAACGCATCGGGGCCGCATCGCAGCAGCGATGTCCGCTTCATGAAGTCGAGCACGCCGAGGCCCGAGGAGAAGCGGGCCGATCGGGCCGTCGGCAGGACATGGTTGGGGCCGCCGACATAGTCGCCGATCGCCTCGGGCGTATGACCGCCCAGGAAGATCGCGCCTGCGTTGCGGATCATGCCGGAAAGCCGGTCGGGATCGGCCGTCATGACCTCGAGATGCTCCGGCGCCAGCCGGTCGACCAGCGGCACCGCTCGTTCCAGATCCGCAACCAGCAGGATCGCACCGAAATCGTCCCAGCTCTTCGCAGCGATCGCGGCGCGGGGCAGCGTCTGCAACTGCGCCCGGATCGCCTTCTCGACCTCGCCCGCGAGCCCCGCATCGTCGGTCATCAGGATCGACTGTGCCGATACGTCGTGCTCGGCCTGCGCGAGCAGATCGGCCGCGATCCAGTCCGGATTGGCCGTGCCGTCCGCGATGATCAGAACTTCGGATGGGCCGGCGATCATGTCGATGCCGACCTGGCCGAAAACGCGGCGCTTGGCAGCGGCGACATAGGCGTTGCCGGGTCCGACGATCTTGGCGACCGGGGCGATGCTGGCCGTGCCGTAGGCCAGGGCCGCCACGGCCTGCGCCCCGCCGATGCGGTAGACCTCGTCGACGCCGGCCAAGCGCGCCGCCGCCAGCACGAGGGGGTTGGTCTCACCGCGCGGCGTCGGGGCGACCATCACGACGCGATCGACGCCGGCGACCTTCGCGGGCACGGCGTTCATCAGAACGGAAGAGGGATAGCTCGCCGTGCCGCCGGGCACATAGAGACCGACCGCCTCGATGGCGCTCCAGCGCCAGCCGCTCTGGACGCCGGCGGCATCCGTGAACCAGGCGTCCATCGGCTTCTGGTGGAGATGATAGGCCTCGATGCGCTCGCGGGCGGTCTCCAGCGCCGCGATCTGCGCGGGCGGACAGGCAGCGATCGCCGCATCGATCTCCTCCGGCGAGACGCGCATTGCCCGCGGCGTCAGGGCGAGATCGTCGAAGCGCTGCGTGTAGTCGATCACGGCCGCGTCGCCGAGCTCGCGCACATCGGCGATGATGTCAGCGACGACGCGATCGACCTCCTCGGAGACCTCGCGCTTGGCCGAAAGCAGATCGCGGAACTCCCGCTCGAATGCGGCGCTGCTGTCGTCGAGCCTGATCGGCATCGCTATCCCCGGATCGTCATTGTCGCTGGAAACGGCTCAGGGGCCGTCGGGATGCCCCGGCGTCGCCAGCGCTTCCCAGACCGGACCGAGATCCTTCATCTGGGCCTCTATGCATTCGACCTCGAGCCGGATCGCGGCGCCCTCGGAGAAATGCAGCGTGACCTCGCCGTCGGGATCGTCGCCGCGAGCAGCAAAGCCGATCGCCAGCAGGCTCAGCACCTGATCGGGCGATGCCTTGTCGATCTTCGTGCTACGCACAGCCAGGACGCGGTCGAAATGCAGGGCGGTCAGGCGGCGGCGGCGATGGCCGTGCGCGACGCCCTCCCAGTCGAAGCGGCGGGCAGCAAGTGCGAAGCGCTTCTCGGCCGGCAGCCAGACGATGTCAGCCACCTTCAGGACCGAATCCTGGAGATGGGCCGACACGATCTCGAGATCATCGGCGTCGAGCGCGACGAGTTTCAGCGGGTCTGCAGCATCATCCGACATGGAAAGTGTTCTGGCGACGCCACCCGCCGACGTCAACCGCTGATGCGCTCGACCAGGCCGCCGCAGCGCGTCAGCTTCGCCTCGAGCGCCTCGAAGCCACGGTCGAGATGGTAGACGCGGTTGATCATGGTGTCGCCTTCCGCCACGAGACCGGCGATGACGAGCGAAACCGAAGCACGCAGATCGGTCGCCATCACCGGCGCGCCGGTCAGCTTGTTGACCCCGTCGACATGGGCGGCATCGCCGTCGAGCCGGATCTTCGCGCCGAGCCGCGCCAGCTCCTGCACATGCATGAAGCGGTTCTCGAAGATCGTCTCGCGGATGCGCGAGGTGCCCTTGGCCTTCGTCATCAGCGCCATGAACTGCGCCTGGAGATCGGTCGGGAAGCCCGGGAAGGGGTCGGTGTCGACATCGACGGATTCGAGCGGCTGCCCGTTGCGGCGGACGCGGATGCCCTCGTTGGTCGAGCTGACCTCGGCGCCGGCTTCGACCAAGACGTCGAGCGCCGATTGCAGCAGGTCGGCACGCGCCCCTTCCAGCAGCACATCGCCGCCGGTCATCGCCACGGCCATGGCGTAGGTGCCGGTCTCGATCCGGTCCGGCAGCACGGCATGATGCGCCCCGCCGAGGCGCGAGACGCCGGTGACCACGATCCGGCTCGTGCCCGCGCCCTCGATCTTCGCACCCATCTTGACGAGGCAGGCGGCGAGATCGACCACCTCGGGCTCGCGCGCCGCGTTTTCGATCACCGTCGTGCCCTGAGCGAGGACGGCCGCCATCAGCGCCGTGTGGGTGCCGCCGACAGTCACCTTCGGGAAGACGATCTCGGCGCCCTTGAGGCCCTTCGGGGCTCGCGCCAGCGCATAGCCGTTCTCGATCTCGATCTCGGCGCCGAGCTTTTCCAGCGCCATCAGTAAGAGATCGACCGGCCGAGTGCCGATGGCGCAGCCGCCGGGCAGCGAGATCTTGGCCTCGCCCATGCGGGCCAGGATCGGCGCGATCACCCAGAAGCTGGCGCGCATCGTCGAGACGAGTTCGTAGGGCGCGCAGGTATCGACGATCTGGCGGGCGGTGAGGGTGATCGTCTGGCCGGTCTCGGCGGACTGGCCGATGCGCTTGCCGGCGATCGAGCGATCGACGCCGTGATTCGACAGAATGCGCGAGAGCGCGCTGACATCGGAGAGGCGCGGCACATTCGTCAGCGTCAGCGTCTCGTCCGTGAGCAGGCTCGCGATCATCAGCGGCAATGCGGCGTTCTTCGCGCCCGAGATCGGAATCGCGCCATTGAGGCGCTGGCCGCCGGTGATGCGGATCTTGTCCATCGTCAGGTCCTGCTGAGCCTGCCGGCTGAAGGCCGGCGGCGGCTGGGGAAAGTCGGGTCAGGACCGATCAGTTTCGGCCTGGGCTTGCGGTTCCGGCTCCTGCGCGGGCGCCTCCTCCGCGCGGCGAGCCCGGGCCTGTGCCTTGCGGCGCTTCAGGTTCTCCCGAAGGGCAGCGGCAAGGCGCGCCCTCTTCTCGTCGTCTGCGGCTGTCTGGCGATTCACGGCAACAACTCGGTACCGGGGTTCAACGCTCGGATCACGGCGAATTCGCGGCGCATGGTTAGCCGCATGCGCCGATTTGGACAAGCGCGGCGCAGCAGCGGCGGCATGGCATTTGCTGTCATGGGCCGCACCGTCAGCCCATTGTGCATTTGCGGCACGGTTCGCAGCCCAAAGATGACGTTAGGGAATAAAACTTAATGTAATTAACCATTTCCAAGGGATTTCGTTTACAGATTATTAACTTCACCTACCTTGTCGCCATCGCTCTCGATGTGTGGCAATGGGGATCAGCGGCATGCTCCAGTCATCTGTTTCGGCCATGGACTCCGCGCCTGCAGCCGTGCTCGAAAGCTGCGAGGTGATCGATGCCATCCGCCACAAGGCGGGGTTCCTGCCCGAAACGCAGATCGCCTACGAGCCCGAGATCAAGACCCTGTGGGTCACGATCCGCCCTGAACTGAAGCCGGTCTTCACGCTCCAGCTCCTCGACAGCCTCGTTAAGATCCAGACCGCGATTTCCGCTCTCTGGGGCGCGCCCGATCAGTACCACCGCGCTCCGGTACGCTTCCTCGCCTTCCGGGGAGCCGGCCCGTTCTTCACGCTCGGCGGCGATCTCGACTTCTACCTCGATTGCCTGGCCAAGAACGATCGCGCGGCCCTGGCCGAGTATGCGCGCCTGTCGAGCGCCGGCGCCGTCCTGAACGCGAGCGGCCTCAACGGCCTCGTGGTGACGCTGTCGACGATCCACGCCAAGGCGATCGGCGGCGGCATCGACGCGCCGCGCTCATGCAACGTCATGATCGCCGAAGAGCAGGCCTCCTTCGTCTACCCCGAGATCAAGTTCAACCACTTCCCGATCACCGCGGTGGCGATCCTGTCGCGCCGGATGGGCGCGCGCGCGGCCGAGCAGATGCTGCTCTCCGGCGAGGAGATGAGCGCCCAGCAGTTCATGGAGGCGGGCGGGCTGGAGGCGGTGGTGCCGACGGGGACCGGCGAGGCCTGGATCCGCAAGTACGCGCATGACTCCCTGCCGATCCATGCCGCGAAGACCGCGCTGTTCGCCGCCTTCAACCGCCGGGCCGGCGACCTGCAGGAAGAGCTCGACCATCTCGGCCAGATCTGGACCGACTGCATGCTGAGGCTCAGCCCGAGCGCGATCTCGAAGCTGCAGCGCATCGCGCAGACGCAGGACCGCATGCTCGCGCGGGTCTATCTGCGCCCGGTGGCGGCCGCCCTGCCGCTCAGCGTCTGATCCTTCGGAAGCCGTTTTGCAGCCTGAAGCTGTTCCAAACACGAAACATTTACCTCTCAGGCCCTAAATCGTCCTAGCGGCGGAGATTGCGGGCGCTCTCGGCACGCCTTCTCTGCGACCGCGAGGGCAGGATTTGGATGGCGGGCGCGCTCAAGCGAATGTGGAACGCCAGAGCGCGTGATCCGGGCGAGGATTTCGACTTGCCCGGCTACGTATTGCTGGTCAGTTCGCTGTTTTCGTCGCCGGCCTCGATCATCCCGGGGGGCGTGGCGGGCATCCTGACGCCGTTCCTGTGCTGGGTCTCGACCGGTCTCGAACTCTTCATGGACCTGACGATCCTCGTCAGCGTCGTCGTCGTCCTGCGGCTCCTGACCTTCGTCTCCTATCGCAGGAGGGACCACGCCCGCGACAGCTACCTGGAGACGCGGCGCTGGGACCGGGACTACTTCCTGGGAGCGACGACCTTCGCCGGCGTGCTGGGTTACAGCTGCTATGCCGCGCTGACCCTGACGGACGACCCCGCGGCGCATATCACCTCCGTCGCATCGACCATCGCACTCGCCTCCGGCTACGTCTCTCGCAATGCCGGCCGGCCGAAATTCGTCGCGGTGCAGTTGCTGACCTTCTGCGTGCCGATGGCGATCGGCCTGATCCAGGCCCACAACGTCTATTACCAGTACATCGGCTACTTCGCCTTTCTCTATGTGGCGGCCAACATCGCCATCACGAACTCGCTGCATCGCAATCTTCTGGCGTTGAGCGACGCGACGAAGCAGTCGAAGGCGCTGGCCTCGGCCCTGCATTCGCAGAACCTGACGCTCGACGCCGCGCTCAACACCATGATCCATGGCTTGGCGATGTTCGACCGCGACCTCAAGCTCGCCGTCAGCAACGCGCCGCACCGGGCGCTCTACGGGCTGCCCGAGACGCTCGCCCTGCCCGGCACGCCGATCACCGCGATCGGCCGCTTCCTGGTCGAACGCCAGGTCGTCGCCGCCGGCCAGTTGCGCGATCTCAGGGAGGCCCTGGCCGAAATCCAGGGCACGCAGCAGACGACGAGCCGCGAGATCCAGACGCGTGGCGGCAGGGTCCTGGTCGTGACCTTCGCGCCGGCGGCCGAAGGCGGCGTGCTGATGTCGACCGAGGATGCGACGGAGCGGAAAGCGACCGAGGCGCGCATCGAGCAGATGGCGCGCTTCGACGAGTTGACCGGGCTCGCCAATCGCTTCGAGTACAACAGCAACATCGTCGAATCCTTCAGCCGGATGGAGCGCACCGGCGACTCCTTCGCGCTGCTCTATGTCGATCTCGACGGCTTCAAGCAGGTCAACGACAGCCTTGGCCACGACATCGGCGATCGCGTTCTGATGGAGACTGCGAACCGCTTGCGCAGCACCATTCGCGACAGCGACCTGCTCGCCCGCTTCGGCGGCGACGAGTTCCTGCTGATCCTGCCTGCGGCAAACCATGCCGCCGTCACCATGATCGCGCAGCGCATGATCGATGCGATGTCGAAGGCGTTCCTGCTCGACAACAAGACGGTCTATGTCACGGCCAGCATCGGCATCGCGATGGCGCCATTCGACGGCGCGACGCCGGCCGACCTCCTGCGCCACGCCGACACGGCGCTCTACAAGGCCAAGGCCGCCGGCCGCAACACGCTGATGTTCTTCAACCCGGCCATGGCCGAGGAGATGCTCGAGCGCCACGAGATCGAGGTCGATCTGCGCAAGGCCTGCGAGGACGGCTCGCTGGAACTCTACTACCAGCCGATCATCGACCTGCGGACCGGCGAAACCGTCTCGCGCGAGGCCCTGATGCGCTGGCGCCACCCGACGCGCGGCATGGTGCCGGCGGGCCTGTTCATCCCCGTCGCGGAACAGTCCGGCCTGATCGCATCGATCGGCGACTGGGCTATCCGCCAGGCTTGCAAGGACGCGGCCTCCTGGGACGAGCATATCGGCGTCTCCGTCAACATCTCGCCGCTGCAATTCCGCGAGCCGCGCCGCATCGTCGAGGCGGTGAAGGACGCGCTGATCACATCCAATCTCAATTCGCGCCGGCTGACGCTCGAGGTGACGGAATCGCTGCTGATCGAGGACAACAAGACGACGCTCGGCGTGATCGACGATCTGCGGACGCTGGGCATCACCTTCGCGCTCGACGATTTCGGCACTGGCTATTCGTCGCTAGCCTATCTGTCGACCTATCCCTTCGCGCAGGTGAAGATCGACCAGAGCTTCACCCGCACCGTCCATTCCAGCGAGGCCTCGAAGGCGATCATCGAGGCGGTCTGCCAACTCGCGCGACGCCTCTCGATGAATGTCGTCGTCGAAGGCATCGAAACGGAGCAGCAGCGCATCGCCGTGCAGCTTCTCGGCGCCCAGCGCGCCCAGGGCTATCTCTTCGGCAGGCCGGAGCCGCTGGCGAGCTTCATGCCGCGCAAGGGCCGCAACGTCGCCTGAGCACGGCGCGAGAAGGCGGTACTCAACCATCGTCGGCCCCCTATCGTTCCGTCGATTTGCCTCCAACAGCTGTTTCGGCGGATGCGGTCTTGATTCCGCTCATCTGGCAACGCATCAGCAACAGTGGAATCGGTCCGCAGTCTGGGAGGCAGCATGATCTCGCCCGAACGCCGGCTCTCATCATGGCCCGATCGGTCAAGCCGGTCCGAGGGTCCGTCACGGCCTTGCCTGGCGGGAGGAGCGGTTTGAGCCTGAGCGCGGTTCCCCCTGTGAAGCCCGCAGCACTGACGCCGGATCTCTGCGTGATCGGGGCCGGCACGGCGGGGCTCGCCGTTGCGACGGCGGCAGCCGCCTTCGGGGTTTCCGTCGTCATCATCGAGCGCGACAGGCTGGGCGGCCACGCCGGCGACAGCGCAGTCATGGCGCTGGCCGCCGCCGGCGCTCGCGCGCAGGCCGTCCGCGAGGCGCGCCAGTTCGGCATCGCCGCCGGCGAGGCCGAGGTCAACGACGCCCAGCTGCACGACCATGTCCAGCACGTGCTTTCGGCGGGCGCGCCCAATGCCTCGGCCGAGCGCATGACGGCGCTCGGCGCGACCGTGATCCGCGGCGAAGGCCGTTTCATCAGCCGCAGCACTGTCGTCGTGGACGAGCAGACGATCAAGGCCCGGCGCTTCGTGATCGCCACCGGTGCCCGCAGCGTCGCGCCGCTCATTCCGGGTCTGGATGCGATCGCCTGCCTGACCGATGCAAGCCTGGCAATGGCGACACGCCGGCCCGGGCGCCTCATCGTGCTCGGCGGCGGCGCGACTGGCGTTGCCGTTGCGCAAGCGATGGTCCGGCTCGGCAGCGAGGTCGCGCTGATCGATACCTCCGACCTGCTCGGCAGCGAAGACCCGGAGGCCGTCGGAATCCTGCGCCGCGCACTGTTGCGAGACGGCGTCGTCCTGCATGAGCGAGCGCAGGTCTTGCGGGGACAATCCGTCAGGGGCGGGGTGCGGCTCGTCATTCGGGCGGGCGACAATGGCGCCGAGCAGATGATCGAGGGCACGAATCTGCTGCTCGCGACCACGCCGGTGCCAGCGCTCGAAACCCTCGACCTCGAGCTTGCCGGCATCGCTGTGGAAGCCGGCGGCATCCGCGTCGACCGGGGCCTTCGCACGAGCAATCGCCACATCTACGCCATCGGCGACTGCGTCGGCGGAGCGCTTGGCGCGCGACGCGGCGGCCATGTCGCGGAGGAGCAGGCCCGGCTCGTACTGCGCAACGCGCTGTTCCGCCAGCCCGGCCGCTTCGATGCGAGCCTGGTACCGCGACTGACGCTGACCCAACCCGAGCTCGCCGGCGTCGGCCTTTCCGAAGACGAGGCGCGAGCCAAGGCTGGCGCGATCCGCGTGCTGCGCTGGCCCTATGCCGAAAGCGAGCGCGCCCAGGCCGGGCGGGAGACCGAGGGCTTCGTCAAGGTCGTGACGGACGCCAAGGGCCGCCTCCTCGGCGTCACCATCGTCGGGGCACGGGCGGGCGACCTGATCACGCCCTGGTGCCTCGCGCTGAAGACGGGCATGAGCGCGCATGACATGGCGGAACTCGTCATGCCGTATCCGGCGCTGTCCGAGCTCTCGAGGCGCGCAGCGACCTCGTTCCTCGCTCCGCTGGCGGCGAAGCCCGCTCTGCGCCGGCTCATCGGCTTCCTGCGCCGTTTCGGATAGAGTCGGCACCGATGCAGCCCTACGAGCCCGACAGAAACCAGCTTTCCGTCAGCCTGCCGCGCGGCCTGACGCGGCTCGGGCTTTCGGCGAAGCTGCTCGCCCTGACCGTTCTTTTCGTGATGCTGGCAGAAGTGCTGATCTATCTGCCGTCAGTCGCCAATTTCCGGCGCAACTGGCTGAACGATCGCCTGGCGGCGGCGCAGATCGCGGTCCTCGTGCTTGAGGGCGCGCCGCAGGACGGACTGCCCGAAGGCAGCGAGAACCGCCTGCTGATGGGCGTCGGCGCACGCGCGATCGCGGCCCGGGTCGGCGGCGCACGACGCTTGCTCAGCCTCGATTCGATGCCGCCTGCCGCCGTCTCGCAAACCGTCGACCTGCGCACGCTGGGTTGGATCGAGGCGATCGGCGAGGCGCTCGAGACGCTGGTGATGCCGCCTGCGGAGCTGCCCATGCGAGTGATCGGCGAAGCGGTCGGCGGAGCCGATTTCGTCGAGCTCGTCATCGACGAGGCGCCGCTGCGGCGCGCCATGCTCAAATTCGCGGGCAATCTGCTGCTGCTTTCGCTGCTGATCTCGGGGCTGACGGCAGTCGCCGTCTATGTCGCGCTCAACTGGATGATCGTCGGGCCGATCCGCAACCTCGCCGCCAATGTCATGGAATTCGAGGTCGATCCGGAGAATCCGCACCGCATCATCGATCCGACGCAGCGGGCCGACGAAATCGGCGAGGCCCAGCGCGCTCTCGCCCGCATGCAGATGACGCTCGCCGGCGAATTGCGGACCAAGAAACACCTCGCCGAACTCGGCCTCGCGGTCAGCAAGATCAACCATGATCTGCGCAACATGCTGGCGGCGGCCCAGTTGATGTCGGACCAGTTGGTCGAGACCCGCGACGCCAAGATCAAGCGCTTCGCGCCACGGCTGATCGCGACGCTCGGCCGCGCCATCGATTTCTGCCAGGCGACGCTGGCCTATGGCCGTGCGGCCGAGGCGACGCCGGTCTTGAAGGATGTCGCGCTACGCCAGCTCGTGGCCGACCAGGCCGACATGCTCGGCCTCTCCGAAACCGCACAGGTAAGCTTCAGCAATGACGTACCCGGCGAACTGATCGCGCCCTGCGATCCCGACCAGATGGCGCGCGTCCTGCTCAACCTGATGCGCAATTCGGTGCAGGCGCTGACGCAGGCCGGGGCCGAGGATGGCAGGAGGCCGACGCTTGCCGTCAAGGCAGAGCGCGACAACGGCTCGGTGATCCTGCGCGTGGTCGATAATGGCCCCGGCGTGCCCGAGCGGGCTCGGGCGAACCTGTTCCAGGCCTTCCGGGGATCGGTCACGCCCGGCGGCACCGGACTTGGCCTTGCCGTCGCTGCCGAGCTGGTGCGCCTGCATGGCGGCTCGATCGCGCTCGAACCATCGGACACCGGCGCGGTGTTCAAGGTGACGCTGCCGGGCCGCAGGCAGGCGGCGGCCTGACAACGGGACCTGCCCTACTGGCTGGCCCAGATCACGCGGGCCATGAAGGCGATCTCGGAAAGGCCGAGAACCCGGTCGGCATGATCGGGATTGAGCGAGGCCAGCTCGACCGTCTTCGCCGTCTGGCGCTTGAGCTGCTTGGCCAGCACCTCGCCCTCGATGGTCTTGACCACGACACGGTCACCACGCCGGACGGTCGCGGTCGGCGAGACGATGATGGTGTCGCCGTCGCGATAGAGCGGCAGCATTGAATCTCCGGAGATCTCCAGCGCATAGGCCTTCTCGTCGGCAACGCCGGGAAAGGCGACCTCCTCCCAACCGGTCCCGACCGGGAAACCGCCATCGTCGAAGAAGCCGCCCGAGCCCGCCTGCGCGAAGCCGATCAGCGGGATGGTGCGGGAAGGCGCCGCGCCGCGCCCCATCACCACGCTCATGAACTCGTCCAGCGAGGCGCCGGTGGCACCGAGGATCTTGGCGATCGATTCGGTCGAGGGCCAGCGCTCGCGCCCATCCGGCCCGACCCGCTTGGAGCGGTTGAAGGTGGTGGCGTCGAGGCCCGCCTTGCGCGCCAACCCCGAGGCGGTGAAGCCGTAGCGCTGCGCGAGCGAGTCGATCGCGCTCCAGATCTGGTCATGGGACAGCACCGCGAAACTCCTGCAGGAGATGTTGCCGTCTGGCGGGGACAGAAATAGGAAATATCCCCTATCAAATAAGATTTCAATCTGATTTTCGCGGGAATGCGGATAAAAATTGCCCAAGCCTCCTGACAGGCGATATGCCGTCCGCAGTCTCCATCCGGCGAGGTCTGGCGTGCCCCTCATCTACAAGATCTGCCCCGACGCGCTCTGGCGTAAAGCCGAGGCCGCCGGGCGTTTTTCCGGCGCGCCGGTCGATCTCGCCGATGGCTACATCCATTTCTCGACGGGGCCGCAGGTTCGCGAAACCGCGGCGAAGCACTTTGCCGGCCAGCACGGCCTGCTGCTGATCGCGGTGGATGATGCCCAGCTGGGGCCGGCCCTGCGCTACGAGCCCTCGCGCGGCGGCGCGCTGTTTCCGCATCTTTACGCCGCGCTCGCCCCCAGAGCCGTCCGCTGGGTCCAGGCCCTGCCGTCGGACGCGGACGGGCTACCCATGATTCCGGAGGACATCGCGTGATCGATTCGCTGTTCAACCTCGCGCGTCCCCTGATCCATCGGATGGATGCCGAGACGGCCCATCGCCTGACGGTCGCCGCCCTGGCGGCAGCTCCGGCACTGCGGCCGGCCGCCGATGATCCGGTTCTCGCCACACAAGCCTTCGGGCTGTCCTTCAGCAATCCGGTCGGTCTCGCGGCGGGCTTCGACAAGCATGCCGAGGCGGTCGACGGTGCGCTCGGCCTCGGCTTCGGCTTCGTCGAGGTCGGCGGCGTCACCCCCCTGCCCCAGCCCGGCAATCCGAAGCCGCGCGTTTTCCGCCTCGTCGAGGACGAGGCGGTGATCAACCGCTACGGCCTCAACAGCGAGGGCATGGAGGTGGTGGCGCAGCGGCTGGCGGCGCGACGCGCGCGCGGCGGCATCGTCGGCGTCAATCTCGGGGCCAACAAGGACTCCGCCGATCGCGCCGCCGACTACGCCGTGCTGACGCGCCGGCTCGCGGCCGTCACCGACTTCCTGACGATCAACGTCTCCTCGCCCAACACGCCTGGCCTGCGCGATCTGCAGGCGGAATCGGCGCTCGACGACCTCGTCGCGCGCACGATCGAGGCGCGCGACGAGGCGGCACGAGGCGGCCGTCGCACGCCGATGCTGCTCAAGATCGCACCCGACCTGACCCTGCCCGAACTCGACGGCATGGTCGCGGTGGCGCGCCGGCGCGGCATCGACGGCATGATCGTCTCCAACACCACCATCGCGCGGCCGGAGAACCTGCGCAGCGCGGCGAAGAACGAGACGGGTGGGCTCTCGGGCAAACCGCTCTTCACCGCCTCGACGAAACTGCTCGCCGAGACCTTCCTGCGCGTCGAGCGCCAGTTCCCGCTGATCGGCGTCGGCGGCATCGATTCGGCGGCCACCGCCTTCGCCAAAATCCGGGCCGGCGCCGATCTCGTGCAGTTCTATTCGGCGATGGTGTTCAAGGGGCCTGGGTTGGTGAAGACCGTCAAGGCGGGACTCGCCACCGAGGCGCGCAAGGCAGGCCTCCCGAAGCTCGCAGCGCTGGTCGGCCGCGACGCGGCCGCGATCGCACGCGGCGAGGGCCTCTAGCGCCCCCCACTATCTCCGCCTGCCTCAACGAACCGGCGCATCCTCACGCCTGCGCCGCGCTTCGGCCGCCTATGTCTACAGAGGGCCTGATCTTGCTACGTCTTGACTGGAAGAAGCTTTTCTCGAGTGCGGTTCCGCCGGCCTTGCTGATCGCCCTGATCCTCGGCGCGATGCTGTGGCACCAGCAGAACAGCCTGAGGCGGACGGCGGAACGTGATCGCGAGGCGCAGATGCGGCTCGTCGGCTCCTTGCTCAGCTCCAATTTCGACCAGGCCGCGAAATTCTCTCTGTCGCTCGCCGAAACCTTCGCGCGCACCCCTCAGATTCGCGAGGCCCTGGCCGCAGCCGACCGGGCTAGGCTCGAAGCGCTCTCGAAGGACGCCTTCCAGTATCTGAACCGCCAGGCCAGCGTGCAGATCTTCGGCTATCACTCGCGGGACCTGCGCTATCTGCTGCGCATGCATCGTCCCGATCAGCATGGCGACGACATCTCCGCGTTCCGGGCGATGATCGTCGCCGCGAACAGGCTGCGCCGCGCGCAGACCGGCGTGGAGATCGGCATCGCCGGCATCGGCATTCGCGGCGTCACCCCGGTCGAGCAGGCCGGCGAGCTTGTGGGCACCGTCGAAGCGGGGCTCGACATCCGCCCGCTGCTCGACCTCGTGAAGACCTCGACCAACACCGAGATCGCCGTGGTGGCGGCGCATTCGCTGAGCGGCGTGGCGCTCGACCCGAAGCTGCCGATGATCGGTGACCTCACGGTGATGGCTTCGACGAACGAGGCCCTGTTCGCCAGCTTCCTACGCGCTCACCCCGCCAAGCCCCTTCGCGATGTCGAGATCGGCACCCGCAGGCTCGAAGGCCGGCTCTATGGCGTGATGGCGCAACCGCTGGTCGATTTTTCCGGCCGGCTCATCGGCATGACGATCATCCTCAAGCAAGAGCAGCTTTCCGATGGGCAACGCCTGACGACGGAACTCTGGGTGCTGGCGCTGTGCGGCGGCATCGTCGCCTTCGTCTGCTTCCTCGTCCTGGCCGGTAAGCGGCGGCGGGTCGCGTGATGAGCCGGCTCGTCCTGCTGCTCCTGCTGCTCACCGGCCTCGCCGCCCCCGCGCGCGCCGAGGAGGCCGCCTCCGCCAGCCGACCGACGCTGCCGCTCACGGTCGAGTTGCCGGTCAGGGTGCGGGTCGCGCTGCGTGTCCTCAACGTCCTCGAGATCAAGGAGGTTGCCGGCCAGGGCCGGCTTCATGTGGAACTGACCCAGCGCTGGCATGACCCGCGCCTCGCCTTCGACGCCATCGCACGCGGGCTTGCCCGCGACGACCGCGTCGGCGACGAGGCCGACGAGCATCTCAAGACGATCTGGACGCCCGGCCTGTCGCTCGACAACCAGATCGGCGACAAGGATTCACGCACGGTCGCGCTGTCGGTTCACGCCAATGGCGAGGTGATGCTGATCGAGCGTTTCGAGAGCGACTTCCGCTTCCGGATGAACATGGACGCCTTCCCCTTCGACAAGCAGAACCTCACGATCGCGCTCTCGCTGCCGCGCTATCCGCAGCAGGAGGCGGTCATCGTGACGACCGAGGCGGATCGCCAGTTCTCGGGCATCGACAGCGCTCTTTCGGTCGTCGATTGGCGGCCTGCCGGCCTGCACTTCGCCAATGATCTGGTGATGGGCTGGAACGCGCGCTCCTATTCCCGCCTGAACGTCACGGTGACCATGGCGCGGGATGCCGAGCGCTATCTGCTGCGCGTCTTCATCCCGATCCTGGCCGTGCTGGCGGTGTCGCTGTTCGTGCTGTGGTCGCCGGGGCTGAAGGAGCAGGACAAGGGCGGGCTGATCTTCTCTTCGCTTCTGGCGCTGGCCGCGATCAGCTTCACCTTCGAATCGAGCTTCCCGGGTTCGATCTCGCTGAACACGCCGATCGCCGAGATCATTTCGCTCGGCTACCTCTATCTGGTGGCCGTGCTGATGTTCGAGATCATGCTGTCGGTGGCGATCGCCAATCCGCACTGGCGCGGCAGCGGCCAGGCCGCCATCTTGCGCCTGCATCTGCGCTGGGCGCTGCCGACGATCATGCTGATCGTCTGCCTGGGAGCGGCGATTCGGGCGCTGCCAGGCTGACCACTCTGTCGTGCGAAGGAGCGCGAAGCCTCAGCGACGCGCCGCGAAGAGCCGCGACAGCAGCCAGAGCGGCACGACCAGCAGCGCGCCGGCGATGACCCATTGCCCGACTTCGCGCACCGCGCCGAAGCCGAGATCGCCCAGCGAGCGGATGAAGCGCGCAGCCGTCTCGTAGAGCCCGCGCGGCGACAGGCCGAGAAAGGCCATAGCCGCGCCGACCAAGAGCGAGATGAAGAGCAGGCGCACCAGCACGGCGAGCGGCGAGCCGCCAAGAAAACGTTCGATGTTGCCGTTGGCCATGGCCGATCTATCCCCGATACGCACGCATTTGAGCCCCGGAGGGTTGAACCGGGGCTGAACGCCTTGTCAACCGGCAGGGCCTCGACCTCACGAGGTGGCAGAGGCTCCGGCCGTCGCCCAGGCGGTGCCGGCGATCTTGGCCGCTGCGATCACCGCCTGCGTGCGGCTGTCGACGTCGAGTTTGGTCAGGATCGCCGAGACATGCGCCTTCACCGTCGCCTCGGAGACGCCGAGTTCATAGGCGATCTGCTTGTTCAAAAGGCCTTCCGACAGCATCATCAGCACGCGGACCTGCTGCGGCGTCAAGGTCGAGAGATTGCGGACCATGGTAGCGGTCTCGGCATCGACCGGAGCATTGAGATCGATGCCCGGCGGCGTCCAGACGCCGCCTTCGAGCACGGCGCGGATAGCCTCGCCCATCTGCTCGACATCCGCCGTCTTGGGCAGGAAGCCGAGCGCGCCGAATTCGATGCAGCGGCGGATGATAGCCGGATCGTCATTGGCGGAGACGACGATGACCGGGATCTCGGGATGATCGGCGCGCAGGAAGAGCAGCCCCGAGAAGCCCTGCACGCCGGGCATGGTCAGGTCGAGCAGGACGAGATCGGCATCGCCACCACTGTCGAGCGCTTCCGTCAGCGCCTCGAGCGAGCCCACCTCGCTGACATCGGCGCCCTCGATCGCCGTCGAGACGGCCTGCCGCAGCGCCCCCCGGAAGAGCGGATGATCGTCCGCGATCACGATCCGCGTCGAAGGCTGCCGTTTCATGGGAACCATCCTCAATGTCTGCCCGCATCCTGCCTCAAGCAGGGCCATGATCTCAAGCATGCCGACCATCGAGCATCGCAGCCAAGGCTGTGAACCATCCGGCGCCCGGTAGCAATTGCGACGAATGGCCAGATCGAGCCGTTCAACCCGACGCCGGCAGCAGCGCCTCCAGCGCCTCAATCCGATCGGCCTCGCGCGGCGGCTTGTCCCAACGGATGCGGTTGATCCGGGGAAAACGCATGGCGAGGCCGGATTTGTGCCGCGTCGAGCGCTGCAGTCCCTCGAACGCGACCTCGAAGACGAGCCCGCTTTCGGCATTGTGGGTGACCTCGCGCACCGGCCCGAAGCGGTTCAGCGTGTGCTTGCGGACGTAGCGATCGAGTTCGAGCAGTTCCTCATCGGTGAAGCCGAAATAGGCCTTCCCGACCGGCACCAGTTCGTCCGTCCTGTTCTCACCGGCGCGCCAGACCCCGAAGGTGAAATCCGAATAGAAGGAGGAGCGCTTGCCGTGGCCGCGCTGGGCATACATCAGCACGCAATCGACGAGCCTGGCCTGCCGCTTCCATTTCCACCAATGCCCCTTGGGCCGACCAGGCAGATAGGGCGATCCGAGCCGCTTGATCATGCAGCCCTCGACGGCCTCGGCATCGGCGCCTGCTCCGGCAGCGGCTGGGTCGGCACGGGCGGCGGCGAGGTCCTCCCAGTCGGCAAAGGCGATCGGCGGCGAGAGATCGACGATGGGGCTCGCCAGCCTTGCGACGAAGGCCTCCAATCGCTGCCGGCGTTCCGAGAGCGGCAGTTCGCGCAGATCCTCCTCGCCATCGACCAGCAGGTCGTAGGCGCGGATATGGGCGGGATACTCGACCAGCATCTTCGCGGTCACGCTCTTGCGGTTGAGCCGCTGCTGCAGCGTGTTGAAGCTCTGCACGGTCTCCTCGCGCCTCACGAGCAGTTCGCCGTCGATCGCCCCGTCCTGCGTCAGTGCCTCGACGACATCCGGGAAGGAGGCAGCGATATCCTCGCCGGTGCGCGAGAACAGCCGGGTGACGCGGGTACCGTCGGGGCGCCGGCCGCTGGCGGCCTGCACGCGGATGCCGTCCCATTTCCACTCCGCCTGGAACTCGGACGGCGCCATCTTCTCGAAATCGCCGTCCTCGATCGGGTGCGAGAGCATCACCGGCCGGAACGGGGCGGGATCGGTCGCCTCGGGCCGAGGCCCGCTTCCTTCGAGCCAGGCGAAGAGTTCGCGATAGGGCGGCTCCAGCCCATGCCAGACCTGCTCGACGTCATCGGGCGCGACGCCGCCGAGACTGGCGGCCGCGGTCTTGGCGAGCCGCGCCGAGACGCCGATGCGCAGCGACCCGGTGATCAGCTTGAGCAGCGCCCAGCGGCCGGTCTCGTCGAGCGCATCGAGCCAGGAAGCGACGAGGCGCGGCAGGTCGGTCTTACCTGCACTACGCAGGCCGGCGACGACATCGGGAAGATGGGGAACGTCGTTGGCGCCATGCCTGGCCGGCCACATCAGCGCCACCGTCTCGGAGAGATCGCCGACATAGTCGTAGGACAGCGCGAACAGCACCGGATCGGTGCGCTCGGCGATCAGCGCGCGGATGAGCCCAGCCTTGGCGTTAGGGAAGACCAGTCCGCCCGTCATCGCCGCCAAGGCAAGGCCACGATCGGGATCGGGCGTCGTGCGCAGATAGTCGGCGATGAGCGCGAGCTTCGCATTGCGGCGCGGCTCATAGGCCAGGCGGTCGAGCAGCCAGGCGAAGCGGTTCACGCTGTCACCCTCCTGCCACGGCTCGCCGTTTGCTGTTTGCTGCAACGCATCGTTCAGCCGCCATTCATGAACGGAACGTTACCCGCAGGAGAGTACAGGGGAGAGTCATGCTGATGCGCGCCGCGATGCGGTTCCTTGCTTTGCCTGTCATCGCCGCGACGCTTTCGGCCGGAGCCCCCGCACAAGCGGCGAGCTTCTCCTGCCGCGAAGCGCCGATCATGCGCTCGAGCACCACGCTCGCGCCTCTGTCTACCAAGGTTGCACAGGGCCAGCCGCTCGCGATCCTCGCCATCGGCTCCTCGTCGACGGAAGGCGTCGGGGCCAGCGCCAGGGACAGGACCTATCCCGCCCGCCTGCAGGCGCTGCTCGCCAAGGCGTGGCCGACGTCGCAGATCGAGATCGTCAACGCCGGCATCGGCGGCGAGACGGCTCCGCAGACCCTCGCCCGTATGAAAACCGCGCTGGCCGCCCGCCACTACGACCTCGTGATCTGGCAGGTCGGCACCAACGACGCCGTCAGGGGCGGCGACCTCGAAGCCTTCCGGGCGATGGTGCGGGACGGCATCACGATGGTGCGCGAGGCCGGACCGGCTCTTGCCATCCTCGACCAGCAGTTCTTCCCCTCCGTCCGCGATCCGCAGCGCTATGGCGCCTATGTCGAGGCCGTCGGCGAGATTGCCCGCCGCGAGGCGGTGCCCGTCTTTGCCCGCTATGCGGCGATGCGTGAATGGCACCGGACCGATGCCGAGGCGTTCAAGACGGCGCTCTGGACGGATGGCTTCCATATGAGCGATGCGGGCTATGACTGCCTCGCCCGCGACATGGCGGCCGGACTCGTCTCGCTGACGACCACGGGCCGTCCCGTCATGGCGCAGAGCCAATAACGCGCGCTCAGACAGCAACCGCATCGGCGCTCTCTCCTGCCAGTTCTGTTCCGGCGGGCTCCGCCTCGCCCTCGTCGCCATAGCCGACGAGATGCAGGGGCTTGGCCTTGAGCCCCACTGTGCCGCACCAGTGGACGAGCGCCTCCGCCTCGCCATGGGTGACCCAGATCTCGCCGGCGCCGGTTTCGCGGATGGTCGCCTGCAGATCGTCCCAATCGGCATGGTCGGAGACGATCAGTGGCAGTTCCACGCCCTTCTGTCGGGCGCGAGCCCTGATCCGCATCCAGCCCGAGGCGAAGCCGGTCACCGGATCGGGGAATTTGCGCGCCCACAGATCCTGCGTGGCACTGGGCGGGCAGATCACGATCTCGCCCCCCAGGGCCTTGCGATCGCCGGCTGCGACCTTCCGGATCTCCCCCAGCACCGCCCCCTCCGACAGGTAGAAATCGGTCAGCTTCTCCATCGCGCCATGGATGTAGAGCGGGCGCTCGTAGCCGGCCTCGCGGATCAGGGCCATGAGGCGCTGCGCCTTGCCGAGCGAATAGGCCCCGACGATGTGCGTCCGCTCCGGAAAGACACGCACCGATTCGAGCAGCTTGGCGACCTCGGCATGGGCCGGCGGGTGCCGGAACACCGGCAGGCCAAAGGTAGCCTCGGTGATGAAGATGTCGCAGGAGATGGGCTCGAAGCCGGAGCAGGTCGGATCGTGCTCGCGCTTGTAGTCGCCGGAGACGACGATGCGCAGCCCATCCTTCTCGACCACGATCTGGGCGGACCCGAGCACATGGCCCGCCGGCACGAAGGTAAAATCGACCCCGCCGATCCGTACGGTCTCGCCGAGCACCGCCTCCTGCCGTTCGCCGGTGAAGCCCTCGCCATAGCGTAGCGCCATGATGGCGAGCGTCTCGCGCGTCGCCATTACCGCGCCATGGCCGGCGCGGGCATGGTCGGAATGGCCATGGGTGATCAGCGCCCGCGATACGGGCCGGACCGGGTCAATATAAATGTCGGCCGGCGGGCACCACAGGCCGGCCGGCGTCGGGATCAGCAGATCGGACGGTCGCATCGTCGGCGCGGTGCGTGGTCTGGCCAGTGTCATACTCCTCAGATAGACCCGCAGGCATGATCGAAAAGGGCTCCACCGCGCATTCCGCCAGTTCCGGCGATCCGACGCTCGACCGCCGCTATGCCTGGGCGGAAGCCGCCTTCAAGGAGGGCGATGCCCAGGCCGCCGTCGAGATCCTCGACCAGACCCTGGCGCAGGCCTACCACTTCACCGCAGCCTGGCATCTCTATGGGCTGGCGCAGGAGGCGCTCGGTCACAGGGAGGAAGCCGCCACCGCCTGGCGGCAATGTCTCGACCTCGACCCCAACGATCATTTCGGCGCGCGACTCGACCTCGCCCGCATCGGCGCCATGTCGGCTGAGGACGCCACCTCCGAGAACTTCTCCGGCACGCTGTTCGACACTTATGCCGAACGCTTCGACAGTCATCTGACGCAGGCCCTGCACTACAACGCCCCCACCCTGCTGAAGGCCGCGCTGGCCCGCATCTGCGACAACGCCGGCCGGCCCTTCCGGTTCGATACGGTGCTCGATCTCGGCTGTGGCACCGGGCTGATGGGCGAGGCGATCCGCGACGAGGCCAGCTTCCTCGCCGGCTGCGATCTCTCGCCGCGCATGATCGAGCGGGCGCGGGTGAAGATGCAGGCCGACGGCAGCCCGCTCTACGACAAGCTGGCGGTGGCGGGCCTCACCGCCTTCCTGACGAGCCGGCCGGATGCCTTCGCCGACCTCGTCGTCGCGGCGGACGTCTTCGTCTATCTCGGCGAACTTGCGCCCGCATTCGCCCAGAGTGCGCGCGTCCTGAAGCGCAGCGGCCTCTTCGCCTTCACAGTGCAGAGCCATGAGGGCGAGGGCGTCGTCGTCGGAGCGGATCGTCGGTTCGCACATGCGGAGGTGTGGTTGCGGCAACGGCTGAAGGAAGCGGGCTTCGCATCCGTAATCGTCGAGCCCGCCAGCACGCGGCAGGATCGCGGCGTGCCCGTGCCGGGGCTGCTGGTGGTGGCGGAGAGGCGCTGAAGGTCGCTCGGTCTGGAGGGAAGCCAAGGTGCCCTCGATCTCAAATCGATACGGGCGCATGTGCCTCCTCCTCACCGGGATCGACGGCTGGACCGGATCACCTCGAACCTCCCGGGCGCCGGATTCCACCGATGAATACAATGACTTGACAGACCGGCCGATCGGGCCGTCTCTCACCAGATGGCCCCCAAAGACAAACGGCGCGTCTTCTTCGTCGCCCTCGCCCAACAATTTCTCGTGATTTGGCCAATCGTGTCCGGCGTGCTCGTGGTCATGGCCGGGCTTGGGGTGTTGATCGGCCGCATCGAAGATTGGCGGCTGAGCGAGGCTCTCTACTTCACCTTCGTGACCGGTCTTACGATCGGTTACGGAGATCTGACGCCAAAAAATCTCAGTTCGCGCGTGCTCGCGCTTTTCATCGGGTTCGCCGGCATCGTGCTGACCGGCCTGGTTGCCGCGGTCAGCGTCCAGGCACTTCGGGCGACAGAGATCGATTCCACCGAGACCGAACGGGCATCACACGAAGACAGATAGAAAAATGACCGGCGTCACAGAGCGGGTCGCAGCCTATGGGCAGGGAACCTTTCGATGGAAACGATCGCCCCACTTCTCCGTGAAATCGGACACCATGTGATCCTTTGGTTTCTGGCTCTCGTTCCCGTCGTCTTCGTCGCTCATCATCTCCTTCCCGACGCTCACACCTTGCTCTTCGTGCTCGCCGTACTGGCGCTTGTGCCTCTGGCGACCTTGTTGAGCCATGCCACGGAATCCGTCGCCGCCAAGACTGGCGACGCCGTCGGCGGCCTCCTCAATGCCACCCTCGGCAACCTGACCGAGATGATCATCGCGCTGACCGCCTTGCGTGCCGGAGAGTACACGCTGGTCAAGGCCTCCATCGCCGGAGCGATCGTCACCAATACGCTGTTCATGCTGGGGGCTTCATTCCTGATCGGCGGCCTCAAACATCATGTCCAGGAATTCAACCGTGTCGGCGCACGCCTTCAGACGAGCCTGCTCTTCCTGGCCGTCGTCGCGATGCTGGCTCCGTCGATCGTCTCGGAAGCCGGACCTGCTGCATCGTCGACCTTCACGCAGACATTGAGCGTCGGTCTGTCGATCCTGCTCATCGCGACCTATGCGCTGGGACTGGTCTTCTCGCTCAGGACCCATCGCGAATTTTTCGGCAGCGCGACCACCGAGGAAACCGGCGAAAGCGCGTTGCCTTTGGGGCTGGCACTCGCGACCCTGGCCGGCGTCACGGTTCTCGTCGCGCTGGTCAGCGAAGTCTTCATCGAATCCGTCCAGCAGGCCGCCGTCGCCTTGGGGATGACCCCTGCTTTCGTGGGCTTCATCGTCGTTGCGCTCGTCGGCGGCGCGGCCGAGATGGCCTCGGCGTTTTCCGGCGCACGCAAGAACCGGCTCGACCTGAGCGTCGGCATCGCCCTGGGCAGCGCGTCCCAGATCGCGCTCTTCGTGGCGCCGACGCTGGTCCTCCTCAGCTACGTCATCGGCCCAGCGCCCATGAACCTGCTGTTCTGGCCGGGTGCGGTCGTCATGGTCCTGATTTCGACGCTGACGGCATTCCTGACGACCAGCGGCGGGCGCTCGGCCTGGTTCGTCGGCGTGGTTTTGCTGATGGTCTATCTGATTTTCGCCATGACGCTCTACCTCCTGCCGCCCAGCACGCCGTAAGGAAAGCGCTGGGCGACCCCGTCCCGCGCACCGTTGGACCCCTTTCGTTCTCCCACGCCACGCCCTATCTCTGGAGCGCATGGCCGCGCCCTCCCCGCTCCCTCCCGCCTTCTCCGCCTGGTTTTCCAGCCGCGGCTGGAGCGCGCGACCGCATCAGCTCGCGCTGCTCGATGAAGCCCGCGCCGGGCGCTCGACCCTGCTCGTCGCCCCCACCGGCGCCGGCAAGACGCTCGCCGGCTTCCTGCCCTCGCTGGTCGAGCTGACGGAGCGGGGTGCTGAGCGCAATGGCCTGCACACGCTCTACATCTCGCCGCTGAAGGCGCTCGCCGTCGATATCGCGCGCAATCTGGAAGCGCCGATCCGCGAAATGGGGCTGCCGATCACCGTCGAGACCCGCACCGGCGACACCTCGGCAGCCAAGCGCACCCGCCAGATCCAGCGCCCGCCCGATATCCTGCTGACGACGCCGGAACAGCTCGCTTTGCTGGTCTCGCATCGCGACGCAGCGCCCTTCTTTGCCTGCCTGCGCCGGATCGTGCTCGATGAGCTGCACGCGCTCGTCACCTCGAAGCGCGGCGATTTGCTCTCGCTCGACCTGGCGCGACTGCGCGCGCTCGCGCCGCAGGTCAGCGCGGTCGGGCTTTCGGCGACGGTGCGTGAGCCCGCCGATCTCCAGCGCTTTCTCGGTGGCAGCGAGACACCGGCAGGGCTGGTCACGGTCACCGGTGGCGCGGCGGCGCGGATCGGCATCCTGCGGACAGAGACCCGCCTTCCGCTCGCGGGCCACACCACGGCCCATGCGATGGGGGCCATCTATGACGCCATCCGCGCGCACAAGCTGACGCTGGTCTTCGTCAATACGCGCATGCAGGCCGAATTCGCCTTCCAGGCGCTGTGGAGCATCAACGACGACAATCTGCCGATCGCCCTGCATCACGGATCGCTCGATGCCCAGCAGCGCCGCAAGGTCGAGGCTGCGATGGCCGCTGGCCGGCTCAAGGCCGTGGTCTGCACCGCGACGCTCGATCTCGGCATCGACTGGGGCGATGTCGATCTCGTGGTCAATCTCGGTGCGCCGAAGGGGGCGAGCCGCCTGATGCAGCGCATTGGCCGCTCGAACCACCGCATGGACGAGCCGTCGCAGGCGCTGCTCGTGCCCTCCAACCGCTTCGAGCTGCTGGAATGCCGCGCCGCGCTCGATGCCGTCGCAGAGGCCGCGCAGGACACGGCGGATGCGAGGATCGGCGCGCTCGACGTTCTCGCCCAACATGTGCTCGGCGTCGCCTGCTCGGATGGTTTCGATGCCGATGCGCTCTATGAGGAGGTCCGCACCGCCTCGCCCTATGCCGGGCTGGAGCGCGCGGATTTCGACGCGGTGGTGAACTTCGTGGCGACCGGCGGCTATGCGCTGCGCTCCTATGAGCGCTTCGCCAAGCTCCGGCAGGACAAGGCCGGGTATTGGCGTGCCAGCAACGCCAGGGTCATCCAGCAATACCGCATGAATGTCGGCACCATCGTCGAATCGACCATGCTCAAGGTCAGGCTCGGCCGGGCTCGCGCGGGCAAGCCGAATCAGCCGTCGACGATCACGCGCGGTGGGCGGGTCCTCGGCCAGGTCGAGGAGTATTTCGCCGAGACGATGACGCCGGGCGACACCTTCATCTTCGCCGGCGAGGTTCTGCGCTTCGAGGGCATCACCGAGAACGAGGCCGTCTGTTCGCGCGCAACGCCCG
Source organism: Allobosea sp. GW822-FHT03F07 (assembly GCF_058801345.1). NCBI lineage: Bacteria > Pseudomonadati > Pseudomonadota > Alphaproteobacteria > Hyphomicrobiales > Alloboseaceae > Allobosea > Allobosea sp. GW822-FHT03F07. The sequence goes on from NZ_JBXAND010000008.1 coordinate 91,431, forward strand.
GCACCGATCCCAAGATCCCGTCCTATGCCGGCGGCAAGTTCCCGCTCTCGACCTTTCTTGCTGCGCGCGTCCGCGCCATGCTGGCGAGCCCGAAGGAGTGGAGCACGCTACCGGATGAGGTGTCGTCCTGGCTCCACGCCCAGCGGCTGAAATCACGCCTGCCGAAGCCCGGCGAATTGCTGGTCGAGACCTTTCCACGGGGCGGGCGCTTCTATCTCGTGGCCTACCCCTTCGAAGGCCGCCTGGCCCATCAGACGCTCGGCATGCTGCTGACGCGGCGGCTGGAGCGCGCGAAGATGCGGCCGCTCGGCTTCGTCTGCAATGACTACGGCATGGCCTGCTGGGGGCTCGGCGACATGACCGCCGCGATCGCGCGCGGAGCCTTGAGCCTCGACGATCTCTTCGCGCAGGACATGCTCGGCGACGATCTCGAGGAGTGGCTGGCGGAATCGGCGCTGATGAAGCGCACCTTCCGCAGTTGCGCCGTCATCGCCGGGTTGATCGAGCGGCGCTTCCCGGGCCAGGAGAAGAGCGGCCGGCAGGTCACGATCTCGACCGATCTCGTCTATGATGTGCTGCGGCGGCACGAGCCCGACCATGTGCTGCTCAAGGCCGCACGCGCGGATGCGGCAACCGGCTTGCTCGACATTCGCCGGCTCGGTGAGATGCTGACACGTGTGAGCGGGCGAATCGTGCATCAGCCGCTCGACCATGTGTCGCCGCTCGGCGTCTCCGTCATGCTCGAGATTGGCCGCGAGGCAGTCTATGGCGAGGCGGCGGACGAGATCCTGGCGGAGGCGGAAGCAATGCTGATCGAGGAGGCGATGGCGTGAACGCAGCGGCGGCGGCAAGCACGATGGAAAGCCCCGCTTTCATGCTGGGCCGACTTGCGGCTGTGCCGGACCTGTCGGGCGCGCTCTGGCTGCCGGACGAGCGCACGCTCGTGGTCGCCGACCTGCATCTGGAGAAGGGCTCGGCCTATGCCGCGCGTGGCGTGTTCCTGCCTCCCTATGATTCGACGGCCACGCTCGCGGCGTTGAGGTCGGTAGTCCTTCGCCGCGCCCCGCTCCGCGTGATCGCACTCGGTGACAGCTTCCATGACCGCGCGGCGGAAGCACGCATCGGCGCCGACGACCTCTCGATGCTGCGGCGATTGCAAGTCGGCCGCGACTGGCTCTGGGTGACCGGCAATCACGACCCGCGGATCAGCCTGGCGATGGGCGGCGATAGCGCCGACAGCATCGATCTTGCCGGCGTGACCCTGCGTCACGAGCCGGATGCCAGGGAGACCGGATACGAGATCGCTGGCCATCTCCACCCGGCGGCAAAGGTCCGGATGCGCGGACGGGCGCTGCGGCGGCGTTGCTTTGCGCTGTCGGCCAAGCGCTGCGTCATGCCGGCGATGGGCGCGTATGCCGGCGGCCTGAACCTGCGCGATGCCGCGTTCCGGCCGCTGCTGGGCCAGGGCTTCAGCGCCCATCTGCTCGGCGACGCCAGGCTGTTCCGTATCGATCCGCGCCTCCTGCTGCCGGACTGAACCGGCGCGGTGACTTCACCCGCATGGCGCGGCTGGCGACAGTGACATGGCGGCCATCCCCATCTCTCGACGGCAGCGATGATGAGACGGGTTGCGTCCGCGGAGGGCTTGTGGCATCAGGACGCCGCTTCGGAACGACGCCCGCGCTGACCCTCGCCTCAAGGCGACCGCCAGACAACATGGCCGACGATCCTGCTGCGGTAGCTCAGTGGTAGAGCACTCCATTGGTAATGGAGAGGTCGAGAGTTCAATCCTCTCTCGCAGCACCAGCACCCAACGTTGACAACGTTGAACTTTCTGATTTCTTTGAGGTTTTCCGGCCCCCGGTGGTACATGGGGGTGGTACATTTTGAGCCTCAAGATGCCTGAGCCTTGGCCGCACCCGAAGACCGGCATGTTCTACTGCCGGATCATTGTTCCAGCCGACCTCGCTACCAAGGCGAAGGGAGAACTGATCAGCGTGCCGGTGGCGGGGCAGCTTCGACCGATCAAGATCGGCTCCCACGTCAAGGTCAGTCTCGATACCAAGGATCGGGCTGAGGCGAAGCGCCGGCTCTTTGACGTGCTCGCTGCTGTCGAGGACTTCTGGCGCGTCGTGCGGACGGGACCGATCACACTGACGTCCAGAGTGCGGCACGGCCTCGCTGGCGAGGTCAGAGAGGCCATCAACGCCCGCCATGAGGACGAGCCCGGCAAACCGGAGCAGTGGCAGGATTTCGCCGGAGCAATGGACGTAGCCCTTGAACAGGACCACGACCGTAAGGCCCGCGTCAAACTGCTGGACATGCTGGTTGGCGACTTCGTTGACGAGGCTCTCGCGAAGCGGGGGTGGCGGATCACAGACGAGAGCCGGGAGGAACTGCTTGAGGATATCGCCCTCGCCGTCCGCGACGCATTTCATGACGTTGAGACGATGGCACGCCGCGACTATTCGATGCGCCGCTACCCCCGTTTGGACACGCCTGCCGCAGCCCCGGCCAAGTCGCAGGAACCTATCACGTTCAAGTCGATCATTGATGAGGAATACAAGCGCCGCACGCGTGGCAAGGGAGCCCAAGGCGTTAGCGAGAAGACTTTCACGAAGTTCAGGCGTGAGACTCAAAGCTTCGTCGATCACAGGAAGAGCGACGACGCCCTTACCGTAACCGATGAAGAAATTTCGGCTTGGGTTGTCCACCTTCAGGACGAAGGTGGTCTCAGCAACAGAACCATCGGCAACGCACTGACGAACGTCAGGACCGTCTGGAAATGGGGGCAGAAACAAAACCGGAAGCGATTTCCGCTTGATGATCCATTCTCCCATGTTGAGCGTCCAAGCTACGATGAGAAGCCTTCCGACGAGAGGACTTTCACGCTCACTGAAGCAAAAGCGATCCTCACAGCCGCGAAATCAGAAAACGCCCCTGAATTGCGGTGGCTACCATGGCTTTGCTCATTCTCTGGGGCTCGCATAAGTGAGCTGAACGCCCTGACAAAAGAAGATTTCTTCATGGTCAACGGCGTCAATTTCTACAAACTGACGAAATCCGGCGGCCGATCTCTCAAGACACGCAGCTCGGAGAGGCGAATTCCAGTCCACCCGGTTCTGGTGAAGGATGGATTTCTTAAGTTCGTCGCCCAACATGGCGGGGGGAGGCTTTTCGTCGCCCGCGCCCACGAAAACGTGGGGACGTGGGTTCGCGAGACTGTCGGCATCACGCGTGAAGGCGTCGGCCCCAATCATGGGTGGCGGCACCTTTTCGATGACCTTATGACGGTGGCCGGAATTCCCAGCGATGCGGCCCACTATCTGGCCGGGCGCGCCACCGCGTCCTCGCGAAACATCTATGGGAAAAGCGAAGCCATGTTGCCCGGCTTGGCACAGGAGATGGCCAAGATTCCGTCCATGCTCGAATGGAATCCGGGTGAGACAAGACAGCAGGCAGCGAGTGCGGAGAGTTGAGACACACCCGCTGCCTGCCGGCACCCATTTCGTGGGCGGCTGAACGGCTAGTTTCCTGACAGCCGGTTTGTGATTACCTGCTTGACCTGATCGACCGGCAGCGTGATCGCCCATATCTTGCCTGTGAGCGCGTCCTTCACGTTCACGGTGGCGATGGTAGGGTCAGGAGCGTCTTGGGCTTCCCGAGCCGCCCTGAGGGCTCTGCGGCCTTCCGCACGCTCCGCACGTACCCTCTCCATCTGCTGATGGTTCTGGCGGGCTTCCTCGCAGAGCCGGTCTGTGTCGTTCGCCGGCTCTTTCGGATTGCGCATCCACCCGTCTATCCGGGCTTGCGCTTCGGCCTGCCATCGGGCGCGGATCGCACCATGCAGAAAGTCCTGGTCGGCTTCGTCTGCAAGGTGTCGGGCGAGTCGGTCTCGAATTTCGACGGCGCGTGTTTCAAAGGCAATCATGGGTGCGCCTCGTTGTAGGCTTCGGGATCGCGGAGATATTGCGCTCTGGCAGCGTCGTTCGCGATCAGCTCGCTCCATAGTCCCGTAGCCCAGAAGGCGATTCCAACGTCGATCCCCAGTTCTCGCAGCGAGTTGATCATGCGCTCGGCATCCTCGCGCCAGCGGTGTTTCGCTCCCGAGAAAGACCAGTCCACGCCACCTCGCTCACAAAGATACTGAGCAAAGCCGTCGATAATCTCCCGGTGTTTGGTGTCGAATGTTTCAGTCGTGGCCAATCCCGGCCTCCTGCTTCAGTTGGGCTGCCAGCGACGGATCAAGATTGCTGATCTGCATTTGCCGGGTCAGGTTTCTGGTGGATGCGGTCCAAGGGTTGCCGGCCTCGGCGATCTTGGCAGCCTCGTCCTTCCGATCGGATTTCTGAGCCGCGACGGTCGCGACCATACGCGCCGTCAACGTCCTGGACTCTGGCGACGCGATCTTGGTTGCTGGCGTGCTGGCGGCGAAATAGCCGGGATGGCGAGCGGTCCAGTCCGCGAAGAATGCCTCCGGCGCGATCTCGCTGCCGTCATAGTTGACGACCGTGACGCTGAGCTTGCCGGCGCTGTCGTGACGGACTTGGAGATTGGACTCGAGCCAGCCGAGCACGGCGAACTTGCCGGCCTCTGAGAGGGTCAGGCCGCGCTTGCCGAGAATGTCAGAGGCGACGGCTTCGGAATTGCTGGTCATTCGTTGATGGCCTCCGCAAGGGTCTGGCGTTGGCCGGTGAGCGCCGCCTCAAGCTCATGGGCGAGCTTGTCTCCCTCAAGCCATTCCGGCAGGCGGGAGGCGATCCAAGAGCTTCCTGTGTGGCCAGCTTCGGCAGCTCGCTTCCCGATCTGCTCAGCCGTGTCGTGGTCGAGCATGAATGAGATGGCGGTCATCGGCTGGATTCCGATTGCTGCGTTTTGATCCTGCGAAGCTCAGCGAGGACTACGCGACGGCACCATGCAGCTCGGCTTTCTAGGTCTTCGCTGGCGATGCGATCGATAGCCCTCACCATCTCACTCGGAAGCTGGAAAGACACTTGGATCGTGGTCATCGAGCGACCTTTCCAAGAGCCTTGAGGCTGGCACCGATCCGGCGTCCCGTATCGAGGAAACCGTCAGCTTCGAACTGGTTGGTGATGGCGGTGCGGATGTAGTCGGATGGTTTCATTTTGAACTCGGCGGCGATGCGGCCGAGGATTTCGAGCGAACCGTCAGGAAGTCTGACGTAGGTCCGCTCATTCATGAGTTTCATGGCGATCTGTCCTTGCGGGCAACAAAAAAGGTCGCCACGGGATGGTGGCGACCTCTGGATTGAATTGTTGCAATCTAGTGTTCAGACTAATGCATCCCTAGGGAAATGTCAAGAACTTATGTTCTGAGTTCGTTCGAAATCTTTCATTGCGACAGATGTGTTGCATATTTGCTCACGCAACTCGACGCGTGAACTGGCTTGATGATGATCGATACGCAGCGACTGCTTTCGCGCTGATGTTTCGTGTCATGCCCGCGCGCTTGCCAACGACGGGTCCGCTCTTCCGATAGGGTTGGCTGGATCTCCGTCTAGCCTGCGGGCTGAGCGCTTTCACGACGTAGGTCACGGCCGACATGATCTTGCCGTTCTCAGCCCGCCGGGCGATCTCCGATGCCGGCCTGACATCGACCTCGGCATGATCTGGATACCGCTCGATAAGTGAAGCCCTGAGCTTGTCCCTGAATTTGCCCGGCAGGTGCAGGAGCAGGTGCAAGTGCTCCCCCGTACCGTACCGCTCTCCTTTCTCCGGATCGCTCTCTCTAGACCAGACGAAGACCGGCTCCACCCCATGGTGCTTGAGCCACATCTGGATTCGATTTCTCTCATCCGACCAGAACGCCGATCGATCCTCCGGAGTGACCTCGTTGTCGATGTTGGCTGGCCGGATCGTGACAAACGTGTTGAGGGGAGCCTTGATGACACCGGCATGTCGAGCGCCGTCCAACATTTCCGCCACTACATCGTCAGCGATGAACTTGGTGATCGCCTTCCGACAATACCGGAGCCGCCCGTTCTCGCGGTGGCGATACCAAGGTGCGGAGCGTGGTCTGCCGGGCTTGGGAGTTTTGACGCGACCAGAACTATGTAAGAGTCCCGAACAGCCTTCAGCCCCTTCCGGGGATACGTCAACACATTGGGATTCAACGCCAATCTGCTCGGATTGGTTGTCGTTCGCACTTTGGAAACTGAAATCGCTTCCGAGGCCGGAATATCCGCCAGTCAAAGCGGTCGGATCTTGCCATTCCGGCAAGTCGATGTTATATCTCTTCATGCTCAAGTCACTCTCGAAGCCCTGCCGACGATCCCTCGCAAAGATCACGCCGGCAGGGCTTTGTAGTTTCAGGTGAAATTCAGATTAATGTAAGCTACATCATGAAAATGTATACTACACCAATTATTACATCGCCTTTTGATTCAATGGCTTGAATACTGATTCAGACCGCTTCTCCTCGAAAAATAATCCGAAATTCTTCTTTTATGGGGAGGCAAGGAGGAGCGAGGCCGACACTCACCACAGTCCCCCTCCCCATCAACCTCGAAAATTCCGGCAGGGCCGGAAAAATCTCCGGCCTCGCCCGAACCCTTCTATCTGGCCACGTTCACGGTTCGTTTCAAGTCAGCTCGCTCTCGACGTCATGGGTGCGCCAGTTCATTGCTTCCTGAATCCGACGCTGGACGGCTGCGGCGATTTCCTCAGGCGACTGATTGGCCCCGTTGATGGTGATGGGCGCATTGAAGCCTGAGACACCGGCCCCGCCATTCGGGTCGAACATGCCACCCGGTCTAGCAGGCGGCGGCGTGAACCGGATCGAGGAAGCCAGCCCCTGCGGCGTCTGCGTCGCCAGAGCCTTCGCCCGCTGATGGGCTGCATACTGGTCAGCGGCCTCCGAGCTATTGAACTGGTAGTGCAAGTGACCTCCGGTCGAGTGACGCGATGGATTGCGGTACTCATCGATGACCTTGAACATGTTCTCAGCCAAGCCAGCGGCCCGGAAAGCATTGCGAAGCTGCTCAGCCGCTTCCGCCGAGCGCGTGGGGTCTTTGATGGTGAAGTCACCAGCTAGACCAAGCGCATGCCTCGAATTCCGCCCCGCATGAAAGGCGTCATTGAAGCCGTTGAAGCGCCCAAGTCCACCTGCAATGCCGCTGCCGGTGATGGCCTGAGCCGCTGCGAGGACGCCGGCATGCGTCGCCCCGCCACCGAACGCCTGACCAAACCCGTTGCGAGGGTCCATCATGGCGGTGCCGCCACCACTAGTCTTCACCGGGATCATGCCAGCGGCGAGGCCGGACAAGTCCATGCTACCGCCTGCCATCGCTCCGCGTGCCTTCCCCAGCTCGCCGGGATGGTGTTTGAAGCCCTCCCATGCGCCTAGGCCTTGGTTGCGGGCGATCCACCCGGCCATCTGCCGCTGGACTTCCGGGGTGAACTTGGTCGACCCGGGATCGAGGCCCAAAGCTCGAGCTGCGTTCATCATCGTGTTGCCGACGATCTGGAAGGCACCCGATGCGCTGGACGTATTTTCCCACCGCGTGCCGTTGGCGAGCTGAGCGCGCCTCATGACAAGGCCGTGCTCCCGAACCTCGTTCAAGGTCATGTCGGTCAGGGTCTTCGCGGGCGAACCCCACCGCCCATAGCCGAGCACGGTGTTGTACGGGTCGCGCCCACCCTTCGCCGTCCCCTCCGCATTGATGATGGCATCGTACAGGCCAGCCCCCGGCGAGCCGGATGAATAGCCCCCGCCTAAGATACCCCTGCGCGTGAGGCCGCGAGGATTGAGGATGCCGTTACCGATGCTGCCGCCGCCGATGAAGGCAGAGCTGCCGCTGCCACCTGAGAAGCTACCGAAACCGCCGCCGCCCGTGAGGCCGGCAAGCTGAAAGCGTGCACCGATGCCATCCATGGTGGCGCTGATCTTTTCCGCCGACTGCTCAAGTCGACGTGCCGGGTTGGAATTCCTGAAGCCGGGCGGCAGTTCGCCAGCCTTGGCGCTGCTGATGCCGAAAAGCTCCCGAAGCGCCTTGCCGAGCGTTTCAAACGGTCCCTGCTGAGCCTTCTTGGCGTCATCGATCCTCTGCTTCCATTCCGGGTCTTTCGGCCCATTCCATGAGAAGTCCCAAAAGTCCGAAACGGCTTCCTTGCCCTTTTTGATCGCATCCCAGTTCATGATGGCGACGGCGAGCGCACCACCGACCAACATAACCCCGGCGAGGGACAGCGAGAGCGCCCCTGCTGCCGCGCCGCCGACCGCAGCGCCGCCACCAAGCAGACCAGCGAGGGCCGCAACGCGACGGATGGCGACGAACGACAAGACCGCGTTGGCGAGGCCAAGCAGAACAGTGCCGAACCCCGCCAGCAGATCGAAGGCGGGGCTGGCGATCCGTGCCGCCATACTGAAACCAAGCAGGCGAGCGGTCCATCGCCCGATACCTTCGGCGTCACCGCCGCCCGGCAGAGCCGAGAACAGCGTCTTGATTGACCGGCCGACATCCGCGAGGCCAGCAGCGAAGCCGCGAGCGGCCTTACCCCATGCCTCGACTGAGCCGGCATCGCCTTCGCCCGGCTTGCCGAACACGCCGTTGAGCATATCCGGCAGGCTCTTGAAGCCGAGGCCGTCGAGAAACCCCTGTCCCGCCGCTGCAAGGCGATCTCTGAGTCCGCCGTTGCGAAGAACGCCGACCCAACCGAGGAAATAGTCGCGAACCTGAGCGATGACGGGCGACAACAGCATGCCGGCCTCGCCAAGCACGTTGAGGAAGCCGACGCGGACTTGCTTGAACGCGAACATCAACTTGGTCCGGTGTAACTCCCAAACCGAGCTGATCGAGTCGAGCCCTTTGGCCTCTTTGGCGAGGCGCTGAGCTTCCCGAACGGTGCTCATGCCCGTCACCATGCGGCCCAGCTCCCCAGCCCACTCCCTTCCAGTCACCCATTGAAGCGCTTCATTCCGCTTTTGCGGGTCTTGGATTCGATTGAAGCGGTCCAAGAATTCGAAAATGAACGAGTCCGGGTCAGCCTTCTGCTGCGCGAGCATGTTCTGCAAGCTGCCATAGCCGAGTTGCCCGATGATCTTGCGCGCCTCTCTGGCATCATCACCATTTCGGCGCATGATCCGGGGTAGTTCCGCCAGCCGACTTGCCAAGAAGTCGAAGGCCCGCCCCGAAGACGCTGCCTCGTTGCCCAGCGACGTGGACGCCGCGCCGAAGGCAAGACCCGCCTCTTGAGACATGCCGAGCAATTGGGCCGCACCGGCACCGCGCCGCATGAAGGAAACCATTTTCTCCGGCGTCGTCGCCATAGAGGCGGCAAGGTGCTGGATGCCGTTCGCGACGGAGCGAATGCGATTGATGTCGAACGCCTTGCCCCCGGATGTCAGCAACGTGTTGACGGTGCCGAGGGTGTCTACCACCTGATCGAACGGGAGTTCCCACGCCTCGCTGACCTGCGTCGCGAGCGACGAGAATTCCTTCGCTCCTATGTCAGGAATCCCGACCTTGATCGCCTCGACATAGCTTCGCAGGAGATCGGCAGTCGTCACGCCAAGCTGCTGCGAGAGCGGCCCGGCCCAATCCTTGCGGAGCGCGGCGGCAGTATCCTTGCCGAGCTGGCCGTAAATGCGGGTGTTGATCTCGGCAGCATCAACCGCAACCTCAGACATGAGAGTCTTGCGAGCCGCGAGGGCAGCCGCACCGAAGCCGATGGCGCCGACCGTCCCGGCCGCTCGGGTGGATCTCCCGAAGCCGCTGGCTCCTTGATTGGCCGCTTCCCGTCCTCTGGACAGCGCAGTGCGGCCAGCAGCGGCCCTCTCGCGACCGAAGCGGCGCATGCTGGCCTGATGCTCCCGCTCGGCCTGTGCAGCCTCTCTATCGCGTTGACGGCTCATGCGAAGGGCGAAGCCCAGCCGAGCCTTGTCATAGTCGAGCGCTGCTGCCTGTTGGCGAACATGGACACGGGCGGCTGTCTGGCTGATCTGGCTGCCCCGGACGATTTCCGCATTAAGGCGACGACGAGCATCGCGAGCGGATTTCATCTCAGCGGCCTGTCGGCGCACTTGATCCGCGATGTCTCGGTGATCGTCAGCAACATGCTGCAATCTCTTGGTTAGCTCAGTTCCGACGTTGACGGCGAAAGCTTTCTTGATGGACGCGGTCAGAGCATCAACGTCCCGCTTGAGCTGACGAATGACGGGACTGGCTTCATTGGTTGCTGTTAGTCTGGCTTTGACTTCGATTTCTTCGGACATGTCTTTTCTCTGGTCGCGCCTGATTTTTGACGCGAACTTGCGTGGGGACTTTGGATTTGAGGGGTGGGGTCGAAATGGACCCCTTTTGCTGGTCGCAAGTGTAGGAGGGTAGGTACCCGAAAGGGTGGCCCCTTCCTCAGAAAAAAATCGACACTTGCTTGAATTCAAACACCACTACCGCGCAAAAGAAGAGGTAATGGATTGATTTCAGATATAAATCTGATGCCTTGAGCAGAATTTCCGCTTGCATCAATACAAATTGCTTCAAGAAATTGGATGTGTATTTGTTGATATTGCAATCATGCACGGAGATGCCGACGCCTATGCCTGTGACGACATTAATCAATTCGATGGAGACTACCTGCCGCCTGCTGAGCGCGTTCGCGAAGGACCAGCCGCCCGGCAGCGACCTTCACCTTGTGGCCGATGATGCACTTGAGGCGAGCTATGCCTGTCTCGACCGGCTGGCGCTGAGCCTGCCGCCAGAGCCCAAGCCTGCCCCTGATCTCACCTGAGGGAGACGCAGGCACCGCCGCTGACGTACGTTCCAGTTGGACAGGCGACGCCGGGGAGCTTCGGCGTCGCCTTTTTCGTGTCCGTGGCAAACGCCTCGCAACAGTCGCCCGAAGCGAAGTATCCCGAGGGGCAGAAGCCTGTCTTGACGATGCGATCCCTGCCGTTCTTGGGCGTGCAGTAGCCCGCCGCCTCACCAACCGAGAGCGCTAGCAGTAGGGCAATCACGATCATGACCGGGCGAACGTTCATGGCCTCAAAATACCGATTGACGGGGCAATGTGGAGTCCGTTACGTTTGTAGCAACGAACGTAGATGAAAGCGTAACAGATGGCTGAGGGCAAATTCGTCGCATATTACCGCGTCTCGACCGCCCGGCAGGGACGCTCTGGCCTCGGACTCGAAGCGCAAAAGGAAGCCGTTCGCTCGCACCTCAATGGCGGCAACTGGAATCTCGTTGCCGAGGTTGTCGAGATTGAGAGCGGCAAGCGCTCGGATCGCCCGAAGCTGGCGGAAGCTCTCCGACTTTGCCGCCTGCACAACGCCGTGCTCATCATCGCCAAATTGGACCGGCTGGCGCGCAACGTGGCGTTCATTTCGAACCTGATGGAGTCGGGCGTCGAATTCGTCGCGGTCGATTTCCCGCAGGCGAACCGACTGACGGTCCATATCCTTGCCGCTGTTGCCGAGCATGAGGCCAAGGCCATTTCCATCCGCACCAAGGACGCTCTGGCAGCCGCAAAGGCTCGTGGCGTCACGTTGGGCGGGGATCGTGGCAACCTGCCGGCCGTTGCCGCTCAGGGCCGCGCCGTGAGCCTCCGGGTGCGGCAGGAGAAGGCCAGCAGCCGCGTTGCCGATCTTTCTCCCATCATTGCGGAGATCAAGGAGGCTGGCGCTGCCTCGCTGCGGGAGATCGCCAGAGCTTTGAATGAACGCAACATCCCGACGACACGCGGCGGCTCTTGGAGTGCCGTGCAGGTCAGTCGACTCTTGGAGAAAAGCAATTGACCGGAAGGCTTGCAGATAGGCGCCGGATGCTCGCGGCGGCCGAGGATTTCGGCCTGACCAGCCAGAGCCTCGGGGATTGGCATTTCGATGACGATGAAGCCACCCATATCCATGAGGCAGGACACGCGGTCGCCGCCTCGCTCCTAGGCTTGCCCTTCGATCATGTGTCAATCGAGGCTAACGACGCCGCACGGTCCAATGGGCGCGTCATGCTCCATGCCCCGCCGCATCATTGGCTGCATGGATCAATTGCCGCCGATGTTGATCGTGGATTGAACGGCTGCATTCAGCTCATGGCCGGCATGGCTGCACAGTTGCGATGGCAAGGCGATGGGGCAGACCTCGAATCCGCAGGTGCAGGAGATCGGCAGCAGCTCAGCATGGTCAGCATGTTTGCTGCGGCAATGATGAACCCTTCGGGAGGCCGAAAGACCGCCGCATCGCCAGAGGCGCAGGCAATCCAGCGATGGGCGTGGCGTGAGGCCTGCCTGATGATGACGAACCCACGCGTTTGGCGGGCTGTCCAAGCCCTAGGATTTCATTTGCTTGAGCATGAAACCGCAACCGAGAGCGAGGTTGCGGAGATCGTGGCGGCAGAGAGGGTTCGATACCGGCCGAAGCGATTTCGTCCCTTGGCAACGATAGAACAATGACCAGGGCATTGCTTTGCGACGCTGGACCCCCCTCCGGGCCTTGACGCCGCAGACGGCTGCCCCTGAGGTTCGTCCCTATAGAATCGTGGGGCGAAGCATGGACCTGTCTCAACTACTGACGGCAATAAAGACTGGCCGGGCATGGCTCCATATCGCGGCCGGTGCCCTGCTAGTGTTGATGGCAGTTGCCGCCTTCGTCAGCCCGTCCGGGGCGTGGCCGCTGTCTGTCGCGGCAATCGTCTGCATGTTTTTGGCGAACACGGACAAATTTAGCGAGATATCCGCGTCAACCAGCGGAGTTTCCGCAACCCTCCGAGAAGCAAAAGACAAGATTCAAGACTTAAACAAACTCATTGAAATAATGTCTGAAGCTCAATTATTCTCACTTCAGGCGCACGGAAGAATTTTCGATCCAGAGATGTTGAACAGAGATCACTTCTTTGATCGAATTATTGGTATCATGAAGGACGCAGGTATTGAAGAAGAACGAATTCTTGAAATCAGAAAACACAATTGGGACTATTTTGTTAAATCAGATTACATTCATTCAATCCTTGGCGGTTCAATAATTCCTCATCCGACGGGCCATGAATACGATAAAATCAGAGAAGAATGGAAGAAACTGCGGAATTTCTACGATCAACCTAGCCCCGCTCAAGTGAGAGAATTCCTTGTGAAGGTAGGTGAAGACGATCCCAAGAAGCTCGCGCTGATGGATGCGTTGGAAAAATACTGTGAAACCCTAGAGCATCCTGACAAAGAGCTTTGGAAGAAAAGGAACAAGGTGACGCACATCAACATCAAAAATGCTGCGCTGGCTTCATCTCCGCAGACGTGATCTGGCCCCATTTCCTTTCAGCAGCTAGCCTTCGCGGATGCGTGAACGAATCCTGTCAGAAATCAAACGCCTTGCGGCTGAGAATGGCGGCAAGGCTCTTGGCCGGCAAGCATTCGAAGCGGCCACCGGCATTCGCTATCATGAGTGGTATGGCGTCTATTGGGCGCGTTGGGGCGACGCCGTTACGGAAGCTGGCCTGAGCCCCAACGTCATGCAAAAGCGCCTCGATAGAGACGCTATACTGCGGGAGATTGCGCAGGCCGCCCGGCACTTCGGCAAGGTGCCGACGCATGGCGAGCTTCGCATTTTCGGGCGAGGTAAGCCCGGTTTCCCGTCGCATACCACGATTTCAACCGCCCTCAGTGGGATCATGCTCGCCGAAGCTCTACGCGAGTGGATCGGGACGAACCCGGAGTTCGCGGACATTGCGGCCTTCCTACCGGAAACACCTGCCGCACCCGCGCCGCGCCCATCTCGCCGGCCGGCTGACGGTTCGGTCTACCTCATTCAATCGGGCGCTCACTACAAGATCGGGCGCAGTGACGAACTTGAGCGCCGCGTAAAGGAAATCAGGATCGCGCTTCCAGACAAGGCCGAGCTTGTGCACGTCATTGCGACGGATGATCCGGCAGGGATCGAAGCCTATTGGCATCGGAGGTTCGGCGATCGGCGCGCGAATGGTGAGTGGTTCAAACTAACCGGTTCCGATGTCGCGGCATTCAAGAGGCGACGCTTTCAGTAGGCTGTCAGCTTCGGGCCAAAGACGCCAGCGGTTGCATCGGGTATCCATTCCGATACGTCAACGATTCCGGCCTGCCACGACCAAGGGAATGCCTACCGTGATGTTACTGCTTGCATCCGCACTGATCCTCGCCACGTCTGCCGCAACCGCTCAGACCGTTCCAAAGTTCAAGAAGGACACACCATACACGCAGGTTAGGGCGCAGCTTCTGCGGGCCGGCTTCCTAGCAGAGCAGCTTCCCGCCGCTGAGAACGATCGCTGTGCCCCCGGTCGCACCGACGTGTGCGCGACGTTCCCGGAGACGCGCTGGTGCCTCGGGACTGGTAAGGCGACCTGCGAATTCGTCCTTCGCAATCCGCGTGGCGGCCTGATCCAAGTCACCACGCAGGGCGAAAGCGACGACCCCGCCGTCCAGTCCGTCAAGCGGATGACGGACCGCGAGATCTCAGGACTACTGGCGGAGTGAGCAATCAGAGCGGTTGCCAGTGATACCTTGCGGTGGTACATCACGGGCTCATTTTTGGCCGAAAAACCCTTTAGAATCAGATCGCAAGGCAGATGCTGAGGGATTTCAATCCTCTCTCGCAGCACCAGCCTTCGTCGCACTCTCGACATGCTCCACATCGCGACGTGACGCCATGCGTCGTTACGGGCTGGCGGATTCGCGCCTTTGGGATACCCTTCCGCTACAAGCTGCCGGCCAACGGCGCGGATGAGCGGAGCCCGGCGCTCCGACGGGGAGAGAACGGTTCGGTCGATGACTTCGCCTGATCGCCAAGGCCATGACGTCCAGTCCTTCGAACATCCCGGATCGGGCCGCAGGCGCGCCCGATCGACGCCGAAGGGGCGGCAGGTCGAGCCTCGTGCCCTCGACGAGATCGTAGCGCTTCTCGGCGCGCGCCCGCGCCGTCGGGACCTGCTGATCGAGCACCTCCACCTGATCCAGGACCGCTACCACCAGATTTCCGCAGCGCATCTGGCAGCCCTCGCCGAGGAGATGAGGCTGTCCTTCGCCGAGGTCTTCGAGACGGCGACCTTCTATGCCCATTTCGACGTCGTGAAGGAGGGCGATGCGCCGATCCCGCCGCTCACCGTGCGGGTCTGCGACAGCCTGACCTGCGAGATGCACGGCTCGCGGGCGCTGCATGACGGCCTCGACAAAATGGTCGACCCCGGCGCGCGCGTGGTCAGGGCGCCCTGCCTCGGCCTCTGCGATCACGCTCCGGTGGCGGAGGTCGGCCACCATTTCATCCATGAGGCGACCCCGCAGACGGTGCTGGCGGCGATTGCGGCGAGCGACACGCATCCGCATATGACGGATTATGTCGACTACGATGCCTATCGCGCTGGCGGCGGCTATCGCCTGCTGGAATCCCTGCGAGCGGGCGAACGCAGCAGCGAAACGATCCTCGCCGCGCTCGACGATGCCGGGCTGCGCGGGCTCGGCGGTGCGGGCTTCCCGGCGGGGCGCAAATGGCGCGCCGTGCGCGGCGAACCCGGGCCAAGGCTGATGGCCGTCAATGCCGACGAAGGCGAGCCCGGCACCTTCAAGGATCGCCACTATCTGAACACCGACCCGCACCGCTTTCTCGAGGGCGCGCTGATCGGCGCGCATGTCGTCGAGGCGAGCGAGGTCTACATCTATCTGCGCGACGAATATCCGCTGGCGCGCGAAATCCTCACGCGCGAGATCACCAGGCTGCCGCCAGGCGGCCCGGTGATCCATCTGCGTCGCGGCGCGGGCGCCTATATCTGCGGCGAGGAATCGGCTCTGCTCGAGAGCATCGAGGGCAAGCGCGGTCTGCCACGCCACAAGCCGCCCTTCCCGTTCCAGGTCGGGCTCTTTGGCCGGCCGACCCTGATCAACAATGTCGAGACGCTCTACTGGGTCCGCGACATCGTCGAGAAGGGCGGGGGCTGGTGGGCCTCGCACGGCCGCAATGGCCGCACGGGCCTGCGCAGCTATTCCGTCTCCGGCCGCGTCAGGAGCCCGGGTGTCAAACTGGCGCCGGCCGGCGTCACCATCCGCGAGTTGATCGAGGAATTCTGCGGCGGCATGCAGGAGGGCCACCGCTTCCATGCCTATCTGCCGGGCGGCGCGTCGGGCGGCATCCTGCCGGCGACGATGGACGACCTCCCGCTCGATTTCGGCACGCTCGAGAAGCATGGCTGCTTCATCGGTTCGGCCGCGGTCATCGTCCTGTCCGACCAGGACGACATGCGCGCGGCGGCGCTGAACCTGATGCGTTTTTTCGAGGACGAGAGCTGCGGCCAGTGCACGCCCTGCCGGGTCGGCACGCAGAAAGCGGTGATGCTGATGCAGCGGCCGGTCTGGGACCAGGAGCTTCTGGGCGAACTCTCGCAGGCGATGCGCGATGCGTCGATCTGCGGACTCGGCCAGGCGGCCTCGAACCCGCTAGCCTGCGTGATGCGCTACTTCCCCGAGGAATTCATGACGACGGAAGCGGCGGAATGAACGAAGGCATCGTCTTCGAGCTGAACGGCGCGCGTGTCGAAGCCGGCCACGGCGAGACCATCTGGCAGGTGGCGCGACGGCTCGGCACCGAGATCCCGCATCTGTGCTACTCGCCCGCACCGGACTACCGAGCCGACGGCAATTGCCGGGCCTGCATGGTCGAGATCGAGGGCGAGCGCGTGCTCGCCGCCTCCTGCATGCGCAAGCCGGCCGTCGGCATGAAGGTCCACACCGGGACGGAGCGGGCCGAGAAGGCCCGCAGGATGGTGATGGAACTGCTGGTCGCTGACCAGCCGGCGCGCGCAACCGCGCATGATCCCACCTCTAAATTCTGGAACTGGGCCGAGAGGACCGGCGTCACCGAAAGCCGCTTCCCGGCGGTCGAGCGCTGGCCTTCGGATGTCAGCCACACCGCAATGAGCGTCAATCTCGATGCCTGCATCCAGTGCGGCCTGTGCGTACGCGCCTGCCGCGAGGTCCAGGTTAACGACGTGATCGGCATGGCCTATCGCGGCGCCGGCTCCAAGATCGTCTTCGATTTCGGCGATCCGATGGGCCAGTCTACCTGCGTCGCCTGCGGCGAATGCGTGCAGGCCTGCCCGACCGGGGCGCTGATGCCCTCGACCTTCCTCGACACCAACCAGACCCGCACGGTCTGGCCCGACAGGACCGTCGACTCGCTTTGTCCCTATTGCGGCGTCGGCTGCCAGGTCTCGTACAACGTCAAGGACGAGAGGATCGTCTATGCGGAGGGACGCGACGGGCCGGCCAACCACAACCGCCTCTGCGTCAAGGGCCGCTTCGGCTTCGACTATATCCACCATCCGCACCGCCTGACCAAGCCGCTGGTGCGCCTGCCCAACATGCGGAAGGATGCGACCGACCAGGTCGACCCGGCCAATCCCTGGACACATTTTCGCGAAGCCTCATGGGAGGAGGCGCTCGACCTCGCGGCGGAGGGGCTGACGCGCATTCGTGACGACAAGGGGCGCAAGGCGCTCGCCGGCTTCGGCTCCGCCAAGGGTTCGAACGAAGAGGCCTATCTGTTCCAGAAGCTGGTGCGGACCGGCTTCGGCTCGAACAATGTCGATCATTGCACCAGGCTGTGCCACGCCTCTTCCGTCGCCGCGCTGATGGAAGGCGTCAATTCGGGGGCTGTCACGGCGCCGTTCTCGGCTGCGCTCGACGCCGAGGTCATCATCGTGATCGGCGCGAATCCGACGATCAATCACCCGGTCGCCGCGACCTTCATGAAGAACGCCGCGAAGAAGGGCGCGAAGCTGGTCATCATGGACCCGCGACGGCAGGCCTTGTCACGCCATGCCTGGCGGCATCTGGCCTTCAAGCCCGGCAGCGACGTCGCGATGCTGAACGCAATGCTGCACACGATCATCGGCGAGGGGCTGACCGACGAGCAGTACATCGCCGGCTATACCGAGGGCTATGAGCGGCTGAAGGAGAGCATCCAGGCCTTCCCGCCGGAGAAGATGGAAGCCGTCTGCGGCATCCCGGCTGGGACGTTGAAGGAGGTTGCTCGCGCCTATGCCCGCTCGCGCGCCTCGATCATCTTCTGGGGCATGGGGATCAGCCAGCACATCCACGGCACCGACAATGCCCGCTGCCTGATCGCGCTCGCCATGGTCACCGGCCAGATCGGCCGGCCGGGCACGGGCCTGCATCCGCTGCGCGGGCAGAACAACGTCCAGGGCGCTTCCGATGCCGGCCTGATCCCGATGGTCTATCCCGACTACCAGTCGGTCGAGAAGGCTGAGGTCCGCGCGACCTTCGAGGAGCTCTGGGACCAGCCGCTCGATCCGAAGAAGGGCCTGACCGTCGTCGAGATCATGAACGCGATCCATGCCGGCGAGATCGCGGGCATGTATATCGAGGGCGAGAACCCGGCGATGTCGGACCCCGACCTCAACCATGCGCGCGGCGCGCTGGCCAAGCTCGATCATCTCGTCGTGCAGGACCTGTTCCTGACGGAGACGGCCTTCCATGCCGATGTCGTGCTGCCGGCCTCTGCCTTCACCGAGAAGGTCGGGACCTTCACCAATACCGACCGGCGCGTGCAGATGGCCCGCCAGGTCGTGCGACCGCCCGGTGAGGCGAAGCAGGATTGGTGGATCATCCAGGAGATCGCCCGGCGCATGGGCTGCAACTGGCATTATGCCGGCCCCGCCGACGTCTTCGCGGAGATGGCAATGGCGATGCCGTCGTTCCGCAACATCACCTGGGAGCGACTGGAGCGCGAAGGCGCGGTGACCTATCCGGTCGATGGGCCGGACCAGCCGGGCAGCGAGATCATCTTCGCGCAGGGCTTCCCGACCGAGACGGGACGCGCCCGGATCGTGCCGGCCGGCATCGTGGCGCCCGACGAAGTGCCCGACGACGCCTATCCGATGGTGCTGTCGACCGGGCGCGTGCTCGAACATTGGCATACGGGCTCAATGACGCGGCGCGCCGGCGTGCTCGACGATCTGGAGCCCGAGGCGGTCGCGCTGATGTCGCCACGCGACCTCGGGCGGCTCGGCCTCGCGCCCGGCGGGCTGGTCCGGCTGGAAACGCGTCGCGGCGCGGTCGCGCTCAAGGTGCGCTCGGACCGGGACGTGCCCGAGAACATGGTGTTCCTGCCGTTCTGCTATGCCGAGGCCGCCGCGAACCTGCTGACCAATCCGGCGCTCGATCCGGTCGGCAGGATCCCCGAGTTCAAGTTCTGCGCGGTTCGGGCGCAAGCCGTAAGCTGAAACCGCCGCACTCAGTACTTGATCACGCCGAAGCGTCGGAAGGCGTCATGAATGCGATCGGCATAGGCGTTGAAGCTCGGATAATCGCCGAGATGGGCCGGGCGCGGACGCGGCAGTTCGATCGCGATCTCGTCGACGACGCGACCTGGCGTCGGCGACATCACCAGCACGCGATCCGAGAGGCCGATCGCCTCCTCGATCGAATGGGTGATGAAGACCACGGTCTTGCCGGTCTCCAGCCAGAGCATTTCGAGGTCGTGGCGGATCTGCGTGCGGGTGATCGCATCGAGCGCGCCGAACGGCTCGTCCATCATCAGCACGCTCGGATCATGAATCAGCGCACGCGCGATCGAGACGCGCTGGCGCATGCCGCCGGAGAGCTGCTTGGGATAGCGGTTCACCGCATGGCTGATACCGAGCTTGGCGAAGAGCTCGAGCGCGCGCTGTCTCGCCGGTTCGAGCGGCAGGTGCCGGATCTCGGCCTGCAGCATCACGTTTTCCAGCGCCGTCCTGAATTCGAGCAGCAGATGGTCCTGGAAGACGATGCCGATATCGGTCAGCGGTGAGGTCAGGGCCTCGCCATCGACGAGAAGCTCGCCGGTGGTGACCGGGATGAGCCCCGCCGCCATCAGCATGAAGGTGCTCTTGCCGCAGCCCGAAGGTCCGATCAGGCTGACGAACTCCCCGCTCCTGATGTCCAAGTTGAGACCGTCGACGGCCGTGAAGCCGCCAAAGGTCTTGACGATGCCGCGCCCGGTGATGGACGCGGCGCTTTTCCCCATGCTGGCGGCGCCTGCGCTCGTGCTGACGGCAAGTTCGGTCACGTCGTCCTCACGAACACGCCGCAGCCGAGGCCGGCAGCAGTTCGGTGCTGTAGTAGTCGGTGATCGGCTTGTCTTTGGGCAGGCCGAGATACTGGGTCAGCAGCTCGTAGCTGACGGTCCAGTTCTTTTCCGGGACCTTGCCGAGCGAGGTGGCACCCGGCGCGCAGAGCAGCTTGTTGACGACGTCGAACTGGGCCAGAACCTGCGCCTTCTTCACCGCAGGGAACTGCGCAACGACGGCGTCTGCAGCTGCATCGGGGTTCTTGCGGGCGGCGTCCCAGCCCTGCAGGCTCGCCTCGACGAATTTCTTGTAGAGTTCCGCATCGGCCTTGATCCGGTCGTCGCGGGCGATGATCGAAAGGCCAACCGTCGGCACACCGACGTCGCGATAGAAGATGTCGGTGACCTTGAAGCCGCGCTCGCGGATCTGGATCGAGTGGAAATCGGCACCGCCGAGGATGGCGTCGACCTTCTTTTCCAGAAGCGCGCCGACGAAGGCGGCGGGATCGATGGCGATGACGTCGACCTTGCTCTTGTCGATCTGGTTGCTGGCGAGGATGGCCTCCAGCAGGATCGTCTGCGCCGTGCCGGGCTGGACAGCGACCTTCTTGCCGACGAGGTCCTTGGGCGAGGCGATGCCGCTCTCGGCCAGCGAGATGATGGCGAAGCCGTTGGTCTGGAGCACCGGCGCGACGATCTTCACCGGCGCGCCCTTGCTGCGCAGTTGCATCGCGGCGGGCGCATCGGCGAAGCCGACATCCGCCTGACCGGTGGCGACCATCTGGGCGGTGGTGCCGGAGCCCTTGCCCTCCTCGATCGTCAGGTTGATGCCGGCCTTCTCGTAGAGCCCCATCTGCTTGGCCATCATGAAGCCTGCATTGGGGGCTGCGGCGAGGAAGTTCAGCGTTATCTTCATCGGCTTGCCGACGCCCTGCGCGAATGCCGTACTCGTGCTCAGCGCCAGCAGGGTGGCGGCGGTGATCAGACTGCGTCGGTTCATGGCCTTCATCCTCCCAGATGTCCCGGTTGAGCCCGGATCGATGATTTATGGGGTGGTTCTCAGCTCTTGCGCTGCCAGGGCATCAGCAGCACCTCCAGCCCGTCGACGAGATAGCTGAACAGGATGCCAACGAAGCTCAGCGCGACGAGGCAGGCAAAGATCAGGGGCATGTCGAGGAAGCTCGTGCCGCGCAGCAGGAGGTAGCCGAGGCCCGAATTGGCGCCGACGAACTCGCCGACGATCGCGCCGGTCGCGGCGAAGACTGCGGAGACCTTCAGGCCCGAGAAGATGTAGTTCAGCGCCGCCGGGACCCGCACCTTTCGGAAGGTCTGCCAGGGCGTCGCGCCCATCGAGCGGGTCAAATAAAGCACGCGCTCGTCCAGCGCCCGGAAGCCGGTCATGCTGGCGACCAGCGTCGGGAAGAAGCAGAGCAGGAAGGTCAGCAGCACCTTCGGGAACAGGCCGAAGCCGAACCAGACCACGAAGAGCGGTGCGATCGCGATCTTGGGCACGAGTTGGAAGAAGACGATCACCGGATAGACCGCCTTCTCCAGCAGGCGGACAGAGACGATGATGTAGCCGAGCGGGATCGAGATCACCGCCGCCATCAGGAAGCCGAGCACGATTTCGTTGGCGGTGACCAGCGTGTGCTGGAAGATCAGAGCCCGGTCCGTCCAGAGCCGCTCGAAGAAGGCGCTCGGCACCGGCAGGATGTATTCCGGAATGCCGGCCAGGGGCACGAGCACCTCCCAGGCCAGAAGCAGCACGCCGAAGCTCGCCAGCGGCCAGGCGATCGCCGAGGCCCAAGCGGCCAAGCGGCTCGGAGCGACTTCGGACCGAGAAGCCGACCGTGTCGTCGGGGCAGGAGCGGCGTTGTCGGTCATGCGCTGGTTCTCGCCTGGAGTTCGGCTTGCGGCTGTCCCTTGGCGCCGGGCCTCGCCGGCGCCTGCATCTGCCTCCGGCGCAGCGGCCAGATCGCGGCCATGTCCCGCGCCGCCTCCTGCAGCGCCTGGGCGATCGGGCCGCGCCGCTCCTCGGTCATGCGCGGCAACGGTCCGGCAACGCTGAGCGTGCCGGCAATGGCGGCGTCGGGGGCGGGACCTTCGCGGAAGGCAATGGCCATGGCGACCGTGCCGATCTCGCCCTCCTCGACGGCCAGCGCGACGCCGCGCTTGCGCGTCTCGGCGAGGTGGGCGCGCAGCGCATCGACGTCCGAAAGGGCGTTGGGACCCGTCCGGTCGCCCAGCTGGAAACCGCGGGCGCAGACGATCCTCAGCGCCTCCGCCTCGGGCAGCGAGGCGAGCCAGGCCTTTCCGGTCGCCGTCGCGTGCAGGACGATCTCGGTGCCCATTGGCGGATCGTAACGCAAGCCAGCGGTCGCGCCCTGGGCCCGGGCGATCCAGACCAGGCTCTCATCCTCGACCACGGCGAGGCGGCAATATTCGCGCGTCTTGTGGGCGAGCGCATCGAGCACGACCTGCCCCGCATCCGGTAGGCCACGGAGATCGAGATTGCGAAAGGCGAGCTGCGAGAGCTTCAGCGTCAGCCCGTAGGCGCCGGTGGCTACATCCTGCGCGACGAAGCCGCGCTCGGCCAGCGTCGTCAGCAGGCGATGCGTCGCGCTGGCGGGCAGATCGAGACGGCTCGACAGGACGCTGAGATCGGCACCGTCGGGCTCCCCCGCCAGGGCCTCCAGCATATTCAGCGCGCGCTCCACCGCTGCGATCGTCACCGTTTCATCCCTGTATTCTTATTTTTGGAATTGAATTCCAATTCGGAATCGATTTCCGTATATGAGGCCACAGAGGCGGAGTCAACGCGCCTCGCCAAACAAGAGCGGGAGGATGCCAGTGAGTTTGTCTGGGGAAGGCGCGGTCGCGATCTGGCACGACATCGCGCCGGAGGGGCGCGACGAATTCTATGCCTGGCATGGTCAGGAACACATGCCGGAGCGCGTCGGCATACCCGGTTTCCAGCGCGGGCGGCGCTATGTCGCGATCGAGGCCGACCTCGAATTCTTCAATCTCTACGAGGCTTTGAGCGTGGAGGTGCTGAAGGGGCAGGACTATACGGCGCGGGTCAATGCGCCGACGCCCTGGACGCTTTCCGCCGTGAAGCATTTCCGCTCGGTGGCGCGCTCGATCTGCCGCGTCGCCCACAGCGCGGGCCCGGCCCAGGGCGGGCTGATCGCGACCTTGCGCTACGACGTTGCCGACGAACATGCGGCAACGCATAAGGCGAGCCTGCTACGCCGGACGATTCCCGACCTGCTCGGAAAGCCGGGAACCGCCTCCGTGCATCTCTTGACTGCCGACGCCGAGGCGAGCGGCGTCGCCACCGCCGAGCAGAAGGCGCGCGGCGTCGCCAACACCGTGCCGCGCTGGGTGCTGCTGCTCGAAGGCTGGGGCGACGAGCCGGGCTTCGTCGCGACGGCGAAAGCCGAGCTCGCTCAGGACAAGCTCGATGCGATCGGCGGCCGGGGCCCCTATTCTCTCGGGCTCTATCGCCACCAGATCACGCGGACCAAGACCGCCTGGAGTGCCGGCTGATGGGCGCGACCTATGACCTTTCCGGTCGCTTCGCGATCGTCACCGGCGGCGCCGGCGGGCTGGGGCGCGGCATCGCCCGGGCCCTTCTCGACGCCGGCGCTCGGGTCGAGCTCTGGGATGCCAATGCCGCCGCGCTGGCGGAGGCAGCAACCGAGCTCGGCGTCAGCATCCGTACCGTTGACATCACCAACCCGGCGGAGGTCGAGCGCGCAGCCGACGCGGCCTTCTCCGCCCATGGCGGGATCGACATCCTGATCAACAATGCCGGCGTTCTCGGCGAGGTGAAACCGATCTGGGAGACATCGCCGGAGGATTTCCAGCGCGTCCTGCAGGTCAATCTCTTCGGCGCCTATCTGGTGACGCGCGCGGTCGTCGGACATATGCGGAGGCAGGCGCCGCGCCCCTCGCGCGTGACGCCACATCCGCTGCGCGGGCATGTCGTCAACATCGCCTCGATCCAGGGCAAGGAAGGCATGGCACGGGCGGGGGCATACAGCGCCTCCAAGGCCGGGTTGATGGCGTTGACCAAGAGCGTCGCCAAGGAAACGGCGCAGGAAGGCATCATCGTCACCGCGATAACCCCGGCCGCAGCCGAGACGGCGATGGCACGGGAGATTTCGGCCGAACGCCGCGCCGACATCCTCGGCCGAATTCCGATGGCCCGCTTCGTCGAGATCGACGAGGTGGCGCGGATGGTGCTCTGGCTCTCCTCGGACGAGTGCTCCTTCTCAACCGGTGGCATCTTCGACCTGTCGGGCGGCAGGGCGACTTACTGATCATCAGCCTCTATCTCCGCCTGTGCCGATCATCCTATGGTCGGCGAAAGCGAGTCTGCGCCCCGTCCGGCGCCGGGTCGAGGGGCAGGGCATGACGACGATCGATCTCAATTCGGACCTCGCCGAAGGCTTCGGCGCCTATCGCTGCGGCGACGACGAGGCCATGCTCGGGATCGTGACATCGGCGAATGTCGCCTGCGGCCTGCATGCGGGCGACCCCGAGATCATGGCGAACGCCTTCATGGTCGCGCGCGAGCGCGGCGTCGCGGTCGGCGCCCATCCCGGCTTTCCCGATCTCTGGGGCTTCGGCCGCCGGCGGATTCCGTTCTCCACCGGCGAGATCGAGCGCCTCGTCGCCTATCAGATCGGAGCGGCGACCGCTCTTGCCGCCTATGCCGGCCATCGCATCACCTATGTCAAACCGCATGGTGCGCTCGGCAACATCGCCTGCGAGGAGCGCCCCGTGGCGGACGCGATCGCGCGGGCGATCAAGGCGGTCGACCCTGCGCTCTCCCTGCTCGGGACGGCGCTGACGGCGCAGGTCGCGGCCGGCGAGACGGCGGGATTGCAGGTCTACCAGGAGATCTTCGCCGATCGCGGTTATACCGAAGAGGGCCTGCTCGTCGCGCGCAGCCTGCCGGGCGCGATGATCACCGACCCGCAGGAGGCGGCCGACCGCGTCGTCGCCATGGTCACCGAGGGCGCCATCATCACGCTGTCCGGCCGGCGCTTGCCGACGCCGATCCGCTCCGTCTGCGTGCATGGCGATTCGAGCCATGCCGTCGCCACCGCCCGGCGCGTCCGTGCGGCACTGGAGCAGGCCGGCATCGGGCTTTCCGCCTTCGCATGAGCACTGATCAGGGCAACCGCCCCCTGTTTCTCGATGCCGGCGAGGCCGCGCTCGTGGTCGAGTTCGGCCGTACGGTCGATCCGGCCATCAACGACCGCGTGCTGGCCCTCGACGCGGCGCTGGCCGCCGAGCCGCCGGAAGGGCTGCGCGAACTGGTTCCGACCTACCGCTCGCTGATGATCCATTACGATCCGCTCCGGCTCGAGCGGGCACGGCTGGTCGCTCTGGTCGAGGATCGCCTGACAGCGGCAGTCGAGGCGAAGCGCGCCGCGGCACAATGGATCGTGCCATGCTGCTACGATCTCCCCCATGGCGAGGATCTGGCCGAAATGGCCGCGCTGATGGGGCTGTCCGCAGCCGAGGCGACCGCCATCCATGCCTCGGCCAGCTACCGGGTTTACATGTACGGCTTCTCGCCGGGCTTCACCTATCTCGGCGGCCTGCCCGAGGCGATTGCGATCTCGCGCCGAACCAGGCCGCGCCCGCCCCACGACAGCAAGGCGGTGGTGGTCGGAGGCGGCTTGAGCGCGATCGCGACTTTCTCCATGCCGACCGGCTGGTATGTCGTCGGGCGCACGCCGGAACGGCTCTACGCGCCGGACCGCATGAGCGCCTTCCTGTTCGAACCCGGCGACAGCCTGCGCTTCGAGCCAATCGACGCCGCAACCTTCGCGCTGCTCGATGCGCGCGCCGAAGCCGGCGAGGTGGTGGCGCGGAGGCTGGCGCCATGACGGCTTCGCTGCGCGTCGTCTCCGCCGGGCCCGGCGTCACTGTCCAGGATGGCGGCCGGCATGGCTATCTGCGCTATGGCGTCACCGGTGCCGGCCCGATGGATCCGTTCGCGCATGCCCTGTCCAATCATGCGCTCGGCAACCTGACCAATGCCGCCGCGATCGAGGTTTCGCTCGGCGGGATCGAGGTCACGGCCGAGGACGCCGCGATCACGATCGCGGTCGCGGGCGGCGATTTCCAGATTGCGCTGGACGGCCAGGCACTGCCCGCAAGCGTGGTGGCGCGCCTCGAACCGGGCGCGATTCTAAGGCTGCGCGCTGGCTCTGCCGGAGTCTGGTGCTACCTCGCCATCGCGGGTGGGATCGACCTGCCGCAGGTGCTCGGTTCCAGCGCGACGCATACGCGCACTGGCATGGGCGGCCTCGACGGGCGCATGCTGCGCGCCGGGGACCGGCTGCCGGCAGGCGCGCCCGAGGCCAAGGAGATCGCGACGGGCCTCATCATCGCGCCCCTGCTCGCACGCGAGCCCGAGACGATTCGCGTGCTGCTCGGTCCGCAGCACGATTACTTCTCCGAAGACCAGATCGCAGCCTTTCTTGCCGGGCCATGGCGGATATCGGCGCGCGGCGACCGCATGGCCTGCTTCCTCGAGGGGCCGACACTCAGCCACAGGCTCGGCTTCAACATTCCCTCCGACGGCGTTGCCATGGGCGCGATCCAGGTTCCCGGCGAAGGCCAGCCGATCGTGCTGATGGCCGATCGCCAATCGACCGGCGGCTACCCCAAGATCGCAACCATCATCGGCGCCGATCTCGGTCGCCTTGCCCAGGCAAGGCCGGGCACGCAGATCGCCTTTCGCGCGGTGTCGCATGCCGAGGCGGTCGCAGCCCTGGCGGAGGAGCGCTTATCTCTTTCGCGGCCGATCACCATCGAGCCCCTAACGCGCAGCGCCTTCAGCTCCGAGTTCCTGCTCGGTCTGACACTGGTCGATGGCTGGATCGACGCGCACGGACCGACCTGACCGCGCGGCCGTGTGCTTCAGGCCGCCTCTTCGATGAAGGTCGCGACGAAGCGCACGAGTTCGCTCTGGCGGGCCGTCCCCGTCTTGGCGAAAAGCCGCTGAAGATGCGTGCGGGCGGTGGTGCGGGCGATGCCGAGCTTCTTGGCGGCAACGACGGTGTCGAGCCCCTTCACGATCAGCCCGAGCATGCGCGCTTCGGTCGGCGTCAGTCCGCAGGCCTCGGCGACCTCGTCGACATTGCGGTCGATCATGCGCTGAGGATCGTCGATCGT
The DNA here is from genome assembly GCF_058801345.1 of Allobosea sp. GW822-FHT03F07. Classification (NCBI taxonomy): domain Bacteria; kingdom Pseudomonadati; phylum Pseudomonadota; class Alphaproteobacteria; order Hyphomicrobiales; family Alloboseaceae; genus Allobosea; species Allobosea sp. GW822-FHT03F07. The sequence continues at coordinate 118,665 of NZ_JBXAND010000008.1, forward strand.
CAGCACGAACAGATCCATGCCGGCCCCGCCGAGATGCACCGCATCGACCACGATCTGCCGACCGCAGCACGTGGAGAGAGACAGGCGTATCTCCTCCGCCGCCGCGCCGGCGCAGCGGCGCTTGAGCCAGGTCTGGAGACGGGCCGAGAAGAGCTTGTCGGCGCAGACCAGACGGCCGCCTGCACCGAGGCCCTCGCGCGCCAGCGCCGCAGCGCCCTGGTTGCTGAAATGGATGCGCAGATCGGCATCGATGATGAAAAGAGGCTTGGCGCCGCGGCCCACATCGTCCGAATCCGCGTCGGCGCCACGGGAGGGAGGAGCGGAATAGCCCGTCGGGGAGGGAAAGGAGAAGCTCATCGTCATGCGAGGAGATTCAACAAGCTGGAGCATCTTCGCTGTCCCTCAAGTAACAGTGCGCCGGACCCGGCCATGACAGGCTGAAGATTCTCCTGTCCCCCTTTCGTCGCGTCACGGCGACGACGGGTTCAATCGCAAGGACGGGGATTGTCGGCGAGCGAGCGTCGCGGCTCTGTGACCTTGATCACACGCGACTGAGACCTGGAGCCTTTTGCGTCACGCGAACCGGTATCCGCTTCGCTCGAATATGCTCTCGCGTCAGATGCGCAGCGACAGCTTGTAGGTGTAGGCGTCGCCGCGAAACAGGCCCTCGACGTATTCGAGCATCTCGCCATCACGGCCGAAGCTGCGGCGCTTGATCAAGAGACAGGGCAAGGGCTCGGCGAAGCCGAAGATCGCGCATTCGTCGGAGGTCGGCGCCGCGGCCTCGATGGTCTGCTCGCAGCGTTCGAGCGGCGTGCCGAGCCGCGCCAGCTCGGCATAGACGGACCCGCTCAGATCGACATGCTCCAGTTCCGGGGCGCGTTCGAGATCGTACCAGGCGACCTCGCGCGACATCGGCCTGGCATCGCCGCTGCGCACGCGAACGAGCTTGAGAAAGCGGGCATCGGACGAGCGACCGAAGATCAAGGCGATGGAGCGATCGGTCACGACCATGCGCTCCAGGATGCGCGAGGACGGCACTCGGCCGAGTTCCCGCATCTCCTCCGTGAAGCCCTTGAGCCGGTCCATGCCGGGATGCAAGCGCGAACCCAAACCCTGCACAATCGAGCCGAGGCGCCCCTGCGCGCTGAGCAATTTGCGCTCGCGCAATGCATTGTAGGATCGCTGCACGGTAGCACGGCTGACGCTCAGCCGCTCGGCGAGCTGGCGCTCGGCCGGCAGCGTCGTTCCCGGAGGCAAAGTTCCGTCGCCGATCAGCCGCGTCAGCTGATCTTCAAGCTGCTGGTACAGCGGCTTGGCGGTGTCGTCGCGCAGTTCCAGCAGGTCCTGGAACGGCGGCTTCGACGGAACCTTCGATGAGGGCGTGGTTCTGGGCATGACGATACGAAGCGGCGGCAAACGTGCCGGAGGAAGTTGAGAGGTTCAAACGCGATGACCGACGGGTCGATTTTCGTTCTTGGTAGCTTCGTCGTGTCCTGCTCGGCCAAGGTCGAGCGCTTCCCCCGCCCCGGAGAGTCGCTCGCCGCCGATATTGTGACAATCGAGCCCGGAGGCAAAGGACTGAATCTCGCCATCGCCGCCCGGCGTCTCGGCGCGAAGGTCGACGGGCTCCTCGCGATCGGCGACGACATCGCCGCGGCCTTCGCGGCGCCGGCACTGGCGAAGGCCGGCCTGCCCGCGGTGATGCTGATCGCTCTCCCCGGCAAGACCGGCTGCGGCGTCGGCTTCACGGATGCGCAGGGCGAGACCTGCCTTGCCGTCGATCCCGGCGTCAATCGCGCGCTCTCGGCCAGGCATGTGAGCGATGCCTCAGCGCGGATCGCCGCTTCCGCGATGGTGATGGCGCAGTTCGAGATCGGCGACGAACCGATCCGCGAGGCCTTCGCGCTGGCGCGGCAGGCGGACGTGCCGACACTGCTCAACCCCTCGCCCTATCGTTCGACTCCGCCGGAGATTCTCGCCGACACCCACATTCTTGTGCTGAACCAGACCGAGGCCGAGGCGCTCGCGGCGGAGATCTTGCCCGGTGCAAGCGAGCCTGCCGAACCCGCGCGCTTCATCGAGGAACTGGGTCCGGCGCTGCTGGCCCGCGGCCCGAAGCTCGTGGTGCTGACGCTGGGAGCGGCCGGCGCGGTGGCGATCAGCAGCGAGGGCGCCATCGGGCAGCCGGCGTTGCCGGTCGAGGCGGTGGATGCGCTGGGCGCCGGCGACGCCTTCGCGGCGACGCTCGGCCTTGCCCTGGCGCGGGGCCGCGCGACCGCCGACGCGCTGCGCGAAGCCGCGGCGGCTGGCGCGATAGCGACCCGCCGACCGGGCGTGTTCGAGGCTCTCGGCACGCAGGCCGATATCGACCAGTTGCTCGGCACGCAACCGTGACGACAGATCGCGTTTTATGGATCGTCTTTGGACTTTCCGGAAGCAACCCATGTTGCTACCCTTCCGCACCGTAAGCGTTCTGTGGGGGACACTGCGAGGATAAAGGACGATCATGCCGGCTCCGAGCGTCGACACCGTGATGTCTGCCGTGGATAGCCTTCTCGCGGGTGCGCTCGACGCCGAGCGGATGCCGTCGGCGGTCGACCAGTTGCGCCAGCTCTTCAACGGCTCGAAAGCCTGCCTCGCGCGTCTCGGCCCCGGCATGACGGCGGCCGATGCGATCAGCACCAACAGCGACGAGGCCATGCTCCGTCGCTGCTACGAAGATCTCGCTGAGGATTTCGTTCGGATGGGCGAGGCCCTGCGCAGCATTCCGGTCGGCGTCGTCTATCGGGACAATGACGTCTTCGGTGAAGAGGCCCTTCGTTCCAGCCGAGCCTGGCGCGAATGGATGGCGCCGCAGGACATGTATGGCGGGATCGCCTGCCGGGTCGCCGAGGCCGGCCCTTCCTGCTGGTTCTTCGACGTGCAACGCGGGAAGCACCAGGAGCGCTTCGATGCCGACGACACGACGTTGCTCTTGCGGTTGTCGCCGACGCTGCGGCGGGTCGCGGAGCTGCAGCGGGAGGTCGGGCACCTGAAAATCCAACGCGACGAGGCCCGCGGCGCGCTCGACGCCCTGACCATGGCGATCGTGATCGTCGACCGCGACCTGCTGGTCTCGTACGCCAATGAAGGCGCCGACGAAATTCTCTCCGATCCCGAGGCTGCCGTCGGCCTCCATCAGGGCCGCTTGTTCGCACGCCAGCCGGCCGACCAGCGCCACTTCAAGCGGCTGGTCGAAACGGCGCTGCGCAGCGCTGCCGACCCGCTGGCGGAACACCGCAGCAGCCTGATCATCCAGGGTGGCGGGGACGGCTCCCGCGCGCTCTCGGCCTGCGTCGTGCCGACCGCGCCTTCCCAGAGCCGCGCGGGTGGGCCGCCCAAGGTGATGATCGCCTTGCGGCCGCTCGGCATGACGGCCGATCTGGTCCTCAGCAGCCGCCAGCTCTTCAACCTGACCGAGAGTGAGGCCCGCTTCGCTTCGGCGTTGGCCAGCGGCATGTCGCTGATGCAGGCTGCGGCTGCGCAGGGCGTTCGCATCTCGACGGCGCGAACCCATCTCGCGCGGATTTTCCAGAAGACCGAGACGCGGCAGCAGAGCCAGCTCGTCTCGCTGCTGCGCGGCGCCGTGCTGCCGCTGCGACCGCGCCCCTGACGGGAGCGACGCAACAGGCAACCGGTCGGAACCAGCAGCCGGCAAACGACTGGCGACGCGTATCACCATCGATCTGCTCCCCCGAGCCGATCGCCCGCAATCTAGCGCCGTTGCGACCTCACGGGTCCCATCAACTTCCTTGGACACCCGCCGCTGCGCTATCTGACCGGACCGCCGCCATTGCCTGAAAGACCGCCTCTACCAAAAGAGGCTTTGGAAACTGATCCGCCAAATCCTCAACAACGGCGATCCCAGCGTCAACCATCTCAGAAGTGATCTCGATCTCAGCCGGCGCGGGCCCCAGTTCGAGCTGATTGACAGCCTCAGGGAAAGGTGACCGGCCACATTGGACGGTTCAGAGAGTATTTTGAATTACATCGGTATTTCAAATATATAAGCGTTCGCAACTTTATCCCGACTGGCGCGCCAAATATCAACCGCTCCAGTACAGAGCTGCGAACACCCGGATTACTCGAAGAAGGAACTCGCGAGAGAGGTATCACGCCCCAAGGGCCATGCCTTCTTCGCCTATGCCACCAGCAACCTGATCGACCTCGACCATGTCATCATCATCGATGTCGAGACCAGCCGCGCCATCCGGCAGGCCAAGGTTGGCGCAGCTCGGACCATGATCGAGTGGACGCAGGAGCGCCTCGGGCACTGCCCGTCTGATGCCGCTGGGTCGAGAGCCGATCGTGAGGATAGCGGATGATGCGTGCGCGCCGGCGGAGATCGCGACGGCAGTCGGCGCTTTCATCTCCGGCCTGTTGTCTCGAAAGGGAGGCCCGAGGAAACAAGTTCCCCGTGTTGGGCCGACCCAGAAGGCGCAAATCAACGAGAACCGCCGACCTGCGCCTCCCTTCCCGGGTCAGGCCATATGTGGGCAGCCAGCCGTGGCGGCGACCTGTTTGGACGCAACATCACCGACGATCTCCTCGATCGCCTGGGACAGCAGGTCGCGACGGGTCGACAGCGAATAGATGTTCTCCTTGCCCACCTCGCCGCCGTCAGGATCGAAGACCAGTTCCGACATGATCCGGTCCCCGACAATGCGGCCGAGCAGCGTCTTGGCGTCGTCCAGGGTCGGGACGGCCTCGCTGACGATCACATGGGTCTCCCTCAGCTCGGGCTTCATCATCGCCTTGATAATGAGTTCATGGGCGCTTTCCTTGCTGAGCGTCCAGATGGCGCCGACGACGACATACATCTTGTCCCACTCTTCCTGGCCGAGCATCTCCTTCCAGCCGTTCAGAACGCCGGTCATGACGTCAACCTGGTTCCGGGCGGCCACGCCCTGGCAATGCGCGATCTGGGTGGTCAGCGCCCGGGCATAGGCCGCGAAGCTTTCCGCCGAAAGCGCGCCGCCTCCCGTGATCGTCTGCATGTAAGTCAGGGATCCATCCAGGATGTTCCGGCAAAAAGTGCGCGTGAAGGTGTCGGGAAGCCCGAGGCGATCCAGATTGTCCCGGACGAGCTGAACCTTGCTCTGATAATCCTGCAGCGCGGGTTGCCATTGCCTGTTCGCCGCATACTGGAAATAGGCCGACACGATCGAAAAGATGCCGAGCGGGATATGGCAGATTGCCTTCACCTGATCATAGATCGGAGCAACGTTCTGGTAGGTGTAGGACGTGTGTGCGTCCCTGACCAGCGTGTAGCGGCCGCCGTCGAAGGTCGATTCCGCATAGAGGATCGGAAAGATGTTCCGCCCGATATCGTAGATGTTGGGCGCATAGGTGGCGCGCATGATTGAGTCGATATCGAGGACGTATTGCTCGGCCTGTTGGTCTCGATTGCCAGCATATTGGGCGTAATCGTAAGGGGTATGCGGATATCCGTCCGCGGGGTTCAGTGCCATGGGTCTCTCCGTTGGAACGCGGTTGCTTGCAGAACGCGAATGAGATGAGGCACTGCCTGGGCTCGATGAGCGTCCACGCCCGTCGCTGTGCAGCATCTCGGCCTACCGCCCCGCCCGCCGGTGCCGCGGCCCGGAGTAGGATGGGACGCTGCTCGGAACGCCGGATTCCCGGTCGCTCCGCGCCTCATGGCCGGGGCGTGCGGACCGATGCCCGCCCCGGCAAACGCAACACTTCTCCGTTCGCGCACGTGGAAAGGGCGCGTCGCGGCAAACTGTCCTGGAATGCGGTGGCCGGCGCCCGCTGCGCCGTCGTCACGCCACCGCGAAATCGGTCTTGCGGTTGGCCCAGCCGCAGACGCGCTGTTCGACGAGTGCGAAGACGACGTAGAGCAGGATGCCGAGGATCGCGAGCGCGAACAGCCCCGCGAAGGCGAGCGTCACGTCGAAGCTGGCGCTGGCCATCATCATGACGGTGCCGATCCCGCGATTGGCGGCAACGGTCTCGGACAGCACCGTGCCGACGAAAGCCAGCGTGACGGCGATCTTCAGTGATGCGAAGAAATACGGCATCGTGCGCGGCAGGCCGACATTCCGGAGCACCTGCCAGCGCGAGGCTCCGAGCGCTTTCAGCACGTCCTCCATCTCCGGCTCGGTCGTGGCAAGCCCCGTCGCAACATTGACGACGATCGGGAAGATGCAGGTCGTCAACGCCGTCAGGATCGCTGGAACCGAGCCCGAGCCGAACCAGAGGACGAAGATCGGTACGACCGCGACCTTCGGGATAGACGAGAAACCCACCAGCAGCGGATAAGCCGCATTATACGCGGCACGCGAGATGCCGACGATGACGCCGAGCGCGACCCCGAATGCCATTCCGAGCGTAAAGCCGATCATCGTGGTCACCAGCGTCTGCACGATATGCGGCCAGAGGGCAGGCAACTGAGTGATCAGCGTCCCGATGACCTGGCTGGGCCGCGGCAGCACGATCGCGCTGACATTGAAGATCAGGCAGGCGAGTTCCCAGGTCGCGAAAAGCGAGGCGATCAGGACAAACGAACTGAGATGTTCGCGGGTTTGCCGGGAGAGTTTCATATCAATGCTCCGCGACTGGGCCGGCCTGCGACGATGAGCGTGCGCAGCGCATGGGTCAGGGTCGTGAACCCGTCCTGATAGGTGGTTTCGATCGTGCGCGGCCTGGCGAAATCGACCCGCCGGTCTTCCGTCACCCGTCCGGGCCGCGAACTCATCACCAGGATGCGGTTGGCCAGGAACGCGGCCTCGCGCAGGTCATGGGTGACGAGGAAAACCGTGGGTCGCTGCTCGATCCAGAGGTCCTGCAGAATCGACCAGAGCTCCTCGCGGGTAAACTGGTCGAGTGCGCCGAACGGCTCGTCGAGCATCAGCAGCCGGGGCTCATGGATCAGCGCCCGGCAGAGATTGGCCCGCTGCAGCATTCCACCCGACAACTGCCAGGGGCGCCGGTCGCCCAGCCCGCCGAGACCGACCTTTGCGAGCAGGGCCTCGACCCGGTCGCGGAAGACGGTGTTCTTGTGGGCCGCGAAGGAGGAGGCGTAGGGCTCGACGATCTTCAGGGGCAGCATCACGTTCTGCCGGATCGAGAGCCAGGGCAACATCGTCGGGTTCTGGAATGCCATGCCGATGCCGATCTTCTTGGCACCGACCTCGCGCTCGGCGACGAAGACCTCGCCCTCGCTGGGCTTGAGCAACCCGGCGACGAGCTTGAGGATGGTCGACTTGCCGCAACCCGACGGGCCGACCATCGCGACGAAATCGCCGGCCTCGACGGTGAGGCTCGTCCTGTCGAGCGCGAGGAAGGCATCGGCGTCCGTGCCGAAGCGGACCCGGACGTCCTCGAGCTGGACGATGCGTTCGTGCGCTGGCACGGTCTCGACCTGCGTCGGGGCGGGTGCGGCGTGGTCGTTCATGGGGTGCTCTCCAACAGCGCCGCATCGAAGGCCGTGACCGCCGCGCGGGCGATGTCGAGGTCCTGCTCGCCCGTTCCGGAGCCGACGCCGATGCCGCCGATGACGTGGCCGCCGTTCAGCAGCGGCAGGCCGCCCATGAGATTGGTCATCCGGCCGTCGGTTGCCGCCGCAAGCGCCGGGGCCTTGTCGATGGGTATGCCGCCGGTCGGTTGCCCGGTGGTTGCCGCCGTCATCGCCTTGCGGGTGGCGCTCTCGATCGACAGGACGCGGGCGCCGTCCATCCGCGCGAAAGCCATCAGGTTGCAGCCCTCGTCGACGATAGCGATGCATTGCGGCACGCCCATCGCAGTTGCGGCCTCGACCGCGGCGTTCAGCAGATGCAGGGCGCCGGCATGCGTCAGCTTGCGGGCTGGTCGAACGAGCGTCATGTCGGAATGCCTTCCTTGATGTCGGTCACCAGCATCGCGCCGGGCGCATGCGTGATGAAGAATGGCAGGCGCGCGGCCTGAAGCGCAGCGAGCGCGGTCAGACCACAGGGCCAGAACAGCGCGGTCTCATGCGCCAGCGGGCGCAGCGGCTCGCCCCAGTCGGGATGGTCCGGGTCGGTGATGCCCAGCGCCGCCGGATCGCCCTGGTGGATCGGGGCGCCATGGCTGCGGGGCAGATGCCCGGTGATGGCGGCGACGCGGCCGGCATCCGCGCGCGCGAAGGAGCGCATCGACACGACCACGGGACCATGGAAGGGACCGGCCGCAACCGTCGCACGGTCGGTGCGGAACAGCGGCCCCTGCAGGCCAAGCTCGACATGGCGCATGCGGATTCCAGCCGCTGCCAGCGCGGCTTCCGCCCCGAACCAGCAGCCGATGGCGAAGGCGACGAGATCGTCGCGCCAGGCCTGCCCGATCGCGTTTGCGTAGTGCGCCTTGCCGCCGTCATGGATCAGGTAGGCCGGCAGGTCGGTTCGCAGATCGATGTCCTGGCCGAGTTCGGCGAGACCGATCCCTCCGGGTTCGCCCATCGCCAGCAAGGGGCAGGCGGCGGCGTTCGCCCGACAATAGGCCGCGAAATGAGCGGCATGAGCCTGCGGCAGCAAGACCAGATTGGCTTGAACGAAGCCGGGCGCCCGGCCGACGGTCAGGCCTGCGAAGCCCGCTCGCGCGGCCCGGCGGACATCCTGCCCGGTTTCCGCAGCGCGTGCGTCAGAAGGGAGCGCGTCAGGAGGAAGCGCGTCAGACATGGCGAACATAGCCGCCATCGACCCTGAACACGCTCCCGGTCACGTAAGATGCGAGATCGCTGCAGGCGAAGGCCGCCATGGCGGCGATCTCCTCGGGCGAGCCATAGCGACCCATCGGGATCTGCGACCAGGAGCGCATCTGCACGGTCTCAACGCCGACACTCTCGCGCTTCGCCGTCGCCTCATCGGTCAGCCGCACGCGCTCGGTGGCGATCCGGCCCGGCATCAGCACATTGACGGTGACGCCGTCCCTGGCGACCTCGGGGGCGAGCGATTTCGACCAGGCGATCAGCCCGGCGCGCAGGGTATTCGAGATTCCCAGAACCGGAATCGGCTGTACAGCTCCCGTGCTCACGAGCGTCAGGATCCGGCCCCAGCGGTCAGCGCGCATGGCCGGCACGAACAGGTCGGTGAGACGAATCACCGAGAGCACCATTGAACGAAAGCTCTCGTCCCAGTCCTGCGGATCGCGCCCGATGGCGCCGCCATAGGGCGGGCCGCCAGTGTTGTTGACGAGGATGTCGATCTTGCCGACAGCTTTGGCGAAAGCGGGCAAACCGGCTGTGTCGGAGAGGTCGAGAGGGAATGTCTGCGCGGAGCCGATCTCATTGGCCGCAGCCGCCAGCGCCGCCTCGTCGCGCGCCGCGATCGCGACATCGGCACCCTCGCGGGCCAGAGCCTTCGCGATGGCCAGCCCCATTCCGCGATTGCCGCCCAGGACCAGGGCGCGACGTCCGGAAATGTTCAGATCCATGAGTTGGCTCCTGCCTCCGAACGCCAGGCCGACGAAGTCGACTGTTCGAGGAAGCGACCACGACCGGGCATGCCCTTGAGCGCTCCGGCCTCGACGACGATCTCGCCACGGCTGAGCACGGTTTCCGGCCAGCCCTGGATCTCCAGCCCCTCGAACGGCGTGTAGTCGACATTGTGGTGCAGCATGTCGTTGCTCAGGGTGAGGCGTCTTTCGGGATCCCAGATGGCGATATCCGCGTCTGCGCCGATCGCGATCGTGCCCTTGCGCGGCGACAGCCCGTAAAGTTTGGCGTTGTTGGTCGCCGTCAGGGCGACGAAGCGCGGCAGGTCGATCCGCCCCTTTACGACGCCCTCGCTGAACAGCAGCGGCAGGCGGGTTTCGAGGCCCGGAATGCCGTTGGCCACCTTGCGGAAGGGTGCGTTGCGGCCGGCCTTGAGCTTGCCCTCGTCATCGAAGCGGTAGGGCGCGTGATCGGAGTTGACGACGTCGAAGCTGCCGTCCTCGATGCCGCGCCAGAGACTCGCCTGGCTCGCGGTGTCGCGCGGCGGCGGGCTGCACATCGCCTTGGCGCCTTTCATGTCCGGCATGTCGAGATCGTCTACCGTCAGGAGCAGATATTGCGGGCAAGTCTCGGCGATGACGGTGAGTCCGCGCGCGCGGGCGCGCCGGACCTCCTCCAGCGGGTCGGCGCCAGAGATGTGGACCACGACCAGCGGGACGCCCGCGACCTCGGCCAGGGTGACGGCGCGGTGCGTCGCCTCGCGCTCCACCGGCAGGGGGCGCGAGGCTGCGTGCTCCCTGGGGGCGGTTCGGCCGGCGGCTTCGAGCCGTTCCGCCAGCCAGCCGATGATGTCGTGGTTTTCGGCATGGATCAGAACGATCGCCTTCTCCTGTCGTGCGACCTCGAAGACGTCGAGGATCTGCCGGTCCGACAGCACCATCGCGTCATAGGTCATGTAGACCTTGAGGCTGGTGTGGCCGCGCCGGATCAGCGCCGGCAGCTCCTGGCCAAGCACCGCCGGCGTCGGATCGCTGACGATGAGGTGGAAGGCATAGTCGATCACCGCCTGCCCTGAGGCACGGCGGTGATAATCGTCGACAGCGGCGGTGAGAGACGTGCCGCGATGCTGCACACAGAACGGCACGATCGTGGTGGTGCCGCCGAACGCCGCGCTGATGCTCCCGGTGAGGAACCCGTCGGCCATGACCGCGCCATTGCCGGCGAGCCCCGGCGCATGCGGCTGGTCGAGATGGCAATGCGCATCGATGCCGCCCGGCAGAACGAGCTTGCCTCCGGCGTCGATCGTTCTGTCGCCGCCTGTCAGCCGCTCGGCCATCGCGACGATCCGGCCGTCGCGAATGCCGAGATCGGCCCGCGTCACATCGGCGGCCGTGGCGATCGTGCCGCCACGGATGACGAGGTCGAAGCTCATGCGGGCAGCTTCCGCAGGCTCGCTTCGGGCAGGAAGGCCGGGTCGAATACGTCCTCCGGCCTAGGTGTCGCGCCGAGGTTGTAGCTTGCGGCGATGGTGGCGAGCGCGGCGCTCAAACGCCCGGCGCGGACGCCGCCCAGGCCGTCCGCACGGGACTCGTCGGTCGTGAGCTGGTTCTTGACGAGCCAGCGCAGCTTGTCCTCCTCGACCTCGGCATTGATCAGCGGGGCATGCTTCTTCAGCGCCGCGATGGCCACCTTCGGGTCGGCCGCCGCCGCCTGCCAGGCGCGGGCGGTGACCGCGACGAATCGCTTCAGGGCGTCGGGGTTGCCGGTGCGCAGTTTTCGCGAGGCGATGATGCCGTTGCCGTAGAGGTCGAGCCCCGCGTGCGCGTAATAGACGAACTTGATGTCGTCGGGCTTGATGCCGGCCTTGGTCAGCCCGAAAAACATGGTCGAGTCGAAACCGAGGATCGCCTCGACATCGCCGCGCGCGAGAACCGCCTCGCGCAACTGCAGCCCGACCATCTCCCATTTCACCGAGGCCGGATCGACGCCGGCAGCCTTCGAGAAAGCAGGGAACAGGCGGTAGGCGCCGTCGGTCGCCGCCGCGCCGATCTTGCGGCCGGCGATGTCGGCGGGCTTGGCGATGCCTGACCTCGCGAGCGTCGCCACGCTGAGTGGGCTGCGGAAATACAGCATGTAGACGTTATGGATCGCGGATCCCGGATTCTTGACGTTGAACTCCGTCATCGCGTTGATGTCTGCAACGCCGAGATCATAGACGCCCGAGCCGACCCGCGAGATTGCCTCGCCGGAGCCGCCCGAGGAATCGAACTGGCAGTTCAGCCCGGCTTCGCGATACCAGCCCTGGCTTTCGGCGAGGAAGAAGGCTGCATTGGAGCCGTCGAACGGCGCGGCCAGCGAGAATTTGAGATCGACGGCGGCGGCGCGGCCGGGGTCGGAGCGAAGCAGGATCGGCGTCGCCAGACCAGCCTGCAGCAGGGCCCGGCGAGTCAGCGAAATCCGGGGCGTTTGTGTCGACGACATCGGCTGTCCTTTCGCAATGGAGCTGAAAGGGTGCTGCAACCAGTGTGCCATGTTGTGCGCTTGATATGATTCAATAGGTTGCGCTAGATTGCGCGCAATTTCGCGCACAATGAGTGAGCAGGTCGAGATCGATGCCGCAGCAGAAGAGCCGGATGGTCGGGGTGATGAACAGCCGCAACAGGCCCACGGTCGATACCGCCGACGATGCCTACCGGCATCTTTTCGACGCGATCGTCGACCAGCGGCTGCTTCCTGGCACGAAGCTTTCGGAACTCGTGCTGGTCGAGACGTTTGGGGTCAGTCGACGCATGGTCGGGGCGGCGCTGCAGCGCCTCGTCTGGGAGAAGCTGGTGGTGATCTTTCCCAACCGCGGCGCCTTCGTCGCGGCACCGAGGGCTGACGAAGTCAAGCAGGTGTTTGCCGCGCGGATGGCGATCGAGGCTGGAACGACCGAAGCGGTCGCCCGCGCCGGCGAGCCCGCCGCGCTCCAGCGCCTATCGGACAACATCGCGCAGGAGCACGCCCTGCGAGAGCAGGGCCGCGTGCGCGAGGCCATCCATCTGTCGGGCGGCTTCCACGTGCTGATGGCCGAAGCTTCTGGAAACAGCATTCTCGCCGAGCAGGTGAGGCTCCTGGTCGCGCGGACGAGCCTGATCATCAACCTTTTCGAGAATCAGAGTGGCCTTGCCGGCTGGCATGATCACCATGGCGACCTGATCGAACTCTGCGCGGCACGCAAGGTCGAGGCGGCTGTCGCGATGATGCGCGAGCATATCGAGGAACTTGCCAGCAGCATCGCCCTCGACCGCCGCCGACCCGTGGCCTTCGACATGCTCGGGGTGTTCGGAACGGTTGGAGGGTAGCGGTCAGAGCGCGCGTGCGGCCGAAGATCATGACCGACGTTGGCGGTCGAGCCCGCCTGGGCAAAATACGCTGACGCCTTGCGCAGGATCTCTTTCGCCTCCCGAAGCTCCCGGCCGCCATGTCCGTGGTCAGACCGGACCTGCGGCCGCGGTCGAACTCGGGCTTCTTCAACCACTCGTTCAGCGTCCGCGCCGTGCAGACCGACGGGCGCGGCTCTTCAAAACGCTGGATCGTCGAGAATGACGTCCGCGGTTTGCCGGTAGTGCTTTTCCAGGAGCGTGACCGCGCGGTCGACCGCCCGGTCCAGCACTGCCGTCAGAATAGCCTGATGTTCGTCGCCAATCTTGCGCGTCGGGAAGACGCGGCGGATCGAGACACGGCGGTAGCGGTAGAGTTGGTCGGCCAGATGATCGCAGAAGCCGACCAGCGAGGCCGAACCGCACTGGCTGATCAGGGTGCGGTGGAAAATCCGGTGCAGGCGCTCCCAGTCGGGATTGTCTTCGAACTGGTCGGGATTGAGCGAGCGCGGAGTCCGGGCGAGGCGATGATGCGCGACCAGCAGCGCCTCCTCCCAGTCGGGCGTCGCGGCCTCCATGGATTTGCGCAGCGCAAGCCCCTCGATCCAGCAGCGCGTCATCGTCAGCTCCTGCAGCTCTGACTTGCTGACGGGCGACACGACGAAGCCGCGCTGCTCGCGCGACTGCACCAGCCCCTCGGAGGTGAGCCGGTTCAGCGCCTCGCGCAACGGCGTCTGGCCAGCCTGATAGGCTTCCATCAGGAAGCGCATCTGCAGCTTCTGGCCCGGCTTGAGCCGCCCGCAGAGGAGATCCTCGCGCAGCTTGTCATAGAGATCGAGCGTACGGGTCGATGGGATCGGCGCTGTCATGCGAAGGGGATCGATCTCCTGCCAAGCGGGTCGGCGCGCACCGCCGCCCGGTGTGCTCCCGATGGGTGATCTGTACACGCGGCCTCCCTCTCATAAAATTTATAAATTCTGATTTACAGAGCAAGATTATCGAATATGTTCTCCATCAGCTACAAAAATCGAATCCTCGGGAGGGATCGTGGCGGGCGCGACGAAATCGGAGCGGGGCTGGAAGCTCGGTGGCTGTCGCTGCGGTGTGGACATCCATGCCCATGTCGTCCCCGCGAGCTTTCCGGCCTATCTCAAGGGTCCGGCGCCGAAGGGCTGGCCCGCCATGGCCGAGGCACAGCCCTGCCATCGCCACGTCGTCATCGACGGGCGCACCTATCGCACCGTTTCCGACCGCTGCTGGGACGTGCCCAAGCGCCTCTCCGACATGGAGGAGATGGGCCTCTCGCTGCAGGCGATCTCGGCGATGCCGGAGCTGATGTCCTACTGGATGGACGCGGCCGACGCGAACGAGCTGCTGCGTTACGTCAACGACCAGATCGCCTTGATGGTGGGCGAGTCAGGGGGCAGGCTGGTCGGGCTCGGCGCACTGCCGCTGCAGGACATGGACCTTGCGCTGGCCGAGCTGGAACGGCTGATGCGCGATCCCGGCTTCGTCGGGGTGCAGGTCGGCAGCAACGTCAATGGCCGCCCGATCGGTGCCCCCGATTTCGACCCGTTCTTCGCAGCGGCCGAAGAGCTCGGAGCGGCGGTGTTCGTCCATGCCGTGCGCCCCTGCGGGCAGGACCGGCTGGTGGGGCCGGGGCAGCTCCAGCAGGTTCTGGCCTATCCCGGCGATGTCGGCCTCGCAGCAGCTTCCGTGATCTGTTCCAATCTGATGCTGCGGCATCCGCGCCTTCGGGTCGCCTTCAGCCATGGCGGGGGCACGCTCGGGTTGCTGCTGCCGCGGCTGGAGGAAGGCCGCCGCGTCTTTCCGGCCCTCCAGGAGAGCATCAAAGCCTCACCGACCGAGCAGGCCCGACGGCTGTTCTACGACGCGCTCGTCTATGACGAGCCGACCCTGCAGCATCTCGTGCGCCTGTTCGGAGAGACGCAGGTCATGATCGGGACCGACTATCCGTTCAATTTCCATGAGCGCCGCCCGGTCGAGCGCATCGAGTCAGCCTTCGCCGACGAGGCGCTGCGCGCGCGGCTGCTGCGCGACAATGCGGTGACCTTCCTCGGCCGCCCGAGCGAGGTCACGCCATGAGCCGTTTTCCCGTCACCGCCCTGCGCAGCGTCGCGATCGGCACGCCGGACATCGCCCTCTCGGAGCGCTTCTACACGCAGATCTGGGGGCTGGAGGTCGCGGCGCGGCAGGACGAGGCCGTCTATCTGCGCGCGACGGGTGCGGACCATCACGTCCTCTCGCTGCATCCGCGAGCGGCGGCGGAGATCCTGTCGGTGACCTTCAGGGTCGATCCGGCAAGCGATCTGACGACCCTGGCCGAGGGGGCCGTGCGGCAGGGCGCCCGGGTGGCGGCGGCCCCTGCCCCGACATCCGAGCCCGGCGGCGGCCTGCTGCTCGAACTGGCCGAGCCGCAGGGTGGCGTCTATCGCTTCGTCCGGGGCGATGCGCTCCATGACGATGCCGGCGAGAAGCCCGACCGGGCGTCGCGGCTCGCCCATGTCAACCTCAACAGCCACGATGTCGACGCCCAGGCGCGCTTCTTCGAACAGGGGCTCGGCTTCGCGCTGACCGACCGTTCGAAGCTGATGGCGTTCCTGCGCTGCAACAGCGACCATCACGCCGTCGTGCTGGCCGAAGCGAAAGCCAGCGGCCTCAACCACATCGCCTTCCTCGTGCCGGATTGGGAATCGGTGATGCGGGCCTCCGGACGGCTCATCGATGCGGGCCATCCGATCGGCTGGGGTGTCGGGCGCCACGGCCCCGGCGACAACGTGTTCGCCTATTTCGTCGACCCCGTCGGCTTCGTCGTCGAGTTCACCGCGGAGGTGCTGCAGGTCGACGACGGCTACCGTGTGCGCGGGCCCGACGAGTGGGTTTGGCCGCCTGGACGAACCGACCACTGGGGCATCGCCCCCCCCAAGGCAGACCATGTGAAAGCCGCCCAGATGGCCATCACCTATCGCCCGGCGGCCAACCCGGCGGGCTCCCGATGAACGACCGGCACAGGACTTCCGTAGAGGTGAGCGAGATCATCGATTCCGATTCCGCGCATTACCCCATCGTCGTGGTCGGCTTCGGCCCGAGCGGCGCCGTCGCCGCCAATCTGCTCGGGCAGCGCGGCATTCGCAGCCTTGTCATCGACAAGCAGCGCGAGGTCTATGACAAGCCACGCGCCATCGCGATCGACCATGAGATCCTGCGCATCCTCGACAATCTCGGCCTGGCGGAGGCAGTGCTGCCGCATGTCGCGCCGTTCCATGCGTCCGAGCATTTCGGCGCGGACGGCCAGCTGATCCGCCGGATCGACACCGTGCCCGAGCCCTATCCACAGGGCTATGTGCCGACCATGGTCTTCACGCAGCCTCCCGTCGAGGCGGCGCTGCGAGCCCATGCGCAGGCGCGGCCCGGCATCGAGGTGCGGCTTGGGACGGAGCTGGTCGATCTGCAATCCACTCCCGATCGGGTGACGCTGGAGTTGCGGCAGGAGGACGGCCCGCAGTGCAGTGTCACGGCCGACTACGTCATCGCCTGCGACGGCGCCTCCAGCGCCGTCCGGGAGCGGCTCGGAATCCGTCTTGCCGATCTCGTCTTCGATGAGCCCTGGCTCGTCGTCGACATGCTGGTCCACGACGCCGCCCTGGCGAAGCTGCCGCAGAACTCGGCGCAGTTCTGCGATCCGCGCCGGCCAACCAGCTTCGTCATCGGCCCCGGCAATCATCGCCGCTGGGAGATCATGCTGCTGCCGGGCGAGGATCCGCGCGTGACGCAGACGCCGGAGCGCGTCTGGGAACTTCTGGCCCGCTGGCTGACGCCGGCCGACGCGACGCTGTGGCGGGCGGCGAGCTACCGCTTCCATGCGCTGGTCGCGGAGCACTGGCGCGCAGACCGCGTCTTCATCGCCGGCGACGCCGCACATCAGCAGCCGCCCTTCATCGGCCAGGGCATGTGCCAGGGCGTGCGCGACGTCGCCAATCTCGTCTGGAAACTGGCACGCGTGCTGGAGGGATCGTCGGGAGAGGCCCTGCTCGACAGCTATGAGGTCGAGCGCAGTGCGCATGTTCGCGAGCTGACGACGCGCATCAAGGCGATCGGCCAGGTCATCTGCGAGCGCGATCCCGTCGCCGCCCGCGCACGCGACGCCCGCATCCTCGCCGAAGGCGGCGGCCAGCCGCGCATCATCACTCGCCAGGAGATCGTGCCGCCGCTCGCGGCCGGGCTCCTCGCCGACGAGGCCGATCCGGCGCGCGGCCGGCTCTTCCCGCAGCCCTGGGTCGAGACGGCGCAGGGGCGCGCGCGCCTCGACGCGGTCGCGGGAGCGGGCAGCCGCCTCGTGATCGAGTCCACGCTCGCCGGCACCCTGCCGGAGGGCCTTCTCACGACGGCACGGGCCGGGGGCCTCAGCGTCATCGCGCTGGACTCGTCCGGAGCCGCGCCGGTCGCCCAGGCCGACGTCACCGTCGCCGAATGCGACGGTGTCCTGCGCGACTGGTTCGCCGCCTGCGGCCGTGCCTCCGCGATCGTGCGGCCGGACCATTACGTCTTTGGCACGGCCGCGGACGGCCCGGCGCTGGCCGCACTGATCGACGCCTTCACCCTCGGCCTCGCCACCCGCTCCCCCGCGGCGTCGGCCGTCCCCATCGAACACGCCCTGTCCTGAGAGGAACCCGTCCCGATGCGTTTTGCCACCTTCCGCCTCAAGGGCGCACCGACATGGGGCCTGATCGACGGCGAGGACGCCGTCGATCTCGGAGCCGTGCTGTCGGCCCGCTATCCCGACCTCAAGAGCGTCATCGCCGCCTCGGCCCTGGCGGAGGCCGCCGCGGCCGCCGCCAGGGCCCCGCGCCATCCGCTCTCGGCCGTGACCTGGCTTCCGGTCGTGCCGAACCCCGACAAGATCCTCTGCGTCGGGCTGAACTACGAGATGCACCGCAAGGAGACCGGTCGGGCGGAGGTCGAGAACCCGACGATATTCGCGCGCTTTGGCAATTCCCAGACCGGCCATGGCGCCGACATCGTCAGGCCGCGCGTCTCGCACGAGCTCGATTTCGAGGGCGAGCTCGCCATCATCGTCGGCAAGCCGGGCCGCTACATCGCCCGCGAGGACGCCTTCGCCCATGTGGCCGGCTATGCCTGCTACAATGACGGCAGCGTCCGCGACTTCCAGCGCCACACCCACCAGTTCACGCCGGGCAAGAACTTCCCCGATACCGGTGCCTTCGGGCCGTGGATGATGACGCCGGACGAGCTCGGCCCGCTGCCCGATCTGCGCCTGCAGACCCGCGTCAACGGACAGGTCGTGCAGGACGCGACCTTCGCGCAGATGATCTTCGATATCCCGAAGATCATCGCCTACTGCTCCTCCTTCACGCGGCTGGAACCCGGCGACGTCATTGCGACGGGGACGCCAGGCGGGGTCGGCGCCAAGCGCACCCCCCCGCTCTGGCTGAAGCCCGGCGACGTCGTCGAGGTCGAGATCGACCGCCTCGGCGTCCTGCGCAACGGCATCGCCGAAGAGGCCTGACCAACGACGCCGCCGGAAGCGCGCCTTCGAGGCTCGCGGAGCACGCCCGGCGGCGCTCTCTCCCCACCACAGAAGAGCCCGGAGGACACGATGTCCAAGTACAGATCACTGGCGCTGGGCGCCACCCTCGCGCTCGCCGCGATCGAAGGCGCGCAAGCTCAGGCCTGGCCGCAGCGGCCGATAGCGCTCGTCGTGCCACAGGCGGCCGGCAACAGCCCCGACATCCTGGCGCGCGTGCTGGCCGACAAGCTCTCGCGCAGCCTCGGTCAGCAGGTCTATGTCGAGAACCGCACCGGCGCGGCCAACATCGTCGGCACACAGGCCGTCGCCCGCGCCGCGCCGGACGGCTACACCTTCCTCTTCGCCACCTCCGCCTCGCTCTCGACCAATCCGCACACCTTCAAGAAGCTGCCCTACGACCCGTTGAAGGATTTCGTGCCGGTGGCGATGGCGGCGCGCAGCCATCATGTGCTGCTGGTCAACCCGGCCCTGCCCTTCAAGACGCTGGAGGACCTCATCGCCCAGGAGAAGGCCAAACCCGGCGAGATCAGCCTGGCCGTCGACAGCGAGCGCAACATCTCCGGCCTCATCGGCCAGACGATCAACCGGCGCGCCGGCATCAAGATGGTGCTGGTGCCCTATGCCTCGGCTGCGAACTCGATCCAGGACACGATCGCCGGACGCGTCCAGGCAACGATCCAGTCGGCCTCGGTGGCGGAGCCCTTCATCAAGGAAGGGACGCTGCGGCCGCTGGCGGTCGCCGGCACCAAGCGGCTGGCTTCGCTGCCCGGAACCCCGGCTATCGCCGAAACCCTCGCCAGCGCCGATATCGGCGGCTGGTTCATGGTGATGGCACCGGCCGGGACGCCGCCCGAGATCGTCCAGGCGATGGCCCAGAGAATCGGCGAGATCCTTCAGTTGCCGGATGTCCGCGAGCGCGCGCCGACGCTGGGCTTCGACGTCGACATTGGCCCGCTCGCAACGCCCGCTGGCGCCAGCGCCTTCCTGGTGAAGGAAATCGCGACCATGGGCGCGCTGATCAAGGAGTTCGGCATCGAGCCGCAATGAGCGGGGACGCGGGCCTTGGCTCGAGGGGAGCCTGACATCCCACATGTCAACGCTGGTTACAGCCCGCAAGGCGGAAGCATCACCCGCACAGGCGAGTGTGACCAGACGGATTGTCGTCGCGAACGGCCTAGATGTTTAGTCTCGGCATTTGGTAGATCGGATTGAGGTTGAACTTTTCGGGCTCGATCGTCCATCGTTTGCCGATGAACTCGTAGGGCGTGAGGCCTTTGAGGGTCTTGAGCCTGCGCCCGAAGTTGGACGCGATACCGCCTTGGCGATGGCTTCCGCGTCGATCAGATCGTTCTTGTTGCTCTTCACATAGGGCTTCACGAACTTCGCCGGAACGATCCGAACCGTGTGGCCCATCGCCTTGAGCTTGCGCGCCAGCCACTGCGAGCCAGGACAGGCCACCATGCCGACAATCGTCGGCGTCGTCGCCCGCTCGAAGAACTGCAGCAGCGTGTCCCGCCGGAACGTCGCCCGCTGGATCGGCGCGCCGGCCGCGTCGAGACCGCAGACATGAAAAAGGTTCTTGCCCAGATCGTCGCCGAACACGGCGGCATCGCGAGGCTTGTTGCGGATGGTCAATCAATTCTACGTCTCGGCTCCTGCGCGCGGTCCAGGAGTTGCCGCGGCGATGATGACGGACGCGCTCGACCGTATTCGCGATGCCGGCTTCGACACGGCGTGGCTTGCCTGTGCCATCGGCAACGATCGCGCGGCGCGGTTCTATGAGAAGCTGGGCTGGCGTCTAGTGGCCGTGATGACCAGCCACTTGCCTACGCCAGAGGGAATCGTCCCGCTGGACGTCTGGCGCTATGAAATCGGTCTCTGTCCTGGAGCTTAAGGGAACGGTGTGGGGCCATGGGCTTCCATCGTTCGAATGCTCGGCTCCCCGGTTATTCCTCGCCGCCACGCTGTCCGCCTCGATGGGCGCACTCCAGGGGCCGAGTGGCCCCGCGCGACAGGCATATTCTCACACCGCCTCGCTGGAATCACGCTCGGACGTGACGCAATTTGAGCTGAAGCCGCACTATCTCTGACTGAAAGTCGGATTATGTGTGACTGAGTCGCATTAATTGCAACTTACAAGAGAAAATGGCGCGCCCGAAAGGATTCGAACCTCTGACCCTCAGATTCGTAGTCTGATGCTCTATCCAGCTGAGCTACGGGCGCCTATCGGGGCCGCAGCGCGTGGCGTGTGGCCCGATGTCGGGGGAGATAGCCGCTCTCTTTCGTCTTGGCAACCCTGAAAGTCTCGGGCTCCCGAAAGTTTTGCCGACCGCAGAATGCAGCCCCGGAGAATGCGCGACCGGCATGCGCCGCAGCCTTGCCGCGCGCAGACCGCCTCTCAGCGTTCGAGCCCGGCCAGCGGCGGCGCACCCGGCGCCAGGCCTGCTCCCGGTTTACCGCGGGCCTTCGGCAGCTTCTCAGCGATGCCGTAAAGCTGCTCGCGGCGGTCCATCTCGCGCCAGACATCCTCCGGCGCGATGCCGATCTCGCTCCACAGGACCACGAGATTGTAGATCAGGTCGGCGCTTTCCAGGATGGTGCGGCGGCGGTCGCCCTGCACCGCCTCGAGCCCAACCTCGAAGGCCTCCTCCGCGAGCTTCTTGGCCATTTTAGGCAGGCCCTCGCCCGCAAGCCTCGCCGTGCGCGACAGCGCCGGATCACGCGAGCGCGCCGCCAGCACGGCAGCATGAAGCCGGAGGATCGAATCAGCCATCGCCGGAGAATCGGTGCGGCTCATGAGGGTTTGATGACGGCGCCCCGTGGCCGGCATGACGGCACTTGCAAAGACTCGATCGCGGGCATATACCCGCAATATGAACAGCCCCTGCTATTGCACCGTCCTTCGCGCTGCCATGCGCCGGATCGCAGCGTCCTATGACGCAGCGCTGGAGCCGGTCGGGGTGAACATCTCGCAGTTCAGCCTGCTCAGAACCGTCAGGCGCGCCGCGCCGGTGACCCTGACGGAACTCGGCCGGCTGACCGAACTCGACCGCTCGACGATCGGCCGCAATGCCCGCGTGCTCGAGCGCATGGGCCTCCTCGCCATCGGGCGCGGCAAGGACCAGCGCGAGGCCACGGTATCGCTGACGGCGGACGGGCACCGGGTTCTCGATGACGGCGCGCCGCTCTGGGAAGCCGTGCAGGGCCAGATCGAGGCCCGGCTCGGACCCGAACATGCCGACGGCCTTCGCGCCGCTTTGAACGCCCTATGACCACTTCTTTCTCACCCAAATGCGGGTAGATACCCGCAAAAGGAAATCGCCATGTCCTCACTAGCCGCCGAGACCGCCCAGCCGACCGGATTGCCAGCCGCGATGGCGAGGCGTGGCTGGCATTATGGCTGGGTCGTGGCCGCCGTAACGTTCCTGACCATGCTTGTGACCGCCGGCGCCGTCGGCGCGCCGGGCGTGCTGATCGGCCCGCTCCAGCGGGAGTTCGGCTGGGCGACCGCCGACATCTCCTCGGCGCTGGCGGTCCGTCTGCTGCTCTTCGGGCTGATGGGCCCCTTCGCCGCCGCCTTCATGAACCGCTTCGGGCTGCGGCGCGTCGCAAGCGTCGCGCTCGGGCTGGTCACGCTCGGCATTCTCGGCTCATTCGTGATGACGGAGCTTTGGCATTTGGTCCTGTTCTGGGGAGTCGTTGTCGGCTTCGGCACCGGACTGACCGCCATGGTTCTGGGCGCGACCGTCGCGACACGCTGGTTCTCGGCGCGGCGCGGGCTGGTACTCGGCCTGCTAACTGCGAGCACGGCAACGGGGCAGTTGCTCTTCCTGCCGCTGCTGGCCAGCCTGACCGAGCGTGTCGGCTGGCGCAGCGCTCTCCTCGTCGTCCTGGTCATGCTGATCGTCGCCGCGCTGGCCGTGCTGACTTTGATGCGCGACCGGCCCGCCGATGTCGGGCTCGCACCCTACGGCGCAGAGCAGATCGTGTCCGCTCCAGCTCAGGATGCCAGCATGCGCGCCATGCTGATGTCGCCGCTGCTGGCGCTGCGCGAGGCTTCGCGCACGCACACCTTCTGGGTGCTGTTCGGCACCTTCTTCGTCTGCGGCGCCAGCACAAACGGGCTGGTCCAGACGCATTTCATCTCGCTCTGCGGCGATTACGGGATGGCGGCGGTGACGGCGGCGGGTGTGCTGGCGATGATCGGCATCTTCGATTTCGCCGGCACGGTCGGCTCGGGCTGGCTGTCGGACCGCTATGACAGCCGCTGGTTGCTGTTCTGGTATTACGGCCTGCGCGGGCTGTCGCTGCTCTACCTGCCTTTCAGCGATTTCTCGTTCTACGGGCTCTGGCTGTTCGCGGTGTTCTATGGGTTGGACTGGATCGCGACCGTGCCGCCGACGATCAAGATCACGGCCGACCGTTTTGGCGACAAGGCCAATCTCGTCTTCGGCTGGATCTTCGCCGGGCACCAACTCGGCGCGGCCTTCGCCGCCTATGGCGCCGGCTTCAGCCGCACGGTCTATGAGAGTTACCTGCCGGCCTTCTTCATCGCGGGGGCACTCTGCCTCTTCGCAGCCGCCTTCTCGATCACGATGCGCGGGACCGCCCTGCCCGCCAGGGCCGTAGCGGCCTGATACCGACGGCGCTTCGCGCTCGGAGCGCGAGGCGCCTCAATCCTCGATGAACTGCAGCCGGTGCAGCCGCGCATAGGCGCCGTCGCGGGTCAGCAGCGCCTCATGGCTTCCGGTCTCGACGATCCTGCCCTCTTCAAGCACAACGATGAGATCGGCCTCCCGGACCGTCGACAGCCGGTGGGCGATGACGAGTGTGGTGCGGTTCTTCATCAGGCGGCCGAGCGCCTGCTGCACCAGCCGCTCTGATTCGGCGTCGAGCGCGCTCGTCGCCTCGTCGAGCAGCAGGATCGGCGCATCCTTGAGGATGGCACGCGCGATGGCGATGCGCTGGCGTTCGCCTCCGGAAAGCTTCTGGCCGCGCTCCCCGACGGAGGATGCATAGCCCTCCGGCATCGCCATGATGAAGTCGTGCGCGGCGGCCCCCTTGGCGGCGGCGACGATCTCTTCCTCGCTCGCGCCCGGCCGCCCGAAGGCGATATTGGCCCGCACCGTATCGTCGAAGAGCACGACATCCTGGCTGACGACACCGACCTGCGCGCGCAAGCTGGCGAGCGTCAGGTCGCGCAGATCCTGCCCGTCGATCTCGACGCGGCCTTCGGTGGGGTCGTAGAGCCGCGGCACCAGCGCCAGCAACGTCGACTTGCCCGAGCCGGAGCGACCGACCAGCGCCGTGGTCTTGCCGCCCTCGGCCACAAGGTCGATGCCTTCCAGCGCGCGCGCATCGTCGCGATAGCGGAAGCGCAGATGCCGGAAGGCGACTTCGCCGGCGCCAACCTCAAGCGGCTTCGCATCCGGCCTCTCGGTGATCTGCGGCTGCTCGTCAAGCAGGGCATAATAGCGCTTCAGCGAGGCGCCGGCCTCCTGGACGATGGCGTTGAGGTTGCCGAGCGAGCGCATCGGCTGGGCCGCCAGCAGCAGCGCCGAGACATATCCCGTGAAATCGCCGACCGTCGAGCCGCCGGAGGTGATGCGCACGCCGATCGCCGCCAGCACGCCGGCTACCGCCATGCCGCCGCCGACCTCGAGCAGCGGATCGAGCCGGCCGCGGGCATTGGCGGCCTTCATCTTGAGCGCGCGAATACGCGCGAAGGCATCGGCGGCGCGCCGTTCGAGATAGGGCTCGAGCGTGTCGGTCTTGGCGGCACGCGCGCCCTGCAAGCTCTCGGTGACGAGGCTCGCCATGACCCCGGTCTGCTCCTGCTGCGAGGTCGCCATGCGGCGGAGCTTGCGGCCGATCTTGCCGATCGGCTGCGCGACGATCGGCGCGATCAGCATGACCACCAGGGTCATCTGCCAGTCGATCCAGAACATCGCGCCGACGAGCGCGATCGCCGTCAGCACGTCGCGCACGGCGATATTGATCAGCCGCGTCAGCGCCTCCTTGACGAAGGTGAAATCGGTGGTGAAGCGCTGGGTCAGCGAGGCCGGGTTCTCGCGATGAAGCTGCGCCAGGTCGGCGCGGATCAGATGCGAATAGAGCGCCGTCTGCATGTCGGCCTCGATCCGGCTGACGACGCTGTTCGTCATAACGGTCTGGGACAGCAGCGAGAATCCCTTGATCGCCGTGACGATGACGACGACGACGGCGACCGCATTGACGACGCCGATCTCGATCCCGATCGACTTGGAGACAAGGCGCTCCATCCGGCGCACGAAGCCGGTGGCCTCGGCGGTCAGCGGGTCGGCGAAGGCGTCGAACGCCGCCTTGATCAGCAGCGGATAGAAGCTCGTCGTCGCCGCGATCACCACCACGAGGGCCATGATCATCGCCATCTGCGGCAGATAGGCTCTGACCTGCTCGCGCCAGACGCGGAGGAAAAGCGCGAGAGTGTCGTCGGTAACGCGGCCTATCTTCATGGCGCGCGACCTAACATGGCGGCGGCGACGACGCTACCGGGGCCATTTGCCTGTCGGGTCTTGCTCCAGACAAGAAGCTGGCGTCCCATGGCCGCAACCGATTCAGGAAAGCGCGACAGCCCATGCCCTTGCATCCGCCGGCCCAGGCCGGCCAGAGCCTCAATGAGATCGACACCCCGGCCCTCATCCTCGATCTCGACGCCTTCGAGCGCAATCTCGTCACCATGGCGGCCTATACGCAGGGCCACGGCGTCCGGCTGCGGCCCCATTCCAAGACCCATAAGAGCCCCGAGATCGCGCTCCGCCAGATCGCCCATGGCGCTGTCGGCCAGTGCTGCCAGAAGGTCGGCGAGGCCGAGATCCTCGTCGAGGGCGGCGTCACCGACGTGCTCGTCAGCAACGAGGTCGCCGGCGCCGCCAAGCTCGACCGGCTGGCGAAGCTCGCCCGCCAGGCGCGGATCAGCCTCTGCGTCGACCATCTCGATGGCGTCCGCGAGGCCGCAGAAGCCGCAGCGCGCCACGACGTTGTGCTCGACGTTCTCGTCGAGATCGATGTCGGCGGCCGGCGCTGCGGCGTCGCGCCGGGCGAGACCGCGGTGCGCCTCGCCGAGGCGATCGCGCGCAGCAATACGCTGCGCTTCGGCGGCCTGCAGGCCTATCACGGCACGGCCCAGCATATGCGCTCGATCGACGAGCGCCGCGAGGCGATCGAACGCGCCGGCCTCGGAGCGCGCAATACGGTGGAGCGGCTGACCCAGGCCGGGCTCGCCTGCGGCGTCGTCAGCGGCGCCGGCACCGGCACCTTCGAGATCGAGAGTCAGTCCGGCATCTGGAACGAGATCCAGGCAGGTTCCTACATCTTCATGGACGCCGACTATGCCCGCAACCGGCAGGCCGACGGCACGCCCTTCCGCACCTTCGAGCATTCGCTGTTCATCCTGACCGCAGTGATGAGCAAGCCGGTGCCGGACCGCGCTGTCGTCGATGCCGGGCACAAGGCCGCGGCGATCGATTCAGGCCTGCCGACGCCGTTCCGGCGCGAGGGCGTGGTCTACACCAAGCCCTCCGACGAGCATGGCGTGCTCACCGGCGATCCGATCGCCCTGCCCCATCGCGGCGACAGGCTCCTGCTGGTGCCGGGCCATTGCGACCCGACGGTCAACCTGCACGACTGGTATGTCTGCGTGCGCGGCCTGCACACGCCCGACGCCCATGTCGAGGCGCTCTGGCCGGTGGCGGCGCGCGGCGCGCTGACCTGATGCAACGGCTTAACGATTGAGCCGGACCATTCCGCTGCAGGAGAGATCATAGCCTCCGAGTTCGCGCGCCCGCGCTCGCATCGCGTCGCCCCGCATCCAGGCGAGCAGCGTCTGCGTCGCCGGCTCGAAATAGGTGCGCCGCCGCATCGCCAGATCGACATGCTCCCAGACCAGCGGCAGGAAATCGAGGCCGAAGGCGCTGGCGATCGCCCGCGAGGCGATGCCGCAATCGGCGCGGCCGGTGCGGATCGCCAGCGCCAAATCCTGCCCGGTGGCGCAGATGCCCTCGGCCAGCACCATCGCCTGCTGCGGCAAGGCCTCACGTTCGATCAGGCTGGCGAGCAGAAGCTGCGCGCCGGCCCCCTTCTGGCGCCGTGCGAAGCGCGCCCGCTTGACGACCGCCGAAGCCAGGCCGGCAATGCCAAGCGGATTGCCGGACGCGACCAACAGCCCCTGCTCGCGCCGGGCGAAGCCGATCACGACCGCGTCGAAGAGGCCAGGCTCGGCCCGGATCGCGGCCGGATTGGCCTCGTCGTCGTCGGGCGTAGCATGGAGGTGAATGGCGGCGATGGCGACCTCGCCACGCAGCAGCCGGTCGAGCCCGGCTTGAGAGCCTTCCGCCAGCAGCGCGAGCCCGCAGCCGGAATCGCGCACCGCCACCTCCAGCAGGGAATCCTGGCTGCCGCCGATGATCGGGGGCGGACTCACCACCTGCATACCCTCGGGCCGGGCCAGCCCCGCTTCCAGCCAACGGTCCAGTGCGGCACGGGGGAACAGCCATTTGCCGCTGACTTTGGTGCAGGGCACCGCGCTGTTGGCGACGAGCTCGTAGAGCTTGCGCTCCTTAAGCCGCAGATAGCCGGCCGCCTCTTCCGTGGTGAGATAAACCAGATCCTGCACGGTCATGCTCTGGCCTGCAAACTTTCCAGAATTGGCATTTGATCGCATTGAACTCTAGAAAATACAAGGCTCTGCATCGCGGCGGAGCAGCGGGAGCGGACGGACCTTGGACTTCGGAGCGATCCTCAAGGCGGCCTTTGCCCTGGTGGTAGGCCTCGACCCTGCCTTCCTGGCGATCGTCGGCCTGTCGCTAGGGGTGACGCTGACCGCCGTCCTGATCGCCGCACTCGTCGGCCTGCCGCTCGGAGCGGCGCTCGCTCTCGCCCGCTTTCCCGGCCGCTCCGCCGTCATCGTCTGCCTCAACGCGCTCATGGGGCTGCCGCCGGTCGTCGCCGGGCTGTTCGTCTTCCTGCTCCTGTCGCGCTCCGGGCCGCTCGGCTCGCTCGGCCTCCTGTTCACGCCGACCGCGATGATCGCGGCGCAGGTGATCCTCGTGCTGCCTATCGTGATCGCGCTGACGCGCCAGACGGTCGAAGATCTCTGGATCGAATATCGCGACCATCTACGCTCGGTCGGGCTCGAAGGCGTCAGGGCCATCCCTACACTGCTCTTCGACGGCCGCTTCGCCCTGGCGACTGCACTGCTCGCGGGCTTCGGCCGAGCCAGCGCCGAGGTCGGCGCCGTGCTGATCGTCGGCGGCAACATCGCCGGCCATACCCGCACCATGACGACGGCGATCACGCTGGAAACGTCGAAGGGCGACCTGCCGCTGGCGCTCGGTCTCGGGTTGGTGCTGATCGCGCTGACGCTCGCCATCAACGCGGTCGCCTTCGGCGCCAGCCGCATCGGCGCCCGCTATGCAGGGTGAGAGCCATGCGTGACCTCGTCTCGATCCTGCCGCTGGCCGTCGAGGCCGTCTCCTTCCGCGGCGACGGGCGCACGCTCGTCGACGGCCTGCGCTTCGACATCCCCGCCGGCGGGCTGACAGTCGTGCTCGGCCCGAACGGAGCCGGAAAGTCCCTGACGCTGCGGCTCTGCCACGGCCTGCTCGCGCCGAGCCAGGGCCGGGTACGCTGGGCGGCGCAACTGGAGGGACGTGCCAAGCGGCACGCCATGGTCTTCCAGAAGCCGATCATGCTGCGTCGCTCGGTCGAGGCCAACATCGCCCACGCGCTGGCCGCCGCCGGCATCTCCGGCAGCGAACGCGCCGAGCGCAGCAAGGCGGCGCTGGCGCGCTTCGGCCTGTTGGAGAAGGCTGCGCAGGCGGCGCGCCTGCTCTCGGGCGGCGAGCAGCAGCGCCTCGCCATCGCGCGCGCCTGGGCCTTGCGGCCGGAACTGCTCTTCCTTGACGAGCCGACATCGCAGCTCGACCCGGCCGCGACCCGGCAGATCGAGGAGTTGCTGACCGCGCTCGTGGCGGAAGGCATCACGGTGGTCATGTCGACGCATGATCTCGGCCAGGCCCGGCGCCTCGCCTCGCGCGTGCTCTTCCTGCATCGCGGCAAACTGGTCGAGGACGCTCCTGCGACAGATTTCTTCGCCGGCCCGGACTCGCCCGAGGCCAAGGCCTTCCTCGCCGGCGAGCTGATCTGGTGAGCCATCGGATGACCAATAAGAAACCCAAGGAGACGACCATGACCGTAACCCGCCGCCTGCTGCTCGCCGCCGGCTTTTCCGCCGCCCTGACCAGTCTCGCGCTCGCCCAGACCACGACCGCGACGCCGCCCGCCGCAGCCGCGCCGGCCGCTGGCGACGGCCGCTTCATCACGGTGTCCTCGACGACCTCGACCCAGGATTCCGGCCTGTTCGGCCATATTCTGCCGCTGTTCAAGGGGAAGACCGGCATCGAGGTCCGCGTCGTCTCGCAGGGTACCGGGCAGGCGCTGGACACCGGCCGCCGCGGCGACGCCGACGTCGTCTTCGTCCATGCTAGGGCGCAGGAAGAGAAGTTCGTCTCCGAGGGCTTCGGCCTCGAGCGCAAGCCGGTGATGTACAACGACTTCGTGCTGATCGGCCCGAAGAGCGACCCGGCCGGCATCAGCGGCACGAAGGACATCGCGGCCGCGCTCAAAGCGATCCAGGAGAAGGGCGTCCCCTTTGTCTCGCGGGGCGACAAATCGGGCACCCACTCCGCCGAACTCGCGCTCTGGAAAGTGGCCGGCGTCGACCTCGAAGCCAAGAAGGGCGCGTGGTATCGCGAGATCGGCCAGGGCATGGGCGCTGCGCTCAACACGGCCGGCGGCATGGGCGCCTATGTGCTGGCCGACCGCGGCACCTGGATTTCCTTCAAGAACCGCGGTGATCTCGTCATTGCCGTCGAAGGCGACAAGCGACTGTTCAACCAGTACGGCGTCATTGCCGTGAATCCGGCCAAGCACCCGCATGTGAAGATCAATGACGGCCAGGCCTTCGTGAACTGGCTGGTCAGCCCCGAGGGCCAGAAGGCGATCGCCGACTACAAGATCGAGGGCCAGCAGCTCTTCTTCGCGAACGCGGCACAGGCCGGCGCGTGAATCGATGCGCCGCGCCCTTCTCGCCGGGCTCCTCGTGATGGCCGGGTCGGCCACGGCCTCCGTCGCGCAAGCGCAGGAGCCTGTCCTCCTCCATGCAGCCGGCAGCCTGCGCGCCGCGCTCACCGAGGTCGCACAGGCCTTCACCCTCCAGAGCAAGCTGGCGGTGAAGCCAGCCTTCGGCGCTTCCGGCCTGCTGAGGGAGCGGATCGCCAAGGGCGAGGCGGCGGAGGTCTTCGCTTCGGCCGATCTCGGCAATCCGCGCGCATTGGCTGAGGCAGGCCTTACCGGGCCGGTCGTGCTCTTCGCCCGCAACGAGCTCTGCGCCTTCGCGCGCCCCGAGGTCGCGGTGACGCCGGAGACCCTGCTGGAGCGGATGCTCGACCCCGCGATCAAGCTCGGCACCTCGACGCCCCGCGCCGACCCATCGGGCGACTACGCCTTCCAGGTCTTTGCACGGGCCGAAGCGGTGAAGCGCGGCGCGAAGACTGCGCTGGAAGCCAAGGCACTGTTGCTGACGGGCGGGCCGACGAACGTGCCCACGCCTGACGGCATCAACACCTACGGACACAAGCTCGCGAGCGGCGAGGCCGACATCTTCCTCGCCTATTGCACCAATGCCGCGCCTATCGCGAAAGAGCAGCCGAGCTTGAAGCTGGTGCGCCTTCCGGCCACGCTGGCGGTCGGTGCGGATTACGGGCTCACCGTCCTGAACGGGGCCTCGCCAAATGCCTGGCGCTTCGCCATGTTCATTCTCTCGCGGGATGGGCAGGCGATCCTGGCCCGGCACGGCTTCGCTGCGCCGGCGCTGCCGCGTGAGGCCGGCTGAACGGAGACGACATTGGACTGGCAGGCGACACGACCGGGCGAGACCTCCGCACCCCTGCCCGACCGGCAGGACGCGCATCTCGTCTTCATCGGCCGCCTGCGCACGCCCTTCGCCTCCCGCGACCAGTGCCCGAGGCAGGGCGATGCGGAGAACGGCCCGGTCTGCCGCGTCGAAATCGACGAGCCTTGGCGCGACGCGCTCGCCGGCATCGACCAGTTCCAGCAGCTCGACCTGCTCTACTGGATGCATGAGGCCCGGCGCGACCTCCTGACCCAGACCCCGCGCGACGGCCGGCCGCTCGGCACCTTCGCGTTACGCTCCCCAGTGAGACCGAACCCGATCGCGCTGTCGCGGGTGAAGCTGCTGGGCGTCGAAGGCAGCGTTTTGCTGGTGCGGGGGCTCGACTGTCTCGACGGAACGCCGCTGCTCGACATCAAGCCGCATCGCTGCCCGCATGGCTCGCGGGATCGGGAGCATCGCCATGCGCAAGCCTGACCGTCGCCTCGTCCTGGCCGGGCTGGGATCGCTCGTCGCCGCTCCGTGGATCGCCCGCGCAGCGACCGTTCGCGACGGCGCCGGCCGCGAGATCGCGATTCCCGGCAAGGTCGAGCGGGTGTTCCCCGCCGGCCCGCCGGCCGCGATCCAGCTCTACACGCTGGCGCCCGATCTCCTGCTCGGCTGGCCTCGCGCCAACCGCCCGGAGGAGCTGGAATTCCTGCTACCCGGCATCGGCGACCGGCCGGAGGTCGGCCGCATCACCGGGCGCGGCAACAGCGCCAATCTCGAAGCCGTGCTGCAATGGAAGCCCGACCTGATCGTCGATGCCGGCTCGACCGGGCGGACCTATGTCGAATTGGCCGAGCGCGTACAGGGGCAGACCGGCATCCCCTATGCTCTGCTCGACGGCCGCTTCGCCGCGATCCCCGAAAGCTACCGCATTCTCGGCCGCCTGACCGGCCGCGGCGAGCGCGCCGAAACGCTGGCGGTCTGGTGCGAAACCGCGATGGCAACGATACGGGGGCGGATCGCCGGCATTCCAGCCGAGAAGCGTCCATCGGTCTACTATGCACGCGGCCCGCGCGGGCTGGAAACCGGGCTCGGCGGCTCGATCAATGTCGAGACGCTGTCCTTTCTCGGCGCCCGCAACGTCGCCGACCAGCCGGGCAGCGGCCTCACGCAGGTTTCGCTCGAGCAGGTGCTCGCCTGGGATCCCGAGGTGATCGTCACGATCGACCTCGCCTTCTCCGAAGGCTTGCGCAGCGATCCTGCCTGGGCCGATGTGCGGGCTGTGAGGACCGGCCTCGTCCATCTCTCGCCGAAGCTGCCCTTCGGCTGGGTCGACTTCCCACCCTCAGTCAACCGAATGGCCGGTCTGTGGTGGCTGGCCAAGCTGCTCTATCCGGACGCCTTCCCGGAGGACATCCGCGCCATCGCGCGCGACTTCCACACGCTGTTCTACCAGGTGACGCCGAACGAGGCCCAGCTCGACCGCATCATGGCGGGGCGGAACTGACTGCCATGCGGCCCTCCGCCCTCGGCGGCAACGCCATCGCGGTCGCCCTGCTCGCCGTCGCTGTCCTGCTCGCCTTCGGGCTAGGACGCTTTCCCATCGGCCCCGGCGATCTCGCGCGCCTGCTCTGGTCCGGCCTGAGCGGCCAGCCATCGGGGCTGCCGGCCCAGATGGAAACCGTGATCTGGAACATCCGCGGGCCTCGCGTGCTGGCCGCCCTCCTCTGCGGCGCGGCGCTCGCCGTGGCCGGCACGGCTTTTCAGGGCCTGTTCCGCAACCCGCTCGTCTCGCCCGACATCCTCGGCGCCTCCTCGGGCGCGGCTCTCGGTGCCGTCCTCGGCATCTATCTCTCGCTCGGTCTGTTCGCGATCCAGCTTGCCGCCTTCGTCGGAGGCCTCGTGGCGGTCGGCGCGGTCTATCTGGTCGGATCGGCGATCCGGCGCGGCGATCCCGTCCTCGTGCTGGTGCTGACCGGCGTCGTCGTCGGCTCGCTGCTCGGCGCCGGGATCGGCCTGGTGAAATACTGGGCCGACCCCTACAACCAGCTTCCCGCCATGACGTTCTGGCTGCTCGGCAGCCTCGCCGGTACGTCGAAGGCCGATCTCCTGCCATTGCTCGGGCCGGTGCTGCTCGGCTCGGCCGCGCTGGTCGCGCTGCGCTGGCGGATGAATGCGATGTCGCTGCCGGAGGAGGAAGCGCGCGCGCTGGGCCTGCGCACCGGCCCCTTGCGTCTCGCCATCGTCGTCGCCGCGACGCTGGTGACGGCGGCGAGCGTCGCGGCGGCGGGCATCATCGGCTGGGTCGGGCTCGTCGTGCCACATCTCGCCCGCTTTCTGGTGGGTCCGGATTTCGGCAGGCTCGTGCCGACAGCCGCGATCCTCGGCGGCGGCTATCTCCTCGTCATCGACACGCTCGCACGCACCGCCGGGCCGGTCGAGACACCGCTCGGCATCCTCACTGCTGTGATCGGCACGCCGTTCTTCATCTGGCTGCTGGCCTCGTCACGCGGAGGCTGGTCGTGAGCCTCGCTGCCAGCGCCCTGACCTATGGCTATCGCGAGCGGATCATCGGCCGCGACATCTCGCTCTCGCTGACGAAGGGCGAGGTCCTGGCCCTGCTGGGTCCCAACGGCAGCGGCAAGACGACGTTGCTGAAGACGCTGCTCGGCCTCCTGCCTGCGCGAGGCGGCTCGCTGACACTTGACGGACGCCCTCTGGGAGACTTGTCCCCGCCAGAGCGGGCGAGGGCGCTCGGCTATGTGCCGCAGGCCCATGCCGGCACCTTCGCCTTCAGCGTGCTCGCGGTCGTGCTCATGGGCCGCAGCGCGCATGGCGGGCTCTTCGCCGCGCCCTCGGCCCGCGACCATGCGGTCGCGCATGCGATGCTGGAGAGGCTCGGCGTCGATCGCCTGGCTGAGCGCCCCTACACGCTGATCTCCGGCGGCGAGCGCCAACTTGTCCTGATCGCGCGCGCGCTCGCGCAGGAGCCCGCCTATGTCATCCTCGACGAGCCGACGGCCAGCCTCGATTTCGGCAATCAGGGCCGGGTGATGCGCGAAATCCGGCGACTGGCGGCAGAGGGCCTGGGCGTACTCTTCACCACGCACGACCCGAACCAGGCGCTCCGCCATGCCGACCGCGTGATGATGATCCGCGACGGGCAGGCGCTGGCGAGCGGACCCGCAGGCGAATTGCTGACGCCCGACCAGCTCGAAACGCTCTATGGCGTGCCGATCGAGGCCGTGCGGGATGCAGAGGGCCGAACCGCCTTCCTGCCCGGCGGCTGAGCCACCTACCGACAGAAGTCCGCGCAGCCGGCCTCCCAGAACGGCGCGTCGGGGCGCGGCTGCGGCATCGAGGGGCGGGTCTTTCGGCCAGGCAGGTCGGTCGGCGTCGGCGCGACCAGCTCCCACCAGCCATGGGCGCATTGCGAGCGGAAGGCCATCTGCTCGGCGATCGAGGTGCCCTCGCGCGCCAGCGCCGCGTCGAGCGCTTCGGCCCCCGCGGCGACGCGAGCATCGTTGGCGTCGCTGGGATCATTCGCATAGTCATAGAAGGCCTGAGTGAAGAGCTCCATCTCGCGGGCGATATGCGGCCAGTCGCTGCGGCCGAGGTTCCAGGCTTCCATCCATTCGGTGACGACCATCTCGACCGCCTCGGCCTGCGGCTTGTCCTTCACCTTGCGCGCCGTCGTCAGCATATGGCGCATCAACTCGGCGCGGGCATGCAGGCGGCGTGCCTCGATCGCGCTCTCACGCATCCGCGCGATGGCGACTGAGGCCTCCTGCTGCAGGGCATCGACGAAATGGGGCATGGCGAACTATCTCTCCGTTTTCGCATCAGATTGATCCGAAAAGTGCATTCCACTTTTCGGTCCGATGCTCAGGGCAAGGTCGCGAGGCGCTCGATCATGCGCTCGAACAGCTCATGCGCCTCGACCGTCGCGACGACATGGGCGTTGGGCGCGCGCTTGAGGCGGCCGTTCCAGTCGATGGTGGTGCGGCCGCGCAAGGGGCCGTCGCCGGTCTCGACCTCGACATGGCAGTCGCGGCCCGAGAACAGCTCCGGCCAGAGCAGGAAGGCGATGACGCAAGGGTCGTGCATCGGATGGCCGGCCGTGCCGAGCCCACCCGGACGCGGGCGCGTCAGCATGCCGTGGATCGCCCGGCCCGCCGCGTTGCCGAGCGCGCCGATGCGTTCGATCTGCTCATGGCTGGCGATCGCCTGCAGCGTCGCGCCGAGCCCGAACATCACGATCGGCCGGCCGCAGCCGAAGACGATTGCCGCCGCATGCGGATCGACATGCATGTTGAACTCGGCCGCCGGTGTCATGTTGCCGAGCCCGATCGCCCCGCCCATCATCACGATGCGCCTGATCTTGGGCAGGATGTCCGGCGCCAGCCGAAAGGCCAGAGCGAGATTGGTCAGCGGCCCGAGCGGGCAAAGCGTGATGCCGCCATCCGGCGCGGCGCGGCAGATCTGGATGATCGCCTCGACGGCATGGCTTGGCTCGGCCGCGCTCGCAGGCGACGGGAGGTCGGCGCCGGCCAGCCCGTCCGGACCACAGACGAACTCCGCCGTCTCCAGGGCGACGACCAAGGGCGCCTCCGCCCCGCGATAGACGGGAACCGACCCGGCGCGACCGAGATCGCGGATGCGCAGCGCATTCACCGTTGTCTGCGCGACCGGAACATTGCCGGGCACCGTGGTGATGGCGCGGATGTCGAGGTCGTCCCGGCTGGCGAAGGCGAGCAGCAGCGCGACGGCGTCGTCCTGCCCCGGATCGGTATCGACGATGATCGGCTCGGGCATCGTCATGCCACCTTGGCGTTGCCGGCCATGATCATGTGCGCGATGTCGTCGGCGGAGAGGTCGCCGAGCGGCCGGTCGACATATTTGCGGCCCGCCCCCATGATCACGACCCGGTCCGCCAGCGCGACCACATCGCGCATATTGTGGCTGATCAGGATGACCGTGCGCCCATCGGCCTTGAGCTTGCGGATCAGGTCGAGCACCAGCGCGCTCTCCTTGACGCCCAGCGCCGCCGTCGGCTCGTCCATGATGATGATCTCGGCGTTCCAGCGGAGCGCGCGGGAGATCGCGACCGCCTGGCGCTGGCCACCCGAGAGCCGCTCGACAGGGCGCGTCATGTCGGTGACCGCGGCCGAGAGCTGCGACAGGTAGCGCAGGGATTCCGCGATCATCTTCTTCTTGTCGAGTATGCGCAGGAAGGGCAGCAGGAATGGCTTCGTCAGCTCCGAGCCCATGAAGACGTTCTGGGCGATCGAGAGCCGGGGCGCGAGCGCGAGGTCCTGATAGATCGTCGCCACGCCATGGTCGAGTGCATCATGCGGCGAGCCAAAGGAGACCGGCTTGCCGCGCATGCTGATGGCGCCGGCGGTCGGCTCCTCGGCGCCCGAAATCACCTTGATCAGGCTCGACTTGCCGGCCCCGTTGTCGCCGCAGATCGCGACCACCTCGCCCGGGAAGATGTCGAGATCGACCTCGCGCACGGCGACGACAGCGCCGTAGCTCTTGCCGATGCCGCGCAGTGAGAGAAGGGGGGCGGGAGTGCTCATGGCTTGTTCCGACTGGA
The DNA here is from genome assembly GCF_058801345.1 of Allobosea sp. GW822-FHT03F07. Taxonomy (NCBI): domain Bacteria; kingdom Pseudomonadati; phylum Pseudomonadota; class Alphaproteobacteria; order Hyphomicrobiales; family Alloboseaceae; genus Allobosea; species Allobosea sp. GW822-FHT03F07. The sequence continues at coordinate 154,584 of NZ_JBXAND010000008.1, forward strand.
TTGCGAGACTCGGTCGCCGCGACAGTCTCTGCCTTCTCCCGGATGGGAGAAGGTGCCCCGACAGGGGCGGATGAGGGACCGCCGCCACTCCATTCGGCACCGACCTGCCCTCACCCCTGCCCCTCTCCAATCCGGGAGAGGGGTTCCCCGCGCCTCCGTCATCACTTCAGGAACTTCTCGACATTCGTCTTGTCGACCAGCACGGCATCCGTGAACACATACGGCCCGCTCGCCACCGCCTCCTTCGGCTTTTTCTCGACGACGATGGTCTGGATCGCGTCGACCGCCTGCTTGCCCATCTCCTCGAAGGGGATCGCGACGGTGGCCAGGAAGGTCGAGGCCGGGTCGGCGATGCGGGCATAGGTCTCCTTGCCACCATCGACCGAGATCAGCGGGATCTGGCCCTTCTTCACGCCCTGAGCCTGCAGCAGGTCGTCGATGATGTAGGCCTGCCCGTCGAAGGACGCCCAGATGCCGTTGATCTTGCCCTGGTTCTGTAGCAGCAGTGCCTGCATGCCGGCGCGGACGTCGTCGCGCCAGCTCTGGGTGCGGGCCATCGAGAACTTGCCGAGTTCCTTCACCGCCTGATTCTCCGCCAGCACCGCATCGAGGATGCGGCCGCGGATACGCGAGGCAACATTGAGGTCGAAGCGGGCCGTGACGATGTTGCCCTGGTAGCCGAGCTGGCCGAGCAGGTAGAGTGCCGCATCGGCGCCGACCTTGTACTCGTTGGTCTGGATGTCGAACAGCGCATGCGGGCTCGAACCCGACTGCACAGTGATGACCGGGATCTTCGCGTCCTTGGCCGCCTTGAACTGGGCGTCAGCCTCGACCGGCTTGCCCATGGCGATGATGATGGCGTCGACCTTCTTGGCGATCAGCGCGTCGAACTGCTCGGCATGCTTGGGCAGCGCGCCCTCAGAGTTCAGCAGCGTCACGCCCCAGCTCTTGGCCTTGGCGGCAGCGGCAGCGGCGTTGGCGACGCGCGCATGCGTCTCCGACGAGAACTGGAAACCGATGATGCCGACCTCGAAGGCCTGCGCGGACTGGCAGGCTGCGACCAGCGCGGCCGCCGCGACGAGCATTCTCCTGAACCCGAACATGATGATGTCTCCCCTCGTTTTTGATTGTTTGCGAAATCGTCAGACCTTGAACGCCGCCTTCTTCATCGCACTGGCCGAAAAGGCCACGGACCCGATGATGATGGCGCCGAGAACGATGTCCTGAATGTAGTAGGGCGCGCCGAGCAGCACCAAGCCGTTGCCGAGCACCTTGAGCACCAGCGCGGCAAAGACCGTGCCGGGAATGTTCGGCTTGCCGGGCTCGAACATCGTCATCCCCAGCAGCACGGCAGCGATGGCGTAGAGCAGGTAGTCGCCGGCCATGTTCGGCGCGGCCGAGGACAGGTTGGCGGCGAGCAGCGCCGCCATCAGCCCAGCAAAGATGCCGGCCAGCAGCAACCCGATGCGCTTCATCCGCGCCGTGGCGATGCCGGCAAGCCGCGCCGCCTCGTCCGCCTCGCCGGTCGCGACCATATGCGCGCCGGTACGGGTCCATTTGACGAGGCCCCAGGCGAACAGGGTCGCTCCGGCCATCCAGAGCACGAGATTGGGAATACTGAGCGTGTAGCCGCGCGCCAAGCCGGTGAAGCCGACCGGCCAGCGCCCGACGAAAGCGACGCCCTGGGTGATCATGAAGGCGAGGCCTTTGGCGATGGCGGCCGTGCCGAGCGTCATGATCAGCGAGGGAATGCGCAGCACGGTGACGCCGTAGCCGTTCAGGCTGCCGAGCACGATGCCGACGGCAAGCGCCGCAGCGACCGCCACCCCCGGAGGATGTTGCGCATGGACGAGCCAGCCGCAGACGACCGCCGCCAGGCTCGCCATCTCCGCGATCGAGAGGTCGAGTTCGGCGACCGTGAAGGCGAGCGCGAAGCCGAGCGCCAGGATGGCGAGGAAGCTCGTATCCTTCAGCACGTTGATGATGTTGGTCGTGCTGGCGAAGTTCGGCGCGAAGATCAGGAAGAACAGGATCAGTGCGAGGCCTGCGATCGCCGTACCGTAGTGCCCGATCAGGGTGCGCAGATCGATGCGGCCCATCCGCGTCAGGCTCCCGCCGCGATCGTCGAGATCGGCTGGAGGATCTCGATGCCGCCGGTGATCGGGATCAGCGCCCCGGTGACGAAGGCCGCACCGGGCGAGAGCAGGAAGGCTATCACGGCGGCCACATCCTCAGCTTGTCCCAAACGTCCGAGCGGCGTGCGCACGGACGCGCCCTCGACCAGCGCGTCGAACCGCTGGGCGAAGCCGCCACGCACCATTGGCGTATCGATGATGCCGGGCGCAACCGCATTCACGCGGATCGCATGTCGCCCGAGTTGTTGGGCCATGCCGTAAGTGAGGGTCGCGACACCGCCCTTGGCCGAGCCATAGGCGAGGTTCGCGCCGCCATTGGCATGGGCGATCGAGGAGATGTGGACGATCGCGCCGCCCTCGCCCTGTGCGATCATCCGGCGCGAGGCGGCCTTGGAGATGCGGAAAACCGCCGAGAGGTTGATATCGACGAGCTTGTCCCACTCGTCGTGCTCCATCTCGACCAGCGGCACGGGGCGCGAGGCGCCGGCCCCGGTCACGAGATTGTCGAGGCGCCCGAAGCGCGAGACCGCGAGATCGACGCAAGCCTGGGCGAGATCGCGTTCGCGCATATCGCCGGCCAGCGTCGCGACCTCGCCGCCGCGCGCGCCGACCTCCTGCGCCACAGCGTCGAGCCCAGCCTGCTCGAGCCCCGACAGCAGCAGCCGGTGCCCCTGTCCCGCCAGCATCAAGGCGAGCGCGCCGCCAATGCCGCCGGATGCGCCCGTTACTAGGCTGACGGGGCTGGGTCGGTTCTCAATGCGGGCGACGCTCATCGGAAGCGATCCTCAAGGCGAAGGCGTGACGACGCCGGGCAGGAGACTGGAACCAAGCCCGATTGCGGCCAGGTCACCCGAAATCGGCGCGAGAGCCGCCTCGCTGCGCCGGTACAGCGCGAAGAGGCTGTCATAGGCAGCCTTGCGCGAAGGCTCGGGCTCGAAGCGCGCGGCCGGCGTGACCAGTTCGGCCTGCGCTTCCGTCAGCGAGGCAAAGCGCCCAAGCCCGGTCCAAGCGACGATAGCGGAACCCAGCAGGCCGGGCTCCTTCGAAGCCCCGACGACGATCGGCCGGCCGCAGATATCCGCCTTGATCTGGCTCCAGACCGGATTGACTGCCGCCCCACCGCCAAAGCGGATTTCGGCGACCGGGCCGCCGAGCGCGGCTTCCGCCCGCTCCAGCACGATCCGGTTCAGAAAGGCGACGCCCTCCAGCACCGCGAAAGCGAGGTCGGTTGCACCATGCTGGCGGTTGAGCCCGATCAGGGCGCCACGCAAAGAGGGGTTCCAGTAGGGCACGCGCTCGCCCTGGAGATAGGGCAGGAAGAGCAAGGGCTGGGGGTGGCGTCGGCCGGCGAGCAGAGCGCCGATCTCGCGCCCGACCGAGCTGGGCTCGCCACCCTCCCGCCCGAGCAGCGAGAGCAGCCATGAGACCGTGTCGGCGCCGTTCTGGCTGGGGCCGCCGATCTGCCAGAGCCCGCGCCAGTCGACGGTCAGCAGGCCCTCCGCCTCGACCGGCTCCAAGCCGACAGCACCGAGCACCTCCGTCGTGCCGGAGATGTTGTAGGCATAGCCCGAACGGAGCGCGCCAAGGCCTGCGACCGCGGCCCAAGTGTCGTTCGACGAGCAGAGCACCGGCACGCCCGCAATTCGGTCGAGCGGCGCCGGCAGGCCCGGCAGCACCGGCCCGACCGGCTCGCAAGGTTCCAGCATAGGCGGCAAAATCGAGGCCGGCAGCCCAATCGCGGCGAAGGGATCGATGCTCGATACGGTCTCCGCCGAGGCCAACAGCCGGGCCATCGAAACCGGGTCGCTCGCCTGCCGGCCGGTGAGGCGGGCATTCAGATAGTCCTTCGGCTCCAGCACGCAGGCCAGCGCGCGGAAGCTCTCTTCCTCCTCCGAGCCCAGCCAGGCGAGGCGGGCCAGAGGGTGGAAGGCATTGATCCGCGCGCTTTCCGGATGGGCGTCGGTTAGCTTATCGCGAAGCCGGGCGGCGGCAGCTTCCGAGCGGGTGTCCTTCCAGGTCATGGCCGGGCGCAACTGGCGCCCGTCGCGGCCGATGAAGACCTGCGTACGCGTCACCCCGCAGATCGCCACCGCCTCGATGGTGCCGAACAGTTCGGGCTCGGCCTCCGCGAGTTGTCCTGCGGACTCGACCAGAATGCGCCACCATTCGGTCGCGTCGATCTCGGACCAGCCCATACGATCGATGGCGGTCGGGCCGAGGATCATGCTTTCGGCGCGTGTCGCACCAGCCTCGTCGATCAGGGCCGCGCGGAAACTGGTGCCGCCGAGATCGCAGGCGAGGACAACGCTCATGGAACGCCCCCCGGCCCCTCGCGGCGCGTCGTGAAGCGATACATGTCGCCGCGGATCAGGTTGACGCTGACCTCGACGACCGCACCGACGCGGTCGCGCGAGATGCGCTGCGAACGGAAGACCGCCATCCCCGGCACGATGGCGAGATGGGCGGCTTCCTCGGGATCGGCGTTATGAGGCTCCAGCGTCTCCTCGACCGTGGCGACATGGACGCCGCGGCGATCCGCCAGGTAGCGATAGAGCGAGCCTTGCACGAGCGCCCCCGCATCGAGCTCGCCGAGGGTCGCGTGCCCGATCCGGGAATGCTGCAGCACCGCCGGCTCGTCATCGAGGTAGCCCAGCCGCGTCAGGTCGACGATCCCCTCCGCAGCGATATCGGCTCCGAACAAGGCGAACTCCACCGGACTGGCCGGCCGCCGGCCACAGGACAGGATCCGCGTGGTCGGCACGCGTCCTGCCCTCCGCGCCTCGGTGTGGAAATCGGTGATGCTGCCGAGATCCTTGGCGATGTGGCGCGGCCGATAGAACGTGCCCTTGCCCTGTCGGCGCTCGATCAGCCCCCGATCCTGCAACTGCTTCAGCGCGGCGCGGATCGTGGTGCGGCTCGCGTCATAGCGCTCGCAGAGCTCGTGCTCGGAGGGAACGGCTCTCGAATCGCCGCCATCGACCGCAAGGGCGAGTTCGAGGCTGCGAGCGATGTCGTGGTAGCGAACCAAGGGGCGGCCTCACCGGGGACGCGCCATCGAAGATACAAATCCGATACAAGTCAAGCGCTCCGGCGAGCGGCGAGGAGGATCTCGTCGACGAGGCGTTGCGAGGCGAGCGCCTCCTCGCCAGCGACGACCGGATCGCGCCCCGTCTCGACCGCGTCGAGGAAGTCGGCGATGACGGCGCGGTGGGCGTCGTGCGGGAAATCCATGATGTTGGCGCCGCTGCCGGTCGATCCCTCCGCCTCGACGATCTCCTCGCGCCCGTCGAGGAAGGCGAGACTGAGCCGCCCACCAATCAGGCTGGCATAGCCCTTCGTCCCGGTGATCTCGATACGCTCGGGATAGCCGGGATAGGCGGCGGTCGTCGTGATCAGCGTCGCCGGCGCGCCATTGCCTGTCTCCAGCAGGGCGGAGACATAGTCCTCGGTCTCCATGCGATGCAGCCCGGTCGTGCGGGCCTGCGCCGCGACGACCCGGGAGACGCCGACCAGCGAGCGGAACAGGTCGAGCGAGTGGATCGCCTGCGTCAGCAGCACGCCGCCGCCGTCGCGCGCCAGCGTGCCGCGACCCGGTTCGTCGTAGTAGCTCTGCGGCCGCCACCACGGCACGCTCAGGAACGCCGCTTCGATGCCGCCGAGTTCGCCGGCATCGAGCGCAGCCTTCAATCGAAGGCTCGCCGGACGGAAGCGATGCTGCAGCACCACGCCGAAGACCCGGCCGGTGCGCCGTGCGACATCAACCAGACGCTGCCCGCGCTCACTGGTCAGTTCGAGCGGCTTTTCGACGAGCACATGCTTGCCCGCCTCGAGGCAGCGCGCGGAGACGTCGAGATGGCTCGACGGCGGGGTCAGCACGATCACAGCCTCGACGGCGGGATCGGCGAGAACGGCGTCGAGATCCGTCGTCGTCGGGAACGGGAATTGCTGCGCGTAGCGTTCGGCGCGATCCGCCGTCCGACTGACGGCCCAGCGGACGTCCGCGCGGTCGGCCAGATCCAGCAGGCTCTTGGAATGCGGCAGAGACGCCGGGCCGAGGCCGATCACGGCGATGCCGAGCTTGCTTGTCATATCTGGCGATCCTCAGGAATGGACGACAGCCGGCTTCGCCGGCAGCCAGACCGCCTTGGCCTGCGCTTCCAGTGCGAGGCGGCAGACGGTGAAGGTGTGGCGCTGCGGCGCTGCGGTTTCGCCGCGCGCGCCGATATCGGCGATCAGGTTGCGGAAATAGGTCAGCGGCTCGCGCGAGGCGTCGATATGGCGGGTGCCGGCCCTGTCGACGAGGAAGACGTGGTCCGTGCCGGGACGGCCGGCGACGTCGACATATTTGCGCAGTTCGATCGTGCCCTGCGTGCCGAGGATCGTCAGGCGGCCGTCGCCCCAGGTCGAGAGCCCGTCGGCGGTGAACCAGTCGACGCGGACATAGCCGCCGGCCCGGTCGCTGCGCAGCAGGATCTCGCCGAAATCCTGGAAGTCCGGCAGGTCGGCCTCGCCGAAATGGCCGACGCCGGAGGCTACGATCTCCGCTTCGGTCGAGCCGGTGAAATGCAGGAACTGGTCGATCTGATGCGAGGCGATGTCGGTCAGGATACCGCCATAGAACGCTGCATCGAAGAACCAGCCGGGCCGGATCGTGCGATTGAGCCGGTGCGGCCCGAGCCCGACGGTCTGGACGACACGGCCGATCGCGCCATCCGCGATCAGCTTTTCGGCGATAAGCGTCGCCGGCACGACGAAGCGCTCGGAAAAGCAGACCGAGAAGATGCGGCCCGTTTCCGCGACCACGGCCTCCACAGCCGCAAGCTGATCGAAGCTGGTCACGCCGGGCTTGTCGACCATGACGTCCTTGCCGGCCCGCATCGCCCTGATCGCGAGCGCCGTGCGCTCGCTGGGGATGCCGGCGCAGACGATCAGATCGATCGAGGGGTCGTCGAGCAGACGTTGCGCCTCGACCGGACGCAGATCGGGAAAGCGCTCGCGGAAACCGGCGAGCACGCGCTCGTCGCTCGTCGCGGGGTCGAAGCCGGCGCATTCCGCGCCGGCCTCCAGCAAGCCTGCGACCATATGGTAGATGTGGCGATGGTCGAGGCCGATGGCAGCAAACCGCATCTGGACACGCCTTACTTTGGCGCGTGACCGACACCGATCTCCTGGTCCCAGCGTCGGAACGCCGCGACCAGACGTTCCGGCGTCAGCGGCGGCTTGGTCGGCAGGGTGCGGATCAGCTCGTCATATTTCGGGCGGCCGTATTCGGCGAGCACGTCGCGGCTCTCCTGTGGCGCCATGGCGAGCGTGATGCCTTTCACGGCCGGGCCGGGATAGAAATAGCCCTTGTCATAGGTCCCGGCCTGCGCCTCCGGCTTCAGCATGTAGGACATCAGCGCCAGCAGCGCCGTGACCTTGTCGGCCGGCACGCCCTTGGGGATGCACATGAACTGCGTATCCGGAATCCAGTGCGTGTTGGCGAGAACGAAGACCTCGGCCTCCTTCGGCACGATGCCGAGGACGCGCGGATTGATGTCCCAGCCCAGCGTCGAGACGATCACGTCGCGCGTGCCCTCGCCCAACTCCTTCATCGTCGCGGCGGTGCCGGCGGGGTAGTAATCGACGCCGGAGCCGAGCTCCTTGAGATAGGCCCAGCTCTTGTCCCAGCCCTTGATCGGATCGCTGGGGTCGGCATCGCCGAGAATGTAGGGCAGGCCCTGAAGCCAGGTCCAGCCGGGGCCGGAATTGACGGGCCTCGCATAGGTGAAGCGGTTCTTGTTCTGCTTGACATAAGCCAGCAGTTCCTCGGCCGTCTTCGGCACCGCCTTCAGGCGCGCCGGGACATATTCGAAGAGCGGGCCCGAGGGCGAGTAGGCCACGGCCACGCCTTCGTTCTGGCCGAAATTGCGCTGCATCATCAGCGCCTGCTCGTGATAGACGTCCTCGGCCTTGGGCAGGCTGGCGGTGTGCGACTTCCAGACGTCGATCCAGAGTCCTTGCTGGATGCCGTCCGACATCGCGCCGGGCCCGGTCAGCACGAGGTCGATATCGACACGGTTGGCCTGCTGCTGGGCCTTGATCTTGGCCGGCAGCTCCGGCGAGGGCGCGCGCGAGAAGTTCAGGCGCGAGATCAGCTTTGGGTTGTCCTTGGCGAAGCGTTCGATCGCCGCCTGCGTCAACTGCAGGTTGCCGGCGACGTCGATGATGTTGAGCGCGACTGGCGCGTTCTGTGCGTAAGCGCGGCTGGCGGCGAGGGCCGCAAGGCCGGCCGCGCCGGCAACCACGTTGCGGCGTGTCAGATGGGTCATGTCGTCTCCCTGGATCGAGACCTCTTCAAGCTTGCGAAATGCAGGCTGCGGGCTCTTGGCTGGGATACTAGTGCACCACGAAAGTGCGCGTCCAGTGCGCTGGACGCGGGTCGCGCCCGAGATCACGAGCAGACATTCCGCAGTCGGCCGCCCAGAGCCCGGCCCTCAACCCTGCTGCCGAAGCAGCGCTTCCGTGGCGCGGCCGAGTAGCGGCGCCGCCGCTCCATGGATCTCGTGAAGCTGGCTGGCCCGCACGCTCGCGAGTTCCGGTAGGGCGAGGCCGTCCATCGTGCCCTCAGCTCGCAGCAGCGCTGCGAAACGCGCCCAAAGCGCGGCATTGGCGGCGAAGGGGCCGCTGACGGCTATCCGCGTCGGAAAGAAGATGCGGCAGGCATTGGCGAGCGCCCGCGCCAGCAGCCGCGCGGCCTGGTCGATCTCCGCAAGACTGAGAAGATCGCGCCCCGCGAGCTGCCGGGCGAGGCGTGCCTCGTCCTCCTCCAGATCGGGCCAGCGCGCTCGCAGCGCCGGCAGCAGCGACCACAGCGCCGCCCCCGTCTCCAGGCAGCCGGTGTTGCCGCAGCCGCAGCGCCGCCCGTCCAGCGCCGAGAGTCGCCAATGGCCGATCTCGCCGAAGGAGCCGGCAGGCGCGAAGGGGCGTCCGTCCACCGCATAGGACAGGCCGATGCCCCAGCCCCAATGCAGCAGCAGCGTGCCGCCGGAGAACTGTTCGGGCTCGCGCACCGCCCGCGCCCGCAGTTCCGCGTCGAGATTGCGGCAGATCTCGACCGGGCCGGCGATCGGGGCGAGCACGGCCGCAACGTCGAGACCGCGCATGCGCGGCCAGCGCGAGGCCATCAGCCATTGCCCGCGCGGCAGGTCGATGAGCCCCGATAGCGAAACGGCCGTGCCGGCATGGCTCATGCCGGCCGGCATATGCGCAAGCAGATGCCGGGCGAGTTCGGCCATCACCGCGGCGATCGCATCGTTGTCGGCCTCGCTGTCGATCGTGATCGACCGCTCCGCCAGAAGATGACCGGACAGATCGACCAGCACGCCCGACAGCGATCGGCTCGAGACATAAACCACCGAGGCCCCGATGCGTCGCGTATTGGCGAGCAGCACGGCGGCTGGCCGCCCCCTCCCCGCGACCTCGCCCATCGTCTCGAGCAGGAGCCCACGCGAGACGAGATCGGCGACCACGCGCGATGTCGTCGTCGAGCGCAGGCCGAGTTGGCGGCCGATCTCGCTACGGGAATGCGCGAGGCCGCCAAGCACCAGCCGGTAGACCCGGGCGCAGTCGCGGTCATGGGCCGCGGCGAAGCCGCTGTCGTCGAAGGTTGCGAGGATCACGCTCTGCCCAATCCTTTATTCGAACGCAGAGGTTCAAAAATAGCTGTTGCCTTTCGAAGTGAGGCCCATAAGCTCTCAAGACGATATAAAAAACAATCACATAGGCAAAGGTTCAAAAATCGCATGGTCGATATCCGCATCGTCCCGGACAAGGCGACGCTCGGCGTGCAGGCCGCCGCGCTGGGCGCAAAGGCGATCCGCGAGGCGCAGGCCCGCTTCGGCCATGCCAACATCATCGTCGCGACGGGCGCGAGCCAGTTCGAGCTGCTGCAGAATCTGGTGATCGCCGAGGGGATCGACTGGACCAGGGTCACCGCCTTCCATCTCGACGAGTATGTCGGCCTCTCGGAGGAACATCCGGCGAGCTTCCGGCGCTATCTGCGCCTGCGCTTCATGGCACCGCTCGACAATGCGCCCGCCTTCGTGCCGGTCGACGGCGAGGGTGACGCCGAAGCGGAGACCGAGCGCCTCGACGCCCTGATCACCGGCAAGCGCATCGATGTCTGCTTCGCCGGCATCGGCGAGAACTGCCACATCGCCTTCAACGACCCGCCGGCCGATTTCGAGACCGATAAGCCCTATATCGTCGTGACGCTCGACGATGCCTGTCGCCAGCAACAATTCGGCGAAGGCTGGTTCCCGACCTTCGAGGCCGTGCCCGAGAAGGCGATCTCGATGAGCGTGCGGCAGATCCTGAAGAGCGAGCTGATCGTGCTTTCCGTCTCCGACACGCGCAAGGCTCAAGCCGCGAAGGACGCGTTGCAGGGTCCCGTCAGCAACCTGCATCCGGCCTCGATCCTGCAGACGCACGCGAACACCGTGCTGTTCATCGATCCGCCGGCCGCCGCCCTGCTGAATAAGCCTTGAGCGGGGCGGAGAGGATGCGGACACCCGGCCTCATCGATCTCCAGGTCAACGGCTTCGCCGGCATCGACTTCAATTCCGGCTCGGTGACGCCGGCCGAGATCGACCACGCGCTGGAGGCGATGCTCGCGACGGGCGTCACGCTCTGCCTCCCGACCATCATCACCGCCCATCAGGAAGAGCTGGAGGAACGCTTCCAGGCTCTCGATGCGGCGATCTCGGCGAGCCGGCTCGGCCCGCTGATGTGCCCGGGCTACCATCTCGAAGGGCCGTTCCTGAACCCGTCCCCGGGCTATGCCGGCTGCCATCCGCCGCAGGCCATGACGCCTGCCGACCCCGACCTCGTCGAACGGCTGGAAAGCCGCCTCGCCCGGCCGATCCTGATGGTGACGCTGGCGCCGGAGATCGACGGCGCGCAGGCGCTCGTTTCGGCTCTGGCCAGGGCCGGCCGCATCGTCGCGATTGGCCACAGCGCAGCCGATTTCGACCAGGTCGCCGCGGCCGCCGATGCGGGGGCCACGCTCTCGACCCATCTCGGCAACGGCATGCCGCAGCAGCTCCACAAGCTGGTCAATCCGATATTCGCCCAGCTCGCCGAGGACCGGCTCTGGGCGAGCTTCATCGCCGACGGCATCCATCTTCACCCGAAGGCCCTGCGTTCACTGATGCGAGCGAAGGGGCTCGATCGCTCCATTCTCGTGACCGACGCGGTTTCGGCCGCAGCATCGCAGCCGGGTAGCTATCCTTTCGCCGGCATGAGCGTGGACCTTCGCGAGGACGGTTCGGTGCGCCAGCCGAATGCTGCCAATCTCGCCGGCTCCGCGCTCTGCCTCGACCAGGCCGTCCGCAATCTCGTCGCCTGGGGACTGGCCTCGGCCGTCGAGGCCGTCGCGATGGCTTCCGACCACCCACTCGCCGCGTTGCAGCCCGCCCTGCGGGTGCGCGGCGTCGGGCTCGATCGCGGCGAGATCGACTGGTCCGACGACCTCGCCGTCACGCGTGTCCGTCTCGGCGCAATCGAGCGTCGCTTCGGTCATGCCACCAGACTGGATGCCCAACCCACGACCTGAACCGACCAACGCCTGAACCATAAAAGGGGAGAACATCAGATGAGCCGGAATCCGACAGGCCTCGACCGCCGCACCGTATTGGGCGGTCTCACCGCGATGGCGACGGGGAGGGGCGGCGCGCTCGCCGCCTCCCCGCCCCTGCCTTCCGCCCCGGTGGTCATCAGCATCATCGACGTCGGCGGCGCTCTCGCCCTGATGCAGAAGGCCTTCGAGGACTATCGCGCCGCCAATCCCAAGCTGGTCTCGCGCATCGCCTTCGTGAAGGCGCCGGCGCCCGAGCTCGCCAGCAAGATCAAGGCGCAGCAGGAGGCCGGGCGCGCCGATCTCGACCTCGTCCTGACCGGCAGCGATGGTCTCGCAGCGGGCCTCGACCAGAAGCTCTGGCAGAAGATCCTGCCCGACTTCGCCGACAAGTTTCCTAATATCGAGGCGAATTACGAGCCGGCTGCGCTCAACCTGCACAAGGTCCAGGGCGACGGTTTCGGTGTGGTGGTGAACTATTACCCCTCCGGCCCGCTGCTCGAATACATGCCCGCCCGGGTCAAGCAGGTTCCGACCACGGCCGAGGAGTTGCTCGCCTGGGCCAAGGCGAACCCCAACAAGTTCATGTATGCGCGGCCGACGAATTCCGGCCCGGGCCGCACCTTCATGATGGGCCTGCCCTACATCCTCGGCGACAAGGACCCGCAGGACCCGGTCGGCGGCTGGGACAAGACCTGGGCCTATCTCCAGGAGCTCGGCCAGTACATCGAGTATTATCCCGCCGGCACCGGCGCGACGATGAAGGAGTTCGGCGACGGCTCGCGCGACATCATCATCTCGACGACGGGCTGGGACATCAATCCCCGCGCGCTCGGCATCGTGCCAAAGGAGGCGAAGATCCAGACCCTCAAGGGCTTCCACTGGGTCTCCGACGCCTTCTTCATGTGCGTGCCCAAGGGCATCCCGAACGACCGGCTCGCCGTCGTGCTCGACATCATGGCCCATGTCCTGACCCCGAAGATGCAGGCCTATTCCTATGACGAGGGCTATCTCTATCCGGGCCCGGCGGTGAAGAACGTGCCGCTCTCGCTCGCGCCCGAGGCCAGCCAGAAGGTGATTGCCGAGTTCGGGCGGCCGGAATATGCCGATCTGATCGCCAACAACCCGATCGAGCTGCCGCTCAAGCCCGAGAAGATGGTCGTCGCCTTCCGCAAATGGGATGAACTGGTCGGGTCGAAGCGGGCGAAATAGGCGGGGAAAGTCCCGAGCGCTTCAACGCGTCGTCATTCCGGACAAGCCGCGAAGCGGCGCTGATCCGGAATGACGACGACAGATCGATCGCCGCCAGAGCCATGGCAATCAGGCTTCAGAAATCGCTGGCGATCCCCTTGACCTCCCAGTCGTCGTAGCGGACCGGATCGAGCCCGCCACGGCCGTTGATCTCGCGCTCCCCGGCAAGGTCCGAGGCCTTGGCGTCGAGCGCCGCGCGCCGCGCAGCGGCTTCCGCCAGCGCACGCTCGGCCGCCGGCGGCAGCTTGCGGGCAGGCGTCTCGGATCGCTCCGCCGCGGCGCTGGTCTCGTTCTCCCGGCTCATCGGCTCGCACTCTCTTGCAGGATCGGCATCGGCTTCACCACATAAGGCGCAAATTCGCGTTCGGGGAGAGGCATGTCGCCGCGTTCCGAATCCGCGCGCATAAGGGGAAGAAGATGAACTACGTCCGCACCGGCATGCTGATGGCCGGCCTCACCGCGCTTTTCGGCGCGGTCGGTTACCTGCTCGGCGGCGGCAGTGGCATGCTGATGGCGCTGGGTTTCGCCGCCGTCACCAATCTCTTCAGCTATTGGAATTCCGACCGGCTGGCGCTCGCCGCCCACAACGCCCACGAGGTCGATGAGCGCAGCGCGCCGGAGCTCTACGGCATGGTGCGCGACCTCGCGGCGCGCGCGAACATGCCGATGCCGCGCGTCTATCTGATCGACGAGGATCAGCCCAATGCCTTCGCCACCGGTCGCAACCCGCAGAACGCAGCCGTCGCGGCGACGACCGGCATCCTGCGCACGCTGAGCTATGAAGAGCTTGCCGGCGTGATGGCGCATGAGCTGGCGCATATCAAGAATCACGACACGCTGACGATGACGATCACCGCCACCATGGCCGGCGCGATCTCCTCGCTGGTGACCTTCGGCATGATGTTCGGCTCGCGCGACAACCGCCCGAACCTCGTCGTCCAGATCCTGCTCTCGATCCTGGCGCCGATGGCGGCGATGGTGATCCAGATGGCGATCTCCCGCTCGCGCGAATACGAGGCCGACAAGCTCGGCGGCGAGATCTGCGGCAACCCGGTCTGGCTCGCCGATGCTCTCGCCAAGATCGCCGGCGGCGTCGCGCATACGCCGAACGAGACGGCGGAGGCGAAGCCTGCTACGGCGCATATGTTCATCATCAATCCCCTGACTGGCGGCGGCATGGATTCCCTGTTCTCGACACACCCCGACACCGGCAATCGCATCGCCGCGCTGATGGAGCAGGCTCGCGCCATGGGCATCGGCAGCCATGCTGGCGGCTTTATGGGCCAGGCTGCGCAGAGCCCATGGGGCGGGGCGGGCTCGGGCCATCAGCCCGGGCCGTGGGGCTGATCCGGTGGCGAAGGCAGGCAGGCAGGGCGCTCGCAACCAGGTGCCGCAGGATGACGGCGATGCGGACAGCGCCCCCGTTCAGGGGCTGCCGGCGCGGAAGCTCGCGGCAGCCGTCATCGACGAGGTGCTGCGCGCGAAGCTGGCGCTCGACGATACCCATGACCGGCTGGCGCCGCCTTTCGGGTTGGACGCGGCCGACAACGCGCTCGCCCGCGCCATTGCGATCACCGCCTTCCGTCGCCTCGGCACGATCCAGGAAGCGATCAACGCCAGGCTCGAGCGCGGAAGCCCGCGCAATTCAGGGCCATTCGAGCCGATCATGGTCGCGGCCGCCGCACAGATCCTCTTTCTCGACGTGCCCGACCATGCCGCCGTCGATCTCGCCATCCGCCATCTGCACGAAGACGCCCGCGCTTCGCGCTATGTCGCGCTCGGCAACGCGCTGCTGAGGCGTCTCGCCCGAGAGCGCGAAGCCATTCTCGCGGAAGCCGTCGACCCCTTCCTCGACACGCCCGAATGGCTCGCCGAGAGCTGGATGGAGAGCTATGGCGAAGACACCGCTGCCGCGATCGCGCAGAGCCATCGCGACGAGCCCCCGCTCGACCTCTCCGTGAAGGAGGACGCAGCGAGCTGGGCCGAGAAGCTCGACGGCCTGCTGTTGCCGACCGGTTCCGTGCGCCTGCGCGAGCGCCAAGCCATCACCGGCCTGCCTGGTTTCGACGAAGGCGCGTGGTGGGTGCAGGACGCCGCGGCCGCGCTGCCCGTGCGGCTGATCGCGCCCAAACCGAGCGAGCGCATCGCCGATCTCTGCGCTGCGCCCGGCGGCAAGACGGCGCAGCTTGCCGCGCTCGGCGCGCAGGTCACGGCCGTCGACCGCTCCGGCCCGCGCCTGCGCCGTCTCAGAGGGAATCTGGAACGTCTCGGCCTGTCCGCTGAGATCGTCACGAAGGATGCCCTGCTCTGGGAGTCCGAGCCCTTCGACGCCGTGCTGCTCGACGCGCCCTGCAGCGCCACCGGCACGATCCGGCGCCACCCCGACGTCGCCTGGACCAAGTCTCCCGAGGATCGCGCCAAGCTCGTCGCCCTGCAGGCGCGCCTGCTCGAGGCGGCGGCGCGGCTGACGCGGCCGGGGGGACGGTTGGTCTACTGCACCTGCTCGCTCGAACCGCAGGAAGGCGAAGCCCAGATCGAGGCCTTTCTCGCTGCGCATCCCGACTTCGCCCGCAAGCCGGTCGAGCCGGCCGAAATCGGCGGGCTTGCCGATGCGATCGATGGCAATGGCGACCTGCGCACGCTCCCGCACCAGCTCCGCAACGAGACGCCCCGCCTCTCGGGATGGAGCGGATTTTACGCAAGCCGCCTGATCAGGCTATGACGATGCGGGGATTCGCGTTGTCGAACGGCACAGAGCAGGATGCGAAAAAGTGGGAACCGGTTTTTTCGCATGAATCCTGCTCTAGCTTTTGGTGAGAGACGGATTCAGATTTCAAACGGGTTCACTCCGTGATCCCGTTTGAAATCATCCGGCTCTATGCGTAATGGGTACGGGGCGTATCGGGGCATTGAACGGGTGGTCTGAGCGCAGGGGGTTGGCGCAGGCCGCGATCGGACGGGCGGCCCGGCGGACCCGCGGCCAGTTCGTCGGCTTCGCGCGCAAGCTCTGGCCCTTCGGCCGCTCCACGGCGACGCGCCTGCTCTTCGCTCCACATGACCTGCGGACCTCCGACCCGACGACCGCCGGCGACATTTATGCCGGCTATTACGCCTTCGCCGGACGCACGCTGCGCACCCATGGCGAATCGCCCTTCGACAGCCAGCCGCCCAGCGAGGCCTGGGCCGAGGCGCTGCACGGCTTCGGCTGGCTGCGCCACATGCACGCGGCCGACACCGCGATCGCCCGCGCCAATGCCCGCGCGCTGGTCGACGACTTCATGACGAGACGGCGCGATCGCACGGAGATCGCCCGCCGGCCGGCCGTCGCGGCGCGGCGGCTGATCTCCTTCCTGTCACATTCGCCGCTGCTGCTCGAGGGCGCCGACCACGTCTTCTACGAGCGCTTCGTGCGCCATGTCTCGCGGCTCGCCGACCGGCTGAATCTCGCTCTAGCCGGAGCCGTCGAAGGCAGTGCGCGGCTCAACTGCCTGATCGCCGTCGCCTTCGCCGCGATCTGCCTGGATGGGCAGGACGGACGTCGGCGGCGGCTGGAATATCTGCTCTCCGACGAACTCGACCACCAGATCCTGCCCGATGGCGGCCATGTCAGCCGCAATCCGCGCCTGCTGATCGAGTTCCTGCTCGACCTTTTGCCGCTGCGCGAGACCTTCATGGCGCGCGGCATCGAGCCGCCTCGTGGCGTGCTGATGGGAATCGAGCGGATGATGCCGCATCTGCGGCTGTTCCGGCATGGCGACGGCGCGCTCGCTCTGTTCAACGGCATGGGTACGACCCCGCCCGACCTGATGGCAACGCTCGCCGCCTATGACGATGCCCGCGCCCGCCCGATCGAGCAGGCGGCCTATTCCGGCTACAGCCGGCTGTCCGGCGAGCGCAGCGTCGTCGTCATCGATGCGGGACCGCCGCCGCGCGGAGCGCAGTCGGTCGAGGCGCATGCGGGGTGCCTCTCCTTCGAGCTGTCCAGCGGCTCCCAGCGCCTCGTCGTCAATTGCGGCACCAGCCGCTATGGCTCGAACGAGTTGCGGCTGGCGGCGCGCAGCACCGCCGCCCATTCCACGGTGACGCTGGACGACCGCTCCAGCGCCGCCTTCGGCCTCGTGCTCGGCGAGATGCGGGTCGTGGCCGGCCCGACCGATGTCCGGGTCGCCCGTCAGGATTCGGAAGAGGGCCAGGAATGGGTCGGCAGCCATGACGGCTATCGTCGCGGGCTCGGCGCCGTGCATACGCGCCGGCTGCTGCTCGCCCGCGACGGCGCGGCGCTTTCGGGCGACGACGAGATCACACTGACGGCCAAGCCCGCCGACCTGCCGGCCGTCGCCCGCTTCCATCTGCACCCCTCGGTCAAGCCGAGCCTGATCCGGGAAGGCCAAGGCGCCATGCTGTCGCTGCCGAATGGCGAGGTCTGGGCCTTCGAGGCCTCGGGCCTCCCGGTTTCGATCGAGGAGAGCATCTTCCTCGCCGCCTCCGATGGGCGGCGGCGCACCGAGCAGCTCAGCGTCGCCTTCGACGCCGCCGCCATGCCCCGCATCGCCTGGCGCTTCAGCCGTGTCGGCGCAGCCGCCTCGCAGACGGCGCGCTTCAAGCCACCGCCGGAGAACGGAATTCCCCCGGAACCGGCACAGGGTGCGTGATCCTGCGGCAAAGTGAGATGAGTCACTTTGCCCCACCCTTTAAAGCTATATTAAGCTGCTGATTCGTTTAATCTTTCTCAAAAGGAGAGATTCGTGGCGGACAGCACTTACAATCTCAATGGCGGCTTCAAGCCGACTATGAAGCGGTTCGCCGACCTTCAAGGCCCGGATTTCTTTCCAACGCCTGCTTGGGCGACACACGCACTGATTGATAACGAGTCATTCAAGGGAGAAGTCTGGGAGTCGGCTTGCGGCAACGGTGCGATGTCACGCGTTCTCGAACAAGCATCCCGGTCAGTGGTAAGCTCAGATTTGTACGATCGAGGTTACGGTGACGCTGGCATCGACTTCCTCCAAGCAAAGCGCCGAGCCGACAATATCGTTACCAATCCACCTTACAATGCCGCTGAAGGTTTCGTTCGGTCTGGCGTTTCCCAAGCCAAACACAAATTCGCGCTGCTCCTGCGGCTCGCCTTTCTTGAAGGTGCCAACCGGGCGAATACAATTTTCTCCGAATGCCCGCCAAACCGCGTCTGGGTGTTCAGCGAGCGGATCACGTTCTATCCCGCTGGCGCAGTCCAACAAGGAAGCGGTACCACCGCGTATGCGTGGTTTGTCTGGGACAAAGATGCGCCCAGCGGGACCGAGTTGAAGTGGTTCAAGCCGGGCTATAAGCACCGGTTCAACTGAGAAACCTCGGTCTCATACGCGGTAGCCGACGCCCGGGACATGGGTTAAGCGACCGTCGTTGATGAAGTTCCCCGGAACCTGATCGTGCGACTTAATGTTGCGTACGAGTTGGTGCCACATCGGCTCGCCTGGGCGCGTGACGGAGGGCGCCAGATTTGCTGCGCTTAAGTGCACGTGATTGGGGATTTCACGATAGGCGCGCTTGTAAGTGCAAAGGCCGCCGTTGGCGTTCGCGATCTGCACGACGCCGCGGGCAATGTCATTCTCGTCAGCCATAATACCCCCTGAGTTGTTGCAGCCAAGATTTCCCCATACGGTTGAAATGGGCAAGCCAAATTTCAACCCGGCAGCACCGCTGCGCACCGCCATCCTTTTGCTTTGCGTGGCGCAGCGTGATAGCTCGCGCGAAATCGCCTGCCTTGCAGATCGCCTGCCTCACAGAATCCTGGAATTGTCCCGATGCCGACTGAGCTTCGCCGCGTCGAACGCGCCCTCCTATCCGTCTCCGACAAGACCGGACTGATCGATTTCGCGCGTGCGCTGAACCGGCTCGGCATCGCGCTGGTCTCGACCGGCGGCACCGCCAAGGCGATCGCCGATGCCGGCCTTCCGGTGACCGACGTCTCCGATCTCACGGGCTTCCCGGAGATGATGGACGGTCGCGTCAAGACGCTGCATCCCAAGGTGCATGGCGGACTGCTCGCCGTCCGTTCGCACCCCGAGCATCAGGCCTCGATGCTGGGCCACGGC
This sequence comes from Allobosea sp. GW822-FHT03F07, assembly GCF_058801345.1. Lineage (NCBI taxonomy): Bacteria > Pseudomonadati > Pseudomonadota > Alphaproteobacteria > Hyphomicrobiales > Alloboseaceae > Allobosea > Allobosea sp. GW822-FHT03F07. The sequence continues at coordinate 173,678 of NZ_JBXAND010000008.1, forward strand.
ATCGCCCCGATCGACCTGCTTGTCGTCAATCTCTACCCCTTCGAGGCGACGGTCGCCGCGGCCAAGCCCTATGACGACTGCATCGAGAATATCGACATCGGCGGGCCGGCGATGATCCGCGCCGCCGCGAAGAACCATCACGACGTCGCCGTCGTCGTGGATGCCGACGACTACGCCTCCGTACTCAGCGAGCTCGAGGCCCAGAAAGGCGCGACGACGCTGACGCTGCGCCGCAAGCTCGCGCAGAAGGCCTATGCCCGCACCGCGGCCTATGACGCCGCGATCTCGAACTGGTTCGCGAACGAACTCGGCGATACCGCGCCGGCCTATCGCGCGCTCGGCGGCAAGCTGGCCGAGGCGATGCGCTATGGCGAGAACCCGCATCAATGGGCCGCCTTCTACCGCACGCCGGGCAACCGGCCCGGTGTTTCGACCGCGCGCCAGGTTCAGGGCAAGCAGCTCTCCTACAACAACATCAACGACACCGACGCCGCGTTCGAATGCGTCGCCGAGTTCGCTCCCGAGGCATCGGCTGCCTGCGTCATCGTCAAGCATGCCAATCCCTGCGGCGTCGCCACCGGCGCCTCGCTGCTCGCCGCCTATGAGCGGGCGCTGGCCTGCGATCCCGTCTCGGCCTTCGGCGGCATCGTCGCGCTCAACCGCAAGCTCGATGGCGAGGCCGCGAAGAAGATCGTCGAGATCTTCACCGAGGTGATCATCGCGCCCGATGCCGACGAGGAGGCCATCGCCCTGATCGCGGCCAAGAAGAACCTGCGCCTGCTGCTCACCGGCGGTTTGCCGGATGTGCGCGCGCCCGGTCTGTCGCTGCGTACCGTCTCCGGTGGCTTCCTCGCCCAGGCCCGCGACAATGCCGTCGTCGACGACATGGAGCTGAAGGTCGTGACCAAGCGCCAACCGAGCGCGCAGGAGCTAGCCGATCTGCGCTTCGCCTTCCGCGTCGCCAAGCACGTCAAGTCGAACGCCATCGTCTATGTGAAGGACGGCGCCACCGTCGGCATCGGCGCCGGCCAGATGAGCCGCGTCGACTCCTCGCGCATCGCCGCCTGGAAAGCCGGCGAGGCGGCCAAGGCGGCCGGCCTGTCGGAGACGCTCGCCAAGGGCTCGGTCGTGGCCTCCGACGCCTTCTTCCCCTTCGCCGACGGCCTGCTAGCTGCAGCCGAGGCCGGCGCCACGGCCGTGATCCAGCCGGGCGGCTCGATGCGCGACGACGAGGTCATCAAGGCGGCCGACGAGGCCGGCCTCGCCATGGTCTTCACCGGCCATCGCCATTTCCGGCACTGAGGCATTTTTCGGACAGGGAACGGAGACGGCATGCATACGGTGAAGATCATTGCAGCCGGCTTCGCTCTGCTGGGCGCCCTGCATTTCCTGGCGCGCTGGCTGAAGCTCGGCGGCGGCGATCCGACGGGCTTTGCCGTCAAGCTCTTCCTGCCTCTGTGGCTGGTCGCCTCGCTGGTCAACCTCTGGGTCGGCGTCAGCCGCGCGGGCTATACGGTGTTGCAGGAGATGCCGTTCTTCTCGTTGGTCTTCGGCCTGCCGGCCGCCTTCGCGATCCTGCTCTTCCTCAGGTTCCGGTAGCCCGATGAGCCTCGACTCCGTCCGTGCCTTCTTCGCAGAGCATGCTCCCGACATCGCGATCATCGAGACGCCCGAGAGCAGCGCGACGGTGGCGCTCGCCGCCGCTGCGCATAGCGTCGAGCCGGCGCGCATCGCCAAGACGCTCTCGCTGCGCATCGGGGAGCGCGTCGTGCTCGTCGTCGCGCGCGGCGATGCCAGGCTCGACAACCGCAAGGTCAAGGCCGCGCTCGGCGGCAAGCCGCGCATGCTGGATGCCGAGGAGGTCGTCGCCCTGACCGGCCATCCCGTCGGCGGCGTCTGCCCCTTCGGCCTCGCCACGCCGCTGCAGGTCTATTGCGACGTCTCGCTCAAGGCTTTCGACGAGGTGGTGCCTGCCGCCGGATCGACCCAGAGCGCCGTGCGCATCTCGCCCGAGCGCATGGCCACACTGACATCGGCCGAATGGGTCGATGTCTGCCAGGATCCAGCCTGACGAACCTGATCAGTTCCCGCCCGCCAGCCGCTGCGTCAAAGCCATCGCGGCTGGCGGATTACGCACCTTGTCGCCGCTGATGACATAGAGAAAGACGTCGCGCGGACCGGCCTCCGACGCCGCCGGGCCGACCTTGTCAAGCCCGGCGGGCACCTCGCCCTTCGCCCAGCTCCGGGCGCGCTCGACCCAGCGGTCGAGTTCTTCGTCGGAATAGCCGTTCGGCTCGGCCTCGCGCGTGCCCATGATGCGGACATAGACGAAGGGCGCCGTCACGTCGGCGATCTGTGTGTAATCGGAATCGGCAGCGGTGATCACGGCGACACCGTATTCCCGCAGCAGCGCGATGAACTCGGGCGTGCGGAAGCTGTCATGGCGGACCTCTACGGCATGGCGCAGCGCGATGCCGTCATGCGATTTCGGCAGCAACTTCAGGAAAGCCTCGAAATCGGCGGGATCGAATTTCTTCGTCGCCATGAACTGCCAGTTGATCGGCCCGAGCTTGTGCTTGAGCTCCGTCAGGCCGCTGGTGATGAACTTCTCGATCGAAGGCGCCGCCTCCGCCAGGACGCGACGATTGGTGATGTAGCGCGAGCCCTTGAGCGCGAAGACGAAGTCGTCGGGCGTCTCCTCTCGCCACTTGGCGAAGCTCTCGGGCTTCTGGGAACCGTAATAGGTGCCGTTGATCTCAATCGAGCCGAGGCGCCCGGCGGCATATTCCAGCTCGCGCTTCTGCGGCAGGCCGTCCGGATAGAAGGTGCCGCGCCAGGGCTCGAAAACCCAGCCGCCGATCCCGACCCTGACCGTGCCTCGTGTTGCCGTCATCTGGGCTCTCCCGCGTCTGCTGTCGCAGGCAGGCAGCGAAATCGCCGAACTCTGCGCCGCGTATCGGAGCGGAACATAGCAGCCCGAACCGGCCGGCTGAACTCGCCTGGCGACATCACATGTCAGCAGCGTCCGATAAGCGGGCGATGCGTCACGGATGAAGGCTTGCTTCACGCGCCATCCTAGAATCTCTCTAAATCATTGTTGTTGTGAGATAATTTGGCTTTGGCTAAGTGATGCCCGACAATCCTCTGCCGTGATGTCGAGCGGGGCAATGCGCAGTACGAACTTGCTCAGGTTTCCAACAGGCCCGGTCGGATGAAATCACTGTTCAAGAACAGCCCCTCCCGGTTTGACGCTTCGCCGTCGGAACGCCCCGGCACCGCGCCCCTGTTTGCGCTGGATGGCGTTTCCTATTCCATTTCGGAGCGGATGCTGCTGGAGCCGCTGACGCTGACCCTGCCGGCGCGGCGCGTAGTCGGGCTGATCGGCCACAACGGCTCGGGCAAGTCGACGCTACTGAAGATTCTCGCGCGCCAGCAGCCGGCCAGCGGCGGGCGCGTGCAATTCGAGGACAAGCCGCTCGGCGACTGGGGCGACCGGACATTCGCGCGCAAGGTCGCCTATCTGCCGCAGCAGACACCGCCGGCGACCGGCATGCTGGTGCGCGAACTCGTCGCGCTCGGCCGCTATCCCTGGCATGGCGCGCTCGGGCGCTTCGGGCAGGTCGACCGCGAGAAGGTGGCCGAGGCGATGGCGCTGACCGATGTCGAGATGTTCGCCGACCGATTGGTCGAGACCTTGTCGGGCGGAGAGCGCCAGCGCGTCTGGCTCGCCATGCTGGTCGCCCAGGACGCAGAATGCCTGCTGCTCGACGAGCCGATCTCGGCACTCGACGTCGCGCACCAGATCGAGGTTCTGGCGCTGGTGCGCCGGCTGGCCGACGAGCGCGGGCTCGGCGTGATCCTCGTGCTGCATGACGTCAACATGGCGGCGCGCTTCTGCGACGAGATCATCGCCCTGCATTCCGGCCGGCTGATCGCGCGCGGGACGCCCGACGAGATCCTGACACCCGAGCAACTCGAAGCCATCTACGGCGTGGGCATGGGAGTGATGCTGCATCCCGACACCACACGCCCGCTCGCCTTCGTCCGCTGAACCGGCACGCCAAATGCCCTTCCAATGAGCCAGATCATGTCCCAGCCCCACCGCATCGCCTCCCGCCTGCCGGCCGCCCTTCTCGCCTCGGTGATCGCGCTCGGCCTGCATTCGGCCGCATGGTCGCAGCAGCAGCCGGCCAGCGACGCCGGGGAGGAAGCGCCCGCCGCCGCGGCGCCGCGCGCCGCCCCGCTGCCGATCAGCCCGCCGCGAACCGCGCCCCGGCCGCCCGCGCCGGCGCCGGCCAGGCCGGCGGCACGCCCCGCACCGGCCACAGCCCCGATGCAAACGCAGGCACAGTCCGCCGCCCCCGCATTCGTCGGCCAATCGGCCGGGGCGACGCTGCCCAACGGCGCCAGCGCCATCAATGAGATCTTCGGCGACTGGACGGTGGATTGCCGCCTCAGCGACGGGCAGAAGGCCTGCGTGCTGTCGCAGGCCCAGGGCAACAACCAGAACAACCAGCGCGTCTTCGCGATCGAGCTGCGCACGCCGGCGGGTGGCAAGACCGAGGGCGCGATCCTGATGCCTTTCGGCTTGCGCCTCGAGAACGGCGCGATCCTGCGCCTCGACGACAAGGATCTCGGCCAGGGCCTGCGCTTTTCGACCTGCGTGCCGGCCGGCTGCCTCTTGCCGGTGTCGTTCCCGACCATCGCGACCGACGCCATGAAGACGGGCAAGACGCTGACGGCCGCTGCCTTGAACCTTTCCACCGGCGAGCCGGTCGCGTTCAACATCTCGCTGAACGGCTTCGCGGCGGCGCTCGCCCGCATCACGCAGCTTGGCGGCTAACGGTTCGACCGCCACCTGATTCCGAGCACCTTAATCCGCGAAGCCAAGGTCGTCGGCCGAAGTCCCATCAGATCGGCAGCGCCGCCTTGGCCGCTGATCTTGCCGCCGGCTGCCTCCAGCGCCGCGAGGATGGCGGCTCGGTCGCGGGCCCGCCTCTCCGTCTCGGTGAGGACGGCTGCGGTCGCCGCATGGGGAAGCTGCTGCGCGCCGGCCTGCCCGCGCTCGCGCGGCAGGTCGATGAGGAGTCGGCCATTGCGGGCCAGGATCGCGGCGCGTTCGATCACATTCTGCAATTCGCGGACATTGCCGGGCCAGTCATAGGCGCAGAGCCGCGCGACATCGCCCTCGCTCAGCGTCAGCCCCTCGACCTTGAGCTTGCGGGAAGCACCAGCGAGGAAATGCAGGGCCAGCAACGGAATATCCTCGACGCGTTCGCGCAGCGGCGCTGACAGGATCGGGAAGACGTCGAGCCGGAAATAGAGGTCCTCGCGGAAGCGCCCCCCGCGGACCTCGCGGCGCAGATCCTTGTTGGTCGCGGCGATGATGCGGACATCGACATGGCGGGTGCGCTCCTCGCCGACGCGCTCGAACTGGCCCTCCTGCAGCACGCGCAGCAGCTTGCCCTGAAGTTCGAGCGGGATTTCGCCGACCTCGTCGAGGAAGAGGGTACCGCCATCGGCGAGCTCGAAGCGCCCGATACGGTCGCGCAGCGCGCCGGTGAACGCGCCCTTCACATGGCCGAAGAACTCGCTCTCGAAAAGTTCGCGCGGGATCGCGGCGCAGTTCACGCGGATCAGCGGGCGGGCATTGCGTCCGCTCGCCTCATGGATCGCGCTGGCGATCAGTTCCTTGCCGGTGCCGGATTCGCCGGTCACCAGCACGGCGGCATCGGTGCGCGCCACCAGCTCGACCTGGCTCAGGATCTTCTGGATCGCGCCGGAGCGGCCGACGACGCCGCGATGGTCCCGCTCCAGCCGCATCTCCTCCTGCAGATAGGCGTTCTCGCGCTGCAGCCGCTCGCGCAGCGTATCGACCTCGGCCAGCGCCGCGCGCAGGCGCTCGTCGGCCTCGTGGCGCTGGCTGATGTCGCGGAAGATGATCACCGCCCCGACGAGGCGGCCCCGGTCGCGGATCGGCGTCGAGGTGTACTCGACCCAGAAGCCCGAGCCGTCCTTGCGGAAGAACATCTCGTTCTCGACGTGATGCACCGCCCCGTCGCGGAAGGCGGCATAGATCGGGCATTGCTGGTGCGGGTAGTGGGTGCCGTCCGGACGGTGGTGGTGGACCGCCGCATGCATGTCGCGGCCGATCAGCTCGCCCGTTTCCCAGCCGAGCATGGCTTCGCCGGCCGGATTGACGAAGGTCGTCCGCCCCTCCGCATTGACGCCGAAGATGCCCTCGCCGGCCGCGCGCAAGATGAGCTGGTTGCTGCGCTCGAGCTCCTGGAACAGCCGCTCGGTGCGTCGCCATTCGCCGAGCCCGCCTCGCAGATGGTCCTCGGCCTCGGCATCGAGATCGCGCCGGTGGCGTATCTCCAGATCATAGAACGTGAGTAGGATCGAGGGGTCCGGCCGGGTCAGCAGCCGCGAGCCGATGCATTCGGCGTGCATCGGCGCCTCATCGGCCCGCAGCGGCGCCAGCGAGCGCGTCCAATAGCTGCCCTTGTGCAGCACCGCCTCCGTGAAGACGATCAGCGCCGCCGCCTGTTCCGGAAAGAGCGACAGGATCGAGGTTCCGACGAGATCGCCGCCAGCCGGCTCGAACAGCCGCCGCGCCTGCCCGTTCGCCGCAAGTATCCGTCCCGAGAGCACGTCCACCGCTATGGCGGCGTCGACCATGCTCTCGAACAGCCAGGTCGTCTGCGGATGCTCGCTCACAGCGTCGATCCTCACGAAATCTCGCGAATTAAATCACGAACTCTCGTCATTCACGAAATTTCGTCAAGTCACGATTTTTCATAAGCTATTGATTTTCAAGCGCCCGCGAGAGCCCGCCCGGTTGGCCCAGCGCTTGCTAATCCAAGCGACACGACCAGCAGCCCATTCGACGAGCCGGAGGACAGCGCATGGCCTTGTTCAAGAATCCCTTCGATGGCGAGCGCCGCATCCGCCGGGGCTGCGACTGCGGGCGGCATGAGAGCCAGTCCGCCCATGAGCGCGCCATGCGGGCCGAGGCGATCGAGGTTTCGGCCTCGGAGGACGGGCGCTATTCCCGCGTCGTCGAGAACGCGGTCATGCGCGCGCTCTTCCCGCATGACGCGCAGCGCCGCTTCTTCCTGAAGCAGGTCGGCGCCTCGACCGCGATGACGGCGATCTCCAGCCTCTTCCCGCTCGCCGCCGCGACCGAGGCCTTCGCCCAGGCCGTGCCGGAGAAGAAGGACCTGAAGGTCGGTTTCATCCCGATCACCTGCGCCACGCCGATCATCATGGCTTCGCCGATGGGCTTCTATGCCAAGCACGGCCTCAATGTGGAGGTCATCAAGACTGCGGGCTGGGCCGTGGTCCGCGACAAGACGATCAACAAGGAATACGACGCCGCCCATATGCTCTCGCCGATGCCGCTGGCGATCTCGATGGGGGCGGGCTCGAACCCGATCCCCTACACGATGCCCGCGGTCGAGAACATCAACGGCCAGGCGATCACGCTGGCGACGAAGCACAAGGACAAGCGCGATCCGAAATCCTGGAAGGGCTTCAAATTCGCCGTGCCCTTCGACTATTCGATGCACAACTACCTGCTGCGTTACTATCTCGCCGAGAACGGCATCGATCCGGACACCGATGTCCAGATCCGCGCCGTGCCGCCGCCGGAGATGGTCGCCAATCTGCGCGCCGACAACATCGACGGCTTCCTCGCACCCGATCCGGTGAACCAGCGCGCGGTCTTCGACGGCGTCGGCTTCATCCACATCCTGTCGAAGGAGATCTGGGACGGGCACCCCTGCTGCGCCTTCGCCGCTTCGCGCGAATTCGTGACGCAGACCCCCAACACCTATGCCGCCCTGCTCAAGGCCATCATCGACGCGACCGCCTTCGCCTCCAAGGCCGAGAACCGCAAGCAGATCGCGGAGGCGATCGCGCCCGCCAACTATCTCAACCAGCCGGTGACCGTGGTCGAGCAGGTGCTGACCGGGACCTATGCGGATGGGCTCGGCAACATCAAGCGCGACCCCAAGCGCATCGATTTCGACCCCTTCCCCTGGGAAGGCTTCGCCGTCTGGATCCTCACCCAGATGAAGCGCTGGGGCCAGATCAAGGGCGACGTCGATTACGCCAAGGTCGCGAAGGAGGTCTTCCTCCAGACCGACACCGCGAGGCTGATGCAGGAGGTCGGCCTCACCCCGCCGTCCGGCTCCAAGACGATCGTCGTGATGGGCAAGACCTTCGATGCGACGAAGCCCGAGGACTACATCAAGAGCTTCGCGATCAAGCGGACGTGAGACGCTTGATGTCGCGCGAAACGCGAACCGTCATTGCGAGCGAAGCGAAGCAATCCAGACCGCAGGGCGCTACGTCCCCCTGGATTGCTTCGTCGCTACGCTTCTCGCAATGACGGCGGAGCCATAACATGACCCTCCCCCTCAACATCCGCGCTTCGGTGCTCTCGCTGGCGATCCTCATCGTCTTCCTCGCCTGCTGGCATATCGCGACCCAGTCGGGCGGCGCAGGGCCGGCGGCGAACATCGACCCGGAATACGCCAAGCTGATGGGTCAGCAGGTCACCCAGGGCAAATCGGCCATGCCCGGCCCGCTCGATGTAGCAAAGACGATTTGGGGCCATCTGCGCGACCCGTTCTACGACAAGGGTCCCAACGACAAGGGGCTCGGCATCCAACTCGCCTATTCGCTCGGCCGCGTGCTGCTGGGCTATGTGCTGGCGGTGCTGCTCGCCGTACCGCTCGGCTTCCTGATCGGCATGTCGCCGCTGATCTCCAGGGCGCTCGATCCCTTCATCCAGGTCCTGAAGCCGATCTCGCCCTTGGCCTGGATGCCGCTCGCCCTCTACACGATCAAGGATTCGAGCATCTCGGCGATCTTCGTGATTTTCATCTGCTCGGTCTGGCCGATGCTGCTGAACACGGCCTTCGGCGTCTCGGCCGTGCGCAAGGAATGGCTGAACGTCGCCCGCACGCTCGAGGTCGGACCAGTGAAGCGGGCCTTCACCATCATCCTGCCGGCCGCCGCACCGACGATCCTGACCGGCATGCGCATCTCGATCGGCATCGCCTGGCTCGTCATCGTCGCCGCAGAGATGCTCGTCGGCGGAACGGGCATCGGCTACTTCGTCTGGAACGAGTGGAACAACCTCTCGATCACCAACGTCATCGTCGCCATCACCGTCATCGGCGTGATGGGCATGCTGCTCGACCAGACGCTGGCGCGGCTCCAGCGCGCCGTCACCTATCCGGATTGATGTCATGCAGGAGAACTCTGGAGCCCCGAAGTTCATCTCGATCGAAGGCATAGCCCGGCGCTATCCGAAGGCTGGCGGGGGGACGACCACGGTGTTCGAGGATCTCTGGTTCTCGATGAAGAAGGGCGAATTCGCCTGCATCATCGGCCATTCCGGCTGCGGCAAGACGACGGTCCTGAACATCCTGAACGGTCTCGACGCACCGGATACGGGAGCTGCCATCGTCGACGGCCGGGCGATCGAAGGCCCATCGCTCGACCGGGCCGTGATCTTCCAGGGCCATTCACTGCTGCCCTGGCGCACGGTGCTGGGCAATGTCGCCTATGCGGTCAAGGCAAGGCATCGCGACTGGTCCAGGGCGCAGGTGAACGCCCATGCGATGGCCTTCATCGAGAAAGTCGGGCTGAAAGGGTCCGAACTGAAGAAGCCGTCCGAGCTTTCGGGCGGCATGAAGCAGCGAGTCGGCATCGCGCGCGCGCTCTCGATCGAGCCCAAGATGATGCTGATGGACGAGCCCTTCTCGGCGCTCGACGCGCTGACGCGCGGCACTCTGCAGGACGAGGTCCGGCGCATCTGCCTGGAAACCGGCCAGACCGCCTTCATGATCACGCATGACGTCGACGAGGCGATCTACCTCGCCGACCGGATCGTGCTGATGACCAACGGGCCGCAGGCGATGATCGCGGAGATCGTCGAGAATCCGCTGCCGCGCGAGCGTCTGCGCACGCAGGTCCATCACCACCCCGACTATTACGCCATCCGGAACCACCTGATCGATTTCCTCGTCACCCGTTCGAAGTCGTTCAGGGACGCCATTCCCGCCGGCTACGACCGCCGCCACCCCCCGGTGGTGCGACCGAGCGCAGGCGGGGACGGCCCCGATGCCGGACGCCAAGCCGCATGATCCCCACTGCCCGATATTCATCGAAGCCGCCCAAGGAGAAGCATCAATGAAGCGCGAAGAGCTCACCGAGAAGATCCTCGACATCAAGCGCGAGAAGGGTTGGAGCTGGAAATACATCACCGAGGAGATCGGTGGGATGTCCGAGGTGCTGATCGTCGGCGCGCTGCTCGGGCAGATGAAGCTGGTGAAGCCGCTGGCGGAGAAGGCAGCTGCTTTGTTCGGGCTGACCGAGAACGAGAAGCGGATGCTCAACGAAGTGCCCTATCGCGGCACGGGCACGCCGATGCCGCCGACCGACCCGCTGATCTACCGCTTCTACGAGATGGTGATGGTCAACGGCCCGGCCTGGAAGGCGCTGATCGAGGAGGAGTTCGGCGACGGCATCATGTCCGCGATCGACTTCAACATCGAATTCGAGCGCGAGCCCAACCCGAAGGGCGACCGCGTCAAGATCGGCATGTCCGGCAAGTTCCTCCCCTACAAATATTACGGCAACGAGCAGGGCATCCCGGATTACGGCTTCAAGGAGGCGTGAGGCGATGAGCCGCCCGCCGCTGCCGCCCTTCACGCGCGAGACCGCCATCCTGAAGGCCCGGATGGCGGAGAACGCCTGGAACCTGCGCGATCCCGAAAAGGTCGCGCAGGCCTATACGCAAGACAGCAGCTGGCGAAACCGCTCGGAGTTCTTTCAGGGCCGCGACGCCATCGTCGCCTTCCTGAGCCGCAAATGGCAGCGCGAACTGGATTATCGCCTCGTCAAGGAACTCTGGGCCTTCCACGACAACCGGATTGCCGTGCGCTTCCAGTACGAATGGCACGACGATGCGGGGGCCTGGTTCCGCTCCCATGGCAACGAGCAATGGGAGTTCGACGAGGCCGGGCTGATGCGGCGGCGCGAGGCCAGCATCAACGACGTCGCCATCGACGAGGCGGACCGCCGCTTCCGCTGGCCGCTCGGGATCAGGCCTGACGATGCGCTCGGCCTGCCGGATCATCCCTGACCCGATCGATCAGATGTCGAGCGTCGTCTCGCGCTCCCATTGCGTGAGGTGACGCGAATAGGCGTTCCATTCCTCTGTCTTGAGCTTCAGGAAGCCATCGACGACAGGCGCGCCGAGCGCGCTGCGCAGGATGCTCGACTTGTCGAGGGCGCGCAGCGCGTCGAGCAGGTTCAGTGGCAGCTTCCGGGCGCCGCGGACCTTGTGGCCGTCCGTATACATGTTGATGTCGAGACGCTTGCCGGGATCACGCTTGTTCCGGATGCCGTCCATGCCCGCCGCCAGCACCGCCGCCGGCAGCAGATAGGGATTGGCGGCACCGTCGGCGAGGCGGAACTCGAAGCGCCCGGCATCGGGAACGCGGATCATGTGGGTGCGGTTGTTGCCGGTATAGGTCACGGTGTTGGGCGACCAGGTCGCGCCCGAGACGGTGCGCGGCGCATTGATGCGCTTGTAGGAATTCACCGTCGGATTGGTGATGGCGCAGAGCGCTTCGGCATTGTGGATCAAGCCGCCGATGAAGCCATAACCCAGGCCTGATAGACCGAGTTCACCCTTCGGATCGGCGAAGGCATTGGTCTCCCCCTGCCACAGCGAGACATGCATGTGGCAGCCCGAGCCGGTAAGGTCGATGAAGGGCTTCGGCATGAAGGTCGCGCGCAGGCCGTGCTTCTCGGCGATGGAGCGGACCATGAACTTGAAGAAGACGTGGCGGTCGGCCGTCTTGAGCGCATCGTCATAGTTCCAGTTCATCTCGAACTGGCCGTTGGCGTCCTCATGGTCGTTCTGATAGGCGCCCCAGCCCAGCGAAAGCATCGCGTCGCAGATCTCGCGAATAACCTCATAGCGGCGCATCAGAGCCGACTGGTCGTAGCAGGGCTTCACGGCGTTGTCGGCCGCGTCCGATATCGCGGTGCCGTCGGACGAGATCAGGAAGTACTCGCATTCGACGCCGGTCTTCATCGTGTAGCCATCGGCGGCGGCGAGCTGGTTCTTCAGCACGGTGCGCGGCGCCTGGGCAACCGGCTTGCCGTCCATCATGAGATCGGCGGCGAGCCAGCCGACCTCCGGCTTCCACGGCAACTGGATCAGGCTGTCGGGATCGGGCACGGCGAAGAGGTCGGGATCAGCCGGGCTCATGTCGAGCCAGGTCGCAAAGCCGGCAAAGCCCGCGCCGTCGCGCTGCATCGGCCCGATCGCGCTCGCAGGGACGAGCTTGGCCCGCAATCCGCCGAACAGATCGACATAGGAGATCAGGAAATACTTGATGCCGCGTTCGCTTGCGACCTTTGCGAGATCGGTGGCCATGTCCGTCGAAATCCCCTCGAAGGCCCGTTTTCGGGCTCATTCACATTGTGCGGCGCGCCGCGGCTCAGAACCGGCCGGTGCCTCCCGGTATCCAGTCCGTGCCCGCAAGCGGGACTCGTGCCATCGCGGCGGCCTCGATCGTCAGCGCAACCAGATCCTCCGGTTCGAGGTTGTGGACGTGGCTCTTGCCGCAAGCGCGCGCGATGGTTTGGCATTCCAGCGTCAGCACAGCGAGGTAATTGGCGAGGCGGCGGCCGGCCGCGACAGGATCGAGCCTGGCCGACAGCTCGGGGTCCTGCGTGGTGATGCCGGCCGGGTCGCGGCCTTCATGCCAGTCGTCATAGGCGCCGGCCGTCTTGCCCAGCGCCTGATAATCAGCCTCCCAATGCGGATCGTTGTCGCCGAGCGCGACCAACGCCGCCGTACCGATCGCCACCGCATCGGCGCCCAGCGCCAGCGCCTTGGCGACATCGGCGCCGTTGCGGATGCCACCGGAAACGATGAGCTGGACCTTGCGATGCATGTCGAGGTCCTGCAGCGCCTGGGCGGCCTGACGGACGGCAGCGAGCGTCGGGATGCCGACATGCTCGATGAAGACGTCCTGCGTCGCCGCCGTGCCGCCCTGCATGCCGTCGACGACGACGACGTCGGCGCCGGATTTCACCGCCAACGCCGTATCGTAGTAGGGCCGTGCCGCGCCGACCTTCACATAGATCGGCTTCTCCCAATCGGTGATCTCGCGCAGCTCGCCGATCTTGATCTCGAGATCATCCGGCCCGGTCCAGTCCGGGTGGCGGCAGGCCGAGCGCTGGTCGATCCCCACGGGGAGGGTCCGCATCGCGGCGACGCGCTCGGTGATCTTCTGGCCGAGCAGCATGCCGCCGCCGCCTGGCTTGGCACCCTGCCCGACGACGATCTCGATGGCGTCGGCCTTGCGCAGATCGTCGGGGTTCATGCCGTAGCGCGAAGGCAGATATTGGTAGACCAGCGTCTGCGAGCTCCGCCGTTCCTCCTGCGTCATGCCGCCGTCGCCGGTCGTGGTCGAGGTGCCCAGGGCGGAGGCGCCGCGCCCGAGCGCCTCCTTGGCGTTGGCGGAGAGCGAGCCGAAGCTCATGCCGGCGATGGTGACGGGAATCTTCAGCGTGATCGGCTTCTTGGCAAAGCGCGTGCCGAGCACGACTTCGGTCGAGCATTTCTCGCGATAGCCTTCGAGCGGATAGCGCGAGATCGAGGCGCCGAGGAACAGCAGATCGTCGAAATGCGGGACCTTGCGCTTCGCACCGGCGCCGCGGATGTCGTAGATGCCGGTCGCCGCCGCGCGGCGGATCTCGGAGAGGGTGTAGTCGTCGAAGGTCGCCGAGCCGCGCGGCAGGGTGCGGGGGGCCTTGCTCAGCTCGCTCATCGCGCTCCGCCTCAGTAGCTCGACACGTTGTCGACGTGGAAATGGTAGAGGGTGCGGGCCGAGCCGTAGCGCCGGAACTCTCCGACATCGACCATGCCCGCGAGCCCTGCCTCCGCGAGCTTGGCGGCCAGCACGGCGCGATGCTCGTCGCGCATTTCCTTCTCGATGCAGTCGGCGCCGAGGCTCGCCACCTTGCCGCGCACGAACAGTCTGGCCTCGTAGAGGCTGTCGCCCAGCGCCTCGCCGGCATCGCCGAGGACGACGAGATTGCCGGCTTGAGCCATGAAGGCCGACATATGGCCGACCGAGCCCTTCACGACGATGTCGACGCCCTTCATCGAGATGCCGCAACGCGCCGAGGCATTGCCGTCGATGACGATCATGCCGCCGCAGCCGGTGGCGCCGGCCGACTGGCTGGCATCGCCCTTCACATGGATGAAGCCGGACATGATGTTCTCGCCCAGCCCGACCCCGGCATTGCCGTTGACGGTGATGCGGGCCTGCTTGTTCATGCCGCCGCAATAGTACCCGACCGGCCCGTCCACCTCGATCGTAACGGGTGCGTCGACGCCGACCGCGACCGAATGCTGGCCGCGCGGATTGGCGACGCGCCACAGCGTCTCGTTGGTCGGCAGCCTTTCGGTGGCAGATTTACCGTCCAGCGCATGCAGGGCCGCGTTCAGCTCCCGCACGCTGCCCAATGCGAGGTCGATGGCGTGATGTTCGGTCATTCCGCGCGATCCCAGAAATAGACCTTCGCGGGCTCCGGCTCCCAGAGCCGCGCCGTGCCGATGCCGGGCAGGTCGGCGAGTGCGCGATATTCCGAGCCGAAGGCGACGTAAGACTCGGTTTCGGCCATCACAGCGGGCTTGCAGGCGATCGGATCACGCAGCACGCCGAAGCCCGATTCGGTGCCGACGACGAAGGTGTAGAAGCCGTCCAGATCGTCCAGCGAATGCTCCAGCGCCTCGCCGAGGCTGTCGCCGCCGCGCATGCGGGCCGTCAGATAGGCGGCTGCGACTTCGCTGTCGTTGTCGGTCGAGAAGCTCAGGCCCTGGCGCTCCAGCCCGCGGCGCAGGCCGCGATGGTTCGAGAGCGAGCCGTTATGGACGAGGCACTGGTCCGCCCCGGTCGAGAAGGGGTGGGCTCCGTCGGTCGTGACCGCACTCTCGGTCGCCATTCGGGTATGGCCGATGCCATGGCTGCCGGCCATGCGCTCCAACCCGAAGCGGGTCGCCACATCGCTGGGCAGGCCGACCTCCTTGTAAAGTTCCATCCGGGTGCCCGCACCGACCACGGCGATGCCGGGTGCGAGTTCAGCCAGCTTGGCGCGCAAGGCGGCCTCGCCGGCGGCGGACACCGTCAGCACCGCATGGGTGTCGCGCGCGATGATCTCCGCACCGAGTTCCGAGCCCAACGCGCCGAAGTCGGTTCCGGCCGGGCCGCGCAAGGTGAGCTTGATCGCGCCGGGCGTCCCATCGCCATAGATGGCGAAGCCGGCGGAATCCGGCCCACGATCGCACATCACGCCGAGCATCGTGGAAAGCATCGCGCCGAGCTCTGGCTCCAGAGCGCGATCCTTGATGAACAGCCCGACGATTCCGCACATGGCGCCGATCCCTGGAGAAGCCATCGTCCGATGACGAGGAATTCTTAAGGAGGCATCGGGGCCGCGTCAATCGAAAGGAATATATTTTTCCTATGAAGAAACTACATCCTGCCCGGCTGCCGGCCGTAGATGATGATCGACAGATAGGTCATAGGGCGGACCAGAAGGTCCTCCGGCCCATGCGTCGCGGCGGAATCGAACATCAGGGAATCGCCGGGCCGCAGATGGTAGCGGCTGTCGCCATGGCGATAGACGACCTCGCCGGTCAGCATATAGATGAACTCAGCCCCGGCATGGCGGAAGCCGGTATAGGGGACGGCATCCTCGCTCAACGTGATCAGATAGGGCTCGACCGCGATGTCGCCGCCGAGCGCATGGCCGAGGAGTTCGTAGATATGACCAACCTTGGTGCCTCGCCGGTCGATGCGCACGCCCTGCCCGGCCGCGACATAGGAGCAGTCGCGCTTCTCCTCGAAACTCGTGAAAAGCGAGCTGATCGGCGTGTTCAGCGCCGTCGTGATCGCCTGCAGGCTGGCAAGCGACGGCGAGATCAGGCCGTTCTCGATCTTCGAGAGCATGCCGACGGAGATGCCCGCCGAACCGGCCAGGTCGGATACGGTCAGGTCGAGATCGCGCCGGATCGCGCGGATGCGCTGGCCGATGGCCTGCTCCAGGCCACGCCCTGCCTCAGGAGCGCCGGAGCCGGTCCGCGGGTGCTCGGGCGCGGTCTCCTCAGGCGCCGAGGCACCGCTGTTTTTGGACGATGCAGCCACGCCTGCCCCCATTTTCGTCTCTTCGGTCGCAAGCGACCACACGGCCTCAACGACGAGGGCTGGCCCGCTTCACACGAAAAGCATTATCTCGCTGGGAAAGAACGGCAAGGGCCCCGGCTTTGAGGCCATCGGCGGTCACGAACCCACTGCCTCTGGCTGTCGGTCCAAGCTTCTGTCCTCTTGCCTGGAACGCGAAAGCCCCGCCTGTCTTCACAAACTGGGGTTGCCCAATGGGTCCACCGACGCCGACCTCCGCGTTGGATCGATGCTTCGACCGCTCCAGCGCGCCACAAGCGTGCCGTCGCGTTCGGGTGGAATGGGTCATGGCCGGCAGTGGGGCGCTTCCGGAAGCTGGACGCGGGTGGCGGGTTGGATAGGTGGCTGCCGACGATCCGATGCGGAAGCGTTGATCAGACGACCAACGCAGGGGCTCCGAAAGGACCCCGTTTCCAGCCATGCCGAGCGACCGGATTCCACGCTTGTGTCGTCTCCGCATGAGAGGCGATACCGCCCAGGATTGGACGGTTGCGGCGGGTTGTGCTGTGGTACGGCTATGCCTCATCCCCCGCTTCACATCGACTTCCTGAATGCGCTCGATGTCGAGGCGTTGGCCCTGACCGACGCGGAGATCATCGCCGCCGTGGAGGCAGGTCTTGCCGCACAGGGGCACAGGCAGACAGAGATCGAACCGCGCGTGCATCTGATGCCGAAGGCCGGCGCCAACGGCCATTTCAATGTGCTGCGCGGCGCTTTTCGCGCGCCGATCAATCGCGCCGGCGTGAAGGTGATCGGTGACTTCGTCGACAACTACAAGCAGGGCCTGCCCTCCGAGATGGGGCTGCTCCTGCTGATGGACCCTCTGACGGGCGTGCCGACCGCGATCGTCGACGGCAGCCACCTCACCGATATGCGCACCGGTGCCATCACGGCGATTGGCGCGAAATATCTCGCGCGCAAGAACTCGAAGGTGCTCGGCCATGTCGGCGCGCGCGGCACGGCATACTGGAACGTGCGCCTGCTCGATTCCCTGTTCGACTTCGACGAGATTCGCGTCCATTCCCGACGCCCTGAAAGCAGGGACGCTTTTGGCGAGCGCCTTTCGGCCGATCTCGGCAAGCGCATCGTCGTCACGGATGACTGGCGCTCCTGCGTGGAAGGCGCCGACATCGTCGTCGAGGCTTCGCGGCTGAACACGCCCGAGCCCATGCTGAAAACGGAATGGATCAAGCAGGGCGCCTTCGTCGTACCGTATGGCACGATGAGCGCGGTCGAATTGTCGCTCACCGACATCATGAGCAAGCTCGTCGTCGATGACTGGGGCCAGTGCAAGGGCGGCCCTTTCGGCTCGCTGCGCGCCCATGTCGAGGCGGGCAAGCTCTCGGAGCAAACGCTGCATGCCGAGATGGGCGAGATCGTCGCCGGCCTGAAGCCTGGCCGCGAAAGCGATGACGAGACCATTCTGTTCTGGCATCGCGGCCTTTCGCTTTCGGACATCGCGTTGGGCCACTTCATGCTGGAAAAAGCCAGGACGATGGGCCTCGGCCAGCGGCTGCGCTACGCGTGAGCCTGGTCGCCAATGCGCGGATGTATGCCGTCGATGCGACGACGGCCGCAGCCTGGGCAGCTCTGTTTGCGCACGTTGCCGCCCGGAGCGGGGTCGCGCTCGACGTGATCGCACATGCCGCGCCGGCGCCGCTCGAAGAGCTTTGGCGTCGCGATGATCTCGGGCTCACCTTCATCTGCGGCTATCCCTTCGCGCGTGGTGGCTTCGCGCTGAGGCCGGTGGCCGCGCCGATCCCTGCCTCAGGCGATGGCCGGCCGCTCTATGCGACGCATCTCGTCGTACGGGCCGACAGCGATATCGCAACCCTGGAGGACAGCTTCGGGCAGCGGCTGGGCTGGACGGTGGAGCACTCGCAATCGGGCTTCAACGCCGTCAGGACGCATCTGCTTCCCCACTGGCAGGCGAAGGGCCGGCTCTACGCGCGCAGTATCGGGCCGCTGTCGACGCCACGCCGGGTGATTGATGCCTTGCTCGCCGACGAGATCGATATCGGCCCGCTCGACTCGTATTTCCACGACCTATTGCTGGCAGCGGAACCTCAGACAGTTGCGCGGCTGCGCGTGGTCGCGACGACAGCGCCGCGACCGATGCCGCTGTTGGTAGCCTCGCAAGGCGTCGCCGATGCGACCATCGCGGCACTGCGGCACACCCTCCTGACCGCAGCCGATGATCGGGCCGGCTGCGAGATCCTGGCGCGTCTGCGTCTCGCGGGGTTCTCGGCGGTCGAGCCGGACAGCTATCGGGTGCTGGCCCGCGAGGTCGACACTGCCGACGCCGCTGGCTACGCGCAGCCCAGCTGACCGAGTTCCTCCGTCAGTGCGAGCACAGCGAAGCAATGACGATCAGGATAAGGTGCCGCCAGCACTTCGCGCCCGGATCGCCGCCAGCGTGATCTGCCCCAGTGCCGTGCCGTCCTCGTCGCGGATCGTCGCGGCGTCGCGGCCCTCGGCCAGGAATGCCGACAGCACCTCACGGACGGAAAGCGACCCCGGGAGGTCGAACCCCTCGGCCACGCCGCCAGGTTCGACCGCATCGCGCGCAAGCACCAGCGAAAGCCGGCGCAGAGCCCGATCGGCGCCAACGAAATCGGCGACGAAATCGTCGGCGGGCGCAGCCAGCAACCGATCCGGCGTGTCGTATTGCACAAGCTTGCCGTCCCTCATGATCGCGACGACGTCGCCCATGCGGATCGCCTCGTCGATGTCGTGCGTTACCAGGATGACGGTCTTGCTCAGCCGCTTCAGGATCGCGAGGAATTCGTCCTGCAGGCGGCCGCGCACGATTGGATCGACGGCCCCGAAAGGCTCGTCCATGAGCATCACCGGCGGATCGGCCGCGAGCGCGCGCGCCACGCCGACGCGCTGGCGCTGCCCGCCGGAGAGATGGCGCGGATAGCGCGAGAGATACAGCGCGGGGTCGAGGCCGACGAGCTCCAGCATCTCTTCGCTACGCGCCCTGATGCGCGCGGCGTCCCAGCCGAGCAGCCTGGGCACGGTGGCCACGTTCTGCGCGATCGTCATGTGCGGAAACAGGCCGATCTGCTGGATGACGTAGCCGATATGCCGCCGCAGTTCGACTGGATCTGCCTTGGTCACGTCCCTGTCGCCGACGATGATGCGCCCTGAGGTCGGCTCGATCAGCCGGTTGACCATCCGCATCGTCGTGGTCTTGCCGCAGCCGGAGGGGCCTATCAGCACGCAGACCCTGCCCTTCTCGATCGTCAGGTCGAGCGCATCCACGGCCGGGCGAGCAACGCCGGGGAACAGCTTCGTGACCTTCTCCAGCCGGATCGTCATGAGGCTCCCATCCGTAGCTGGCGTGTCATCAGCCGTTCGATTCCCGCAAAGGCGACCTCGACCGTCAATGCCAACAGGGCGACTGCGACGGCACCGGCGATCAGCTGTGGGAAGTTGAAATTGGCCATGCCGGCGGTGATCAGCTCGCCGAGCCCGCCGCCGCCGATGAAGGCCGCCAGCGTCGCCGCCGAGACGATCTGGACGGCGGCCGTGCGGATGCCCGCGAAGATCACCGGAAGTGCCAGCGGGATCTCGATCTGCGTCATCACCTGCCTGTCGGACAAGCCCTGTCCGCGCGCCGCCTCGACGATGTCGGCATCGACCTCGGCCAGTCCCGTATAGGTGTTCAGCAGCAGGGCCGGGAGTCCGTAGAGCGTCAGCGCCACGACGGAGGGCAGGAAGCCCGTGCCCAGCAGCGGCAGCATGATGACGAGCAACGCCAACGACGGCACGGTCCGGAGGATATTGACGATTGCGATCGCGGCATTGGCGAAGCGGCGATAGCGCGTCAGGGCGAGCCCGAGCGGCAGCGCGATCAGCAACACGGCAGCCAGCGCGACACCGGTCAACCAGAGGTGATTCTGCAGCGCGACGATGAAGATCGAGGGGTTGGCGGCGATCCATCCGGCCATCAGGCGGCCTCCGCCTGCTTGGCTCGAAGCCAGAGCTCGACCCGGCGCAGGCTCTCGTCGCAGAGCACGGCCAGGGCTGAGGTCATCACCGCGCCGGCCACGACCTTCTCGCCGAAATCCTGGGTGATGCCCTGGAAAATGATGTCGCCCAGGCCGCCCGCATTGATGAAGGCGGCCACGGTCGCGACCGAGACCTGCGTGACCACCGTGATGCGGATACCGGCGATGATCACCGGCAGTGCCAGCGGCAGCTCGATGGTCAGGAGCCGGCGCCAGCGGCCATACCCCATGCCGTCGGCGGCATCGAGGATATCGGGCGAGATCTCCCGCAGGCCGGTGGCGACATTGCGGATGATGATCAGCAGCGCATAGGCGACGAGCGCCACGATCGCCGGCCAGAAGCCCAGCCCCAGATAGGGGATCAGCAGCGCGAAGATCGCGAGCGCCGGCACGGTGTAGAGCGCGCCCGATACCAGCAGCACGACGAGCGCAAAGCCAGGCCTGCGCGCCGAGAGCACACCGAGCGGCAGGCCGATGGCGAGCGCGATCGCAAGGCCGACGCCGACGAGCTGAATATGCTCCCACAGCGCCAACAGCAGCCGGTCGTAGTTCTCGATCGTCCAACTCATGGCGCCGAGCCTTCGCCGGTCGCTATATCTGCCAGAACCAGCCCACCAGCTTCGATGGTGAGAGACAAAGCCTCGTATTCGCACCCCATCGGCCGGTCGTCGTCGAGGCGGTCGACGTGTCGGCGAACGAAGGCGTGCGCGGCGGCGGTGCCGCGCCCGAGCGTGATTCCGCCGCGCAGATCGACGGCTTCCGCCGCGACGACGAGCTCGATCGCTGCCAACCGCGTCAGACGCCTTGCGATCGCATGCGTCTTCTCGACGATGCGCGGCGTCATTGGCGCGTAGTCCTCGACGCCATCGGCGACAGGCAGGGTCATGGCGCCGAGCGGCAGGGCGAGATGGCGGATCTCGGCCTCCAGCGCCGACACAGTCTTCTGCGAGGTCGCGAAACCCGAATGCGAGCCGCCATGTCGTGTCAGAAAGCGTGGCAGGTCGCTCATCGAAGGCGACATCAGTTTCATGATGCGCGCAGCCGATATGGTCGCCAGATGCGCCAGCGCAAGGCCTGCCGCCTCCAGCGTCAGCGCCAGCTCGGTCGTGTCGAAATTGACGCTGGAGAGCATGGCGTCGCGCGACACCAGCACGGCCGGGCTGTCGCAGACGCTGGCAATTTCCGCTTCGACCACTGTCCTCGCCGCTGCGACGGCGCGCGATGCATGGCCTGCAATTGGAGCGAGACAGCGGAAGGAGAGGGGGTCCTGAATCCGCCGTGCCGTGCCTGCCTCGAACAGGTCGCTGCCGGCAAGCAGCGTGCGCAGCCAATCGGCGCCTGCACGATGACCCGGCATGCCCCTCATCGCGGCGAGGTCGGCGTCGAGCGGCGAGAGATTGGCGCGGAATCCCTCCAGCGCGAGCGCGCCCGCTACGACACTGGCCTGCAAGGCCGTGCGCAGCGCGTTGACCGCCAGCGCCGCCAGTCCGATACCTTGCGAATTGGCATTGAGCAGAGCGAGCCCGTCCTTGGGGCCGAGTTCCGGCAGAGCGATGCCGGCTGCCGCCATTGCTTCGCCGCCGGGTCGAACCGTGCCGCCGAATTCGGCCTCGCCCGCCCCGATCAGCGGCAGGAAGGCCTGCGCCAGCGGGCTGAGATCGGCCTCGCCGAGCGAGCCGATCCCGCGCACGATCGGATGGACGCCGGCGTTGAGCATGGCGGCGACCGTCGCTGCCAGCGCCGGCGACACCCCCGATGCGCCGTAGCAAATGCCGATGAGGCGCGCGAACAGCAGCGCGCGCACCGCCTCCGTCGTCAGGGGCTCGCCGACGCCGACGGCCCGCGCCCGGATCGCCCGCGCCTGGAATGCCGGAATGGCCTCGCCCGAAAGCTTCGTATCGACGGCAGCGCCGAGTCCGGTCGTCAGACCGTAGACGCTGTCGCCGCGTTCGAGCGCGCGCAGCACGACGGCGCGTGCCGCCCGCAGGCGCGGGCCGACGGATTGGTGCAGGGCGACAGGAGCAAAGTCGCGCGCGACCGCGACGACCGCCTCGATTCCGATCGCAACCTCGCCGAGAACGATCGCGGCGGGGCCCGCAGCCGCGTCGCGTGCCGGCGTCGATCCGGCGCTCAGTTCACCAGCCCCTTGGCCTTCAGGAACGCGGCTGCGACGGTGCGCGGCTCCTTCTTGTCGACCTCGACCTGGCGGTTGAGCTCCTGCATCGTCGGATTGTCGAGCGCGGCGCCAACCTTCTCCAGCACGGCGACGATCTTCTCGTTGGCGGCGATCTCGGGGCGGACGACCGGCGCGAGGAAATAGGGCGGGAACAGCGACTTGTCGTCGTCGAGCGCCACGAATTTCTCAGCCGCGATCTGCCAGTCGGTCGAGAAGCCGTTGGCAACCTCGATCTGCTTCTGGTTCAGCGCCTCATAGCGCAGCCGCAGCGCCGCAAACTGCTTGAACTCGGCGAATTCGGCCCCGTAGACCTCCTTCAGCCCCTTAATCCCGTCGCGACGATCGACGAACTCCGTGCCCGCCCCCAGCCGAAGCTTCGACGAGGCCTTGCCGAGATCGCTCAAGGTCTTGAGGTTGAATTCCTTGGCAGTCTCGGGCCGCACCACGATCGCATAGCCGTTGTTGATGCCCGACGGTTTCAGCCAAGTCAGGTTGAACTCCTTCTCGTAGAAGGCCTTGACCATGCCCCGCACTTTCTCGGGGTCGGTCTCGGTGACGCCCTGTGCCTTCATCACGGCGTTGAGGCCGGTGCCGGTATATTCCGGATAGAGGTCGATCGCGCCGCTCTTCAGCGCCTCATGCGCGACGAGCGTGCCGCCGAGATTGATCTTGCGCTCGACCTTGAAGCCCGCGGCCTCCAGCGCCGCACCATAGAGTTCCGCCACGACGAACTGCTCGGTGAAGTTCTTCGAGCCGATCTTGATGGTCTGGGCCGAGGCGGTTGAAAGGCCGGCCGCCACCACTGCGGCAGCCGCAAAGACCGTTCTGAGAATGCGCATGGCTTGGGTTCCTTGGGATGCGATGGGGGTACGCTAGCAAGCGCGGCGGCTGATGCAAGGAACGGGCGAAACAAAGAATGGTGACGCGCGGTTCGCTTCGCCCGATGGAAGACCCATATCCCTCACCACACCCCGGGCAGGGCATTCCGTTCTCCGCCCCGGATCGCCACCGGCAGGCGATTCTCGATCGGCGAGAGTGGGCAGACCCAGGCTTTCGAATAGGCGCAGGACGGATAATAGGCGAAATTGAAATCGAGGATCAGGCGGCCATCGGCCGTGCGGCCGAGGTCGGCGCTCTTGATCGTATCGAGCAGATAGCGCCCTCCGGCAAAGCTCTCGCGCCCATTGGTCGCGTCGCCGAAGGGCAGGAACAGCCCGCCGCCATAACCCTCGATCCAGTAGAGCGTCAGCTCCTTGCCCAGCGCGGGCTCCAGACCGATCGTCATGGCGAACGGCACGAGTGTCAGCATTCCGTCCTTGCCCGCCTCCAACTCGATCGTCGCACGGTCGAGCGCCGGGCCGAGCTCGACCTCGAAGCGCAGCGACGGATCGTAGGCGAAGCAGTCGATGCCGCTAAATTGCGCCCTGCGCGCCGCTGCCAGAGGTGACTGCGAATGCTCGCGGAACAGCCGGTCGCGCACGCCGCGCCAATGCACCCAGCCTTCCCGAGCGGGCATTGCCCTGATGGCTGCATAGAGATCGGCTATCTCGCGCCGCCAGCCACACAGGCTGACATAGCGCTCAAACGCAGTGTCGGCCGGCACTTGCCGCGTGGCCTTGAGGATCTGATCCGTCATGATGTTGCGCCCCTGCGGCGGATGCCCGGGTCAACGCACCGCAACCCGGCAAGTTGCACAGCAACGATCTTCCCCTATCGCCGCGCCAGCTCATGGCAGCTGGGACAGCGGAAACGATTTCTCTGATCTGACAACGTATTGTCACCGGCCCGAATGCTCCCAAGACGGACTCTGCATTGGATTGGACCCCTGGCGATGGATAGGATCAGGCTGCGGATTTGACCGTGAGCCGGGCGTGCTGATCCTCGAACTGCTGCGGGCTGGGATCGCCGAGCGCGGAGTGCAATCGGCTGGCGTTGTAGACCTGATCGATGAAGCGCGGAAGATCGGCGGCGACATCCTCGAAGGTCTCGTCGGCCAGAACTTACATCCTCCCAAGTTGAAGTGGTTGCGGGAGCTCGTACTGGCCGTCAAAGCAAAACAGCCCAGGAAAGCCCCGATTTCCGGGGTTCCTGTGCTGCTTCAGCGTTGGTTGGGGGGGCTGGGAGGATGCCGGCGCCCTCATCTCCCATCTCAAATTCGTCATGGGCCACCATGACAAGGTGGAGCGGATTGCCGTCGTTTCGGACAGCGAGTTCCTGAAGCTCGAGCCGCATGTGGCGAAGCACTTCGTCGCGGCCGACATCCGCCGATTTCCGGCAGATGAGAAAGACCGCGCGCTGGCCTGGCTGAAAGGAGTGCTAGCCTAGGGATTTTCGCCGGCGATGACGTGGCGGAGCGATGCGGTCTGAGGCCATTTTTCGCCACCGCAACCTGTACCTAAGGACAATACGTCGAAGCCGCCCGTTGTGGTGGTGTGGGCGGCGTAGGAGGTGGAGATGCCCGACAGAGGCAGCACCACGCGACGGGGAAACGCGCGCTGGGCGGTGAATGAACAGCGACGCGGCTTTGGGCTGCGCTCAAGCATCGTGTCTGATGGATCGCAGGATCCCCCGCAGCGACGTCGAACATCAAATTCAACCTGAAGCGGTTCGGAGTGCGGCCATGGTCAAAGCCCCCACGGATGCCTTCGCCGACGCGCTCGCCTATGCAACGGATGCCGGGCAGCGTCTCGTCCTGATGCTGGACGCCCTGAGGCAGCGCGCCGTCCAGTACGAGGAGCACCTCTCTGAGCTCGCCCCAAATGTGCTCGACTATGAGGCCGAGCTCGTTTGCGACGGACGCTCCCTTCCCCGGCCGGTCAATTATGTCCTGGCGCGGATCCTGCCATCTGAAGGGATGGTCATCGACCCGGCGAAGCGTCCATTCGTCATTGTCGATCCGCGCGCCGGCCACGGACCGGGGATCGGCGGCTTCAAGGCCGACAGTGAGATCGGCGTAGCCATGAAGGCGGGGCATCCCTGCTATTTCGTCGGCTTCCTGCCCGACGCGGTTACCGGGCAGACCATCGAACATGTGGCGCTTGCCGAGGCGGCCTTCCTGGAGATGGTCATCGCACGGCATCCGGAAGCCGACGGCAAGCCCTGCGTGATCGGGAACTGCCAGGCCGGCTGGGCCGTCATGATCTTGGCCGCGCTCAGGCCGGAGCTCTTTGGACCGATCATTCTCGCCGGCTCGCCCCTGTCCTACTGGGCCGGCGTCAAGGGCCAGAACCCGATGCGATATACCGGCGGCCTGCTGGGCGGGAGCTGGCTGACCGCCCTGACGAGCGATCTCGGCGCGGGAACCTTCGACGGCGCGTGGCTCGTCCAGAACTTCGAAAACCAGAACCCGGCCAACACGCTCTGGAGCAAGCAGTACAATTTGTATTCGAAGATCGACACGGAGGTGGAGCGCTATCTCGGCTTCGAGAAATGGTGGGGCGGGCACGTCACGCTCAACGCCGAGGAAATCCAGTTCATCGTCGACGAGCTTTTCATCGGCAATCGTCTGGCTTGCGGCGAGATCAGGGCTTCCGACGGCACGGCGATCGACCTCCGCAACATTCGCTCGCCGATCGTGGTGTTCTGTTCGAAGGGCGACAACATCACCCCGCCGCAGCAGGCGCTGGACTGGATTCTCGACCTCTATGGCAACGTCGACGAGATCCGCTCCTACGGGCAGACGATCGTCTACGCCATTCACGACAAGATCGGGCATCTCGGCATCTTCGTCTCGGCGGGGGTTGCGCGGAAGGAACATGACGAGTTCGCCTCCAACATCGATTTCATCGATGTCCTGCCGCCGGGGCTCTACGAGGCGGTCTTCGAACCGAAAGCCGGCGCCGACGCCAACCCGGATCTGGTCACCGGCGAATGGGTGATGCGCTGCGAGGCGCGGACGCTCGACGACATCCGCGCGCTCGGCGGCAACGACCTCGACGACGAGCGCCGCTTCGCGACCGCCGCCCGCGTCTCGGAGATCAACCTGTCGCTCTACCGCGCGCTGGTGCAGCCATGGGTGAAGGCAATCGCTAACCCCGTGATCGCGAAGGCGATGCAGGCGATGCATCCGCTGCGCCTGCAATACGAGATGTTCGGCCCGAAGAACCCGTTCCTGTCCTGGCTGGACGCCGCGGTGTCGGGGGTTCGTCAGGAGCGCCAGCCGGTGGCCGATGACAACGTCTTCCTGAAGGCCCAGGAAGCCGCCTCCGCGCAGATCGTCAACGCCCTCGACAACTGGCGCCAGGTGGTCGAGCAGATGTCCGAGCAGGCGTTCCGCAGCATCTACGGCGCGCCATTGCTGCAATCGGCCGTCGGCATCGACACGAGCTCGGAGCAGCGCCCTCGAAGCGCCCCGAAGAGCAGGCTGCACGCCGAACTGCTGGCGAAGCGGATCGAAGAGCTGCGCACCGGCCTGGCGGCGGGAGACGTGCTCCACGCCTGCGTGAGGGCGCTTCTTTATGTCGGCATGGCGCAGGAAAGCGTTGACGAACGCGGTTTCGAAGCGATCCGGCGGCTTCGCGAGCAGGGCGATTCCGCTCGCCGCCTGACGCTGAGCGAGTTCAAATCATTAGCGCGCGAACAGTTCTTCATGCTGCTGATCGACCAGGAAGAGGCGCTGAGGACGCTGCCCGGCCTGCTGCCACCGGGCCAAGAGGAGCGCACCGCCGCATTCGAGCTCGTTCAGCGGGTCGCAACGGCGCGAGGCCCGCTTTCGGGCGAGCCGGCGGGCCGGCTCGACGAAATCCGGCGCCTGTTCGAGCTTGCTTCGCCGGTAGGCTCGAACGAGCCCGGGAAGCTGCGCGTCGTCACAAGACAGAGGGCTTAGCATGCACGCGGCCGACGACAGGTCATCCACTGCAGGCCCCGGGCAGCCGGGCTCCAAATACGAAAGGCTGATCGCGGCGGCCCGGAGCGACGCGCCGGCCGTGACGATCGTCGCGCACCCCTGTGATCCGACCTCCCTGCGCGGCGCGCTCGAGGCGCGCGATGAGGGCCTGATCACGCCGATTCTGGTGGGGCCGCGGTCCAGGATCCTGGAAGTCGCCAAGGCCGAGGGGCTGGATCTGGACGGCATCGAGATCGTCGATGCGCCCCACAGCCATGCAGCGGCAGCCCAGGCCGTGAAGCTCGTTCGGGAAGGGCGAGGCGAGCTGCTGATGAAGGGCAGCCTGCATACCGACGAACTGATGCGGGAAGTTGCCGCCTCCGCGACCGGGCTGCGTACGGAGAGGCGCATCAGCCATGTCTTCATCATGGATGTGCCCGGCCATGCCGAGACGCTCTTCATCACGGACGCAGCGATCAACATCTTCCCCGACGTCGACGCGAAGCGGGACATCATCCAGAACGCTGTCGATCTCTGGAGAGGCATCGGCCTCGGCGTGCCGCGCGTCGCGATCCTCTCGGCCGTCGAGACCGTCACGACCAAGATCCCGTCCACGATGGAGGCGGCGGCGCTCTGCAAGATGGCCGATCGCGGCCAGATCACCGGTGCCCTGGTCGATGGCCCGCTGGCCTTCGACAACGCCATATCGCCGGAAGCAGCGGCGATTAAGGGCATCGTGTCGCCCGTGGCGGGGCATGCGCAGATCCTGGTCGTCCCCGATCTCGAGGCCGGCAACATGCTCGCCAAGAATCTGACCTTTCTTTCCCATGCCGACGCCGCCGGCATCGTGCTGGGAGCGCGGGTGCCGATCGTGCTGACCTCGCGGGCGGACTCGGTGCGCACGCGATTGGCGTCATGCGCCGTGGCCGCACTCTACGCGGCCGCTAGGCGAGGAACCTCCTCGGTGGCGGCGGTCTAGGGCCTGTATTCATGATGGATGCGATCCTTGTGGTGAACGCTGGCTCGTCGAGCCTGAAGTTCCAAATCTTCAGTGTCTCCGGGGGGATGTTGGCACGTCAGGTGCGCGGGCAGCTCGACGGCATCGGGCAGCGGCCGCGCCTACGCGCTTACGACGCCAAGGGCTCGTCCCTGATCGACGTAAACTTCCAGCGCGAGGAGGTACCGAACCTCCCGGCCGCGATCGACAGGACGCGAAACTGGCTGCGCAGCCTGGAGGGGTTCAGCCTCCTGGCGATCGGCCACCGCGTCGTGCATGGCGGGCCGGACTATGCCGCGCCGACCATCATCGACCACGCGCTCCTCGACAAGCTGGCGACCTATGCCGAGCTGGCGCCGCTCCACCAACCCAACAATCTCCTGCCGATCCGGCTCGCGATGGAGATCAACCCGGACGTGCCGCAGATCGCCTGCTTCGACACAGCCTTCCATCGCAGCCATCCGCAACTGGCGGACTTCTACGCGCTCCCGCTGGCTTTTCACGCCGAGGGAATAAGGCGCTACGGTTTCCATGGGCTGTCATACGAATTTGTCGCCGGCCGTCTACGCGAGCTGATGCCTGATCGAGCCGCCGGCCGCGTGATCATCGCTCATCTCGGAAGCGGCGCCTCGATGTGCGCCTTGCTGAACGGCCAGAGCATGGAGAGCACGATGGGCTTCACCGCGCTCGACGGCCTGCCGATGGGCACGCGTCCCGGGCAGCTTGACCCCGGCGTCGTGCTGCACCTGATCATGCAGAAGGGGATGTCGGCGGAGGCTGTCTCGAAGCTGCTCTATCATGAGGCGGGCTTGAAGGGATTGTCGGGCATCTCCAACGACATGCGCGATCTGCTGTCGAGCGAGGACCCGCGCGCCGCATTCGCGATCGACCACTTCGTCTATCGCTGCGCCCTCAATATCGGTGCGCTGGCGGCGGCGCTCGATGGGCTCGATGCCTTGGTCTTTACGGCGGGCATCGGAGAGAACGCGCCCGAGCTGCGGGCGCGGATCATTCGCCGCATGGCGTGGCTGGGAGCAGAGCTCGATCCGGAAGCCAATCAGGCCGGCTCGCTGCTGATCTCGACACCGGCCAGCCAGGTCGGCCTCTACGTCGTTCCGACGGACGAGGAACGGATGATCGCCGGCCATACCCTGAGACTGATCACCGCCACTCCCTGAGCCGAGGCCGCCCATGAGCATTCCAACCGTCAAAGCGAAGTTGCTGGAAGGCAAGAAGGGCCTGATCGTCGGGATCGCCAACGAGCATTCGATCGCCTGGGGCTGTGCCCGGGCCTTCCGCGCCTTCGGGGCCGAACTGGCCGTGACCTACCTCAATGAGAAGGCGCGCCCCTATGTCGAGCCGCTCGCCCGGGAGCTCGAAGCACCGATCGTGCTGCCTCTGGACGTCGTTCAGCCGGGGCAGATGGAAGCCGTGTTCGAGCGGATCACGGAGACCTGGGGCGAGCTCGATTTCGTCATCCATTCCATTGCCTTCGCGCCGCGCGACACGTTGGCCGGCCGCGTTGTCGACGCCCCGTTGGAAGGTTTTCTGAAGACGATGGAGGTCTCGTGCTGGTCTTTCATCCAGATGGCGCAGCTGGCCGAGCCGCTGATGAAGAACGGCGGGACGCTCTTCACCATGACCTACTACGGCTCGCAGATGGTGGTGGAGAACTACAACATCATGGGTGTGGCGAAGGCCGCTCTCGAATCCGCCGTCCGCTACATGGCCGCCGAGCTGGGGCCGAAGGGCATTCGGGTGCACGCGATCTCGCCCGGCCCCCTGGCGACGCGTGCCGCCTCGGGAATCCCCGAGTTCGATGCCCTGCTGGACAAGGCCAAGCGCAAGGCGCCCGCGCGCGAACTGGTGTCGATTGAGGATGTCGGCACCGCGACGGCATTTCTCGCGCATGATGCAGCCCGGCTCATGACCGGCCAGGTCCTCTACATCGATGGCGGTTATCACATCATCGATTGACCCCGCCCATACGGCTCCCTTTGCCGCTAGGCGGATAAGGCTATCCAACAGGTCGCGCCTAGTCAGAGAAGAGTCGGACGTGCACCTTTGGTCAAATCCGATAACGTCCGCTTCTCTATCGCGGTTTAAGTCAAGAGGCGGCACCGATCGACCGCCGGTTGTGCCAGCGGGGACGACGGCAG